>NZ_JAFBCE010000001.1:0-1200000 GCF_016907555.1 Microbacterium laevaniformans
CCCCGCCGAGCCACAGCAGCAGCACGCCGATGTCCGTGCCCACACGGGCGAGGTCACCGCCGTACATCAGCTGGCGCATCGCGTCGACCACGTAGCCCATCGGCAGCACGTGGTGCAGTGCCGCCAGCGGTGCCGGCAGCGTCTGCCAGGGGAAGGTGCCTCCCGCCGTCACGAGCTGCAGCACCATCAGCACGAGACCGACGAACTGGCCCACCGAGCCCAGCCAGACGTTCAGCGCCAGGATGATCGCCGCGTAGGTGAAGGAGGCGAGCATCAGGATGCCGAGAGTGCCGAGTGGGTTCGCGAACCGGAAGCCGAGGGCGAACGACAGCACGCCGAACAGCGCGACCATGCCGACGCTGCCCAGGAGAGCCGGGGTGAGCCAGCCCGCGATGGTGACTCGGACCGGTGAGCGCAGCGCCGTGACCGCTCGGCGCGAGATCGGCTTGACGATGAGGAAGAGGGCGTAGATGCCGATCCAGCCGGCGAGTGCGGCGAAGAACGGCGCGAGCCCGGCACCGTAATCGCCCGCGGAGGTCTGCGCACTCGAACTCACCGCGACCGGATCGGCGATGGTCTTCGCCTGGGCGCCGCGGGTCGCGGCATCCGTGTCGGGAATCGCCTGCACCCCCGAAGCCAGACCGTCGCGCAGCTGCGACGCGCCGCCGGCGACCTGGCCGGCACCGGACGCGAGGGTCGCCGCGCCGGCCGCGGCCTGGTCGGCGCCGTCGCGGAGCGAGCCGGCGCCGCCCGCGACCTGCGTCGCCCCGGCGGAGACCTGCGCGGCGCCGGAGGCGACCTGCGCTGCCCCGGACGCCAGCTGATCGACCTGTGACACCGCCGCCTGAAGACGGTTGTTGCCGGTCACCGCGGCGTCGCCGATGGGATCCAGCGCGGCGAGCACCTGGTCGATCGTGGCCTGGTCGACGCCGCGGTCGGCCAGCAGCGTCGCGATGTCGGCGCGAGCTTGCGGGAGGGCGGCGACCACCTGCTGCCCCGCGGATGCCGCGCGATCGGCGTACCCGTCGAGCGTCGCCGTCCCCGCCGAGACGCGACGGGCGCCGTCGGCGACCTGCGCGGCGCCCGCGGCGACCTGGCTGGCGCCGTCGGTGAGCGTTCCCGCGCCCTGCGCCAGTGCGGCGGTGCCCTGCGCCAGTGTCGTGCTGCCTCCGGCGACCTGGGCGGCCCCGTCTGCGAGGGTCGTGGCGCCGTCGGACGCCTGCACGAGCTGGGCGCGGATGTCGGCGAGCCCTCCCAACAAGCGCGAAGCCGCCTCCTGGCCGACGAGCTCGGCGACCGAGCGGCGGATCTTCTCGACGGCCTGGGTGCCGATGGTCGATGCGAGGTAGTTGTTGGCGTCGTTGGTCTGCAGGCCGATGGTCGCCTGGCGCGGTGCGGAGCCGCCGGAGGAGACGAGGGCCGCGGAGAAGTCCGAGGGGATCGTGACGATGAAGTCGACCGTCCCCTCGTGCAGGGCGGTTGCGGCGTCCGCCTCGCTCATGGCACGCCAATCGAACGCGTGACCGTCGATCAGCTGCTGTGAGACCTGGCTGCCGTACTGCGCCGCATCGCCGCCGGTCCCCGACCCCTCGTCGAGATCGACCAGCGCGACGGGAACCTCGGAGAAATGCCCGTACGGGTCCTGGTTGGCCCACAGGTACAGGCCGCCGTAGAGCACGGGGACGAGCATGAGCGCGATGAGGGCGATGACCGACATTCGCGTGGCCGTCAGGCGCCGCAGCTCGGCAGCGATCATGGCAGGGATCTTCATCGGTGGCCTCCGGCCAGGGGTGCGGTGGTGCGCAGGCGCACACGGCTGGGCTTGAGGACGCGGGCCCTGGAGGGACGCTGCGTGAGGGATGCCGAGGAGTCGGCGAGGGCGGCGGCCGCCGCCTCGCCGGCGATCACGAGGACGGCGAACCCGCGCTCGGCGAACTCCTCGGCGAGCTCCCACCACTGCGCGGGGTCACCGCCGTGGCGGTCGGGCGAGACAAGCACGAGACCGTCGACGCCGGGACGCGCCGACGCGAGCTCGAGGAGGATCCTCAGGCGATGCGACGGCGCGAGGTCGGCGATCGGCAGCCGCGCGAAGGAGCGGAGGTTGTGATCGTCGAGCCAGCGTCGCGCGGACAGCGGATCGGAGGCGAGACCCGCGAACATGAGCTCTTCCGCGACGACTCCGGCGACGGCGATGTTCGGCGCCGGCTCGCTGACGTCGGGAGCATCGATCAGGGCGACACGACGGCGCAGCGCGTTGCGGGCGCGGCGATCGGTGGCGTCGTCGAGTGCGACGGTGCCGGCATCCGGGCGCATGCGCCCCGACGCGATGAGGCCCAACACCGTGGGGCGCTGCTCCGTCTCGGCCACCGCGAGGGTGGCGCGGCCGCTGCGATAGGTGAGACTCGTCGTGCCCAAGGCCTCGCCGCGGCGCCCCTTCTGCACCTCATCCAGACGCACGCGCATCAGTTCGCCTCCAGCACATCGGGGTGGGCGTTCAGCAGCGCCTCGGACTCGCGCCACGAGAGCCCGGCGATGCTCAGGACGGCGCGGACGGCGATCGAGGTCGCGATCGGCGACGAGGCGTCGATGCGGCTGACCGCGGCGCGCGCCGTCTCTTCGATGAGACGGGCGAGAGTGGGGGCGGCCATGTCGACGCGGAGGGTCCCGTCGTCCTGACCGGCGCGGACGACACCGACGAGCGCGCGTCGCAGGGGTGCGAGTGCGGTGGCGGTCTGCTCGAGGCGGGTGTCGTCGAGCGCGAGCGCGGCGGCCACCTGCACGTGGGCGGCCTCCGCCCACAGGGCCGCCGTCAAGCGTGCGAGAGCGAGCGGGGGATGCGGCTCGTGGAGCGACGAGGCGATCGCATTGAAGCGCTGGGCGCCCGCGGCGATGAGCTCCGTGAGCAGCGCCTGGCGGTCGTCGAAGTGTCCGTACAGTGCGCGCCGTGACAACCCGGCGGCGCGGGCGATCTGGTCGATCGAGGCGGACGGGTCGAGCGCCAGGGTGGTCGCAGCCGCCTGCAGGATGCCGGCACGGTTGGCGGCGGCATCCTTTCGGGGGCGGCGAAGGGGTGCGGTGGTGGTGGTCACCCGGTCAGTGTATTAACTTGCACATCGGTGTGCAAGTTTCGCGAGATGTCAGTCGGAACGCAGGCTCAGTCGGCGCCGAAGTCGAACGACGCCGACTCGGATGCCTCGTCGACCGCCTCCGCGAGCTGTTCGCGCGCTTCGTCGAACGGAGCCACGTGGCCGGTGATCCCCGCCGATTCGCCCGACGCGAGCTCGCCGACCAGTTCGGCGGTCGCGCCGCCGATCAGTCCCAGACCCGCGTACTGCTCGAGACGCGCGCGCGAGTCGGCGATGTCGAGGTTGCGCATCGTGAGCTGGCCGATGCGGTCGGTGGGGCCGAACGCGGCGTCGCCGACGCGCTCCATCGACAGCTTCTCCGGCGCATACGAGAGGTTCTTCGACACGGTGTCGAGGATCGTGTAGTCCTCGCCGCGGCGAAGACGCAGGGTGACGGTGCCGCTGATGGCAGAGCCCACCCACCGCTGGATCGACTCGCGCAGCATGAACGACTGCGGCTCCAACCAGCGCCCCTCGTACATGAGGCGTCCGAGACGGCGACCCTGCTCGTGGTAGGTCGCCAGGGTGTCTTCGTTCAGGATGCCGTTGACCAGGCGCTCGTAGGCGATGAACAGCAGCGCCATACCCGGCGCCTCGTAAATGCCGCGGGACTTTGCCTCGATGATGCGGTTCTCGATCTGGTCGCTCATGCCCAGGCCGTGACGGCCGCCGATGGTGTTCGCCTCACGCACGAGCGCCACCGCATCGGTGTACTCGACGCCGTTGATCGCGACCGGTCGTCCGGCCTCGAACGTGATCGAGACGTCCTCCGTCGCGATCTCCACGGACGGGTCCCAGAAGCGCACGCCCATGATCGGGTCGACGATCTCGAGCGAGACGTCGAGGTGCTCGAGGGTCTTCGCCTCGTGGGTCGCACCCCAGATGTTGGCATCGGTGGAGTATGCCTTCTCGACCGAGTCGCGGTACGGGAACTCGTGGGCGACGAGCCACTCGCTCATCTCTTTTCGACCACCCAGCTCGGTGACGAAATCGGCATCCAGCCAGGGCTTGTAGATGCGCAGCGCCGGATTGGCGAGCAGGCCGTAGCGGTAGAAGCGCTCGATGTCGTTGCCCTTGTACGTCGAGCCGTCGCCCCAGATGTCGACGCCATCTTCCTTCATCGCGCGCACCAGCAGAGTGCCGGTGACGGCGCGGCCGATCGGCGTGGTGTTGAAGTAGGTGCGCCCGCCCGAGCGGATGTGGAACGCGCCGCACGCCAGCGCCACCAGACCCTCCTCGACCATCAGAGGCTTGCAGTCGATGAGGCGCGACTTCTCGGCGCCGTACTGCAGGGCGCGACCGGGGATCGCATCGATGTCGTCTTCGTCGTACTGTCCCAGGTCACCGGTGTAGGTGTACGGGACGGCGCCCTTGTCGCGCATCCACGCGACGGCGACCGAGGTATCGAGACCTCCGGAGAAGGCGATGCCGACGCGCTCGCCGACGGGCAGGGACTGAAGGACCTTCGACATGGAACCTCAGTCTACTGAGGGGCGGCGGTGCAACCTGCGGGTGCGGGCTCTCACGGCCGCGGGGGTCACCGGATTCGCATAGCCACGCATCCATCCACTACGTTCTGCCCGTGCCGTTCGACCTGACGTTCCAGAACACCGGCACCGGCTTCCTCACCGTCTCGGAACTCACGACACGCTTCCGGCGCAGCTGAACTACCTGGCGACGCCGGCGCCCGTGTTCACGAAGCAGGCCGACGGTCTTCTCTCCGACAAGGTCACGGTGGGTCTCAGCCCCGACGGGCGCACGGTCACGTTCACGTGGCCGTCGGACGGCAACCGCATGAAGCCCGGCGAGGTGTTCAAGGTCCGCCTCTTCCTCGAGCTGCAGCCGGCCACTCCGCCGACCCGGCCAGCGTGGTCATCGGCGCCGACACGACGATCGCGATCGGCGTCGACAACCGCTTCGACAAGCCGTTGCCCGCGACCGGTGGCAGCTCCGCGCTCGTGCTCGGGGTGTCCGGCTTCGGTATCGCGGGTGTGATCGTCGGCATCGTGCTGCTGACGCGCCGCCGCCGCCGCGAGGTCTGACGGATGCGCCCGGCGGGGCGGGCGTGATGATCGCCCGCCCGCCCCGCCCGCGCAGCGTCGGAGCGCAGCACGGGCTGCTCGATAGGATGGGGTGTACCGGCATTCCCGGTGCAACCGTCCGATATGCGCCAGAAGGCCGAAAACGGGGGAGCAGTCCATGCCAGGCATCGTGATCGTCGGCGTCCAGTGGGGAGACGAAGGCAAGGGCAAGGCCACCGATCTTCTCGGTGAGCGCACCGACTGGGTCGTCAAATTCAACGGCGGCAACAACGCCGGTCACACCGTCGTCATCGGCGATGAGAAGTACGCGCTGCACCTGCTGCCCTCCGGCATCCTGTCGCCCGGCGTGAACGCCGTCATCGGCAACGGCGTCGTCGTCGACCTCGAGGTGCTGTTCGCCGAGCTGGAGGCGCTCAACGCCCGGGGCCTCGACACGTCGCGCTTGAAGATCAGCGCCAACGCACACGTGATCACGCAGTATCACCGCACCCTCGACAAGGTCACCGAGCGCTTCCTCGGCAAGCGCATGATCGGTACGACCGGGCGCGGCATCGGTCCGACCTACGCCGACAAGATCAATCGCGTCGGCATCCGCATTCAGGACCTCTTCGACGAGAACATCCTGCGCCAGAAGGTCGAGGGTGCGCTCGATCAGAAGAACCACCTGCTGGTCAAGGTCTTCAACCGCCGTGCCATCACCGTCGACGAGGTCGTCGACGATCTGCTCTCCTACGTCGAGCGCCTGCGCCCCATGGTCTGCGACACCGGGCTGCTGCTCAGTCGGGCATTGGATGCCGGTGACGTCGTCGTCTTCGAGGGCGGCCAGGCCACGATGCTCGACGTGGACCACGGCACGTACCCGTTCGTGACCTCCTCCTCCGCCACCGCCGGCGGCGCCTCGACCGGTTCGGGCGTCGGCCCCAACCGCCTCGACCGCATCGTCGGCATCGTCAAGGCCTACACGACACGCGTGGGCTCCGGCCCGTTCCCGACGGAGCTGTTCGACGACAAGGGCGAGTGGCTGCGCAAGCGCGGCTTCGAGTTCGGCACGACGACGGGTCGGCCCCGCCGCGTGGGCTGGTACGACGCGCCGATCACGCGCTACGCGACCCGCATCAACGGCATCACCGACCTCGTCCTCACCAAGCTCGACATCCTCACCGGACTCGAGCAGATCCCCGTGTGCGTCGCATACGACGTGGACGGCGAGCGGTTCGATGAGGTCCCGGTCAATCAGAGCGACTTCCACCACGCGACCCCGATCTTCGAGTACTTCCCGGGCTGGCAGGACGACATCTCCGGCGCACGGAGCTTCGAGGACCTGCCCGTCCCGGCGCAGGAGTACGTGCTGGCTCTCGAGGCGATGAGCGGCACGCGCATCTCGGTGATCGGCGTGGGGCCCGCCCGTGACGCGGTCATCGTGCGTCACGATCTCGTCGACTGAGGTGCGCTTCTTCCTCGGCGGATACTCCGCCGATATGGGCGGCCGCGCGGAGGGCGTCGGAACGCTCCTGGCGGGCAACGCCGATGACGTGTCGGCCGGCGGAGAGCTCGCCCGGCGCACGGAGGTCGCGGTGCGCGCCGACTCGCCGTCGTGGCTCGCGTGGCATCCGACCCTTCCCGTCGTCTACGCGGCACTCGAGGGGCGCGGTGTGGTGCAGGCCTATCGCCGCATCGGCGACGAGAGGTTCGTTCCGCACGGGGGTGCGCTGGAAGCCGGCGAGGCCGTCTGCCACATCGCTGTCGCAGCAGACGCGACTGTCGCGCGCGCACCACGTGCGCTTCCTCCCGCGCGACACGATCGCGACGACCGATCTCGGGCTCGATCTGGTGCGGTTCTGGCGGGGTGACCCGGCGCGGGGCTCGCACGACGTCGCGCTTGCGCGGGAGACCGGGCCGCGCCACAGTCGATGGCATCCCTCCGAGCATCTGTTCGTGGTGACCGAGCTGTCGAACGAGCTCTACGCACTGGCCCACGATGCGAGCGGGCAGTGGCGGGTCGTCGCCGGGGCGTGGACTGGCCGCGGCATCACGTCGTCGTGCGCGACACCCTCCTCGTGGCGGGTCAGCGCTCCGACGAGATCGCCGCGCTCACGCTGGATGAGCGCACCGGGGTGCCGGGGCGCGCCCGACGCCGCGTGGACGCCCCCTCGCCCACCTGCCTGCTCGCGGCATCCTGAGGTCGCCGCCGAGGGCCGCCGGGTCGGGAAGCCGATGGGGCTCAGGTCGCAGCATCCTGCTTGGGGATGAAGACCTTCTTGATGATCAGCAGGATGGAGGCGGTCACGGGAATCGCGACGAGGGCGCCGAGCAGACCCATGAGCGTGCCGCCCACGAGGGCGCCGATCACCACGAGTGCGCCGGGCACGGCGATGGCCTTGTTCATCACCTTCGGGGTGAGCACGTATGCCTCGAGCTGCATGTAGACCAGATATGCGACGGCGAAGATCAGCGCCGACAGGGGGCTGGCGAAGAGGGCGACCACCGAGGCGATGCCCCAGAACAGCACCGTACCGACGAGCGGGATGATCGTGAGGCAGAAGGCGACCACGGCCATCAGGGCGGGGAACGGCAGACCCAGCACCGTGTAGAGGATGAAGCTCACCACGGCGTTGAAGAAGGCGAGCACCACCATGCCGCCCAGGTAGCCACCGACGGACTCGGTGATCTGCTCGGTCAGGTCGGCGGTCAGTGAGCGACTGCGCGCGGGCATCAGGCGGTAGAACGCCTGCTTGATCTCGGGCAGCGAGGCGAGGAAGTACAGGCTCAGCACGATGATGATGATCATCCCGGAGATCGTCGTGCCGATGGAGATGCCGATCTGCAGCACGCCTCCGCCGATCGCCGCGAGATGGCCCGGGTCGGTGAGGAACTTCTGCACCTCGGCGACGATCGCGGGCACCTGGTCGCCGAACTGATCGCGGGCCCAGTGGTAGAGGTCGGTCTGCTGGAAGGACGTCACGAGGGTGGGAACGTCCGTGATGAACTGGGCGATCTGGCGCACCACCGTCGGCACGATGAGCCACAGAACCGCGACCAGCAGCAGCGCGAGGGCGAAGTAGACGATCACGATCGCCCACGCGCGGCCGACTCCGTGCCGCTGCAGTCGCTGCACGACGGGGTTGAGCCCGAGGGCGACGAACAGGGCGAAGGCGACGTAGATCCACACCGTGACCAGGCTCGTGACGGCCATGCCCAGAAGGATCGCCACCAGCCCGCCCAGCGTCAGGAAGAAGCCCACGGCGAAGGGGCGGGTCAGGGTCGTCCACACCGGGCGCCCCGTGTGTGAGCGGTGCACATGAGCATCGGGTGACGCCGCGCTGTCGGCCGGCTTCGCGCGGCCGGAATCCGCCGCGGTCTTCGTTCCGCGCCGGAGCGAACGCGAGCGGGGCTCGTTCGATGCTGCTGCCATGGTCACACTCTAGGGCTGTCAGCGGATGCCGTCCGGAGAGGCGGTAATGTCGGCGAGGACGAGAGGAAGCCCATGACTGACGCCGCCGTTCACCTGCAGCGTCTGCGTGCCAGCATCGACAACATCGACGCGGCACTGATCTTCATGCTCGCCGAACGCTTCCGCTGCACCCAGCAGGTCGGGGTGCTCAAGGCGGAGCATCGGATGCCGGCATCCGACCCCGCTCGCGAGGAGCAGCAGATCGCCCGCCTGCGTCGGCTCGCTCTGGAGGCCGACCTCGATCCCGAGTTCGCCGAGAAGTGGTTCAACTTCGTCGTCGCCGAAGTGATCCGCCACCACACCGCGGCTGCCGCGGGCGACGGGGAGGCGACGACCAGCCCGTCGGACTAGGGCGTCGCGCGGCGCAGGGTCAGATAGCTCGACCCGGCGAGAACGACGCACAGCACCAGGAGCCACAGCCCGAAGGTGAGCGGGGTCTGTGTTGCCAGCCACGCGCCCACGTCGCCCCACCAGCGTTGCCACGTGATCAGGGCGACGGCGCCGATCAGCACCAGCCCGATCGCGCTCAGCACGGTCGTGACCATCGTGGGGCCGAAGCGCTTGTAGATCGTCGCGATCCAAAACCCGAGCAGGAAGAAGGACACGGTCACGGCGAAGAAGAACACCCACCCCTCGTACCAGGTGGCGTCTGTGATGCCCGGCAGATTGAACATGTACGACCCGACACCCCAGCCGTTCGTCGACGCCTCCGGGATGCGCAGCAGGCTGTAGACGGTCGCGAGTACCGCCCCTGCACCGGCGGCGATCGCGGTCGTGCCGACGAAGAACGTCCGCCGGCTCACGCTCATCGCCTGCGAGAACGGGAAGGTGAGGGTCAGCGACTGGATGCCGATCGCGAGAAAGTACCACAGGGGCGCCTGGCCGGCGCCGTTGAACGACGAGCCCATCGCGGGGGCGGCCCCGATCGCGTTGGTGATGATCGCGGCGATCAGCCAGCTGATGACGAACGCCACGGCGGTGATGATGAGCGGCACCCAGACGAACGTCTGCTTGTTGACCAGCTGCATGCGGGCGACGGCGAGCGTGCGGTTCATGAGACGAGCTCCTTCGAGGTCGGGGCGGTGTGCATCGTGAGGCGCACGATGAGCTGCTGCAGCGAGACGGGAGAGAGGTCGAGACCGGTGTCCGCGATCCGGCGGCGGGCGGCGTCGTCGAGGGTGCCGAACACGGTGGCGCTTGCCACGCGTCCGAGGCTCTCTCGGTGGATGACCTCGAGGCCCGCCGTGACCGCGTCGACGGCCTCGGCATCGCCGACGATGGTGGTCGCCCGCCCGCGGAGATCGTCCGTCGCCTCGTCGAGCAGCAGGCGGCCGTCGTCGACCGCGATGACGTGCTCGAGGAGGTTCGCGACCTCGTCGATCAGGTGGCTGGACAGGATGATCGTGCGCGGGTGCTCTGCATAGTCCTCGAGGAGCCGGTCGTAGAAGATCTGGCGGGCGACGGCATCCAGGCCGAGGTACGGCTCGTCGAAGAACGTGATCTCCGCGCGGGACGCGAGGCCGATGATGACGCCGACGGCAGACAACTGTCCGCGTGACAGCTTCTTGATGCGCGTCTTGAGGGGCAGACGGAACTCGCCCACGAGTCGGTCGGCGAGATCCTGGTCCCAGTTCTGGAAGAACAAGCGTGCGATACGGAAGGCGTGCGTCGGCGTCGCATCGTCGGGGTATTTCTGGCTTTCGCGCACGAAGCACAGGCGGGAGAGCACCCGTTCGTTCTCGTAGGGGTTCTCCCCGAAGACGCGCACGTCGCCGCTCGTCGCGATGTTCTGTGCCGTGAGGATCGACATGAGAGTCGTCTTGCCGGCGCCGTTGCGCCCGAGCAGCCCGTAGATGCGGTTCTTCTCGAGAGTGAGGCTCACCCCGTCGAGAGCGAGGGTGTTGTGGTAGCGCTTGGTGAGGTCGTTCACCTCGATGACGGCGGTCATCGGGCATCTCCTTCCGGGACGGTGGCGTGGGTGCCCTCGCGAAGGAGGCGCACCAGGTCGTCGGCGTCGAGGCCGAGGGTGCGTGCTTCGGCGAGCAGCGGGTCGAGGTAGCGGTCGGCGAATGCGGCGCGGCGCTCGGCGCGCAGGCTCTCGCGGGCGCCGACCGCCACGAACATCCCGACGCCACGGCGCTTCACCAGCACACCCTTGTCGACGAGCATGTTCACTCCTTTCGCGGCCGTGGCCGGGTTGATGCGGTAGAACGCCGCGAGCTCATTGGTCGACGGCGCGCGGGAGTCTTCGGCGAGACTGCCGTCGACGATGGAGTCCTCGACGCTCTCGGCGATCTGCACGAAGAGTGCGCGTCCCTCGTCGATCACGTGGCCTCCCGGCATCCGGTGTTTTGGTTCATTACTTCACTAAGTAACCATAGAAGTGTGATGACGTCAAGCAGCGATGGCTGCGAACTCTTGCGTGCGCGTGATAGCGAGAACCCGGGCGGGAGTCCAATTTGCGTGAGCGTCCACTCGGATGAAACCGTGGAGCACGGCCCTTTGCGGGGTCGATGACCAGACCAGTCCGCGACCGTCGCCCTGCCCGTAGGCGCCCCGGTCGTAAGGTCGGCGGCCTGTGCGCGGACCCGATGTCCAGCGCCGAGCGTTCTCTGAGAACGTGAGTGGCCGTCACCCGGGCGCGACCGATGCAGCCTATGCACCGGGCTGCCGAGGTGTTCTGTGACCGACGCTGTTTCTGCTGCGCCCCTGTTGGAGGCGCGGCATCTGTTCAAAGTCTTCGGACGCGATCCGAAGGATGCCGTCGCGCGCTTGCGCGCCGGTCAGTCCCGCGCCGAGGTGGCGGATGCCGGGACGGCCGCCGTCGTCGACGCCAGCTTCACCGTCAACCGCGGCGAGATCTTCGTGATCATGGGACTGTCCGGATCGGGCAAGTCGACCATCATCCGCATGCTCAACGGGCTGCTCGCCCCGACCGCGGGCGACGTGACGATCAACGGCCGCAACGTCACCACGGCCTCCGCCGCGCAGCTGCGCAGCATCCGCCGCGAGTCGGTGTCGATGGTCTTCCAGCATTTCGCGCTGCTACCGCACCTCAGCGTGCTCGACAACGCGGCCTACGCGCTCGAGATCCAAGGCGTGGGCAAGGCCGAGCGTCGGGAGCGCGCACGGGAGATCCTCGACCGGGTCGGGCTCGGCGACCGTGTCGACGCCCTTCCCGACCAGCTCTCCGGTGGCATGCGCCAGCGCGTCGGCATCGCTCGGGCCCTGACGGCCGGCACCGACATGCTGCTCATGGACGAGGCTTTCTCCGCCCTCGATCCCCTCATCCGTCGCGAAATGCAGGAACAGCTCGTCGAACTGCAGCGCGAGCTCGGACGCACGATCGTGTTCATCACCCACGACCTCAACGAGGCGATGTTCCTCGGCGACCGTATCGCCGTGATGCGCGACGGGCGCATCGTGCAAAACGGCACGCCCGAGGAGATCCTCACCGACCCGGCGAACGACTACGTCGCCCAGTTCGTGCAGGACGTCGACCGGGCCCGGGTGCTCACGGCATCCGCCGTCATGGAGCCGCCCACCCTGTCCACCCCGATCACCGCGGGCGTGCGCGGGGCTCTGCGCGCGATGCGCGAGAACCAGGCCGGCGCCGTGTTCGCCATCGAGAACCGGCGCCTGGTCGGCGTCGTGACCGACCGCGCGGTCATCCGCGCCGTGAAGGCGGGTGAGACCGACCTTCGCCGCATCGTCGATCGGCACGTGCCGACCGTGGGGCCAGACGACCTGCTGACCGACATCGTCGAAGCCGCGGTCGAGGCCACCGTGCCGCTCGCCGTCGTCGACGAGCACGGCCGGCTGCGCGGGGTGATCCCGCGCATCACGCTGCTCGCGGCGCTCGGCAACGTCCCGCCCACCACGCGGGAGATGCCCGTCGTGCAGACGCCGCTGGAGATGGTCGCGGAGTTCACGCCGCTCGTCGACGCCGCGGCGGAAGGGGGGCGCTGATGGAGGGGTTCCGCATTCCCATCGGCCAGTGGGCCGAGGCCGTCGTCGACACCCTGAGTGACGCGTTGCGCGGATTCTTCGACGCCGCGGCATTCGTGCTCGGAGCGGTCTACGACGGGGTGGATGCCGTGCTCATGGCGCCCCCGTTCTGGGTGATCGTCGTGGTGTTCGCCGCCCTCGCCTTCGCGGCCAGCGGGTGGCGGCTCGCCGGCGGAACCGCGCTCGGGCTTCTGCTGATCGTCGCCGTCGACCAGTGGGACAACGCGATGGACACGCTCGCGCTCGTCATCGTTGCGGCCCTGGTGGCGATCGTCATCGCGATCCCCGTCGGCATCTGGGCGGCACGCAACGACACCGCGTCGCGCATCGTGCGCCCGGTGCTCGACTTCCTCCAGACGATGCCCGCGTTCGTCTACCTGATCCCCGCCATCATCTTCTTCGGCGTCGGCGCGGTTCCCGGCATGATCGCGACCATCCTGTTCGCGATCGCGCCCGGCGTCCGGCTCACCGAGCTCGGTATCCGCGGCGTCGACACCGAGGTGGTCGAGGCCGGCTACGCCTTCGGAGCGTCTCCGGCGCGTGTGCTGCGACAGATCCAGATTCCGCTCGCGCTGCCGTCGATCATGGCCGGCATCAACCAGGTGATCATGCTCAGCCTGTCGATGGTCGTCATCGCGGGCATGGTCGGAGCCGGGGGCCTGGGCGGCGAGATCGTCCGCGCCATCGGCCGCATCAACGTCGGGCTCGGCTTCGAGGCCGGACTGTCGGTCGTGATGATCGCCATGATCCTCGACCGCTTGACCTCGGCGCTGGGCCGCCCACGCGCCCCGCGCCGCCTCCGCGCCACCACCCGACCCGGCGGGCAGATCGCCCGCCACAGCCGCGGAGAGTCCGCGGCTGACACCGAACGATCCGCGGACAGCACGCGGATGGAGAGGACGTCAGCATGAAGCACACCAGGAGCATTCTGGGCGGCATCGCCCTGACCGCCGCCGCCACGCTCGCTCTGAGCGGGTGCGCCGGAGGCGCCGGCGACACCGCAGCGCCCGGCGCCGAGAAGAAGTCGATCGAGATCGCCGTGTTCAACGGGTGGGACGAGGGCATCGCCGCGTCGTATCTGTGGCAGTCGATCCTCGAGGACAAGGGCTACGACGTGAAGCTCACGTACGCCGACGTCGCGCCGGTGTACCAGGGGCTCGCACGCGGCGACTTCGACCTCGTCCTGGACACGTGGCTGCCCACGACCCACGCGGACTACATGAAGCGCTACGGCGACAAGGTCGAGGACCTCGGCGCCTGGAACGACGACGCGCGGCTGACGATCGCGGTGAACAAGGACGCGCCGATCGACTCGCTCGATCAGCTCGCCGCGGCATCCGACCAGTTCGGCGGACGCATCGTCGGCATCGAGCCGGGCTCGGGGCTCATGCGCATCACCGGCGACGATGTCGTGCCCGGCTACGGCCTGGAGTCGATGCAGCTGGTGGAGTCGTCCACTCCCGCCATGCTCGCCGAGCTCAAGAAGGCGACGGATGCCGGCCAGAACATCGCCGTGACCCTCTGGCGGCCGCACTGGGCCTACAGCGCTTTCCCCATCACGGACCTCGCCGACCCGAAGGGGCTGCTGGGCTCCGCCGAGAGCATCCACTCCGTGGCCTCCACGTCCTTCGCGAAGGACCACCCCGAGGTGCACGGCTGGATCTCGAACTTCTCGATGCCCAGCGACAAGCTCGCCTCGCTCGAGGACGTGATGTTCAACCAGAACAACGGAGACGACTACGGCCCCGCGCTCACGCAGTGGATCGCCGACAACCAGGCGTGGGTCGACGGCCTCACGTCCTGAGGCGACTCAGGGTCGGGGTCCGGCGCTCGCCGGGCCCCGTTCGTCGTCGGGGGCGGGGTGCGGCCGTTCGATCTGCAGGGCGACCTTGTTCTCCAAGATCTCGACGGCTTCATCGGACAGGGCCAACAGGCCGTCGACCTCCTCGCGCACGCGCCGGTAGGCCACCTGCCGCTCGGCCGGCGTGGCGGACTCGTCGAGGGCGACGCTCAACAGCTGCTGGGCAGTCGCGAGGCGCTTGCGCTCGGTCTCGGTGAACTGCGAGTCGCGCACGCGGCGAGCGTCGCGCTCGGCGAGATCGAAGGCCACCTCGTAGTCCGTCACGGCGGTGCGATACTCGGCGAGCTGCTCAGGGCTCACCCGGGCGTCGGCGGTCGGCGGGCGCAGGCGGTCGGCGACCTTCTTGGCGCGGAGGAACGCGGCGGTCAGGGGCTGCCGGCCGTCGCTCATGGTCGGGAAGGCGATCATGCGGGCGACGTCGAGCTCATACTCCAGCCAGCGCGCCGTGACGTCGTCGTGCACGGCGAAGAGCTTCTCGAGCTGGTCGGGAAGGGGCGACGGCTTGGTGATCGGCTGCGGCTGGCCGCCACCGGTGACCCGCGTGGACGCGGTGACGGTCTTCAGCTCGGCCTTCGCGCGCATCACCTCGAGCTGGCGCGCGTGGCGGCGCTGCGCGAGCACGTCCCAGCGGCGCGCGGCACCGCCGGCGATGCCGAGGAGCGGAAACACCAGCCACCAGTAGCTGCCGGCGAAGGTCCAGAAGTGATCCACGGGCTTACCCTACGCGCGGGGGCGGCGCGGAACCGGCCACACACGGCGACCGCCGCCGGCATCCGGATCGCCCGCGGCACCGTCGTCGGCACCTGCCGTGCCCGAGGACGCCGCGTCGGACACCACCGGTGACGTGCGTGCCGAGACAACCCGGGCCAGCGCCTCGGTGCCGCGCGCGAGGGCGGTCTGCGTCAGGCTCTGGGCGATGATCGTCCATTGCTCGCGCACCGGGGCGCCCGTGGTCCTGGCATCCGGGTCTCCGGGCTGGGGACGCGCGGGAGCGTCGCCCGCGGCGCGCGCCTGCCGCCAGGCCTCGGCCTCGGCCACGGCGAAGGCGCGCCCGGCGGCGGCCACCGCGTCGCGGTACGCGGTGAACTGCGCGGGCGTGACGCGGGCGTGCGCGGAGGCCGGACGCTGCTCCCGCGCCGCCTTGTCAGCGGCGAGGAAGGCGGCGGTCAGCGGCTGGCGCGCATCGGTCATCGCGGGGAAGGCGATGAGCCGCGCCGGATCGGTCTCATAGGTCAACCATCGGGCGATGATCTCGTCGTGTGCCCGCATCATGCGCGCGACCGGTAGGTGGGCGTCGTCGCCGGCCGCCGGCAGCGCGGCCCGCGCGGCGGTCACGTGCGCGCGCCGCGACCGGGCCGTCGCCGTCGCGACGCGGACCTCGTCGGTGGCGCGGTCGAGCTGCCGCCGCGCCGCGGCGACATCCGTCGCACTCGCGCGACCGGTCGCGCGCTCGGCCTGCAGCCGATCGAGCTCCGTGCGCGCCACCCGCACCGCGGCACGGGCTGTCGCCGCATCGCGCTTCGCCGTTCGCAGCTCCAGCCGGGCCGCGTCGAGCTCGATACGCCGGCGACGCTCGCGCCGTTCGCGGCGCAGCCCGAGCCAGCCGAGGGTGCCGGTACCGATCGTCGCCGGTCCGATCCACCAGAACTCGGCGATCGTCGCCCAGAGCGGATCCACGCCCTCAGCCTAGCCAGGCCGCCTGGGAGCGCTCGCAGAGAGGGATGCCGCGGCATCCGCCCCTCGCCCGCACGCGTGAACGTCGACGAACTCCGCAGATTGTGACGAACTCCGCACGCATCCGGGCACGCGGGTGCGGAGTACGTGCCTGTGTGCGGAGTTCGTGGGGCGGCTCAGCCGAAGAGCAACGCGAGCACCGCGGCGCCGCCGCCGACGAGGATCAGCGCGACGATCGTGACCCAGGCGATGATGCGGGTGCGGCGCGTGCGCGCCTCGTTCATGCCCTCGTACTCGTCCGGCTCGCTCATGCGCCTCAGCCTACGGGCTCGACGACCGTAGGTCCGAAGGCGGCCGGCAGTGTCGCCTGCGAGCGCGCCCGCAGCTCCGAGACCGCGACCGTGAACACGTCCTGCACCTCGAGGGCGTTCTCCGCTGTGTCGGCGGTCGCGTCGGTGACGCCGATGCGCAGTACCGGGTAGCTGCGGCCCTCGCACAGTCCGCGGAACTTCACGTCCTCCTCGCGCGGCACCGAGACGATGACGCGGCCGGTCGACTCGCTGAACAGGGCGGTCGCGGCATCCACGCCGTCGCGCTCCATGATCTCGCGCAGCCAGACGCGGGCGCCGACGCCGAAACGCGTCACCGCTTCGGCCAGGGCCTGGGCGAGCCCGCCCGACGAGAGGTCGTGGGCGCTGGAGACGAGCTCCTGCTGGGATGCCGCGTGGATGAGCTCCGCGAGACGCTTCTCCTGGGCGAGGTCGACCGCCGGCGGGCGTCCGCCGAGGTGGCCGTGCACGGTCTCGGCCCACGCCGAGCCGCTCAGATCGGTGGCGGTGACGCCCAGGAGGTAGATGTTCTCGCCGGCATCCTGCCAGCCGCTCGGAATGCGGCGGGCGACGTCATCGATGATGCCGAGCACGCCGACGACGGGCGTCGGGAAGATCGGGGTGTCGCCGGTCTGGTTGTAGAAGCTGACGTTGCCGCCGGTGACCGGGACGCCGAGCTCGAGGCACGCGTCGGCAAGACCGTCGACGGCCTGGCCGAACTGCCACATGACCTCGGGGTTCTCCGGGCTGCCGAAGTTGAGGCAGTCGGTCACGGCGGTCGGAACGGCGCCCGTGACGGCGACGTTGCGGTACGCCTCGGCGAGGGCCAGCTGCGCGCCCGCGTAGGGGTCGAGCTGGCAGAAGCGCCCGTTGCAGTCGGTGGCGATGGCGAAGCCCAGGCCGCTCTCCTCGTCGACGCGGATCATGCCGGCGTCGTCGGGGAAGCTGAGGGCGGTGTTGCCCATGACGTAGTAGTCGTACTGGTTGGTCACCCAGCTCGTGTCGGCGAGGTTCGGGCTGCCGAGCAGATCGAGGAACTGCGTGCGCAGGGTGGCGGGGTCGTCGGTGCGCGGCAGGGCGGATGCCGAGTCGTCGCGGAGGGCATCGATCCAGGTCGGGTAGGCCACGGGGCGCTCGTAGACCGGGCCGTCGACCGCGACCGTGGAGGGGTCGACGTCGACGATCTGCTCGCCGTGCCAGAAGATCTGCAGGCGGCCGTCGCCGGTCACCTCGCCGAGCACGCTGGTCTCGACATCCCATTTGCCGGTCACGGCCAGGAACGCGTCGAGCTTCTCGGGCGCGACGATCGCCATCATGCGCTCCTGGCTCTCGCTCATGAGGATCTCTTCCGGCGTGAGCGTGGGGTCGCGCAGCAGCACGTTCTCGAGGTCCACGCGCATGCCCGAGCCGCCGTTGGCGGCCAGCTCGCTCGTGGCGCAGGAGATACCCGCGGCGCCGAGGTCCTGGATCGCCTCGACGAGCTCGTCGCGGTACAGCTCGAGGCAGCACTCGATGAGCACCTTCTCGGCGAACGGGTCGCCGACCTGCACGGCGGGACGCTTGGTCGGGCCGCCGTCGGCGAAGGTGTCGGACGCGAGGATCGATGCGCCGCCGATGCCGTCGCCGCCCGTGCGGGCGCCGAAGAGCACGACCTTGTTGCCCGCGCCGGTGGCGTTGGCGAGCTTGATGTCCTCGTGTCGCATGACGCCGACCGCGAGGGCGTTGACCAGCGGGTTGCCCTGGTAGACGGCGTCGAACACCGTCTCGCCGCCGATGTTCGGCAGGCCCAGGCAGTTCGCATAGAAGCTGATGCCGCTGACCACACCGTGCACGACGCGGGCGGTGTCGGGATTGTCGATCGCGCCGAAACGGAGCTGGTCCATGACGGCCACCGGACGGGCGCCCATCGAGATGATGTCGCGGACGATGCCGCCCACACCGGTTGCGGCGCCCTGGAACGGCTCGATGTAGCTCGGGTGGTTGTGGCTCTCGACCTTGAAGGTCACCGCCCAGCCCTCGCCCACGTCGACGACACCCGCGTTCTGGCCCATGCCGACCATGAGCCGCTTCTTCATCTCCTCGGAGACCTTCTGGCCGAAGCGGCGCAGGTAGATCTTCGACGACTTGTAGGAGCAGTGCTCGCTCCACATCACCGAGTACATCGCCAGCTCGCCGCTGGTGGGACGGCGACCGAGGATCTCCTTGATCTGCGCGTACTCATCGCTCTTGAGGCCGAGCGCCGCGTACGGCTGCTCCTTCTCCGGCGTCTGGACGGCGTTCTCGACAGTGTCTGCGACCTTGCTGTCGGATGCGGGGGTGCTCACGCGGCGGGACTCCAAGACTCGGGTGCCGGGGACGGCCTCAGTCTAGCCGGGCGGCCGTCGACCGGGCGGCGCGGGTCGGGCCGTGCCGTTCAGGCCTCGTCGTCGATCACGCCGATGCCGACGGCGTGATGGCTGGGCTCGGCGGCCTGCGGCAGCGTGGGCTCGGTCGGGTGCGGCGCGAGCGGCTCGTCGGGATGCGGCGCCAGCGGCTCTTCGGGATGCGGCGCCAAGGGCTCCTCGCCCGGCTCCTTCTCCGTGCTCGACGCGGTCAGCTCTTCAGTGTCGGGCTCGGTCGTCGCGGGCGCGTCTTCGGTTCCCACACCAGGCGTGTTGTCGGGGGATGTGTGCGGGTCGGTCATGTGGTCCTCCTGCGTCATGACCTCCACTGTTCGCCGCCATCGGCGGTGACGCACGGGGGTTGACAAGAGGGCTCGTGGATGTTGCCGCTGCGACGTATCCTCGCCCCCATGACCGGACTCACCCCGTATCTCTTCTTCGACGGCACGGCTCGCGCGGCCCTCGAGTTCTACCGCGGGGTGTTCGGCGGCGAGCTCGTCCTCGCGACGTTCGGCGATTTCGGGCGCGACGACGGGCCCGCCGACCACATCGCGCACGGCATGCTGCAGGGTGCCGTCGAGCTGTTCGCGTCGGATGCCGCTCCCGGCGAGCCGACTCTGGAGCTTCGCGGCATCCTGTTCTCCCTCTTGGGCACCGCCGAGCCGGCGACGCTCGAGGAGTGGTTCGCGGCGCTCGCCGAGGGCGGCGACGTGCTCGACCCACTCGCGCTGCGACCCTGGGGCGACCATGACGGTCAGGTGCGCGACCGGTTCGGGGTGGCCTGGCTCATCGGCTACCAGGGATGAGCGACCCGGTCGCTGCGCGGCGGAAGGGGATGGTATCCCGAGTCGAACAGACGGTGCCCTCGCGGTCATCGGCGGTTAACCTGCTCGCTTCCGGCCGTCTGCTTCCGACCGCTTTGCTCACCCTTTGTGTCCCTCCACGTACCGTCCTTCCTTCGCACCCATGGGGCCGGAGCGCTCGTCGTCGCTCTGGCCTTCGGAACTCTGACCGCGACCGGAGCGGTTGCGGCCGAGCAGCCCGCGGCGTGGCCTCTGCTTGTCTCCGAGATCGCGCCTGACAACGCGGGCACCCCCGACCTCGTCGGTGGGAGTACGGGGGATCAGGACCAGTTCGAGTTCTTCGAGATCACCAATCTCTCCTCGGCGCCGATCGATGTGCGCGCGGGCGGGTACGCGCTCAGCTACATCTACAACGCGACGGGTTCCCCCACCGACGTCACCGCCGAGAAGCCCCTCATCGTCACCGAGGCGAGCCCCGTGATCCCCGCGGGCGCGTCCGCCGTGTTCTGGATGCAGTACACCAGCGGCTCGACGGTGGACAGCACGCGCTTCACCGATGCGCAGTTCCGCGCACACGTGGGAGCCACCGACGAGGTGCCCCTGTTTCACGTGACAGGACAGGCGGGGATGTCCAACACCGGCACTCGCGGCATCCGCATCGCACGCAACGGCGAGACGGTCACGTGGTCCTCGTACACACGAGACGCGACCGACAAGGGTCGCTCCACCCACTTCGGCGTCCCGACGGACGCATCCTCGCGGGGCGCGCTGTCGCTCGGAGACGGCGTGTACACGGCCGGCACCGTGACGGACGCGCAGAGAAAGCCCGCCGTCATCACCCCGACCGAGCCCACCCCGACCCCCACCCCGACCCCCACGGCCACAGCTCCCACCGTGGGTCCCGGCGCCGCCGGCAACGCGGCCCGCTACTTCCCGCTCGCGATCACCGAGATCCTCGGCGACAACCCGGGCACCGACCTGTACGAGTACCTCGAGGTCACCAACACGACCGATCAGCCGATCGATCTCGACGCGCAGAAGATCGGCATCCGTTACAACACGTCGCAGTGGAACGCCGGCAGCGACCAGCCCGTCTTCCGCCAGGACGGCGACGGCACCACCGCCACGGTGATCCCCGCCGGCGGTGTGGCCCTGTTCTGGATGAACTACAAGGAGAGCAGCACGCAGCGCTCGATGAGCATCCAGCAGTTCCGGGATTTCTACAGCCTCGGCGCCGACGTGCCTGTCTACCGTTTCGGAACCCAGGAGGGCTTCGCCAACGGCGGGAACCGGGGCTTCAGCCTTGTCAAGGACGGCGCCGTGATCAACCGCGCCTGGGTGGGCGCAGGCAAGATCGACAGCGCAGGCGGGGTCGTGCAGTTCGGCGTGCCCTCGACCATCGGCGGCATCGACGCGGTCGTCATCGCCGAGAACGCTCCGCGCACCCCCGGTGCGATCACGACCGCTCAGGTCACGAGCGCGCTCACCCGCCCGACCGACGCGGCGTTGACCTCGCCGATCCTGCAGATCACCGAGCTCGCCCCCGACACCGTGAACGTGCACGGGTCCGACGCCTACGAGTTCGTCGAGGTCTACAACGCCTCCGACGCGCCGGTGAACTTCGGCGATTACGTCATCAACTACGTCTACACGGACAACTCGCTCAGCGGCCCGGTCTCGCAAGGATCGACGCAGTGGCCGGCGACGCCCGCGAACCCGGTCATCCAGCCCGGCACGGCATTGGTCCTGTGGGTGAAGAACGGCAACAACACCGCGCTGACAGCCGCTGACTTCAATGCGCAGTTCGGCACGTCACTGGTCTCCGGCCAGAACCTGATCGAAGTGTCGTCCGGTGGCATGGCCAATGGCGGATCGCGCGGCATCCAGATCTCCACCAACGTCGGCACCGATGTGAGCCGTGCCTACTACTTCAGCGACGACCAGACGACGTCCACGACGGCGATCCAGTACGCCTGGAATCCGCAGGGCGCCGCGCCGATCTGGTCTCCCCAGCCCGCCGACGGCACGGTCCAGGCGCTGCTGCGCCTCGACACCCCGACGCCCGGGTCCGTCAGCGACGACCAGGTGCGCTCCGGGCTGCGCCCCGCTCCCGCCGCAGGTACCGCACCCGTCATCACCGACCTCACCGGCGGCACGGAGACACCCAGTACGCCGGGCCTGGACCTCGGGTTCGACATCACCGACGATCACGAGGTGCGTACCGTCACCCTCACTCTCACCGACAACCTGGGTGCGACGATCACGCGCAATCTCACCTTCGGCGCCGCGAACCGCTACCTGTACTCCGTGCCTCAGGTCGACCTGTTCGGCAAGCGGTGGGTGGAGTACACCCTGACCGCGACCGACGGCTCGCAGACCACGACCCTGGGCCCCGTGCGCGTCACGTTGACGGATGCCGCGACCGACCCGGTGCGACTGAACCTCACCGAGGGGCAGTTCGTGTCGGGCCCGGTGCGCGTGCAGGGCACGAGCGACGCCGCACCCGGCGCTCTGGCGCTCAGCGCCGACGGTGCGGCGCTGGACTCGGCGACCCCGTCGCTGGAGGCCGGGCCGATCTTCGCCTTCGAGGCGACCAACACCGACGCGTTCTTCCGCAACGGCGTCAAGCTCGGTGACGACGTGCTGAAGATCTTCGACGAGGGCTATTACGAGCGCATCGTCACCGTCGACGCGGCGGTGCCGGTCACCCGTGTGGAGAAGGGCAAGCCCCTCACCCTCACCGTCACGTCTGGCACCAAGGCCCAGCCCAGCGGCGACCCGAACGAGAACAACGACGACTTCTCTGCGCTGAACTTCCGCCTGGCGCTGCCCGACGGACGCGTGCTGCGCCCGGTCAGCTGCGCGACCAGCTGGGAGGCCGACGGGGCGGTGACCGCTCCGGCGCCGTACACGTGCGCCACGGGCGACAAGCGCGTGAACTTCAGCGACGACGCGCTCGTCTCGATCGATCTCACGTTTGACATCCCGGCCGACGCGTTCGACTCGATCGCCGCCACGTGGGACACCACGGAGGTCGGCGACGGTGCCCACACCGTCGCGGCCACCGACGGCGCGGACCGCGTCGCACGGTCGGTGCGGGTCGACAACACCGCGCCCGTCATCACGACGGCCCTCACCGACGGTCGGCTCTACCGAGGTGAGTTCTCGGTCGACGGTTCGGCCGCGGATGCCGGCTCGGGTCTCGACACGCTGACCGCGACACTGGACGGCGCCGCGGTCACGCTGCCGCTGACCACCTCGTCGCTGAAGCTCGCCCCGGGCGACCACACGGCCGTCTTCACGGCGCGCGACCACGTCGGCAACACCGCCACGCGGACGATAGCCTTCCGCACGGCGGACGAGCGCCCGGGCATCACGCTGCTGGCGCCCTCGGCGGGCGGCACCGTCACGGGCGACAAGGCGACGCTCTCCGCCACTGCGACCTCGGCCGAGGCCGACGCGCTCGACCTGAGCTTCCGCCGGGGGTACACGTTCACGCCCGCGCAGAGCCAGGTGCACGTGGCATCCGGAGCGACGACGACGGCAGCGGCGGGCGACCGCACGGATGCCGTGCCGCTGAGCGCCGACGACCTCGCCACGCTCTCCGTGACCGACGGGGTGGATGTCGCCGCCACGAGCGACACGGCCTTCCCGTACCAGCTGTTCACGATCGACGTGCCGGCCGATTCCGGCTCGGGCGCGCTCGCCCGCGTCACCTGGCAGGGGCGCGCCAACGCCGACGCGAAGGTGCTGCTGTACGCCCGCAAGACCGACGGATCGTGGGAGAAGGTCGACCAGTACCTGACGACCGGGGGTGCGGCCACCGACTTCACCCTCAATGCGCTCGTCCCCGTCGACACTCACGCCGACGGCGGCACGCTCACCTTCCTCGTGCAGCACTCGGAAGGCTTCGCCGGCACCGCGCGCTCGAGCCGGACGGATGCCGTGACCGCGTACAACGCGGGGGCCACCCCGCGCGACCAGTACGACTTCACGATCGGCTGGGAGTCGGACACGCAGTACTACAACGAGAACCAGGGCTACCTGGCCGGTACCACCGGTGACGACACCTTCTACCAGCACCAGGTCGACATCCACGACTTCCTGCTGAAGCAGCGCGACAGCCTCAACCTGCAGTACGTCATGCACACCGGCGACATCGTCGACGACTACGTCGCCACCGACCGGGCCGCCGGCAACGACGACCCCGAGTACGAGTGGAAGAACGCCGACGCACAGTACAAGCGTTTCGACGAGGCGGGGCTGCCGTACGGCGTCCTCGCCGGGAACCACGACGTGGGCCACGCGGCCGGTGACTACTCGAACTTCTCGACGTACTTCGGCGAGAGCCGCTACCGCGGCAACCCCTGGTACGGCGGGTCGTACAAGGACAACCGTGGCCACTACGACCTCATCACGGTCGGCGGAGTCGACTTCCTGATGCTGTACATGGGCTGGCCCGCGGTCAACAACGCGGCGTCCAACGATCAGGACATCGCGTGGATGAACGCCGTCATCCAGCGCTACCCCGAGCGCAAGGTGTGGATCGACCTGCACGAATACATGCTCACCACCGGTGGTCTGGGGCCGATCCCGCAGCGCATCTTCGACGAGGTCGTCAAGGCCAACCCGAACGTCTTCGCGGTCAGCTCCGGCCACTACCACGACGCGTACACGCGCACCGACGCGATCGACGACAACGGCGACGGCCAGCCCGACCGCACGGTCTACTCGATGCTGTTCGACTATCAGGGTCTGCAGGAGGGTGGGCTCGGCTACCTGCGTCTGCTGCACTTCGACAACAAGGACGGGCGGATGATCGTCCGCACCTACTCGCCGTCGCTGGACATGTTCGACTCGCAGGACCCGGCGCTCACGAGCCCCGAGGGCATGCAGGAGTTCACGATCCCCTACTCCGCGATCGGACTGAAGACGCAGACCAAGACGCTCGCGACCGACTCGTTCCGGGCCGACATCCTCACCGCCGACGAGGTCGGAAAGGTCGCCCAGGCGCCCTCCGGCTCGGTCTCCACGGTCGACTGGAAGAGTCTGACGGCGGGCGAGCGCGGATGGTACGTCACGGCCACCGGCCCGCACGGCGGACTGGAGTACTCCGAGGTGCGCACCTTCACCGCGGTCACGGGCGGTTCGACCGATCCGGGCGCGGGGGGCGGCACCGGGCAGCCCGGGACGGGCGGTGGCGCTCCGCAGCCGGGCACGGGAGGCGGCACCGATCTGCCGAGTACCGGCGGCGCTACCCCGGCGGTCGCGCTCGCTCTGTCGCTCGACCGCGTGAGCGCGGGAGCAACCGTGCGCGTGATGGTGCAGGGGCTCACGCCCGCGGCCTCCTACCGGTTGGTGCTGCATTCGACGCCGGTGCTCCTCGCGACAGTGACCGCCGCCGCGGACGGCTCGATCGACGTGACCGTGCTGATACCGCAGTCCATCACGCCCGGAGCGCACACCCTGCAGCTGTCGCGCGCCGACGCTCCCGACACGGTCGTGGCGTCCGCTGCCGTGACGGTCACGGCGGCGGGCCTGGCCGCAACCGGTGGACACGGTGACGACCTGGGGGCGGTTCTGGCGGGAGGCATTCTGCTGATGCTCACCGGCCTGGTCGTGGTGATGCGGCGTCGCCGTCACGCGCACTGATCCCGTCGCCGCAGGGGGGTGCATCCGTTCGCGGGTGCGCCCCCCGCGTCGCGGCGGGGGAGCTCTGACGTACGCTCGGGGCATGTCCCGTGACGTCCTCTCCGCGCGGCGGCGGGAGCTCAATGCCCTGCTGATGCGGCTCGACACCGATGACGCGGCCGTGCGCGCCGACCGCTCCGACGCGACGGCCGACGACGAGCACGACCCCGAGGGCTCGACCCTGTCGGGCGAGTGGCAGCGCATCGATGCGCTTCGTCGTTCCGTGCTCGACGAGCGGGCGGAGGTCGACGCCGCGCTCGCCCGCGTGGATGCCGCGACCTACGGCATCTGCGTCGTCTGCGGGAACGTGATCGCGCCCGGCCGGTTGGAAGCCCGGCCGATGGCCACCACCTGCATCGCCTGCGCCGCCTGACCCGTAGCCGATCCTGCGCGCCCGAGCGCCCGGCATCCGAGCGCCCGGCATCCGGTCGGACGCATGACGCGGCGTCCCGAACTCCTCCATTCGGCCGGTTCACGGCGGTGTGGAGCGGCCTCAGCCGCAGGATCGGGCCGAGATGGAGGAGTTCGGCGCGCCCTCCGCACGCAACGCGGTGGCAGCGCCTGGCCGGGAGGCGCCGGTCGACCCGCCGAGGGTGTTGACGCCCGGCATCCTCTGCCCTAATGTACAACCAAATGGTTGCACAAACTGAGTTGAGCGACGATGAGACCGACCGCCTGTTCCACGCCCTCGCGGCGGCGACGCGGCGCGACATCCTGCGGCGCACGATCGTCGACGAGCAGTCGGTCTCGACGCTCGCCGCGGACTACGACATGTCGTTCGCCGCGGTGCAGAAGCACGTGGCGGTGCTCGAAGCCGCCGGCCTCGTCGTCAAGCGCGCCGAGGGACGCGAGCGCCTCGTGCGCGCCGACCCGCGCATGATCTCCCGCGCCCGGGCGCTGCTCGCCCGTTACGAAGACCTGTGGCGCTCGCGCATCGACCGTCTCGACGCTCTGCTGGCTGAACCGCACGATCCCCGTCCCACGCAAGGAGACTGACATGCCCGTCACCGACATCACGACCGACCTCGAGAACCTCACGATGACCCTCGTCGCGGATGCCGCGGCGCCCGTCGCCCGCCTCTGGGAGGCCTTCACCGACCCCCGGCAGCTCGAGCGCTTCTGGGGCCCTCCCGGCTGGCCCGCCACCTTCACGTCGTTCGATCTGCGCCCCGGCGGACGCGTCGACTACCGCATGACGAGCCCGCAGGGCGAGCGCTCCGCCGGATCGTGGGAGGTGCTGAACGTCGAGCCCGGACGCAGCTTCGAGGTGCTCGACTCGTTCATCGGCGACGACGGTGAGAAGCTCGACGGCTTCCCGTCGATGCGGATGCTCTTCTCATTCGAGGCGACCGCCGAGGGCTCGCGCCTCACCAACACCACCTTCTTCACGTCGCTCGAAGCGCTCGAGCAGGTCGTCGCGATGGGCGCGATCGAGGGTTCGCGTCTGGCGATGAGCCAGCTCGACGCGGTGCTGCAGGACCTCCGCGCCTACGCGCAGGGCAAGGGCACCCGCACCGAGCTGCTGACCGATCAGCACGTGCGCATCACCCGGCTCATCGAGGGCTCGCGCGAGCTGGTGTGGCGCGCCCACCACGAGCCCGAGCTGCTGCGGCAGTGGCTGCTGGGACCCGACGGCTGGCAGATGATCGAGTGCGAGGTCGGCGAGACCACCCGCTTCGTCTGGCAGCAGGGCGACGACGAGTCGACCCGGTTCGGGTTCGAGAGCGAGACCGTGCTCAGTGAGCCGATCTGGCGCGAGGTCTCCACCGAACGGATGATCGGGATGCCGGGACCGGCGACGGTCAATGACCTGCAGCTCTACGAGGAGGATGGTGCGACCCTGCTGACGTTGCTGATCGAGTATCCCGACAAGGAGACGCGCGACATGATCCTCGCCACCGGCATGACCGACGGCATGGAGGCCTCGTACGTGCGCCTGGAGGCGGTCGTCGCCGGCTGAGGGGTGGCGCGTTTCGGCTCGGCGCTGCGCGAGCGCAGCGAGTCGAAACGCGGGCGCGGTCGCTCCGCGACGCAACTGCAAGGGATACTGCCCGACACGCCGCGGCATCCCTTGTCCCTGCCCGCGTGTCGCGGCTACGGCCTTGCAGTTCGGATGGGGGCGGGGGCGGCGCGACTCGATCGCGGTCAGTCCCCGAGCACGAGGCGGTAGCCCATGCCCTGCTCGGTGAGCAGATGCTGGGGATGCGCCGGATCGCGCTCGAGCTTCTTGCGCAGCTGCGACATGTAGAGGCGCAGATAACCCGAGTCGGCCACCTGGTCGGTTCCCCAGATGTCTCTCAGCAGGTTCTGCCGGGTCACGAGCGTGCCCGGGTTGCGGGCGAGGAACTCGAGCATCCGCCATTCCGTCGGCGTCAGGTGCACGACCTCGCCGCCGCGGACGACCCGGGTGGCGGCGAGATCGACCTCCACATCGCCGAAGTGCACGACAGGCGTGTCCACGGATGCCGCCGCTGCCACGCCCCGCCGACGTGCGAGGGCGCGCAGGCGTGCGAGCAGCTCGTCGATCTGGAACGGCTTCGTGACGTAGTCGTCGGCGCCGGCATCCAGTGCTTCGACCTTGTCGGCCGAGCCCGTGCGTCCGGACACGACGAGGATCGGCAGGTCGGTCCACCCGCGCAGCGCGTGGATCACCTCGATGCCGTCCAGGCGCGGCATGCCGAGATCGAGCATGACGACGTCGGGGCGCGCCTGGGCCGCCGTGGCGATCGCGGCGGCGCCGTCGGGCGCGGCGACGACGTCGTAGCCGTGCGCGGCGAGGGTGATCCGCAGCGCCCGCACGAGCTGCGGATCGTCGTCGGCGACCAGGATCTTCACGATCTCATCCTCCCGCTTCGGCGAACGAGGGCGCGGCGAGAGTGGATGCCGCGGCATCCACCGGCAGCGAGACCACCATCGTCAGCCCCCCGCCGGGCGTGGTCTCGGGCGTCAGCGTGCCGCCCATGCCCTCGGTGAAGCCCTTCGACAGGGCGAGCCCGAGCCCCAGCCCCGTGGTGTTGTCGGTGTCGCCGAGCCGCTGGAAGGGAGCGAAGATCTCGTCCTGGCGGTCGGCGCTGACGCCCGGGCCGTGGTCGACGATCCGCAGCTCGACGGTCGAGCCGAGCCGGCTGGATGCGATGCGCACGCGCGTGCCGGGCGGCGCGTAGCGGCGCGCATTGGCGAGCACATTGACGATGACCCGCTGCAGCAGCACGGGGTCGGCGCGCACCGCAGGGACGGTCGGATCGAGCGCGAGCTCGACGACGTCGGGTCCGATGCCGAGCTCATCGAGGGCTTCGAGGACTGCTCCCGCAAGGTCGACGGGGGAGAGCGAGACGGCGAGCACGCCCGCCTGCACGCGGCTGACGTCGAGCAGATCGGTGACCAGCGCCGCGAGCGCGGCGAGCGACTCGTCGGCGGTCGCGACGAGCTCGTCGTGATCGGCGGCGCTCAGCGACGGCCCCGCCGCACGCAGGCCGCCGACGGCCGCGATGGCCGCGGCGAGCGGGCGGCGCAGGTCGTGGCTGACCGCCGACAGCAGCGCCGTGCGCACCTGGTCGGTGGCGGCCAGGGCGTCGGCGGTGCGGGCCGTCTGCGTGAGCTCGCTGTGTTCCAGAGCTGCGGCGAGCTGGGCGGTGATGACATCGAGGAGGCGTCTTTCCGGGGCGCCGACATCGCCGCCGTGCAGCTCGAGCGTGGCGCGAGGGCCCCCCGCGGCATCCGTGCCGACGGGCACCACGATCGCCCGGCCGTCGCGCACCGGCTCGCCGTCGGTCGCCAGCACCTGCTGGGTGGATCCGTCTCCGGCCAGCAGGCGCGCCCCGCTCACGCCGAACGCCTCGCGGGTGCGGCTGACCAGAGCCGGGACGGCGCTCTCGCCGCGCAGCACGCTGCCCGACACCGTCGCCAGCAGCTCCGACTCGGCAGCCGCGCGCCGAGCCCGGCGCGTGCGACGTGCGGCTTGATCGACGATCCAGCTCACCAGGATCGCGATGACGACGTAGAGCACGAGCGCCAGCGCATGCAGCGGGTTGTCGATCGTCACCGTGAAACGCGGATGGATGAAGAGGAAATCGAGCGTCAACCCCGACAGCACCGCCGCGAACAGCGCCGGCCAGATGCCGCCGATCAACGCCACGACGACCACGAGCAGTTGGTACGAGAGCACGTCGGAGGTGATCGTCTCCTCGATGGAGGTCGCGAACAGCAGCCACGACAGCAGCGGCCCGCCGGTGAGCGCGACGACCAGACCCAGGATGCGCCGGCGCCAGCCGAGCGCTCCGCCCGTCACGCGCGGCAGATGCAGGGTTCCGCCCGCGGCGGCGTGGGTGACGATGTGCACGTCGATGTCGCCCGACTCGCGGATGACCGTGGCCCCGATGCCCGGGCCTGTGAACGCCGCGCCGAGGCGGCTGCGGCGGCTGGCGCCCAGCACGAGCTGCGTCGCGTTGACCGATCGCGCGAACTCGACGAGGGTCCGCGGCACGTCCTCGCCGATCACCTGGTGGTAGCTGCCGCCGAGCGACTCGACGAGTGCGCGCTGGGCAGCGAGGGCCCCGGGAGCGGCGGCACGCAGCCCCTCCTGCGTCGTCACGTGCACCGCGAGCAGCTCGCCGCCGGCAGCACGCGCGGCGATGCGCGCCCCGCGCTGCAGCAGCGTGTCGCCCTCCGGGCCGCCGGTGAGGGCGACGACGACGCGCTCGCGCGCCTGCCACGCCCCGCGGATGCCGTGCTCCTCGCGGTAACTCTGCAGCGCGCTGTCGACCTCGTCGGCGAGCCACAGCAGCGCGAGTTCGCGCAGGGCCGTGAGGTTTCCGAGGCGGAAGTAGTTCGACAGGGCGGCGTCGATGCGCTCGGCGGGATAGACGGCGCCGGCGGCGAGCCGGTCGCGCAGCGACTGCGGCGCGAGGTCGACGACCTCGATCTGGTCGGCGGCGCGCACCACGGCATCCGGTACCGTCTCGCGCTGCGTGACTCCGGTGACCTGCGCGACCACTCCGCCGAGCGAGGCGATGTGCTGGACGTTGACGGTCGTGATGACGTCGATGCCGGCGGCCAGCAGCTCTTCGACGTCCTGCCACCGCTTCTCGTTGCGGGAGCCGGGTGCGTTGGTGTGGGCGAGCTCGTCGACGAGCGCGATCTCCGGATGCCGATCGAGCAGGCCGTCGAGGTCGAGTTCGTCGAGCTCGACCTCGCGGTGGCGCAGACGCCGGCGTCCGAGCGTGGGCAGGCCTTCCGCTCGGGCCGAGGTCGCCGCACGGCCGTGGGTCTCGACGATCCCCACGACGACGTCACGACCGTCGGCGAGCAGGCGATGGCCCTCGGACAGCATCTCGTACGTCTTGCCGACGCCGGGCGCGGCTCCGAGCAGCACCCGCAGACTGCCGCGCTTCATGCGTTCACCCTAGTTCTCCCGTCGGTTCCCCGGCCGCCGCCGAAGCTGTTCTCGTGGGCCGGGCCGTGCCGCTCGCCCGACCCGGCAACCGACCCGAACTGCAAGGGATGCCAGGGGACACGCCGTCGCATCCGTCGCACCGGCGGCGTGTCGGCCCGTCGGCCTTGCAGTTGGGGTGGGGTCTGCGGGCCGGACGGGGCTCCCGCCGTGGGCCCGCCCCGACCTCGGCCACCGCCGGCCCGGCGACCGACCCGAACTGCAAGCGATGCTGGGGGACACGCCGTGGCATCCGTCGCACCGGCGGTGTGTCGCGGCGTCGGCCTTGCAGTTGGGGTGGGGTAGGCGCTGCCGGTCGTCGGGACCCGGCCACCCCCACCTGCCCGAGCTGAACCAACCGCAACCGGCCCGAACTGCAAGGGATGCCGGGGGACACGCCGTGGCATCCGTCGCTCCGGCTGCGTGTCGGCGCGTCGACCTTGCAGTCCGGTTGCCCCGGGCGTTCCGACGCGGCCCCGGTCGTCGAGCGAGCGCAGCGCGTCGAAACGCCGCACGCCACAGGCCGCCGCGTCACCGGCTCGCGGCATCCAGAGCGATGTTCAGCTCGAGCACGTTCACGCGGGCCTCGCCCAGGAAGCCGAGGTCCCGCGCCGTGGTGTGCTGATCGACGAGCGCCGTCACCACGGCGGGGTCGAGGCCGCGCGCCGCCGCCACACGCGCCACCTGCAGCTTCGCGTACGCCGGCGAGATGTGCGGGTCGAGTCCCGAACCGGATGCCGTGGCGGCGTCGGCGGGGATGTCGCCCACCGGCACGCCGTCCGCCGAGGCGATCGCGGCCTGACGCTCGCCGATCGCGGTCACGAGGTCGCTGTTCTCGGGCCCGAGGTTCGAACCGCTCGAGGCCGTGCCGTCATAGCCGCTGCCCGCGGCCGATGGCCGCGACTGGAAGTACTGCGGGAGGGCTGCGCCGTCGGCATCCGTGAAGGATTGGCCGATCAGCGCACTGCCGACGACCTGACCGCCGGCGTCGCGCACGAGGGAACCGTTGGCCTGCGCGGGCAGGACCACCTGGCCGATGCCCGTGATGACGGCGGTGTAGGCGATGCCGAGGACGACCGTGGCGACGAGCATCGCGCGGGCGGCGACGCCGAGATGGCGGAGGGAAGTGCGGGTGGACATGACGATGCCTTTCGAAGAGCCCGGTCAGAAGCCCGGGAGAAGGCTCACGACGAGGTCGATGAGCTTGATGCCGACGAAGGGGGCGATGACTCCGCCCAGTCCGTAGACGAGGAGGTTGCGCCCGAGGATCTGCGAGGCGCTCGCCGGCCGGTAGGCGACGCCCTTCAGCGCCAGCGGGATCAGGACGACGATGATGATCGCGTTGAAGATGATGGCGCTGGTGACCGCCGACGCGGGCGAGTGCAGCTGCATGAGGTTCAGCGCCGCGAGTCCCGGGAAGACGCCCATGAACATCGCCGGGATGATCGCGAAGTACTTCGCGATGTCGTTGGCGAGAGAGAACGTCGTCAGCGCTCCACGGGTGATGAGCAGCTGCTTGCCGATCCGGACGATGTCGATGAGCTTCGTCGGGTCGCTGTCGAGGTCGACCATGTTGCCGGCCTCCTTCGCGGCGGAGGTGCCCGTGTTCATCGCGACGCCGACGTCGGCCTGCGCGAGCGCGGGGGCGTCGTTGGTGCCGTCGCCGGTCATCGCAACGAGGGCACCACCGGCCTGTTCGCGCTGGATGAGCGCCAGCTTGTCCTCCGGGGTCGCCTCGGCGAGGAAGTCGTCGACGCCCGCCTCCGCGGCGATCGCCCGCGCCGTCAGCGGATTGTCTCCCGTGATCATCACGGTGCGGATGCCCATCGCGCGCAACTGCGTGAACCGCTCGGCGAGGCCCTCCTTGACGACGTCCTTCAGGTGCACGACTCCCAGCACGCGCGCGCCCGCGGCATCCTGAACGGCCACCACCAGCGGTGTGCCGCCGGACTGCGACACGGACTCGATGTCCGATGTCAGCTGCGTGCGCACGGATGCCGCGACCGGACCGGCCTGCTCCATCCACGCCAGCACGGCGCTGCCGGCGCCCTTTCGGATGACGGTGCCGTCGGCCAGATCCAGACCGCTCATGCGGGTCTGGGCGGTGAAGGGGACCGCGACGGCGTCGTCCGGGGCGACCGCCTCGACGCCGCGCGCGGCGGCGAGCTCGACGATCGACACGCCCTCGGGTGTCGGGTCGGACAGCGACGACAGGGCGGCGGTGCGTGCGAGCTCGCTCTCGTCCACGCCCGTCAGCGGCAGGAAGGCGGTCGCGCGACGGTTGCCGTAGGTGATCGTGCCGGTCTTGTCGAGCAGCAGCGTGGTCACGTCGCCGGCCGCCTCGACGGCGCGGCCCGACATGGCCAGTACGTTGTGCTGCACGAGGCGGTCCATGCCGGCGATGCCGATCGCCGACAGCAGCGCGCCGATCGTCGTCGGGATCAGGCACACCAGCAGCGCCACGAGCACGGGGATGCTGACGGGGCTCGCCGCGTACGAGGCGATCGGGTTGAGCGTCAGCACGACGATCACGAACACGATCGACAGGCTCGCCAGCAGGATGCCGAGGGCGATCTCGTTGGGGGTGCGCTGACGGTTCGCGCCTTCGACGAGCGCGATCATGCGGTCGACGAAGGTCTGGCCCGGCTGGGAGGTGATGCGCACGACGATGCGGTCGCTGAGCACGCGGGTGCCGCCCGTGACGGCACTGCGGTCGCCACCCGATTCGCGCACGACCGGGGCCGATTCGCCGGTGATGGCCGATTCGTCGACCGTCGCGATGCCCCAGATGACGTCGCCGTCGCCGGGGATGAGCTCGCCGGCCGACACGACCACGACCTCGTCCAGGGTCAGCTCCGACGAGGCCACGTCTTCGGTCGCGGCGGTGGTGGCCGCGGCATCCGCGGCGGCGTCGTAGCCGCGCACTCGGTGCGCGACCGTGGCCGTGCGGGTCGTGCGCAGGGCCTGCGCCTGCGCCTTGCCGCGGCCTTCGGCGACCGACTCGGCGAGGTTCGCGAACAGCACCGTCAGCCAGAGCCACACGGCGATGCCCCACGTGAAGCCGCCTGGCACCGGGGTGCCGCCGGAGCTCTGCGGGCCGCCGAGGAAGGGCTCGGCGATCGCGATCGCGGTAGTGAGGGCCGCGCCCACCCACACGAGGAACATCACGGGGCTGCGCCACAGCTCGGCGGGGTTGAGTTTGCGCAGGGCCCCGGGGAGGGCCCCGACCAGCTGCGTCCAGCCGAACGCGCGGCGGGTGGGAGCGGGCGACGACGCGGCGTCGTCACCGGCGGGCTGCGGACGGTCGAGGACCGGAGCGGACGTGTTCATGTCAGGAAAGACCTTCTGCCAGGGGACCCAGCGCGAGAACGGGGAAGTAGGTGAGAGCGGTGATGACGACCGTCACGACCGCGAGCAGCCCGACGAACTGCGGACGGTGCGTCGGCAGCGTCCCGGCCGTGGACGGGACCCGCTCCTGAACGGCGAGCGAGCCGGCCAGCGCGAGCACGAGCACGATCGGTACGAACCGCCCGAGCAGCATCACGACGCCCAGCGCCGTGTTGAACCAGGGCGTGTTGGCGGTGAGTCCGGCGAACGCCGAGCCGTTGTTGTTCGCGGCCGATGTGAACGCGTAGAGCACCTCGGTCATGCCGTGGATGCCGGGATTGAGGATCGACGTCGCCTCGACATCGGCCCGCACGGCGGGGATGCCGAAGCTCAACGCCGTTCCCGCCAGCACCAGGGTCGGAGTCACCAGGATGTAGAGGCTCGCGAGCTTGATCTGGGTGGGGCCGATCTTCTTGCCGAGGTACTCGGGGGTGCGACCCACGAGCAGTCCGCCGACGAACACGGCGATGATCGCGAGCACGAGCATGCCGTACAGGCCCGACCCGACACCGCCGGGGGCGACCTCGCCGAGCATCATGTTCAGCAGCGGAATCATGCCGCCGGTGGCGGTGTACGAGTCGTGCATCGAGTTCACGGCGCCGGTCGAGGTGAGGGTCGTCACGGCTGCGTACAGCGCCGAGCCGACGATGCCGAAGCGTTGCTCCTTGCCTTCCATCGCGCCGCCCGCGAGCTGCGGGGCGGTGCCGTGTCCGGCGACCTCGAGCGCGCTCACCGCGGCGATCGACGCGATCGCCAGCGTCGACATGACCGCGAGGATCGCGTAGCCCTGACGGTTGTCGCCGACCATGCGGCCGAACGTGCGGGGGAGCGAGATCGGGATCACGAGGATCAGCAGCAGCTGGACCAGGTTCGTCCACGGCGTCGGGTTCTCGAACGGGTGGGCGGAGTTGGCGTTGAAGAACCCGCCGCCGTTGGTGCCGAGCATCTTGATCGCCTCTTGCGAGGCGACCGGTCCGCCCGGGATCGACTGCGTCGCTCCGGTGAGGGTGTGCGCGTCGACGAATCCGTTCAGGTTCTGGATGACGCCGCCGGACAGCAGGACCACCGCGGCCACGACCGCCATCGGCAGCAGCAGCCGACCGAGTCCGCGCGTGAGGTCGACCCAGAAGTTGCCGATCGTGCTCTGCCCGCGCCGCGCGAAGCCGCGCACGAGCGCGATGGCGACCGCGATGCCGACGGCGGCGGAGACGAAGTTCTGCACCGTGAGGCCGGCGAGCTGCACGAGGTAGCCCATGGTCGCCTCGGGAGAGTACGACTGCCAGTTGGTGTTGGTGACGAAGGATGCCGCGGTGTTGAACGCCAGGCCCTCCGGCACGGCCGGGAGCCCGAGCGAAGCGGGCAGGAAGGCTTGCAGGCGCTGCAGCGCGTAGACGAAGAGCACGCCCATGAGCGAGAAGGCGAGCACGCCGCGGGTGTAGGCCTGCCAGGTCTGTTCGCTGCGCGCGTCGACGCCGATGAGACGGTAGACGACCCGCTCTGCGGCGGCATCCTTCTCGCCCGTGAAGATGCGGAACATGAGGTCGCCGACGGGGCGATACAGCAGAGCGAGCAGCAGGATGAGGGTGGCGATCTGGAGCACGCCGAACCAGATGTCTGCGGAATCGACGCCCATCAGAAGCGCTCCGGCTTCACGAGGGCGACGACCAGGTAGACGACGCTGGCGACACCGAGGACGGCGCCGATGATCGAGAAGATGTCCATCAGAGCCGCTCCGCCCCCTTCGCGACGAGGGCGACGATCGCGAACACCGCGATCGTCACGACGACGTAGATCACATCGAGCACAGGAACTCCCGGACACTGACCGCGCTCGCTGATTCCGCGCGGGCGCCCACCATGGGCACGGGATCCGATACAACTCCGCCGCGGCGGCGGCTTCCGACGTCCTTACGGTTTCCCTACGGGTGCTCGCGATGTCCTCACGGCTCGCTCACGTCGCGGGCGGGGGCCGCGCCGAAACGCCGATCCGGCGCAGCCTGCCGCATCCGCTACCTTAGGTAAGGCAATCCTTACTCAAAGATCGTAGGAGGTCCCGTGCGCGGTTCCGTCTCGTCGCGTCCATCCGCCGCCGCGGCTCTGCTGCTCGTCGCCGCCCTGCTCACGGGGTGCGCGGCCGTCGCCACTCCCGCCGACACCGAGGCGAGTGCGCCGCGCGCGCCGCTGACCGAACTGACGCCGCTGGCCGATCCGCGCAGCCATGTCGGTCCGTCGACCGCGACCCTCACCGACGCGCGGATCCTGCCGGTGGCCGAGAGCCCCACCCCGAGCCTGCCCGTCACCGTCACGTCGCACGACCTGTCCGGCGACGTGCCCGTGACGGTGACGGACGTCTCCCGCATCATCGCGATGGACCTGTCCGGGTCGCTCGCCGCGACCGTTGCGGGCCTCGGCTTCGCGGGCGGGCTCGTCGGACGCGACATCTCCACGACCTTCCCCGAGGCGCGCGAGCTGCCCCTCGTCACCGCCGGCGGACACTCCGTCAACGCCGAAGCCGTCATCGCGCTCGCCCCGACCCTCGTCATCGCCGACGGCAGCATCGGACCCGCCGACGTCGTCCAGCAGCTGCGCGACGTCGGCATCACGGTCGTCTTCGTCGAACGCTCGACGTCGTTCGCCGGTGCCGTCGCGCAGGCTCGGCAGGTCGCGCAGGCACTCGGCGTGCCCGAGACCGGTGAGCTGCTGGCCACGCGCATCCAGGACGACGTCCAGCGGGTGACGGCGGAGGTCGCACGGCTCGCGCCGGCCGCGGCATCCGACCGCGTGCGCATGGCGTTCGTCTACCTGCGCGGGTCCGCCGGTATCTACTACCTGTTCGGCAAGGAGTCGGGCGCCGACGACCTCATCGCGGCGCTGGGCGGCGTGGATGTCGCCGGGGAGCTGGGATGGCGCGGCATGCAGCCGCTCACCGACGAGGCGATGGTCGCCGCCGACCCCGACCTCATCCTGGTGATGACCGACGGCCTCGCCTCCGTCGGCGGCGTCGACGGCCTGCTCGCCGCGAAGCCGGCCATCGCCCTCACGGCCGCCGGCCAGCACCGCCGTTTCGTCGACATGGCGGACGGGCAGATCCTCTCGTTCGGGCCCCGTTCGGCCGACGTGATCGACGCCCTCGCGCGCGCCGTCTACGCTCCGGATGCCGCGCCCTCCACCTCCGGGACGAGCCCGGCGCCCGCGCCGTGAGGGCCGCTGCGCCACCCCTCGTGAGGGCCGCCGTCGCGACGGCCTTGTCCCCGGGGCGCCGGGCCGTGGTCGGGATCGTCACCGGGACCCTGCTGGTGGCCGGGGTGATCCTCTCCGCCGGGAGCGGTCAGCTGCCCATCGGTCCGGCCGAGGTCGTCGGCTCGCTGCTGCGCGCCGTCGGCGTTCCGAACGGGTGGGCACCGACGGTCGCCCTCGTCGAGCAGACCCTGTGGCAGATCCGATTCCCCCGGGTCGTGATGTCCGTGCTCGTCGGTGCGCTCCTCGCCGTCGCCGGCGCGATCATGCAGGCGATCTTCGCCAACCCCCTGGCCGAACCCGGGGTCGTGGGCGTGTCGTCGGGAGCCGCCGTCGGTGCGGCGCTCGCGATCACCCTCGGGCTGAGCACGTTCGGCGGATGGACGACCGCGGCGCTCGCCTTCCTCGGCGGGCTCGCGGCGACCCTCAACGTCTACGCGACCGCGCGATCGCAGGGGCGCACGGAGGCGGTCACGCTGATCCTCACCGGCATCGCGGTCAACGCGTTCACGGGCGCGGCGCTCGCGGTGATGATGTTCCTCGGCAACACGGCGTCGCGGGAGCAGATCGTGTTCTGGCAGCTCGGATCGATGAACGGGTCGCGGTGGCCCGAGGTGGCGCTCGTCGCACTGATCGGCCTCTTCGCCACGGCCATCGCTCTCTCGCTCGCCCGGCCGCTCGACCTCCTCGCGCTCGGCGACCGCACGGCCGCGCACCTCGGCGTGCGCGTGGAGCGGCTGCGGGTCGTCAGCATCGTGCTCGTCGCGCTGCTGACCGGTGGCGCGGTGGCGTTCATCGGGATCATCGCGTTCGTGGGTCTCGTCGTCCCGCACGTCATGCGCATGCTGCTCGGCCCGTCCAACCGTGCGCTGCTGCCCGCATCGCTCCTCGGCGGCGCGGTCGTGCTCGTCTACGCCGACCTGCTCGCGCGCACGGTGATCCCTTCGGCCGATCTTCCGATCGGCATCCTCACCTCGCTCGTCGGCGGCCCGTTCTTCTACGCGCTGCTGCGGCGCAACCGGCGCCGGTCGGGAGGATGGGCGTGAGCGGCGTCGCGTACGCGCTGGAGGGGGTCGGTCGCCGGGTCGGCGCACACGAGCTGCTCGCCGGAGTCGGTCTGGAGATCGTCTACGGTCGCGTGCTCGCGCTGGTCGGACCGAACGGCGCGGGCAAGTCCACGCTGCTGAGCGTGCTGACGGGGGATGCCGCGGCATCCGCCGGCAGCGTCCTGCTCGACGGGCGGCCGCTCGCCGCGTGGCGCACCCGTGAGCTGGCCCGCACGAGAGCCGTGCTGCTGCAGGCTCAGCACGTCGCGTTCTCGTTCACGGCCCGCGAGGTGGTGGAGATGGGGCGCGCGCCGTGGACCGGCACGGAGCGGGCGGATGCCGATGAGGAGCGGATCGCGGCGGCGATGGCGCGTGCCGACGTGACGCACCTCGCCGATCGCGCCTACCCCTCGCTGTCGGGCGGTGAGCGCGCCCGGGTGGGTCTGGCGCGGGTGCTCGCGCAGGACACGCGGATCGTGCTGCTCGATGAGCCCACGGCGGCGCTCGACCTGCGCCATCAGGAGGACGTGCTGCGCATCGCACGCGATCTCGCCGCCGCGGGACGGGCGGTCGTCGTGGTGCTGCACGACCTGTCGCTGGCGGGAGCCTACGCGGACGAGGTCGCCATGCTCGACGGGGGCCGTCTGGTCGCCTCCGGCGCCCCCGAGCGAGTGCTCACCGCGGCGCGGGTGGAGGACGTGTACGGGACGCCGGTGCGGGTGCTGGCCGACCCCGACACGGGGCGACCTCTCGTACTCCCGCGCCGCGGGTCGTGACGCGGCCCGCTCCCCGCGCGCTTCCCGGTCGTTGAGCGAGGCGCCGGGCGCCGAGTCGAAACGCCCCGGCGCCCGGCGTGCTCAGGCCTCGGGGGTGCGCCGGCGCTGCGCCTTCGACGGTCGGATCGCCGGCACGTCGCCGACGATCGGCACCGGCGTCCGGTACAGGTGCACGCCGTAGCGCGCGACCAGACCGATGAGCACCATCAGCTTGTTGCGCGGACCGAGCAGGCTCGTGATGTGGACGAAGAGCCACGTCAGCCAGCCGAACGAGCCGGTGAGGGCGACCGTCTTGCGCAGGAGCGGAATCTTCGAGAGGAAGCGCAGACGGTGCAGCCCGGGAAGGTTGGCGATGCCGGGCAGCTCGCCGATGGCGGCGCGACGGCCGATGATCGCCAGCTGTCCCTTGTCGTAGTACGAGAACGGCTGCGTCGGCTGTCCCGCGATGAGCCGCACGATCTGGCGGGCGACGTGCTCGCCGCCCTGGATCGCCGGCTGCGCCAGCTGGGGAAGGTCCTGCGGCGCGATCGCGACGTCGCCGGCCGCGAAGACCCCGGGCAGCCCCACGACCTGCAGATCCTCGCCGACGCGAATGCGGTCGCCCTTGTCGAGCGGCAGGCTCCAGTCGCGCACCTCCTCGTGGGGTGCGACGCCCGTCGCCCAGACGGTGAGATCGGACGGCAGCACGGTGCCGTCCGAGAGCACGACGGCATCCGGTCGCACCTCGTCGACGCCGGCGCCCAGGCGCAGCTCGACGTCGCGGCGCCGCAGCTGCGCCGCCGCGTAGTCGCGCAGCTTCGGCAGGAAGGGCTTCAGGATTTCGCTGCGCTGCACGAGCGTGATGCGGAACGCGTCGCCGTCGAGCTCGGGGTAGGCCGGCTCCAGGCCTTGGTCGCGCAGCTCGGCGAGGGCGCCGGCCATCTCGATGCCGGTGGGTCCTCCACCGATCACCACGACCGACAGTCCCTTGGTGCGCCCGTCCCGCACGGCCGCTCGCTCGAGCCGGGTGAACAGTGCGTCGCGGATGGCGATCGCCTGCGAGCGGGAGTACACCGCGAACGAGTTCTCCTTCGCCCCGGGCGTGCCGTGATACGCGGTCGTGACGCCGTTGGCCACGAGCAGGTAGTTGTACGACACCTCCTGACCATCGAGCAGGCGCACCGTGCGAGCCTCGGGATCGATCTCCATGAGGTGCTCGTGCACGACGTCGAGGTTGGGCTGGCGTACCCGCAGACTGCGGAGGAAGTGGGTGACGTCGCCGGGGTTCAGACCGCCCGTGGCGACCTGGTACAGCAGCGGCTGGAAGGTGTTGTAGACGCGGCGATCGATGAGCGTCACCCGCACGTCGGCGTGCCGGAGGGCTCGCGCGGCGCTGATCCCGGCGAAACCGCCACCGACGATGACCACGTGCGGCCGAGGGTCGTGCGTCATGTTCGTCGAGCCGTCGGAAGCCTGCGATGCGGATGCCGTCATAGCCGCAGATTACCGCGACCGCGTGAACCGCCCCTGTCGCACCCCGATGTTTGACACGGTGGGACAATGGGTGCATGAGCTCCTCCGCCGCGCACCGCATCGAGACCGCGCAGGTGCGCCGCAGCCCGCGGTACACGGTTTTCCTGCTGGCGGGCGCGTTTGTCGGCATCCTGGCCGCTCTCGTGCTCACGTTCGCCTTCGGCGGTGACAACGAGAGTGCGAGCACGGGGGTCTCGTACTCGACGACGCAGGTCTTCGGGTTCATCTGCCTGTTCGCGATCCCGATCGGCGTCGCCGTCGGCGGCGTGGTCGCGCTCGTTCTCGACCGCTCGCTGGCACGTCGTGCCCACGAGGTGCGCGTCGAGCGCGAGGTCATCACGATCGACGACGCGGAGTAACCCCCCGGCGCTCGACCGCGCCGCGGACGCCGTCAGGCGATGTCGGCGATGATCGGCGCGACCGCGGCGTCGAAGGCGGCGATGTCGCCGCGCAGGCCGTCGGTGACCGCGATCGTGAGCGCCCCGATCCACCAGACGCCGCGCTGCGTGAACGGCAGCACCTGGACGTTGAGCTCGAACGAGTGCGCCCGCCGCCCCACGACGCGCTCGTGCTCGGCGATCGCACTGGCGTAGGCGCGGTATGACGCTCCCGCACCCAGACGCGACCGGTAGTGCTGATGCTCGGCGCGGGCGTAGGCCACGGCATCCGTCCCGTGTGGGGCGATCGCATCGGCGAGCTCGTCGAAGCCCTCGACGGGAAGTGCGACCACCGTCTCGAAGCCGTCGATGAGTTCGAGCGGGACGGGGGAGGGGTTGGCCTGCGGTTCGACCGTCAGATCCCAGTACGCGCGCCACTGCCGCTCGATCGCGGAGCGGTCGTCGTACTCGCTGATCGGTGCGCTGCGCGGAGGAATGCCCCGCAGGTGCGGCAGCTCCTCCGGAAAGCGGATGCCGAGCACCTGGCGCAGATAGAGCGCGACGAGCACCGGAAGCGTGGCGTCCTCGCGGACGATCCACTCCGGTGCTTCCGCGGCTGCCATGTCGCCATCCTAGGGACAGCGCTCGGCGCGGCGACAGGGTGCGATCGGCTCCTCTGCGCCCACGGTCCGCGCGTCCCGCCCCTGCCGGTAGGCTGTTCGCGTGGCAGAAGCCCCACAGAATCCCTATTCCGAAGCCGGCGTCGACACCGCGGCGGGAGATCTCGCCGTCGAACTGATGAAGTCGGCTGTCCGTCGCACCCACGGGCCCGAGGTGCTGGGCGGTGTCGGCGGGTTCGCCGGCCTGTTCGACGCCTCGGCGCTGCAGTCCTACGAGAAGCCCCTGCTGGCCACCTCGACCGACGGCGTGGGCACCAAGGTCGCGATCGCGCAGGCGATCGACAAGCACGACACGATCGGCCAGGACCTGGTCGGCATGGTGGTCGACGACATCGTGGTGGTGGGCGCGAAGCCCCTGTTCCTGACGGACTACATCGCGTGCGGCAAGGTCTTCCCCGAGCGCATCGCCGACATCGTCCGCGGCATCGCCTCCGGCTGCGAGCAGACCGGCACGGCGCTCGTCGGCGGCGAGACCGCAGAGCACCCGGGCCTGCTCGGCGTCAACGACTACGACGTCGCCGGAGCGGCCACCGGCGTCGTGGATGCCGGCGACGTGCTCGGCGCCGACCGCGTGCGCGCCGGCGACGTCGTGCTGGCCCTGGCCTCCAGCGGAGCGCACTCGAACGGCTACTCGCTCATCCGTCACATCGTCGCGGGCAAGGGCATCAGCTACGGCGCCCCGGCCGCCGACTTCGGTCGCACGTGGGGCGAGGAGCTCCTCGAGCCCACGCGCCTGTACACGCTGCCGCTGCTGAACGTGCTCACTGCGCTGCCCGGCGCCGTGCACGCGCTCAGCCACGTGACCGGTGGCGGTATCGCCGCGAACCTCGCTCGCGTGCTGCCGCCCCAGGCGTGGGTCGAGGTCGACCGTTCGACGTGGTCGCCCAGCCCCGTGTTCCGCGTGCTCGCCGATCTCGGCGGGCTGCGTCTGGAAGACACCGAGGGCACGTGGAACCTCGGCATCGGTTTCGTCGCCGTCGTCGCGCCCGACAAGGCGGATGCCGCGGCATCCCTCCTGTCGGACGCCGGTATCGCGACCTGGCAGGTGGGCGTCGTCGAGGAGGGCGCGCGTCCCGAGGGCCATTTCGAGCAGGGCGCCAAGGGCGTGGACGGCGGCGCGGTGCGCCTCGTCGGCGCGTATTCATCAGCCGTCTAGGTTCATCGGCTGCCGAGGCTGATCACCGTCTCGGCGCAGAAACGGATTGAGCAACACCACATGTGCGGAATCGTCGGCGTTGTCGGACAGGGCCCGGTCAATCAGGACATCTACGACTCGCTGCTGCTGCTGCAGCATCGCGGTCAGGACTCGACGGGCATCGCGACGGCCGAGACCAGCGGCGTCTTCCATCTGTTCAAGGCCAAGGGTCAGGTGCGCGAGGCGTTTCGCACCCGCGACATGCGCGCCCTCCTGGGCAACATCGGCCTCGGTCACGTCCGCTACGCCACGAAGGGCACCGCGTCGAGCGAGGAAGAGGCCCAGCCCTTCTACGTCAACGCGCCCTACGGCATCGTGCTGGTGCACAACGGCAACCTCACCAACACGCGTGAGCTGACCCAGGAGCTCTTCAGCAAAGACCGCCGCCACCTCAACACGAGCTCCGATACCGAGCTGCTCGTCAACGTGCTCGCCAACGAGCTGCAGTCCTCCATCTCCGGCCTCGAACTCGACCCGGCGCAGGTGTTCCAGGCGGTCACCCGGGTGCACGAGCGCGTGGAAGGGTCGTACGCGACCATCGCGCTGATCGCCGGCTACGGCCTGCTCGCGTTCCGCGACCCCTTCGGCATCCGTCCCCTCATCCTCGGCACGCGCCCGGCGGTGGATGCCGAGGGCAACGCCACCGGTCGGTACGAGTGGATCGTCGCCTCCGAGTCGCTGGTGCTGGAGAACGGCGGCTTCGAGGTCGTCCGTGACGTCGAGCCCGGCGAGGCCGTCTTCATCGACGTGGAGGGGCGCCTGCACACCCAGCAGTGCGCGACGAACCCGCAGCTGGTCCCGTGCTCGTTCGAATACGTCTACCTGGCGCGACCGGACTCGATCATGAACGGCATCTCGGTGTACGAGGCGCGCCTGCGGATGGGTGAGCGCCTCGCCGACACGATCGCCAAGTACACCCCCGCTGGCACGATCGACGTCGTCATGCCCATCCCCGACAGCTCGCGCCCGGCGGCCATGCAGGTGGCGCGCAAGCTCGGCATCGAGTACCGCGAGGGCTTCTACAAGAACCGCTACGTCGGTCGCACGTTCATCATGCCCGGCCAGGCGGTGCGCAAGAAGAGCGTGCGTCAGAAGCTCAACGCGATGTCGAGCGAGTTCAAGGGCAAGAACGTGCTGCTCATCGACGACTCGATCGTGCGCGGGACGACCTCCAAGGAGATCATCCAGATGGCCCGGGATGCCGGCGCCAAGACGGTGACGTTCGCCTCGGCCGCCCCGCCCGTGCGCTTCCCGCACGTCTACGGCATCAACATGCCCTCGCGTCACGAGCTCGTCGCGCACGGCCGCACGATCCCGGAGATCGCCGAAGAGCTCGGTGCGGACTACATGGTCTATCAGGAGATCGACGACCTCAAGGCCGCGATCCTCGAAGGTTCGCCCGACGTCGACGACCTCGACATGAGCTGCTTCGACGGGCGCTACATCACCGGCACCGTGTCGGAGGAGTACCTCGCCTGGGTCGAAGGCACGCAGGAGAGCTGACCCGGGACTTTCCCCCGTCCTGCCCCGGCGCCGATACGGTAGTCCAACACCTTCGCCCGTCCGCGACAGCTCGATGAGAGTGAGTGCAGCGATGAACAACCGATCCGGTGAACCCGCGACTCGTGCTCAGAGACTGGCCCGCGGCCTCACGAAGGCGCTCGGTGCCGTGGCGGACGTCGTCGGAAGGCTCGCCCGAGCCCTCTCCGGCCGGTACTGACCGTCGGCCGCGCGCGCGGCGTTTCGACTCGGCGCCGTGCGCCTCGCTCAACGAGCGGTGGCGCTGCCCCCGGTCATTGAGCGGCGGTGGTGCTGGCCCCGGTCGTTGAGTGGCGGTGGTGCTGGCCCCGGTCGTTGAGCGAGCGGAGCGAGTCGAAACGTGCTGCGCCCCGCGCCCTAGGGTGGATCGGGTGACCGATCCCCGCCCCCGCTCCCTCTGGCGGGGACGGCTCCTCGCGCTCGTCGGCGTCGTGCTCGTCGCGTTCTCCCTGCGTTCGGCCGTCGCCGCGCTGTCGCCGATCATCTCGGAGGTGCAGGCCGACTTCGCCGTGCCGACATGGGTGGCCGGTCTCATCGGCACCGCGCCACCGGTCTGCTTCGCCGTCTTCGGCATCGTGACCCCGATCCTCGAGCGCCGGTTCGGGCTGGAACGGCTGGCGGCGGCATCCATGCTCATCGTCACCTCCGCCCTCATCGCGCGTTCCCTCGCGGGGGATGCGGCCACGCTGCTGCTGGCGACGACGGTTCTGTTCGCCGCCGTGGGCGTGGGCAACGTCGTCCTGCCGCCGCTGATCAAGACGTACTTCCCCGATCGCGTGGGCACGATGACCGCGCTGTACTCCGCTCTTCTCGCGATGGCCGCGTTCGTGCCGCCGCTGGTGGCGGTGCCGGTCGCGGATGCCGCGGGCTGGCGGTTCTCGCTGGGCATGTGGGCAATCCTCGCGCTTCTGGCGGTCGTGCCCTGGGTGACGCTGGTGGCGCGCGCGAACGTCGCCCGCGCGCAGGCGCCCGTCACCGTGGATCTCGACGCCCCCGCGCCCGGGGTGTTGGGACGTCTGCCTCGGCTGGCGCTCGCGTGGGCGCTGGCCGGGACATTCGGCATCTCCGCGGCGAGCGTCTACGCGTGCTTCGCCTGGCTGCCGGTCGTTCTCGTCGACATCGCCGGCGTCTCGCACGCCGAGGCCGGCGCGCTGCTGTCACTGTTCGGTGCGATGGGCTTGCCGTGGTCGATCATCGTGCCGATCCTGATCACCCGGTCGCGTCGGGTCGGCGTCGTGTACGCCGCCGCTCTGATCGCGGGGCTGACGGGGGTGGCCGGAATGCTGATCGCGCCCGCCGCGGCCACGATCCTCTGGGTCGTGCTGCTCGGTACCCCTCAGGCGTTGTTCCCGGCGGTACTGGTGCTCATCCAGCTGCGCTCGCGCACGCACGAGGGCTCCGTAGCGCTCAGCGGCTTCGCGCAGAGCGTCGGCTACGGCATCGCCGCGCTGTTCCCGCTCATGTTCGCCGTCGTCCACGAGCTGACCGGACAGTGGCAACCGGTGCTCATCGTCTTCGGCTTGCTGTTTCTCGCGACGATCCCCACCGGCCTGATCGTGACGAGACCGCGCACGATCGAGGACGAGTGGGAACACCGTCACGGAACGTGGTGAGCGCCTCTCAGCGCGCGAGCGAGTCCCGACGCGTCAGGCTGTCTCCAGCTCGTCCTCGTCGTCGGCATACTGATCGGCCCACTTGTCGACGTACGGGTCTTCCTCGTGGTGTCCGAGCTCCTTTTCGAGCGCGGAGTAGTTCACGTTATAGGTGTCGTACTTCAGCTCGCGAGCGATTTTGGTGTGCTTCGCTTTCTGACGGCCACGCCCCATGCGAGACCCCCTCATTTCTGAGTCACGGACGATGCGGGTTTCCCGCATTTCGTCCGGCGCATTCACGATGCGATTGACGATCCGGCTTCCTGCCGGGAAGAGTAGCATTCAGAATAACACGGTGCCCCCGGCGCCTCGCGGTGCGGGGGAGGACGGGGAGTGTCGCATGGCCGAGACAGACGAGAGCGCGGTTCCTCAGCGAGCGGTGATCGTGGGCGCGATTCCCGATCAGCCGACGCGCGTCCTGAAGGAAGCCGCCCGCTACGCGAAGCTGTTCTCGGCACCGCTGATCGTCGCGCACGTCGACGTCACACGCTTCGTCACGTACGAGGACCCCGACGGCTACATGCACACCGCGCCGATCGACATCGACCTCGCCATCGGGGAGGCGCAACTGAGTGCGGTCACCAGCGCCGCGGCATCCGTCCTCGACGGCTCGGGCGTCGACTGGAGCGTCACCCAGCTCGTCGGCGACCCGGCTCTGGCGATCAAGCACCTCTCCGAGAAGGCGCAGGCGCGCCTGATCGTCGTCGGCACGCGCCGTCGCGGGTTCGGCGAGTCGGTGCGCGAGTTCTTCACGGGGTCGGTCGCCGCTCGTCTCGCCCACCGCCAGTCACGACCGATCCTCGTCGTCCCCCTGGAAGACCCGGTGGACGACGACGAGGACCTCTGGCCCCCGTCCTAACCCCGCCGCTCTGCATCGCCCCTCTGCCTCTCCCCGCGAGCCACTACGAACTCGCCGAGCCGCCATCCTTTGACGCGCCGGAACGTGGCGGCTCGGCGGAATGGTGGCGGCTCGGCGGGGACAGGGGGTGGGGGCGGGGTCAGCGGAGCGTGCGCGTGAGGGAGGCGAGGGCCTCATCCAGCGCGCGCGACAGGTCGTCGACGGCGTCGGCCGCGAGCCGTCCGCCGTGCGCCAGATGGGTGCGCAGATCCGCCCGCACGGTGCCGCGGAACTCGGCGACGATCGCCTCGGCCCGCCTCATCTGCTCGCGCGACGACGCCCGCGCCTCGTCCCACCCCGACGCGGATGCCGAGGCGCGTGCGTCGTCGCGGTCACGCTCGGCGTTGTCGCGCTCGGACTGCGCCGAGGCGGCCAGGTCGGCGCGCAGGCTCTTCATCGCCTCCCGGACGCTGCCGCGAACCTCGTCGGCGATCAGGCGCACGCTGTCGGCGAGTCCGGCCTCGATCCCCTCGAGCTCGTGGGCGCGAGCGGCCACCTCGGCGCGTCCCGCCTCGGTGATCGCGTAGACGGTCTTGCGGCCGTCGACGGTCTTGGTGACCAGACCCTCCTCCTCGAGCTTCGACAGCCGCGGATAGATGGTGCCGGCGCTCGGCGTGTAGGTGCCGCCGGTGCGATCCGACAGCGCCTGCATCAGGTCGTAGCCGTGACGCGGTGACTCGTCGAGGAGGTTCAGCAGGTAGAGGCGCAGGTCGCCGTGAGAGAAGACGGGAGGCATGCTCAGTTCTCCTCTGCGGTCGCGGGTGCCGCGGCATCCGGAGCCGCCGGCGAACGGCGCAGCACCGTGACATCGCCCGACACCGAGTTCGCGCGCACATCGGCGAAACTGCCGCTGAGCTCTCCGACGGAGTCGACGTAGTTCGACGGCCCGGAGGTCGAGCGCTTGACGCCGTCGACCATGAGACGGCCGCTGACGCTGCGCAGCACGAAGTTCGCCGGGTGGCCTTCGTCGAGACGGACGGTGGCGTCACCCGACACCGTGTTGAGGCTCACGAGATCGACCCGATCGGTCGAGTCGACGAGCATGCCGCCCGACACCGTGTCGATCGTGGCCTTGCGGATGCTGCCGGTGGCTGCCACATCACCCGAGACCGAGTTGGCGCTGAGCGCGCCGTCCAGGCCGCGGATCTGCACGTCGCCCGAGACGGCGTTGACCGAGAGATCGCCGGCGAGGCCGTCGACGATGATGTCGCCGGAGACGGTGTTCAGGCGCGCGCCAGAGGTGAGCCCCGACACGAGCGCACTCGCGGAGACGACGCCGAGGTTCAGCAGGATGCCGCGGGGAACCGCCACGCTGATCTCCGCCTTGGGCCCGCCGGCGCCGAAGTTGCGGAACACCTCGAGGAAGTTGTCCCAGCGCAGCTGCGGGTGATCGATCTCCACCACGTCGCCGGAGGCCTCGATGCGGAGGTCTTTGATGGTGACGGCATGCACTTCGATGCGGACGCCGGGCTCGTCGTGCGCGACGACGTCGATCTGGCCGCCGACGAGGCCCACCTTCAGCTTGCGGATGTCTTCGAGGTCGATCACCCGGGTCTCGCCCGGCTTGATGAGCCACTTCTCCAGAGTCATGGTGTTCTCCTGACACGAGGCGATTCGAGATATATCGCGTTGATGCGAGAGTAACACGATATATCTCGACTTGCCAGCGCGTTCGTCCGATCGGTTGGTTCGTCGGTCCCTTGTTGACGCTGACGGGCAGCATCGCCGACAACAAGGGACGGACGACGCGAGCGACTCGTGGTCCGCAACGCAGACGCGCCGGCCCACCGTGAGGTGAGCCGGCGCGTTGTCCGGTCGAGCGGCGTCGCTACGCGCGACCGCCGCGAACGAGTCGCAGCAGGAACGCGATGATCGCGATCACGGCGACGATCAGGGCGACCCACAGCAGCCAGTTCAGGGCGGCGTTCATGCCACCGACGATGGCGAGCACGATCGCGACGACGATGATGATGATCAGAGCGAGATTCATGTGATTGCTCCATTCTCGGGGGACTCCATGACCCCCTGAAACTAGTCCCGTTCCGCGGGGGAGTCACCCCCCTTGCCGCGGCCTTCGCACCTGCGGTAGGGCGGGTATATGCCACAGAACAGCACACCTCCTTCGCTGAAGGATCCCGAGCTCTACGAGGAGCTGCGCAAGGACGGCGCATCGAAGCAGAAGGCGGCGCGCATCTCCAACGCCGCCGCGCGGGACGGCCGGACGGCCGTCGGGCGACGGGGTGGCGAGTCCGGCTCGTACGAGGACTGTGGCCGAGTTGCGCGCTCGCGCGAAGGAACTCGGCATCCGCGGGTACTCCGGTGCGCGCAAGGCGCAGCTCATCGACATGCTTCGAGACTCCTGACGTGCCGCGCCTGCGCCGCGTCCGCCCCGGACGCGACCTCGGCTACCGGCGCCTGCGCTCCGGTTCGGGATTCCGCTACGTGGATGCCGACGGCGCCGCCCTCCCTGCCGCGGAGCGCGAACGCGTGGCCGCGCTCGTCATCCCCCCGGCGTGGAACGACGTGTGGATCTGCGCCGCCGCGAACGGCCACATCCAGGCCACCGGCGTGGATGAGGCCGGACGGATGCAGTACCTCTACCACCCGGACTGGTCGACGACGCGCGACAAGGGCAAGTACGCGCGGGCGCTGCAGCTGGCCGAGTGCCTGCCGCGCGCCCGCGGACGCATCACCGCGTCGCTGCGCCGCGACGACCTCGACCGCGAGCGGGTGCTCGCGACCGCGTTTCGCCTGCTCGACCAGGCCGCGCCGCGCGTGGGCAGCGAGCGCTACTTCACGGCGCACGGCAGCCGCGGTCTCACGACGCTGCAGCGGAGGGATGCCGCGGTCAGCGGCACCGTCACGAGCCTGCGCTTTCCGGGCAAGAGCGGCAAGCGGCAGAGTCTCGACGTGGACGACGAAGACCTCGCCGTCGTCGTCGAGATGCTCGCCGCGGGTCGACCGGCCGCGCCGCTCCTGGCGTACGTGCGCGGACGGCGTCGGGTGCCGCTCACGCCGAAGGACGTGAACGTGTACGTCCGGACGATGACCGGCGGCAGCTTCACCGCGAAGGATTTCCGCACGCTGCGCGGCACCATCCTCGCGGCCGACGCTCTCGCGCGCATCGGGATCACCGCCACCAAGAGCGACCGCAAACGTGCCGAGATCCTGGCCGTCAAAGCGGCGGCCGCAGCCCTCGGCAACACGCCGACAGTGGCCAAGAGCTCGTACATCGATCCCCGCGTGTTCGCGCGGTATCGACGCGGTGAACTGCTGGACACGACGGTTTCGCCGGAATCGGCGATCCGTGCGCTGCTGGGTCCGTGAAGCGACGCTAGTCTGCGGACGTGACGCCTCCTCGCTGGTTCTCGCCGGTCGCCCTCGCGCTGGTGATCCTGGGCGGCATGATCGGCGTCGCGATCCGCGCGGCCGTGGTGGTGCCCCTGGGGGCGGTGAACCCGCATCCGCTGGTCGTGCCGGCCATCACGCTCGTCATCAACCTTCTGGGTTCGCTGCTGCTGGGCATCATCGTGGGCTGGTTCGCCGATCGGCATCCGCGCGCCCGCCTCTTCCTCGGCACGGGAGTCATGGGCGGGTTCACGACGTACAGCGCGTTCGCCGTGCAGACCCTCTCGACCTCGAGCGCGTCGCCCTACATCGGCATCATCCTCGTCGTGGTCTCTGTGTTCGGCGGCGTCTTCGCGGCCGTGGTGGGACTGGCGGCCGGGCGGCGCATCGCCGACCGTCCCGGCGAGGTCGAGCGCCCGGAGGATGCCGAGTGAACCTCTTCGAGATGGCAGCGCTCGTCGTCGGCGGAGGACTGGGCGCCGGTGCCCGCTACCTGGTGGATGCCGCGATCATGCGCGGGCGATCCGGCGCGTTTCCGCTCGGCATCCTTCTCGTGAACGTCCTCGGGTCGTTCCTGCTGGGTCTGGTCACCGGTCTCGGACCGAACGTCTCGCCGGCGTGGGCCAGCATTCTCGGAGTGGGCGTGCTGGGCGGGTTCACGACGTTCAGCACCGTGTCCACCGAGACGGCTCTGCTGGCCGAGCGCGGACGCCGTGACTGGGCGTGGGTCAACCTCATCGGCACGCTCGTGCTCGCCCTCATCGCTGCCGCTGCCGGCCTCGTCATCGGCGAGCTCTTCCCGCGCTGAGCGCCCGCTGAGCGGCGGCACCCGTGGTGCCGCCCGTTCGGATTGTCGGGTTATCCCCCGGCTCCCGCCGCCGCCCGCCGCCGGTCCGCGTGCGAGAATGAGGCGGATACACGCGTGTATCGAACGCTTCGTCCGCGCCCGTCCGACAGCAAGGGTTTTCCGTGTCGCATCTCGCCGTCCTGAGCTTGAAGAACCGGGCGCTCATCGCCCTGATCACGATCGTCGCGGCGATCTTCGGCGGCCTCGCCCTCACGAGCCTCAAGCAGGAGCTCATCCCCTCGGTCGAGTTCCCGCAGCTGTCGATCCTGTCGACGTATCCCGGTGCGTCGCCCGATGTGGTCAACAACGACGTGTCGACGCCCATCGAGACGTCGATCCAGGGCATTCCCGGCCTCGAGTCGACCACGGCGACGAGCACGACGAACGCCTCGATCATCCAGGCGTCCTTCACCTACGGCACCGACCTGGCGACCGCGGAGCAGAAGATCCTGCAGGCGATCAACCGCATCAAGTCGACGCTGCCCACCGGCGTCGAACCCAATGTGGTCTCCTTCTCGATCGACGACCTGCCCGTCATCGCGCTCGCCGTCACCGGCTACAGCGACGAGAAGACGATCCAGGCGCAGCTGCAGGCCACGACGATCCCCGATCTCGAAGACGTCAAGGGCGTCAGCGCCGCCACGATCGTCGGCGGCCAGGGCCAGCGGGTCACGATCACCCCGGACCAGGCGAAGCTCGCCGCCGCCGGCTTCACCCAGAACGCACTCACCGACGCCCTCAAGCAGAACGGTGTGCTCTTTCCCGGCGGCACGGTCACCGAGGGCGACCAGACCCTCACGGTGCAAACCGGCAGCAAGCTCACCTCGGTCGATCAGATCTCGGCCCTGCCGCTCGTGCCCACCTCGGCGGCCCAGTTCGAGGGGGCGGCCAAGAACGGTCCGCTGAAGATCGGCGACGTGGCCACCGTGGCGCTCGCGCAAGACCCCGTGACCTCGATCTCGCGCGTGAACGGCGAGCCCGCGCTCACCATCTCCATCACGAAGCTCCCCTCCGCCAACACCGTCGACGTCAGCCGCGCCGTCACCGCCCTCCTGCCGAAGCTGCAGAGCGACATCGGCGGTGATGCCCACTTCAGCGTCGTCTTCGACCAGGCGCCCTACATCGAGCAGTCGATCGAGTCGCTGGCACAGGAGGGTCTGCTGGGCCTCGTCTTCGCGGTGCTCGTGATCCTCGTCTTCCTGCTGTCGGTGCGCTCGACGCTCGTGACCGCGATCTCCATCCCGACGAGCGTCCTCATCACCTTCGTCGGCATCCAGGCCTTCGGCTACTCGCTGAACATCCTGACGCTGGGCGCCCTCACGATCGCGATCGGCCGCGTCGTCGACGACTCCATCGTGGTCATCGAGAACATCAAACGCCACTACGTCGAAGGCGCCGACAAGCTCTCGTCGATCCTGCTCGCCGTCCGTGAGGTCGCCGCCGCGATCACGGCCTCGACGATCACCACCGTCGCGGTGTTCCTGCCGATCGCGTTCGTGGGCGACGTGACCGGCGAGCTGTTCCGGCCGTTCGCGATGACGGTGACGATCGCGATGGCGGCGTCGCTGTTCGTCGCGCTGACGATCGTTCCCGTGCTCGCCTACTGGTTCCTGCGCCCCGGAAAGCCCGTGCGCGATGCCGAGGGCGACCCGATCGACCCGGAAGACCCCGCCGCGCCCCCGTCCAGGCTGCAGCGTGCCTACCTGCCGATCCTCGGCTGGACGCTGAAGCACTCGTGGGTGACGCTGCTGGTCGCCGTCCTGGTGCTCGGCGGCACGATCGCCGCAGCGCCGTTCATGAAGACGAACTTCCTCGGCGACAGCGGACAGAACACGTTCACCATCACCCAGCAGGTCGGACAGGCCCCCAGCCTCGACGCCGAGGATGCCGCCGCGAAGAAGGTCGAGACCGCGCTGAAGGGCGTGGCCGGCATCACCACGGTGCAGACCTCGATCGGATCGAGCGGTTCGGCCGTGCGCGATGCGTTCCGCGGCGGCAGCACCGGCATCACCTACTCGGTGACCACCGACACGTCGGCCGATCAGGTGACCGTGCGCAATGACGTGGAGCAGGCGCTCGCCGACCTCACCGATGTCGGCACCGTCACCGTCTCGTCCGGCCAGGGCGGATTCGGCTCCAGCAACGTGCAGGTCGACGTGACGGCGCCGTCGGCCGACGCGCTGCAGACCGCGACCGACGCGGTCATCACCGGTCTGCAGGGCAAGAACGGCATCGGCCAGGTCACCTCGAACCTCTCGGCATCCCTCCCCTTCGTCGCCGTCACGGTCGACCGCGCCAAGGCCGCGCAGCTGGGGCTGTCGGAGGTCGCCGTCGGCGGACTCGTCTCGAACACGATGCAGCCGCGCCAGATCGGATCGGTCGAGATCGACGGCACGTCGCTCACCGTCTACCTGCAGTCGTCGTCGGTGCCGAAGACGATCGACGAGCTCAAGGGACTGCAGATCGCCTCGGCGAACGGGCTCGTCCGCCTCGATCAGGTCGCGACCGTCGAGCAGAGCAAGGGCCCGACCTCCATCACGACGCAGCGCGGTCAGCGCACCGCGACGGTGACGGTGACCCCGTCGACGGACGACCTGAACACCGCCTCGGCGAGCGTGCGCACGGCATTGGCCGGGCTCGAGCTGCCGACCGGCGCGGCCGCGAAGGTCGGCGGTGTGGTCACGCAGCAGTCCGATGCGTTCGGTCAGCTGGGCCTCGCGATGCTCGCCGCCATCCTCATCGTCTACATCGTGATGGTCGCAACGTTCAAGTCGCTGCGCCAGCCGCTTCTGCTGCTGGTGTCGGTGCCGTTCGCGGCGACCGGAGCGATCCTGTTGCAGATCGCGACCGGTGTGCCGCTCGGGGTCGCCTCGCTGATCGGCGTGCTGATGCTGATCGGCATCGTCGTCACGAATGCGATCGTTCTCGTCGACCTCGTCAATCAGTACCGCGAGAAGGGGCTCAGCACCCATGACGCGACCGTCGCGGGCGGCTCGCGACGACTGCGCCCGATCCTGATGACGGCGCTGGCGACGATCTTCGCCCTCACGCCGATGGCGCTCGGCATCACCGGCCACGGCGGTTTCATCTCGCAGCCCCTCGCGATCGTCGTGATCGGCGGGCTGGTCTCCTCGACCGTGCTGACGCTGCTCGTGCTGCCGACGCTCTACAACCTCGTCGAGGGTGCACGCGAGCGTCGGGCTGCGCGGCGCGCGAGCGAAGGCGGTGGCCGCAAGGCGGCTGCGGATGCCGATGCAGACCCCGTCGCCCCGGCATCCGGTGCCGCCGCGCTGCACCCGCGCCGCGACCTGCGAGGCAAGTAGTCAGCTGCGCGGATCGGGCTGATCGGCGACGACCATGAAGCGGATGAAGACGGCGAGCCAGTCGAAGATCAGCGCGAACACGATGATCTCGAAGGCCGTCAGCCCGAAGTAGCCCGTGGCGGACAGTGCGATCCAGATGACGAGCCCGGCGAGGAACGCCCACGACGCGAGGAAGTAGGCGCGCGGCATCCGCCGCACGATCCACGGGCCGCCGACGATCATCCGTGAGGCGGAGAGGTAGCTCAGCCAGCCCGACAGCCCCGTCGCCGTCGCGGCCAGCACCGTCGTCCAGAACGCGGTGAGCTCGACGTCGATGAAGGCCCGCGAGAGCACCGCGAACAGGGCGACCGTCCCGACCATGGCGAGGGCGCCGTGCGCGATGATGACGGATGCCGTCGACACCACGTAGCGCCAGCTCGCGATCCTGCGCCGCCACTCCTGGCCGTCGGTCGTGCGGGCGCGCCAGTATCCGAGCGCGGAGCTGACGGCCGCCGCCAGGCCTGCCCCGGCGGCGGCCCAGCCGGCGATGCTCGCATCGCCCCAGAGGCGCACACCGACGCCGAGCGGCCCGATGATGAGCCCGACGACGCCGCCAAGAACGGCGGCGATCGCCGCGGCGAGGAGGGCCTCCGCCTCGACGCGCAACGACGGCGCCGGGGCGCGATCGGCCTCGGCCTCGGCCGGAAGTCGGGCGGGTTCGGCTGCGGTCATGGCGTCAGTGCAGGGGCCCGCCGACGAGGCGTCGCGGGAGGCGACCGGCGCTCTCACAGGTGGACCGAGTACAGTGGTGCGGTCGGCTCTGGACACCGCGCTGCGGCGCGGGTGGGTTTGTGAGTCCAAGGGGCCGATGGTGAGCGTCGATCGACGCGCATGACCATCACTGTTGAATGGCCCCCGGACCACCGGGTTGCCCGCCGCCCCGATCCGTCCGGCCTCCTGGTCGCTCCGGCTCTCGCTGCGCGGCGGCGCTGTTCTCGCGCGAGAAAACCCAGGAAGAACACCATGCCCAAGAGCAAGAAGCCGGCCGGCGGCCGCGCCCAGAACTTCGAGCCCCGCTACGGGTCGAAGACCAGCTACCAAGACGCCAAGCGTCGCCCCGGCCAGTCGTCCGCCGGTAAGCCCGGCAGCAAGAGCCCGAGTCACCGCGGCTACCGTGCCGCCGAGGCGACCGACGCGGCATCCGCCCCGAAGCAGCGCTGGAGCGCGCAGGAGCGCGCCGGTCGCGACGAGGCTCGCGGCATCCGCTCGCGCGCCAACGGCGAACGCCCGCGTCGCGACGACCGCGACGGCTTCCGGCCCGCGCGCGACGAGCGTCCCGCCCGTCCGTTCGATGACCGCCCGCGTCGTGATGACCGCCCGCGTCGTGATGACCGCCCGGCTCGTTCGTTCGATGACCGCCCGCGTCGCGATGACCGCGGCGGCTACGTTCGCAACTCCGGAGAATCGGCGCGCGGCGGTCGTGATGGCGCCCGTGTGGCCCGTGAAGGCCGCGATTTCCGGAGTACTGATCGTCCGGCTCGGTCGTTCGACGGCCCCCGTCGTGATGACCGTCCGGCTCGCTCGTTCGACGATCGCGGCCGCAACTCCTCCACGTCGGGCGCGGAGCGCCGCGAGAGGCCTGCTTTCGGCTCTCGGGACGCGGATCGGAGGAGTTACGACCGTCCGGCCCGTGACGACCGTCCGCGCCGCGACGACCGCCCGGTTCGCACCGGCGGCAACCGTTCCGACTGGAACTCCGACGCAAAGGATGCCGCGGCGCGCAAGGCCTACGAGGAGCACGCCGACGTCGTGCACGAGAAGCTGCAGGCGCAGGCCGTGCAAGCCGAAGAGGTCGCGGACGTGAGCTTCTCGAGCCTCGGCCTCGGCGACAACATCGTGCGGGCCCTCGCCGAGCTCGGCGCCGCGGCGCCGTTCCCGATCCAGGCCGCCACGATCGCGCCGATCCTCGCGGGCAAGGACGTGCTCGCCCGCGGCCGCACCGGCTCGGGCAAGACCATCGCGTTCGGCGCTCCACTCGTCGAGGCGGTGCTGCGCAGCCAGGCCGGCAAGCGCCGTGCGTTCGGGCGCAGCCCGAAGGCGCTGATCCTCGCCCCGACCCGCGAGCTCGCGCTGCAGATCGACCGCACCATCCAGCCGATCGCCCGTAGCGTCGGCCTCTTCACGACGCAGATCTACGGCGGCGTGCCCGCCGGGCGCCAGGTCGGGGCCCTGAAGAAGGGCGTCGACATCATCATCGGCACTCCCGGACGTATCGAAGACCTGCAGAACCAGGGCAAGCTCGACCTCTCCGAGGTCGGAATCGTCGTGCTCGACGAAGCCGATCACATGAGCGAGCTGGGCTTCCTCGAGCCCATGCAGCGGATCCTCCGGCTCGTCGACCCCGACGCGCAGAAGCTCCTGTTCTCGGCAACACTCGACCGCGAGGTCGCGGCCCTCGTCGATGAGTTCCTCGTCGACCCGGCCGTCTACGAGGTGGCCGGTGAAGACCAGGACTCCGGCACGATCGACCACCGCGTGCTCGTGATCGATCACCGTGACAAGGCGGAGATCCTCACCTCGCTCGTCGACCGCGCCGGAAAGACCCTCGTGTTCGCCCGCACTCGCGCCTACGCTGAGATGCTCGCCGAGCAGTTCGACGATGCCGGCATCCACGCCGTCGCCCTCCACGGCGACCTGAACCAGGCCAAGCGCACGCGCAACCTCGAGCGCCTCACGTCCGGTCGGGTCAGCGTGCTGGTCGCCACGGATGTCGCCGCCCGCGGCATCCACGTCGACGACATCGACCTGGTCGTTCAGGCCGACGCGCCCGACGAGTACAAGACCTACCTGCACCGCTCCGGCCGCACCGGCCGCGCGGGCCGCGTCGGCACGGTCGTGACGCTCATCCCCCGCCAGCGCCGCCGTCGCATGACGGAGATGCTCGACCGCGCCGAGATCGACGCGCCGTTCGAGGATGCCCGTCCGGGCGACGACGTGCTCGAGGAGATCTCGGGCCGTCAGGCCGCGCACGTCGACCGCTGAGTCGCGCTTTCCGGAGGGGCCGTGGCGTTCGCGTCGCGGCCCCTCCGGCGTCCCGGGGGACGCAACCATGCCGCGATAGGCTGACCGGGTGATCCGCTGGTCCCGGGTGATTCTTCTCGCCGCGTCCGTCGTTGTTCTGAGTGGCTGTGCGGCATCGACGATCCCTGCGCCGACGACGGCCGCGCCGACGCGCTCGGTCTCACCCCAAGCATCGTCTTCCGTTGCGACACCATCCGCGACCACTTCGCCGTCGGCGGTCGTCGTGAACATCCCGAACTCCTGCGATGCGCTCGCGACTGTCGACGCCGTATCGGCAGCGATGGGAAAGACGTGGGTTGCTGCTTCCCAGGAGCCGACGCTCGAGAGCATCATCCCGGGCCCGCAGGCGCGGTCGGCGGCTACCGAGGCGACAGCGAAGCTGCAATGCCTGTGGTGGCCGGAGCTGGCAACTGAGGCCTATGTTGCGTTGGGTGTCTATCGGATCTCCGATTCGGCGGCGACGAGCCTGCTCTCTTCGCTGCGGTCGACTCCCGAGTACAACAGTGTCGACCCTGGGATTCCTGGGGCGGTCGCTTTCTCTTACGAGGACCGCGGAGGAGAGTTCTTGACGTCCACCGTCTACGTCTTCGTCGGAGATTCGTGGTTCGCAGGAGGCTCACTCGGACCGGCCGCGCGGATTGTGCCGCTGGTTTTGGACGCCGCGAAGCGCAGTATCGGCTGATCGGCCGGTCAGAACAGCATCGCGGGGGCGGATGCCGCGGATGCCGATGATGCCGCCGCCCGGGCGGTCGTCCGTACCGGGCCCGGCCGTGCGGGCCGCGTCTCGACCTCGTCTTCGGGACCACCGGTGAGCCGGTGCCGTCGCAGCAGCGGGCGCACGCGAGCCGCGAGCCACTTCCGGTACCCGGCGGGCGCGTAGACCGTGGCGCCGGGGTAGAGCCCGCGATACGCGGGCACGAGTCCCGGGTGCTCGCGCTCCAGCCACTGCCAGAACCACTCCCGGGCACCGGGACGCAGGTGCAGTGCTCCGAAGACGACACGAACCGCTCCGGATGCCGCGATCCGCGCGAGCGCATCGTCGAGCACCGTCACGGAGTCGGTCAGGTGCGGCACGATCGGCATGAGGAACACGGTCACAGCGAACCCCGCCTCGGTCGCCGCCCGCACGGTGTCCAACCGTGCCTGGAACGTCGGTGCTCCGGCTTCGAGGGTCTGCCGCAGCTGCTCGTCGGGCATGGCGATCGACATCGCGAGGTGGACGGGCACCCGACGTCGCGCCTCCGCGAGCAGCGGAAGATCGCGCCGCAGCAGCGTCCCCTTGGTGAGCACCGAGAACGGCGTTCCGCTGGCCGCGAGGGCGTCGATGATCTCGGGCATGAGCCGGTAGCGCCCCTCCGCCCGCTGATACGGGTCGGTGTTGGTGCCGAGCGCGACCGGCTCGTGCTGCCACGACGGTGCGGCCAGCTCGCGTCGCAGCACCTCGGCCACGTTGACCTTCACGACGATCTGCTCGTCGAAATCGCGCCCGGCGTCGAGGTCGAGGTAGGTGTGGGTGCCCCTCGCGAAGCAGTACGAGCAGGCGTGGCTGCACCCGCGGTAGGGGTTGACGGTCCAGTCGAACGGCATCGCGGATGCCGAGGGCACATGATTCAGCGCCGACTTCGCCGCCACCTCGTGGAAGGTCATGCCCGCGAACTCCGGGGTCGTGACGGTGCGGACCAGACCGTCGAGGCGCTCCATGCCGGGCAGGGCAGCGGCATCCGTCGCATCGATACTCTGTCCACGCCACCGCATGTCGTACATTCGAACAGAGATACGACAAATGCGCAATGTGCAGGCGCCGCACGGGCTCGGCGGGCAGAATGGGCGGGTGCCGCACCCCGAGCAGCCGATCAGTCGCCGCGCCGCGCGCGCCGCCGTTGCGCCCCCGCGCGCCCGCGGAGCGTGGATGTCGAAGGTGCCGCTGCGGGTGCGGTGGACGGCGTTCGCGATCGCCTTCTGGGCTGTGGCGGCGGTCTTCGCCGTCTCGGCGTTCTCCCTCAGCGGCGCCCGCGGTCCGGGTGGCGCCGCGCCCGTGGCCACATCGAACGCGGCGGCGGCCGCTGTGGCGCTGCCCGGTGGAGCGGATGCGTCGGCGGCACCCGCCACAGGGCTGCCGGTTCCCGCTCAGACCGGCGCGGCGGCACGGTGCGACGATCCCGCTGTGGTCACCGCGCTCGCCGCCGGCAAGGACGAAGACGTCGTCACCGCCTTCGGCGGCGGCGCGGCCTTCCGCGGCGCCGTCGTCGACGGCGTCGCACCCTGCGTCGATCTCGGCGACCCGCACCGGCTCTGGATCGTCGTCGACAAGAAGCGTCCCCTCAACCCGCTGGATGTCGAGCCCAGCGAGCTGGTCGCCCCCGCCGACATGCAGCGCACGGTCGACGGCCGGCTGCAGCCGGCGGCTGCCGAGGCGCTGACGGCTCTCGTGGCCGCCGCCGCTCAGGAGGGTGTCGGTGCGATCGGTCTGAACAGTGCGTACCGGTCGTTCGCATCTCAGACGCGCACGTACAACGGTTACGTGAACTCGCTCGGCCGCGACGCGGCGGACCAGCAGAGCGCCCGCCCCGGTTTCAGTGAGCACCAGACGGGGCTGGCCACCGATGTCGCCGCCTGCGACAGCGGATGCGGCGCCATCGAATCGTTCGGCGGCACGCGTCAGGGCGCCTGGGTCGCCGCGAATGCGTGGCGGTTCGGCTACATCGTGCGCTACGAGAGTGGCTACACCTCCACCACCGGCTACGAGGCCGAGCCCTGGCATCTGCGCTACATCGGCCCCGAGCTCGCCAAGGCGTACCACGACGGCGGGTTCCACACGCTGGAGGATTTCTTCGTTCTTCCTGCCGCGCCCGGCTACTGAATCCCGCTCGTCGCGCTCGCGGTGAAACCCAGTACCATGGATGCTGAGATGCAATGCCATCGGCATTCGGGGTCCTTCCCGCGGCATCCGGCAGATTCCACACTCGAGGACGAGAGGACGGGCGCACCATGGAGCGCGAGATCTACGACGAGGACCACGAGGCGTTCCGCGACGTCGTGAAGGAGTTCCTCAAGCGCTTCGCCACCGAAGAGAAGCGCAAGCAGTGGGAGGCGGACGGCGAGATCGACCGCGCCACCATGCTCGCCGCCGGCGAGGCCGGCATCATCGGCTTGAGCGTTCCCGAGGAGTTCGGCGGCGCCGGCATGCTGCAGGACTATCGATTCCGCTCGATCGTGCTCGAGGAGACCATCGGCGCCGGACAGGGGTCCCTGGCCGGTGCCTTCGGCATTCAGGACGACCTCGCCGTGCCGTACATCGTGCACATGGGGACGCAGGAGCAGAAGGAGAAGTGGCTGCCCGGCATGGCGACCGGCGAGATCCTCGGGGCGCTCGCGATGACGGAGCCGGGCGCGGGCAGCGACCTGCGCGGCATCAAGACGACCGCGAAGAAGGTCGACGGCGGCTACCTCGTCAACGGTGCGAAGACGTTCATCTCGTCGGGAAAGACCGCCGACATGGTCGTCACGTTCGTGAAGACCGGCGAGGGCAACCGCCCGGATGCCTTCAGCCTGCTGATCCTCGAGGACGGCATGGAGGGCTTCGACCACAGCAAGAAGCTCGAGAAGATGGGCTTCCACGGGTGGGATACCGCCGAACTCAGCTTCACCGACGTGTTCGTCCCCGAGGCGAACCTCATCGGCGGCAAGGAGGGATTGGGCTTCATCCAGCTGATGATGAACCTGCCGCTCGAGCGGCTGTCCATCGGTGTCGCGGCCGCCGCGGCGGGCGAGGCCGCGTTCGCGTGGACGCGCGACTACGTGCTCAGCCGGGAGGCGTTCGGTGAGCGGATCGCCGACTTCCAGAACACGCGGTTCCTTCTCGCCGACATGGCCACGACGGTCGACGTCATGTGGACCTACAACGACCGCGCGATGATGCTCTACAAGGACAAGAAGCTCACCGCCGAGGAGGCGGCGAAGGTCAAGTTCTGGTCGACCGATCGCGAGGCGGAGCTGCTCGACATCGGCGTGCAGCTGCACGGAGGCTACGGGTACATCACCGAGTACCCCATCGCCCGCGCCTACCTCGACGCTCGCGTCCACCGCATCTACGGCGGCACGAACGAGATCATGCGCGACATCGTGTCGCGACAGATCGTCGGCAAGCGCTGATCCGCCCGCGCCCGCTGATCCGCCCGCCCGCGCTCCCGCGGCATCCCTCCTCGTCCGCGAGACACCGGTTCTGCACCGAGACACCTGGCCACAACCGGTGTTTCGGTGCGCAGACGGTGTCTCGCGGGCCGCGGGCCGCGGGCCGCGGGCGGGGGCGGGGGCGGCGTGGGCGGGGCGGGTGTCGGCGGGGGGCGATAGCGTGCGGGTGTGTCGCGGCGGGAGGAGTGCGTGCTGTGCGGGCTCGCACGGCCAGAGGCGGATGCCGGCGGCATCCTGACCTGCCCGGTGTGCGGGTGGCGCCTCGGCGACAGCCCCGATCCCGACCTGCCGCGCCCGCGCGTCGACGTCGTCTACTACGTGCGGTGGGGCGAGCGCATCAAGATCGGCACCAGTCGCGAACCGCGCCAGCGCCTCGCCGCGATCTGGCATCAGGAGCTGCTCGCATTCGAGCCCGGCGGGCGCGCGGTCGATCGCGCGCGTCATGTGCAGTTCGCGCACCTCCGCGAGGGCGGCGAGTGGTTCCGTGCCGCGCCGGAACTCCGCGCGCACGCGGTGGCGCTCGCCGACGGCATCCCGCCCTGGCATCGCTATGCGCGCTGGGTCGCCGATGCTCTCCGCGGCGCGGTCAGCTGACCGACGGCGGGGTCCAGGGGAAGAGGGCGATGAGGATGCCGGTGCTCACCAGCCAGAACGTGACGACGAACACGGTGTCGCGTGCCCGCCACGGGACGAGGTGACGCTCGGTGCGGTCGGGGTGGGCGCCGAAGGCGCGGGCATCCATCGACAGCGCGACGCGCTCCGCGTGGCGGATCGCGCCTGCGAGAAGCGGCACGAGATAGCCCCACCAGCGGGCGATCGCGGCAAAAGGCCCTCGGCCGCCATGCGATCCGCGCACCCGGTGAGCCTGACGGATCACGTCGAGCTCGTGCCCGAACCGCGGCACGAAGCGGAAGGCCGCCAACGCGGTGTAGCCGACCCGGTACGGCACGCGCAGCTGCTGCACGCTCGCCCGCACAAGGTCGGGGCCGGTGGTCGTCAGCCCCGCGATCAGCGCGAGCGCGACGATCGCGGCCAGTCGCAGCCCCGTCGCGAACCCGACCGCCAGGGCTCCACTGGTCCAGGTCCACGAGCCGACGTGCGCGAGCACCGTGCCGCCGACGCGAGCGGGGTCGGTCCAGAGGCTCATCGACGCTCCGATGACGACGGCCGCCGCGGGGAGTGCGACGAACAAGAGCAGCATGACCCGAGCGGTCAGTCGCGCACCGAGGAGCACGATGACGTAGGCGATCACGATGAAGGCCAGCGGGGTGGCGAGATCGCGGGTGAACACCAGCAGCACCATCGCGGGCAGCGGCGCCGCAAGCTTCGCCAGGGGATTGATGCGCTCCAGCGCACGCGCGTTCTCGCGGTCGGCGGTCGCCCACGGATCGGTGATCGCCGCGCTCACGGTGCCGTCTCCGGAGCAGGCAGGTCGGCGAGGCGCGTGACGCCGGCGAGAGAGGGATGCCGTGTCATCCCCGCGAATGCGCGTCGCAGCGGCGGCTGACGCAGATCCGCCGCGCGCACCAGGGCGTCGTCCGCGAAGACCGCGGCGGTCGCGGCATCCGCGACCACGCGTCCGTCGCCGATGATGATCGTGCGATGCGCATGTTCGGTGACCAGCTGCATGTCGTGGGTGACGACGAGGATCGTCGTGCCGTCGGCGCTCAGGCCCTCCAGCAGATCCATGAGCTCGTCGGCCCGCGCCCGATCCTGACCGAACGTGGGTTCGTCGAGGGCGAGCACGGGCGCACCGGCGACGAGAGCGGTGCCCACCGACAAGCGCCGCTTCTGCCCGCCGGAGAGCAGGAAGGGGTGCACGTCGGCTTTGCCGTCGAGGTCGAACCGGCGAAGCACATCGAAGGCCCGCTCGCGCACCTCGTTCTCGGCGAGCCGCTGCCGCCGCAGGCCGTGCGCCAGTTCGTCGAACACCGTGTGTGCGATGAACTGGTGCTCCGGATTCTGGAACACGAAGCCGATCCGCCGCGACAGCTCGCGCGGATCGCTGCGCGCGACGTCGATGCCGTCGAGCACCACCTGCCCCCGCGGCACCGGGACGACTCCCGCGAGCGACTGCAGCAGCGTGGTCTTTCCCGCGCCGTTCGCGCCGACGATGGCGACGAACTCGCCCGCCGCCACATTCAGGTCGATGCCGTGCAGGATCTCGCGACGACCCCGCAGAGTGCGCAGCCCGCGGACACGTATCAACGGCTCTGCGGAGGCGACCGGCGCCACATCGGCTGCGGAAGGGACGGATGCCGCGGGCGAGCCGGCCGGTGCGTCCGCCGCGTCGAGGGCGGTGCGCAGTTCGGTCGGGTCGAGCGGCAGAGGATCGAGCCTCCATCCCGCGGCGCGCAGACGCAGTGCGGCGAGGGTCGAGACGGGCAGCCAGACCCCCATCTCATGCAGCTCGGCGGCGCGGGCGCGCAGCACCTCGTCGACCGTGCCGTCGGCCATGGTGCGCCCGGTGCGGTCGAGCACGACGACCCGGTCGACGATGCCGACGACGGCGTCGAGGTTGTGCTCCACGAGCACGATCGCGCGATCACCGGCGGCGACCAGCGCGCCGAGCGTCGCGTAGACCTCTTCGACGCCCTGCGGGTCGAGGTTCGCCGTCGGCTCGTCGAGCACCAGAAGCGGTGAGCCCATCGCGAGCGCGCACGCGATCGCGAGGCGCTGGCGGCCGCCTCCGCTCAGACGGTCGGGGTTCTCGTGCCGCCGGTCCCACAGGCCGACCCGGCGCAGGGCTTCCTCCGCGCGCTCCAGCACGTCCGCCACGGGAAGACGCAGGTTCTCGGGGCCGAAGGCCACTTCGTCGAGGAGGGTTCCCGTCACCAGCTGCGCGTCGGGATCCTGGAACACCATGCCCACTCGCGTGCTCAGCACCGACACCGGGGTCTCGGCGGTGTCGAGACCGTCGACCTCCACCCGTCCGCGCACGGTCGCCGGCACCGCGTGGGGGACGAGCCCGTTGAGCGCGAGCGCCAGCGTCGACTTCCCGGCCCCGCTCGGACCGAGAAGCAGCACCACTTCGCCGCGGTTGACGACGAACGAGGCGCCGGCGGGAGCCTCGGCATCCGCGCCGTCGTGACGGATGCCGAGATCGCGCACGCTCAGCAGAGCACCGGACGCGCGGGTATCGGGCACCGCGGCATCCGCTCCAGACTCAGCAGTGGTCACGGTTCGTCCCAGGATCGGTCGGGGGTCTCCCCTCAGGTTAGTCGAACCTAACTTCTCCCACCTAGCTCCTGTCCGGAACCCCGTATCAGCGCCGAGCGGTCTGCCGTGCGACTCCGGCTCGACGCAGCGACGCGCCGACGCTGAGTCCGATCGCCGTCCAGGCCACCGGTCCGCACACCGACAGGGCGAGATAGGCGATCTGGGCCCAGAGCGGGTAGGCGCTCAGGTGCGCGGCGAAGAAGACCACGACCGCCACGAGCACACCGATCACGGCCGCGGAGATGAAGAACCGCCACGCACCCCACGCGCGGTAGCGGGTGAGGGCGGCCACACCCTCCTGGATCGCGCCGAACAGCAGCGCCGTGCCGAGGAAACGCGTGGTCCAGATCGGCGCGAAGGCACTGGCGACGAGTGCGGCCAGGACGTGCGTGAGCACAGCCACCAGGGGCAGGCGCAGCACCTCCTGCGCGATGATGCCGGGGAGCACGTGTGCGCCGAGCACGAGGCCATAGACGATGGCCAGACCGGGCACGGAGAGGACGATCGGCGTCACGAGTCCGGCGATGCCGCCCAGGATGCCGGTGGCCACGCCGATCGCCGCGCACACCAGCAGGACGCGCGTCGACAGGACGGTGTTTCGGGCCACGCCTCCAGCGTAGCTGCGCGCTCGCGGAGCCCGGGCTGGGAAAAACCCTCAGACCGTGCGGCGTCGAGGAGTCAGTCGCACCGCCGGAAGCGGAGGCGCCGGCACCCGCTCACGGTCGTGTCCGATGACGTGCCCGAACCGCGCGTCGGCGCGCTCGGTGTCGTCCGCTTCGCTCTCCCAAGCCTCGCGCGCGGCGACGATCTCATCGTGTGAGCGGCCCACGAAGTTCCACCACATGACGATGTCCGACTCGAACGGCTCGCCGCCGAGCAGGAACAGTGTCGTCTCGCGCTGCGCGCTGACCTCGACACCGTCTCGATGGATGCCGAGGTACAGCAGTCCCTGGTCGGGGAGAGCGGTCGCGGCATCCGGCGCCGTGTGCACCTCGGGCACTCCGGCGACGCCGACGAGGGCGTACTCCCAGACCGGATCGAGCGGGAGGCGCACACGCGATCCCGCGGGCACGTGGATCTCGGCGCCGACGATCGGCGTGTGCATCGTCGCGGGCGAGCGTGCGCCGGCGAAGTCGCCGACGACGACCGTCGCCGTGGCGCCGCCGGCGTCCGGCCCGCCGTCGAGGGGGCGCACCTCGCCCACGAGCGGCCAGGGCACCATGTGCAGGCCGATGTGGGGGTGCGGTTCCACGCGCATGCGCGCCGTCTGCGGACCGAACCGATCGAGGAAGCACCAGACGCCGACCATCGGCAGGGCGCGCTGGGGCAGACTGCGGTGCACCTCCATTGCACGCACGCCTCCGAGAGGGACCTCGCGGGCTTCGAGCAGCAAGTGCGCGAGGGCCGTCGCATTCGGCAGGTCAGGCCAGGCCGGGGGCGGCGTCGTCGAGCCTGGTCATGCTCGGGACGACCCGACTCCTTCGTCGCCCGGGGTCGGCTCTGCCGTCGACGCGTGGGCCGCCGCCTCGACGTCACCCTCGCGCCACGCGACAGCGAGGCCGGGCACCTCGTTCTTCTGCAGGTATCGCACGACGAAGGGGCACACCGGCACCACGCTCATCCCGCGTGCGGCCTCACCCTCCATCGCCGCCGCGACGAGCTTCGTGCCGAGCCCGCGTCCGCCGTAGGCGGGGTCGATCTCCGTGTGCGGGAAGACGTGGCGGCCCTCGGCATCCGCTTCGTACTCGGTGAAACCGGCGACCCGGCCGTCGACGAGGATCTCGTAGCGGTCGGCGTCGTCGTTGCGGGCGATGCGGATGTCGTCGCTCATGACGTCCCTTTCGTGTGCAGGTGTTCTCCCACCGTAGGCCGGGTCTGGGCCGCGACACCAGGCCTGTCGTTGCGAGGCGCGAATCGGGAGGATGGCGGGGTGACATCCCTCACCCGCCGCCGTTCGCGACCCCGCGCGCGCGCCCTGCGCGCTGCCGCGGCAGCCGCCGCCATCGCCGTCGCGCTGACCGGTTGCGGCGCCTACGGCCCGTCGCCGTTCGCGATCCGGCAGGCGGACCTGCCCGACGAACAGCTGCGCGCATCGGCCACGACGTGGGGACAGCAGCTCGCCGCCGCCGGTGTCACGCTGAACCTCGCGCCCGTCGTCGACATCGTCACGAGCGAGGCGACCCGCTTCGACAATCCGCCCATCGGGGCCCTCGGCCGTCAGTACGGCTACGACGAGGCGACGGTGGTCGCCAAGGCCGGCGCGTTCGCCGACGGGATGCGGGCCTCGCGTGTCATGCCGGTGTTCAAGCACGTCCCGGGGCTCGGTCACGTCACCGCCAACACCGACACCACCGCGAACGTGGTCGACACGACCGTCACCGCGGACGGCCCCGACGTCGCCGTCTACCGCCGTCTGCTGCAGGGCGGCCCCGCCGCCGTGATGGTCTCGAGCGCGATCTACCAGAACATCGACCCCTCTGCACCGGCGGTGTTCTCACCGACGGTGGTGGGCCTCGCCCGGTCGCTCGTCGGGCCCGACGCGATGATCGTCACCAACGACCTCTCCGCGGCACAGGCGGTGCAGGCGTGGAGGCCGGCCGATCGCGCAGTGCTCGCGCTGAGCGCCGGGGTCGACGTCGTGCTGGCATCGACCGATCCGAGCGTGTTCGCGGAGATGTACGACGCGGTGCTCGCCAAAGCGCAGGCCGATCCCGCGTTCGCGCAGCGTGTGGACGACGCCGCGCGGCACGTGCTCGCCGCCAAGGCTGCGCGCCCCTGACCGCACCGCCGCGGCGCCGCGCGACCGCGGGCGCCGCCGCGCCTGGCAGACTCGGGGAATGACCTCGCCCGCGGCACTGACCGACCTCGTGCCCGTCGGAGCGACGGCGGATGCCGCGTACGAGGGCTTCGTCGCCTGGGCCGCCGGCCGCGGGCTGGCACTGTACCCCGCGCAGGACGAGGCCGTCATCGAGCTGGTCTCGGGTGCCAACGTCATCCTGTCGACACCGACGGGCACCGGCAAGTCGCTCGTCGCGATCGCCGCTCACGCGGCCTGCCTCGCCGCGGGCGGCCGCTCGTACTACACCGCGCCGATCAAAGCGCTGGTCAGTGAGAAGTTCTTCGCGCTGGTCGAGGTGTTCGGCGCCGAGAACGTCGGCATGGTCACCGGCGACTCGTCGGTGAATCCGGATGCCGCGATCGTCTGCTGCACCGCGGAGATCCTCGCCAACATCGCCCTCCGCCACGGCGCGGATGCGCAGGTCGATCAGGTCGTCATGGACGAGTTCCACTACTACGGCGACCCCGACCGGGGATGGGCGTGGCAGGTGCCGCTGCTGCTGCTGCCGCAGGCGCAGTTCCTGCTGATGTCGGCCACCCTCGGCGACGTGACGCCGATCGCCGAAGACCTCGAGCGCCGCACCGGGCGCCCCGTGGCGCTCGTCACCGGCGTCGAGCGGCCGGTGCCGCTGCACTTCTCGTACGAGCGCCGGCCCGTGCACGAGGTGCTGACGATGCTCGTCGACGAGCGTGAGGTGCCGGTCTACATCGTGCACTTCGCACAGGCGGCGGCCCTCGAGCGTGCGCAGGCCCTGGCATCCGTCACCCTCACCACACGCGCCCAGCGCGACGAGATCGCCGACGCCATCGGCGGATTCCGCTTCACGACGGGTTTCGGCAAGACACTGTCGCGGCTCGTTCGGGCCGGCATCGGCGTGCACCACGCGGGCATGCTGCCGCGCTACCGGCGACTCGTCGAGACTCTCGCCCAACGCGGGCTGCTGCGGGTCATCTGCGGCACCGACACCCTCGGAGTCGGCATCAACGTGCCCATCCGCACCGTCATGATCACGGCGCTGAGCAAGTACGACGGCACGAAGATGCGCCAGCTCAGCGCGCGCGAGTTCCACCAGGTCGCCGGCCGTGCCGGGCGCGCCGGCTACGACACCTACGGCAATGTCGTGGTCATGGCGCCCGAGTGGGAGATCGAGAACGCGGTCGCGCTCGCGAAGGCCGGCGACGACGCGGCCAAGCGCAAGAAGATCGTCCGCAAGAAGGCCCCCACCGGCGTCGTCAACTGGGGAGAGGGATCGTACGAGCGGCTCATCTCTGCCGCTCCCGAGCCGCTCGTGCCGCAGCTGAAGCTCACCGCCGCGATGCTGATCAACGTCATCGGCCGCGGGGGAGACGTCTTCGGCCACGTGCGCGCACTCGTGTTCGACAACCACGAGCCGGCCGCGCGTCGGTTCGCCCTCGCCCGACGCGCCATCGCGATCTTCCGCACGCTCGTGGATGCCGGGATCGTCGAGATCGACCGCTCCGCGCCATCGCGCCCTCGCATCGCGCTCACCGTCGACCTGCAGCCGAACTTCGCCCTCAATCAGCCGCTGTCGCCCTTCGCGCTCGCCGCCATCGAACTGCTGTCGCCGGACGACGACGTGGCTCCGGGCGCCGGGGCGCGTGTTCACAACTCCGGAGATCTCGCCGCCGAGGAGCCCACAGCGTCCGATTCCAACGAAACTACGTCGTCCTTCCGGAGCTATGAACAGCCCGCCCCAGCGACCGCCCCGGCGACCGCCGCGGCGGGTGGTGTCGGCACCGGCCACTACGCCCTCGATGTCCTGAGCGTCATCGAGGCCACACTCGACGATCCGCGCGCCATTCTCGGGCAGCAGGAGTACCGCGCCCGGGGCGAGGCGGTTGCCGCCATGAAGCGCGACGGCATCGAGTACGACGAGCGCATGGCGCTGCTCGAGGAGATCACCTACCCGAAACCGCTCGCCGACCTGCTGACGCAGTCCTTCGAGGTGTTCGCCTCGTCGCAGCCCTGGGTGCGCGACTTCGAGCTGAGCCCCAAATCGGTGGTCCGCGACATGTTCGAGCGGGCCATGTCGTTTGCGGAATACGTCTCCTTCTATCAGCTGTCCCGCAGTGAAGGACTGGTGCTGCGCTACCTGTCCGACGCCGACCGTGCGATCCGCCAGACCGTTCCCGTTGATGCGAGAACCGACGAGCTGCGCGACATCATCGAGTGGCTCGGCGAACTCGTGCGCCAGGTCGACTCGAGTCTCGTCGACGAGTGGTCGGCGCTCATCGACCCGACGGCGGTGCTGCCCGAGGACGGCGCTCCGGTCGTGCCGCCGGCGCCGCCCTCCATCCTCACGAACGAGCGCGCGTTCACGGTGCTCGTGCGAAACGAGCTCTTTCGGCGGGTGCAGCTCGCGGCTCTGCAGGACGACGACGCGCTGGTGGCCCTCGACCCCGAGGTCGGTTGGCCCGAAGCCCTCGACCGCTACTACGACGAGCACGACGAGATCCTCACCGGTGGGCCGGCCCGTTCGCCGCGGCTCTGCGTGATCGACACGGCGGATGCGGCGGCATCCGGCCTCTGGCGCGTCGAGCAGACGATCGACGATCCGGCCGGCGACCACGACTGGCGCATCCGGGCCGAGGTCGATCTCGCGGCCTCCGTCGAGGAGGGCGCCGCCGTCGTCCGCGTGATCGAGCTCGTGCGGCTGTAGCCCCCTCCCACCTCCACCACCCGCGAGCCGCTATGTTCCGCGCGAGCCACCATCGTCTGTCGTGGCGGCTCGGTGCGATCACGACGGCTCGCGGGGCGGGTGGGGAGGACGGCGTCGAGTGTCGGATGCCGCGGCTAGCCTGGACGGGTGAGTGCAGCCACCGATCGGTACGACGACCCCTACGCGGACGTGCCGTGGGATGTGGATGAGCTGACTCCGCCCGACGACGCCGACGCCCCACCGCCGCCGGAGTACGACGGGTATGCCGGTGCGCTCGCTCGCGCGACACGGGACGCGGCACCGGCCGCCAACCCGGCCGCCACCGCACCCGCCCGCCCGGCCGCGCCGCGAGCCGCCTCTGCGTCCGACCCGAAGGCCGTCCTGAAGGAGGTCTTCGGCTACGACGAGTTCCGCGGCGATCAGGCCGACATCGTGGCGCACGTCGTCGCGGGCGGCGACGCCGTGGTGCTCATGCCCACCGGCGGCGGCAAGTCGATCACGTATCAGGTGCCCGCGCTCGTTCGTCCCGGCACGGGGCTCGTGATCAGCCCGCTCATCGCACTGATGCACGACCAGGTCGACGCCCTGCGGGCCAACGGTGTGCGGGCGGCGTACCTGAACTCCACCCAGAATGCGGCCGAACGTGCCGGCGTCGAGCAGGACTTCCTCGACGGCGAGCTCGACCTGCTCTACGTCGCGCCCGAACGCCTCAGCGCTCCCGCGACGAGTGCCCTGCTGCAGCGGGGCACACTCAGTGTGATCGCCATCGACGAGGCGCACTGCGTCAGTCAGTGGGGTCACGACTTCCGTCCCGACTACCTCGCGCTCGGAGATCTGAGCGCACGCTTCCCCGGGGTGCCGCGCATGGCGCTCACGGCGACGGCCACGCGCGCGACCCATCAGGAGATCACCGAGCGGCTGCGCCTGCCCGACGCACGGCATTTCGTCGCGAGCTTCGACCGGCCCAACATCCAGTACCGCATCGAGCCGAAGGTCGATCCGCGCCGTCAGCTGCTGCAGTTCGTTCGCGCCCAGCCGGCCGGCTCTGCCGGGATCGTCTACGCCCTCAGCCGCAAGTCGGTGGAGCAGACGGCCGAGTATCTGCGCACGCAGGGCGTGGACGCTCTGCCGTATCACGCGGGGTTGGATGCCGCGGTGCGCGCCCACCACCAGCAGCGCTTCCTTCGCGAAGACGGCGTGGTGATGGTCGCCACGATCGCGTTCGGGATGGGCATCGACAAGCCGGACGTGCGCTTCGTCGCCCACATCGACCTGCCGAAGTCGGTCGAGGGCTACTACCAGGAGACGGGTCGCGCCGGCCGGGACGGCGACCCCGCCATCGCGTGGATGGCCTACGGGCTCGGCGACGTGGTGCAGCAGCGGCGTCTCATCGACCAATCGCCGGGCGAGCGGTCGTACAAGATGCGGCTCGGCCAGCACCTCGACGCGATGCTCGCGCTCTGCGAGACGGTGTCGTGCCGTCGGCAGAACCTCCTCGCCTACTTCGGGCAGAGCTCCGAGCCGTGCGGCAACTGCGACACCTGCCTCGACAGCCCCGACACCTGGGACGGGCTGGTTCCCGCGCAGAAGCTGCTGTCGACGATCGTGCGGCTGCAGCGCGAGCGCAACCAGGCGTTCGGCGCCGGGCACCTCGTCGACATCCTCCGCGGAGCATCGACCGAGCGCATCCGTCAGCAGGGCCACGACGCGCTCGCCACCTACGGATTGGGAGCGGACCTCAGCGACCAGGACTGGCGCAGCGTCATCCGACAGCTGCTCGCCCGTGGCGTCATCGTCGCCCGTGGCGAGTACGGCGTGCTCGCGGTCGGCGACGAGGGCGCGGCGGTGCTGCGCGGGGAGAGCCCGGTGCCGCTGCGCCGCGACGTCCTCGGGCGCGGCGGGGGTGCGGCGCGCGTCCGCAAGGCCGCGGCGTCCGACGCCATCGCCGACGGTGACCGCGACCTCTTCGAAGCCCTTCGCGCCTGGCGCGCCGGGGTCGCGAAGGAACAGGGCGTGCCCGCGTACATCGTCTTCGGCGATGCGACGCTGCGGGCGCTGGCCGAGCAGCGCCCGGCATCCATCGCGGCGCTCGACGGCATCACGGGCATCGGCGCGAAGAAGCGCGAGGCCTACGGCGAGGGCGTCCTCGCGGTCATCGCCGCGCACTGACGCGCGTGCGCGAGTTGCGGGCTCAGCGGGGTGCCCGTCCATGCAGCGACGACCGAATCCGATGCGAGCCGTAGTCCGCAGGCCACCCGCGCCCCGCGCCCCTCGGTCAGCCCCGGGGGAGGATGTCATCGAGGTGGGCGGCGAGCTCTGCGGCCACGTCCACGCTCTCGCGGTCGTACAGCCACTGGTACTGCAAGCCGTCCCACAGTGCGACGAGCCGCATCGCCTCACGCGCGGGATCGCGGTGCGGCGGCAGGTCACCATCTCGCTGCGCCGCGCGGAGGACGGCGGTGAAATGGTCGATCGTGGCGGCGAAGCGCTGCGCGAAGTCCATGCGCCGGGGCAGGTAGAGCTGGAGCAGTTGCAGGCCGTCCCAGACGGCCGCGATGCGGATGGCCTCACCGTGACCGTCGCGGCGGGGATGCACGGCGCCGACGGTGCGGGCTTCGGACAGCTGGGCGACGAACACCTCGCGCAGCCGGCTGTAGCGCTCGCGCATCGCGGCGTGGGCGGGGTGTCCCCGGGTGGAGCCTTCGCCGACGAGCGCCGCATACACGTCTTCCTCGATCGTCCCGCGATCCTCACGGCCTTCGCCGCGCTCGGCGTCAGTCTCACCGCGAACTGGGGCGCCGGCACTGCCGCGCTGTTCGGCGTGCTGTCGGGCCGGGCGCCGGTGCGCGGCAAGCTCCCGTTCGATCTGCCGCGGTCGATGGACGCGGTGAAGGCCTCGCGTCCCGACGTCCCGTTCGACACCGCCGACCCGCTCTTCCGCTTCGGTCACGGCCTCGAGCGCATCCGATGCGACGGCACCGGGCGCTCGTGCCCGTGCGGAGGCGCCGTGGCTTTCGCGGGGAGCCACGGTGGAACTCGGTCTCACAAAACGTGGGTGTGGGTCTCACACAGGGGAGGATGCCGCGGAGGCGCGCCGCTTTGTGGGCAGCGCGCAAGCGTTTTGCGAGCCGCCGTACGCGCTCCTACCGTCGAGCATGAGTTTTCCTGTCCGCTGTCGAAAGGTACGCCGATGACCGACGCCGCCGTCCGTCCGAAGAAGCCCGCCACGAACACGCGAACGCCCGCCGGCGGAGCCCCGACCGCGGCACACACCGCCGCAGAGGCCCACGAGCCGCGCATCCACGTCGACACGGTCACCGATCTGCTGCTGGGAACGTGGGCGCAGACCCGGCGCGAAGCCCGCGAGATGATCAAGGATCCGGCGCTCTGGAAGATCGAAGGGCTGTCGGTCGCCGACCATCGCGAACGCGTGTTCGGCCAGCTGCAGATCCTCGTCGACAACAACGGGTCGCGGCGCGCGTTCCCGAAGAAGTACGGCGGCCTCGAGGACAACGGAGCCAACCTCGCCGGCTTCATGGAGCTCGTGCTCGCCGACCCGTCGCTGCAGATCAAGTCCGGCGTGCAGTGGGGCCTGTTCGGCTCCGCGATCTACCAGCTCGGCACCGAGAAGCACCACGAGGCGTGGCTGCGCGACGTGATCGAGCTGACGCTGCCGGGTGCGTTCGCGATGACCGAGATCGGGCACGGCTCCGACGTCGCCGCGATCGGCACGACCGCCACTTACGACCCGGAGACCGAGGAGTTCGTCATCAACACGCCGTTCCGCGGCGCGTGGAAGGACTACCTCGGCAACGCCGCCGTGCACGGTCGGGCCGCGACCGTGTTCGCTCAGCTGATCACCGGGGGCGTCAACTACGGCGTGCACTGCTTCTTCGTCCCCATCCGCGACGACGAGGGCAACATGCTGCCGGGCGTGCAGAGCGAGGACGACGGGGTCAAGGGCGGGCTCAACGGCATCGACAACGGACGGCTGGCGTTCGACCATGTTCGCGTCCCGAGATTCAACCTCCTGAACCGCTACGGCGATGTCGCCGCCGACGGCACCTACAGCTCCGACATCCCGAGCCCCGGACGCCGCTTCTTCACCATGCTCGGCGCGCTCGTGCAGGGCCGGGTCTCGCTCGACGGCGCGGCGACGACCGCGACCGCGCTCGCGCTGCACATCGCGATCACCTACGCCGGTCAGCGTCGCCAGTTCGACTCGGGGTCGGGCAGCGACGAGGTGGTGCTGCTCGACTACGGCAAGCACCAGCGGCGCCTGCTGCCCCGACTGGCGCAGGTGTACGCGCAGTTCTTCGCGAACGACGAGCTGCTGCGTACGTTCGACGGCGTGTTCAGCGGACGCACCGACACCCCCGACGAGCGCGAGAACCTCGAGACCCTCGCCGCCGCGCTCAAGCCCCTGTCCACGTGGAACGCTCTCGACACCATCCAGGAATGCCGCGAGGCCTGCGGCGGGTCGGGCTTCATGGCCGACAACCGTCTCGTCGGGCTGCACCACGACCTCGACGTCTACGTCACCTTCGAGGGCGACAACAACGTCCTGCTCCAGCTGGTCGGCAAGCGCCTGCTCAACGACTTCGCGAAGCAGTTCAAGGGCGCGGATGCCGCGAAGCTCGCGTCCTTCGCCGCGAAGCAGACCGCCGGCAAGGTGTTCCACGGGGCGGGGCTGCGCCAGCTCGGTCAGGCCGTCACCGACTTCGGCTCCACCGCGCGCTCGGTCGAGCTCGGGCTGCGGGCCGAGCAGCAGCACGAGCTGCTCGCGGAGCGCGTGCGGCAGATGATCGAAGACATCGCCGGGCGGCTGCGCCCGGCATCCAAGGCATCGCCCGCCGAGGCGGCGGCGATCTTCAATGCCAATCAGGCCGCGCTGATCGAGGCGGCGCGGGCACACGGCGAGCTGCTGCAGTGGGAGGCGTTCAGCGACGGCATCGCCGGCATCTCCGATCCCGGCACGGCGCAGGTGCTGGGGTGGCTGCGCGATCTGTTCGGTCTGCACCTCATCGAGAAGCACCTCGCCTGGTATCTGATCAACGGCCGACTGTCGGCGCAGCGCGCGGCATCCGTCTCGAAGTACATCGACCGCCTGCTGCTGCGGCTGCGCCCCCACGCCCAGGACCTCGTCGACGCGTTCGCGTTCGAGCCGGAGCACGTGCGCGCACCCATCGCCTCCGGGGTCGAGCAGGAGCGCCAGCGCGAGGCGCGGGCGTACTACGCCGATCTCGCCGCCTCCGGCGAGGCCCCCGTCTCGGAGAAGTCGCTTAAGAAGAAGTAGCCGCGCGGCGGAGGCTGCCTGCCCCGCCGACTCCGCAGAATGTCACGAACTCCGCACGATTGCGCCCGCATCGTGCGGAGTTCGTGCATTCTGCGGAGTTCGTAGGTGAAGCTGCGGCACGTCGCGGGAGACGGCCGCACCACTGGACGCGCTCATGCCTCCGAGGGTAGCTTGTTTTGAACATGTTCAGAAAGCGGATGCCGGTGCACGAGCAGACACGGCGGCGCGTCGTCGTCGCCGGGGCGTCGGGCTTCATCGGGAGGGCCGTCGTCGAGTCGTTGCGCGCTCGTGGCGACGAGGTCACGGTCGTCGGTCGCACCGCCGGGGTGGCCTGGAACGACGCCGCCGCACTCGTCAGAGCCGTCGAGGGAGCCGAGGTCGTCGTGAACCTGGCGGGGAAGTCGGTCAACTGCCGCTACACCGACCGCAACCGCGACGAGATCCTGCGCTCACGCATCGAGACGACGCGCGCCCTGCGGACGGCGATCGCCGCGGCGTCGTCGCCTCCGGCCGTGTGGCTGAACGCGTCCACCGCCACGATCTACCGGCACCGCACCGATGCCCCGCACACCGAGCATGCCGGTGAGCTCGGCACGGGATTCTCCGTCGACGTGGCGCGGGCGTGGGAGGAGGAGCTTTTCGCGGGAGAGCTTCCGCAGACGCGCCGTGTCGCGATGCGGATGGCGATCGTGCTGGGCGACGGCCCCGCCACCCGGATGCTGACGACGCTCGCCCGCCTCGGCCTCGGCGGATCTCAGCGCGACGGCTGGTGGCTGCAGCACCGCCGCTACCGCGGCATCGGGCCGCATCCGAGCGGCGACGGGCGCGCGCCGCACCACCGCACCCGCGGACGCCAGCGCTTCAGCTGGGTGCACATCGACGACGTCGTGGCCGCGATGCACTTTTTGATCGAGCGTGACGAGCTGGCCGGCGTCGTCAACGTCGTCGCGCCGCAGGCCTCCGACAACCGCACGCTCATGCGCACACTGCGGCGCATCGTCGGCGCTCCCTTCGGGGTGCCCGCCGTCCGCTGGATGCTGGAGCCGGCGATGTGGCTGCTGCGCACCGAGCCGGAGCTCGTGCTGAAGAGCCGCTGGGTCGTCCCCGAGCGGCTGACCGCGGCCGGGTTCGTCTTCGCGCACCGTGACCTGGAGGAGGCGCTGCGAGCGAGTCTCGCATCAGCCGCCCCGCGCGGCGCCCGCGCCGGCGTCGGCGGGGATGTCGGCGCCCGCGGTTAGCCTGACCGAGTGGATGATCTGCGCGAAGGCCCGGACGGCCTGCTCCGGTGCGGCTGGGTGGGCGACGACGCCGAGTACCGGCGCTACCACGACGAGGAGTGGGGTCGTCCCCTGCACGGCGACTGCGCCCTCTTCGAGAAGATGAGCCTCGAGGGCTTCCAGGCGGGGCTGTCGTGGATCACGATCCTGCGCAAGCGCCCCCGATTCCGCGAGGTGTTCGCAAACTTCCAGCCCGCCGTGGTCGCGGAGTTCGACGAAAACGATGTCGAGCGGCTGATGGCGGATGCCGGGATCATCCGCAACCGCGCGAAGATCCTCGCGACCATCGGCAACGCCCGCCTGGTGCGGGAGATGGAGCCGGGTGCGCTCGACGATGTCATGTGGTCGTTCGCGCCGCCGGTGCGGGCCGAGGGCGAGCGTCCGGTCGCGTTCGCCGACGTGCCGGCCGTGACGGCGGCATCCGATGCGCTCTCGAAGGCGCTGCGTGCCGCCGGCTTCCGCTTCGTGGGATCGACGACGATGTACGCACTCATGCAGTCGGCCGGGATGGTCGACGATCACCTCGCGGGGTGTCATCGCGCGGTGTGAACGCGCGAGCGGGTCGACGCGGGACTGTGCGACGTCGCACCCTCGCGGCAGACTGTCGCCATGACACCGGCATCCGAACACGTCGCCGACTCCCACGGCCTCATCCGCGTCGTGGGCGCACGCGAGAACAACCTGCAGGGCGTCGACGTGGAGATCCCGAAGCGTCGGCTCACGGTCTTCACCGGCGTCAGCGGCTCGGGCAAGTCGAGTCTCGTCTTCGGGACTCCAGCGGATGAACGACCTGCTCCTGCTCCTGCGTGACAAGGGCAACACGGTTCTCGTCGTCGAGCACAAGCCCGAGGTCGTCGCCATCGCCGACCACGTCGTCGACCTCGGACCCGGTGCGGGCCGCGCCGGTGGACGCATCGTGTACGAGGGCGACGTCGCGGGGCTTCGTGCCTCGGGAACGCTCACTGGCACCCACCTCGATCACCGTGCGCGACTCAAGACTGCGACGCGTACGGCGCGCGGCGCACTGCAGATCCGCGGCGCCAGTCTGCACAACCTGCGTTCCGTGGACGTCGACGTGCCCCTCGGCATCCTCACCGTCGTCACGGGAGTCGCGGGATCGGGCAAGTCGTCGCTCATCCACGGCAGCCTGCCGGCGTTCGACGACGTCGTCGTCGTCGACCAGACGGCCATCAAAGGCTCGCGCCGTTCGAATCCGGCGACCTACACCGGTGTGCTGGATGCGATCCGCAACGCGTTCGCGAAGGCGAACGGCGTCAAGCCCGGATTGTTCAGCGCCAATTCCGAAGGCGCCTGCGCCGCGTGTCGAGGCCTCGGTGTCATCATCACCAATCTCGGGTTCACACAGAGTGTCGAGACCCGCTGCGAGCTGTGCGGCGGCAGCGGGTTCAGCGACACCGTCCTCGAGTACCGGTGGCAGGGCAAGACGATCGCGGAGGTGCTGGCGATGTCGGCCGACGAGGCTGCCCCCTTCGTCGGCACGGGGCCGGCCCACGCGGTCCTGCGGCGGATGATCGACGTCGGGCTGGGCTACACGACGCTGGGCCAGTCGCTCTCCTCGCTGTCAGGCGGTGAGCGGCAGCGTCTGAAGCTCGCGATCGCGATGGCCAAGCCCGGCGCCGTGTACGTTCTCGACGAGCCGACGACCGGCCTGCACCTCGCCGACGTCGACAACCTGCTCGCGTTGCTGGATCGTCTCGTGGATGCCGGCAACTCGGTGATCGCGATCGAGCACCACCAGGCGGTCATGGCGCACGCCGATTGGATCATCGACGTCGGTCCGGGCGCCGGTCGCGAGGGTGGTCGAGTCGTGTTCGCGGGAACACCTGAGGACCTGATCGCCACGGGTGAGACGCTCACGGCTCGTCATCTGGCTACCTACGTCGGAGCATGACGATCCGATAGTGGGTAGTTCTCCCCATGCGCAAGGCCACGCAGCCGTTGATTTCGTGACGTAGGCTATCCGGGTCTGCACGACGTGTGCGCCTGCTTCAGCAACAGGTCCCGACGCCACGCAAATGAATACGAGCCCGGAGGGGAGCCGAGCCCACAATGAAGTCCTTTGCGTGGCTTCGCGCGCGCCCGCGTACGCTGATTTCGACCGCCGCGGTCACCGCGGCCGCTCTCGTGGTCGGCTTTTTCGCGGTGTCGTACGAGGGCAAGCCGACCACCGAGGTCGACCTCAATGACGGCGGTGTGTGGGTCACGAAGCAGTCGAGCCTGCTGATCGGCCACTTCAACCACTCCTCGCGCGTGCTCGACGGGGGCCTGCGTGCCGGTACGTCCGACTACGACATCCTGCAGAGCGGCACCCGTGTGCTCGTCGTCGACTCGACGGCGTCGTCGATCGCGGCCGTCGATCCCGCTCGCGTCATCATGTCGGACTCGGCCGAACTCAAGCCCGGGTCCGCCGTCGCGATGGGTGCCGACACCGTCGCGGTCATCGAGCCCACCGGTTCACTCTGGACGAGCCCGTTCACGGCCATCAGCGGCATCGGGGCCCAGGGCGCCGAGCCCGTCGCTGACGAGGGCAAGAACGCGAAGATCGCCGTCGGCGTCGACGGCACGGTGTACGCGGCCTCCGCGTCGGAGGCCGCCGTCCGTTCGTACGGCCAGGGCGACGACGGCACCACCGTGCAGAAGTCGTCGCGCGATCTTCCCGGGGTGACGGCCGACCACAAGCTCTCCTTGACCGTCGTCGGCACCACGCCGTATGTGCTCGACCACGACACCAACACGCTCTACGGCGGCGACGGGCTGCGCGTGCAGGTGCCGGGCGACGCCGTGCTCCAGCAACCGTCGGGCACGGCCGACGCCGTGACCCTCGCAACGCCGACGTCGCTGGTGCGCATCCCCACGGGGGGCGGCGACCCCCAGACGATCGAGGCCGGCGGCTCGAAGGGCACGCCCGCCGAGCCGGTCTATGTGGCCGGCTGCGCGTACGGCGCCTGGTCAGGCAGCGGACGGTTCGTCCGCGACTGTCCCGGCGACGCCGACGACGCCGCGCGGGACGTGCCCGGCGTCGAGGCGACGAGCGTGCTGCGCTTCCGGGTCAATCGCGACGTCGTCGTGCTCAACGACGTCTTCGGCGGTGCCGCGTGGATGGCCTCCGATTCGATGCAGCGCGTCGACAACTGGCAGGACATCACGCCGCCCGAGGGCGACGGCGACGACGAGGAGAAGACGACCGAGGAGACGGTGCAGACCACGCTCCCCGAGCGCACCGACCAGAACACGCCACCGATCGCGCAGGACGACCAGTACGGGGTGCGACCCGGCCGTACGACGGTGCTGCCGGTGCTCGACAACGACACGGATGCCGACGGCGACGTGCTCGTCGCCGCACCCGCCTCGACCCCCGCGTTCGGCAGCGTCGAGCCGATCAACAACGGGGCGGCCCTGCAGTTCACCGCCCCCGAGGGGGCGACCGGCTCGACGAGCTTCCGCTACACCGTGGAAGACGGCCGTGGCGGCGAAGCCACCGCGACCGTCACGGTGACGGTGCACCCGTTCGACGTGAACGCGGCTCCCGTGCAGAAGCGCACCACTCCCATCACCGTGGAGTCCGGCGGCACGGCTTCGTACAACGTGCTGTCGGACTGGATCGACCCCGACGGCGATGACATCTTCCTCAAGGACGTCGCCGCCGACGGCGGCGACGAGGCGGACTTCACGCCGGATGGGCAGATCACGTACCGTGCGATCGGCGGCGTCCAGGGGCGCAAGGACGTGCCGATCGTGGTCTCGGACGGCACGGCGGACGGCCCCGGCATCGCGCGCTACGACATCCGCCCGCTCGGCACGACCGTGCCGGTGACCAACTCCGACCACGTCGTCACACAGGTCGGACGCACGGTGACGGTCTCTCCACTCACGAACGACACGAGCTCCGGCAGTGAGCCCTTGCGCCTCACCCGCGTCGACGAGGTGCCCGGCGCGACGATCGTCCCCGACTTCGCGAACAAGACCTTCACGTTCACGGCCTCCAGCCCCGGCACGTACTATCCGCAGTACCTCGTATCGGCCGGCCCCAACTCCGTTCCGGGTCTCGTCCGCATCGACGTGCTCCCGGCATCCAACGAGGACCTGCCACCCGTGGCGGTGCGCGACATCGCACTCCTGCCCGTCGGCGGCGACGTGCTCGTCAACGTGCTCTCCAACGACACCGATCCGGCCGGCGGCATCCTCGTCGTGCAATCGGTGAGCGCGGTCCCGGGCTCGGGCGTCGCCGCCGCCGTGCTCGGCCACGAGACCGTCCGCATCAGCGACGTCGGCTCTCTGAGCAAGCAGGTGCGCGTCGGATACACGATCTCCAACGGGTCGCGCACGGCCGAGGGCGAGATCGTCGTGATCCCGGTGCCGCCGCCCGCGAAGCTGCGCCCGCCGGTCGCCAACGACGACCAAGCCGTCGTGCGCGTCGGCGACACCGTCACCATTCCCGTGCTGGCGAACGACTACCACCCCAACGGCGACACGATGCACGTCGCCCCCGATCTCGTGCCACCGCTGGTCGACCCCGCCGACGGCGAGGCCTTCGTCTCCGAGGACAAGGTCCGTTTCCGTGCCGGCAACACCCCGAAGACCGTCTACGTGACGTACGAGGCCGTCGACTCGACCGGTCAGCGCGACGCGGGGTACGTCACGATCCAGATCCTGCCGCGCAATGACGAGGCCAACTCCGCGCCGAAGCCGCGCGATCTCACCGCGCGGACGCTCAGCGGTTCGACCGTCACGATCCCCGTGCCGCTGGACGGCATCGACCAGGACGGTGACTCGGTCGAGCTGGTCGGCATCGCCGACGCGCCGAAGAAGGGGCGCATCGTCGAGACCGGCGCGAACTCGTTCACCTACGAGGCATTCGGCGACTCCGCGGGCGTCGACCGGTTCTCCTACCGGGTGCGCGACAGCCTCGGCAAGGACGCCACGGCCACCGTGCAGGTCGGAATCGCACCCGCGGCATCCGTGAACCAGGCGCCTTACGCGGTGCGCGACACGGTGACGATCCGCCCGGGACGCGAGGTCGCGGTGCCGGTCCTCGCCAACGACTCCGACCCCGACGGCGACGAGTTCGGCTTCGCCCCGGACGACCCGGTGACGCTGCCGCCGAACGTCCCCGGCCTGAAGGCGCGCGTCAGCGGGAAGTATCTGCTCATCACGGCTCCGAACGAGCAGATGAACACGTCGCTGCAGTACGCGATCACCGACTCGCGCGGCGCGCGGGCCTCGACCAGCGTGCAGATCACCGTCGACCCGAACGTTCCGCTCGAGCGTCCCATCGCCCGCGACGACCGCGTGCGCGCCGAAGACGTCAAGGACGGCACCACGGCCGATGTGGCGGTGCTCGAGAACGACGACGATCCCGACGGCACGAAGAGCGATCTCACGGTGACCCTCGGTGCGGGCGGGGACAACGCCCGCGTCGGCGCGGACGGCACCGTGCGGGTGCAGGTCACCGACCAGCGCCAGCTCATCACGTACACGGTCACCGACCCCGACGGTCTCACCGACTCTGCGTTCATCCGGGTGCCGGCGCTGTCGGAGCTGCCGCCGAGCCTCATCTCCACCAAACCCGTCGAGGTCAAGAGCGGCGAGACGATCTCGCTTCCGCTCTCGCAGTACGTCCGTGCCGCGGGAGGCAAGAGCGTCGTGATCACCGAGGCCGCCAAGGTGTCGGCGGTGCACGCCAACGGCGCGAACCTCATCAAGGACCAGCAGACGCTCGTCTACACCTCGGCCGACCGCTACTTCGGTGCCGACGCGCTGACGTTCGAGGTCACCGACGGCGACGGTCCCGACGACCCGACCGGGCGCAAGGCCACGCTCACGATCCCGATCACGGTCCTGCCGCCCGACAACCAGTCGCCGACGATGCTCGGCGCCTCCATGAACGTCGCGCCCGGCGAGGATGCCACCGTGCTCGACCTCGCGGCGCTCGCGACGGATCCCGACCCCGGCGATCAGGGCAAGCTGAAATTCGCGATCAAGGGCTCCACGCCCGACGGACTCACCGCCTCGGTCGACGGCACGCAGCTGAAGGTGTCGGCCGCGGCATCCACGAAGAAGGGGACGCGCGCCGACCTCACGGTCACCGCCGACGACGGGACGACGACGCCGGCGGAGGCGACGATCTCGATCACGGTGACCGCGTCGACGAGGCCGCTGGCCAGCGCGAACGACGACGTCATCGCCGAGTCGAACCAGGGCTCGACCGAGTCGGTGCCGGTGCTCGCCAACGACGTCAATCCGTTCCCCGACACGCCGCTGAAGATCGAGAGCGCGGTGCTGGAGACCGGGCAGGCCCAGGTGGCCGTCAAGGGCGACCGGGTGGAGGTCACCAGCGACAAGGCGTTCGTCGGCACCGTCATCGCGCGCTACCGCGTGATGGACGCGACCGGCGACCCCGATCGCGCCGTCGAGGGACGCATCCGCATCACGGTGCAGGGAAAGCCGGATGCCCCGGGTCGCCCCGTCGTCTCCAGCATCCAGAGCCGCACGGTCGTGCTCTCGTGGACGCCGCCGACCGACAACGGCTCGCCGATCACCGGCTACACCGTGACGTCGACGGCGAACAACTACATGAAGCAGTGCGCGTCGACCACGTGCACCCTCGACGGGCTCACCAACAACGTCGAGTACAACTTCGTGGTCACGGCCAGCAACAAGGTCGGCACCTCCGACCCGTCGATGCCGTCGGAGACCGCGCGTCCCGACGTGCGCCCCGACACCCCGGCGCCGCCGACGCTGCAGTTCGGCGACCGCAGCCTCACGGTCTCGTGGGTCCCGCCGCGCTCTGAGGGCTCTCCGGTCACGTCGTACACGCTGGAGATCTCGCCGGCGCCGCCGTCGGGCATCGTCCAGAAGACGGGTGTCACCGGGACGTCGATCGTCTGGGACGGCCTCGAGAACGGGGCGTCGTACCAGGTGCGCGTGCGCGCCCACAACAAGGCACCGGATCCGAGTGAGTTCAGCCCGTGGTCGGCCGCCATGGTGCCCGCCGGGAAGCCGGATGCGCCGGCTGCGCCGACGACGACGCTTCTCGACCCCGTAGGGTCGCAAGCGCAGATCCGAGTGGATTGGAAAGCGCCCGCGAACAACGGAGACACGATCTCCGGCTACGAGCTGCGCGTTCTGCGCGGAGGCTCGGTCGTCAACACGATCCCCGTCTCGGGCAGCCAGACGAGCCAGGCCGTCAAGGTCGACACGTCGACGACGGACTACACCTTCGACGTCCGCGCCCAGAACAAGGCCGGCTGGGGCGATCGCAGCCCGCAGTCCGCCCCGCGCCGCGGTGTCACCGCTCCGGCGGCGCCGACGGGGGTCGCCGCCACCGAGGGCAACAACACGGTGGGTGTGACGTGGCAGGCGGGTTCCGGCAACGGTGCCACCGCGAACGAGATCCAGTACCAGTACTCCGTGAACGGCGGCGGCTGGCGCGGCGACTGGGTCGGCGGCGGCACCAACGGCGCCGGCACGATCGGCAACGGCCAGGTCAACAACAACGGCACGTACACGATCCGCGTGCGCGCTGTCTCGACCGTCGACGGCAGCACCTACGCCAGTGGGGCCTCCAACGACTCGAACGCCGTGTCGCCCTACGGGCCGATCGGCAACCCGTCAGCGAACGCCTCGGCATCCGGAACGAACATCACGTACTCGTGGTCCTCGCCGTCCCGCAACGGGCGCGACATCGCCACCGAGGTGTACATCGACGGCGGCCTCGTCAGCCGTGACGCGAGCGGCTCGATCGCGCGCGGCTACGGCTACAGCGAGACGCACAGCATCGAGGTGCGCACGAGCGCGGCCGGCCAGACCACCACGGCGTCCGACTCGGCACGCACGGTCGATGCCCCGCCGCCCCCGCAGCCACGGGTGTGGGTCAGTCGTGGCGACTACGTCCCGGGCGGCGGATGCGTCAACGGCTGCTACAAGTACGTGGTGAACACGCAGAACTTCCCCGCCGGCCGGTACAGCATCCAGTGTTGGCACGACACCGGTGGCCCTACGCAGTTCGGCGGCACGTTCGCCTTCAACCTGCCGGCGAACGGCTCCGTCCAGCTCGAGTGCTGGAAGGGCGCCGACGGCAACAACGCGTGGGTCGACATCCTCGGATGGGGCGGGTCGGTCGACACCGAGAAGACATGGTGGCCACGGGGTTGACCCGGCCGCATCGATCAACGACGACAAGGAACGAACGAATGAGCATGACCCCCGAACAGGCCGCGTGGTTCCGCGACACCTTCACGCGTCTCGTCGACAACGTCGATCAGGCGCTCCTCGGCAAGCGCGAGGTCGTCGGCCTCGTGCTTTCGGCGATGCTGGCTGAAGGCCATGTGCTGCTCGAGGACGCTCCCGGAACGGGAAAGACCAGCCTCGCCAAGGCGATCGCCGCGTCGGTGCAGGGAACGAGCACGCGCATCCAGTTCACGCCCGACCTGCTGCCCTCCGACGTCACGGGCGTCACGATCTACGATCAGCAGAACCACCGGTTCGAGTTCCACCGGGGACCGGTCTTCTCCTCGATCGTGCTCGCCGACGAGATCAACCGCGCCTCGCCGAAGACGCAGTCGGCGCTGCTGGAGGTCATGGAGGAGTCGCGCGTCACGGTGGACGGCGTCGCCCACGAGGTGGGTCGTCCGTTCCTCGTGATCGCCACGCAGAACCCCATCGAGCAGTCGGGAACGTACAAGCTGCCCGAGGCCCAGCTCGACCGCTTCATGCTGAAGACGTCGATCGGCTACCCGACGCTCGCCGTCACGGAGCGCATTCTCGCCGGCGCGGTCGATCGCAACCCCTCGGCATCCCTCAGCGCCATCATCACGACGAGCGCGGTCGCCGACATGGCGGACCTCGCCGCCACCGTGCACGTCGACCCCGTGGTCGCGCGGTACGCGGCGCAGCTCGTCGAGCACACGCGCGCGTCCGACGCGACCCGCCTCGGCGTCTCGGTGCGCGGAGCGATCTCGATGATGCGCGTCGCCAAGGTCTACGCGGCCGCGCAGGGTCGCCACTTCGTGGTGCCCGACGACGTGAAGACCCTCGCCGTGCCGGTGTGGGCGCACCGCCTCGTGCTCGACCCCGAGGCGGAGTTCTCCGGAACGACCGCCGAGAGCATCGTCCAGCGGGCGGTCTCCGCCGTGGAGGCCCCCCTGGCGCGGGCCGCCAGTTGATGTCGCCGGCACCCGACACTCTCACTTCGTCGCGCCGCGCGCGGCGACGGGGTGATGATTCCGGCGTGCCCGCGGACGCCGCCGCGCCCGTCGCCCCGACGACGCCGACGTCGGATGCCGAGGGCGAAGCCGACGCGCCCCTCGTCGCTCCCCGGGAGGCCACCGCGGCCGAGCGCCGGCGGGAGCGCATCGAGGCGGTGCGCCGCCGCGTCGTTCGCGTGCTGCGGGCGATCGGCGACGTGGTGCAGCCGCTGGGGTGGGTGCTGATCGCGACCGCCGTGCTCGTCTGGTGGCTGGCCTTCGCCTACGGCTGGCGCGAGTTCCTCGTCATCGCCGCCGTCATCACGGTGACCCTGATCATCAGCCTCGGCTTCCTCTTCGGCCGCACGACGTACGAGATCGGGCTCGACCTCACGCGCACTCGCGTCGTCGTGGGCGAGCGCGCCGTCGGTGGGCTCATGCTCGCCAACCGCACGCCGCGAACGCTGCTGCCCTCCGAGGTCATCCTTCCCGTCGGCGCCGGGCGCGGCGTCTTCCAGGTGCCGCGCCTCGCCCCCGACGAGGAGCACGAAGAGGTCTTCGCGATTCCGACGACGACACGCGGTGTGCTCTCGGTCGGACCGGTGAGCGTTCGCCGCGGCGACCCGCTGGGGCTGTTCGAACGGGCGCACGACCGCCGCCAGGCCGTCGATCTGTACGTGCACCCGCAGACGACGGCGCTGGAGGGCCTGTCGCTCGGCCACCTCCGCGACCTGGAGGGTCTGCCGGTGCAGCACCTCGCGCGCGACGACGTGTCCTTCCACGCGCTGCGGGAGTACCAGCCCGGCGACGACCTGCGCCACGTGCACTGGAAGTCGACCGCGCGGGTCGGCGAGGTGATGGTGCGCCAGTACGAAGAGACGCGCCGCTCGCACTTCGTCGTGGGCCTGTCCACGCTTCCCGACGAGTATCGCGAGGCGGCGGAGTTCGAACTCGCCATCTCGGTCGCCGGGTCGATCGGCCTGCGCGCCCTGCGGGATTCCCGCGTCCTCGATGCGCGCACTCAGCAGGGGCCGCTGCGCTCGCTCAGCTCCCGTCGCTTCCTCGACGAGCTCTCGATGCTCGGGCACTCGCGCGCCCGGCTCGGCGGCATCGTCGCGCTCGCCGGCGGCATCGCGGCCCATGCACCGGATGCCGCGGTCGTCGTGCTCGTCACGGGCTCGCGCACCGACGCGGCCGAACTCCGCCTCGCGTGCTCACGATTGCCGCTCGGCGTACGCGCACTCGCGGTCGTCGCCGACACCCGGGTGGACGCACCGGCACTGCAGCGCATCGGCGAGGCCGACGTCGTCACCGTCGGTGCGCTCGACCAGCTGCCGCGGGCCGTCCGGAAGGTGCTCTCGTGAGCGCGCGCCCGCGGCTGCCGCGTCGCGCCCCGCGCCCCGCTGCACAGGCGGCGACGATCGAGCCGCGCGTTCTCGCTCTCGACCTGGCCGCCGCCGCCCTGCTGCTCGCGGTGTCGATCGTCGGGTTCGCCCCCACCTTCGATTCGCCGCAGTACCTCGTCGCCGGCGTCGGCGGGCTCGCTCTCGGGCTGGCGCTGGCCTGGGCGGGAGCCCGGTGGCGTCTCGGGGTGCTGAGCCTGACCGGCGCGACGATCGGCGCCTACATCGTCTTCGGCGGTGCGCTCGCGTTGCCGCACACGGCGCTGCTCGGCGTCGTCCCGACGCTGGAGACCCTGCAGCAGCTCGCCCTCGGGACGATCACGTCGTGGAAGCAGCTGCTGACCACGGTGCCGCCGGTCGCGGCATCCGACGGCCATCTCGTGGTCCCCTTCATCCTCACTCTCGTCGGCGCCGTCCTCACCGGATCGCTGGCTCTCCGGGCCCGCCACGGCACGTGGGCGCTGCTGCCCGCGCTCGCGGTGCTGGTCGCGACGATCCTGCTGGGTGTCGCGCAGCCCGCGGCCCCACTCGTCCAGGGCATCGTCTTCGCCGTCGTGGCGACGGTCTGGCTCGCGCTCCGGCGCGCGTGGGACCACGACCGCGCCGCGGTGCGGATCGAGTCGGCGGGGGCCTCGGATGCCGGGGCGGTGCGCAGTTCGCGCACGCGCCGACTCGTCGCCGGTGGGATCGTGCTCGCCGTCGCCTCGGCGGCGGGAATCGCCACCGCCGCGGTCGCCACCCCGCCGCGGTACATCCTGCGCGACTTCATCGTGCCGCCGTTCGACGTCACCGACTATCCGAGTCCGCTGCAGTCCTTCCGCGGCTACGTGCGCGACGACGCCGACAAGACCCTGTTCACCGTGACGGGACTGCCCAAGGACGGCCGCGTGCGGCTGGCGACGATGGACGCGTACGACGGCATCGTCTACAACGTGTCCGACGACGGGGCCGGCTCCTCCAGCGCGTTCACCCCGATCCGCTCCAACATGTCTCCCGCGGCGACCGGCACCGCGGCCACGCTGCGGGTGGAGATCGGCGACCTGAGCGGAGTGTGGGTGCCCGATGTGGGCGCCGTCCGCGACTTCACCTTCGACGGCCCGCGGGCACCGGAGCTTGCCCGCACGACGCACTTCAACGACGCCACCGGCGCCGCCGTCGCCCCTGCGGGGCTTGCGTCCGGCGACGCGTACACGATCGACACCGTCATCCCCGACCTCCCGAGCGACACGGCGCTGGCCGACGTGCCGTTCGCGGCTCTGAAGATGCCGAAGCAGACGGGCATTCCGGAGAAGATCGCCGACATCGCCTCCAAGGCCACCGCCAGCGCCGACACCCCGATCGAGCGCGCGCGGGCACTGGAGAGCTACCTGCACACGCAGGGCTTCTTCAGCCACGGCCTGGGCGACGACGTCGTCTCGCTGTCGGGACACGGGGCCAACCGCATCACGTCGCTCTTCGGCGGCGACCAGATGGTCGGCGACGACGAGCAGTACGCCGTCGCGATGGCTCTGATGGCGACGCAGCTGGGCATGCCGGCACGCGTCGTGATGGGCTGGCACGCCGACGAGAAGCACCCGCAGGACGGTCCGACGCTCACGGCCACCGGCGGCAACCTGCACGCGTGGGTGGAGATCGCCTTCCAGGGCTACGGCTGGGTTCCGTTCGATCCCACCCCCGACGAGGACAACAAGCCCAACGACCAGTCGACCAAGCCGAAGGCCAACCCGAAGCCGCAGGTGCTCCAGCCGCCGCCGCCCGCCCAGCAGCCCGCCGACCTGCCGCCGGCGATCGCGGAGAACCGCGACCAGGACGAGGAGCAGGCCGCAGACCTCAGCTGGCTCGGACCCGTGCTGCTGTACGGCGGCCTCACCCTCGGCATCCTGCTGCTGCTGGCGGCGCCGTTCATCGTGATGGGCGTGATCAAGGGCGTGCGCCGCGCGCGCCGCCGCAACGCCGAGCGCACCGCGGACCGCATCTCGGGAGGCTGGGACGAACTGGTCGATTCGGCCGTCGACCTGCGGGCTCCGGTGGCGATCGGGGCGACCCGTGCCGAGAGCGCGCTCGTCGTCGGCTCGACCTTCGACGACCCGCGCGTCACGCAGCTCGCCACCCGCGCCGATGTGGATGTCTTCGGTCCGGGCGACCCGGCACCCGAGGATGTCGACGCGTTCTGGCGCGAGGTCGATGAGATCGTCGGCCAGATGCGCGGATCGACGACCGTGTGGCAGCGGCTGCGCGCGCGGCTGAGTGTGCGGTCGCTGCGCCGCAGCGGCTGGTCGTGGCACGCCGTCGGCCACGCGGTCGCGGGCACCGGCCGCGCCGTCGTCGCTCGTGTGCGCCGCGGCATCCGCCCTCGTGGAACGGAGTCCTCCGATGACTGATCTGGATCTCGTGCGGCGCCCGGCTCAGCTGGGCCGGCGGGTGGGCGCCTATCTGATCGATGCGGCGACCGGGATGGTCGTCCTGCTGATCGCCGTGGGCGTCTTCGCCGGCATCTCCCTCGGCACGGGAGGGGCGCTGCCCCTGCCGCTGGCCGTGGCCCTGGCGTACGTGATCGGTCTCGGTTGGTTCGTCGTCTACACCCTGATGCAGGCCGGCGCCGGCTCGCTCGGCATGCGCGCGCTCGGGCTGCGACTCGTGCGGGAGAGTGGGGCGGTCGATGCGTCGGCCCCGGCATCGCGCCTCGGCTTCGGCCGCGCGCTCGGCCGCAACCTCGTCTGGGCGTTGGGCGGTGCGATCGTCGTCGGGTACTTCTCCCCGCTCTTCGACTCGTCGCCGTGGCACCGGGGATGGCACGACCGCGCCGCGGGGGCCGTCATGACCGATGTCGCCGGCCGCTCGCCGGTGCCGGCAGCGGATTCCCGCGCGGAGGCGGCGCCACCGTCGTCCCCGTCGAGTCTGGCGCCGACGGTGCTGCCGGCTGCCCCGATTCTGCCGGTGGGGCAGGCGCCCGAACTCGGCGGCTGGTCGCCCGCCGAGCCTCCCGCGCCGGTGCGGAGCACTCCGCTCGCGAGCGGCGTCATCTCCTTCGTCCCCGGGGTGAGCGACGCCGACCGACTCGATCAGCCCGCGCCCGCGCCCGCACCCGGCCTGCCGACGGTGGAGGTGTCCGACGCGCCGCCGCCGGTCTCCGGCGCGCCGGCCGCCGATCGCGGGCCCGTATCCGGTGCCGGCGTGGTCATCGAGAGCATCGATGAGACACGGATCTCCACCGGCGAACGTCCCTTCGCGCGCCTCGTGTGGGACGACGGAACGCGGCAGGCGCTCTACGGCCGCACGCTCTTCGGCCGTAATCCCGCCCCCGAGACGGGCGCGATGGTCTCACCCGTGCGCGATGAGACCCTGTCGCTGTCGAAGACGCATTTCGAACTGATCCCCGACGATGATCGCGCCGTGTCGGTGGTCGACAGGCACTCCACCAACGGTGTCGCGGTGCGCCGCGGCGACGACCTGCTCCCGCTGGAGCCGGGGGAGCGCACTCGGGTCCGGGCGGGTGACGTGCTCGTGTTCGGCGACCGGCAGGTGAGCGTCGAGGTGACCTCGTGATCGACGCCACGCCGGCGGAGCCCCCGATCGTCGTCCGCGTCGGCGCGGCGTCGCACACGGGTCTTCGCCGCCGCGTCAACGAAGACGCGTACCTCGCTCAGGCTCCCCTCTTCCTCGTCGCCGACGGGATGGGCGGGCATGACGCGGGAGACCGCGCCAGCGCTGCCGTCGTGGCCGAGTTCGCCCACCTGGTCGGTGGTCCGAGCCTCGCCATCGACCAGGTGCGCGCGGCGCTGCGTCGTGCGCGCTCGCGCGTCGAGGCGATCGCCAGCGAAGGACGTGCGGCGGGCACGACACTGTCGGGCGTCGTCGTCGCCGACGTCGGCGGGGTCGGATACTGGCTGACCGTCAACGTCGGCGATTCCCGCACGTACCGCTTCGCGCATGGCGTGCTCGAGCAGATCAGCGTCGACCACTCGGTCGTGCAGGAGCTCCTCGACGCCGGCGTGCTGTCGGGAGCCGATGCCGCCACCGACAGTCGCCGCAACGAGATCACGCGGGCGATCGGGGCGGGAAGCGAAGGCCAGGCCGACTACTGGATGGTGCCGGCCGAGCCGGGCGATCGCATCCTGGTCTGCTCCGACGGGCTGTCCGGCGAGGTGCCGGCCGATCGGCTGCGTGACATCCTCGCCGAGGAGAGCGATCCCGAAGCCGCGGCGACGCGACTGATCCATGAGGCGCTGCTGCACGGCGGACGCGACAACGTCACCGCGGTGGTCGTGGATGCCGTCCACGTCGCCGGCTACGACGACGTGTACGACACGGCCCCCGCGGGGGCGCGCCAGGCGGAGGCGGACGGCGACACCCGACCGCGCGCGGGCACGAGAGGTGATGTGTGATGACGGATGCGATGACGAAGACGCGGGTCGACTACCGGCCGGCGGCGACGGACGACGCGTGGTGGCTCGCGGTCGACGGCGATGCCGTCGTGCTGCTGTCTCCGGCGGTGTCGGCGGCCACGGCCACCGGCGTGTGGCGCGGGCTGGGCACGGGGGGCATCGGCGCCGTCCTCGAGGCGCTCACGAGCGCGTTCGGCACGTCGCTCACGGCGATCCCGCCGTTCGCCCTCGCGATCGCCGAGGCCGGCGGCGTGCGCGTGGCCGTGCGCGGTGACGTCGAGGTCGTCGTCGAGGGCCAGCACCCCGAGGCGGTGTCGGGCGCGGGCGTGGCGACGTGGACCGAGCGTTTCGTGCCGGGGGCCGTGCGCGTGAGCGTCGCCCCTCACGCGGGCGCGCCGGCGCCGGCCGCGGACCTGCCGCTGCGGTCCGGAGTGGTGCGCACCGATCTCGTCGAGATCGACCTCGCCGTCGTGTCCGCGGCGTCCGCTTCTCCTGTTCCTCCTGCAGCTTCCGCTCCGGCGGTGGCCGTCGCCGTGGCCCCGGCCACCGGGCCGTCGGTTGCCGAGGATGCGTCGGATGCCGAGGAGCAACCGGGCATCGCCACCTCCTCGGCATCCGCCATCTCCTCGGCATCCGTCATAGATTCGGTGCCGCCGGGGCTGTTCGGCGGCGCCCCCGTACCGCAGCCCGCGCCGGAAGGCGAACCGCAGGCCGCGCCGGCGGCGCCGGCTGCCGACACCTCGGCCGACACGCTGATCCCCGAGGCGACCGCCGCCGAGGAGGTCGCCGCCCCCGTCGACGAGTACGACCTGCTCTGGGGCGAGACCGTGGCCCGTCCGGTGTCCGCCGCTGCGATCGCCGCCGTCGACCCCGAGGCGGAGTCAGCGGCCGAAGCGTCCCCCGCGGCGCCCGCCGCGAACAACGCGACCTCCGCCGGCGACGGCGACCTCGGCGACCACGACGGGGCGACGATCGCCGTCGCCGAGATGCGGGCCCTTCGTGCCGAGCGACCCGCGTTCGATTCGACCGACAACGTGCCCGCGCGTCGGCCGGCGCGCGGACGCATCCGGCTGTCGACCGGACGTGTCGTCGAGCTCGAACGCCCGGTGATCATCGGCCGTCGCCCGAAATCGACCCGCACCACGGGAGCCGAGCTGCCGACGTTGGTCGCGGTCGACAGCGCCGATCAGGACATCTCGCGCAATCACGTCGAGATCCGTGCCGAAGGCGAGCACGTGCTCGTCACCGATCTCGACACGACGAACGGAACCGTGCTGCTGCGCGGCGGCAGCGAACCGGTGCGGCTGCACCCGAACGAGCCGACGATGGTCGTCACGGGTGACGTCCTCGATCTCGGCGATGACGTGACCGTGACCTTCGAGGACCTCCCGTGAGCGCCGCCAAGCGTCCGCCGGCACCGCCGCCCGCCCTGCCCGGATTCACCTACGTCGACGTGCTCGGCTCGGGTGGGTTCGCCGACGTCTATCTCTATGAGCAGCAGCTTCCCCGCCGCCGCGTCGCGGTGAAGGTCATGCTGCCCGACCGCTTGGCCTCGGGGTCGGCCGAGCAGTTCACCGCCGAGGCGAACGTCATGGCCCTGCTGTCGACGCACCCGGCGATCGTGACGATCTACCAGGCCGGCGTGTCCGACGACGGCCGGCCCTACCTGGTCATGGAGTACTGCTCGCGGCCCAACCTGCAGGTGCGCTCCCGTACGGCGGCGTTCTCCGTCGCCGAGGCGCTGCGGGTGGGTGTGCAGGTCGCGGCCGCCGTCGAGACCGCGCATCGCGCCGGCATCCTGCATCGCGACATCAAGCCGGCCAACATCCTCGTCACCGAGTACAACCGGCCCGCGCTCACCGACTTCGGCATCGCGACGACGGCGGAGTCGGAGGAGTCGTCGGGAGGCATGTCGATTCCGTGGTCGCCGCCGGAGGCGTTCAGTGATGCACCGGCATCCGGCGTCGCCACCGACGTCTATGCGCTGGGCGCGACCGTCTACACGCTGCTGGCCGGGCGCTCGCCGTTCGAGCAGCCCGGCGGCCGTAACGGCGGCGCCGATCTCATCCAGCGCATCGAGTCGCAGCCGGTGCCGCCGCTGACGCGGGCCGACGCCCCTGCCTCGCTGCAACTGGTGCTCGAGCGCGCGATGGCCAAGCGTCCGGGCGATCGGTACGAATCCGCCCTCGCCTTCGCCCGTGCCCTGCAGCGCGTGCAGATCGAGCTCGCCCATTCGGTCACCCCGATCGACATCCTCGACGATGCCCCGCACGAGGATGCCGAGGACGACGCCGACGGTGAGCTCACCCGGGTCCGCGGCATCGTGAGCATCGAGCCGAACACGAACCCGGCCGCCGGCCCCACGCGCCGCCGTGACAGGGACAACCCGTGGGCGCCCGAGACGACGGGCACGCTGCCGGCGGCATCCACCGTCGCGGCGGCCCCGGCCGACACGGCCGAGCCGACGCTGCTGCGCGGACCCGTCTCGATCGCCCCGCAGGTCGACATCGACACCTCGTCGACCATCCGCCGCCCTGCCACGGGTGCACCGCTGCCCGCGCACACGCTCGATCCCACGGACGCACGCACGGCGACCGCCCCGGAGACCGCTGCCGGTGCGGACGAGACGGCGACCCCCCGGTCTCGCCGCGGTCTGTGGATCGGTCTGGGCATCGCCGCGGCCGTCGTCGTTGTGGGAGCCGTCGCCGTCGGCGCGAGCCTGTTGACGCCCGCCGTCGAGCCGCAGGCGTCTCCGACGCCGTCGACGACCGCGGTCGCGCAGGATCCGTTCGAAGACGTCGTGCCTGCCGTGACGCAGCTCGCCGGCCGGATCGAGGGCGGCAACGTCGTCTTCACCTGGACGAACCCCGACCCGAAGGACGGCGACGGCTACCTCTGGTACGCGTACACGCTGGCCGGCAACGGCGACGTCCGCAAGGTCACCGAGCCCACGGTGTCCGTTCCCGTGGATGCCGGTGGCACCACCTGCGTCGCGGTCACTCTTGTCCGCAAGAGCGGCGTGGCGGGCACCGAGATGCGGAAGTGCGTCCCATGACCGACATTCACGACACGGTTCCGCCCCTCGACGAGGCCGCAGCGGATGCTGCGAGCAGCGACATCACGGTGGAGTTCGCGGGCGAGTACATCACGGTGCCGTCGGGCACACGGTTCACGATCGGCCGGGAGGGCGATCTCGCGATCGACGACAACCGGTTCCTGCACCGCCACTTCCTCTCGATCGAGCAGTCCGCCGGGCTGTGGTGGCTGGTCAACATCGGTTCGCGCCTGTCGGCCACCGTCACCGACACGGAGGGGCGGGTGCAGGCCCAACTCGCCCCGGGCGCCCGCCTGCCGATCGTGTTCGGAGTGACCACGGTCGTCTTCAGCGCCGGTCCCACCACCTACGAGCTGTCCGTGCACACGGCGCAGCCGGCTTTCCGCGAGACGGCGGCCGAGAGCGTCCTCGACGGGGAGTCGACGATCGGCGCCGTTCCCCTGACACCGAGCCAGAAGCTGTTGATCCTCGCTCTGGCCGAGCCGGTGCTGCGGCGCGAGGGCACCGGGATGAGCGAGCTGCCCAGTTCGGCCGCTGCCGCGCAGCGCCTGGGCTGGAGCATCACCCGCTTCAATCGCAAGCTCGACAACGTCTGCGACAAGCTCGACCGTCAGGGCGTGCCGGGCCTGCGCGGCGGCGTGACCAGTTCGGCCACGAACCGCCGCGTGCGCCTGGTGGAGCACGCCGTCGCCTCGCGACTGGTGGTGCGAGAGGACCTCGCCATGCTGGACGACCCCGCCGCGTTCGATCGCGACGCCGCCGATGACGCACCGCGCAGGAAGGAACAGGGATGAAGCTGCGCACCACGCTGGTCCGCCCCGGAGGCGAGCCGGAAGATCTCGTCATCAACGCCGATGCCGATGCGACCGTCGGCGACCTCGCACGCACCATCGCCGAGCTCGATCCGCGCGGCGGCGGGGCGGCGGCGGGCGACGAGGTGACGCTCGAGGCGTTCGGCACGATCGCTCCGGGCCCGGGAGAGGTGCTGGATGCCGCGGCATCCGTGTCGCACGTCCAGCTGGGTGCGGGCTCGGCCGTGCGCATCGTGCCGACTGGCTATCAGCCGCCGCAGAAACTCGGCGACGTCGAGATCGCCTCGGGTGCCGGCGCCGGCACCACGATCCCGCTGCAGCGCGGGGTGGTCATCATCGGACGAGACCCCCAGTGCGACATCGTGCTCGACGATCCGCTGGTCTCCAAGCGGCACGCGCGGCTGGAGGTCGGGCAGGGCCGGGCCGAACTCGTCGACCTGAACTCCGCCAACGGCATCCTCGTCGACGGGGCGCCGGTCACCTACCTGACGGCCGCCGACGGCCAGATCGACGCCGTGCTGGGCGACACGCGCCTGCGCATCACGGCGGCTCCCGCCGACGCCACGGCGGCGCCCTCCACGTGGCGGCAGGTGCCGTTCGTGCGCTCGCCGCGGGTGGAGGCGCGCTACCTCGGCGAGGAGCTGCCCGGCACCGACCTGCCGGCACCGCCCGCGCCGCAGATGTTCCCGTGGCTCGCGATGATCGCTCCGGTGATCATGGGCGTCGTGCTCTTCTTCGTCATGAAGAATCCGATGGCGCTCGTGTTCGTCGCGGCGTCGCCCCTCCTCATGCTCGGCACCTGGCTGACGACGCGCCTGCAGGGCCGCGCGCAGCTGCAGCGCGACAAAGACCGCTTCGAGCAGCAGCTCACCCGCCTGTCCACCCGCCTCGAGCAGGAGCGCGAGACCGAGCGCCGCGTCCGCCGCGGCGAGGTGCCCGAGCTCGATCCCATCTGCGCCGACGCGCTCGCCGCCGGGCCTCTGGTGTGGACGCGCCGGCCCGAGCACTGGTCGTTCCTGCACGTCCGTCTCGGCGACGGCACCGCCCCGAGCCGCAACTCCGTCGCCGAGTCGACGAAGCGCGACGCGGCGATCCCGTCGTACGTCGACCGCCTCGACGAGGTCGTCGACGCGTTCCGCGAGGTCGACGACGTGCCGATCCTCGAGTCGCTGGCCGAGGCCGGCGCGATCGGCATCGCCGGCTCGACGGCGCGCGTCGGTGACACGGCGCGGGCGCTGCTGGCCCAGACGGCGGGGCTGCACGCGCCGTCCGACGTCCACATCGTCGCCTTCGTCGGCCCGGCCACCCGTGCGGCGCTTGCCGACCTCAAGTGGCTGCCGCACACGTGGGCCGCCGAGGACGCCCTCGGCACGGCCCCCATCGCCGACAACGCGGCGACCGCCTCGCGCCTGCTGGCCGAGCTGGAGGAGTTGGTCGACACCCGCACGAAGCAGCTGCGGCGTCTGCGGGCGCTCAAGGCGACGGATGCCGCGACCGCCGCCGGCGCCGAGGTCGGCGAGTCGCGGGGGCGCGAGGAAGAGATGCCGCTTCCGGCATACGTCGTGATCATCACGCCCGACGCGCCCGTCGACCGGGGTCGGCTCATCCAGCTGAGTGAGCGTGCCGCCGGCAGCGGTGTCATCCCGGTGTGGGCGACCTCGCGCGTGTCCGACCTGCCCGCCGCCTGCCGCACGTGGGTCGAGCTTCCCGCCGACGGGGAGGCGAGCGCCAACTTCGTGCGCCTCGGCACCGTCATCGCCCCCCTGCGTGTCGAGGCGTTGGATGCCGCGCGCTTCGGCGTCGTGGCCCGGGCCCTGGCCCGCATCACCGACATCGGCGATGTCGCGGAGGACGCCGGGGACGTGCCGCGCACCATCCCCCTGCTACAGCTGTTGGGGTCGGACATGGCGACCAGCGCCGACGCCGTCATCGACCGGTGGACGCAGAATGCGTCGATCCGTGCGACGCGCTCCGGCGCCGGCTACCAGCCCAAGCTTCGTGCCCTCGTCGGACAGGGCGCGCAGGGCGCTCTGCACCTCGATCTGCGCCAGCAGGGTCCGCACGCGCTCGTCGGCGGCACGACCGGCTCGGGCAAGAGCGAGTTCCTGCAGGCCTGGGTGCTCGGCATGGCCGCCGAGTACAGCCCCGAGCGCGTGACGTTCCTCTTCGTCGACTACAAGGGCGGCTCGGCCTTCGCCGACTGCGTCAGCCTCCCGCACTGCGTGGGCCTCGTGACCGACCTCAGCCCGCATCTCGTCCGTCGGGCGCTGACGAGCCTCCGCGCCGAACTGCACCACCGCGAGCACCTGTTCAACCGGAAGAAGGCGAAAGACCTCCTCGAGCTCGAGAAGGCCGCCGACCCCGACGCTCCCCCCGCACTCGTCCTCGTCATCGACGAGTTCGCCGCACTCGCCAAGGAGGTGCCCGAGTTCGTCGACGGCGTCGTCGACATCGCCCAGCGCGGGCGCTCGCTCGGCATCCACCTCATCATGGCGACGCAGCGCCCCGCCGGTGTCATCAAGGACAACCTGCGTGCCAACACCAACCTCCGCGTCGCGCTGCGCATGGCCGACGAGACCGACTCCGACGACGTCATCGGGTCGAAGGAGGCCGCCCTGTTCGATCCCGGCATCCCCGGTCGCGGCATCGCCAAGACCGGTCCCGGTCGCATGAACCTCTTCCAGTCGGCCTACTCGGGAGGCTGGAGCCTCCGGGCCGAAGCCGAACCCGCCGTCGAGGTGCGCCCGTTCCTGCTCGGCGACGCGCCGGCGTGGGAGAAGCCCGCCGTCGAGGCGCCTGCCGAGACCGAAGACCTCGGCCCCAACGATCAGCAGCTGCTCGTGGCGCGCTTCGGCGACGCCGCGCAGCTGGCCCGCATCGCGCCGCCCCGTCGGCCGTGGCTCGACGAGCTGGCCACCACTTTCGACCAGACCAAGCTGCACCAGCGCACCGACGCCCGGCTGGTGCTCGGCGTCGTGGACGTGCCCGAGCGGCAGGACCAGGTGCCGTTCTTCTTCGAACCCGACACCGAGGGCCACCTCGCGATCTTCGGCACCGGCGGCTCCGGAAAGTCGGTGACCCTGCGCACGCTCGCCGTGTCGGCCGGGATCACCCCGCGCGGCGGTCCCGTCCACGTCTACGGGCTGGACGCCGCGACCGGGGGCCTGCGCATGCTCGAGTCGCTGCCGCACGTGGGTGCCGTCATCTCCGGCGACGACACGGAACGCATCGATCGCCTGTTCGCCACGCTCCGCAGCGAGCTCGACCGTCGCGGTGACGCGTATGCCGCGGCAGGTGCCTCCACCCTGACCGAGTACCGCGCCCTCGCGGGTCGCCCCGACGAGCCGCGCATCTTGCTGCTCATCGACGGGTTCCCCGCGTTCCGCACCGCGTTCGAGGGTGTGTCCGGGCGCGCGGAGGCCTACCGCGCGTTCCAGCAGGTGCTCACCGACGGTCGCGGCCTCGGCATCCACGTGGCCCTCACCGCCGACCGCGGCCAGAGCGTGCCCACCTCTCTTCAGGCGATGATCCAACGCCGCATCGTGCTGCGGATGGCCGACGAAGACGGCTATGCACTCCTCGGGATGCCGCGTGACATCCTCGGCGTCGACGCAGCGCCCGGTCGGGCCATCGTCGACGACCACGAGGCGCAGATCGCCGTCATCGGGGGCACCTCCAGCACGAAGGACCAGTCGCTGGCGATCGATCGGATGGCCGAGGTGATGATCCGCCGCGGCACGGTCGCTGCGCCCGCGATCCGCGCGCTGCCCACCGAGTACACGGCCGATGAGCTGCCGCCCGCGACGCCGACGGGGGTGGCCATCGGGCTGTCCGATCTCGACCTCGGTCCGTTCGGCATCGACGCCCACGGCACGTTCATCGTCGCCGGCTCGCCCGGCGCGGGCCGTTCGACCGCCGCCGCCGCGATCGCGCGGCAGACGCTGCGCGCGCGGCCCGACACGCCCGCGTTCTACATCGGCGACCGTCGATCGCCCGTGCAGGACGTCGTCGCGTGGACCGCGACCGCCGAGTCTCCCTCGGCGGCCATGGCGGTGCTCGGCGCCGTCGATGAGGCGGCCGACCGCGCCCAGGCGGGCGGACCCGTGCCGCTGGTCGTGCTGGAGGGCATCGGAGAGTTCGCCACGTCGATCATCGAGATGAACCTCTCCACGCTCGTCAAACGCGCCGGTCGCGGTGAGGTGTTCTTCGTCGTGGTCGGGGAGATGAGCGAGTGGACGACGAATTTCGGGCTGCTCGGCGAGATCAAGGCGGCGCGGCGCGGCGTCGTGCTGCAGCCGGAGACGATCGACGGCGAGGTCGTTCTCAAGACGCCGTTCCCCCGGTTGGTGCGGGGCGAGCTCCCGGTGGGACGCGGAATCCTGGCTCATCGCGGCAAGACCGTGCGCATCCAGTTCCCGCTGGTGGTCGGGGACGTCCCGGTCGGCGTCGAGTCGGGTACCCTCGCCTCCTCGGGGGCGCAGACATGACCGCGGTGGGCCGGGCGCGCGGGCGCTCATGGGGAGTTCTCCCCATGGTCACCGGCCGCGACGCCGCCTATCTTCGAAACAACAAGACCTCCCGGCACACCGGCCGGGCCAGATGAAAGGGGCCCTCATGGCCAATCTGAATGTCACCTACGACCAGATGAACTCGGCCGCCTCGCGCCTGCGTGACGGACAGAACGAGCTCGAGGCGAACCTGCAGCGCCTGCGTCAGCTCGTCGCTCAGCTCGTCCAGGACGGCTTCACCACGAGCCGCGCCTCGGGCGCCTTCGACGCCTCCTACACCGAGTTCACGACCGGTGCGACCAAGACGGTCCAGGGCATCGAGGGCATGGCCTCGTTCCTCGAGAAGGCCGCTCAGGCCCTGCAGTCCACCGACGAGCAGCTCGCCAGCCAGCTCGGTCAGTGATCGGGAACCTGCGGGGCGCTCGCGCGCCCCGCAGGTTCACGAGGCCTTCCACCTCGCGCCGGTGCGCCGAGTGTGCAGGTGGAGGGCCTCGCGAACCTTGGGGGATGACGATGACAGATGTGCAGCTCGACTTCGACGCCCTGCGCGCCGCGCGCGTGCGCGTCGATGAGGCGCTCTCGACATTCGGGTCGGCCGGAACGGTCGGGGACGACCTTGCCGTCCTCACCGGCGAGGATCGTCTTGCCGGCAAGGTCCGAGACTTCGCCGACAACTGGGACTACAACCGGGGAAAGCTCACCGAGAAGCTGCAGTTCCTGCGCGACAGCATCGATGCGATCGTCGACAGCATGACCGAGGTTGACGACGAACTCGCGCGGCAGGCGCAAGAGGCCGCGCCCGAGACGCAGACCGACGGCGAGGGGGAGGGCTGATGAGCGCCATCTCGGTTGAGTTCGAGGATGTCCTTCTCGGTAACCCCGACCAGCTCGACCCCCGCGCGGCCGACCTCGTCACGGCGGCGGCAGCGATCGAGCAGGCGGCGCAGTCGCTCCGAGGACTCATCGACGGGCAGATCTCGCAGTCCACGGATGCCCTGGCCCGTACCGCGACGGAGGTCGCGCGATCGCTCAACAAGGCCCGCACGAGATACCGCAACACCGGGGAGGCCCTGCAGACCTACGCCGCGGATCTGCGCCCCATCCAGAAGGACGCCCGCGCGGCGATCGCCACGGCGGAATACTACGACCAGAGGTCGGCGACGTTACCGAACGACATCTCACGGCGCGAGGGCGACCTGCTGCGCGCCGAGGCCGTCGACGCGCCGCAACATCAGATCGACGAGATCGAGAACGATCTGCGGCGCCTGCGTCGGTCCGAGTCGAACGCCTACGCCCAGCTGCAGGATGCCCGGCAGCAGCTCTCCTCCGCTCGTGACCGCCTGCGCGCGATCGCCGACGCCGCGATCGCCAAGATCGAAACGGCCATCGAGGGCGACAGCGATTCGGCGTACGACAACTGGAACCAGTTCTGGGAGGGCGCTGCCAAGTGGATCGGCGACTGGGCCGCCAACGTGCTGAAGGGCGTGCTCGAGTTCCTCGGCCAGCTGTTGGCGGTTCTGGTGGCGATCGTCGTGATCCTCGTCGCGATCGTCATCGTGGTCGCCCTGCTCGCAGCGATCGCTGCCGTGATCGGCTGGATCGCCCTCGCGGTGCTCGCGGTACTGATCGTCGGCTCCCTCCTGCTTCTGTTCACCCTGCGCGACGGCAGCTCTTCGCGCCAGCCTCGACACGTGGACGATGCGTCCAAGACCTTCGACCGGTCGCCGGCCGCCCCCGACGCCCACGGTGAAGCCCCGGCCGACTACGGAGACCTGTTCGAGGATGTCGGGAGGCAGGACGTTCGCGGTGGGCAGGACTCGACGCACATCCGGGTGGTCGCGATCATGCAGGACGGAAAGGTCGTGGCCTGGCGGGTGCAGCTGCCGAGCACCCAGAACTGGAGCCCCTTCAACGAGCACGGAGGACTCAATGACCTCTCCACCGATGCGATGCTCGCCCTGAATCCCTCCGTGCATACGCAGTACGAACGCGCGGTGTACGACGCGATGCGCCGGGCGGGTGTGTTCGACAGCGATGCACCCATCATGCTCACGGGGTGGAGCCTCGGTGGGATGATGGCCGGCGACATCGCCACCGATCCGGCCCTCGACGGGCGCGTGCAGTCCGTGGTGACGGCCGGGTCGGCCATCGACAAGTATGCCGACGCGATCGATCCGTCGGTGCGCGTCACACAGGTCAACAACGTCTGGGATCCGGTGCACCACCTGGAGCTCGTCGGGTACGGTCGTGACGACGTTCCCGGGCCGAACTGGCAGACCTTCCATCCCGTCGACCCGCGGATACACGACTCGACGATGTACGGTGAGCTCGCGGACGACGTGGTCCCCGACGTGCGCCCCGGAGACGAGATCTTCTTCGCCGGCAACGCGGTCGGAACCACGGAGCACGTGCACGAAGAGGTCTACGTGCGCGGGTGAACGCAGCGGCAGAGAGGTGACGAGAGATGTCCAGGAATCGACTCTGGCACGCGATGGCTGCCACCGCAGTCCTCGCGCTGATTCTGACGGGATGTTCGGGAATGAATGAAAAGGATGTGTCCGACCGGCTCGGCCGCGAGGCTGGTCTCAACGGTGCGCTCGTGGAAGTGCAGCACCCCGGTCTGCCCACCAACGAGAAGATCGTGGTGTGGATGTTCGTCGACGACACGAGCGCTCCGGCCGTTGCCGACGACGTCACCCGCGTCGCGCGCGTGGCAGCCAACGACCCGGACTTGGCAGGAAAGGACCTCACCCTCGCCGCTGTCGAGGGCTCGCCGGCCGACCATACCGACCGCGTCGTGCTGGGATCGTCGGGAGTTCCCGTCATGGCGGCGGTCGCGGAGACCGTGGGTGGTCGAGGGGCCGAGGAGTTCCTCGAGCTCAGCGCCGCTGATGTTCGCCGGCTCGCCGGTCGGCAATGAGTGAAAGCGTCGGCCCACAGCTGCGTTTCCGCCTGCCGGGGGAGTGGATCTCGGTGGACCCGCGAGACGAAGACGCGGCTCGCGATCACAATGCGTCGCTCGCCCGGGAGATCGTCGGGCCCGCGGACGATGCGCCGCTGCTCCGTCGCCGTATCCAGTCCGGATTGGACGATGCGGCTGCCGCAGCGCGCGAGGCCTCGGCACGCCTGTTGCTGATCTGCCGCGAGATCGCGCCGGGCGTGCCAACTCCTGTCGCCATCACGGTCCACACCCCGATCACGATCACGCCTGCCGTGGGAACGGCTCCCGAGTCGGTGATGCGCGCTTTCGAGCTGAGCCTGCCCCACACCCGCGAGCCCGATCTGGAGACGGCGACACGAATGGATGCCGCCGGCTCGGCGGTGCTGCGTCTGCACGCCGTGAGCACGCAGGTGATCGAGGAGGACGGGCAGTCGGCCGTGCAGCGACGTCTGGTCGCGCGCTACTGGTACACCGTTCCGAACAGCAAACAAGTCGCGCTGGTGAACATGTCGACGCCGCTCGGTGACATCCCGCACGCGATGCTGCGCTTCTTCGACGCGATCGTCGCCGCATCGTCGTGGGGCGCGGCTGACGCGGCCTGACGCTCAGCTGCGGTAGTGGCCCAGCACCTTCACGATGATGCCGCGGCGCCGCAGCTCGGCGATGGCGTGCGTCTCCTCGTCGACCGTGCGACCGAGGGCATGCTTGTCGGCGACGACGACGACGTCGCCCGACACGAGACGGCCGAAGAGGCGGTTGAGGCGCTCGGCCCAACTCTCCCCGGTCTCGGGGGCGGGATGACGGAAGCCCTCGATCGGCACCCCGAAGTCTGCGAGGGCGTCACGCTGCGCGATCACCGAGGGCAGATCGTCGCGCGCGACGACGAGTCCCACCAGGCGTGAGCCGTCGGGACGAGCGGCCCACCAGTCGGTGCCGGACACCACGACCGGCACGGCCGACGTCACGGCGGGCAGGGCGACCGACTCGGCGTAGTCGGCGGGGGCGCGCTGGTCGTCCGGCTGATCGGTGCTCACGGCATCCATTGTGTCCTACCGCGCCGACACGCGAGCCGATCCGCTGCGCGATCCGGTTCAGTCGTCGGGGTCGCGTCGCAGCTGGATGCTGAGCTGGTCGGCGTCCAGCTGCGCGAGAGCGTGTCGGAGCGTCGCCGAGGAGTACGACCCCTCGCTGGATACGTCGACGAGACGCTCGCGCATGGCCTCGATCAGGGAGATCCGCAGGTCGATGACACTCGCGGTGCTGATCTCGGGTGCCTCGATCGGCGGGCTGCTCATGCGCTCGGCGAGCTTGGAGAGCACCTCGGGCGGAAACGGCTGGCCCGAGGAGTCGGCGAGCCCGGGTGTGCGCACGTGGGCCAGCGCGGCCTCACGCAGCTCGTCGGCGAGGCGGTCGGCTTCCTCGCTGCTGCCGTCGCCGGCGGCAGACGGAATGCGCAGCATGCGGATCACCCATGGCAGGCTCAGTCCCTGCACCATCAGGCTCACCAGCGCGACGACGAACGCGATGAGGATCAGCAGTTCGCGGGCGGGCGTGGTGTCCGGATCGAGCGTCTGCGCCGCGGCGAGGGTGACGACACCCCGCATCCCGGCCCAGACGATGACGGCGCCCTCCTTCCAGCCGAGCGGGGATGCCTGGTAGTAGTCCATGTCGTTGAGGACGCGCCCGACGCGGGCGCGCACGCCCTCGACCCGACGCTGGGCGGAGGCGGCATCCGGCGTGCGCCGCGCCCATCGCCGCGCGACGCGACGCGCCGCGCGCCCAGTCGTGCGCCGGACGAGTCCGCCGCTTCGCGGAGCGGGGTTCGGATTCTCGCCGGGTTGCGGGCGCAGATCGCGCAGGTTGCCCGTCTCGACGTCGAAGGCGCTCAATCGATCGCTGAACGCCTGCAATCGGTCGCGCTGCATCCGGCGGGCGCGACGACCGATGAGTGTCACCAGCCCCGACACGTACAGCGCCCGCACCGCGAGCACGATCGCCAGGGCGGCGACGGCGAGGCCGATCCCGACGCCCACGCCGCTGTGCTTCTGGACGTTGGCGCTGACGATGTCGCGCAGCTCCAACCCCATGATGAGGAAGACCGCACCCTCCAGCAGCAGCTCGAGCGTGTGCCAGTTCAGCTCGTCCGACACGCGCTGCTCGGGGGTAGACCATCGGGCGGCGCCCTGGCCGGCGGTGATGCCGGCGGCGACCGCTGCGACCAGTCCCGACCCGCCGAGGTGCTCCGTCGGCAGGTAGGCGACGAACGGGACGATGAAGCCGACGGCGGTGTTCGCCACCGGCTCGCCGATCCACCGCCGCACCCGCAGGGTCAGCAGGCCCACCGCGACGCCGATCACGACGGCGACGAGCACGCCCCAGGCGAAGGCGCCGATCGTGCTGCCCGGCGAGAATCCCGCCGCGGATGCCGCGACGGCGCTGCGCAGCAGCACGAGCGCCGTCGCGTCGTTGAGCAGGCTCTCACCCTCGAGCATCGTGATGACGCGCGGGGAGATGCCCAGCTTCTTCGCGATGGAGGTGGCCACGGCATCCGTGGGGCTGATGATCGCCCCGAGGGCCACGGCGAGGGCGAAGTCGAGTCCCGGGATGGCGACGTAGAAGAGCGTCCCCAGCGCGAGGGCGCTGATGACGACGAGGATGACGGCGAGCCCGGCGATCGGCAGGGCGTCGCGGCGGAACTCGATCGCCGGCAGGCGCACCGCCGACGCGTACAGCAGCGGGGGCAGGATGCCGACGAGGATCAGCTCCGGGGGCACCGAGAACTCGGGCAGCAGGAGTGAGGCGACGAGCCCGATCGCGACGAGGATGAGCGGGCCGGCGACACCCAGTCGGCGCGCGAGCACCGTCGAGACGCCGATGACCGCGATGCCGGCGATCAGCCACGTGAGGTCGGTCACGGTCGACTCAGATCATGCCGAGGACCCGCACCGCGTCGCGCTCGGCGACGAGCTCGGCGACGGAGGCGTCCAGGCGTGCGCGGCCGCGGGCGTCGAGGTCGAGCCCCTCCACGACGCGGAAAGCCGTGCCATCGCTCGTGACGGGTGCCGAGGAGTACAGCCCCGCCGGCAGACCGTACTCGCCGTGGGAGAGCACCGCCGCCGAGGTCCACCCGTTCGCCGTGCCGTGGACGAGATCGCGGACGTGGGAGATCGCGGCGTTGGCCGCGGAGGCCGCCGAGGACGAGCCGCGCACCGAGATGATCTCCGCCCCGCGCTTGGCAACGCGGGGCACGAAGACGTCGTCGAGCCAGGATGCCACGGCATCCGCCCCGCCGAGCTTCTCCGCCAGCGCCTCGAGCACCGGACGACCGTCCACGCTCGCGTGGGCGACGTCCGGGAACTGCGTCGCGGAATGGTTGCCCCAGATGGCGACGCCCTGCACCGCCGCCACGGGCGCCTCCAGAGCGGCGGCGAGCTGGGCGAGGGCCCGATCGTGATCCAGCCGAGTCAGTGCGGCGAAGCGTTCGCCCGGGATGTCGGGCGCGGCCGCCGCGGCGATCAGCGCGTTCGTGTTGGCGGGGTTTCCCACCACCAGGACGCGGATGTCGCGGGCGGCGACCTCGTTGAGCGCCGCGCCCTGCGGTCCGAAGATGCCCGCGTTGGCCGCGAGCAGGTCGGCGCGCTCCATGCCGGCGCCGCGCGGGCGCGCCCCGACCAGCATTGCGAGGTTCGCTCCGTCGAAGGCGATGCGCGGGTCGTCGGTGATTTCGACATCGGCGAGCAGCGGGAAGGCGCAGTCCTGCAGCTCGAGCGCCGCGCCCTCTGCGCTCTTGAGCCCCTGGGGGATCTCCAGCAGGCGCAGTCGCACCGGGCGGCCGGCTCCCAGCATGTCGCCGGCGGCGATGCGGAACAGCAGCGCGTAGCCGATCTGTCCGCCGGCCCCGGTCACGGTGACTGTCGTGGCATCCATGTCTCGAGCCTACGGCGACGCGTCACGGGACGATACGGTGGGGCATGACGTTCAACAGCAATGCAGAGCTGGGAGGCACGACCGCACGGCGACGAGGCCGCGGGGGAGGTGCCGCAGCCGTCGCCGGCGGCGGTCTCGCCGGGCTGGGCGGCATCGCCGTGCTCCTGCTCATCCTCTTCACCGGCGGCGACGTCACGAGTCTGCTCGGCGGCGCCGGCGGCACCGCGCAGGACTCGGCGATCCAGGGCTGCGACACGGGTGCCGACGCGAACGCGAACGACGACTGCCGCCTCGTCTTCGGCCAGAAGGCGCTCGACGCCTATTGGTCCACGCACGTGCAGGGCTACCGCGCGCCGCAGCTGATCATCGTCGACGGCGCCGCCTCGACCCGCTGCGGTACCGCCTCCAACGCGACCGGTCCGTTCTACTGTCCGCCGGAGGAGACCATCTACGTCGACCCGACGTTCTTCGGCGTGCTGCGCAGCCAGTTCGGCGCGCAGGCCGGCAGCCTCGCCCAGCTGTATGTCCTCGCCCACGAGTACGGTCACCACATCCAGCAGCTGACCGGCATCATGGACCGCTACCCGAACGACGGGACCGGCCCGGCCAGCAACGGGGTGCGCACCGAACTGCAGGCCGACTGCTACGCCGGCGCGTGGATCGCCGACGCGACGGAGGCGAAGGACGCCAACGGTGTCGCCTACCTCCAGCGGCCCACCGACGCGGAACTGCGCGACGCGTTGGACGCCGCGGCCACCGTCGGCGACGACAACATCCAGGCCCAGTCGGGCCGCGTCAACCCCGAGACCTGGACCCACGGCTCGAGCGCCCAGCGGCAGCGCTGGTTCACGGCGGGGTATCAGAACGGGCTCGGAGCCTGTGACACCTTCTCGGTGTCGGGAGGAGAACTGTGAACGGCCCCGCCCACCTGGACGACATCCTCTACCCCGACATCGAGCCGTACGAGAGCGGATACCTGCTGGCCGGCGACGGGCAGCGCGTCTACTGGGAGCAGTCCGGCAACCCCGACGGCAAGCCGGTCGTGTTCCTGCACGGGGGTCCCGGTTCGGGCACCTCCCCGTGGCACCGGCGGTTCTTCGACCCGGAGAAGTACCGGATCGTGCTGTTCGACCAGCGCGGCTGCGGAAAGTCCACGCCCCACATGAGCGCGCCCGACGCCGACCCGCGCTTCAACACCACCTGGCACCTGGTCGCCGACATCGAGCTGCTGCGACGCAACCTCGGCATCGAGACGTGGCAGGTCTTCGGCGGCTCGTGGGGCTCGGCGCTCGCGCTGGCCTACGCCCAATGCCACCCGGATGCCGTGAGCGAGATCGTCCTGCGCGGCGTCTTCACCCTGCGGCGGCACGAGCTGGAATGGTTCTACGAGGGGGGCGCCGCGGCGATCTTCCCCGACCGGTGGGAGAGCTATCTGGCACCGATCCCGGTTCTGGAGCGCTCGCGGCTGATCGAGGCGTATCATCGCCGGCTCACCGACCCGGATCCCGCCGTCCACGAGCCGGCCGCGATCGCGTGGACCACGTGGGAGATGTCGACGCTGACGCTGCATCCCGACCCGGACCTCGTCGCCTCGATGACCGATGCGGCCACCGCGGTCGCGTTCGCGCGCATCGAGAACCACTACTTCATGCACGGCGGGTGGCTGCGCGAAGGGCAGCTCATCGACGACGTCGGCGCGATCCGCGGCATCCCCGCGGTCATCGTGCAGGGCCGGTACGACATCTGCACGCCGATCATGACGGCGTGGGATCTGCACCGGGCCTGGCCGGAGGCCGAGTTCGTCGTCGTCGACGACGCCGGCCACGCGGCATCCGAGCCGGGCATCGCCCGCGCCCTGCGCGCCGCGACCGACCGCTTCGCCACCTGACACCCCCACCCCCGCACGCCGTGTCCCACTTTGGGCGGAGGGTGTCCCACTTTCTGTCTCCCGAGCGGGGTGCGGGCGACAGAAAGTGGGACACCGGCGGGGTGGATGCCGTGGCCTCCGCCGCCGGAGAACCGGCGGCGCTGGTAGGCTGGAACCACTTGCGGCACCACTCGGGTGCCTCTCGCGTCGTAGAACGCTTCCCTCGCCGCCCGGTTCTGACCGGATGATCGGCTGACATTCTTCGTACGGCGACCCTGTGCGCATCCGCGCAGAGGCCACCGATCCGGGCCCGCGTGCCCAGAAACACCACCATGTCTGACATCACCTTCGGCGCGCTCGGCGTGCCCGCCCCCCTCCTCGACGTCCTCGCGAAGGACGGCAAGACCACCGCGTTCCCCATCCAGGTCGACACCCTGCCCGACACACTCGCCGGTCGTGACGTGCTCGGCCGCGGCAAGACCGGTTCGGGCAAGACGCTCGCCTTCTCCATCCCGCTCGCCGCGCGCCTCGGCGGTCCCCTCGCCGGCGGCACCCGCCGCTCCGGCCGCGTGCTCGGTCTGGTGCTCGCGCCCACCCGTGAGCTCGCGACGCAGATCAACGCGACCCTCGAGCCCCTCGCCGCCGCGTACGGCATGACGACGACCACCATCTTCGGCGGCGTCAACCAGAACCGCCAGGTCGCCGCGCTCAAGGCCGGCGTCGACATCATCGTCGCGTGCCCCGGCCGTCTCGAAGACCTCATCTCGCAGGGCTTCGTCAAGCTGGATGCCGTGGAGATCACCGTCATCGACGAGGCCGACCACATGGCCGACCTCGGGTTCCTGCCGTCGGTCACGCGCATTCTCGACAAGACCCCGCGCGACGGCCAGCGTCTGCTGTTCAGCGCGACGCTGGACAACGGCGTCGACAAGCTCGTGAAGCGCTTCCTGCAGAACGAGGTCCTCCACTCCGTCGACGAGGCGAACTCGCCCGTCGCCGCGATGACCCACCACGTGTTCCACGTCGGCGGCGTCGAGGAGAAGAAGGAGCTCGTGCGTACGCTCGCCTCGGGCACCGGCCGTCGCATCCTCTTCATGCGCACCAAGCACCACGCCAAGAAGCTCGCGCAGCAGCTGACGTCGCAGGGCATTCCTTCGGTCGACTTGCACGGCAACCTGTCGCAGCCCGCGCGCGACCGCAACCTCGCCGCCTTCAGCTCCGGTGCCGCCAAGGTGCTCGTCGCGACCGACGTCGCGGCGCGCGGTGTGCACGTCGACGACGTCGAACTCGTCATCCACGTCGACCCGCCCATGGAGCACAAGGCCTACCTGCACCGTTCGGGCCGTACCGCCCGTGCCGGCGCCGAAGGCTCGGTCGTCACCCTCGTGCTTCCCGGTCAGGAGAAGGACGTCAAGGACCTCCTTCGCAAGGCGGCGATCACCGCGACCCCCGTGCCTGTGACGCCGACCTCCCCGCAGGTCACCGCGCTCGTCGGCGAGGTCGCCCCCTATGTCGCGCCCGCGCCGAAGTCCGAGCAGCCCGGCCGTGGCCAGGGCGGCGGCGGTCGCAGCCAGGGAGCGAACGCGCAGCGCAAGCGCGCCGCGCGAGAAGGCGCCCAGGGCCAGGGCGGCGCTCGTGGTCAGGGCGGCCGTGGTGGCCGCGGCGCCGGTCAGGGAGCGCAGGCGGGTCAGCCCCGCACCGACCGTTCCGGTCGTCCGGCCGCCGAGCGCTCCGCCGCCGGGCGCGAGCAGCGTCCTGCTCGCGACCACCGCCCTGCCGAGCGGTCGGCGCAGCCCGCGGCATCCGGAAACGCCCGCGCCACCGGCCGTCGTGCCTCGCACGGCGGTGGCACCGGCGGCGGAAAGCTCATGGTCGGCTCCGTCGTCCGCCAGAACGGCGGACCGCGACGCGCCGGGCGCTGATCTCGATCGCCCGCTGATCCGATCCGTGCGCTCAGATGCCGCGGATCAGATCGGCGGCGCGCTCGCCGATGACGATGGCGGGCGCGTTCGTGTGCCCGCGGATGACCGTCGGCATGATCGACGCATCCGCGACCCGCAGGCCGTCGACGCCCCGCACCCGCAGCTCGGGGTCGACGACGGATGCCGCGTCGAGCCCCATCCGCGCCGTCCCGACCGGATGGTAGAGCGTGTGGGAGTAGCGCCGCAGAGACAGCTCGATCCGCTCCGCCGCGCTCATGCGCTCGCCACCGACCGGCTGCACCCAGCCGCCCGTCGTCACGGCGCGCAGTGCCGGGGCCTCGATGAGGCGCTCGCACTCCGCGAGGCCGGCGCGCAGGGTCTCGGCGTCGATGCCTGCGGGGTCGGTCAGATACGCGGGATCGATGATCGCGGCATCCGTCGGGTCGCTGGAGGCGAGGCGGATGGTGCCGCGACTGCGGGGCTGCAGCAGGATCGCACCCACCGTGATGCCCTCCGCGGGCGGCGGTACCAGGCCTTCGCCGACGTACGGTGCCGTCGCGAAGATGATCTCGATGTCGGGCAGGTCGGCGGGCGCGCCCCTGCGATCGGCCACGGCCGTGCGCACGAAGCCGTAGGCTTCGGCGACGTTGGAGCTCAGCATGCCGCGCCGGGCGCTCACATAGCGCGCGAGCTGAGCGGGCCGCCGCGCTCCGTACAGCGTTCCGCCGCGCGCCGCGGGCGCGAGACCGGCGACGAGATGATCCTGGAGATTCTGGCCCACCTGCGGTGCGTTCACGCGCACGGGGATGCCGTGGGAGGCGAGGTGATCCTCTGGCCCGATGCCGCTCAGCATCAACAGCTGCGGGGTGTTGATCGCGCCCCCGCAGAGGATGACTTCGCGCCGAGCGCGGGCGTGGCGGGTGATGCCGCCGAGGTCGACGTAGACGCCCGTGGCCCGCGGCGCCGCACCGGCATCGCGCTCGGCGAAGGTGACCCGCCGCACCAGCGCGTCGGTGAGCACGCGGAGGTTCCGGCGTCGACGCGCCGGACGCAGGTAGGCGTCGGCGGTCGAAGCCCGGGCTCCGCGATGCTGCGTGACCATCGTCTGCGAGAAGCCCTGCCTCGTCGGGAGGTTCGCCGGAGTGACCGGATGCCGCAGCTCGCGCGCCGCCTGGAGGAACGCGGCCGTGTGCGGGCGGGGGTCGCGCTGGTGCTCGACGGGCTGCGCCCCCCGGGTGCCCTGGGTGGCATCGGCGGCGTCCTGGGTGGCCTCCGCCCGCACGAAATACGGGGCGAGGGCGTCCCACGACCACGTGTCGCCGGCGCCCTCCGCCCACGCGTCGTAGTCGGCCGCGAACCCGCGGATCCACATCATGGCGTTCAGCGATGACGATCCGCCCAGGGTCTTGCCGCGCGGCCAGTAGATCGTGCGCCCCTCGAGCTCCCGCTGGGGGACCGTGTCGTAGTTCCAGTCGTAGCGACCGCGGAACAGCGTCGAGAATGCCGCCGGCACGTGCAGCTCGAGGGCGGCATCGGTGGGGCCGGCTTCGAGCAGCAGCACGCTGACGGCGGGGTCTTCCGTGAGTCGGGCCGCGAGCGCGGCGCCCGCCGAACCCGCTCCGACGATCACATAGTCGGCGTCGAGGGCGCCGCCCGTCGCCGGCCGTCGCGGGCTCATGCGCCGAAGGCCTTGACGAGGGTGAGCGCCATCTTGGCCGGATTGCCGTCGATGCGGAAGCGGGTGAATCCCTCGCAGACGGCAGCGCCCGTGCGCGACGTGACGAACCACGGCGGCTTCGGCAGCACCGACAGTCCGTAGCCCCGCATCGCCGAAGACGCCGAGCGGGGGAACGGTCGGAAGGGTCCCCGCACGACCGTGCGTTCGACGTGGTCGAGCAGCAGGGCGTTGTGCACGACGCCCATGCCGCTGGGCGCGTCCTCGAGGGTGCCGCCGGGGAAGGCGCCCCAGGTGGCGGTCGGTGTGAGAAAGCCGAAGGCCGTCCACGCGTTGATCGCGACCGTGCCGTAGCGGAGGTCGGCGAGCGCCCTCTCGAACCCATCGCCCAGAGACTTCTGCGTCTCGGGATCGATCAGCACGTTGGCGCCGAGGGTGCCCACGAGGCGCTCGTTGGCATGCGCCACGGCGCTGTCCAGGAACTCCTGGCCCGTGCCGCGCAGGGCGACCACCCCGAGAACCGGCGAGAAGTACTCCGTCGTCTCGAGGGTCCCGGCGTCGGCCGGGGTCGTCTCGATGAGGGCGCGTGTGCCGCCGCCGCACCACGCGGCATCCGGGTACGAGGTGCGGGCAGCGTCGAGCTTGCCCTGACTCTGCGGATACCAGACGGGGCGGGACGGCGCGCGGTCGTACGCCGTGCGCAACGCGTCGAGGAACGCGTCGCGCTGCGCCCAGTCGTCCGAGAGCAGCACGACCTGGCCGGCGATGCAGTTGTGGCCGCTGTTGTGCAGGCGCATGGTGACGACGTGCTCGGCCTGGAAGCGCAGGTCGGCGTTCGACCACCTCCCCGGCACGACGATGATCGGCGAGACACCCCCCAGTTCGGCCGTGATCGGCTTCTTCAGCAGCGGTCTGCCGTCGCGGCGGCGACGTGTGGCGGCACCCGCCGCGGCGGGGGTGTGCGAGGGACCCCACACGATGGAGCGGAACGTCGCCTCCGATCCGGTGATGTGGACGTGGTCGATCTCCGGATGCTGGGTGAGGTAGGCGCCCACATCGCCCCCACCGCGGACGATCCGCAGGAACCCGGGCTCGATGAGCGGTGCCAGGGCACGCTCGAAGACGGACACGAGCGCGTCCTGCGTCGGATTGACCTTCAGCAGCGTGACGCGGTTGGACGCCAGCAGCTCGTACAGCACGTCGAGGTAGGGGATGGAGGTGATGTTGCCGGCGCCCAGCACGAGCCCGACGCCACCCGCGCTCGCCGGATCGAGCTGGCCGAGCCCCGCCTCCCGGCGGGCCGTCGCGGCATCCACCCCCGGCTGCAGCCAGACCTCGGTGGCGTAGCCCGACAGCAGCAGGGCGTCGGTCGCCGACAGTGGCGAGGTGTGGACGACCGTGCGGTCTCCGGGAGCCGCGCCGATGCGGACGCCGTCCAGCGGCGATCGCCCGACGGCGAGAGCCCGGAGCGTGTCGGCGTAGGCGTCGAGGGCGACGATGGCTGCGTACGGCCCCGACAGCCACTCCTCGCCTCGGAGCGGGTGGCCGGGGGCGAGACCCTTCGACACGGATGCCGCGTCGGCCCATTCGGCCGCGACCGCGGACGTCGCGACGCGGACGCGCTGCAGCAGCGTGCGACGTTGCGCGAGAGTGAGCGCGCTCCAGGCGCGCTGCCCTGTGCGCAGAGCCGTGATCGCGGCATCCAGATCGGCGCGCACGTCATCGGCGAGGGTGGGCGCGACTGTGGACCGTTTCGGTGCGCTCGGAGCGTTTGCGGTCACGGCGTTCTCCTTCGAAGCGGTGGTCGCGCTCGCGCGCGGGCCTCCAGCTTACGACCGGATGAGACGCGGTTCCCGAAAAGGTGCGACGCGATGTCGCGTCGTCTCGCCGACGCCCCTCAGATGAGGGAGAGCTCGCGCAGCTTCGCCTCGACGTCGGCGTTGGTCGGCTCGACGTGGTGGGAGGCGTCGGGGTAGACGACGACGGGGATGTTCGTGCGACCGGAGATCTCGCGGGCGACGTCCGCAGCGGCGGGGTCGGCGACCAGGTCGACGTAGGTGTACGGCACACCGAGCTCGTCGAGCTGCTTCTTGGTGCGGACGCAGTCGCGGCACCAATCGGCACCGAACATCGTGATCTGGGTGTTCTCGGAGGTCATGATTCCAGCGTACGCTCGGCCGCGCGGGTGACGCCCCGGGTCGCCACCCGGGAGGTGGACTTGTTCTTCGGGGCGTAGACCCAGAGCGCGTGGTAGACGAAGCGCACCACGAACGCCGCGGCGAGTGTGATCGCTGCCGCCAGGACGCTCGGGATGTGCGCGCCCTGCACGAGCAGCGGGATGATCGGGATGCGGACGACGGCTTCGACGTTGTTGAAGGCGAACGACTTGAGGAAACGCACCCACATCTGGCCGGACTCGGAGCGCATGTCGGCGAAGACGAGGTACTCGAGCAGCAGGAAGTTGCCGATGATCGTCACTTCGCTCGCGATGATCGCGGCCGTCAGGTAGTTCATGCCGAGGTGGATCAGGCCCCACATGATCACCAGGTTCGCGATCGCCCCGACACCGCCGACGAGGGCGAACGCCGACATGCGGCCGAAGCGCAGCATCGCCAGCTGCGTCAGGAAGCGCATGCCCTGGCTGAAGGTGGCCTTGGACTCACCGGCGAAGCGGGTCGCGAACGCGAACGGGATCTCGCCGATGCGCATCTGACGGCGCGCGAGGATCTCGAGCAGGATCTTGAATCCGCGCGGGCGGAGGTCGTCGAGATCGACGGTGTCGCGGTCGACGAGGAAGAAGCCGGTCATCGGGTCGGTGCAGCCGTGGAGCTTCCGCGGGAACATCGCCTTCGTCAGCAGCGTCGAGGTCCGCGAGACCGCGGTGCGCGTGGCGCCGGCGAGGCCGCCCGCCGTCCCGCCAGCGACGTAGCGAGAGGCGACGACGATGTCGACGTCGCCGAGGGCGGCGCGGTCGAGCATGCGCGGGATGTCCTCGGGCGGATGCTGCAGGTCACCGTCCATGACCAGGCACCAGCGGGCCTGCGCGTTGCGGAAGCCCTCGAGCACGGCGCCGCTGAGTCCACCTTCGGGTTCGTCGCGATGGATGAGGCGCACCGGGAAGTCCGTGGACGCGGCGACGGCCTGGATCGTCGCGGGCGTGTCGTCGGTGGAGTCGTCGACGAAGACGACCTCGAAATCGACGTCGTCGAGGGCCGCACCGATGCGGCGGACCAGCTCGGCGACGTTCCCGCCTTCGTTGAAGGTGGGAACGATGACGGAAAGATCCATGGGGATGCGCTCGCGATCGGTCAGGGACAGAACCGTTTCAGCCTACCGAGGCGGAGTTGGGCAACTCCTGTGCGTGCTCTGTCAGTTCTTGCTGGCTCCCGCTCATCTTCTGGCTCCCGCTCACCAACGGTCCTCAGCCGATCTGCTTCTTGAGAGCGTTGACGCCCATGCCGTAGTTGATGCGGACGCACGGGAGGGTGAGCTTGTCGCTGCCCACCGACACGTAGCCCTGCTCGATCGTGCGGGCCATCTCGAAGCCCGCCTGGCGCAGGCCCTCGTGCGAGGTCTCGTTGTTGTGCCCGTACGGGTACGCCATCACTTCCTTGACTCCGCCGAGCGCGGTCGCCGAGGCGGTCATGTCCGCGGCGATCTCGGGAGCGGTCAGGTTCACCATCTGGCCCTTGCCGTTGGCTCCCGCGTGATGCATGTCGTGCGTGTGGGATCGCTGCAGGATGAACCGGTTCTGGGCGGGAACGCCCGAACCGGTGATCACGAAGGAGGTCGCCATGAGCTGGAGCTGCTCGTTGATCGGCGAGGCCATCGTGAGCCAGCTCGGATCGGCGTCGTCATCCGTGATGATCACCGCGTGGTCGGGCAGGTAGAGCGCTCCGTCGATGAACGCGCTCAGCTCGTCCCAGGTCGGCAGGTAGAAGGACTGATCCTTGATGTACTGCATCTGGGCGCGGTAGTCCTCGATGTACGCGTAGTTGCCGCGCAGCCAGCCGGACTCGCCCTCGGGCTTCGCGGTGAACTGGTGGTACATGAGGATCGGCACGCGCGCCTTGGCGGCGGCCACGGCATCCGTCGTCGTCCACGCGCCGTAGAGCGTCTGCTGGTGGGCGGTGCAGGCGACCGGCCGCGAGCCGTTGATCCGCGTCGCGGGACTGCCGGCATGTGCAGCGGGATCGGCGGATGCCGCGGCCGCCGTCGCCGCGTCGGCGTACCAGCCTGCGAACACGCGGCCGGCCGCCCGTGGGATCGGCAGGTGGTCGTAGAGCCGGTCCTGCACTTGCAGCTGCGGCTCGAGCGTCGTGCCGTCGATGCTGAAGCTGACCGCGCACGCTCCCGGGACATCGGCATGAGCCGCCAGGAGCGCTTGAGCCGGGGTGAGCGGCGTGGGGGTCGGGGAAGGTGAGGGCGCGTGCGTGGCCGGCGTCGGCGAGGTCGCGGCATCCGTGTTCTCCGTGGCGCAGCCGGCGACGACGACTGTCGCGGTCAGGACCACGCCGATGGTGAGCGCGCGGATGAGGCCGCGGTGGCGGTGCACGAAACCCATGAAAACAACCCCCAAGGTCGACGGCGCGCCCCCGCGCCGCGCTCATCCTAGGGGGACAAGGTGTCGTGAACCGGAAATCACCGGTTCGGCGGGTGTTTTCTTCGACTTTCGTCGCAGATTCCCCCCGCTCGGGGGGGGGCTTACCCGACGTCCGAGCGGATGCCGCGACGTTCGTCCTTCGCCACGATGGCCGCGTCCAGCGCGCGTCGCAGCTGCGAGCTCGACGTGTGCGCAGTGTAGGGAAAGTAGACGACCTGCACGCCGACGGCCGCGAACTCGCGCTCCAGGCGCAGACCCTTCTCCGTGCCGCGCCAGTCATCACCTTTGAAGAAATGAGTGAAGCCGACCTCGCGCCACACCTCGAGCTTGTCGGGCACCGTCTCGATGTGGACATGGTCGACGTAGCGGATGTCGCGCACGATCTGCGCGCGCTCGACCGTCGGAACGAACGGTTCCACGCCCTTGACCTCACGCAGCATCTCATCACTGACCACACCCGCGATCAGGAGGTCACATTGCTCCTTCGCATGGCGAAGGATGTTCAAGTGTCCGATGTGAAACAGATCGAACGCACCTGCGGCATAGCCGATCGACACAGCCATAGCGAGCTCCCCCAGCTCTCGACATGATCCGAGCCCGACGACGAGCGCCGGTCCGGTTCGAGCCCCCCGGCTCGATGCGGGCCCCCCGGCCCACGTCTGCACATTACCGCAGGTGCGCACGAGGCGACAGTGGCGCGCACCGCGACGGCAGCGCCAACCGCAGGAAGGCTGCCGCCCCGGCGCACCGTCGGGCAAGATGGGGCCGGGGGAAGGGGCGCGCGTGAAGCGGAAGGCGTTGGGGGCGATCGCCGCGCAAGCGGCTCAGGCGGCGGTGAGCTTGGCGCTGCAGATCCTCGTCGCACGCCTGCTCGGCATCGCCGACTACGGACGCTTCGCGATCCTCTACGGCGTGATCGTGTTGGCGTCGGGCGTCGTCACGGGGCTCGTCGGAGACGCGCTCATCGTGCTGGATCGCGCGGACCGACGGATCCGCGCCGGACTCGAGGTCTGGCTCGCGATCGCGGCGGCGACCAGTGCGGCGCTCGCCGCCGCCGCGGCCGCAGCCAGCGGCTTCGCCAGCCCTGCCGAAGCGGGACTGTTCGCGCTCGCGATGATCGCCTTCGTGGTCGAGGAGATCGTCCGCCGCCTCCTCATGGCGGGCTACGCTTTCCCGCGAGTGATCGCCGCCGATCTGACCGGCTTCGTCGTCAGCCTCGCGGTGCTCGCCGGGGCGGCGGCCGTGCAGGCACTCTCGCTCGGTGCTTTCCTTGGTGCCATCGCCGCCGGGCAGACCATCGGCGCGATCGTCGGGTGGCGTCTGGTTCCCCGATCGGAACGCGTCCTGGTCGGCTGGCGGGGTGCAAACCTGCGCACCGTCTGGGGTTACGGGGCCTGGCGAGGGCTGCAGCAGACCCTGCGGCCGGCGATGCTGACTGGCGTGCGTGTGGTCGTGCTTGCGGCCACCGGCGCGGCCGCCGTCGGCATGCTCGAGGCGGCACGCACCTACACCTCCCCTCTCCTCCTGGTCGTCGGCGGCCTGTCGTCGTTCCTCTTCGTCCGCTTCGCCGACCATCGGCGCGAGGGCCGGTTCGACTCGCTGCGAGAGGCGGACCGCGTCGTGGTCGTGCTCGTCGGCGCGACCGTTCTGATGAGCGCGGTGGCGCTCGGACTCGGACCGTGGCTGGGTCCGCTGGCGTTCGGTGTCGCGTTCGATCCGACGATGCTCGTGGCGTGGCTCGTGTTCGGGCTTTCGGTTGCGGTGGTCACGCCCTACGGCGCGCTCAGCGCCGTCGCCGGACGTCAGCGGGTGGTCTTTATGGTTCGCCTCAGCGACACTCTTCTCGGTCTGGTGCTGACGGTCGTGATCGTCCTCGTCGGCGGCAGTCCGGCCCTCATTCCGTTCGCCCTCGCCGCGGCATCCGCGCTCGGCGGAGTCGCCCTGCGCTGGATCGCCGCGAACACGCCGTCGGCACCGTGATCCTCTCAACCGGCTGAGAAGGCTCGGCAGGCAGCGCCGACTGGTGGTAGGTTCGGCGCAGCACGAAGGCGTCGGGCGGGGGAACAGGGGTACGTCCGGCGCTCGGGCTCATCTTGGGGGGTGGGGAGCATGGAGGACGTCCCGTACGCGCGGATACTCCGCGAAGGGTGGTTGCTGGTCCTGATCTTCGCGCTGCTGGGCGCGGGTGGCGCCTACGGCATCGCGAAGCTGTTGCCGGAGACGTACGCATCGACATCGACGTTGATGCTGCAGGTGGACTCGAAGGAAGCGTCGCTGTTCGAGCGCAACCAGTTCAGCCTCGCGCGGATCCGTTCGTATCCGGAGCTCGTCGACAGTCCGGAGGTCATCGCCGGCATCCGCAGCGATCTGCACCTCTCCGCCGACGAGTACAGCGATCGCGACCTGCGAAAGATGGTGTCGGCGGACAACACGACCGACACCGTGCTGCTCGTCGTGCGCGCCGAGGCTCCCACTGCGCAGCTCAGCGCGGCGGTCGCGAATGCGGCCGCAGCGCACCTGTCGAAACTCATCCAGTCGACGGAGAACTCCGACGCCGATGAGCGCTACCAGGTGAACCTCACCGTGGTGCTGCCGGCGGTCGAACCGCTCGCGCCGGTGTCTCCGCAGACGCTCGCGATCGTCGGGCTCGGACTGATCGTCGGGCTGGCGGTCGGCGGGATCGTCGCCGTTTATCGCACGGTGACCAACCGCAACGTCATCACCATCTCCGACGTGCGCCGCCTCGTGGGCATCCGTGTCGTCGGGCGCATCCCCCGCCGTCGCCGCTGGAGGCGTTCGGACGACGAGGACGAGTCCGTCGCCTTCGACGAGACCGTCGCCAATCTCGGGGTGCTGGGCGGCAGCGACCTCTCGTCCGTGCTCGTTCTGACCGCTTCGGACGATGCCATCGGGCAGGCGGAGCGCAGTGGTCTGGCGGCTGCCTTCGCTGCTGCGGGCCGTACCGTCACGATCCTGGAGACGCGCGCCACATCCGACGCCGCGGCCGAGACGCGCTCGCTCGCCGAGGTGCTCGACGGGGAGGACGTCGACGCCGCGGTGTGTGAGGCCGCGGGCCGGCAGTTCGCCGATCCTCTGCCGGTCGCGGCGGCAGCGCTGCAGGACGCACTGCCCGCCCTCCGCTCGACCCTGCGGGCGCATGTCGACGTCGTCGTGGTGGTGGTGGATGCCGCATCCGTCGCCGTGGTGCGAGAACTCGTCGACGACGCCACCGGAGTCGTGGTCGCGGTGCGGAGCGGATCGACGGCGGCATCGGCGCTGTCGGCCCTGATCACCAAGCTCTCCTTCGTGGACGTGCATCCGTTGGGCGTCGTCCTGACCGGTGCCGCCCGACATGCGTCCGGCGTCGTGACCGAGACCTGGCGCGATGCGGTGCCCGTGGGGACCGCCGGAACGGGCTCGGCCGCACGGCCATGACGTCCGCAGGGCTCGGGATGCGCGGGCAACGGGTGCACGGGGGCGTCCACGCGGATGCCTCGCGGCCGACGCGTCGGCGGTTCGCGGCGCTCGTCGCGCTGTTCCTGCTGGTGATCGTCAGCGTCATCCCGTGGCGTCCGCAGTCGTTCTACACGGGCGGGCTCGATCCGGTGGTCGTCGCGAAGGCCGCGATCGCCGTGGTCGCACTGGGCGGGGCCGTCGGCTTGACCCTCTTCACGCGCCGACGGATGCCGGTGGGTCTCGGACCCGCGGCGGTGATCGCCGTCACCCTCATGATCAGTCTCCTCGGCGGTGTCGTCGCCGGCAACGGCTCCGCAACGGCCGTGCTGGTCGTGCGGGTGTTCATCGTCATGGCCACCCTGCTGCTTCTGCTGACGAACGCGCCGTGGGATCGGGCCGTCGCCGCGTTGCTGACAGCGATGGGGATTCTCGCCGTGGTCGCCGCCGCGACGGGCGCGCGGACGCTCGTCAAGGGCCGTCTGGGCGGCGGCATCCCGGAGATCCATCCGAACGAGCTCGCCGGACTCGCCGCCCTTCCGCTCATCGCCCTCGTCGTTCTCATCCTGCGCCGCGGCTTGCGGGTGTCGCCGGTGATCGCGAGCGTCGTGCTCTTCGGCATCGTCGTGGCAACCGGGTCGCGCATCGCCCTCGTCGGGATCCTCGTCGGGGCGATCGTGGCGCTGGTCACCAATGGTGTGCGACGGCGCGGCGTCCTCTACACGCTTCTCGTCTTCGTTCCTCTCATCTACGGTGTCATCGTCTTCACGCGCGTCGTGGATGGGCTCGCCAGCCGCGGGGGCACGTCGGCGGAGAGCACCGCGTTGGACTCCCGTCTCACGGGCTGGCAGGTGGTTCTCGGCTGGGATTGGGCGTCGTGGCAGCGATGGCTCGGTGTGGGTCTGTCGGTGAAGGAAGTCGCGGTCCAGGAGAAGTGGCGCTCGTCCCAGGTGCTCGACAGCAGCTGGGTGTCGCTGTTGGCGCAGGCAGGTCTGCTCGGAGTGCTGCTCATCGGTCTGCTGGTGGCATGGTGCGTGGTCACCGCTGTCACGGCCGCCTCGCGGCGCGGACTTCTGCTGCCGCTGCTCGCGATGTTCGTCATCCGCACATTCACCGAGAGCGGCATGGTCGACAGTGCGATGCCGTTCCTCCTGTTCGTGACGCTTTCGGCGCTGCTGACCAGAAGGTCGCGACAGGCGTCCGGGCCGCCGGGTCACGAGAACCAAACTCGTGCTCGCTCTGTGACGATGCCGGGCGTACGCTGAGGGAGCGCACGCGGGGAACTGGGGCCCGCCGCGGCGCGGGGCACATGGGGGAGGTGCTTTTCGCATGGCACAAGACATGCCGACAGCCGGACGCGGACGCGCTCCGTGGATCGTTTTCGTGGTCGTGGCGGCGCTGCTGGTCGGCGGCGTGGTGTGGGCGGTGGTCGGCCAGGGCCAGCCGGACGCATCCGCGGCCGCGTCTCCGAGCCCGTCGTGGGCGACGCCGACGCCGCAGCCGACGGCGTTCGAGACACCCGCGGCGGGTTCGACGACCGAGATCACCAAGCCGCCGACGGATGCCGAGGTGCCTCTCGACCAGCCTGCACCAGCGGTGGCCGGCGCGACGGTGCAGCTCGTCGCGGTGACGACGGGCACGTTCACGGGCGATGTGCCCGGCGAGCCGAGCGGCGACGCCATCACCGTGTCGGTGCGCGTCGTCAACAACGGCTCGGCACCCATCGACACCGGCGCGGCGGGCGTCAACCTGACCTACGGGGGAGACGATCGCACGCCGGGCATCGCCGTGACCGACAAGAAGGCGCGCGTGTTCCCGGCATCGGTTGCTCCGGGCGCCGAGGCCACCGCGGATTTCACCTTCGTCGCACCCCTTGCGGCGGAGGGGGATATCCGTGTTACCGTCGACCTGCTGGCGTCTGAGCCAGACATCGTCTTCGTCGGCCCGCGGCCGTAGGAGGCTTGGGGGGATTATCGCCTTCGCGGCATCAACGGATGGGGATCCGGCTGCGAGGGATGACTGGGGGAGTCATGGTGCGCATTCGTACCGGCGTCAGCGGACAGCAGACGCGGATCATCGCGACGGTTCTTGCGGCTGCCGCCGCCGTCATCGTCAGCAGTCTCGTCGTCGTTGCGCCCGCGCGTGCGGATGTCAGTCCGCCGGAGGGCACGCCGTCGACCGTCACGGCCGATGCGCTGCCGACCGTCCAGATCAACGGCATCGTCTGGGACCAGGCCGTCGTCGGCAATGTGGTCTACGCGGCGGGCAAGTTCACCTCGGCCCGCCCGGCGGGGGCGGCGGCCGGAACGAACGAGACGCCGCGCAGCAACCTCCTGGCGTACGACATCACGACGGGCAACCTCATCACGTCGTTCGCGCCGTCGATCAACGCGCAGGTGCGCCAGGTCGAGGCGTCGCCCGACGGCACCCGCCTCTACATCGTCGGCGACTTCACGACCGTCAACGGTCAGACGCGCAACCGCGTCGCCGCCTTCGATCTGCCCAGCGGGACCCTTTCGACCTTCAACCCGAACTCCAATGGAGTGACCTCCGGCGTCGCGGCGACGAACGAAACGGTGTATCTCACCGGCACCTTCGGCCGCATGTCGGGAAACGACCGCGCCGGCGCCGCCGCGGTCACACGCGCCGGGGCGCTCCTGCCGTGGGCCCCCGTGCTCGAGGGACGCCAGGGTCGCGTCGTGGTCGTCTCGCCCGACGGCACCAAGGTGGTCCTCGGCGGCAACTTCCAGACGCTCAACGGCAGCAGCAATCCCGGGTACGGCCTCGCGATGGTGAGTGCCGCGGATGCCTCGTTGCTGCCGTTCCAGACCAACAATGTGATCCGCAACGCCGGGCTCGACGCGTCGATCATGTCGCTCAAATCCGACGGTGCCGGATCGTTCTACGGCACCGGCTACGTGTTCGGCGACGGCGGCAATCTGGAGGGCAGCTTCCGATCCTCCTGGGCCACCGGCGACCTCATCTGGGTCAACGACTGCCACGGCGATGAATACGACGTGCAGCCCATGGGCGACGCCGTGTACGCCGCCGGTCATCCGCACTACTGCGGCAGCCTGGAGGACGGTTTCCCCCAGAGCGAACCCTGGACCTTCTACCGCGGCATCGCGGTGACGAACGAGCCCGCCCGGATCACGCCGTCTGGGCTCAACAACGGCTACTTCGACTTCGGCGGCAACCCGGCACCTCGGCTGCTGCACTGGTTCCCCAGCTTCAACGCCGGCTCGGTCAGCGGCGCCTCGCAGGGACCCTGGACGGTCAACGGCAACTCCCAGTACCTCGTCTACGGCGGCGAGTTCACCCGCGTCAACAACACGGGGCAACAGGGTCTCGTGCGCTTCGCGGTCCCATCGAAGTCGACCAATGCGCAGGGGCCCCTGCTGTGGAACACGGCGTGGCCGGCGACGGCGATCGCGCTGTCCGGGGGATCCGTCCGCGTCAGCTGGCCGCTCAACTACGACCGTGACAGCGAGTTCCTGACGTACGAGGTGCTGCGCAACAACGTCGTCGTGAAGACCTTTGAGAACGTCCGATCGAAGTCGCCCGACTGGGGTCTGGCGGCGATGGCCTACATCGACAACTCGGTGTCCAACGGCACGACGTACACCTATCGGGTGCGGGCGACCGATGCGCAGGGTCATTCCATCCTGGGTGGGACGGCGACGGTGACCGCTACGGGGACCTCGACCGCGAGTGCGTATCGCGACGCCGTGCTGGCCGACACCCCCCTGGACTACTGGCCGCTCGACGACGACTCCTCCACCCTGTCCTACGACTGGGCCGGCGCCGCCGACCTCACGGTCAACAGCGGAGTCACCAGAGGGAGCGCCGGCGCGATGCTCAATGACACGCGCCCGTCGTCCACCTTCGACGGATCGAGCGCCGGATTCGCATCCACGACGCAGCAGATCGCAGGTCCCGACACCTTCGGCATCGAGGCCTGGATCAAGACGACCACGACGGCAGGCGGCAAGATCGTCGGGTTCGGAAACAGCTCGACCGGAACGTCGGGCAGTTACGACCGGCATGTGTACATGGAGCCGGACGGCCGCATCACCTTCGGTGTCTACCCCGGTTCGGTCCAGACGATCACGTCCTCGGCGTCGTACAACGACGGTCAGTGGCATCAGATCTCGGCCGGCCTGAGCTCGGGCGGCATGGTCCTGTACGTGGACGGCGTGCGCGTCGCGATGCGCACCGACGTCACCTCCGCTCAGCCCTACAGCGGCTACTGGCGGGTCGGCGGCGACAGCCCGTGGTCCGGTGCCGCGTTCTTCGCCGGGGCGATCGACGACGTCGCGATCTACGGCGCGCCGCTGACCCGCCAGCAGGTGGCCGCCCACTACGTCGCCTCGGGGCGCACGCTCGCCGCCGCCACGGCGCCCGCCGATGCCTACGGCGCCGCCGTCTACACGCTCGAGCCGTCGCTGTACTGGCGGCTCGGAGAGAGCTCCGGAAACATCGCCGCTGACGCCTCCGGCTTCGGCCAACCCGGCACCTACGTCGGCGCGGTCGCACAAGGCGCGGCGGGTGCGCTGAGTGGAGTGAGCAACACGGCGGCGACGTTCTCCGGTGGGCAGGTGATCAGCAAGAACACGTTCTCCAACCCGCGTTCGTATTCGCTCGAGGCCTGGTTCAAGACATCGACGACGACCGGCGGAAAGATCATCGGGTTCGGCAACAGCCCCGACGGAAACTCCAACAACTACGATCGGCACGTCTACATGACGCCGGACGGCAGCCTGATCTACGGCGTATGGGTCGGCTTCAGTGAGACGCTCCAGACGGCGCCGGGCTACAACGACGGTGCGTGGCACCACGTCGTCGCCACGCAGGGCGCCGAGGGCATGAGGCTCTATGTCGACGGCGCGTTGAAGGGGTCGAACGGTCAGGCCAACGCGCAGGACTACACCGGCTACTGGCACGTCGGCGGCGACGTCACCTGGGGCCCGGGTGACTGGGAGTTCGACGGACAGATCGACGAGGTCGCGGTGTATCCGATGCCGCTCGCGGCGAGCGACGTCGTGCAGCACTACGCGCTCGGCGCGACGGGGACGCCGGCGAACGTTCCGCCGACCGCGTCGTTCACCTCGGCGGTCACCAAACTCGCCGTGGCGGTCGACGGTACGGGCTCGAGCGACAGCGACGGGACGGTCGCCGGGTACAGCTGGTCGTGGGGAGACGGGTCGCCGGACGGCACCGGTGCAACGGCAACGCACACCTACGCGGCGGCCGGCACGTACACCGTGACGCTCACGGTGACCGACGACAAGGGGGCGACGGGTGTGTCCTCGACGCCCGTCACCGCGGTCGCCAACCAGGCGCCCGCCGCGTCCTTCACCTCGACGGCGGCGGACCTGACCATTTCCGTGGACGGCGGTGGATCGACCGACAGTGACGGTCAGGTCACCTCCTACGCCTGGAACTGGGGCGACGGGACCCCCGCGGGCGCCGGAGCGACGGCATCCCACACCTACGCCACTGCCGGCTCGTACACGGTCACGCTCACCGTGACGGACAACGACGGCGCCACGGCGACGCAGGCGATCCCCGTGACCGTCACGGCGCCGGTGGTGGGGTCGACGTACGCCAACGACTCGTTCAACCGTACGGTGGCATCCGGACTCGGCACGGCCGACAACGGCGGTGCATGGACACTGTCGAACACGGCGTCCAACTACCGGGTCGATGGGACGAAGGCCGTCTTCATCCAGCCCTCCGCCACGGCGCAGCGCTACGCGTACCTGACGGGTGTGTCTTCGACCGACACTGCGGTGAACGTCGATATCAGCTTCGCTCAGCGGCCGGTGGGCGCCAGCGCGTATGCGACGGTGCACGCACGGCGCGTCGGCGCCGTCGACTACCGTGCGCGCGTGATCGTCGCCCCGTCGGGCGGGGTCACCGTGCAGCTCTTGCAGACGACGACCACGCTCACCAACGTGGGCACGACGCTGAACGTCGCCGCGGGCGATGCGCTGCACCTGCGTGTCGAGGCGGTCGGCACGGCACCGACGGCGCTGCGCGTCAAGGTCTGGAAGGTGGGCACCGCCGAACCGGCGGCATGGACCGCGACGGCGAGCGACGCCACCGCGGCACTGCAGGCGGCCGGCTCTGTCGGGCTGGGCGTCTATCTCGGCGGGGGAGCGACGAACGTTCCGTTCGAGACCGGGTTCGACAACCTCTGGACGGGATCGTCCGCGGGGACCGCCCCCGCGAACCAGCCGCCCGTCGCCGCGGTGACGGCGACCCCCTCGGGGCTGTCGGTCGCCGTCGACGGCTCCGCGTCCTCCGATGCGGACGGGACCGTGTCGGCATATGCCTGGGACTTCGGCGACGGGGGATCGGGCACGGGAGCGACCGCCTCGCACACCTACGCCACCGTGGGCACCTATACGGTGAAACTCACCGTCACGGACGACAAGGGTGCGACGGGGAGCTCGTCGACATCGGTGACGGTCACCGCGCCGGCCGGACCGCCGAACCAGGCACCGACCGCGGCCTTCACGGCGACGCCTTCGGGATTGTCGATCGCCGTGGACGGGTCTGCGTCGACGGATGCCGACGGCACCGTATCCGCTTACGCGTGGGACTTCGGCGACGGGACGAGCGGCACAGGGGTCACGGCCACACACGCCTACGCGGCATCGGGAACCTACACGGTGAAGCTCACCGTGACCGACGACAAGGGGGCGACAGGCATGACGACGAGCGCCGTCACCGTCGCCGCCCCCGCGGCTGCGCCGTTCGCGGCCGACGACTTCGGTCGCGCCTCCGGCACTGCGCTGGGCGTGGCGGTCGTGGGCGGCACGTGGACCCAGACCCAGGGCACCGCCAACGTCGCGATCGACGCAGGAAGGGCGAAGCTCACCTCGCAGGCCGCGGGACAGACGCGCTCGGCGACGCTGAACGCGACGACCTCGGCGAGCACCGATCTCACCTTCGGGTTCGCACTGCCGGCGCTGCCGACCGGAGCGCGCATGTACGTTTCCGCCCTCGGCCGCGTCGTCGGGTCGGACGACTACCGCGCGCGGTGGGTCATCGCGCCGGGTGGGGGCGTGCAGGCGCAGCTCGCGCGCGGCGGCACGGTGCTGGCCTCGCTCGATCTTCCCGGATTCACCCTCGCGGCCAACACCGTGTACACCGTGCGCGTGCAGGTGGACGGTACGGGGACGACCGCTCTGCGCAGCAAGATCTGGCCCGCGGGCACCGCGGAGCCCTCGGCATGGCAGCTGAGCACCACCGACACCACGGCGGCGCTGCAGTCGGCGGGCTTCACCGGCTTCACCACCTACGCGGGCACGGGCTTCACAGGCCTGCCGTTCGTCGTGCTCGTGGATGACTTCCAGGCGAAGGTCGTGGTGCCGTGACCGTCGCAGCGGCCTACGCGCAGCTCGGCGCCGCGCAGAAGGGCCGGGGACGCGGAGCTCCGGCGTACTCGCTCTACGTCAACCGTCCGGTCGGCCGGGTCATCGCGGCCGGCGCATACGCGGTCGGGCTGACACCCAATCAGGTGACCGCCGTCAGTGCCGGGCTGACATTCACGGGGATCGTCCTTCTCGCGACGGTACCTCCGTCGTTGCTCCTCGGCGTCGTCGTCTGGCTGCTGCTCGCCGCGGGCTACGCCTGGGACAGCGCAGACGGGCAGGTCGCCCGGCTGCGCGGCGGAGGGTCTCTGGCCGGCGAGTGGCTCGATCACGTGGTCGATGCGGCCAAGCTGGTCAGTCTGCACGTGGCGGTCGCCGTCGGGGCGTTGCGCTTCTTCGATGCGCCGGTGGCGTGGATCCTGGTACCGCTGGGCTTCACGATCGTTGCGACGGTCGCGTTCTTCGGGATGATCCTGAACGATCTGCTGCGCGCTCGCGCCGGCGTGGCCCAGGCGGCGGAGGCGGGAGGATCGTCGCCGCTGCGATCGATCCTCGGGCTCCCTGTCGATTACGGGGTCTGGTGTCTCTCGTTCGTGCTGTGGGGAGCACCGCCGGTGTTCGTCGTGGTGTACTCCATGCTCGCGTTGACGGCTCTCGCGCACCTCGTTGCGGCGCTGCCGGTGTGGTTTCGCCGCATGAAGCACCTCGGATGAGCGCGCGGTGCGCCGCGCTCGCGGTGAGAAGAGTCTCATAGTCGGCAAGGGCGCTCTGCGCACTTGCTACGCTCGACACACCCCGCGTGCGATCGTTGCCGCGTGGTGGACTCTTGGGGAGAAAGAGACTCCTCATGCGTTCCACGGCGTCTGCCGTCCTTCTCGTCAGCGCGCTCCTCGCCGGCGGCGTTCCCACCGCCGCCCTCGCCGTCGATCGTGACATCGCCTCCTCGCCGACGGTTGTGACCGCTGCGGCACCCGCCGTGGTCTTCGCGGACGACATGCAGCGCAGCGTCGCGACGGGACTCGGCGGGGCCTCGGGCGCGGCCACGTACCGAATGTCCGACCCGCGCGCCTTCTCCGTCTCGGGCGGAGCGGCGCGTGCGGTCATCCGCGTTCCCGGAACGTCGGTGGCCGCATCGCCGTCCGGGCTCACAGCGCTGGACACGACGCAATCGGTCGCCTTCACGGTGCCGAGCCTTCCCGCGTTCGGACGCGGGGTGTATCTGAATCTGCAGGCGCGCAAGACCGCCTCCGGGTTCTACCACGTGCAGGTGGTCGTCGATCCGAAGGGCTCCGCGGTGCTCGAGGCGCTCCGAGTCACCGGATCACGCCAAGTCGTGCTCGCTCGCACCACCCTCTCGACCCGGCTCCGCGCCCACACCTCCATCGTCCTCGAAGCGAGTGTGAGGGGCACTACTTCCGTGGCGGTCGACGCCGTCGTGACGGTCGGTGGTGTCACCACCCGGCTCGCCGCCACGGACGCGAGCTCGGCCCGTCTCGCCGCCGCCGGCGCGGTCAGCGTGGGCGGCTACCTCTCGAGCAGCTCGTCTGCTCAGCAGTTCGTCTTCGACGATTACCGTGTCGCCGTCGCGCCGACGGGGGCCGGTCCCGGCAGCAACAGCCCTCAGCCCACGCCGTCGCAGCCGTCGACGCCGCGCCCCTCCCCGACGCCGTCCCCGACACTCGCGCCGTCCCCGACACCCGCGCCGACGCCGTCCCCCGCGCCGACTCCGTCTCCGTCCGTGCAGCCCGACCCGTCGTCGAGCTCCACGCTCACCTGGGACGAGTCCGGCACACGGCGCCACCGTGGTGCCCCGTTGCCGGGCGTGTCCAGCGCGCCGATTCCGGTCGGCGCCGTCATCGTCGACGGTTCCGCACGCGCCGGGGGCACCGGGTCGGCCTCCGCACCCTTCTCCACCATCCAGAGCGCTGTCGACCGCGCCAGCACCGGTGCCGTCATCGTCGTCCACAGCGGCACCTACAACGAGAACGTCACCGTACCGGCCGGTAAGCGCGTGACGATCCAATCCGCGCCCGGTGCGCAGGTCTGGCTCGACGGCGCTCGCCCCGTCACCGGGTGGCGCAGCGCCGGAACGACGTGGGTCGTCGACGGGTGGACGGCGCAGTTCGATTCCAGCCCCACGTTCACCCGTGGTGCCCCCGACGGCACGACCAGCGGATGGCAGTGGATCAGCGCGGGACACCCGATGGCGGCCCATCCCGACCAGATCTGGATCGACGGCGCGGCGCTGGCACAGGTCGGCAGTCGCGATCAGGTGCGTCCCGGCACCTTCTTCGTGGATACCGCCGCCGATCGCCTGTACATCGGTTCCTCGCCGGAGAGCCATCAGGTGCGCGCGTCATCGGAGACCAAGGCGCTCTCGATCCGAGGCGCCGGCACGGTCATCCGTGACATCGGCATCCGGGGATATGCGACATCGGTCTGGATGATGGGCACCGTGACGATCGAGGCGCCGGATGTCACCCTTCAGGGGGTGACCGTCGCCGACAACGCGACGACGGGAGTGTTCGTGGGGGCCGCGCGCGCGACTCTGCGCGACGTGACCCTCGCTCGCAACGGTCTGCTGGGCATCGGGGCGAACCTGGCGGACGATCTGCGTCTCGAGAACGTCCTGGCCCTCGAGAACAACGCGGAGCACTTCAACCAGGCTCCGGTGTCGGGGGGCGTGAAGATCGCCAAGTCGCGCGGTGTTCGCGTCGTCGATTCCGCCTTCCTCCGCAACGACGGCCCGGGGATCTGGACGGACCAGTCCGTCTTCGATCTCACGATCGCCAGGAGCGACCTGATCGGCAATCTCGGGCACGGCGCCTTCATCGAGCTGACTCAGAAGGTCGACATCGTCGACGATCTCATCGTCGGGAACGGCGGCAATGCGCTGAAGATCAACAACACCGGCGACGTGCAGATCTGGAACAACACGATCGTCGGCGGAAACCGGACGATCAACATCGTCCAAGACTCTCGCAGCCAGGAGGACGCGTCCGTCCCTGGCCACGATCCGCGGCGTCCGTTCCCCGACCCCGACATGCCGTGGACGATCCGGGACATCGCCCTCGGCAACAATGTGGTGGGAGGCAGCAGCGGCGCGTGCACCCTGTGTGTCGAGGACTACTCGCACCGCTTCGCCGCGAGTGAGCTGAACATCCGATCGGACGGCAACATCTTCCAGCGCACGGGAGCATCGCAGCCCGCGTGGCTCGTCGTATGGTCCCGGGGCGCCGCGAACGTGAATCCCTTCGGCTTCACGACGCTCGACGGCTACCGTGCGATCACGGGCCAGGACCTGCACTCGATCTCCATCGACGGTCGCCCGGTGACCACCCCCACCGGTTCTCTGCTGGGCGATGTGTCGCACCCAGGTGTCGCGCAACCCCGCCCTCCGCGCGCAGCGGCGTGGTGGACGGGATCGGTCGACGGGGTCGGGGCGCGGATGCCGTGATCGGCGCCCGACCCCGTCGGAACTACTTCGCGGGTCCGGCCCAGAAGCCGTCGTAGGAGTACTGCACGGGAACCGCGGTGGCGCTGGCGGACAGGTAGCTGTTGATGCCGACGACGCCGGGCACTTGGAGGGCCGGAGTGGCGTCGGACGATGTCAGGGTCCACGATGCGGGCTCCGCCGTCGCGGTGCGCCACACCTTGGCCTTGAGGCTCGTCGCGTTGGCCCCGCTCACCTGGAAGCGGATGCTGAGTGCATCGCCGGCGGTCACCGTCGTGTTCGGGATGGTCAGGCTCGTCAGCACGGTCTCGGTGCCCGCCACCGTGCGGGTGAGCCACACGGCCACGGCTCCCGTCGAGGCCACACGCACCTTCGCCCGATAGTCGTTCGCGGCATCGACCTGTCGACCGATCGCGGAGAAGTAGTACCCGCCCCCGGTCGACGGCTGGCTGAACGTCACGGTGAACCGCTCCTCGGCGTCGGTCGACGCGGTCGCCGCGGGCAGCGACGCCGTGTACGAGTTGCCCGCCGACAGCGTGACCTTCGCTGTTCCGCCGGAGACGGAGAACTTGCCGACCGCCGTCGCCGTGTTCGGTGTGATCGCCCAGGCTCCGCCCACATCGGAAGCGCCCCAACCGCTGGCGACGGTGCGCTCGAAGTCGTCGCGCGCCCATACCCGCGGGGCCGTGACCGTCACGGGAGCGGTCTGTGCGGATGTCGCACCGTGATCGTCGGCCACGGTCAGCGAGATCGTGTAGGACCCGGCCACCGCGTAGTCATGCACGGCGGTGGCGCCTGTCGCGCTCGTCCCGTCTCCGAAATCCCAGGTATACGAGGCGATGCTGCCGTCCGGGTCCGTCGAGCCGGTGGCATCGACGGCAACACGAAGGTCGGTCACCCCGGTGACGAACGCGGCGACCGGCGGCTGATCGGCCACCACTGTGATCGCGTGGGACGCGGTGGTGGTGGCCCCCTTGTCGTCTGTCGTCACCAGCGAGACCGTGTAGGTGCCGGCCGATGTGTAGACGTGCGAGGCCGTCGCTCCCGCGCCCGTGGATCCGTCGCCGAAGTCCCACGCGAACGAAGCGATGGTGCCATCGGGGTCGGTGGAGGCGCTGGCGTCCACGCTCACGGAGAGGAAGTCCGTCGTCTCCGTGAAGGCTGCTGTCGGCGGTTGGTTCGGAACGGCGCTCGCCGTCACCACGCGCGTCACCGTGCCCGTCATCCCGTCGTTGTCGGTCACCGTGAGCCGCACCGTGTAGTCGCCCGGAGCGGCGTAGGTGTGCGCGGCGTTCGTCCCGGAGGCTGAGGTTCCGTCGCCGAAGTCCCACGCAAAGGCGGCGATGGAGCCGTCGCTGTCGTGCGATGTGCTGCCGTCCACGCTGAGGGCGAGATGGTCGATGGTGGGGGAGAAGGCCGCGGTGGGCGCTTGGTTCGGCGCCACGGTCACGGTCTTCGACAGTGCGCCGGTGAGAAGCGTCGCGTCCGTGGCGGTGAGCGTGATCGTGTACGTGCCGGCGGCGGCGTAGGTGTGCGTCGCCGTCGGTCCTGACGCGCTCGTGCCGTCGCCGAAGTTCCATGCGTAGGTGGCGAGGTTGCCGTCGGCATCCGTCGTCGCGGAGCCGTCGACGGTCGTCGTGAGATAGGTCGAAGCGACCGTGAACGAAGGCACCGGTGCGCGTTCGCTCGGTACGCGGCCCGCCGCGGCGAAGTGCGCGCGCACACGACTCTCGCTGAGGACGCTCGGATACACGGCGACCTCATCGAGGGTGCCGGCGATGTAGTTGCTCGACGTGTTGCCCCAGGTCTTGTCGCCACCGATGCGCCAGAAGCCGCGGTAGACCTGTGCGGTGGTCACCGGCGAACTCGCCACGAGCTGCGTGTCGATCCACAGTTTCATCCCGTCGGCTCCCTGCGAGGCGACGATGTGGTGCCACTGGCCGTCGTTGTAGGCGTTCGTGCTCGTGATGGTGTTCTGCGTACCGTTGTACGTGCCGAAGTTCACGCGTCCATTGCTCTGCATCACGACGTGCCGGTCGTAGCTGCTGCTCAGCCCGGAGGACGTGTTGCCGAACCCGATGAGCTTGCCACCCTTCGTGCTCGTGGTCTTGACCCACAGTTCTGCGCTGAACGCCTGCGGAGCGTCCCACGCTTCCTGAGCGACTCCGAGCGCTGTGCTCCCGTTGAAGGTGGTGGCGCTACTGCCGGGGGTGATCCCGCCGACGGCGCGTGTGACGGTACCGGACAGTGCTCCGACCGGACCGCCGCCGGCGGCGTCGGTGAGTGCGGTGCCCGTGGCTTCGTCGAGACGCCAGTACAGATCGGGTCGATCGGCCGACACCGTTGTGCCGTACGCGTCCGACCCGGCGGTGCCCCATGCGCCCGTGCGACCGCTCACGGTGTAGTGCGACTGCACATCCGTCTGCGAGAGCGCCTTCGGGTAGACCGCGACGTCGTCGATGCTGCCGGCGAGCCCGGCGTCGGTGGGACGATTCGTGAAGCCCGACGTCTGGTCGGCCCCGATGCGCCAGTAGCCCGTGTAGGACTTCGGCGTGGTCGCCGCCTGGGAGCGCCCGACGCGTACACCGTCGACGAAGAGCTGCATCCCCGTGCCGTCGACCGTGCCGACGAGGTGGTGCCATTGGCCGTCGTTCACGCTGCCGCGGCTGAACACGGTGCGGTAGGCGCCATCGTTGATGGAGAAGTTCACGCGTCCGGCGGTGTCGAGGTAGAGCACGCGGTCGGTGCCGCCGGAGGACGAGGTCCCGGCGGCGGAGTCCCCGAAGCCGACGATGCGCCCTCCGCGTGTGCTCGTGGTGTTCACCCAGGCCTCGACCGACACCGCCGTGTCGCTCGGCAGCGCATCCACCGTCGTCATGCGTGGCGTACTGCCGCCGGCCGACGTGATCGCGGCATCCGTGTCGCCCTGCAGCGCCCCGGACGCTCCGAGCGTGAGCCCGGTGGGGATGCCGGGAGCGTCGCCCACATCATCGAACAGTCGCGTGGCCCCGCTCGGCTCTCCGAGTCGCCAGTAGTGCGAGGCTCCGCCGGCGCGGACGGCGGCGCGGTACGCGGAGGTGGCCGCGTCGGAGACGGTGATCCAGGGTGACCACGCGCTCCACTGGATGTTGCCGTCGGCATCCTTTGCTCTCACCTGGTAACGCACTTGGCTGCCGGGAGTCTGTCCGCTGTCGACGATGCTGAGACTCGGCAGCGACCAGAAGCGACCGTCGGTGCGGCTGAACGTGGCGATCTTGGTCGCGGGGCTGCGGAAGACGTCATAGGTGATGGCCGCTCCGTCGCGGTCCCACGCGCTGCTGAACGGCACACGCACCAGCCCGCGCTCGTTCGAGTACGGTGTGGGCGTCATCGCGGCGGTGTAGATCGGACCGCTCAGATGCGGTGACGCGGTGCGCTTGCCGAACCGGGCCAGACCTTGCTGGGCGATGCCGTTCACCTTAGGGAATTCGCCGCCGAGGACGACGTAGTTGCTGTTGCCCGTGACGCTCCACGCGGCCTGGCGGGCGGACGTGTACGAGCCGAAGTCGAGGTCGGGGTACCAGTTCAGCAGGCCCGCGTACGGCAGGCCGGTGAAGTCCCACCCATAGGCGTCCTTGCGCGTGATCGTGCCCACGGGGGTCGTCGGCTCCGCTGTCGCCTTCATCCACCGCGAGCGCGGGTTCGTGTCGGGGAACCCGCCGACGACGCTGCAGTCGTGGTGGTGGCTCGCCACGTACAGCACGCCGTTCTGGGGGAAGGTGGAGTACGTGTCGCCGAGGCAGTCGTTGATCCAGTTCAGTGCTCCGGTGTACGGGTCGGCCGCGAAGGTGCCCTCGAAGGAGGCTCCCGCGCCGAACGCGTACCCCGACCCATAGACCTGGGTGCCGTCGGTGCTCAGGCTGGAGATGGCCCCGTTGAGACCGGCGCTGCGGATGCGGTCGACAGCGGCCCACGGCAGGCTTGCACCGCTCGCGGCATCCAGGGCTCCCATTCCATACGCGGCGGCGCCGTTGAGCAGGGTGAAGGATCCGGCCACGATCAGCCGCGACGAGTCGGGACTGGTGACCATGTCCCACACGAAACCGTCGCCCGACGCGGTGGGCGCCCACGACGTCAGCGCGCCGGTCGTCGCGCTCCACGCCGCCAGTTCGGTGCGCGGCTGGCCGTTGCTGGAGCGGAAGTTCCCGCCCGCGTATACGGTGTCGCCGATGAACGAGAAGGCGCGCACCTGTCCATCGGTACGCGGTGCCCACGGCGTCAGCGCACCCGTCGCGACGTCGAAGGCGGCCACGTGTGCACGCGCCTGGCCGTCGACGGTGGTGAAGTCGCCGCCGAAGTAGACGGTCTTCCCGTCGGGAGCGGCGCGGACGACGAGTCCCTGGGCGTCGAAGGCGTGCGCGAACCCCGCGACGGGGTTGCCGGTGGTGATGTCGAAGGCGAACACGTTGTTGGCGTCGATCTCGCCGGCGCCGCCCGCCGCGACCTGCGGCGGCCGCGCCTTCGTGAAGCTGCCTGTCACGTAGACGGTGGTGCCGACGACGGCCTGGCTCCAGACGACGCCGTTGATCTGCCAGGTCGGCAGCAGGTCGACGGTCACGGTCTCCGGTGTGGCCGGCGCGGTATCTGCCGCCGCGGCGGGTGCGGCGGCAAGACCGCCGGAGATGATCACCGCAGCCGCCAGGACGGGCGCGATCAAGCGGGTGAGGCGCGACGAGTGCGCGGCGGGTCGGGTCATGATGCTCCTCGGGCGGAGTGGGCAACGGATGCCGGGCGGAACACGGCGGGGTCAGGTCAGCGCGCCGCGGAACACCGCGGACGTGTGGAGCGCGTCGAAGTCGACGACGATCGTGAGCGGGGCGGAGTGGTCGGTCGGCGCGGCAACCGCGTAGACCGCGGTCGCGGTCTGCCGCGGGTCGACGGTGCCGCTGAAGTCGCGCGCCCCGGACTCCGGGGTGTAGACCGGGGTGAGACGGTTGCCCTCGGCATCCAGCACCGTCACGACCGACGTCGAGACGTCGATGGGCTGCGACGACCCGTTGGTGAGTTCGACGGTGAGCCGCGCGAACTCGCGTCCGGTCGAGGTGCCGGGGCCCTGGGACGTCTCGGTGGCGTACGAGACATCCGTGATCTGCAGCGTGACACCGTCCGCGTACACCACCGGTGCATCGGGAGCGGATGCCGCCGCGCTCACGGTGGCGGTGCCGCCGCCTCGTCCGACTTTCGCGACGGGAGCGTCGGCAGCGGGTGACGCCGTGGGGGCTTCGCTGACAGCCTCTCCCGTGGACACTGGTGCGCTGGAGGCCGGAGCCGCCGGTGTCGCTGCCGGGGCGGATGCCCCCTCCGGGAGCGGGGCGGAGCAGGCCGTGGTGGTCAGAACGAGGGTCAGGCTGAGCGCTGCCGCTGCCGCACCGATCGTGGCGGCTCGGGGGCGGGGACGTGCGGACGTCGCGACCGTGCGCCTCATCGCCCTCTCCCCTCGAGCACGAGGGGTTCCGACTCGCTCATCGTCGACGCCGCCGTCCGACCGGGCGTTCGCGCGCCGAGATCTCCGATGCGCTCGGCGAGTGCGTCGGACAGAGCGCGATGGTAGGCGTCCGGCGAGTGGCGCCGTCGCACCGTCTCGGCGTCTCGCCACGCCCGGTCGCGCATTGCGGCCCAGTCGTCTCGCACTCCGGTGAGACCTCTCGCGAGGCCATCGGCGCTGTCGGTCGGAACGAGGACGGCCGCTTCGAGCCCCCCGGAGGCCTCGCGCAGCCCCGAATGATCAGCGGCGACCACCGGGCGTGCGCACATCAGGGCCTCGATCAGGACGTTGCCGAACGATTCGTCCCCGCGGGAGGGAACGACCGCCACGTCGGCAGCGGACACGATGTCCCACACCATCCGCTGGAAACCGACGAGACGAACGCGGTCTTCGAGTGCGAGCCGCGCGATCCGCTCGCGGAGCTGTCGTTCGTACCACTCGTAACCGCGGAAGACGTCGCCCACGATGTCGAGTTCCGCGTCGATCCCCGCGGACCGGAGGCGATCGATCGCATCGATGGCGAGATCCACTCCCTTTCTCGGCGACAGACGTCCGACGTACACGACCCGCAGGGGTCCATCGAGGTGGATACGGGCCGGCGACGGTCGGTCGGGGCCGGCGATACCGTTCAGGACGACCCGGGCGCGATCGCGCCGCTCGAGCCATGCAGACCCCGACACGCGACGACTGGTCTGGGAGTTGAAGACGACGCCGCTCGCCCACCGCAAAGGTCGGGTCAGAAGTGCGCGCGCGGGCGCCGACAGCGTGGATTCGGCTTCGTGCACGTGCACGACGCTGGCGGCTCCCGCCCGCCGTGCGGCGCGCAGCCAGAACGGGATGGTCACCGTGTTCACCATCACCACGTCGGCTTCGAGATCGGCGACCAGGCGACGCATGCGCGGCGTCTGCGTGGCGATCTCGCGGATGAGTCGCACGAGTCCCCCGGGCCGCAGGGCGCTCTTGCGGATCACCGGCGCGTCCAGGAACACGACGTCGGCGCCGGCGGCTCGCAGCAGCGGGATGAGAGGACCGTCGTCCGAGCTTGTCACGACCACGTGCCAGCCCAGTTCGACGAGTCCGCGGACACCCTCGAGCATCATCCGGTCCGATCCGTAGAGGTCGGCGGAGGGGTTGGCGATCAGGACAGTACGACCGCGTGCGGCGGAGACCATCTCAGTGCTCCGGCCAGTACTCGTCGACCAGGCTCACCGTCGAGGCGATGTTGGCCCGGCTTGAGGCGCCGAAGACGATCGCTTCGAGGTTGGGTAGCGCGGTGACCCATTCGATCGCTTCGCGCGGCGAGATCGCACCACTGGCGAAGACCGACATCGCGACGGCGCGGAACGGGCGCTTCTGCATCGCGTCGAGGTAGCTGTCCACGCCGCCGGACATGCGGAAACCGAGCTTGTTGATGTTGGAGCAGACGATCGGGTTCTCCACGCCGGCGCGGTCGAGATCGTCGAGCAGTCGCGGCAGGTTCATGGTGATGAAGCCCGGCTCGGCGTTGTAGCGCTTTCGAACATGGTCCGCGAAGATGCGGAAGGCATCGGTGAAGCCCAGGCCCGACAGCAGATCGACGATCACGTTCTGCAGCCAGATCACCGGCGTCGCCAGGCCCGAGAACATCTTGAGCTCGGCGTCGATCAGCAGCGTGGCGACGCCCTCGATGTCCTTGCGCGCGAACGACGACGCGCCCCGCGCGATGGAATCCAGCAGCCCCTCTTCCGGCAGGAAGCGTCGCACCGCGCCGAGGAACCCGTCGTCGGTGACCGCATTGGCGTACTTGTGTGCGTACGGCATGCAGGGGAAGAACGTCATCTGGTCGTACCGGTCAGGATCCGCGCGTACCCGGTCGGCGATCTCACCGATGCGGTCGTGCGTCGTGCACATGAACGTGTGGACGCCCTCGTCGTAGGCGGCGTCCAGCACCGACATGATCGCGTCGGTGTCCTGGAAGCGCATCTGCTGGGCACGCGCCTTCTCCTCGGACATGTGGTTGACGCCGAAGAACTGGTTGTCGCCGAACAGCAGGCGGTCCATCGTCCGGGTGGACGGGGTGATGAGAGTCATCGTGCTCCTCCTCGCAGGGCGCGCAGTGCCGTGCCGAATCGGCTCGCGCGGCGCGGCGCGAGCGGGGTGATGGTCGCGGTGTGGCCGGATGCCGCGAGTCGCGCGTCGACGCGGGTGGCGTCTTCGCTGATCATCGCGATGACGCGGTCGGTCGCCGCGGCGGAACCGAAGTCGTTCTGGCCGTGGACGGCACGAGAGCGCGCACGCCAGACGAAGGCATCGAGTTGCGCACTGTACTCCTCGCCGCGTAGGTAGAACCACGGCGCTTCGGTGAGGTCGGTGGTGTAGCGGACGTTCCAGCCCGCGCGATAGCCCTCCGGGATCTCAGCGGTGTCGCGCAGGTACACCTGAATCTCCTGCCGGTCCGCGTGGATGCGCCCGTGCTCACCCCACAGGGTGATCTTGGTCGTCATCTTGCGCTGCGACTCGTCCGACCAGTTCGCGATGATCTGCGCGGTGCCCTGCGGGTAGTGCAGCGTCGCCGCGACGGCATCGTCGATCTGCGCCGAGAAGATGCTCGTCAGCTGGCTGCCGCTGACCGACTCCGGCTCGCCCAGGTACCACGTGAGCAGGTTGAGCGGGTGCGCCGCATAGTCGTAGAGGCAGCCCCCGCCGGTGGCACGCTGGCTGCGCCAGGTGCGTCCGGCCGGCTTCAGCACCACCGGCCCGTACGCTTCGGCGAGCGCGGTCTCGACCGTGCCGATCGCGCCGAGTTCGAGCAGCCGCTGCACTTCGCGGAACGCGCCGACGAAGCGGTTGTGGTAGCCGACCTGCGTGACGATGCCCTTCTCCTCGGCGAGGGCGGCGAGCTCGACGCTCTCGGCGGGATCGATGACCAACGGCTTCTCGCAGAACACGTGGATGCCGCGGCGAAACGCCTCACGGATCATCCCGGCGTGCAGATGCGTCGGCGTCGCGACGATGATGGCTTCGGGCGCCGCCTCGTCGAGCATCTTGCCGAGGTCTTTATAGGTCGCCACCCCGGTGTACTTCGACAGGATGTCGAGCAGATAGCCGGTGGCGTCGCACACACCGACGAGATTGACCTCCGGGTGCGCCTTGATCATGGACAGGTGAGAGAGCCCCATTTTGCCGAGGCCCACGACGGCGACATCGATCACACCAGCACCTCCGTTCGTTGTGAAACATGGCCGTGGCGCGCGAGCGCCGTGAGCAGTGCGTGCTCGTACTGGGCGCCGATGTGCTCCCAGGTGAACTCTTCGCGGTACCGAGTTCGACTGGCCTCGCCCATCCGATGCAGCCGCTCGGCGTTCGGCAGGAGCTCGTCGAGCAGGACTGCGAGATCGTCGGCGTCGCGGAAGTACGCGTTGTCGGGTCCGGCGACCCAGCTGTTGTAGCGGTTGTCGTGGGCGATGACCGCGTTGCCCGCGCCCATCGCTTCCACCAGCGACGGATTCGTGCCGCCCACGGTGTGCCCGTGCACGTAGACAGCCGCGTGCAGGCGCAACGCGGCGAGCCGATCCGCGTCGAAGATCGCACCGGGGAAGCGCACCTCGTCCGAGGCGGCGGAGCGGACGGCGAGGTGGTACGGGTCGGTGTCGGTGTACGGCCCGACTACGACGAGCGGCATCCCGCGGTGGCGTGCCGACCAGGCGGTCACGATCTCGAGCACGGAGTTCTCCGGAATCGGCCGGCAGACGACGATGCCGTACGCGTCGGGGGCGAGAGCGAGGTCGGAGACCGGCGCGACGGGTGCGCTGATGACCTCCGGTGCGCCGTAGGTGATGGTCTGCACGCGCCGTGCGCCGAAGTGACGCCGCAGATACGCGGAGATGACGGGGTGATCGCCGATGAGCACGTCACCGACGAGACCGGCGAGACGCTCGTTGCCCAGGAGGATGGCCTGTTTGGCGAGCCCCCAGCGTCGGCGGGTCCACTCCATCCCGTCCATGTTGATCACGTTCGGGATGCCGCGAAGGCGCGGCATGACGTCGAGGACGCCCGTGTTGTATCCGAAGGTCAACCACACATCACCCTCGCGGTGGTGTGCGGTGGCGTGGCGGATCGAGACGAGGTCGAAGTGGGACGTGCCCTTCCAGCCTTCGCGCGGTTCCGGAACGAGCACCCGTTCGATCCCGTTCCAGCGATCCGAGGTGATGTCGCCGTCGCCGTCGAGCTGGCAGTAGACCACGACGTTCCAGCCACGATCGCGCAGGTACATCGCGACATGCTGTGCGGCAGTCTCGAACCCGCCGTAGGCGGCGGGGACGCCGTGCGTGCCGAGAATGCGGACCGTGCGTGTCATCAGTACGCTCCGTCCGGTCGCAGCATGACGCGCACCGTGCGCCACATGAGGACGATGTCCGTCATCACCGTCCAGTTCTCCACGTACCGCAGGTCCAGCCGCACGCTCTCCTCCCAGCTGAGGTCGCTGCGTCCTCCGACCTGCCAGGGGCCGGTGATGCCCGGCTTGATGTAGAGGCGACGGAAGACGTCGTCGTCGTAGGTGGCGACTTCGCTCGGAAGGGGAGGGCGCGGGCCAACGACACTCATGTCGCCGACCAGCACGTTCCAGAACTGGGGAACCTCGTCGAGCGAGTACTTCCGCAGGATCCGGCCCACGCGGGTGATCCGAGGGTCGTCGTGCATCTTGAACAGCGGGCCCGCGCCCTCATTGGCCGCGAGCAGCGCGGCGCGCCGCTCCTCGGCATCCACGGCCATCGAGCGGAATTTGATCATCCGGAACTCGTGGCCGTCACGCCCGACCCGTGCTTGGGGAAAGAACAGCGGACCGGGCGAGTCGAGCTTGATCGCGATGGCGATGACCGCCGCGATCGGCGCGAAGAAAAGGAGTGCGATCGAAGCGACCGCGATGTCGAGTGCGCGCTTGGCGAGGTAGGCGCGGCCGGTGAACGAGGCGATCTCGACGTGGATGAGTGGCAGCCCCTCGACGGGCCGCAGCGACATGCGCGGCCCGGCGACATCGGAGACGCGGCTGGAGATCACCAGTTCTGCGGCCGTGTTCTCCAGCTGCCAGGCGAGGTGCTTGATCTCGTCGGCGCCTTCGTCTCCGCGGCTGGCGATGATGATCGTGTCGGCGTCGAGTGCTGCGGCTGCTTCGGCCACGCTGTGCGTGCGCATCGCCGGGTAGATGGCGTCGCCGACGCGCAGGCTGTCGAGGTCGTCCCCGCGCAGCGAGGCGCCGACCACCTGGTAGCCCAGGCCGGGGTCGGCGATCGAGCGGATCACGTACTCGACGTCTGCGCGCTCGCCGACCACGACCGCGCGCGTCGTGTACGCGCCCGCGAGTCGACGGCGGATGAGCCAACGGCGCCAGAGCCAGCGCTCGAACAGCAGGACGCCGATGCCGAGCGGCAGCGCGACGAAGAGCTGCGCGCGGATGCCGTCGACGTCGATGGCCACATCGATCATGGCGAGAAGACCGAACGCGAACCCGGTCGCGTGGATCATGCGGGTGTACTCGGCGGCGCCCGAGCCGATGAGCTTGACGTCTCGCGTTGCGAAGGCGGAGAGCATCAGGAGCCAGATCACGGCCGTCGCGGCGGCGATCTGGAAGACGAGGCCAGGATCGGCGACGGCGAGCGGACCGCTCACCGCGCCGATCGAGGCCACCGAGGCCACTGCGCACGTGAAGGCGACCGCGGCGGCGTCGCTCGTGCGCAGGATCCAGCGGTAGCGGCGTTCCCACGACTGCCGGCGCTCGAGAGCGCGCGACGGTGGTGCGGCCGCGGACGCCCGGGACGCGATGGTCGGGAACGGGGAAACGAACCCGGTCGTCGCGATGCCCGTGGCGTCGTGAAGCGCGCTCATCGTGTGATCCCCAGCACGGACGAACGCTGCAATGCAGTCGGCATTTTGCCCCCCAGCAAACCGACGGACGAATCGAAATCCGTCCACCCCCAGTAAGACGACGCGAAGACCCCCGTCTCCTGCGGACCAACCCCCCGGCTGTCACGCGTGCGTCGTGGGCGACTCTACCCCGCGAATCGCGTCGAGCGCCACCGCGAGTATTCAGCCTGTGGACGGATGCCGTCCCTCGAGCATTTCTCGGTCGTTGGGCGCCGCGCCGCGCGCCGAGTCGAATTGCCCTACCCCAAGTGCGTCGACGACGGCTGCCCGTCGCTGCGCGGCCACGCGCGGCGCGGCATCCCAGATCTGCGTCATCCGCTCGGCGTCGAACGCCGGCCCGCCGGGGTCTCCGCACTTCCTTGCTGCGACCGGCCGCAGACCGGCTCAAAGGCCCCGGGGTGCCTCCGATGAGAGGCGGTCGCGAGGTATTTCGACTCGCTGCGCTCGCTGGTCAAGTCCCCGGCAGTGGTGTAGCGCTTGGTCCTTCGATCTGAGGGGTTAGGCGCTGAGTTCGAGGGTGGTGTCGGTCACCTCCTCGATGTCGGTGTCGGCGATGAGGGTGAGTCTGCTTTTGGCGAGGACGTCGAGGCCGAGGTAGCGGCGGCCTTCGGCCCATTCGTCGGTCTGCTCGGCAAGGACCGCGCCGACGAGGCGGATGATCGCGTCGCGGTTGGGGAAGATGCCGACGCTGTCGGTGCGGCGGCGGATCTCGCGGTTGAGTCTCTCGTTGGGGTTGTTGGACCAGATCTGCTGCCAGAGGCCCTCGGGGAACCCGGCGAACGCGAGGATGTCTGCTCGGGCGTTGTCGAGGTGCTCGTGCGCGTCGGGGAGCTTGTCGTCGACATAGTCCAGGAGCCGGTCGGCGAAGTAGCTGTTCCAGGCCGCTCCCGTCTCACTGGTCGCGACGCGCAGGCCGAGGACTTCGCGGCGCCCGTCGGCGTTGACCCCGGTCGCGACGAGCACGACGCCGTTGGTGACACGCCCGCCTTCGCGGACCTTCATGGTGAGCGCGTCGGCGGCGGCGAACGTGAATGGGCCGGCATCGCCCAAGGGCCGGCGCCGGAACTGGTCGACGTGCTCGTCGAGCTCGGCCGCCATCCGCGAGACCTGGGACTTGGACAGCGAGTGGATCCCGAGGGTCTTGACCAGCTTGTCCATCCGTCGGGTGGAGACACCGGCGAGGTAGCAGTCCGCGACGACGGTGATCATCGCCGTCTCGGCACGTTTGCGGCGCTCCAGCAACCAGTCCGGGAAGTACGTCCCCTGCCGCAGCTTCGGGATCGCGACGTCGACGGTCCCGACCCGGGTGTCGAGGTCGCGGTGCCGGTACCCGTTGCGTTGCGCGACACGGTCAGCGCTGGGCTTGCCCCATTCGGCGCCGACGACGGCGTCCACGTCGGCGGACAGCAGCGCGTTTGAGCCGCCCCCTTCATTCGGTCCGGACGTTTTGTGAGTCGTCGGTTTCCATTTGATGGGTGCACTGTCGAGCGTACTCGGCTGGGGGTAGGTAGCCGAGCGAGGAGTGCCGGCGGTGGTGGTTGTACTCGTCCTTCCAGTCGCCGATGATGACCTGCGCGTGCAGCAGCGAGTAGAAGCTGTTGATGTTGAGACACTCGTCGCGGATCCGGCTGTTGAACGACTCGACGTACCCGTTGCGCCACGGCGAGCCCGGAGGGATGTAGGACAGGCCGGTGCGGGTGCCGGCCCAGTCGGCCATCGCCTCGCTGATGAACTCCGGCCCGTTGTCCGACCTGAGCACCGCCGGGGCGCCCCGGGCGGCGACGAGGTCCTCGAGGTGGGCGGTGAGGCGGTCGGCGGTAATCGAGCGCTCCACGAGGCCGCCGATGCACTCCCGGGTGTGTTCGTCGACGATCGAGCAGATCTTGATCGGTCGGCCGTGCTCGTCGGCGTCGAACTGAAAGTCCACCGCCCACACCACGTTCGGCGCGTCCGCCGTCGGCGCGTCGACGGTCGAGGACCCGACGCGCTTGCGTCGACGCCGCTGCGGGACCCGGAGCCCTTCGTCACGCCACAGGCGTTGGATCTTCTTGTGGTTCACCACCCACCCCTCGGCGCGGGCGTCATGGTACGCCCGCCGATACCCGTAGCGGGGATGGTCCTTCGTCCAGGCGCGCAGCCACTCCCTGAACGCCCGATCCGGGTCCAAGGCCGTGTCGCCCTTGAGCGGTCGCCGATACGCGGAGCGGCTCAGCCCGACCAGACGGCACGCCATCCGTTCGCTCACCCACAGCTTGCGCTTGAGGTGATCGACGGCGGCGCGGCGCCTGTCCGGGCTTAGAAGTTTCCCTCAGCCAGCTCCTTGAGCGCGGCCTTCTCCAGCTCCGCTTCCGCGAGCAGACGCTTCAGGGTCGCGTTCTGCTTCTCCAGCTCCTTCAGGCGCTTTGCGTCGTCGGCCTTGAGGCCGCCGTACTGGTTCCGCCACCGGTAGTACGTCTGCTCGGACACCCCGAGCTCCCGGCACACCGCCGCGACGTTCTGACCGTCGGCGAGCATCCTGTCGGCCTGCGCGAGCTTACGGACGACCTGCTCCGGGGTGTGACGCTTCCTGCTGTTCGTCATGATCTGACCAGTCTCCCTGCCCGCGACCGCGGGCAACAGGACGACTCTCATAACAACTGGGCCTACGAAACGGGGTCAGCCCACGTTGATCATGGTCTGCAGCAGGCTGCGCATCAGATCCGGCGACGCATCGGACAGGGCTTCAGCGAGCACGCTCGCAGGGTCGACAATATGAGGTGCGGTCATCGTGATGATTCCGTTCGAGTGGGATGTGAGAGTTTCCTCGAAGGATCACACGGTGACCGCGCTCACGTCGTGAACGACGAGCTTGGTCACCGCGCGCTACACCACTATGCGGGACTCCACTTACGTCGTCGTCGCGGTTCGAGTGAACCCGCCTGGCCTCCGAAACGCGGCCTAGCTTGGCACCGCTTCACTGAGTCCATCCATGAGCGCGGCCCCCGACGGCTCTCGGTATCGGCGGGCAAGCGGTTCGAGCATCTCCTTCAGGCGATTCGGACGCAGCAGAATCCCTCGTTGAATCGCCTGCGCGACGGCATCGGACACGAGTGATAGGTCTTCCCGCGATTCGATGAGGTCCGCGATCGTCCGCTCGACGCTCATGGACGGCATACCGTCGACGAACACGATGTCTTCGGCTGCCAGTGATCGGACACGGATTCGAACCCCGTTGATCCTCGTGGTCCGTCGAGTGGCGGCGACGAACTCGGATGCTCCAGGGAGCCAGTCCCCGATCTCGTGCAGCGCCGCTGCCGACTTTCCCGATGCGATCACGGATGCCGTGCCGCCGAGAGCGAGCCAGTGGATCCTGATGGTGTCGACCTCAAGCATGCCCGTCGGTGCACCGGCCATCCGGTAGACGCCTTGCGCGACACGCTCGAGGGCACCAGAGGCCGCGAGATTCGAGAGGGTCTTGCGAGACACCCCGACTTCGGCCGCCTGCGCTGTCGTGACCATCCCCCAGCGCTCAGCGGCGATCGCGCCGAGCTTTGCAATGGTCGAACTGGCCATACGGCATTTGTACCCCGAATCGAGGACAAAAGCTGTACTGGATGCGAAGACTATGAGAAACTCGGGCGCTCGGCGAGAACAGCGGGGAGTGACGTCGTGTTCTCGACCCATTCGCCCGCGGTTGGCGAGATCCATTGCGCGAGGTCGAGGGCGAGTCCCAAATCGCGTCGGAGATCACGCTGATGGATGGGCTCATGATGGGCGGCGCGGTTCCTGACGAAGTTGAGCTGCTGCATCCGGAACGCGACGTCGCGTTGCCTGGTGCGGAGGTCGGGATGTCCGTGAGCGAACGCGGCGTGCGTCGAAGGCACCCAAAGCGAGGTCAGATAGCGCGATTCGACCAGGTACCGCCAGAACCCCAGCGAAAGCTCGGCGATGACGCGCCCATGAACTTCCGGCCGGCGTCCCCGGTGGGTCGCTCGATCTCGGGCATGCTGAATGTCCTTGCGTCCTTGCTGATCGACCGGCACGACATCAAGCCAAGACGGGTGGCCGTGCTTGCGGGTCGCCCAACTGCGCAACTGCGTGTCGAGGGCGTTACGGGCGATCACTTCGACCATCGAGGTGAGCTCCATCACGCTCGCAGCTGCGCGCATGTTCCACTCATAGAGAGCGAAGGCGGCTGCGGTGCCGCCATCTGTTGCTCGGGAGTACGAGCCCAGCCGCTCGGCAGTCACAAGCGGGAGGAGCGATTCATAGTCCTCAGCGCTCAGGGCGGCTCGTTCGGTTGACATTCAGGATCCTGATCGTATGCTTGTACACGAAGACCCCGGAACGATCACTGGCTCAGCCACATCGCCGGGGTTTCGTCTTGCCAGTACCCGAGTAGGCTCCCGACCCTGCGGGCGCTTCGCGTGACGACGTCATCGGGAGCCTACTCGGGTACTGGGGAGATCTCGTCCGCCGCCCGGGGCATCTTCGCAGCTCGAGGCAGATTGGAAGGTGCCGATGCGTCGTGTTCGCCGCGTCGAAAGGCGCCGTAACCGGCACAAAACCGGCACAACGTCTCCGAAGAGCCCGTTTCGTCTCTCTCCGCTCGTTCAACGACCGGAGAGAGGAGGCGCGTTTCGTCTTGCTCCGTTCCTCCCGCGACGGGAGGCGAAAACCGCCCTTGAACAGGGCAAAGCAAAACCCCCGCCATGTAGAAGCTAGGCGAGGGTTTCTGGGACCGTTATAACGACGGTCCGTGTGGCTCCGACGGGCGTCGATCCCGTGACCTCACGATTTTCAGTTGTATGCGCCGGGTTTGTGGGTGCTCACGAGCGCTCGTTTGCCGCGTGATTCTGCGGAAGTTGTGCTCGTTGGTGGTGGCTGGTCGCGGATGATTTCAGCCGGGCTCCCGGCCCGAGACCGGCCCGGAGCACCTCGCCGACACGCGGAGGCCTCCGCTCCTGGCACACTGATACGGCCGACTGAGCTGAGGACCGAATGACTACTTACGAACCGAGAACGCTACCGCTCTCTCAAATTCTTCTGGATCCAAACAACTTCCGCTTCCAGGGTGACGCTGCCGTCCGCAGAGTTGCCGAAGCGCGGTTTGACTCGCCCCGGCGTGTCCGGAGAGCGTTTTACTGGTGTCAGCCGGCTTTTCCGACCGGTTCGTTGCGAGCGTAGTCGAGCTGCTCGACCTCAAGGGGTGTGAGGTCGTCGATGGAGCCGTGGGTGCGTTCCGTGTTGAACCACAGCACCCAGGACGCGGTTGCCGCCTCGACCTGGTCGATGTCGCGCCAGGGCCCGTCGTGGTGGATGAGCTCGGACTTGTAGAGCCCGATCTGCGATTCCGCGAGGGAGTTGTCGTAGGCGTCGCCGACGGACCCGACCGAGGGGTCGATGCCTTCGTCGACGAGCCGGTCCGTGAAGGCAATCGAGGTGTAGACGCTGCCGGCGTCGGTGTGGTGCGTGAGCCCGGCGAACCCGGTGACGCCTTCGCGGCGGCGGGTGAACAGAGCCATGTCGAGGCAGTCGAGCACGAGCGGAGTTGTCATCGAGGTCGCCGCTCTCCACCCGATGATGCGGCGGGAGTGCGCGTCGAACACGAACGCGACGTAGACCCATCCGGACCACGTCCAGACGTAGGTGAAGTCGGCGACCCAGAGCTGGTTCGTGCGGAACCGGGCGAAGTGCCGGTCGACGAGGTCGGCGGGCCTGGTCTCCCGCAGATCCGCATCCACGGGACGCTTCCGTTTCCCGCGGACGACACCGGCGATCCCGAGCTCGCGCATGAGGCGTTCGACCGTGCAGCGGGCGATGTCGTGCCCGTCGCGACGCAACCGCAGCCAGAGCTTCCGGGCCCCGAGCACCTTCCGGTGCGTCTGCCACGTGGTCAGGATGATCGGCTTCCACCTCTCGTCCGACACGATCCGCGGTGACGGACCGCGATCTCTCGCGTCGTAGTAGGTCGATGGGGCGATCTTCACGCCGTGCTGGGTGAGCACGGCGCAGATCGACTCGACACCCCATCGGAGCCCTCCGTCGGCGCGGTCCTTGTGCGCGTCGATGAAGCCGACTATCGCTTGTGTGGCCGGTCGAGTTCGGCCGCGAAGAAAGCCGAGGTGAACTCAACCCGTCAGCGCAACAGTGCTTGGAGCCTATCGGCTGGGGTGTCGAAGTCGAGGGTCTTCCGCGGTCTGGAGTTCAGGCGCGCGGCGACGGTGTCGAGGTCGGTCTGGGTGAGGTCTTTCATGCTGACGCCCTTGGGGAAGTACTGACGTAGCAGCCGGTTCGTGTTCTCGTTCGTTCCGCGCTGCCAGGGGCTGCGGGGGTCGGCGAAGTAGACGTCGAGGCCGGTGTTGCGCGTGACGGTCTTATGGTCGGCGAGTTCCATCCCGCGATCCCAGGTCAGCGATCGGCGCAGCTGCTCGGGGAGCAGGTTCATCTCACGCGAGAGGCCCGCTGTGACGGACTCCATGTCGCGGCCGTCGATCTGGACGAGCACCGTGAATCGTGTCGCGCGCTCGACGACAGTCGCGATCTGGCTCCAGTGCCGCCCCATCAAAAGATCACCTTCCCAATGCCCCGGGATCGCGCGATCTTCGGCTTCGGCAGGGCGCTCGGAGATGGAGACGGCGTCTTTGATCTGGGATCGCCATTGCCCGGTGACGTTGTTGTGAACACTGCGGCGGATCGGCCGCCCGGATCGCAGATGCTTCTGCAGCTCTTTCGCGAGAACGCCGCGGGACTGCACGAACAGGGACTTGTAGATCGTCTCGTGCGACACCCGCATCCCGCTCCCCGCCGGGTGACGCTTCCGCAGCGCCCCGGCGATCTGCTCGGGCGACCAGTCTTCCCGAAGGCGAGCGGCGACGTAACCACGCAGCACCGGGTTGCGGGCAAGTGCGCATCTCTGCGGACGCCGCGCACGGCGCCAGGCACGATCGTCGGCATCGACAGCGCGATATCGTCGCGGTCCCTTGTTCTTGGCCACCTCCCGACTGATCGTCGACGCGGGCCGACCGAGCCGGCGCCCGATCGCACGATACGACTCATCTGCCGCGAGACCCCGGGAAATCTCCTCACGCTCCTCGAGGGTCAGCGTCCCCGCCCGACGGCGCTGCGGCGCTTGGTAGAAGCCGCCGAACGGCAACAGGATCGAGAAGATCGATCCCGGCGGTGACCCCACCGTTCGAGAGATCTCACTGATCGACGCTCCCGCCTTCCACAGCTCCCACACCTGTTGCCGCCGATCCGACGGTAAACCCGGTCTCCCGATCTTCGCCACGCCACACCTCCGAGATGATCATCGATGGTGTTGCGCTGACGGGTTGAGTTCACCGAGGCCGCCTTCAAGATCTCGTTCGCCCGCCGCAGTTCCGCGTTCTCCCGCTTTAGTCGCTTGATCTCCACCGCGGCGTCGGTCGTGACTCCGGGCCGGTCGCCCGCGTCGACCTGCTGCCTGCGGATCCAGGTGCGGATCGTTTCTGGCGACCCGACGCCGAGCATCTGCGCGACAGCGGTCATCGCGGCGTACTCGCTCGGATAGTCGGATCGCACCTCGGCGACCATACGGGCAGCGCGCTCACGAAGCTCGCGCGGGTACTTACTGGGACGTCCCATGAGACAGATCCTTCCAAGGAATCCTGTCTCCGGACACGCCGGGGCGAGTCAGTTCTCGGAGGACGGAGTTCAGAACGCGGCGTTTGCGCGATTGAAAGCTGACGGGCTCACCGAACTGAAGCAGTCGATCATGTCGAACGGCTTCGTGCCTGTCGAGCGCATCGTTGTTCGGAAGCTAAGCGGGCAAGCAAGCGTGGTCGACCCAGTGCCTACTGAGGGCGACGTTGTCGAACCCGTCGCCGCCCCGGAGCTCTTCGTCGTCCTAGAGGGTAATCGCCGCTTGGCATCTCTCAGATGGCTGAAGTCCGACCACGAGGCAGGGATCGATCTTCCCGAGCAAGTACTCGAGGTTTTTGATGCCGTGCCAGTCGTGGTCTTGGAGTCTGACGACGAGAGCGCATATCTCGCCATTATGGGCATTCGCCACGTTGGCGGCGTCAAGGAGTGGGGCGGCTACCAGAGTGCGCAGCTTGTGCACGAGCTGCGAAAAGAGCACTCGCTCTCCGCGCAGGATGTGGGCTCGCGTCTCGGCCTTTCGGCCGTGGAGATCAATCGGCGGTACCGCGCGTTTGAGGCCATGGAGCAGATGCGAGCGAGTGAGGAGTATTCCGACCACGTCACTAGCGAGCTGTACCCACTTTTTCACGAGGCGCTCGTCAGCCCCAAGGTTCGTACCTGGCTTTCATGGGAAGACGGCAGCATGAGCTTTGAGGATGAGGACGAGCGGGAGAAGTTCTACTCGTTGCTGTCGCCGTACACAGACACTGCCGGCGTCAAGCGTCCGCCAAAGATCACGTCTTACTCAGAGATCCGAGAGCTCAAGACGATTCTGGATAACGAAGACGCGGTGCAATCGCTGCTCGACCTCGAGAAACCGTTCAGCGATGCCTCCGCGCTCGTGAAATCGGCGGACGCTGGACGCAACTGGCTGTCCAAAATCAACGCAGCTCTGGCCGCTCTTGACCACCTCGGAATCCGCGAGATTCGCCAGCTTGAGGACGGTCAGGTCGAAAAGTTGGCGGAGTTGCGTGATCTGATCGCCGAGATCGTGGAATCGCGTGAGCAGCAAGCGAGTTAGATCGCTTGCCGTCGCTGAACACATCGCGGCAACGATCTCGCTCGCTGAGCCACCAACGCGCGTCGTCGACCTCATTGCGGGCGTCATGATCATTGAGCATTCATTCACGCCTGATGAGGCTGCGGAATTTGCAGAACAGCGGCTAGAAGGCGTGAAGCGTGAGCTGGAGTCCATTCTGGACGTCGCCACGCCCTCCGGGACCTTCGCTCGCTTCGCCTTCAACAGCTCCTCCGACGAACACCTGCAGGGCAGTTGCTTTGTACCTCCGGAAGAGGAGGGGACGCCGATCGCGGATGCCAAGCGCCGTCGGCTGGACTTCGACGAGTATGGCGCCTTTCTTCGGGGACTGAGTTAGCGGCAGTTCGAGGCTTGTTGCCGCGGTATTCTTGCCCTCCTTGGTTGCAAGGATCCCCGCCTCACGGTGTCGGCCAATGACCAGGGCATTGACTTCTTTGGTCGATTGAGCCTCGAGGGACGCCTGGACATCTCGTCTCATCTACCGTCTCCAGACCGGCGCCTAGAAGTATGGATGGTCGGACAGGCGAAGCATTACTCGAAGACTCAAGTGTCGACGCCCGACCTCCGCGAGCTCGTGGGATCCGTGGAACTTGCACGTACTGGCGCTGTCGCTGATGACGGACGCGCACTCGAGGGATTCGAGCCGAGAGTCTGCGATCCCGTCTTCTATCTCTTCCTCACGACCGGGTCAATCAGCGCTGACGGATTGCGACTGCTCGCAGCAAGCGGAGTGGTCGGGCTCGACACCGGTCACATCGCGACGCTCCTGACAGATGCCGGCGTCGGGCTTCGCGATGGGGCGTTTGATGCTACAGCCGCGCTCGCGTGGGTCGACTCGAACTTGAACTCGCCGACCTAGACGATATCGGGGTCGAACCGCATCAGCCGTGCCTTGATCGTTTCGAGCAGGTTGTCCACGCTGCCGCCCGCTTCGAGCGCTGCTTCCGGAGCAACGTCAAGCGCGAAATGGGAGAGCGCTGCGGCAGTTGTGCCGATCACTTTCTTCAGTTGAACTGGGTTGGGAGTGAGGCCAGTGTGGGTTGCGAGATCGAAGACGTAGATCCAGGCCGGTGGGCGTTCGTCCGATGGCGTTCCCAGTAGGCGCCACGTTCCATCCTCGGCGGGAATCAATTCGGGTTTGCCGAGGAATCGTTGCCAGCTGCCCCAGACGGCCTCCGGTATAGCGAGGACGCAGCCGGCCGAAGCGCCGTGAGCTCCGATCTGGAACTTGAACATCATTTGGTAGAACGTGCGCTTGAAGGCGTTCGAGATGTTCGGACCTTCAACGCCCTCCGACAGCCAGTCGGGATGTGCCTCCACAGCAGCTGCAAAGTCGTCCTTGTGAAGATGACTCGCCGCGGAAATATTGTCGACGGCCCGCTTGTAGGTGCCGTGGAAATCCATCGTTTGAATTTCGAAGATCGCATAGCGTCCGACACGGAGGACTCCGTCGACCAGCGTGAGTTCGACCATGGTCGCGTCGAAATTGAGTTCCGGCGACCGCTCAGTTGCTCGGACGCTGATCTCCCCGCCGAGCTTGCCCTGGAAGTAGGCCACGCCTGCCTCGCCGTCGAGCAGCGCTTGGCGGAACAGTTGCCGCTTCGCTTCATTCGCGAGCGACGGAGCCGCTATGAGCTGGACAGGGCGGTCACCATCGAGCTCGAACAGCCGCCGCGCGGCATCCTCGAGCATCCCGACGTCCAGCGCTCGGAACGGGCACGCAAGCCAGTCCTGCCGAAGCCCGTTGCTGGTGCTCGAGATCGTGCATACTCCGCGGGACACTCCGCTTGACGAGCCGCCCTTCGACTTGGCGCTCTTGACGCAAGTCACCTGCGTCTCGGTGACATCGCTGAGAAAAGGGCAACATTCGTTGCGCTGGTCGGCTCTCGCGGCGGAAGTACTCGCCGCTACGGGATACACCCGATGCCCGAACCACTCGGCGATGATGTTTCCAGCTTCACCGGCGTTCGACCTAGCGATGCCCGTCTCCCGAGTTCGAGGCCGCGACCGCGGCAAAGCTTGTGTTCAAGTCAAACCCAATCGCGTTGCGACCGCTCTCGACAGAGACGCTTAGGGTGCGCCCCGTTCCGCAGAAGGGGTCGAGCACTGTTCCTCCCGGAGGGCATGAACTGAGGATCCGAGGTCGGATGAGGTCTCGCGGGAAAGTTGCGGAGTGGCCATCCTGCCCCGCCCGCACGTTGGTCGTCACCACGTCGCGCGCGCCGTCTTCAACCTCGGTTAGGTCGTAGTAGTAGCTCGCGCGGCCGGACGTTGGACGTTTCACGAAGTGGAAGAAGTGCTCGTGCGAGAGACGCAAACGGTCGCGTTCTGGTCGCGGTGGCACGTTCGGTTTGTTCCAGATGACGTCGTTTCGCAGGATCCAGCGCCGGTCCTGCATCGCTATCGCAAAACGCGCGGGGATCAAGAGCAGTTGCTTCTCCTGGCGGAAGCCGCCGACTGGTGCTCTGCGCCGTGCGCGTTCGGTGTTCCCGAGACCTTGGCGACCGTCGTTGCGAATGCTTGCCCATCGCGCGAAGTACGTGTCGCCGATATTCACCCACAAGCTGCCACCGGGCTTCAGCGCGTGCGCCCCGCGCTGAAAGATCTCCACTAGATGGGCTACGAACCACTCGGGCCGTGGTTCCAAGCCGAGAACTCCGCCATTCGATCGGTACCACTCGTACGACGGCGCGTCATCCGCATCGTTGCCAGCCGCGACCCAGTGCTTGAGAATCTCGTGGTCATGGTCGAGCCCGTAGTCGCGCAGCCCCCAGTAGGGCGGCGACGTCAAGATTAGGTCCACCGAGTTTGCGGGAATCTCGGGGAACAGATCGTATGCGTCGCCGTTTCGGACGACCCCGCTCGCGCCGCTTACCTTGGCTCTGCCGTCGTGCGCGATGGTCATGGCCTAACCCTAAGGGCGAGAAGGGACATTGCGTCGCGGTCGGTCCGCGCGTTCGCTGGTTCGTTGGGGAGTGGATCCGGTGGCGCTACGAGGAGCGCCCGGACCGCAGCGGAGCGAGGACCGGACGCACCGCAGGGGCGCCACGGGATCCACTCTCGCCGGCCGGAGGCCGGCCTTGAACGAGTAAAGAAGATTCTCACAGCTGGCGCTCACGCCTTCTTCGGGCGGCGTACGCGGGTGGTCTTCGCGTTGGAATCGACCGGCTTGATGTCACGAGCTTCGAACCGCCGCTGCCAGTCCTCGAAGATGGAACCGCACACTGTTGGTCGACACCTCGGAGGATGATCTCTACGACATGGCGACTCAAGTCGCTGCCCACGACTTCCTCCTTCCCGACGGACAGGAGCGCTCATCGGACTCGGAGGTTGCGGGTATCGCGGATTGGCTCGGGGCACGCACCCGGCCGCTTGTTCGTGGAGACAAGTCGATGATGTTCCAGGAACTCCGCGCGCAACTTGAATCGCAGGGGTGCGAGTTTGCTGCACCGGATCGGAACTACATCAAGGTCTACCGTCAGACCCCTGAGGGGCGGTTCTCCGCAAAGCTGGGGTACCCGAGGGCAAACTTTAGCGTGGGGGTACATGACGTCAAGCGTGTCCGCAGGCAACTACGCTTCGACGAGCTGCACGGGATCGACTCTGGCGCCTTTTATGACGACGACGTCGAGGCAGTCGTCGACCACTTCGTGAACACTTACCGACAGGTGCTCGACCGACTTGCGCTGACCTAGGGTCTGTCTCGATCAAACGATTTCGGGACACAACCGGCCCCAGACCGGCCCAAGCCTCCGACGAGGCCAGCGAATCGGCATCCGCCGCACCCGTTTCGACTCGCTGCGCCCGATCAACGACCGGGGGATCGGAGCCTGGTGGACGAGCAGAAAAACCAGCTCCCACCAGCCCAAAGCAAAACCCCCGCCATGTAGAAGCTAGGCGAGGGTTTCTGGGACCGTTGTAACGACGGTCCGTGTGGCTCCGACGGGCGTCGATCCCGTGACCTCACGATTTTCAGTCGTGCGCTCTACCAACTGAGCTACAGAGCCGCGCGGCATCCGCTTGAAGAATCTGCCGCGTCCTACACGAAGGGCCCTCGATCTCGAAAGAAAAGGGCCCGTCGCTCGGAGCGACCCTGACGGGACTTGAACCCGCGACCTCCGCCGTGACAGGGCGGCACGCTAACCAACTGCGCTACAGGGCCATACGTATTCAGTTGTGTGTCGGAGAGTGACCCCAACGGGATTCGAACCCGTGCTACCGCCGTGAAAGGGCGGCGTCCTAGGCCGCTAAACGATGGGGCCGAGCGAACCCGGAGGCTCATTCTTACCGACGCTCAAGCATAAGAGATCATCCAGCAAATCGGAAATCGAGGGCGTGGGATGCCGTGCCGCGCGCTCTCCGCGGGGGAGGATGGCCGCGGGTGCGGCGCGTGCGAGCCTCCGAATGACCCCGGTCTCCCAGCGGTTTCATCACGAGAAACCCCTGGGCGAATGTGACGAATGTTGTTAGTGTGACGTGTGTTGCCATCGCGGGATGGCGGGGGTCGACGCGCGTGAAAGACGGAGGTTCGAGGTGAAGACCGACAAGTCCGCTTCGACGGAAGACTGCGGCTGCGCGCCGACCGCCACAGAAATGGCGGGCCTGCGCGGCCCGATGAGCCGGCGCTCCGCCCTCGGCCTCGCGGGCCTCGGCGTCCTCAGCCTCGGTGCCGTCAGTGCCTTCGGACTGCGGTTCAGCCCCTCCGCGTTCGCGGCCGACTACCCCTCGTGGGACGACGTGCAGAACGCCAAGAACAACGAAGCCGCCAAGGCCGCCGAAGTCACCCGCATCCAGGGTCTGATCGCCGCGCTCCAGGCCGACGTCGAGGCGAAGCAGGCCGAAGCGCAGCGGCTCGCGAGCGAGTACCTCGCCGCTCAGGAAGCGTTCGAGCAGGCCGCCGACGAGGCAACCGCGCTGCAGAGTCAAGCCGATGCGGAGTCCGCCCGCGCGACCGAGACGGCCAAGAAGCTCGGACGCCTCGCCGCCCAGCAGTACCGCGCCGGCGGCGGCGATCCGTCGATGGAGCTCTTCTTCTCCGGCTCCGCGGCCAGCGCCGACGACCTGCTCGCCAAGCTCGGCACGATGGACCGCCTCGTCGCGGCCAACCGCGGCGTCTACGCCGACGCGGTCAGCGCTCGCAACAATGCGCAGAGCCTCAGCGACAAGGCCAGGGTCGCCCGCGACGAGCGCGACCGCCTCCAGCAGGAGGCGCAGCAGAAGATGCAGGCCGCGCAGGATGCCGCGACCGCCGCCCAGGCCGCGCTCGCCGAGCAGGACAAGAACCTCGGCACCCTCCAGGCCCAGCTCGCGGCCCTCCAGGACCAGACCGCGAAGACGGTCGCCGACTACCAGGCCGGCGTCGAAGCCGCCCGCAAGGCCGAGGAGGCGCGCCAGGCCGCCCTCGCCGAAGAACGCCGCAAGCAGGCCGAAGCCGAAGCGGCCGCCAACGCCGGGAACGGCGGCGGAGGAGGCGGTGGTGGTGGCGGAGGCGGCGGCGGTGGCGGCGGTTCCGCCGGCACGGATGGGTGGGTGCGCCCGGCATCCGGCTACATCAGCTCGTGGTTCGGCAACCGCGGCACCATCTGCGGCCCCGGAGGCTGCGTCACCGGGCACCGCGGCATCGATTTCGCCACCGCCTGCTGGTCGCCGATCTACGCCGCCGCGTCGGGCCGGGTCGTCTACGCCGGCTGGGGCGACGGCTGGGGCAACTACGTCAAGGTCGACCACGGCGGCGGCGTCATCACCGGCTACGCCCACATCGTCGACGGCGGCTACAACGTCAGCTACGGCCAGTGGGTCAACGCGGGCGACGTCATCGCGTACGTCGGCAACACCGGGGTCTCGACCGGCTGCCACCTGCACTTCGAGGTCTACTGGCAGGGCGTGCGCATCGACCCGGCACCCGTGCTCTACGACCACGGCATCAACGTCTACTGACGAGTGCTGCAACGCAGAAGAGCGGATGCCGACCGGCATCCGCTCTTCGCGTGTGAGACCGGGTCTCAGATGGTCTTGGGGGCGTGGCCCTCACCCTGGGTGGCGGTCTGCGCACCCTCGTCCTGGAAGCGCTGGAACGCCTCGGCGACCAGGCGCTCGGCCTCTTCGGCGCCGGCCCACTGGTCGACCTTGACCCACTTGCCGGGCTCGAGGTCCTTGTAGTGCTCGAAGAAGTGGCCGATCTCGCCCTTGGTCCACTCGTCGAGGTCGTCGACGTCCTGGATGTGCGCCCAGCGCGGGTCCTTCGCGAGCACCGCCACGACCTTGTCGTCGCCGCCGGCCTCGTCGAGCATCTTCAGCACGGCGACCGGGCGCACCTTGGCCATGACACCCGGGTACAGGTCGCGATCGAGCAGCAGCAGCACGTCGAGCGGGTCGCCGTCCTCGCCGAGGGTGTCCTCGAAGAAGCCGTAGTTCGCGGGGTAGCCCATCGGCGTGAACAGCACGCGGTCCAGGAACACCCGGCCGGTGCCGTGGTCGACCTCGTACTTCACGCGGCTGCCGCGCGGAATCTCGATGACGGCGTCGTATGCGCCCATGCTGGTTCTCCTTCGGAGGGTCTGGTGGATGCCGGCATCCAGCCTAGTCGGCAGGCTCGCAGTCGCTAGCGTGGATGCCGTGGACCACCGCCCCAGCCTCGACCCCGCCGTCGCCGAGATCCGTCGGGCGGTGCGCGCCGTCCTCGCGACGGTCTCCGGTCCCGTGCTGGTGGGGCTGTCCGGCGGCGCCGACTCGCTCGCGCTCGCCGACGCGGTCGCGTTCGAGGCGCCGAAAGCCGGGGTCACGGCATCCGCGGCGATCATCGACCACGGTCTGCAGGCGGGATCCGACCGCGTCGCCGCCCGCGCGGCCGCCGTCGCGGAGGAGCGGGGCCTGCCCGCCCGCGTCATCCGCGTCGAGGTCGGTGCGGAGGGTGGGCCCGAGGCCGCCGCCCGCGATGCCCGCCGCGCCGCCCTGCTCGCCGCCGCGAAGGATGCCGGGGCCGAAGCGATCCTGCTCGCCCACACCCTCGACGACCAGGCCGAGACCGTGCTTGTGGGTCTCGCTCGCGGATCCGGGGCCGCGAGCCTCGGGGGCATGTCGCCCGACCGGGTCGAAGACGGCATCCGCATCCTGCGTCCCCTGCTCGACGTGCGCCGTGCAACCACCCGCGCCGCTTGCACCGCGGCGGGCCTGCCGCCGTGGGAGGACCCGCACAATCTCGACCGCCGGTTCCTGCGTGTTCGCGTGCGCCAAGACGTCATGCCCGTGCTCGAAGCCGAGCTCGGCCCCGGCGTCGCCGAGGCGCTCGCCCGCACGAGCGATCAGCTGCGTGAGGATGCCGCCGCCTTCGCCGAGATGATCGACGAGACGATCGAAGACATCGTCGAGCACGCCGAAGCCGGCATCGCGGTGTCGGTGCCCGCGCTCGCCGCCAACCCGCCCGCGCTGCGTCACCGCATCATCCGCCACGTCGTCGCGAGCGAGTTCGGCGTGAGCCTCACCCGCACCCAGACCCTTGAGGTCGCCCGGCTCGTCACCGACTGGCGTGGCCAGGGCCCGATCGACCTCCCCGGATGCCGCGCCCACCGCCGCGGGGCGCGGGTGACCTTCACAGCGCTATCCGCGTGAACCCCGCCGGGGCATACACGCACGCGTGTCGGGCTGAAGGCCACGAGGGCAGTTCTCCCCATCGCCGCGTGGACGCGGATCGCACAAGATGGATACGAAAGAGCGGAGACGACGGTGAGCGATCTGAGGGTCGACGAAGAACACCTGCGTGCCGCTGTGACACAACTGAACTCGGCCAGCACTCCCGTGGCGGGCGCGTGCGACGCCACCGATGCGTGCGGCTCGACAACGGTCGAAGCGGCGCTCGGTGAGGTCGAGACGATCGTGAGGGGCGCGCTGGCCGCACTCGTCGACGTGGCGACGCGGGCTTCGGCTGACGTGTCGACTGCCGCTCAGGTCTTCGACGATGCGGATACCTCACTCGCGCAGGGCAGATCAGGCGGAGGGGTGCGATGAGCCTGCCCATGATCGACGGCGACCCGGCCCAGGGCGATCCCGACGGCATCCGTGGCCTCGCGCAGATCTTCACACACCGTTCCTCCGACCTCACCGAGCGTTCGTCGCACACCTCGTCGGCTTCCGCCGAGCTCGGCTCCACCAAGTCCGAGACCACGGGCGCACTCGTCGCGCGCACGTCGCTGCTCACGCAACGCTTCAGCGAGGCGTCGACCGCCAGCCTCGACGCGGCACGCATCCTCAACGACTACGCATCCAGCCTCGACGGCTTGAAGGCGCTCGCCGCGCGTCGGTTGCAGACGGCGTCCGACTTGTATGACCGGTTGCAGCGGCGACGCCACGAAGCGATGAACCAAGCCTCGGAGGCTGTCGTGGGATGGGCGATCCCGTGGGACCAGGTCATCTCGTCGAGCATCTACCTCTCAGATCGTGGCTACCTGACAGCACCGCGCGCAGCCTCCCGGGGGGCCTGGCGGCGGCGACGTCGGTATGGGCGGGCGACCTGAGCGCGCTCACCGCGGCATCCATCGCGAGCCTCGGCGATCCGAAGACGATCCGCGAGGTCTGGAACGCGCTGAGGCCCGCGCAGCGGGAGAAGCTGACGTCTGCCGACCCGCTGGTGATCGGAAACCTCGACGGCATCCCGCTGCGCGACCGTGTCACGGCGAATCGGATCAGTATCCAGAACGAGATCGCGCGTCGTCGATCCGAAGTCGACGATCTGCAGAAGCAGATCGACCCTACGTCGTCCGCCATCGGGTCGTACTACGGGCCGATCGATCCGCAGACCGGTGACATCCCGGCCTGGGTGAAGCACACTGCCGTATCGGTGCCGGGCACCGGAGCCAACATGGCGGACTTCTCCGAAAGTCGCGCGCAGGACCTCTACTTGGCGTCCGGCTACGACTCGGCGGTGTTCCAGTGGGCGGGCGGCGCGTTCCCGCAGACGATTCCCGAAGCGACGCAGGCGTCGTACTCCGAGAAGCTCGCGCCTCGCCTCGCGTCGTTCGTCGACTCCGTGAACGTGTCCTCCGGTCCGAACACGGCCCACGTGCCGCACTACTCGATGATGGCTCGACACGATGCCGTCGTCGGCCTGATCCAGGGCAACAACGGCGATTGGAATGCCATCCACGGCCAGTCGCCGCTGAACGCGCCCTCCGTGACGCGGCTGGAGACGGGGTTCGTGGATGCGAGCGATCACGGCAAAGGCGACATGGAGAGTACGGGCGTGATCGACAGTCACAGCAAGGTCTTCACCCGCGGTTCGACGTCATTCGACAACATGGTGGCCGTGATCACGGGGTCCCAAGCCGAGCTCTGCGCCCCCGACGACCTCGTCAACACCTACAGTGGGGCGGGCCCGGTGTTCATCGATGGAGTCGATAGCCCGGACTACAGCCCGCACTATATCGAGGTCAAATGAACAGGCGCCGTCTCCTCGTCCTGGCCGCGGTCGTCGCGGCATCCATCTCCTTGGGAGGTTGCATGTCCCCCCCGCAGCACAGCCGACTCGACGACTACCGTGCTCAGGCGGAGAAGCTCAGTGACGAGCTGATCGCCACCATCCCTGCGACCCTCGCCGGCACGACGGGCGCGTTGAATTCCCGCATGACGCTCGGCGCCGACATCTCGTCGCATGAGGACGCGGACGCGCCGGCGTGGTGGAACGTCGACCGCTCGGTCACCCCCGCTCCCGTCGCGAACGCGGCGAAGGATGTGGCGGCGGCCATGGCCGCCCACCTCACCGCCGGAGGCTGGTCGGAGAAGAACGTCCGCGCCGACGGCGAGCGAACGATCGACGGCTACCGCAAGGACGGGTGGTATGTGGAGATCGCGTGGTATTCCACGGCTCCCGGCAAGGCCGAAGCCCTCGATCTCGCCATCGTGAGTCCCCAAACCGTCCGCGGCGATCACTAGCGTCCAACCGGTGAGCGACGCGCGCCTAAAATCGAGGAATGCGCGCAGCCGACATCGCTGACCAGTTGTCCACCGTCCTCGTCACCGAGGAACAGATCCACGAGAAGCTCGGCGAGCTGGCTCAGCGCGTCGAGGCCGACTATGCCGGGAAGGACCTGCTGCTGATCGGCGTGCTGAAGGGCGCCGTCATGGTGATGGCCGACTTCTCCCGCAAGCTCCGCCGCGACGTGGTCATCGACTGGATGGCCGTCTCGTCCTACGGTGCCGGTACCAGGTCCAGCGGCGTGGTGCAGATCCGAAAGGACCTCGACACCGACCTCACCGGCAAGCACGTGTTGATCGTCGAGGACATCATCGACTCGGGCCTCACCCTCAGCTGGCTGCTGGAGAACTTCGCGTCGCGCGGTGCGGCATCGATCGAGATCCTGGCGCTGCTGCGCAAGCCCGAAGCGGCCAAGGTAGAGATCGACTGCCGCTACGTCGGCTTCGACATCCCCACCGACTTCGTCGTCGGCTACGGCCTCGACTACGACGAGCGCTTCCGCAACCTCCGCGACGTCGCCGTGCTCGCGCCGCACGTCTACAGCTGACACCGGCGGGGCGTTTCGACTCGCTGCGCTCGCTCAACGACCGGGGGTGCGCGGCGCTCCCGGTTCGCCTGTGGCGAATGCACAGACGCCCCATAGTCCCCGCGCGGTACCCTGAGCGGATCATGGACTTCAAGAAGCTCAGCCGCAACCCGTTCGTCTACGTGTTGCTCATCGGCGCCCTGTTGCTGATCGGCATGTCGCTGATCTCGACGCTCACCGGGGCCAAGCAGATCACGACGCAGGAGGGTCTGAACCTCCTGAAGGGCGGCACCGTCACACAGGTGACGAACACCGACGGCGACCAGAGGGTGGACATGACCCTGTCCGCGCCGTTCCAGGGCGCCAACCAGGTGCAGTTCTACTACGTCGGCGCGCGCGCCAGCGAGGTCGTCTCGGCCGTGGATGCCGCGACCCCGAAGGACGGCTACAACGACGTCGTCCCGCGCACCACCTTCTTCGAGAGCCTGCTGTCGCTGCTCATCCCCATCCTGTTGCTGGGTCTGCTCTTCTGGTTCTTCTTCTCCGCGGCCCAGGGCGGCAACAGCAAGGTCATGCAGTTCGGCAAGTCGCGCGCGAAACTCGTGACGAAGGAGACCCCGACGGTCACCTTCGCCGATGTCGCCGGTGCCGACGAGGCCATCGAGGAGATGCAGGAGATCAAGGACTTCCTGAAGGACCCGGCGAAGTTCCAGGCGGTCGGCGCCCGCATCCCGAAGGGCGTGCTGCTGTACGGCCCTCCCGGAACCGGTAAGACCCTGCTCGCGCGCGCCGTCGCCGGCGAGGCCGGCGTGCCGTTCTACTCCATCTCCGGCTCCGACTTCGTCGAGATGTTCGTGGGCGTCGGCGCGAGCCGCGTGCGCGACCTGTTCAACCAGGCCAAGGAGAACGCCCCGGCGATCATCTTCATCGACGAGATCGACGCCGTCGGCCGCCACCGCGGCGCAGGCATGGGCGGCGGTCACGACGAGCGCGAGCAGACGCTCAACCAGATGCTCGTCGAGATGGACGGCTTCGACCCGAAGGCCTCGGTGCTGGTCATCGCCGCCACGAACCGCCCCGACATCCTCGACCCGGCGCTGCTGCGCCCGGGCCGCTTCGACCGTCAGATCGGCGTGGATGCCCCCGACCTCAAGGGTCGCCAGCGCATCCTCGAGGTGCACGGCCGCGGCAAGCCGCTCTCGCCCTCGGTCGACCTCGCCGTCATCGCGCGCAAGACGCCCGGCTTCACCGGTGCCGACCTCGCGAACGTGCTGAACGAGGCCGCGCTGCTCACGGCGCGCTCCAACGCGCAGCTCATCGACATGCGCGCACTCGACGAGGCCATCGACCGCGTCATCGCCGGTCCGCAGCGTCGCACGCGCATCATGAAGGACAAGGAGAAGCTCATCACCGCGTACCACGAGGGTGGTCACGCCCTCGCGGCGGCGGCGATGAACAACACCGACCCGGTCACGAAGGTCACGATCCTCCCGCGCGGCAAGGCCCTCGGTTACACGATGGTGCTGCCGCTGGAGGACAAGTACTCGGTCACCCGCAACGAGCTGCAGGACCAGCTCACCTACGCCATGGGTGGCCGTGTCGCGGAGGAGATCGTCTTCCACGACCCGACCACCGGTGCGAGCAACGACATCGAGAAGGCCACCGGCATCGCCCGCAAGATGGTCACCGAGTACGGCATGACCACCGATGTCGGACCCGTCAAGCTCGGCTCGTCGTCCGGCGAGGTCTTCATGGGCCGCGACATGGGTCACGGCCGTGACTTCTCCGAGCGCATCGCCGAGCGCGTCGACAAGCAGGTGCGCGATCTCATCGAGCAGGCCCACAACGAGGCCTACGAGGTGATCAACGCCAACCGCGACATCCTCGACAAGCTCGCCCTCGCCCTCCTGGAGAAGGAGACGCTCGACCACCTCGAGCTCGCCGAGATCTTCCGCGACGTCAAGAAGCTGCCGCCGCGCCCCCAGTGGCTCTCCAGCGACGACCGCCCCGTCTCGATGCTGCCGCCGGTGGACGTGCCCCGTCGTCAGGACGAGGCCGGGCTGGCCGCGGCATCCGTCGCGGAGGAGCAGCCCGCGGCGCAGACGGCGGCGCAGCGACGTCCGAGCGGGCAGGCGCGCCCCGCCACCGCCTAGGCTCGTGACGTGGCCGTCGATCGAGACCGCGTCGCCGCCGCCGTGCGCGACATCCTCGTCGCGATCGGGGAGGACCCCGACCGCCCGGGGCTGAAGGCGACCCCGCAGCGGGTCGCCGACGCCTACGCCGACTTCTTCTCCGGGGTGGGGCAGGATGCCGCCGAGCCGCTGGCCCACACCATCAGCGTCTCGCGCGGGCCGGCGCCCGACACGCTGCCCTCCGGTGCGGTGCTGCTGCGCGATATCCGCTTCCGCTCCGTCTGCGAGCATCACCTGCTGCCGTTCGCGGGACGCGCGCACATCGCTTACCTGCCGGGGGAGCAGGTGGTGGGCCTCGGGGCGCTGCCCAAGGTCGTCGACGTGCTCGCGGCGCGACCGCAAGTGCAGGAGCGGCTGGGAGAGCAGATCGCCGACACGATCGCCGCGGCCCTGGATGCGCGCGGCGTGCTCGTCGTGCTCGCCGCGCATCATGAGTGCGTCACGATGCGCGGGGGACGCCAGCCCGATGCCGCGACCATCACCATCGCCGCGCGCGGTGAGCTCGCCGAACCGTCTGCGCGCGCCGAGATCATGATGCTCGTGACGGGGACGCCCGCATGACCGCGATCATGGGCATCGTCAACGTCACGCCCGACTCGTTCAGCGACGGCGGGCGCTTCCTCGCGGCCGACGCCGCGATCGCGCACGGCCTGTCGCTGCGCATCGACGGCGCCGACATCCTCGATGTCGGCGGAGAGTCGACGCGACCGGGCGCCGAGCGGGTGGCCCCGGCCGAGGAGCAGGCGCGCGTGCTGCCCGTGGTGGCGGCGCTCGCGGCGGAGGGCGCCCTCGTCAGCATCGACACGATGAACGCGAGCACCGCGCAGGCGGCGATCGATGCCGGCGCGCGCATCGTCAACGACGTCTCGGGTGGGCTGGCAGATGCCGACATGCTCGGGGTGGTCGCGGCATCCGGTGTCGACGTCGTCCTGCAGCACTGGCGGGGGCACTCCGCCGACATGTACGCGCGCGCCGCCTACGACGATCTCGCGCGTGAGCTCGTCGTCGAACTGGAGGGGCGCCTCGAGGCGGCGGCGTCCGCCGGGATCTCGCCCGACCGCGTCATCCTCGACCCCGGGATCGGGTTCGGCAAGCGCGGCGGGCAGAACTGGAAGGCGCTGCGCGCCCTCGAGCGCATCGTCGCGATCGGGCCGCGGGTCCTCGTCGGCACCAGTCGCAAGCGCTTCCTCGCCGAGGCGCTGGCGGATGCCGACGGCGCAGAGGTCTCGACCCCGCGACGCGACCTCGCGACCGCTGTCACGAGCGTGCTCGCGGCCCAGACCGGCGTGTGGGCGGTGCGCGTACACGACGCCGCAGCCACCCGCGACGCGCTGACGGTGTGGGCGCGGTGGAGCGGCCAGAACGACGGAGGAGGCGCATGAGCGACCGGATTACCCTCACCGGCATCCGCGCCACCGGCTACCACGGGGTCTATGAGCACGAGCGTCGCGAGGGCCAGATCTTCATCGCCGACGTCGTGCTGGAGCTCTCGCTCGCCGACGCCGCCCGCAGCGACGACGTGACCGACACCGTGCACTACGGCGAGTTCGCCGACCAGGTCGCCGCGGTGCTTTCCGGAGACCCGGCCGACCTCCTCGAGACCGTCGCGCAGCGCATCGCCGATCGGGCCCTCGCGTACGCCCGGGTGGATGCCGTCGAGGTCACGATCCACAAACCGCAGGCGCCCATCGCGGTGCCGTTCGACGATGTGAGCGTGACGATCCGTCGCGCCCGTGAAGGAGTGCCCACATGAACCGCCGCCTCGCGCAGGGCTTCTCCGACGACATGCCCGCCCGCGACTCCGCCGAGACGATCGCGGTGATCGCGATCGGCGCCAACCTGGGCGACCGGCAGGCGACGATGACGGCGGCCCTCGAAGAGCTCGCGCGCCTGCCGCTGACGACGCGCGTCGTCGCCTCCGCGCCCATCGAAACGGTCGCGCTGACGCTGGACGGTCCGGATGCGGACGCGCCGGCCTACCTGAACGCGGTCGCGCTCGTGACGACCCGTCTCGCCCCCTCCGTGCTGCTGGGCTACCTCCACGCCATCGAGGAGGCGCACGGCCGGCCGCCGCGCCGGGTCGATGACCTCCGCTGGCAGAGCCGCACGCTCGATCTCGATCTCATCGCCTACGGCGACGTGCGCTCGGACGATCCGGCGCTGACCCTGCCGCACCCGCGCGCGGCGGAGCGGACGTTCGTGCTCGAGCCGTGGCTGCAGGTCGACCCCGAGGCCGTGCTGCCCGGCGTCGGTCGCGTGCGCGACCTCCTCGCAGACCTGCGCGATGCCGAGGCGTCCGCGGATGCAGAGCCGGCGCCGGACGGGGGCGCGGCGTGAAGCGCACCAAAGCGGGCACGATCGTCGTCGCCATCGCGATCGGCGTGTTCCTCGGGTTCGCCGTCGACCAGGTGCTGACGGCGACAGGGCGCCCCACCTTCACGCCGTCGTTCCTGTTGCCGATCCTGCTCGTGCTGCTCGGCATCGCCCTCGTGCTGTTCGCCCTGCCGATCCGTCGGGCGACCGCCGGTGCGCAGACCGCGCCGGTCGATCCCTTCCGGGCCGTCCGCGTCGCGATGCTGGCCAAGGCGTCGACCCTCGTCGGCGCCGGTGTCGCCGGTGTCGCGGCGGGACTTCTGGCCTTCCTGATCACGCGACCGGTCGCGCCCTCGTTAGGCTCGACAGGACCGGTGATCGCCGCGATCGTCGGCGGCCTCGTGCTGGTCGCGGCGGGGCTCGTCGCCGAGCACCTCTGCACCATCCGGAAGGACGACGATGACGAACACCCCGGACCTCCCGAACCAGGGTTCGGCCTCTCCCACCACGACTGACCTTGAGCCCGGGGGTGGCGTGCTCGACGCGGGGACCTACGACCGCCTCCTCGAGCCGCGCAGCGCCAACCGGCTGCCGCTCGGCGACGGCACCTGGCACCTGTTGTCGCGCAACTACGTCTGGGTGCGGCTGATCTCGACGCTCGCCGTCCTCGCGCTGGTCCTCGCCGCCGCGGTGGTCGGCGCCGTCCTGCTGCGGCTCGGCTGGGTGTGGATTCCGGCGGGTGTCGTCACGGTCGTGACGGTGTGGACGCTCGTGATCCTCCCGCGCCAGGCCCGCGCCTACGGCTACCAGCTGCGCGAGGACGACCTCGTGTTCCGCCGCGGCATCCTCTGGCAGAGGATGGTCGCGGTTCCTTATGGCCGGATGCAGCTCGTCGACATCACCCACGGTCCCCTCGACCGGGTCTTCGGCATCGCTCAGCTCAAGCTCGTGACCGCCGCGGCGACCACCGGTGTCGTGATCCCCGGGCTCACGCAGCCCGCCGCCGAGCTGCTGCGCGACACCCTGATCGCGGTGGCAGAGACCCGACGGACTGGCCTGTGACCGATCCCGCCGCCGTCGCCGACGTGCGCTCGCCGCTCAGCGACGGCGAGTGGCACCGGCTGCACCCCCTCACCCCCGTGCTGCGCGGAGGGCTGTTCCTCGTCGTCGTGCTCGGCATCGTCATCACGAACCTGCGCGACCGCATCATCGGCTGGCTCTTCCCCGCCGTCGCCGACCTGGAACGCTACGAGGCCGACCCCGTCGACTACGTCGTCAGCAACAACCTCATCCTGCTCGCGCTTGTGGCGGTGCTGGCCGTACTGCTGCTCCTGCTGGGCGGCTTCTGGCTGTCGTGGCGCTTCCACACGTTGCGCATCACCGGCGACGACGTCGAGGTGCGAAGCGGCATCCTCTTCCGCACCCACCGCCGCGCGCCGCTGGATCGGGTGCAGGGCGTCAACCTGACCCGCCCGATGGTCGCGCGGCTCCTGGGCGCGGCCAAGCTCGAGGTCGTCGGCGCGGGACTCGACAGCAACGTCAAGCTCGAATACCTCTCGACCACCAACGCCGAGGCCGTGCGCGCCGACATCCTTCGCCTCGCCTCCGGCCGCCAGCTCGCGCGAGCCTCGGATGCCGCAGGATCCGTGCCCCGCGGGCGGGCTGCCGTCGCCACCGTCAGCGCGGCGCTCACCGGGCTGATCGACGGCGCCGAACAACCCGTCGCCGAACCGGCATCCGTCGTGCACATCCCGCCGGGAAGACTCATCGGCTCTCGGCTGCTGTCGGGGTCGACGCTGTGGCTGCTGGTCGTGGTCGCCGCCATCATCGTCGGCTCGGTCGTCGGCACCCCCTGGGTGCTGTTCACGCTCGTGCCGGCCGCGCTGGGGTTCGCGGCCTACTGGTTCCGTACGATCACCCGCGCGCTGCGCTACTCGATCGCCCCCACGCCCTCGGGGGTGCGCATCACCTTCGGACTGTTCACGACCATCACCGAGACGTTGCCGCCGGGACGCGTGCACGCTTTCGAGATCCGTCAGCCGCTGCTCTGGCGCGGCTGCGGCTGGTGGTCGATCCGGGTCAACCGGCTCTCGGGGCGCTCGGCCAATGACGCGCAGTCGCAGCAGTTCGCGGACGTGCTGCCCGTCGGCACCCGCGACGACGTCGAGCGGGTGCTCCGCCTGTTCCTTCCCGGGATCTCGGCTGCGCAGTGGCAGGAACTGGTCGTGCACGGCCTGCTCGGCCCGTACGACGAGAGCGACCCGTACGTGACGACCCCGCGGCGCGCGTGGTGGTTGCGGCCGCTGTCGTGGCGTCGCAACGGTGTGCTGCTCACCCCCGACGCGATCCTGCTTCGCCGCGGACTCATCTGGCGCTCGCTCGTGATCCTCCCGCTCGCGCGCCTGCAGTCGGTGGCGCTGTCTCAGGGCCCGATCGGCCGCTCGCAGAAGGCGGCGACCCTCACCGGGCACACCGTCGCCGGGCAGGTGCCCGGAGCCGTCGGGGCGCTCGACCGAGACGATGCGGTCGCCGTGTGGCAGCAGGCGGCGACGGCGGTGATCGAGGCCGCCGCGAGCGATCGTTCACACCGGTGGGATGCCGCGCCGCCGGCCGACCCGACACCGACGACGATCGCGACCATCGACGAAGAGGAAGGACGCGCATGAGCGGCGCGAGCAGACTGGGAGTGGGGATCATCGGCGCCGGGCGCGTCGGCCCCGTCATCGGGGCGGCTCTCGCCGGCGCCGGACACGCCCTCGTCGGCATCACGGCCGGCTCCGACCGCGACCGGGTCGAAGCGATTCTGCCCGGGGTTCCCGTGCTCGACGCCGACGAGATCGTGCGCCGCAGCGAGCTCGTGGTGATCGCCGTTCCGCACGACGAACTGCCGAGCCTGGTCGCCGGTCTCGCCGAACTCGATCGCTGGCAGGTCGGGCAGCTCGTTCTGCACACCGACCCGGCCTGGGGCACTGACGTGCTCGCCCCCGCGGCGCGCCGCGGCGCGATCCCGCTCGCGGTGCATCCCGCAGTCACCTTCACGGGCAGCTCGATGGACCTCCGGCAGCTGCACGATGCGTTCGCGGCGGTCACGGCGCCGGCCGCGGTGCTGCCGATCGCGCAGGCACTCGCCGTCGAACTGGGCTGCGAGCCCGTCGTCGTCGCCCAAGCCGATCGCGCCGCGTACGGCGAGGCCATCGCGACGGCGACGGCGTTCTCGGCATCCGTCGTCCGCCAATCGACGTCGCTGCTGCGCTCGGCGGGCATTGAGGAGCCCGGACGCTACCTGTCGACGCTCGTGCACTCGGCCGTCGACCGGGCGCTGCAGGACGGGTCGCCGCTGATCGACGACGTCCTCGGCGGCTGACCGCGCGGGTCGCGGTGCGCCGGAAGGCGCGCGGGCGCGCCTCGATAGACTGGAACGTCGATTCCGAGGAGCCCCGCACCATGACTCAGACGCCGAACGCCGCGTCCACGCCCGTCCCGGCCGCCCCTGACGCCGAGGGAGCGGACCTCGCCGACGTGCACGAGCAGAAGGCCGTGCGTCTCGCCAAGCGCGAGCGGCTGCTCGCCGAGCGGACGGATGCCGCGGGCGGCGCCTACCCGGTCGCCGTGCCGGTCACCGACACCATCGCCGCTCTGCGTGCGCGCTACGCCGATCTCGAAGCGGGCGCGGAGACCGGTGTCACCGCGTCGGTCGCCGGACGCGTCGTGTTCAGCCGCAACACCGGCAAGCTCTGCTTCGCCTCGCTGCAGGCCGGCGACGGCAGCCGTATCCAGGCGATGGTCTCGCTCGCCGAGGTGGGCGAAGACTCGCTGCAGGCCTGGAAGGACCTCGTCGACCTCGGCGACCACGTCTCGGTGACGGGCCAGGTCATCTCCAGCCGCCGCGGCGAGCTGTCGATCATGGTCACCGACTGGGTGATCGCGGCCAAGGCGCTGCTGCCCCTGCCCAACCTCTACAGCGAGCTGAGCGAGGAGAGCCGGGTGCGCTCGCGCTTCCTCGATCTCATCGCGCGCGACCAGGCGCGGGAGACGGTCATCGCACGCGCGAAGGTGAACGCGTCGCTGCGTCAGACCTTCACCGACCACGGCTTCCTCGAGGTCGAGACCCCCATGCTCCAGGTGCAGCACGGCGGCGCTGCGGCGCGACCCTTCGTGACGCACTCCAACGCGTTCGACGCCGAGCTGTACCTGCGCATCGCTCCCGAGCTGTTCCTCAAGCGCGCCGTCGTCGGCGGCATCGACCGCGTCTTCGAGATCAACCGCAACTTCCGCAACGAGGGCGCCGACTCCACACACAGCCCCGAGTTCGCGATGCTCGAGGCCTACCAGTCGTACACCGACTACAACGGCATCGCCGATCTCACCCAGGAGCTCATCCAGAACGCCGCGATCGCCGTGGCCGGCTCGACGACGGTCACCTGGGCCGACGGCACGGCGTTCGATCTCGGCGGCCAGTGGGATCGCATCTCCATGTACGCGTCCCTCTCGGATGCCGCGGGCACCACCATCACGCCCGAGACCCCGCTGGACGAGCTGAAGGCGCTCGCCGCGTCGGTGGGCGTGGAGGTTCCCGAGAAGGTCGCGACGCACGGCAAGTACGTCGAAGAGCTCTGGGAGCACTTCGTGAAGGGCGGCCTTGAGCGGCCGACCTTCGTCATGGACTTTCCCCTGGACACCTCGCCGCTCGTCCGGGAGCACCGCACCGTCGCGGGTGTCGTCGAGAAGTGGGACCTGTACGTGCGCGGCTTCGAGCTGGCCACGGGGTACTCCGAGCTCGTCGACCCCGTCATCCAGCGGGAGCGCTTCGTCGAGCAGGCGAAGCTCGCGGCCCGTGGTGACGATGAGGCGATGCGCGTCGACGAGGAGTTCCTGCGCGCGCTCGAGCACGGCATGCCCCCGACCGGCGGCATGGGCATGGGCATCGACCGTCTGCTCATGGCGATCACCGGACTCGGCATCCGCGAGACGATCCTCTTCCCGCTGGTGAAGTAGCCCGCGGAGCGTGTCGACGCGCTGCGCGCGCTCAACGACCGGTGGTGCTGATCAGACCGCCGAGCGCTCGCGGTGGCCAGCCCGGGGCGCCGAGGTCGCGGGAGATCGCCTGCGCCGCGTCGCGCAGCTCCTTGAGCACGGCGGCATCGAGTGCGGATGCCGGGGCGGGAAACACGACCCCGAGAGCTGCGACCACCGTCCCGTCCTCACCCGTGACCGGAACGGCGACGGAGGCGTCGCCGATGACGGCCTCCTCGTCCTCGGTCGCCAGCGCACCGTCCCGCACGACGATCAGCTGCTCCTGCAGCGCGGCCGCGTCGGTGACCGTGTCGCCGGTCAGGTCGGCCAGGGGGTGAGCGAGCACCTCCGTGCGGAAGTCGTCGTCGTAGGCGAGCAGCACCTTTCCGAGGGCGGAGGCGTGGGCCGGGAGGGTGACCCCCGTCTCGGGCATCTGCTCGGTGCCGTCGGGACGGCGATCGTGGTGGATGACGAGGACGTCGGTGTTGTGCGCGACACCCAGCCGACAGGCGAGTCCGGTGCGATGCGACAGGTCGTGCATGCGCCGCAGCGACCGTGCGCGCACGTCGAGGGTGTCGAGGTACACGCTCGAGAGGGTGAGCAGCGCCGGGCCGAGGGCGTAGCGGCTGCCGCGCGCCTCCTGAATCACCAGACCGTGTTCCTGCAGCGACTTCACGAGGCCGTGCACCGTCGACGGCGGCAGGTCGAGGGCGACGGCGAGCTCGCTGATGCCGAGGCGCCGCGCACCCTGCAGCAGGGAGAGGATGCGCGCGGCGCGGTCGATGGACTGGATCATCCCGAGACCTTTCGCGCGCGGACGGTTGACGTCACACTACCTCTTGACACCGGTGCAAATGGGGCAGATATTCGACATAGACGAATCGCAGTCGATGATGTCGAAAAGCCACCCCCGCGACGAGGCCGTCGAACAACGCCGGCGAGAACCACCTGCGACAACTCAGTGAAGAGGAGACCCGCACATGAAGAAGCTCATCAACTCGGCCGAATCGGTGCTCGCCGATGCCCTGCGCGGCGTCGCGGCGGCCCACCCCGAGCTCACCGTCGACCACGAGAATCGCGTGGTCATCAGCAACGCTGCCCGTGAGGGTCGCGTCGCGCTGATCTCGGGCGGGGGTTCGGGACACGAACCCCTGCACAGCGGCTTCGTCGGCGCGGGCATGCTCGATGCCGCGTGCGCGGGTGAAGTGTTCACCTCGCCGACGCCCGATCAGATGCTGGCCGCGGCCCAGGCCGTCGATTCCGGTGCGGGCGTGCTCTTCATCGTCAAGAACTACACGGGCGACGTGCTCAACTTCGAGATGGCGGCCGAACTCGCCGCCGACGAGGGCATCGCCTCGGAGTCGGTGATCGTCGCCGACGACGTCGCGGTGAAGGACTCCACGTGGACGGCCGGACGTCGAGGTGTCGGCACGACCCTGCTCGTCGAGAAGATCGCGGGTGCAGCGGCGGCGGAGGGCAAGAGCCTCGCCGAGGTCAAGGCGGTCGCCGAACACGTCGCCTCTCACGGGCGCTCGATGGGTGTGGCACTCACCAGCTGCACCGTTCCCGCCGTGGGCCACCCCAGCTTCGATCTGCCGGACGACGAGATGGAGATGGGAGTCGGCATCCACGGCGAGCCGGGCCGCACGCGCGTGCCGCTCGCTCCCGCGCACGACATCGCCGCCGAGCTCGTCGAGGCGATCACCGCCGATCTGGACTTCACCGGCGCTCCGGTGATCGCACTGCTGACCGGACTCGGTGGCACCCCGCTGATCGAGCTGTACGTGATGTACGCCGACATCGCCGACGCGCTCGCCGCGAAGGGGGTCACGGTCGCCCGCAGCCTCGTCGGCGACTACGTCACGAGCCTCGACATGGCGGGCTGCTCGCTCACTCTTCTGCGCGCCGACGACGAGGTGCTGCGCCTGTGGGATGCGCCCGTCGAGACGAGCGCTCTGCGGTGGGGACGCTGAGATGACGGATGCCGCGACGACCGACACCGTGACGCTCGAGGTTCTCGACCGGTGGGTGCGGCTCAGCGCCGCGCGGCTGACGACGGAGGCCGACCGCCTCACCGCGCTCGATTCTGCGATCGGCGACGCCGACCACGGCACGAACATGCTCCGCGGCTTCACGGCGATCGTGGCGAAGCTGGATGCCACCCCGCCGCAGACGGTGCCGGAGTTCTTCAAGGCCGTCGGCATGACCCTCGTCAGCAAGGTCGGTGGGGCGAGCGGATCGCTCTACGGCACCCTGTTCCTCGACATGGGCAAGAACGCGCCCGCCGGAGCATCGATGTCGGCCGCGGAGTGGGCGCACGCGCTGTCGGCCGGCGTCGCTGCGGTCGTCGCGCGAGGTCACGCCCAGTCGGGTGACAAAACCATGATCGACGCGTTCGGCCCGGCGCTGGAGGCTCTCGACACGGCACTGTCGAGCGGGAGAACGCTCGCCGACGCGGCAGCGGCAGCGGCTGACGCCGCCGAGCAGGGCAGCGCAGACACCGAGCCGCTCGTGGCGCGGAAGGGTCGCGCCTCCTATCTGGGTGAGCGCAGCGTCGGTCACGTGGACCCGGGGTCGGCGTCGACAGCGTTGCTGCTGCGAGCCTTCGCGGATGCCGCTGCCGAGGAAGCCGCGTGATCGGGTTCGTCGTCGTCTCGCACAGTGAGGCTCTGGCCGAGGCCGCCGTCGACCTGGCGATGCAGATGATCCATGGCGAGGCGCCGCCCGTGCGGATCGCCTCGGGGGCAGACGGTGGCTTCGGCACGGATGCGGCGGCCATCGCGGACGCCATCGACGCGCTCGCCGACACCGACGGCGTGCTGATCATCACCGACCTCGGCTCCGCGGTGCTCAGCTCGGAGCTCGCCCTCGACCTGCGGACGAGCACCGTCCCCGTGCGGATCAGCGACGGCCCGTTCGTGGAGGGCATCACCGCCGGACTCGTGCGCGCGGCGACGGGCGGCGGTCTCGACGAGGTCGCGACGGAGGTCTCGTCTGCGCTGGCGGCCAAGCAGGCGCACGCCCCCGCGGCATCCATGGACGCACCGACGCCCGGGGCGGCCTCCACGGCCGCCGCTGACGCCGCGGCGGGGGACGTGTCCGTCGACGCGGTGCTGCGCAACCCGATGGGATTGCACTCCCGACCGGCGGCCCTCGTCGTCAAGACCGTCGGCGGTTTCGACGCGGACGTCTCGATCGCGAACGTGACGACCGGTGCCGGCCCGGCATCCGCCCGCAGCATGATCGGGCTGCTCGCGCTGGGAGCCGGGGGCGGCGCCACCGTGCGCATCAGCGCGAGCGGACCGGATGCCGCTGCCGCCGTCGAAACGGTTCGTCGGCTCGTCGACGACGGTTTCGGTGAGCTCGACCAGGCGCCGGCCTGACCTCTACCGCGCACGGAACGCCCAATCGGGCAGATGTCCGGCGGCGACGAACGACCCGACGATCTCGGCCAGGCCGTGCCGCGGGTCGGCGTGGAGGGCCTGGCGGACGTAGGCGTCGGCGTGGGTGGAGCGCCCACGCGCCCAGGCAATCCAACCGCACACCGCCAGAGCGCCCGCCCGGCGCTTCTTCGGCATGAGGGCGGCGACGTTGCGCGCCAGGCGCAGCGCCGCGTCCAGGCGCGTCGCGTCGGGGCGCGGGCCGTCTCCCCACATCACCTCGGCGAGATCGCTCGGGTACAGCTCGCCGTCCTCCCAGCGCCGCTGCGCCTCCATCGCGGCATCTCCGCCGTCGACATCGGTCGCCCACTGCACCAGCGCGACGTCGCGGAGCCCTGCCCGGGCGAGGCACCAGCCGATCGACGCGGCATCCATGGGAGCCAGATCATCCGGGTTCCACGACAGTGCGCGCTCGAACAGCGCCGGGAGGTCGTCGAGCGCGCACGCGGCCTCCAGCGCCGCCGGGTCGATGCGATCGGGCGCGGCCCCACTCACCCGCGGGATGCCGCAGATGGTCTCGAGTGCCGCGTCCAGCGACCGCAGCGCCTGTCCGACGGCCCGCCGACGCGCAGCGCCGGGTATCGGCAACTGTGCGCCGGCCGCCTGGTCCACCGCGGGTGGGCCGTCCACGGCTTCGGGCGGCAGATCGTCGCGCGGGGCGATGCGTGCGCGGTCGTGGCCGCCGGGCGGCAGCCGATTCGACAGCGCCGAGCCCCAGCCGTTCGCGGCGACGACGAAGACCTCCGCGACCGGCAGCCCGCACTCGTCGGCGCGCGTCCGGAGGGCGGCGATGACGGCGCGGTGGGGGAGAACGGGCGACGGATCGGTGCTGATCTCGGCATCCGTGTAGACGACCAGCATCACCGCCTCGACGTCGACGATCCGACAGGCCATGCCGATGATGCTGGCGGCGGCGCCGGCCGCCGCGGTCTCGGACGGAAGGTCGACCCGCATCACGCCGAGGGTGCGCCCCTGCAACAGGGGGACGACCACGATGCTGTCGCGCGGCGTGCAGCCGAGCAGGTGGGGAAGAACGGAGAGGAACTGTGCCGCATCGGCGGCGCGGACGATCGTGGACATGCGGAGAGTCTGGGCTTCTCGCCGCGAGGGATGCGGGGAGGCGGCGCCGCCGTGGAGAACCCGTGACCACGCGGCGTCTGGGGAGGAGCCTGCACGCGGCGGCGTACCATGGAGCCATGGACTCGTACTGGACCGCCGTCGCCTGGTCGCTGCTGCCGACCGTCGTCGTGCTGGGACTGTTCGTGTTCGTGCTGCGCGCCATCATCCGGATGGATCGCTCCGAGCGCCGCGTTTACGCGCGCATCGAGAACGAAGAACGCGCCAAGCGCGGCTTGCCGCCCGTCGGCGCTGCCGACCCGGCGAGCCCCGAGGCGCCGCGCGCCACCTGAGTCGCCCGTTCTCGATACGCTGAGCGGAGTCCGACAGCGGGGAGAGCGACGTGGATCAGACCGGATGGGCGCTCGCCTGGGTGATCCTGGTCTTCGTCACCGACGTCACCGTGCGCATCCTGGCGATCATCATCGTGCCTCGCAACCGCCGCCCGACGGCCGCGATGGCCTGGCTGCTGGCGATCTACTTCATCCCGATCATCGGTGTGCTGCTGTTCCTGCTGATCGGCAATCCTCGGCTGCCTCGCAAGCGCCGCAAGAAGCAGCAGCAGATCAACGACTACATCCGCACGACGAGTCACGGGCTCGACCTCGGAACCCTCCGCCCCGACCCGCCCCTGTGGTTTGCGCAGCTCGTGCGTCTCAACCGCAACCTCGGGGCGATGCCGCTGTCGGGCGAGAACGCCGCGACCATCATCTCCGGCTATCAACACAGCATCGACGAGATGGCGGCGGCGATCCGTCAGGCGACCACGTACGTGCACGCCGAGTTCTACATCCTGCAGTGCGACGACACCACGGCCGGATTCTTCGATGCCCTCGAGGATGCCGTGAAGCGCGGCGTCGTCGTGCGGGTGCTGCTGGATCACTGGGCCAACCGCGGCAAGCCGTTCTACGCGCAGACGTGCCGGCGACTCGATGCGATGGGAGCGACGTGGCAGCTGATGCTGCCGGTGCAGCCGCTGCGCGGGAAGTACCAGCGTCCCGATCTGCGCAACCACCGCAAGCTCCTCGTCGTCGACGGCCACATCGCGTTCATGGGTTCGCAGAACGTGACCGACTCCACGTACAACCTGCGCAAGAACATCAAGCGGGGACTTCATTGGGTGGACATGATGGCGCGTCTGGAGGGGCCGGTCGTGGCGTCGGTCAACGCCGTCTTCCTCAGCGACTGGTACAGCGAGACCGACGAGATCCTCGAGGGCATCGAACTGTTCCAGGTGCACACCGGCAGCGGTGACCTCGACTGCCAGGTCATCCCCTCCGGTCCCGGGTTCGAGTTCCAGAACAACCTGAAGCTGTTCATGACGCTGCTGTTCTCCGCGCGCGAGAAGATCATCATCGTCTCGCCGTACTTCGTCCCCGACGAGGGGCTGCTGCTCGCCATCCAGACCGCCTGCCAACGCGGCGTGAACGTCGAACTGTTCGTGTCCGAAGAGGGCGATCAGGCGATGGTCTACCACGCGCAGCGCAGCTACTACGAAGCGCTGCTGCGCGGCGGCGTCAAGATCTGGATGTACGAGAAGCCGTTCATCCTGCACTCCAAGTCGATGTCCGTCGACGACGAGGTCGCCGTCATCGGCTCGAGCAACATGGACATGCGCAGCTTCGGTCTGAACCTCGAGATCTCCCTCCTCGTGCGGGGCGAAGACTTCGTCTCGCAACTGCGCGCCGTCGAAGACGAGTATCGGGCGCTGAGCCGCGAGCTCACACTCGAGGAGTGGGAGAAGCAGCCCCTGCGCTCGACCGTGCTCGACAATCTGGCCCGGCTCACCTCGGCGCTGCAGTGAGGCTCGGCGACCCGCACCGATGTGAGGTGAGACGGATGCCTCGCACGCGACACTGTTCGAGTAGGTGCACCCTCCCGCGTCGTCCGCCGCACGTTCCGTGCATCGTCGACCCGAACACGCAAGGATGATCCCATTACCGCCGCATCTCGCTCTCTGTCGCTTCTCGCCCTGATCGGCGCCGGCGCGCTGCTCCTCGCCGGCTGCGCATCCGGCGCGACCCCGGGCTCGGACGCCTCCGGCACCCCCGGCGCCGTGACGCCCGCGGGCGAGCTCGAAGTCGAGGCCGGCTGGCTCGACGGCGGCCGTCAGATCGCGCTCGTCACGTGGGGCTCGTCCGGATGCGTGCCGACGGCGACGGATGCCACGGTGCAGGCCGACGGCGCGCTCGCGGTCACGCTCGACGACGGGCCGGCCGACACGGCGTGCACCGCCGACTACGCGCCCCGCGTGACCCTCGTGCCGGTGCCCGAGGGCGTCGTCCCGACCAAGGACCTCGACCTCGTCGTCACGGACGCGCACGGGACGCGCGGTGACACCGACCTCGACGGGGTCGCCGGGCTCGTCGCGGGCGGTGCGACCGACTACGCCCCGTCGGCCGGGTGGGTCGACGACGACTTGATCGCGGTGCTCACGTGGGGGTCGTCCTCGTGCGCCCCGGTGGTGTCCGAGGTCTCGGCATCCGACCCCAAGAACGTCACGGTGACCTTCGCCGACCAGGACGACAAGCCCTGCACGATGGACATGGCGCCCCGCGCGACCCTCGTCTCGGTCGCCGGCCTCGGCGCCGACGACGACGGCACCACGATCACCCTGTCGGGCGCCGACGCCCAGTTCGCGACGCCCGTCACGGTGCCCGTGATCGGCTGACGCGGGCGGCTGCCGGTTCGCCGGCGGGGCCCGGTTCGCCGGCGGGGCCCGGTTCGCCGGCGCCGAATCGTGGATGCCGCGGCGCAACACCCGCACATCGACGCCGCCGAACGGGCGTGATCGCCTCCTCCACAGGGCGGCTTCTGCGGGGGCGCGGCGCTCGTCCTGTGGACAACGGCGTCGAGCGCGCCGGAGCCGGGCACGGTGGCTGGATGCATCGCCAACCTCTGCCGAGGTCGCTCGGCCCGGCCTTCGCCGTCGCAGACGCGCGCGCCGCCGGTGTCACGGCGTCGCGATTGCGCGCTCATGACCTCGGCCACCCGTTCCACGGTGTCCGTGTCGCGCCGCTCGGCCGCAGGATAGAGGTCAGTCCCGAAGCGGCGGTGCTCGAACTCGTCGAGCAGTACGCCTGCCGAATGACCGAACACGAGTTCTTCAGCCATGCGGCGGCGTCTGTGCTCTGGGGGCTGCCGCTGCCCATCGCGTCGGTGCGCACGAGCGGTCTCGACGTCTCGGTGTTCGCGCCGCGGCGCGCCCCGGCATCCGTCGGAGTGTCCGGACACACGGTGAGGAGGGGTCTCGCCCACGTCGTGACCCATCCCGCGCGCCGGGTGCGGGTGGCGAGCCCTGCGTCGACCGTGGCGATGCTCGCGGCGCGCATGCCGCATCTCTACGACCTCGTCGCGGTGGCGGATGCCGCCGTGCGCGAGCCGCTGCACCCCCGCGACCCGCCCGCTCTCACCTCGGTCGGGCACCTGACGAGCGCGCTCCACGCCGGCCGTCGCGTCGGTCGCGATCTGCTGCGCATCGCCATCCCCCGGGTGAGCACGCGGTCGCGTTCACGGGCCGAGACGTGGCTGCGTCTGACCGTCGTCGATGCCGGGCTCCCCGAGCCGCAGGTCAACTACGACGTCGTCGAGGAGGGCCGGTGGCTGGCTCAGGTCGATCTCGCCTACGCCGAGCTGAAGATCGCGATCGAGTACGAGGGTGAGCACCACCTCACCGATCCCGCCCAGTGGGCGGAGGACATCGCCCGCATGGATCGCCTGGTCGAAGCGGGGTGGCGCGTCATCCGGGTCACGAAGTCGGAGGTGTTCCGTGACCCCGCGAGGCTCATCGAGCGGATCCGGCGCGCCGTCGGCGCGCGCGGGTGACCGGTGGCGCGGCTTCAGTGGCGTCGAATCGTGGATGCCACGGCGCATCACCCGCACATCGGCGCCGCTGAACCTACACGAGCGCCGTCAGTCGGCGCGCACGAGCAACTCGCCCACCTGGCAGTCGAGCGCGCGGCAGATCGCCGACAGGGTCGAGTAGCGGATCGCGCGGGCTCGGTCGTTCTTCAGGATCGAGAGGTTCACGACCGACACCCCGACAAGCTCGCTGAGCCGCGCGAGCGTCATGCCGCGCTCGGCGAGCAGCTCGTCGAGTCGACAATGGATGCCACTGAGCTCGTCGTCCTCGGCAGGGCTCACACGAGCCCCTCGGTGTCGCGCCGGAGCGCAGCGGTCTGGGTTTCGAGGGCCGCGCCGTAGCGGAAGACGGTCGCGAGCGCCGCGAGGGCGAGGGCGACCGCCGCCGGCCAGAGGGGCAGGGTGAGCGAGAGGTAGTCCAACGAGGTGAGCGCCCCACCGGAGTGCGCGGCGGGCAGAACCTCTCGGGCGAGCAGATTCCTCCCGATCTGCTGGGCGACGTCGGCGGTCGTGCCGAACACGAGGAAGCCGATGGCGCCCCAGGTGAGGGCGCTCGCGGTCCGACGCGCGAACGTGCGACCGGTCAGAGTCTGGCGCGTGATCACCTGCACGATCGCCGCCGGCAGCGCCCACAGCGCGAGGCTCAGCAGGGCCCCGGTGGCGATCGCCGCGCGGGTTCCCGCGGTGACGCCGACGGCGGTGATGTCGACGGCTCGTGCGGTGGCGGATTCGAGAGTCGGCACGTCTCCGGTGACAGCGATGCTGCCGTCGGGTCGTCCGGGCCAGTCGAGGGCCGCGGGCACGTCGGCCAGCGAGACGAACGGCTGGAACCCCTGGATGACGACGGCGATGACGCCGAGCACGACGGCGGCGAGCCATACGCGCGACAGCGTGTCCGCGGCATCCAACGCGATCGTCGTGCTGCCGCGACGGCGCCCGATCCACACGACGATCAGCACGATCACGGCGGCGACGGCCACGAACAGCGCCAACCACAGCACCGACGCCCACAGGTTCTGGCCTCCCACGCTCATGGCATCCTCCATATCGATAGTCGATGTTATCGAGAAACGATATGGCCCGAAGGGTGCCCCGGTCAAGCACCGCGACGCGGCGGCTCGGAGGCGCCGATGTGCGGGACCGGGACGCACGCACCCGCAACACGGCGCCGGCGAGCGGGCGCAGAGCCCCCCGGGGCATCACGCCCCCAGCGAACACGGGCATGCGGGCATCCGCCTCTCGTTAGCCTCTACGTAGGTGCCAGAACACTGGGCACCCGGAGGAGCCTGACATGTTCGAGAGATTCACGGACCGTGCCCGTCGTGTGGTCGTCCTCGCCCAAGAAGAGGCGAAGATGCTCAACCACAACTACATCGGCACCGAGCACATCCTGCTCGGTCTCATCCATGAGGGCGAGGGCGTCGCCGCCAAGGCGCTCGAGAGCCTGGGGATCTCGCTGGACGCCGTCCGCGAGCAGGTCCAGGACATCATCGGCCAGGGTCAGCAGCAGCCGACCGGCCACATCCCCTTCACGCCCCGTGCGAAGAAGGTGCTCGAGCTGAGCTTGCGCGAGGCGCTGCAGCTCGGCCACAACTACATCGGCACCGAGCACATCCTGCTCGGTCTCATCCGCGAGGGCGAGGGCGTCGCCGCCCAGGTGCTCGTCAAGCTCGGCGCCGACCTCAACAAGGTGCGCCAGCAGGTCATCCAGCTGCTCAGCGGATACCAGGGCAAGGAGCCCGCGGGCGTCGCCGCCGGTGCCGGCGAGCAGAACCAGCAGGCCGCCCAGGGCGGTTCGGCGGTGCTCGACCAGTTCGGCCGCAACCTCACGCAGGCCGCGCGCGACAACAAACTCGACCCCGTCATCGGGCGCGAGAAGGAGATCGAGCGGGTCATGCAGATCCTCTCGCGCCGTTCGAAGAACAACCCGGTCCTGATCGGTGAGCCCGGCGTCGGCAAGACCGCCGTCGTCGAGGGACTCGCCCAGGCGATCGTGAAGAACGACGTCCCCGAGACGCTCAAGGACAAGCAGGTCTACTCGCTCGACCTCGGCTCGCTCATCGCCGGTTCTCGCTATCGCGGTGACTTCGAGGAGCGCCTGAAGAAGGTCACCAAGGAGATCCGCACGCGCGGCGACATCATCGTCTTCATCGACGAGATCCACACCCTCGTGGGTGCGGGCGCTGCCGAGGGCGCGATCGACGCCGCCTCGATCCTGAAGCCGCTGCTGGCCCGCGGCGAGCTGCAGACGATCGGCGCCACGACCCTCGACGAGTACCGCAAGCACTTCGAGAAGGATGCCGCCCTCGAGCGCCGCTTCCAGCCGATCCAGGTCGCAGAGCCGAGCCTGCCCCACGCGATCAACATCCTGAAGGGGCTGCGCGACCGCTACGAGGCGCACCACAAGGTGCAGATCACCGACGGCGCGATCGTCGCCGCCGCGAACCTGGCCGACCGCTACATCAGCGACCGCTTCCTGCCCGACAAGGCGATCGACCTGATCGACGAGGCCGGCGCGCGCCTGCGTCTGTCGATCCTGTCGAGCCCGCCGGAGCTGCGCGAGTTCGACGAGAAGATCGCCAAGGTCCGCGAGGACAAGGAGACCGCCAGCGAGGAGCAGGACTTCGAGAAAGCCGCGGCCCTCCGCGACGAGGAGAAGTCCCTGCTCGCCGAGCGTCTGCGCCTCGAGAAGCAGTGGCGCAGCGGCGACGTCGCGAGCCACGCGGTGGTCGACGAGGGTCTGATCGCCGAGGTGCTCGCACAGGCCACCGGCATCCCCGTCTTCAAGCTCACCGAGGAGGAGACCAGCCGTCTCGTCTTCATGGAGAAGGCGCTGCACCAGCGTGTCATCGGCCAGGAGGAGGCGATCGCCGCGCTCAGCCGTACGATCCGTCGTCAGCGCGCCGGCCTCAAGGACCCGAAGCGTCCCAGCGGCTCGTTCATCTTCGCCGGCCCCACGGGCGTCGGAAAGACGGAGCTGGCCAAGGCGCTCGCCGAGTTCCTGTTCGACGACGAGGGTGCGCTGATCTCGCTCGACATGAGCGAGTTCGGCGAGAAGCACACCGTCTCGCGGCTGTTCGGTGCCCCTCCGGGGTTCGTCGGCTTCGAAGAGGGCGGCCAGCTCACCGAGAAGGTGCGGCGCAAGCCGTTCTCTGTGGTGCTCTTCGACGAGATCGAGAAGGCTCACCCGGACATCTTCAACTCGCTGCTGCAGATCCTCGAAGAGGGGCGCCTGACCGACGGTCAGGGCCGCGTCGTCGACTTCAAGAACACGGTCATCATCATGACCACCAACCTCGGATCGTCGGCCATCGCCGGCGGCCCGGTCGGGTTCCAGGTCGAAGGCAACTCGCAAACGACCTACGAGCGGATGAAGGGCAAGGTCGACGAGGAGCTGAAGCGTCACTTCAAGCCGGAGTTCCTCAACCGCGTCGATGACGTCATCGTCTTCCCGCAGCTCAACAAGCAGGAGCTCCGCCAGATCGTCGGTCTGTTCACCAAGCGGTTGAGCGAGCGTCTGCTCGACCGTGACATGACGGTCGAGCTCACCGACGCCGCCAAGGACCGCCTCATCGAGATCGGGTTCGACCCGACCCTCGGCGCCCGCCCCCTGCGCCGCGCCATGCAGCGCGAGGTCGAGGATCAGCTGTCCGAGCGGATCCTGCACGGCGAGCTCAACCCCGGTGACCACGTCAAGGTGGATGCCGAGAACGGCACCTTCCTGTTCGAGCACGGTCCCCGCGGCGAGAAGGTCGCGGTGGGTGTCGGTGCCGCGGGCGCCATCGAGGCCACGCCGGACATCGTCGCCGGAAGCTGACCGGGTTCGATCACTGTACGAAGGGGCGGATGCTGCGGCATCCGCCCCTTCGGCGTCCGCGCAGCGGCGCGGCGCGTTTCGACTCGGCGCGGCGCGCCTCGCTCAACGACCGGGTGGGGTCCTGTCCGGTCGTTGAGCGAGCGCAGCGTGTCGGAACGCCTACCGCGTGGCGTGGAAGCGGCGGGCTTCGGCGACGAGCGCGGCGAACAGGCGCCGGTCGGCGGCATCCTCTTCGGGGTGCCATTGCACCGCGACGAACCACGGCCCTTCGATCGTCTCGATCGCCTGCGGGAGACCGTCGTCGCTGCGGGCGCTGACGACGAGACCGTCGCCGACCCGGTCGATGCCCTGATGATGGTAGCTGCGCACCGACAGGTCGCCGGCGCCGACGATGTCCGCCAGTCGTGTGCCGTCTTCGACCGTCGCGGTGTTCGTCGCGAACACGCCGCCGCCGAGTTGGTAGCGACCGGTGCCCAGCGCGTCGGGCAGGTGCTGGTGCAGTGTGCCACCCGCGGCGACGTTCGCCAGCTGCAGACCCCGGCAGATGCCGAGAACGGGCATCCCGCGACGACGTGCGCCGGCCAGCAGCGCCAACTCCCACGCATCGCGATCGGTGCGGGGCTCGTCGGTCTCGGGGTGGGGCGCGGCGCCGTAGAGAGCGGGATCGACGTCGAGGCCGCCGGTGAGGACCAGCCCGTCCAGACCGTCGAGCACCGCGTCGGCGGCAGCATCCGGGTCGGGCTGCGGTGGCAGCAGCACCCCCGCGCCGCCGACCGCCGTGATCGCGTCGAGGTACACCTGGGGCAGGAACGCCGCCCGCACATCCCAGACGCCCTGCTGGGCGCGCTCGAGGTAGGTCGTGAGGCCGACGACGGGCCGTCGGCCGGCGGTGGGCGCGCTCATACGATTCCTGTCGCTGCGGGAGGGAGGGAGGAAGCGGGCGTCGCCTCGCCGAGCGGAGCCACGTCGACCGAGACGCGCAACGTCGAGTTCTTCGCCTTGGTGAAGATGATGCCGCGTACCGGCGCGACATCCCCGTAGTCGCGTCCCCACGCCACCGTCACGTAACGGTCGTTCGCCCATTGATCGTTCGTCGGGTCGATCGCCAGCCACTGGTCGGTGCCGGGCAGCCACACGGCCAGCCAGGCGTGCGACGCATCGGCGCCGAACACCCGCTCCTTGCCGGGCGGCGGCTGGGTGGCCAGGTAGCCCGAGACGTAGCGCGCGGCGATCCCGTGCGAGCGCAGGCACGCGAGTGCGACGTGCGCGAAGTCCTGGCAGACCCCGGCCCGTGCGCGCATCGCATCGGCCACGGTGCTGGTGACGGTGGTCGCGGTCTTGTCGTAGTCGAAGTCGCGGTAGATCCGCTGCATCAGATCGGTCGCGGCCTCGCCGATGGGCCGACCGGGCGTGAGCGACACGGCACCGTACGCCGCGGCCTCCGGTTCGTGGCGCACCCGCGGCGACTCCAGCGCGTACTCGACGGCCCGCCACGCCTCGGGCAGATGAGTGTTCAGCATCGGCCGAGCCTGCTCCCACGGGCGCGCGAGCGCCTCGGCATCGTACGCGGGCGTCTCGACGGCGACCACGCTCGACGCGGTGATCGTCAGCGCCTCGTGCGGGTCGGTGAGGTGGAAGTAGGTGGCCGCGTTTCCGAACGCGTCGGTGTCGGGCGCGATGTCGCCCGGCGCCGGGTCGACCTGGACGCTCGCTTCGGTGACCTCCTGCCAGGGCAGGCCGCGGGGTACGAGATGGAACTGGCCGACGCTGTCCTGCACGGGCTTGCCGTAGGTGTAGGCGGTGCGGTGCCAGACACGGTAACGCCTCACGCGCGCGCCTCCATCAACTCGACGAGGGACAGCTCGGTCATCGCGACGGCCGGCGGTCCGCTCTCGAAATGGAGATGGGTGACGGCATCCGAGAGCTGTTCGAGCTGCGCCGTCACGCCGGCCAAGAACTCGACGAGCGCATCGCGTCGACCGTTCTCGACGGCATCCAGCGCGGCGACATCGATGGCCGCGAGTTCCGTCTCGAGGTGATCGAGCAGGCGCTCCGCGCGGGTCGAGCCCGTGGATGCCGGCATGGCGGCCAGATGCTCGCGCAGACGTGCGAGAGCGAACGCAAGCGAGCGGGGGTTGCTGTGATCGAGCAACAGCAGATCGAGCACGTCCGCCGCCCGCATCGATCCGCGGTAGCGCCGGCGGTGCGTCACGACGCTCTCGGCGGCCAGGAGCACCGCCTCCAAGACGCTCCGCTCGGCGCGGGGAGCATGGCGTTCAGCCAGACCCGTCGCCAGCAGTTCGGACAGCTGAAGCCCGCGCTCGAGGAAGCGGCCCGCTTCGATCATGTGCCAGCCGGTGTCGCGGATCATGTTCGCCGTGATGCCATACAGCGACAGCATGGCCGACAGCATCCGGCCCCCCGACTCCGCCGTCCGGTGCGGGTGCGCGGAGCCGCGCAGTGCACGGGTGGCGCGATCGATCGTCGCGAAGACCCGCCAGGTGTCACCGGAGAGCTGGTCGCGGACGCCTTCCATCGCCTCGCGCAGGCGCGCGATCGCGTGCGCGGCCGAGCCGGGGCGGCGCACGTCCAGCAGCAGCGATCGGAACTCCGCCTCGGGGTCGAGCGAACGCATGCCGGCCAGGCGCCCGAGCACGTCCAACAGCACGCGGGGGCTCTCGGCCAGCCGGCCCGCCACATAGGCGCGCGGCTGGTCGAGTTCGGTCTTCGCCGTCAACAGCAGCCGGAGCAGATCTTCCGCGCGCTCCGCGTAGCGGCCGGTCCAGAACATGTCGGCGTGTGCGCGGGGAGCCAGCGGCGGGATGCTGCGGGCCGTGGGCGCGGGTGCGATCTCGGTCAGGTTCTGGTCGGGGTCGTCCTCCGACGCCTTCAGTACCCACACGTCCTTCGTCCGCGGCAGAGCGTCGGGGCTCTCCCGCACGGTCGCCAGACCCCCGACGAGCGGGCGGTACGCCGACCCGTAGCGCAACGCGAACGCGCGGAGCGTCAACGGCAGCGCGTCGATACGCGCACCGAGATCGTCGGTGCTCGACCAGACCGGGGTTTGCGAGAGCGGCAGCAGGTCCTGCCCGACGAACCGGTGCGGAGCCGACTGGACTCGCGCGATCAGGTCGTCGGCCGACATCTCGCTGAACGCCTTGCGCGGTTCGTCGATCGTGCGCACGATGAGACCGCGGTCGCCCGCGCGCAGGCGGGACAGGACGCTGTCGCGGGCCTTCGGCTCGCCGCACCACACGGTCGGCACCGATGGGATGCGCAGCTGCTCGCCGAGCAGGTATTCGCACGCCGCCGGAAGGTAGGGGAGCAGCCCCGGGTTCTCCAGCACGCCGGCTCCGAGGCCGTTCACCAGGCGCACATGGCCGCGGCGTACGGCCTCACTCAGCCCGGCGACGCCCAGCCGCGAGTCGCCGCGAAGTTCCAAGGGGTCGCACCACGCGGCATCCACTCTCCGGATGATGACGTCGATGCGGTCGGCGGGACGGGTGCGGGGCCAGCCGGCGGGCTTCATCCAGACGAACCCGTCGCGGACGACGAGGTCGCTGCCCTGCACGAGGGGGAAACCGAGCGCGCTTGCCAGGAAGGCCTGGTCGAACGCCGTCTCGCTGAGGGTTCCGGGGGAGAGGATCACGACGCGGGGATCGTCGATCTCAGCCGGCACCGACGACAGCAGCGCCGCGCGCAGCGCCGAGAAGTACGGATCGATGCGGTGGAGGTTCTCCTCCTGGAACAGGTCCGGCAGCACCTGCGAGATCACCCGACGGTTCTCCGCGGCGAAGCCCAGGCCCGACGGTGCTTGCACGCGGTCGGCGAGGACGTGCCATTCGCCCTCGGCGTCGCGCCCGAGATCAGTGGCGGCGAGCAGCAGGGGGTGAGGGTCCACGGCGCTGGCGCGCGCCAACGGTCGAGTGAAACCGGAGTGGCCGAACACGACGGCCGACGGCACGATGCCTTCGCGCATCAGGTTCTGCGGCCCGTACAGGTCGACGAGCAGCGCGTTCAGCAGCTCCGCGCGCTGCGCGAGGCCCACCTCCAACGGCGACCAGCCGGCCGCGTCGAACACGAACGGCACCGGATCGAGCTGCCAGGGCTGCGGTCCGGAGTCGCCGCGCAGGTACGAGACGCCGTCGTCCGCGAGGAAACGGGCGATCTCGCCGTCGACGCGCTGCAGATCCTCGCCGGTGAGGCTCAAGGCGTGCGCCGCCAGCGCCTTCCACCCGGGGCGCAGCGAGCCGTCGGCATCCACGAACTCGTCGTAGCGAACCGCCTCGGCCGACGGCGACAAGGGCAGCGTCGGCTGCGACACCGTCGCGGCATAGTCGCGCAACACACTCACGGCGAAGTCCTTCCCGGCTCCAGCGTAGGGGGCAATACAGTGGATCGGTGACCCTTGCCGACCCCACCGAAGGCACCAGCCCGGCCCGCCCCGTCGTCCGGCCCGCGCGGACCTCGGATGTCCGCGGCATCCTCACCCTTCTCGAGCCGTGGGTGCAGCGGCGGATCCTCCTCGGCAAGGAGATCGTCACCCTGTACGAATCGGTGCAGGAGTTCGTCGTCGCCGAGCAGGACGGCGAGCTCATCGGCTGCGGCGCCCTGCACGTGATGTGGGAGGACCTGGGCGAGATTCGCACGCTCATCGTCGCGGAGGACTGGCTGCATCACGGTGTCGGCGGCGCGATCGTGACGCAGCTGGAGGCCCGCGCGATCGACCTCGGTCTGTCGCGGCTGTTCTGTCTCACCTTCGAGGTCGACTTCTTCCGTCGTCGCGGTTTCACGCCCATCGGTGAGCAGGTCGTCGACCCCGACGTGTATTCGCAGCTGCTGCGCAGCCCCGACGAGGGTGTCGCGGAGTTCCTCGACCTCGCGCACGTCAAGCCGAACACGCTCGGCAATACGCGCATGCTGAAGAACCTCTGAGCCCCGCGCGCCCCGGCAGGAGACGGGGATGCCGCGCCCTAGCCTGGAGGAGTGAGCACCCCGACGCGCCGTTCGCGACGCCCCAGCCCCGCCGTCTACCGGCGCCGCCGGCTCGTCGCCGTGCTGATCGTCCTCGTCATCATCGCGGCGATCGTCCTCGCGATCTGGCAGCCGTGGCGCGGGTCACAGGCTGCCGTGCCCGCATCGAGCCCGTCGGTCACCACGCCCGTCGCGTCGGCGTCGACTCCTCCCGCGTCGGCGGCGCCCGCGGAAGCCTCAGCGGCGCCGGTGGCACCGAACCCCACCTCCGACGCGTCGGGGACGGCGCCCACGGTTGCGGCGTGTTCGACTGCGGCCATCTCGGTGCAGGCGGTCACTGATCAGGACGTGTACAGCGCCGGCGAGCTGCCCAAACTGTCGATCACGCTCTCGAACACATCGGGTGCGCCGTGCCTGATCAACGTGGGAACCGCCACACAGTCGTTCGTGATCACCAGCGGCACCGACACGTGGTGGCGCTCGACCGACTGCCAGTCGGAGTCGAGCGATCAGGTCGTTCAGCTGGCAGCGGGCCAGACGGTCTCGAGCGTGACGCCGCTGCAGTGGGACCGCACGCGATCGTCGGTCGACACCTGCGGATCGTCGCGGCCGCAGGCCTCGCCCGGCTATTACCACCTGTCGGTCTCGATCGGCGGCATCCAGGCGGCGGACACGAAGGTATTCGAACTGCGCTGAACCCGTGTTCTTGCCCGTCGGCGATATCTAGATAGCGATATATCTCTGACTCTGGGGGATTTCTCATCTGAGAGCGTCCCTGCACGCCGCGGGCGCGGCTACCCTTGTTTTTAGCTCTCGTGGTGAGCCACCGTCGCCCCCAACGGCGGTCGTCGTGTCACCCCCAAGACCGGCGTTCGGCAGATTGCCCGATGAGCCCAGGCCCTCTCGATCCTCCCAGCCCCCAATGTGGGGATCGAGAGGGCCCGCCTTTTCTGGCCGGGGTCCGTGATGTCGCGCGCGGCCGGCGAGCCGCCGCGGCGTGCGAGGCCCCTCGTATGCTGGAGGGATGGCCGGGAAGAAGCGCGCGAAGACTCCGCTCGAATTCCGCAACACGCAGCTCGCGGATGCCCTGCAGACGCAGGACATGGCCGCGCTGGCGTTCGCCCTGCGGCACGGTCCGACGGTGGTCCCCCTCCTGCGGCCGGGGCAGCGCGACGATCCGCGCGACACCGGCGAGGTCTGGACGTACCGCGACTCGAACACCGGCGACATCGCGCTGCTGCTGTTCAGCGATGCCGCGAACAAGCCCGCCGCTCTTCCCCCAGCCGTCGCGCTGCAGTCGCCCGACTGGCTGCGCGCCTTCCTCACGGCTCACGAATCCGAGATCACCACGGTGTTCTTCGACATCGCGGGACCGCACGCGATGCAGGCTGCCCCGGCGGATCTGCTGGCGGCGCTCGCGGTCGAAGCCTGACGCGCGTCGCGGCGGCCGGTGCGGGCGTTTCGACTCGGACGCTGCGCGCGCTCGCTCAACGACAGATGGATACCCCCCGGGCGTTGAGCGAGCGCAGCGAGTCGAAACGCGGTGCGATCAGAAGTCGGGGCGGTCGCCCGGTTCGACGGGATGGCGTTGTGCGAGGTCACGCAGGGCGCCGCGCAGGTCGCGGGATGCCGTGTCGACGACGGATCGGTAGCCGACCCGGTTCGCCTCGTTGCGGCGCTGCTCATGGGAGGTGACCGCTCGCACTTCGCCGGCGAGGCTCAGCTCGCCGATGGCGACCAGCCCCTTCGGGGTGGCGCGCCCCGTGATCGCGCTCGCGACGGCGAGGGCGATGGCGAGGTCGGCGGCCGGCTCGATCAGGCGCACGCCGCCGACGGTGGAGACGTAGACGTCCTGGTCGGACACCCGGATGCCGGCGCGCTTCTCCAGCACCGCGAGCACCATCGCCACGCGCGCGCCGTCGACGCCGCTGACGATGCGTCGTGGGTTCGGTCCCGAGCCGGGCAGCGTGAGCGCCTGCACTTCGACCGGCAGGGCGCGGCGCCCCTCCATGGCGATCGTCACACAGGTGCCGGGTTCGCGTGACCCGTGGCCCAGGAACAGGGCGCTCGGGTCGGGCACCTCGGCGATGCCGCTACTGGTCTGCTCGAAGCAGCCGACCTCGTCGGTCGCACCGAACCTGTTCTTCAGGGCGCGGACGAAACGCAGCGCGGTCTGCCGATCGCCCTCGAAGTGGCACACGACATCGACCAGGTGCTCCAACACGCGCGGCCCCGCGACCTGCCCGTCTTTCGTGACGTGGCCGACGATGATGACCGGAAGATCGCGTTCCTTCGCCACGCGGATGAGCGTCGACGCCACCTCGCGCACCTGGCTGGGATGCCCCGGGGCTCCGTCGACGAGGCTGGAGGCGACCGTCTGCACCGAGTCGACGATCAACAGCTCGGGACGTGTGTCGTCGACGTGGCCCAGGATGGTCGCGAGGTCGGTCTCGCTCGCGAGATAGAGCTCGTCGTGGAGGGCCCCCGTGCGCTCAGCGCGCAACCGCACCTGTCCGAGCGATTCCTCGGCGCTGACGTACAGTACGCGCCGACCGGCCCGGGCGGTCTGTGCGGCGACCTCGAGCAGCAGCGTCGACTTTCCGACGCCGGGCTCGCCGGACAGCAGGATCGCCGCTCCCGGCACGAGCCCACCGCCCAGCACGCGGTCGAACTCGCCGACGCCGGTGGTCCGTCGCGGTGTCTCGCGGGTGTCGATCGAGGTGATGGGGCGCGCCGCACGGGTGGGAGTGAGCGGCGCCACCGCGTGCACCGGAGCCGACGACACCGCCTCGACCACCGTTCCCCACTGCTGGCACTCGCCGCACCGCCCGACCCACTTCGCGCTCGTCCAGCCGCACTCCGTGCAGCGGTACGCGCTCGTGGTCGCGGTGCGCTTGGATGCCATGCATTCAGGCTAGTCGCGGCATCCGACAGTGGCGTCGGGCGCCCCGCGGGCGGGGCGAACGATCAGCGCAGGGAATCGGCGACCTCGCGGAGCGCATCGGCCGAGCGACGGAACAGGCCGAGCTCGTGGCCGGAGAACGACGTCTCGCGGATCGGCACGGCGCCGGCGGCCGAGACGACCGCGGGCACCGACAGGGCGACACCGCTGACGCCGTGGAAGTCGTCGAGCACCGCCGAGACCGGCATGACCGCGTGCTCGTCGTCGAGGATCGCCTCGACGATGCGGGCGCTGGACAGGCCGATGGCGTAGTTGGTCGCTCCCTTGCCCTGGATGACCTTGTAAGCGGCATCCCGCACGTCGACGGCGATCTGGTCGAGCTCCTCGACCGTGAACTTCGGCTGGCCGTCGAGCGGCTGCCAGTCGAGGATCGGGACGTTGCCGACAGTCGCGTGCGACCACAGCGGGAACTCGGTGTCGCCGTGCTCGCCCACGATGTAGGCGTGCACGCTGGAGATGGAGACGCCCGCGCGCTGCGCGATCTTCCAGCGCAGGCGCGAGGTGTCCAGCACGGTGCCGGACGCGAAGATCCGCTCGTAGGGCAGGCCGGTGGCCTCTTGCGCGAGCACCGTCAGCACATCGCACGGGTTCGTGACGATGACGAACGTGGCATCGGGGGCGACGTCGAGCAGCTGCGGCATCATCGACTTGAGGATGTTGGCGTTGACGCCGGCCAGCTCGATGCGCGTCTGGCCGGGTTTCTGCTTCGCGCCGGCGGTGATCACGACGACGTGCGAGCCCTTCGCGACCGAGATGTCGGCACCGCCGATGATGTCGCTCGACCCGGTGAACTGGGCGCCGTGGGCGAGATCGAGCACCTCGGCCTCGGTCTTCTCGGCGGCGATGTCGTAGAGGGCGACGTGGCGCGCGGAGCCGCGGATGAGGGCCGCGTAGGCCACGGACGATCCGACCGCTCCTGCGCCGACGACGGTCAGTTTCGAGTTCTCGATCACGCTCATGGCTCCAGTCTGACAGGCCGGGGGATGCCGCGGCCACCGCGTGCAGCAGCCGTGCGAAACCGTGGCGTGCAGGGGGTCTTGCGGCCGGCATCCGAGGGGCGAACGATGGCCGCATGACGGAAGATGCCCCTGCGCTGCCCCCGGTGGTCGATCTCGAGACGTGGCGACGCGAGTTGGCCGCTCTGCGCGTGCGCGAGAAGGCGGCCACGCGCGAGCTCGACGCGATCGCGGCCCAGCGGCGGCGCCTGCCGATGGTCGAGCTGCCCGCCTACGTTCTCGAGGGTCCCGACGGTCCCGTGCGGCTCGTCGACCTCTTCGGCGACAGGCGGCAGTTGATCGTCTACAGCCACATGTGGACGGACGGGAAGCAGTGGCAGTGTCCGGGCTGTACGGGTTGGACGGCCCAGTTCACGCGGCTGGAGTTCCTCGACGACTACGACGCGCGGTTCGTCATCGTGACGCAGGGACCCATCGATGAGGCGCTCGCCTACAAGGAGCGGGTCGGCAATCGCATGGACTGGTATTCGACGGCGCACAGTCCGTTCGGGGTCGACATGGGGGCGCCGCCGGACGCGGGGTTCGCGGTCAACGTGTTCCTGCGCGACGGCGAGAAGGTGTACCGCACGTGGCACACCGACGGGCGCGGCACCGAGCAACTCGGGCACCTCCACGGCCTCGTCGATGTGCTGCCTTACGGGCGCCAGGAGGCGTGGGAGGATTCGCCGCCAGGGTGGCCGCAGCATCCGACGTACGAGGGCGGCATCGGGTCGGCCGGCATTGCAGCGCTCTACGGGCCGGGAGGATCCGCGGCCGGCTGAGCCCGCCCGGCGGAGGTCGGGTTGCGGATGCCGCCGAGCGCGACGAGGCCGCCGACGACGAGGAGCGCGGCCGTCGTGATCGCCGCGCGGTGGAAGCCCGCGAGATCGAGGGTTCCGCCCGTGATGACCGCAAGCGCGGCGATCGGGAGGAGCCCCGCGACGCGGGCGACGGCGTTGTTGACGGCCGAGGCGATGCCGGAGCGGTGCGGGTCGGTTGCGCCGAGGATCGTGGACGTCAGCGGCGACACCGTGAGCGCGAGTCCCAGACCGAACACGATCATCCCCGGCAGCACCTGCCACCAGTAGTCGAAGTCATCGGCGACGAGAAGCAGGAGCAGGGCGCCGCCGGCCATGATCAGCGGGCCTGCGGTCATGAACAGCCGGGGTCCCCACCGTCCGACCAGAGCGCCGATGCGTGCGCTCAGGGCGATCATGAGCAGTGTCGTCGGCAGGCTCGCGAGTCCGGCGAGGGTGGCGCTGAGGCCCGCGCCCTGTTGCAGATAGATCGCGAGCACGAAGCCGTTGAGCGACAGGGCGGCATAGATGAAGAGAGTCGAGAGGTTGCCGGCGGAGAAGTTGCGGCTGCGGAAGAGGTCGAGGGGCAGGATCGGATCGGGAACGTGACGCTGGCGCCACACGAACCCGGCGAGCAGGACGAGGCCGGCGAGCCCCGGCATCCAGATCGCCGGGGACCCCCAGCCGAGGTTCGGCTGCTCGATGAGGGCGAAGACGGCCGCGCCGAGGCCGAGGGTGCACATGATCGCCCCGAGCACATCGACGTGGGCGCCGGCGCGGCGCTCGTCGCGGTGGGTGAGTCGGGTGAGCAGCCACAGGGCGACGACGATGGGAAGGAGGTTGATCCCGAACGCCCATCGCCACGAGGAGTTGTCGACGATCAGTCCGCCCACCAGGGGGCCCACGATCATGGCCGCGGTGGTGGATGCCGTCCAGATGCCGATCGCGCGGGAGCGCAGCGGTTCGTGCATCGTGGCGGTGATGAGGGCGAGCGAGCTCGGGACGAGGAATGCCCCCGCCGCGCCCTGCACCGCGCGCGCCGCGACGAGCAGCTCGGGGGAGGGGGACAGGGCGACGGCGACCGAGGCGATGCCGAAGCCGATGAGGCCGATGCGCAGCACGAGGATGCGGCCGAAAGCATCGCTCACGGCGCCCGCGACGAGGATGAGCGCGCCGAGGGTGACCAGATACGCGTCGACCGTCCACTGCTGCGTGGACAGGCCGCCGCCCAGGTCGCGGGCGATGGCCGGCAGGGCGACGTTGACGATCGTGCCGTCGAGAAAAGCGACGAAGGATCCCAGGATGGCGATCAGGAGCACGAGCCGCTGCTGCGGTGTCATCGGCGGCGCCATCACCGGTGCTTACCCATGCCCCTCACGCTAGGCGGCCCCGGCGACATCGTGAAGGCGGTGGGCAGGGCCGCCCTCGCTGCAGCCGGTTCGCGGCATCCCGCGGAGTGTCGTAAGCTAGTCGGCGGTGACGTGTCCGAGCGGCCGAAGGTGCAACTCTCGAAAAGTTGTGTAGGGTAACCCCCTACCGTGGGTTCAAATCCCACCGTCACCGCCATCACGAAGGCCCCGACTCCCGCGAAATCGCGCGGATGTCGGGGCCTTCGTCGTCGGTGCTTTCGCTGCCGGTCAGCCGCCATAGCGGACGTAGAAGGAGCCGGGGCCGCAGGTATAGGTCGCGGGCCCACGGTGTGCACGCCTTCTCCGAGGCGAGCGCAGGTCTGCCCGGCATCCACCAGGGTGGCGCCGAGCATGAACACGATCACCAGCGTCACGGCGACGCCGACGCCTGCGATGACGACGCCCGCGAGCGCGAGTCCGTTGCGGTCGTGGCGAGGGGTCTGTCAGCGGGGATCGACATGAGGTGACCATATCGGCGCCGGTGCTCGTTGATCACGAGCACCGGGCAGGCCCGAATGTCACGGCACTTGACATCCGCATAGTAAGCGCGCATATTAAATCCATGATCGAACTCGCTGCCGCCGTCCGCACCTCCTCCGCTGCTCCCGCAGACTACTTCGCGCGATGGATCGACCACGCGTCATGGCCGGAGTGGTCGCCCGACACCGAGTGGGTGCGTGTGGAGGGCCCCGTGCGCGCCGGCACACGGGGCGTATTGAAGCCGGTGGGCGGCCCGAAGACCCGGTTCACGATCTCCGAGTGCGAGCAGGACCGCGTGTACACCGACGTCAGCAGCGTGCCGGGGGCACGCCTCACGTTCCGACACACGGTCGAGTCCGCGCCCAATGGGTCCACGCTCACCGTCCGCGTGTGGATGACCGGTCCCCTCGCGCGGGTGTGGGCGCGGACGGCCTTCAAGGGGTTCTCGGGCTCGGTCCCGGAGGATCTCGATCGTCTCATCGCACTCGTCGAGACCCCGTGACAGAGTGGTTCTCGGTGCCGATCGAGGAGACGAAGAACGACGCATGACAGCGGGGTTGAACACGCGATTCGAGTCCGACGATGCCAGCCCGGGCTTCATGCTCTGGCGCGTGACCAATCGTTGGCAGGCCGTGATGCGCCGGACGCTCGCACCCTTCGACCTGACGCACGTGCAATTCGTGCTGCTCGCCGCCCTCACTTGGCGAGCCGACCCCGAGGGGATGACCCAGGTCGACCTCGCCCAGACCGTGCGCACCGACCCGATGATGGTCTCGCAGGTGCTCCGCGCGCTGGAAGCAAAGGGGCTCGTCGAACGGCGCGTCGACCCCGCTGACGCCAGGGCGCGGCGCGTGCTGGCCACCGCTGCAGGGGCCGACAAAGCACGCACAGCTAACGCCGCGGTCGAGGCGGCCGACGAGGAGTTCTTCGGCCCACGTTCGGCCGCGCCGATGTCGCTCCTCGAGCACCTCTCGCATCTGGATCGCTGATCAGTAACGACAACTCGATCAACGGCGCCGCTTGGCCGCCTCTGTCGCCTGGCGCTCGGCGATCACCGGGTAGGTGCCCGTGTAGCCCTCCCGTGCCGCGACGGCGACCTGGATCTTGCCGCGGGCTCCGAACCAGCCGACGATGAGCGCCGGGATCAGCACGATGAGCGACGCCAGCACCCACCTGCCGGTCTCGGAGAAGCCCATCGTGACGAGCACGAAGACGAGGAACGCGAGCGTGAGATATGACGTGAACGGCGCCCCGAACAGGCGGAAGGACGGACGCTGGAGCCTGCCCTCCTTGGCCCACTTCACGAGCTTGAGCTGGCAGAGGATGATGGTCGCCCAGCCGCCGATGATGCCGAGAGCTGATACCTCGAGCACGATCTCGAACGCCTGCGAGGGCCACAGTGCGTTGATGCCGACGCCCGCGAGGGTGATGACGGCCGTCAGCAGGATGCCGCCGTAGGGCACCCCGTTCCTGCTCATCTTCGCGGTGAAGGCGGGCGCCGAGCCGTTCACCGACATCGAGCGGAGAATGCGGCCCGTGGAGTACAGGCCCGCGTTGAGGCTCGACAGTGCGGCGGTCAGCACGACGAAGTTCATCACCGAACCCGCGATCGCACCGGTCTCGGGGGAGCCGATGTGCGAGAAGAACGTCACGAACGGCGACTGTCCGGCCTCGTAGGTGCTGAACGGCAGCAGGAGAGACAGCAACAGGATCGACCCGACGTAGAAGATCGCGATGCGGAAGACGACCGTGTTGATCGCCTTCGGCATGACCTTCTCCGGGTGGGCGGTCTCGCCCGCGGCGGTGCCGACGAGCTCGATCGCGGCGTAGGCGAAGACGACGCCGGAGATCGCCAGGAGCGGCGCGACGAAGCCCATCGGGAAGATCCCGCCGTTGTCGGCGATGACGCTGAAGCCCGTGGCTCCGACATCGGTCGCACCGTTGAAGATCAGGAAGCAGGTGCCGACGATCAAGAAGATCACGAGCGCGGCGACCTTGATGAGCGCGAACCAGAACTCCATCTCGCCGAACAGCTTGACACTCACGAGGTTGAGCGAGAGCACGACCACCAGGGCGATCAAGGCGATCGTCCACTGCGGCACCTGCTGCAACGGCTGCCAGTACTGTGCCCAGAACTTCACGTACAGGGCCGCCGCGGTGACGTCCACGATGGAGGTCATGGCCCAGTTGAGGAAGTACATCCACCCCGCGCCGTACGCGAGCTTCTCGCCGTAGAACTCGCGGGCGTACGAGACGAAGGAGCCGGACGAGGGGCGGTGCAGCACCAGCTCGCCGAGCGCGCGCAGGATGAGGAAGGCGAAGAACCCGCACACGGCGTAGACGAGGATCAGCGAGGGGCCGCTGGAGGCGAGGCGGCCGCCGGCGCCCATGAACAGACCCGTTCCGATCGCGCCGCCGATGGCGATCATCTGAATCTGTCGTGGGCGCAGCGTCTTGTGGTACCCGGCGTCCTCGCTGGAGAAGTCTTGCGCGGCCTCGGTGCGATCTCCCGTCAGCTCGCGCGCGTTCTCGCGGGCGTCCTCGGGATCCATGCGCGAGAGCGCCTCGTTGTCCGTCATCCCGCAATCATGGAGGCGGCGTATTTCGCCCGTGTGGCACGTGCGCACGCGTGTCGTGAAAAATCAGCCGATGGTCGGGGGCGTTTCGACTCACGACTGTGCCGCCCGCTCAACGATCGGCTGGGGACGGCGGCTCCCGGTCGTTGAGCGAGCGCAGCGAGTCGAGACGCGGCGTCAGAGCTCGAGGCCGACCGCGGCGGAGCAGCGCGCCAGCTCGTCCGCGTCGAGCACGAGATCGGCGGCGCGTGCGGAGTCGGTGATGGATGCCGCGCGTCGCGCCCCCGGAATCGGCACGACGCGAGGGCTCAGGGAGAGCTCCCACGCGAGCACGACCTGCTGCGCGCTCACCCCGTGCGCCTCGCCGATCTCGCGGAAGACGCCGAAGCGTTCGCCCACCGTGCGTCCTGCCCCGCCGGTACCGCCGAGCGGGCTCCACGGCAGGAAGGCGATGCCGTGCGCGTCGCAGTACCGCAGTTCGCCGAAGCTGCCCGGATACCGCGGCGAGAACTGGTTCTGCACACTCACGAGGTTGCCCGCGCCGAGCACCTGCTCGGCGATCGCGATCTCCTCGACGCTCGCATTGGAGATGCCCAGTGCCCGCACGAGACCTTCGTCCTGCAAGATCTTCAGGTTCTGCATGATCTCGCCGTACACCATCCACCGGTCGGGGCGGTGGTACTGGTAGAAGTCGATGACCTCGACACCGAGGTTCTCCATCGAGCGCTGCACCGCCGAGCGCAGGTAGCCGAGCGATCCGTCGCGGCCGAAGTCCTTCTCGGCGGTGCGCGTGATGCCGCCCTTCGTTCCGACCAGGATGCCGCTCGTGTCGCCGTCCCACGAAGCGAGCGCGTCACGCACGATGCGCTCGTTGTGACCCATCTGATCCCACGAGGGCGCGTAGATGTCGGCGGTGTCGATGAAGGTGACCCCGGCATCCAGCGCGGCGTGCACCGTCCCGATCGCATCGGCGCGGTCGGGCAGCTCGTTGTCGTTGTTCATCGAGACCGGCATGGCGCCCAGCCCGACCGCGGAGACGGTGAACGGTCCGATCGTGCGCTGCTGCATGGGGTTCCTTCCGGTCGGTCGTACGACGACGTACGCGCTCCACTCTGCCGCATGCCTGCGACCCCGGGGCCGCCCGGACGATCCGGACGGTCCGGAGGCGGTCAGTCCGAGGGGAGGCTCACCCGCAGGCGTGCGCCCCCGAGCGCCGCGTCCTCGATGCCGATGCGCCCGCCGTGGGCCTGCACGATGCGCCGGGAGGTGGCAAGGCCCAGCCCGAGTCCGGGCACGTCGGCGGCGTCGCCGCGCTCCATGATGTCGAACACGCGGTCGCGCAGCGGCGCCGCCACACCCGGACCGTTGTCGTCGACGGTGATCGCCCACCCCGTCGGCCCGTGCTGCGCGTCGAGCTCGACGACGGGCGCGACACCGGCGGATGCCGCGAACTTGAGGGCGTTGGCGAGGAGGTTCTGCAGCAGCACCGCGATCAGTGCCGGGTCGCAGACGATGGCGTCGTCGGGATCGATGCGCACGGTGATGCGGGCATCGAACGCGGCGACGGCTCGTTCGAGGTCGGCGATCACGCCCTCCACGATCGGTCCCAGCGCGACGCGTTCGCGGTGGGCCTCGGCGCCGCCCACCCGTGCATAGGCGAGCAGCTCGGTGATCATGACGTTCATCCGCGCCGCCGCGGCATCCGCCCGACGTAGCGCGTGGGTCGCGCGCGACCCGTCGCCGTCGTCCACGCCGTCCAGGGCGAGATCGATCTGGCCCATGAGAGCCGTGAGCGGGTTGCGCAGATCGTGGCTGATCTGACCGGCGAAGTGCGCGAGTTGATCGTTGGAGCGCTCCAGCTCGTGCGTCAGCCGGCGCAGTTCCAGCACCTCCACGGTGTGCCCGGCCAGCAGATCCAGGGCGGAGCTCTGCTCCGCGGTGAGAGTGCCGGCATGCTCGTCGAAGACGCAGAGCGTTCCGATCGCGACGCCCGCCGGAGTGATGAGCGGGCTGGAGGCGTAGAAGCGCACGCGGCCGCGTACGCCGGTCACGAAGGGGTTCTCGGCGAAGCGCTCGTCGATGCTCGCGTCGGTGACGAACACGTGCCGGGCGTCAGGGAGCACGACGGCGCACATCGAGTCCTCGCGCGTGCAGGTGCCCGGCTCGATCCCGACGGTCGCGACCGCATACTGGTAGCGGTCGTCGATGATGTTCACCGCGGCGCCGCCGGCGTGGCACAGCGTCCTCGCGAGCCGAGCCAGGCCTTCGAGGTTCGGCTCCGCCGGTGCGCCGACGATGCGGTAGTCGGCGATCGCCTCGAGACGGGCAGCGGTGTCGGTGATCGGCATACGCGTTCTCTCCTGTCGGCTGTGACCAGGATAACGGCGGGCTCCGCCGTGGCGGGCACCTAGGCTGGACCCATGGCGACCGGCGCAGTGATGCACACCTTCGACGTCCAGGTGGCCGACATCGACCGCGGCGTGTACGAAGAACTGTCGCTGCGGATGGCGCAGCATCCGTCCGAGACGGGCGCGTTCATGGTGACGCGCCTGCTCGCCTACTGCCTCGAGTACGCGGACGGCATCGCGTTCACCGAGGGTGTTTCGGCCACCGACGAACCCGCCGTTCTCGCGCGGGACGTGACCGGGGCGATCACGGCATGGATCGAAGTCGGGGCTCCCGACGCCGACCGATTGCACCGCGGCAGCAAGCTCGCCGAGCGCACCGTCGTCTACAGTCACCGCGACCCGGCCAAGCTGCTGCCCCTGTGGGCGGGCAAGAAGATCCACCGCGCCGACGACATCGTGCTGCGAACGTTCGATGCCGGATTCGTGGATGCCGCCGCCGACGCCGTCGAGCGGCGCAACGCCGTCACCCTCTCCGTGACGGAGGCCCAGCTCTACCTCGACGTCAACGGGACGAGCCTGTCGTCGGCGCTGCACGAGCACGCACTGGCCTGACGCGCCGCACCGCGCACCTCCGCAGGATCGTGCGTACTCCGCATCCATCGCCGCTGAGCGGTGCGGAGTTCGTCGCTTTCTGCGGAGTTCGTGACCGCGGTGTCGGCGTTCCGGCTCGCTGCGCGCGCTCGATGACCGGCGGGCGCGCGGGGATGCGGGGTTTGCTTAGGCTTGCCTTGGTGGCGCCGCCCGCGGCGGTCGGCATACGGTGACGGGATGACCGAGATGGAATCCTCGCACCCCGACGAGCCGCACCGCGGCGGCGTCGCGCAGCGGCTCAACTGGCTGCGCGCCGGAGTGTTGGGCGCGAACGACGGCATCGTCTCCACGGCGGCGGTCGTCGTCGGCGTGGCCGGCGCGACGGCCGAGGTCATGCCGGTTCTGCTCGCCGGGTCGGCCGCCCTCGTCGGCGGGGCGATCTCCATGGCGCTGGGGGAGTACGTGTCGGTCTCCAGCCAGCGCGACAGCGAGCACGCGCTCATCGAGAAGGAGCGCAAAGAACTCGCCGACGATCCGGAGGCCGAGTTCGTCGAACTGGTCGGTCTCTACCGCGAGCAGGGACTCAGCGAGGAGACGGCCACGCGCGTCGCGACCGAGCTGACCGCGCGCGACGCGCTCGCCGCGCACCTGTCGGCCGAGCTGAACATCGAGCAGGACGACGTGGTGAGTCCGTGGCACGCCGCGTTCGCCTCGGCCGTCGCCTTCTTCGTGGGCGCTCTTCTTCCGATGGCGACGATCCTCCTCCTGCCGCATCCGGCGCGCCTCGTCTGGACGTTCGTGTCCGTGCTGCTCGCCCTCGCCGTCACCGGCTACCTCGCCGCCTGGCTGGGCGGCGCCAACCGCGGCCGCGCCATCATGCGGACGGTCATCGGCGGCGCGCTCGCGCTGGGTGCCACCTTCCTCGTCGGCACCCTCTTCGGCACCGCCGTCGGCTGACCCACCGCGTCGGCGTGCGCCCGGCGTAGGGTGAGCCGCATGCGGACTCCGATGGCGTATCTGCGCGGGGCCCGGCATCCCGAGGCTTTCCACGGCCGCGGCGCCGGGCGGCCGTACTTCGAGGGCTGGTACGTCAAGCTCGTCTCCGCCGACCGCGCGCATCGGTGGGCCGTGATCCCGGGAGTGTTCCGCGGCGATGGCCGCGGCGACATGCCGGCAGACGAGGCGTTCGTCCAGGTGCTCGACGGCGTCGGGGGTCGGGCGTGGTACCACCGCTTCGACCTCGAGGAGTTCGCGGCATCCGACCGGCGGTTCGAGGTGCGCGTGGGCGCAAACACCTTCGATTCCGAAGGAGTGACCCTCGATCTGCCCCAGCTGCGGGGGCGCATCTCGTACGCCACACCCCTGCAGCCGTGGCCGGTGACGTTTCGCGAGCCGGGAATCATGGGCTGGTACGGGCTCGTGCCGTTCATGGAGTGCTTCCACGGCGTCGTGTCGTTCGGGCACGACCTCACCGGCACGCTGCAGGTCGAGGGCGAGCAGGTCGCGTTCGACGGCGGGCGCGGCTACATCGAGAAGGACTGGGGTCAGGCGTTTCCCGCGGGGTACGTCTGGCTTGCGTCGAACCACATCGACCCGGTCGGCGGCGGTGCGACGGACGCCTCACTCGTGGCATCCGTCGCCATCATCCCGTGGCTGCGGGGCTCGTTCCGCGGCTCGATCGTGGGACTTCGCCACGGCGGTCGTCTGCACCGCTGGACCACCTACAACCGGTCCCGGGAGCGCAGCCTCACCATCGACGACGACCGCGTGGGGTGGAGCATGGAGGGTCCCGACGGGCGGCTCGAACTCGAGGCCGAGCGCGTGCGCGGGGGCCTGCTGCACGCGCCGCTGCGCACCGCGATGCACCAGCGCGTGGAAGAGACGCTCGATGCCCGCGTGATCATCCGGCACACGGATGCCGCGGGGCGCGTGCTCCTGGAGGGCGTCGGCGCGTGCGCGGGGCTGGAGGTCTTCGGCGACACCGCGCGCCTGCTCGCCCTGCGCTGACCCGCCCCTCTGCGGCCTCACACGCGGATCGGGGTCGCATTCCGTCGTAACCAGCCTCAGCTGGCGACGCAACGCGACCCCGATTCTGCGGGTCTGCCCGGGTGGGCGGGCGATCAGATGCGCACGAGCATCTTTCCCGTGTTGGCGCCGCGCATCATGGACAGGAAGGCGTCGACGGTGTTCTCGATGCCGTCGACGATCGTCTCGTCGTAGACGATGCCGCCCTCGGCGAACCAGCCCGACATCTTCTGCTGGAACTCGGGGGCCAGGTGCAGGTACGCGGCGAGCGTGAAGCCCCGCATCGTGAGGGCGCGCGTGATCATGTTCGACATGTTGTCGGGACCGGGCCGGCGCTCGGTGCTGTTGTAGCCGGTGATGGCGCCACACAGAGCTGCTCGTCCGCCGTCGTTGAAGGCGTCGAGCGCCGCCTCGAGGTGGTCGCCGCCGACGTTGTCGAAGAACACGTCGATGCCGTCGGGCGCGGCCTCCGCGAGAAGTGTGCGCACATCTCCGGACTTGTAGTTGAAAGCGGCGTCATAGCCGTACTTCTCGGTCAGGAGGGCGACTTTCTCCGGAGTTCCGGCCGAGCCGATGACCCGACCAGCGCCCAGGCGCTTGGCGATCTGGCCCACGGCGGTGCCGACGGCGCCGGCGGCGCCGGAGACGAACACGGTGTCGCCGGGCTTCAGGTGCGCGATGGCGGTGAGTCCGACGTAGGCGGTGAGACCGGTCATGCCGAGGATGTGCAGGTTCAGTGAGAGCGGCACGCCGGGGATCTCCGGGATGGTGCGGAAGGTCGCGGCATCCGCCTGGACCACGTCCGACCAGCCGTGCTGGTGCAGCACGACGGTGCCCACCGGAAGGTCGTCGGATGCCGAGGCCACCACACGCCCGACCGCGCCGCCGGTGATGGTCTCGCCGAGGGCGTAGGGGGCGACGTAGCTGCGGGTGTCGTTCATGCGGCCGCGCATGTAGGGGTCGACGGAGACGAACTCGTTGCGCACGCGCACCTCGCCGGCCGGCGGAGCGCCGTAGGTGACCGTCGCGACGTGGAAGTCATCGCGGGTGGGCCACCCGACGGGGCGGGCGGCGAGCTGGATCTGAGTGCTGGTGGCGTCTGTCATTCGTTCTCCTTGTGGGATGGAGTGAGGTCGGGGGCGCGCGACGACGGTGCGTCAGATCAGCAGGCCGATCGCGAGGGCGACGATGCCGAGCGCGGGGAGGGTGCCCTGCTTGAGCGCGGCGGCGGCCTTGTCGGGGCTGGAGAGCAGCAGCACGAGCGCCGCGGCGGTCATCGAGCCGGTGCCGGCGAAGACGAGGGCCGCACCCGCCGCGGTGGCGCCGGTGGCGAAGAGGACGACGCCGATGGCGACCAGCACGGCGAGGAACAGGTTGTAGAAGCCCTGGTTGAAGGCCATCTCGCGCGTGGCCTGAGCTTCTTCGGCGCTGGTGCCGAACGTGGCACGGGCGCGCGGCGTGGTCCAGGCGATGGACTCGAGCCAGAAGATGAACACGTGTAGGAGTGCCGCGAGGGAGGCGAGCACGAGACCGACGACGACCATGGGGGATCTTCCTGTTTCTGAACTGACTGGTTCAATATATACTGAAACGGTCGTTTTAGAAATCGGGGTGGATGTCATGGCGAGAACTCGGGAGTTCGATCGCGGCGCCGTCGTGCGCGCCGCCCGCCAGTTCTTCTGGGAGCACGGGTACGAGGACGCCTCGATCGCGGGGCTCGAGGCGGCGACCGGGCTCAACCGCTCCAGCATCTACAACGCATTCGACTCCAAGCGCGGCCTGTTCGACGAGGCGGTGCAGAGCTACCTCGACGAGGTCGTGCGTCCGCGACTCGCCCCGCTCGAGGCGGAGACCGTCGAGGCCGGGGCGCTCCGCGCGTACCTCAGCGGCCTCGCCGACGCCTTCGCCCGTGTCGGCTCGATGCCCGCCGCGCACGGCTGCCTGCTCATCAACGCCGCCGGAGCGCCCGTCGCGCGCGACTCCGACGTCGCGCACGTGATCGACGACTACCGTGCCGAGCTGCGGACCGCGATCGGCCGCGGCGTCGATGTCGCGGTGCCCGCGGCATCCGCCGCGCGCCGTGCGCGCCTCGCCGACGCCGTCACGGGGCTCGTCGTCGCGGCGTTCGCTCTCGTCCGCCCGTCGGCTCCCGAAGCGATACGCAGTCTCGAGACCGCCGCCGCCCTGGTGGATGCCGAGGGCGCCGCCGACTGAGGGTGTCGGCGTTTCGACTCGCTGCGCTCGCTCAACGACCGGGGGCGGGGGTGCCGGCGGGCGGGGTGATGTACGCGGTGGCGGAGGGGGCGCCACAGATTCGCCCTCGCGTCGTGCGCGCGTGCGCATCGTGTCGTTCTAGTCTTCCCTCACCGCGTCACTGGGGACGACGGTGCACCCATGACGTTGCGAGGGCGGAGAAGAGCGATGAGCGACTTCGGCAGCACCACACCGATTCATCTGGAACGCGGCGACGGCAAGGGCCTCGCCGCCGGCACCCTGGGGCTGTGGGGGTCGACCGTCATCGGCCTGGCGTCGACGGCCCCCGTCTACTCCCTGGTCGCGACGCTCGGCTTCGTCGTCCTCGCCGTGGGGGCGCAGGCGCCGATCGCCTTCATCATCGCGTTCGTCCCGATGCTGTTCACGGCGTTCGCGTATCGCGAGCTGAACAACAAGATCCCCGACTGCGGCACGACCTTCACGTGGGGGACGAAGGCCTTCGGGCCGTGGGTGGGCTGGATGGGCGGCTGGGGCGTCGCGATCGCGGGCATGGTCGTGCTCGCCAACCTCGCGCAGATCGGCTCGATCTACTTCTGGGCGCTGTTCGGCATGGAACTCGAGAACAACGACTGGCGCATCATCCTCGTGGCCGTGCTGTTCATCGCATCGATGACGTGGGTGAGCTGGCGCGGTGTCGAGATCGGCGAGCGCATCCAGAACGTGCTGCTCGGCGTGCAGTACCTGGCCCTCGCGATCTTCGTCGTCGCGGCGCTCTGGGAGTTCTTCGCGGGCAACGCCCCCGCTCCCACCCCCTTCGACTGGAACTGGCTGAATCCGTTCGCGTTCACCGACTACCACGGTTTCACCGAGGCCGTGCTGCTCGCCCTGTTCATCTACTGGGGCTGGGACTCGTGCCTCGCCCTCAACGAGGAGACCAAGGACCCCAAGCGCATCCCGGGGCGCGCGGCGCTGCTGACCACCGTCATCCTGCTGTTCACCTACGTTTCGGTCACGATCGCCGCCATGATGTACGCCGGGCTCGGCGAGGACGGGCCGGGTCTGGCCAACCCCGACAACGCCGACGACTTCTTCCTCGCGATCAAGGACGGCCTGCTCGGCCCGTGGGGCTGGCTGCTCGTGGTCGCCGTGCTGATCTCGGCCGTGTCCTCGACGCAGACGACCATCCTGCCCACCGCGCGCGGCACGCTCGCGATGGGCGTCTACCGCGCACTGCCCGCGCGGTTCAAGGACGTGCACCCGGTGTACAAGACGCCGTCGTTCTCGACGATCGTCGGCGGCACCGTGGCCATCTGCTACTACCTCGGCATGACGCTGATCAGCGACAACATCCTGCAGGACTCGATCTCCTCGCTCGGCCTCGCGATCGCGTTCTACTACGCCATCACCGGCTACGCCTGCGTCTGGTACTTCCGCCGTGACCTGCGCAACTCGACGCGTGAGCTGTGGGTGAAGGGCATCTTCCCTCTGCTCGGGGCCCTGATGCTGACCTTCGCCTTCGTGCAGTCCGCCATCGATATGTTCGACGTGAACTACGGCAACACGGTGCTGCTCGGCATCGGCGGCACCTTCGTCGTGGGCATCGGAGCGCTGCTCGTCGGCGTCGTGCTGATGTTCGTCTGGTACCTCTTCCCGCGCTCGAAGCCGTTCTTCCAGGGGCGCTCTCTGAACCGCGAGACCCCGGTGCTCGTTCCCGAGGAGCCCGGCGACATCATCCGCTCCATCGACGGCGGCATCTGACGACCGCGCCTGTCGGCATCCCCTTCCTCTCAACGACAAGGAATCTCATGCGTATCCTCATCGTCGGCGCCGGAGGCGTCGGCTCGGCCGCCGTCCGCATCGCCGTCCGCCGCGACTTCTTCGAGAAGCTCGTCGTCGCCGACTACGACCCGGCGCGCCCGCAGGCGCTCGTCGACGAGGTCGCCGACCCGCGGGTGGAGGCGGCGCAGGTCGACGCCTCGCGCGCCGATGCGGTGGCGGGGCTCATCGAGGCGCACGGCATCACCCACGTGCTCAACGCGGTCGACCCGCGCTTCGTCATGCCGATCTTCGACGGTGCGCTGGCCGCCGGAGCGACCTACCTCGACATGGCGATGAGCCTCTCCACGCCCCACCCGGAGCAGCCGCACGCGCTGCCGGGCGTCAAGCTCGGCGACGAGCAGTTCGCCAAGGACAGCCAGTGGAAGGATGCCGGTCGGCTCGCCCTCGTCGGCATCGGGGTCGAGCCGGGGCTGTCGGACGTCTTCGCCCGCTATGCCGAAGATCACCTGTTCAGCGAGATCGACGAGCTCGGCGTGCGCGACGGAGCGAACCTCGTGGTGGCCGGCTACGACTTCGCACCGTCGTTCTCGATCTGGACGACGATCGAGGAGTGCCTCAACCCGCCTGTCATCTACGAGAAGGACCGCGGCTGGTACACGACGGAGCCGTTCAGCGAGCCCGAGGTGTTCGACTTTCCGGGCGGGATCGGTCCGGTGGAATGCGTCAACGTCGAGCACGAGGAGGTGCTGCTCATGCCGCGCTGGACGAAGGCGAAGCGCGTGACGTTCAAGTACGGCCTCGGCGACGAGTTCATCGGCGTGCTGAAGACCCTCCACAAGCTCGGCCTGGACAGCACCGCGAAGGTCAACGTCAAGGGCGTGGAGGTTTCGCCGCGCGACGTGGTCGCCGCGTGCCTTCCCGACCCCGCGACCATCGGCGACAAGATGAGCGGCAAGACGTGCGCCGGCGTGTGGGTGACGGGCACGGGCATCGACGGCCGGCCGCGCTCGACGTACCTGTACCACGTGGCCGACAACGAGGAGACGATGCGCGAGTACGGTTCGCAGGCGGTCGTCTGGCAGACCGCCATCAACCCGGTCATCGCGCTCGAGCTGCTCGCCACGAGGGTGTGGACCGGTACCGGCGTGCTCGGCCCCGAGGCCTTCGACGCGAAGCCGTTCCTCGACCTGCTCGCCGCGCCCGCGCCCGCCGGCTACGGATCGCCGTGGGGGATGGAGGACAGGGCGGTCTGAACCACCGCGGTGCGAGGATGGTCAGATGACCACCCACGTGATCACCGGAGCGGGCTCCGGCATCGGAAACCTCATCGCCGAGCGGCTCGCGACGCGCGGCGACCGCCTCGTGCTCGTCGTGCGCGATGCCGCCCGTGCCGACGATCTGGCGCACGCGTTCCCGGGCAGCGTCACGGTGGTCGCCGACCTCACGCGCCCGGGCGTGCTCGCCGACGCGGTGCAGGATGCCGACGGCATCCCCGACCGGATCGACAGCGTCATCCACGCCGCGGGCATCGTCGAACTCGGCCGCGTGGGCGATCTGCCGGTATCGGCGTGGGAGAGCCAGCTGGCCGTGAACCTGACCGCGCCCGCCGAGCTGACCCGGCTGCTGCTGCCGCGGGTGCGCGCTGCCCGTGGCCAGGTGGTGTTCGTCAATTCGGGCGCGGGTCTCACCGCGCATCCGCAGTGGGCGGCGTACGCGGCATCCAAGCACGGGCTCAAGGCCCTCGCCGACGCCCTCCGCGGCGAGGAGGCCGAGCACGGCGTGCGCGTGACGAGCGTGTATCCCGGGCGCACCGCCACCCCCATGCAGGCGCAGGTCCACGCGCAGGAGGGGGCGGACTACGACCCCGACCGGTGGATCGACCCGGCGTCGGTCGTCACGGCCGTGCTCACGGCGCTCGATCTTCCGCGTGACGCGGTCATCAGCGATCTGACCGTCCGACCCGGCCCGCGATGACCGACGAGGTCGCCGCCGGCGCCGACCTGCTCGACACCGTGCTCTCCGACGCCCGCCGTCGTCTGGCGGGATCGCCGCGCGAACGTCTGGGTGACTGGGCCCACAGCCGGCGGCTGCTGGGCTTCGGCCGCGCTCCGCGGATCGTGCCGGTCGGCGAGGCGTGGCACGTCGGCGTGCTTCTCATCGCGGATGCCGAGGTCTATGCCACCGGCGAGATCCTCCGCGCCCGCGCCGAGGCGGTCCGCGGCTACACGGCGGAGGCGCAGCGCGCCCGTTCGGAGCGTGCGGCCGCGGCGGCGCGCGGCGGGTTCGCCGACGGCGAGGTGCTGCACCTGGGTGCGACGCAGATCGACCTCGACGCCGTGCGCCGGGGTGAGCGCTCCGGGCCGTTGGTGCTCGTCGACGGCATCCCGCTGGTGACGTGGACGGCGGCCGGCGTGCGTCGGCCGCTGGCCGACTACCTCGACGACCAGCTCTCGCTGCGCTGACGCGGCTGCGCTGCCGCACGGTGCGCCGCTGGTTCTCGCCCGTCGCGGCGCGCTCGGTGCCGCGGGTCCATATTTGTTGTCATGTGAAACATATTGGTGCGAGGATGGGAGGCGTGTTCGGCCACGGCGACCTGCACAATGCGTTCGCGCTGGTCGACCTGCTCGAAAACGGGGGTCCGAACGGCGGCCCGGCCTACGAGGGACCGCGCCACTTCGACTACAAGCCCTCGCGCACCGAGGACGAGATCGGCGTCTGGGACTCGGCATCCGCCAACATGCGCACGTACCTGCTGCTGAAGGAGCGCGCGGCCGCTTTCCGCGCCGATCCGGAGGTGCAGGAGGCACTCGCCGCTGCGCGCGTGGCTGAGCTCGCTCAGCCGACGTTCGCCGAGGGCGAGAGCTACGACGACTTCGTGGCCGACCGCTCCGCCTACGAGGACTTCGACGCCGACGCCTACCTCGGTGGCAAGGGCTTCGGTTTCGTCCGCCTGCAGCAGCTGGCCACCGAGCACCTGCTCGGCGCCCGCTGACCCCGGCATCCGCCCGACCGCCCCGCCCGCGAGACACCACGTCCGCACCGAGACACCCGCCGCACGCCGGTGTCTCGGTGCGGATCCGGTGTCTGGGCGGGTGGTGGCGGTCCACCGAGAGAGGATGCCGACATGGCACTCGTCATGGGCGTCGACTCGTCGACGCAGTCCTGCAAGGTCGTGATCGTCGATGCGGAGACGGGAGCCGTGGTCCGTTCGGGGCGCGCGGCGCACCCCGACGGCACGAGCGTCGATCCCGAGGCGTGGTGGGTCGCGCTGCAGGAGGCGATCGCGGATGCCGGGGGCATCGCCGACGTCGCCGCCTGGGCGATCGGCGGCCAGCAGCACGGCATGGTCGCGCTCGATGCGCGCGGCGCGGTCGTGTGCGACGCGCTGCTGTGGAACGACACCCGCTCGGCGGCCGCCGCCGCCGACCTCGTCGCCGAGTTCGGCGCCGAGGCACTGGCCACGCGCACGGGTCTCGTGCCCGTGGCATCCTTCACGATCACCAAGCTGCGATGGCTGCGTGACGTCGAGCCCGACAACGCCGCGGCCGTCGCCGCCGTCGCGCTACCGCACGACTGGCTGACCTGGCGTCTGCGCGGGTTCGGGCCCGTGGCTGAGGGCACCGCGGCGTTCGACGAGCTGATCACCGACCGTTCCGACGCCTCCGGCACGGGCTACTGGAACCCCGCGACAGGCGCCTACGATCGCGATCTGCTCGTCGCCGCGCTCGGTCACGACGCCGCCCTGCCGCGGGTGCTCGGCCCGGACGAGTGGGTGTCGGATGCCGCGGGCCGTCGGGTCAGCCCCGGCGCGGGCGACAACGCGGCCGCCGCCCTGGGCGTCGGTGCCGACGTCGGCGACGTCGTCGTCTCGATCGGCACGAGCGGCACGGTGTTCGCGGTCAGTGCGGAGCGCACGATCGACCCCACCGGCACCGTAGCGGGCTTCGCGGATGCCGACGGCCACTTCCTCCCGCTGGTGGCGACGCTCAACGCCGCACGCGTGCTGGACGTGACCGCCCGGCTGCTCGCCGTCGACCACGGGGAGCTCAGCCGGCTCGCGCTGACCGCTGCATCCGGCGCCGGGGGGCTGTGCCTGCTGCCCTACTTCGAGGGGGAGCGCACGCCCAACCTGCCGGACGCCACCGCGGAGCTGACGGGCATGACGCTCGCCTCCACGACGCGCGAGAATTTCGCCCGCGCGGCGGTGGAGGGCATGCTGCGAGGACTCGCGGCCGGCCTGGATGCCATCCGCGGGCTCGGTGTGCCGATCGAACGGGCGCTGCTGGTCGGCGGCGGCGCGCAGTCCGAGGCGGTGCGGCGCATCGCCCCCGACGTCCTCGGCGTGCCGGTGGACGTGCCCGCGGTGGGCGAGTACGTCGCGCTCGGGGCCGCCCGTCAAGCCGTCCGCCTCTTCTCCGCCTGACGGCATCCCGCACCGCCGGCGTCCTGCAGCCAGCGAGAAACCATCCCCGCCGCGAGACATCACGTCTGCACGTGTTTCTCGCTCCGAGGCTGGTTTCTCGCGGGATGCCGCGGCGTATAGCAACTCCGCGCGCCCGCGTCCAGACCCACCGTGCCACACCCCGACGAGTGGGTCCGAGGCCTAGGCTGAACTCGTCACGGGATGGTCTCGTCACGGTTCGAGCGTGTGGCAACGGTGTCACCGAACGATGTCACCGAACAGGGAGTCGCACATGCAGTCATGGCCAGGATCCGCGTACCCGCTCGGGGCGACGTTCGACGGCAGCGGGACGAACTTCGCGCTGTTCAGCGAGGGCGCTGAGCGCGTCGAGCTGTGTCTGTTCGGCGATCGCGGCAAGGAGACGCGTATCGAGATGCGCGACGTCGATGCGTTCGTGTGGCACGTCTACCTGCCGACCGTGCAGCCGGGCCAGCGTTACGGCTACCGCGTCCACGGGCCGAACGATCCGTCCAACGGTCAGCGCTTCAACCCGAACAAGCTCCTGCTCGACCCTTACGCGAAGGCCGTCGAGGGGCAGGTGCAGTGGGGTCAGGAGGTGTTCGGCTACGACTTCGGCGACCCCGACTCCCGCAACGACGAGGACTCCGCCCACGCCATGATGAAGGGCGTCGTCGTCAACCCGTTCTTCGATTGGGCGGGTGACCGGCTGCCGAAGACGCCATATGCCGAGAGCGTCATCTACGAAGCCCATGTGAAAGGCCTGACGGAGCTCCACCCCGAGATCCCCGAGGAGATCCGCGGCACCTACAGCGCGATCGCCCACCCGGCGATCATCGAGCACCTCAAACACATCGGCGTGACGGCGATCGAGCTCATGCCGGTGCACCAGTTCGTGAACGACTCGACCCTCCAGGAGAAGGGCCTCAGCAACTACTGGGGCTACAACACGATCGCCTTCCTCGCGCCGCAGAACACCTACGCCTCGACCGGCCAGCGTGGCCAGCAGGTGCAGGAGTTCAAGAGCATGGTGAAGGCGCTGCACGCCGCCGGCATCGAGGTCATCCTCGACGTCGTCTACAACCACACGGCCGAGGGCAACCACATGGGTCCGACGTTGTCGATGCGCGGCATCGACAACGAGGCGTATTACCGTCTCGAAGCCGACGACAAGCGGTATTACACCGACTACACCGGCACCGGCAACAGCATGAACGTCGGCAACCCGCACACGCTCCAGCTGATCATGGACTCGCTGCGCTACTGGGTGCTGGAGATGCACGTCGACGGTTTTCGGTTCGATCTGGCGGCCACCCTCGCCCGCGAGTTCTACGAGGTCGACCGGCTCGCGGCGTTCTTCGAAATCGTGCAGCAGGATCCGGTGATCTCGCAGGTCAAGCTCATCGCCGAGCCCTGGGACATCGGACCCGGCGGCTACCAGGTCGGCAACTTCCCGCCGCAGTGGACGGAGTGGAACGGCAAGTACCGCGACACCGTCCGCGACCTGTGGCGCGGCGAGCCCGCGACGCTCGGAGAGTTCGCGTCACGTCTGACGGGTTCGGCGGACCTGTACGAGAACTCGGGACGTCGACCCGTGGCATCCATCAACTTCGTCACCGCGCACGACGGCTTCACGCTCCGCGACCTCGTCTCGTACAACGAGAAGCACAACGAGGCCAACGGCGAGGACAATAACGACGGTGAATCGCACAACCGCTCGTGGAACTGCGGTGTCGAAGGCCCCACCGACGACCAGGGGGTGCTGACGCTGCGTGCGCGTCAGCAGCGCAACTTCCTGGCGACGCTGCTGCTGAGCCAGGGCGTGCCGATGATCTCGCACGGCGATGAGCTCGGCCGCACTCAGGGCGGCAACAACAACGGGTACGCGCAGGACAACGACATCACCTGGATCGACTGGAACCACGTCGACCAGCCGCTCGTCGAGTTCACGGCGGCCCTTGCCCGGCTGCGCCGCGAGCACCCGACGTTCCGCCGCAGCCGCTTCTTCGACGGCAGGCCCGTCCGACGTGAGGAGGGCGCGCCGCTGCCCGACATCGCGTGGCTGCGCCCCGACGGCACCGAGATGCAGCCCGAGGACTGGGAGTCCGGCTTCGGCCGGTCCGTCGGGGTCTTCCTCAACGGCGACGGCATCCGGGAGCGCGACCGCCGCGGCGAGCAGATCGTCGATCGTCACTTCTTCATCCTGTTCAACGCGGGTGATGAAGGGCTCTCCTTCACGATCCCCCGCGCGGAGTTCAGCCCGCAGTGGGAGATCGTCGTCGACACCACGGGCCAGCTCACCGACACCGAGCCGCTCCGCGGCGGCGACGCCATCGACCTGGCCGGACGCTCCCTCGTCGTCCTGCGCGACTACCAGGAGGAGAAGCCGGACGTCGACCACTCCGTCGCCGCGTCGCTGGCGGCGCTGACGGTACCGATCGACATCGTCCGCTCGCCCGCCCCGCAGCCCGAGCTGCCGCACTGACCGTGGCCGACGACCCGCGCGGCGCGCCCGCCTCGACCTACCGCCTCCAGGTGCGCGCGTCGTTCGACCTGGATGCCGCGGCCTCCGTCACCGGCTACCTGCACGATCTCGGCGTCGATTGGGCCTACCTGTCGCCGATCCTGCAGGCGGCCTCCGGCTCAGACCACGGCTACGACGTGGTGGACCCCACGCGGGTGGACGCCGACCGGGGCGGCCCGGGCGGACTCGAGAGGTTCGTCGCCGCGGCACGGGAGGCCGGTCTCGGCATCCTCGTGGACATCGTGCCGAACCATCAGGGCGTGGCCGATCCGACCGAGAACCCGTGGTGGTGGGACGTCCTGACCCACGGACGGGCGTCACGGCACGCGCACGCGTTCGATATCGATTGGGCGCACGGCGCCGAGCGTGTCGTGCTGCCCGTGCTGGGTGGCACCCTCGACGAGGTGCTCGGCGCCGGCGAGATCGAGGTGGCACCCCCGGCGGCCGACGACGACGATTTCGGCACGGCGCGCTACTACGACCTCGTGCTGCCGCTGGCCCCCGGCACCGCGCCGCTGCACGCGACGACCGACCGCCTCGCGGTGCGCGACGTGCTGGAGCGCCAGCACTGGCGGGTGACGTCGTGGCGGCGGGATGCCGAGGAGCTGAACTACCGTCGCTTCTTCACGGTGACCTCACTCGCGGGCGTGCGGGTCGAGCTGCCCGACGTGTTCGCCGCGTCGCACGGGGAGATCCTCCGATGGGTGCGCGAGGGGCTCGTCGACGGTCTGCGCATCGACCATCCCGACGGCCTGGCCGATCCGGGCGGCTACCTCGACGCACTCGCGGCCGCGGTCGTGGAGGCCCGCGGCGCCGCGTCGACCCCCGCCTTTCCCGTCTACGTGGAGAAGATCCTCGAGCCGGGGGAGGAGTTGCCCGGCTGGTGGGCCACCGACGGCACCACCGGCTACGACGCCCTCGGCGAGATCGACCGGGTGCTCGTCGACCCGGCCGGCGCGCCGGCGCTGACCGCGCTCGACGAGCGCCTGCGCGGCGGGCCCGTGGACTGGCACGACATGATCGCCGGCACCAAGCGCGAGATCGCCGACACGTCGCAGGCCGCCGAGGTCGGTCGCCTCATCCGCTGCCTGCCGGACGCCGTGCGCGCCGACCTGGGCGACGACCGTGCCCGTGACGCGTTCGCCGAGCTGCTCGCCGCCTTCCCCGTCTACCGCGCGTACCTTCCGGCCGGCCGCGAGCTGCTGGCGGATGCCGTGGCCACGGCATCCGCGCGCCGGCCCGACCTCGCCGACGCCCTCGTCGTGCTGGCGGAGCTCGTCGCCGATACCGACGCCGAACTGTCGCGGCGCTTCATGCAGACCACCGGCCCGGTGACCGCCAAGGGCGTCGAGGACCGCGCGTTCTACCGGTACACGCGGCTGAGCTCGCTCACCGAGGTGGGCGGCGACCCGTCGTGGTTCGCGCTCGACGTCCCCGGGTTCCACGCGGCGTTCACGCGTCGTCAGGCGTCGTGGCCGCACGCGCTCACGGCGCTGACGACGCACGACACCAAGCGCTCCGAGGACGTGCGGGCGCGCCTGTCGGTGCTCGCGGAGATCCCCGACCGCTGGGCGGCGGCGCTGGACGCGCTGCGTGCGACGGCATCCACCGGGGACGGCCCGCTCGATGCGCTCCTGTGGCAGGCGGTGATCGGTGCATGGTCGGACGATCCGGCCCTGCCCGAGCGGCTGCACGCGTACGCCGAGAAGGCCGCGCGTGAGGGCGACGTCGGCACGAGCTGGACCGATCCCGACGAGGCGTTCGAAGCGCGCGTCCACGGACTCGTCGACGCGGCGTTCGATGCCGCGCGGCCGACGGTCGAGGCGCTCGTCGCCGACGTCGTGGATGCCGGCCGCTCGAACTCCCTGTCGGCGAAGCTGCTGCAGTTGGCCGGACCCGGCGTGCCGGACGTCTACCAGGGCACGGAGCTGTGGGACCTCTCGCTCGTCGACCCCGACAACCGGCGCCCCGTCGATGTCGCCCGCCGCCGCGCGCTGCTCGCACGGCTCGACGACGGATGGATGCCGTCGGTCGACGACACCGGTGCCGCCAAGCTCCTCGTCGTGTCGCGGACCCTGCGGCTGCGCCGTGCCCGGCCCGACCTGTTCACGCGGTACACGCCGCTGCCCGTCGTCGGTGCGGCATCCGCGCACGCCGTCGCGTTCGACCGGGGCGGTGCGATCGCCGTCGCGACGCGTCTGCCCGTCGGGCTCGCCGCGCGCGGCGGCTGGGGCGACACCGCGGTGCTGCTGCCCACGGGACGCTGGCGCGATGCGTTCACCGGACGCGAGCTCGCCGGCGGGGCCGCGCCCCTGGCCGTCGTTCTCGCCGACCTGCCGGTCGCGCTGCTGGTCGCGGCCGACTGACCGCTCGGCGCGAGCGAGCGCAGCGAGTCGAAAAGGGGTGCGTATGACGTTTCGTGACGATCGCTTACGTCACGTGACCGCCGGTTGGTCCCGCCGGATGCAGCCGTGGTGGGGTGGATCATCCCGCTCACCGCAGCGCCGCCCGGCGCACACCAGGAGACCACCATGTCCCGACTGACCCGCACGACCCTCGTCGTGGCATCCACCCTCGCCGCGGTCGCCCTCCTCGCCGGTTGCGCTTCCGGCAGTGCCGCCCCCGCCGCCTCCGCCGGAGGCGAGCCGAAGACCGGCGGCACGCTCACCTACCTGGAGCCGCAGACGTGGACGACGCTGTACCCGCCGTCCGCGGGCTTCTACCCCAACGGCGGCATCGTCAACAACGTGACCGATCGCCTGCTCTACCAGAACCCCGAGACGCTCGAACTCGAGCCGTGGATCGCGACCGACTACAAGGTCAACGACGATGCCACCGAGTACACGTTCGACCTGCGCACCGACGTCACGTACTCCGACGGCACGCCGCTGACCGCCGCGAACGTCGTGAAGAACATCGACCTCTACGGCAAGGGCGACAAGGCGCGGGCGCTTCCGGTGTCGGAGGCGATCAACAACTACGACCACGGCGAGGTGACCGGCGACCACACGGTCGTCTTCCACTTCACGGCGCCGTCGCCCGGCTTCGCGCAGGCCGTCTCGACCATCAACTCGGGCCTGCTGTCGGATGCGACCCTCGACCGCACGAGCGAGCAGTTCGGACCGGGCAACGCCACCAAGATCATCGGCAGCGGCCCGTTCGTCATCTCCGACGAGCAGATCGGCACGCAGACCAGCGTCACCGCGCGCAAGGACTACAACTGGGCGCCGCCGTCGCTGAAGCATCAGGGCGCCGCCTACCTCGCGGGCGTCAACTACGTCGTCGCGGCCGAGAACAGCGTGCGCGTCGGCACCGTCGTCGCAGGCCAAGCCGACATCGCCCGCAACATCCCCGCCCCCGACGAGGCGCAGTTCGCCGCCGGCGGCCTGTCGCTGCACGCCGCCGCCACCAACGGCGTCAACAACGGCCTGAGCTTCCGCTTCCGTGAGCCGCGTCTGGCCGACGTGCGTGTGCGTCAGGCGATCATCGCGGGCATCGACCGTCAGAAGATCGTCGACACCCTGTTCACGAAGAACTACCCGCTGGCCACCGGCGCGCTCGCCAAGACCGCCCTCGGCTACGTCGACACCTCCTCGTACTACACGTACGACCCGGCCAAGGCCGCGTCGCTGCTGGATGCCGCGGGGTGGACCCTCGGATCCGACGGCATCCGTGCCAAGGACGGCGAGAAGCTCACGCTGAGCTTCAACGAGGCGCTGCCGCAGCCGCGCTCGAAGGAGGTCGTGACCCTCATCCAGGAGCAGCTGGGCAAGCTCGGCATCCAGGTGTCGTTGTTCGCCGGCGACATGGCCGCGCAGACCAAGGCGTCCACCGACCAGAGCGTCATCCAGGTGTACCACTCCATGGTCGGCCGCGCGGACTTCGATGTGCTGAAGTCGCAGTACTTCTCGAAGAACCGCAACACGCTGCTCAACCTGAACCCCGCGGACGGCAGCATCGGTGACCCGCAGCTCGACACGCTCCTGCAGGCGATCGCGTCCGAGCCCACGACGGCCGAGCGTCAGGCGGCATCCGAGGCGGCGCAGACCTACCTCGCCGAGAACGCCTACATCCTGCCGATCTTCGAGGAGCCCCAGGTCTTCGGCCTGACCGCGAAGGTCCAGGGCTTCGCGACCGAGTCGGTCGGTCGCCCGACCTTCTCCTCGACCTGGCTCGCGGGCTGAGCGACCGGCCCTCGGATCGGTTCACGGAGAATCCATGTCGTACGTCCTTCGTCGTGTGGGCCAGGCGGTGCTCGTCCTCGCTCTGGCCTACACGGCGGCATATCTGCTGCTGGCGGCCCTCCCCGGTGACGCCGTCATCGCGCGGTACGGCGCGCCGGAGCTCGGCCTCACCCCTGAGCAGATCGAGGCCATCCGCCAGTCGCTCGGCGCCGATCAGCCCCTCATCGTGCAATACGTCCGCTCGATCGCGGGCTTCCTCACGGGCGACTTCGGCTACTCGGTGGCCAGCGGCGCGGCCGTCTCCGACCTCATCGCGACGGCGTTGCCGCCCACCCTGACCCTGGCGGTGCTCGGTCTCGCATTGGCGGTGTTCCTCGCGGTCACGATCGCCTTCACCGCGACGTACGGTGCGGGTCGCGGGCTGCGTCGGGTGTTCCGCGGCATCCCGCCCCTGTTCGTCTCCCTGCCGGTGTTCTGGATCGGCATCATCCTGATCCAGGTGTTCTCGTTCCGGCTCGGGCTCGTGCCCGTCATCGGGGCCAACCCCGTGCAGGCGCTCATCCTGCCGGTGATCACCCTGGCGACCCCGATCGCGGCGCCCCTCTCACAGGTGCTGATGCGTTCGATCGACGAGGTGCGCGAGCAGCCGTTCGTCGCCGTCGTGCGTGCGCGCGGGGCGAGCACGCCGTGGCTGCTGTGGCGAAACGTCGCCCGCAACGCGCTGCTGCCGACCCTGACGATGGCGGGACTGCTCTTCGGCGAGCTCGTGGGCGGTGCGGTCGTGACCGAGACGGTCTTCGCCCGCGCCGGCATCGGCCAGCTCACGGCGCAGGCGGTCGCCAACCGCGACACCCCGGTGCTGCTCGCCGTCGTCGTGATCTCCACCGTCGCCTTCGTCGTCATCAATCTGATCGTCGACCTGCTGTACCCCGTGCTCGACGCGAGGCTGCGCACCTCCGGGCCCACCCGCGGGTCGGTCGCGGCACCGCGCGAAGATGCCGCCGACCGCGCCGTCGACGAGCTCGTGGATGCCGAGGTCGGTGCCACCGTGGCGGCCGCCGCCTCCCGAGGAGGGAACCGATGACCGCCCTGGCCACCACCGCTGGACTCGCCGGCGACACCGCACCCGGCGACCCGGGCCCCGGCGCCCCCGCTCCCGACCGGCGCCTGCGCTGGCGGAGCCTCGTCTCGCGCGTCGGGTTCGTCCTGCCGGCGCTCGTGATCCTCGTCGCCCTGCTGTGGGCGCTGTTCCCGGGCCTGTTCACGGCCCAGAACCCCACCGAGACGGTCGCGCCCGCGCTGCAGGCGCCCAGCGCCGAGCACTGGTTCGGCACCGACGCCACCGGCCGCGATCTCTACGCCCGTGTCGTCTACGGCGCCTCGCAGTCGATCATCGGCGCGCTCGTCGCCGTGCTCGTCGGCCTCGTCGTGGGCACCGCCATCGGCCTCGCGGCCGGAGCGCTCGGCGGCGCCGTCGACGAGGTGCTCATGCGCGTCGTCGACGTGCTGCTCGCGATCCCCGCACTGCTGCTGTCGCTGAGCGTCGTGATCCTGTTGGGCTTCGGCACCACGAGCGCCGCCGTCGCGGTCGGGGTCACCTCGATCGCGGTGTTCGCGCGCCTGGCGCGCTCGCGCGTCGTGAGCGTTCGGGTCACCGACTTCGTCGAGGCGGCCTACGGCTCGGGCGGCACGTTCTTCGGCGTGCTGTGGCGCCACATCCTGCCCAACTCGCTCACTCCGGTGATCGCGCTGGCGGCGCTGCAGTTCGGCTCGGCGATCCTGCAGATCTCCACCCTCGGCTTCCTCGGCTACGGCGCCCCGCCGCCCACGCCCGAGTGGGGCCTGCTGATCGCCGAGGGACGCAACTACGTCGCCACCGCCTGGTGGCTCACGGTGCTGCCCGGCCTGATCGTCGTGTTCGTCGTGCTGGCGACCAACCGCCTCAGCCAGGCCCTTCGAGGAGGGGATGCCGCATGAGCGCGCAGCCACTGCTGTCCATCCGCGACCTCGCCGTGCAGTACCGCACGCGTCGCGGTGCCGTCGAGGCCGTCCGCGGGGTCTCGTTCGACGTCGAGGCGGGGTCGGTCACGGCTCTGGTGGGCGAGTCCGGTTCGGGCAAGACGACCGTCGCCCAGTCGGTCATCGGCCTGCTCGCCGCCAACGGCCGCGTCTCCGGCGGCAGCATCCGACTGTCCGAGCGCACCGACGGGCCGACCGAGCTCGTCGGTCTCGGCGAGCGCCGCTGGCGGCATCTGCGCGGACGCTGCATCGCGCTCATCCCGCAGGACCCGGGCAACTCGCTCAACCCGGTGGCCACCATCGGCTGGAGCGTCGGCGAAGCCCTCCGCATCCACGGGTGGAAGGACCGCGCCAAGATCCAGGCGCGCGTCATCGACCTGCTCGAACGCGTCGGCATCGACGACCCCGAGGCTCGCGCACGTCAGTATCCGCACGAGCTGTCCGGGGGTATGCGCCAGCGGGTGCTGATCGCTGCGGCGCTCGCGCTGCAGCCCGAGCTGATCATCGCCGACGAGCCCACGAGCGCGCTCGACGTGACGGTGCAGCGGACCGTCCTGGACCTTCTCGACGAGCTGCGCGCCGAGACGGGCACCGGCATCCTCTTCATCACGCACGACCTCGCCGTCGCCGCAGACCGCTCCGACGCGCTCGTCGTGATGCAGGGTGGCCGCGTGCAGGAAGCGGGGCCCACGGCTGAGGTCCTGCCGGCGCCGACGTCGGACTACACCCGCACGCTCCTCGCCGACGCACCCTCACTCGCCCGCGTCGTCGAGCGCACGGCGCCGGATGCTGCCGCCCTCGCCGACACCCTCGTCGAGGTCTCCGGGCTCACGCAGGAGTTCCGCCGCGCGGGACGCTCGCCGCTGGTCGCCGTCGACGACGTGTCGTTCACCGTCGCCCGCGGCACGACGCACGCCCTCGTCGGGGAGTCGGGCTCGGGCAAGACGACGACAGGGCGCTCGATCGCGGGCTTCAACAGCCCGACGCGCGGCACGATCCGTGTCGGCGGAACCGAGGTCACCGCGCTCGCCGGCGGACGGTCACGCCGCGCGTTCCACCGCACCACCCAGCTCGTCTACCAGAACCCGTACGCGTCGCTCGATCCGCGCCAGAGCATCGCCGACATCCTCGCCGAGCCCCTGCGCAACTTCGGCATCGGCACCCGCGGCGAGCGGGCCGACCGGGTGGCGCATCACCTCGAGCTCGTCGCCCTCGCGCCCGAGATCGCGTCGCGGCATCCGCGGGAGCTCTCCGGCGGGCAGCGCCAGCGCGTGGCCATCGCCCGTGCGCTGATCGTGGAGCCCGAGCTGGTCGTGCTCGACGAGGCCGTCTCGGCCCTCGATGTGACGGTCCAGGCGCAGATCCTGCGGCTGCTCGCGCGGCTGCAGAGCGAACTCGGACTGACCTACGTGTTCATCTCGCACGATCTCGCCGTCGTTCGCCAGATCGCCGACACCGTCTCGGTGCTCCGCCGCGGCCGTCAGGTGGAGCACGGCGCGGCCGCCGCGGTCTTCGCCGGTCCGCAGCACGCGTACACGCGTGAGCTGCTCGCCGCGATCCCGGGGGCGTCGCTGCGCGAGGAGCTCCCGGCATCGCCGTCCCCGTCCATCCCCCGCAAGGAAGAGGTATCCGCATGAGCGGTCCCCGTCTCGGCTTCTTCAGCCGTGTGCTCGAAGAGGCCTCCGCCGTCGATCGCTACCGGTTCGCGATCGAGCAGATCGCCCACGCGGAGCGCCACGGCTTCGCCTCGGCATGGCTCGCGCAGCACCACTTCGGCGAGCACGAGGGAGGACTGCCGTCGCCGTTCGTGCTGCTGGCCGCCGCGGCGGAACGCACGAGCCGTATCGCGCTGGCCACCGGCGTCGTCACGCTTCCGCTCGATGACCCCCTGCGCGTCGCCGAGGACGCCACCGTGCTCGATCAGCTCAGCGGCGGACGTGTGCAGCTGGGCCTCGCCACCGGCGGCACGCCCTCCTCGTTCGCGGCGTTCGGACGCGAGTCCGACCGTCGCCGCGAGATCTTCGCCGATCACCTGGACGTGCTCCTCGACGCGCTCGAGGGTCGCGGCATCCGAGGGACCGACTCGCGCATCTATCCCGCCGCCGGCGACCTGTCGTCCCGTATCTGGCAGGCGACGTTCTCGGTCGACGGGGGCCGCCGCGCGGGAGAGCGCGGCGACGGTCTGCTGCTCTCGCGCACCCAGCCCCGTACGCCGGAAGCTCCCGGCGCCCCCCTGCACGAGCTGCAGCTGCCGATCATCGAGGCCTACCGGGCCGCCCTGCCCGAGGGGGCGCCGGTCCGCGTGCTCGCGTCGCGAACCGCGCTCGTCGTCGACCCCGAGGACCGCACGCGCGCTCTCGAACTCGCTGGTGACGGCCTCCGCCACCTCGCCCGCACGATGTTCGGCATCGACACCGACGGGGTCGCGCTCGACGAGCTCGTCCGGATCACCGACACCCATGTGGGCACGGTCGACGAGGTCGTCGCATCGCTGTCGGCCGACCGGACGCTGCCGGCCGCCAGCGACGTCTCGTTCCAGGTGCACTCGATCGCGGCGACCCATGAGCTGACCCTCCGCTCCCTCGAGCTGCTGGCCGGCGAGGTCGCCCCCCGCCTCGGCTTCGCCGTCGGAGCGGATGCCGCCGCCGCGCTCCACCACGCCCACCGCCCGCTCGCCCTCGCCGCCCCCTCGGAAGGACTCGCATGAGCACCCCCACCGCCGACATCATCGACCTGCTCGCCGGCATCGCCGCGAACGACCCGCTCGCCGCCGTACGCGACCAGCGTGCCCAGGCCCGCGAGAACGCGCAGCGCAGCTTCGAGGCGCTGCTCGAGCCGTCCGCGCCCGGCACGTTCGCGCTGGCGGAGCGTTACGCCGTCGCCTCGTTCGTCTCGCAGCTGCACGGCTTCGCCGAGGCGACGGCGTTCTACGGCGACCTTCTCGGCGACGAGGCGCCCGCGCTGATCGCCGTCGTCGCGGATGCCGCGACCGACGCCGCCGCGACCGGTCCGTTCGGCGCGTACCGCGAGCCGAACCTGCAGGACGAGTCGACCGACGGCGTGCGCTGGGCTGCGGATGCCGAGACAGCCGCAGCGCTGGGCCCGCGGCTGTCCGCCGGGTTGGCGCACACGCACCTGCTCGTCTTCCGTCCGCGCGAGGTCCGCGCCGAGGCGCTGCAGGCGCTCGTGGATGCCGGGTGGAGCCCCGACGACATCGTGTCGCTGTCGCAGCTCGTCGCCTTCCTGAGCTTCCAACTGCGGGTCGCCTGGGGGCTGCGCGTGCTGGCCGCGGCATCCGCGCCGCTCGCGACCTCCGCCGCGTCCGCCACCGTCTCCGAAGGAGCCTGACATGACCGACGTCGTCACCACCTACGCCGAGCTGGCTCGACCCGACGCGTTCACGCAGGAAGGCCTCGGCTGGGTGCCGTGGCTTCTTCCCGTGGCCGAGGACGAGCTGACCGACGCGCAGCGCGACGCGCTCATCGAGCCCGCGCGCGCGAAGATGCCGTACTTCCGGCTGCTCGCCCGCGACCCCGAGGCGCTGCGCGCCCGCACCCTCACCGACCTCGACATCTTCTACAACGTGTCGGGCGGCATCGGCCGCGCCGAACGCGAGCTCGCCGCCGCGGCGACCTCGCGCCACAACGGCTGCGTCTTCTGCGCGTCGGTGCATGCGGCCTCCGCCACGCGCGAGTCGGGCCGGCAGGCCGACGTGCAGCGCCTTCTCGACGAGGGGGTGGAGGCCGACCTCGGCGACGAGACGTGGAACGCGGTGGTCGCGGCATCCGTGGCGCTCGCCGACACCCCGCTCGCGTTCGGCGACGCCGCCATCGCACGGCTGCGTGCGGCCGGTCTGGATGACGCCGAGATCGTCGACGTCATCGGCGGCGCGGCTTTCTTCAACTGGGCGAACCGGCTCATGCTGTCGCTCGGCGAGCCCGAAGTGCCCGCCCGCCGCCCGTCCGCCCGATAAACCGAGAACGAGGACACCATGAGCATTCCCACCCTTCTGGACCACGTCGTCATCGCCGGCCCCGACCTGGCCGCCTTGGTCGAGTGGTTCGCCGAGCGCACCGGCGTCGTCGCCGCACCCGGCGGCGCCCACCCGACCGGCACCGCCAACGCGCTCGTCGCGCTCACCGTCGACGGCCGTCGCGGCCCGCAGTACATCGAGCTGATCGGCCCGAACCCCGCGCGTTCCGAGCCGGAACTGCCGGAGACCTTCGGCATCTCGACCCTCACCGGGCCGAGTGTGCAGGCCTACGCGGTGCACCCGGCCGACATCGAGGCCACCGTCGCCACGGCGCGCGCCGGCGGCTACGACCCCGGCGATGTCAGCGACCTCTCGCGCCGCACGCCCGACGGAACGCTGCTGGAGTGGCGGCTCACCCGCGGCGAGAACCGTCGCCTCGACGTGCCGTTCCTCATCGACTGGGGCACCACGGCGCAGCCGGGGCTCAGCGACATCCCCACCATCGAGCTCGTCTCGCTCGTGCGCACCGAGCCCGACCCGGCGCCGCTGCAGGAGATCCTCGCCGCGTTCGGCCTGGGCGACGGCGTCGCGGAGGTCGTGACGGGCGAGGAGCCGGGGTTCCGGATCACGCTGCGCCGCGCCGACGGCGAGCTCGTCGAGCTGTGAGCGCCGAGGCGGCGCCGTCGCCGGCCGCGGTTGACGCGGGCCTCGCGGCCGCCGTCGAGCGCCTGCGTCCCGAGCTCGCGCGGCTCGCGCGCGAGCCCGAGATCGGCTTCGAGGAGCATGCGTCCGTCGCGCGCATCGCGGCGCTGCTCGCCGCGCACGGTGTGGACGCCGAGGTGGGCGCGTTCGGCCTCGACACCGCCCTGCGGGCGACGGCGGGCGCGGATGCCGCGGCATCCGGCTCGCACTTCGCGATCATCGCGGAGTACGACGCCCTGCCGGGCATCGGTCACGCCTGCGGGCACAACGTCATCGCGGCGGTCGCGGTGGGGGCGTTCCTCGCGGCCGCGCCGGTGGTCGCCGACCTCGGTGGACGTCTGTCGCTGATCGGCACCCCTGCGGAGGAGAACGGCGGCGGCAAGGAGCTCATCATCCGCGCCGGCGGTTTCGACGACGTGGATGCCGCCGGCATGGTGCACCCCTCGAGCGGATCGGGCACGAGCTCCGTGCTCGGACAGCGCACGACGGGTGTGCGCCGCGTGGCGGTGACATTCCACGGGCGTGCGGCGCACGCGGCGGGAGCGCCGTGGCTCGGACGCAACGCCCTCGACGCGGTCGTCACCGCCTACCAGAGCGTGGCCCAGCTGCGTCAGCACATCCTGCCGAGCGACCGCCTGCACGGCATCATCACCGACGGAGGCGCCGCGCCGAACATCGTCCCCGAGCGGGCGTCGGCTCTTTTCTACGTGCGATCCGCCGACGTCGGGCAGCTGCGTGAGCTCACCGATCGCGTCGTCGCGGTACTCGAGGGCGCGGCGCTCACCACCGGCACCCGCGCCGAGATCGACGTCGACCCGGTCCCGCCGTACCTGCCGCTGCAGACGAACACTGCGCTGACCTCGCGCTGGGTGGATGCCTTCGCCGCACGCGGGCACGAGGTCCCGCCGCCGGGCGAGCCGCCGCAGGGCGGACCGTCGACCGACATGGGAAACGTCAGCCGGCTCGTCCCGTCGATCCACCCGTCGCTGGGACTCGGCGGACCCGACGACGTGTTCCCGCACAACGCGGCCTTCGCCGAGCTCACCGTGCTCCCCGCGGCCGTCGACGCCCTGGTGGATGCCGCGGCGGCCCTCGCCGCCACGGCGGTCGCCTACACGGCCGACCCGCAGTTGCGCGCCGCGGCGGCCGCGGAGTTCGCGGCATCCGGCGGTCCCTCGCGCTGGGAGGACTGAGGCTCGTGGCCGCCCGCGGCGACCGCCCCCACGAACTCCGCAGATCCTGACGAACTCCGCACGCAGACGCGGCATCCGGTGCGGAGTACGTCACATTCTGCGGAGTTCGCGGCAGGATGCGAGCGCGTCGATTCGTCGTACGGGGGATGCCGCGGCAGGAGGTCTTCGCTAGCGTCGAGTCATGGCCGAGCCGAGCGGGCAGCAGCAGAGCTATCTCGGGGTGGCCATCGCGTTCTTCGCGATCGCCGTCTCGATGGGGCTGACGATGCACAACTGGACGGTGGCGCTGCCGTTCGGCGTGCTCGCCGTCGTCTTCTTCTTCCTCGGACGCCGCCCGACACCCGACGAAGACGACGACGGCAACTCCGACGGCACGTCGTAGGCCGTTCCGCGTCAAGGGGTGCGGGGCACCCGTCCGTGACAGGCAGGATGGTCGCATGACGATCGAGGTGTGGGCGCCGCGTGCGGCGCGGGTGCGACTGCGTCTGGCCGGTCTCCCGGACGGCGCTCCGGACATCGAGATGACGCCGCGGGATGCCGGCTGGTGGACGACTCTCGCGACGCCCGACCCGGGCGAGGAGTACGGATTCGTGCTCGACGACGGCGACGTGCGCCCCGACCCGCGCTCCCGCCGCCAGCCGCGCGGGGTGCACGATCTGTCGGCGTGGGACGACGCGGCATCCTTCGTATGGAGCGATGCCGCCTGGACCGGACGGCAACTCGCCGGGGGGTTGATCTACGAGCTGCACGTCGGCACGTTCACCCGCGAGGGCACATTGGATGCCGCGATCGGCCGCCTGCCCCACCTGGTCGAGCTGGGTGTCACACACGTCGAGCTGCTGCCGGTCAACGGCTTCAACGGCACCCACAACTGGGGCTACGACGGCGTGCTCTGGTACACCGTGCAGGAGGACTACGGCGGCCCGGAGGCCTACCGACGCTTCGTCGACGCGGCTCACGGAGCGGGACTGGCGGTCGTGCAGGACGTCGTCTACAACCACCTCGGCCCCTCCGGGAACTACCTGCCCGAGTTCGGACCGTACCTGCGCGACGGGCAGAGCACCACGTGGGGATCGAGCATCGACCTCGACCAGCGGGCGGTGCGCGACTACATCATCGACAATGCGCTGATGTGGCTCGGTGAGATGCACGTCGACGGCCTGCGGCTCGACGCCGTGCACGCGCTGCACGAGTCCGCATCGAGCCCGGTGCACATCCTGCAGGAGATCGCCGAGCGGGTCGACGCACTGTCGGCGCACGTCGGCCGTCCGCTGAGCCTCATCGCGGAGAGCGATCTGAACGATCCGATCATGATCCTGCCGCGCGAGGCCGGCGGGTACGGGCTGACCGCGCAGTGGGTGGACGACTGGCACCACGCCGTGCACGTCGCCCTCACCGGGGAGACCGAGGGGTACTACGCCGACTTCGCCGATCCGCAGGCACTGCCGAAGACGTGGACGGGCGGCTTCTACCACGACGGCACGTTCTCGTCCTTCCGGGGTCGCGAGTGGGGCGCGCCCCTTCCTGCGGCGGTACCGTCGTGGCGCCTCGTCACGTTCGCGCAGGACCACGACCAGATCGGCAACCGCGCGGCCGGTGACCGGCTCAGCCAGTCGCTGACGCCGGCACGCCTGGAGGTCGCGGCGGTGCTCACGATGACGGCGCCCGGCACTCCGATGCTGTTCATGGGGGAGGAGTGGGGGGCCTGCACGCCATGGCAGTTCTTCACCTCGCACCCCGAACCCGAGCTCGCCGCCGCGACCCGCGAGGGACGCAAGGCCGAGTTCGCGCGGATGGGGTGGGACGAGTCGCTCGTGCCCGACCCCAACGACCCGGGGACGTTCGAGCGGTCGAAGCTGGACTGGTCCGAACTCGACGAACCCGCCCACGCGCGCCTGCTGTCGCTGTACCGGGCACTCGCACGACTGCGGCGGGATCATGCCGAGCTGACCGATCCCGACCACCGGGGCCATGCGGCCGAGAGCGTCGGCGACGGACGATGGATCCTTCACCGCGACACCGCGTCGGTGTACGTGAACCTCTCGCCCGAGCCGTGGACCGTCGATCTCACGGATCGTGAGGTGTGGCTCGCGACGACGACGGCGCACGAGCATCTCGTGGATGCCGGGCCCCTCGTGCTCTCGGCCGACTCCGCCGCTGTCGTCGGTGCGCGTGGCGGCGACGGCCTGGTACCGACCCGCGGTCACGCCGTGTACACGCCCGCGGACTGAGCGCCCGCTCGGGTGCGTGGGCGGCGCGCCGGCGAGCTGAATCGGTGTCGCGTTCTGCGGCATCCGTGGGGGCGAGGCCGCTGGTCGCGCGCCGGTGGGGCGCGTGTCAAGGGTCTGGTGCGCGGCGGCATCCGTTCATACCGTGGGTCGCATGGACGACTCCCGTCCGACCGGAACCGACCTCGCCCGCCAGATCGTGGTCATCTCCACCGTGGTCTTCATGATCATCGCGGCGATGGTGGGGACGGGCCTGTTCGGCGGCACCAATGTGCGCGAGCTGCAGGGCGGGGCGCTGGATGCCGATGCCACCGTGCTCGCGCCGGCGACACCGGCCTTCTCGATCTGGTCGCTCGTCTACCTGCTGATGATCGCGTACACGATCTGGCAGGCGGTGCCGCGCCAGCGCGCGCGGGAGCGTCAGCGCCGCGCCGGCTGGTGGATCGCCGTCACCGCCGTGCTGAACGGCGACTGTTCATGGACGCGACCGTCGGCATCCACCTCGGATGGGTGAGCCTGGCCACCGTCGCGAACATCACGGCGTGGCTGTCCGCCGAGGTCGTCTCGCCGATGGATGCCGACAGTCAGCAGCTCTGGGGGGTCATCGTGCTCGTGGTGGTCGCACTCGTGGGCATCGCGATCGCGTTCGGCACCGGCGGGCGTATCGCTCCCGCTCTCGCGATGTCGTGGGGACTCGTGTGGATCGGTGTCGCGCGCACCAGCGGTGAACCGCACGCGCCCGCCGTCGCCACGGCCGCCTTCGTCGTCGCGGCGGTCATCCTGATCGCCGCCGTGGTCGCGACGCTGCGGCGTCGGGTGGTGGCCGGGTCGATCGGCGACTGAACGACGCCGCGCGGACCTGCCCGCTCAGAAGGTCTGCGAGAAGGCGCGGAGGATCCGCACCGGCTCGGTGAGGGACGCGGCGAGCACGCGGGCGGCGATGCGGTCGTAGTCGGGGGCCGCGAAGTAGCCGTCGTCGCGGTACACGGCCATGCGCTCGGTGAATGCCCGGCCGGTGGGTTCGGGGTGGAACTGGGTCGCGTAGAGCGTGTCGCCGAGCCGATAGGCCTGAACGGGGCAGGCGTCATTGGTCGCCAGCAGCACGGCGCCCTCGGGGAGGCGCCCGATGCCTTCCTTGTGCGCCGTCAGCGCCGCGAACGTCGACGCGAGACCCCCGAAGAGGCGATCCTGCTGGGCGTCCGCGGTCAGTGTGACCGTGGTCGGTCCGGTGTCCTCCGGGTACGCCCGGGTCACCTCGCCGCCCAGCGCGCGCGTCGCGACGCCGATGCCGTAGCACGTGAACAGTACGGCGGTCTCGCCGGATGCCGCGGCGTGCGCCAGCTGGGCGAGATCGCCCTCCAGGCGCCGCTGCGCGTCGGTCTTGGCCGACTCGGGATCGGTCACGTTGAAGGGGCTGCCGCCCACGACCGCACCCCGCCAGCGCCGGGCGGCGTCGGTGGGCCACGGATCGCGCACGAGGTCCCAGCGTTCCAGCTCGTTCTCGTCCAGGCGCATCGCCTGGCGGAACGATTCGTACTCAGCGGCTGCCGCGCCCTGCTGCGGGCGTGCGCACACGTATACGAGCGGAGACATGTCGAGAGTCTAGGCGGGCATGCTCCGACGGGGCAGGTGTGTGACGCCGCTCACCGCGACGAGTTGGCGGTGCGCCCCCGCACGATGCCGATGAAGGTCTCCACGAACGCACCGGACGCGGCGTCGGATGCCGTCGCCGGGGCGGCCGGCCACGCCAGGGCGATGCTCGAGGTGGGCCCGTCGGCGAGCGGGCGATGCGCGGCATCCTTCCGGTGGTGCAGGCGCGCCAGCGACATCGGGACGATCACGACCCCGACACCCGACGCCGCGATCGCGATCGCGTCGGCGACGGATTCCGGCGGGGCGAAGCGGGGCATCTCGCCGCCCGCCACCTCGAGCTCCAGGGGAGGATGCTGCGGCGCGATGATCACCTCTCCGACCAGGTCGGCGAGGGTCAGCTCGTCGGCGGCCGTGAGATGGGAGTCGGCCGCGCAGACGACGACGGGCACCTCGTCGTAGAGGGGGATCAGGTGAAGGTCGGTGCGGTCTAGCGGCAGTCGCACGAGTGCCGCGTCGACGGATGCCGTCGCCAGCGCCTGCTGTTGGTCGGCGACGGTCAGCGGCACGAGCTCGAGGGCCACGTGCGGCATCCGCTCACGCCAGGTGCCGATCCACTTGCCGGGAGTGGCGCCCTCGACCGCGCCGAGGCGGAACGGGCCGCGCGCAACGTCGGGCACCGTTGGCGTCTCCGGCTTCGGGCTCGCGCGCTTGGGCGCCGCACCCGTGCGGGCAGCACCCTTCTTCGTCCCGCTCTTCTGAGGAGCACGGCGAGAGGATGCCGAGGGGCGCGCGGGTTTGCCGCCACGCCCGCCTGCTCCTCCTGCTCCGCGTCCGGCCATGCAGGCCAGCGTATCCCGCCGCCGGCGCCGCGGCTCAGGCGGCGAGGCGAAGGCCCCGACGGTCGGTCGCGACGCGCTCGCCGTCGGCGATCTGCTCGTCGTCGCCGATGAGCGATCCGCCCGCCACGCGTGCGTGCGCGCCGACCACGGTACGAACGCCGATCTTGGCGCGAGGGCCGATCGCCGCGCCCGATCCGATGTGCGCGTGCGGGGCGATCTCGACGTCCGGGCCGATGACGGCATCCGGTTCGATCCATGCGCCGCGGCCAATGTGAGCGCCCGCAGCGATCTGCGCGCCCGGTTCGACATACGCGCCCGCTTCGACCAGGGCCGAGGCGTGCACCTTCGCGCCGTTGGCGATCAGACCGCGGCCGTTGACGTGCTTGCGATAACGCAGCGTCTGTCCGCGCTCGTCTTCGATGTCGATGTAGTTCTTACCCACGAATCCCTCCTGGTATCCGCAACGGTGGTGACCGCCGGATCATTCCCACGGCCAGTCCCGTGACGCCGGGTCGCGTGTGGCTTGCGAAGATGGATGCTGTGAACACACCTGCGGAGGGCGACCCGACGACCGGTCCCACTCTTGTCTTCGAAGCCAAGACCCAAGATCACTCGGTCGCGGAGGACATTCTCGGCATCCTCACAGGAACGTTCCTCGTGTCCGTGGGCCTGCACCTGCTGCATGCGGCGGGCGCCGTCACCGGCGGCACCGCCGGGCTCTCCCTGCTGCTGGGGTACGCCACCGGATGGCCGTTCTGGGTGCTGTTCGCCGCCGTCAACGTGCCGTTCGCGCTGCTGGCCGTATGGCGGCGCGGGTGGGACTTCACGATCCGCACGATCGTCTGCATCGCGCTGGTCTCCGTGCTCGCCCCGCTGCACGACGCGCTCTTCCCGATCAGCGGTCTCCAGCCGCTGTACGGCACTCTCGCAGGGAACCTGCTCGCCGGTGTCGGGGTGCTGATCCTCTTCCGGCACCGCGGCAGCGTCGGCGGCATCAACATCGTCGGCCTCGAGATCCAGGACCGCACCGGCTTCCGCGCGGGCTGGACGATGATGATCTTCGATGTGCTGATCGTCGCGCTGGCGCTGCTGGTGGTGCCCTGGCCGAACGTGGTGATGAGCGCCGTCGGTGCGATCCTCCTCAACCTCGTCCTCGCCCTCAACCACCGCCCCGGCCGCTACCTCGGCCGCTGAGGTGCGGGCCGGCCCGGCCCGGCCCGGCGCGGCGGCCCGGCCCGCACCGGATGCGGGGATCGGCAACGGATGCGGATCGAAGGATGCCGCGGCATCCGATTCTGTTGCGACGATCCGCATCTGTTGCGGCGGCTCCGCCGTCGTGGCGGGGCGGGAGGGTGCGGTCAGGTCTGGCAGAGCGGGCACCAGAACACGATGCGCTCGCTGGTCTCGGTGGCGCCGAGCTCGGTGCGGCGGATCGGCGTGCCGCAGCGCAGACACGGCTTGCGCTCGCGGCGGTACACCCAGTTCTGCCGACCGGGACGCGTGTCGCCGGTGAACGTGCGCGACGCGCGGTCGCGGTTCGCCCGGATCATGCGCGAGGCCGTCTCGACGAGACCGGCCGCATCGACGGCGGCGGCGGGCGTGGTCGGAAGGATGCCGCGGACGAACAGCAGCTCGTTGGCGTACTCGTTGCCCAGGCCCGCGAGGTTGCGCTGATCGAGGATCGCGACGTGGACGGCCCGGTCATCGGCGAGGATGCGCCGCGCGGCCTCCTCGGCATCCCAATCCGGGCCGAGCAGGTCGGGGCCGAGGTGGCCGACCAGCTCGTCTTCGTCGGCGGTGGGAACGAGGTCGACCATCGCGATCTCGAAGCCCACGGCATCCACCTCCGCGGTGCCGACGATCGCGCGCGCCTGGTACGCCGGGGCGCGCCACCGCTCGCCGCGGCGGAACACCAGCCAGCGCCCCTCCATCTTCAGGTGCGAGTGCAGCGTGAAGGAGCCGATGCGCATGAGGAGGTGTTTCCCGCGCGGGATGACCTCGTGCACGACCTCGCCGGTGAGGTCGGCCGTCGCATACCGCGGCACGCGCAGCTCGAAGCGTGCGACCTCGGCGCCGGCGATCGCTTCGTGCAGCCGCCGCGCCGTGCGGAAGACGGTGTCACCCTCAGGCACGACCGGCTCCCGGCGGGCACGCGGTGAGGCGGCTCATCGCTGACGCCGCAGAGTGAGGCCGCGGCTGGACTCGACGAACCCTGCGGCCTGCAGGGCGCGCCCCGCCGCGGTGCCGTACACGAAGGCTCCGGACACCTGCTCGACCGTGAGCGTGTCGAGGCGATGGGTGCGCGCCGTCGTGACGAGGCTCGCGGCCGCGGCGGCCAGCACCTCGTCGTCGTCGTCGAACACGAGCGCCGATCGGCCGCCGCGTTCGAGGTAGAACACCAGCTCACCGTCGACGAGCGTGACCAGTCCGCCGGCTTTGCGTCCCGGACGATGCGCGACGCCCTCGAGCGCCGGCCAGGCGAGCGCGGCGCCGTACGGGTTGGCCGGATCGGTGGCCGCGAGTGTCACGGCGCGACGCGGGGGCGGGTCGGCAAGAGCGGCGTACTCGCGGAGGCGGTCGACGGTGGCGGATGCCGCGAACTGTGCGGCCCCGAGCTTCTCGATGAAGTAGCCGCGGCGACAGTGCCCGGCATCCTCGAATCCGGCGAGCACACGGTACGCCTGCGCGAACCCGCCCGGGATGCCCTCGGCCTGCACACTGCCGCGCGTGACGACGCCGTAGCGCTCCAGGAGAAGGCTCGCCGAGGCCGTCGCGCGCAGTGCGCCGTCGGCGGACGGCTCGGGCAGCAGCGACCAGCGTCCCCCGGCCATCGGCGCGCGCGGTGCGGCGGCGCGCGCGGCCGTCAGGGTCGTCGGGATGGAGGTGCCGCGGAACATCCGGGCGCGGGGCGCGCGTCGTGTCGTGCGATGGGCTTGCGAGCCCCCGGCGAGGAGCCCGCGGACGGGCGCGAACGTGTCGTTGGTCACCCGTCCGGTCCAGGCGAGGTTCCAGAGCGCGTCGACGACGGCCTGTTCGCTCGTCGCCTGCGTCATCGCCGCCAGCTGACCGGCGAAGAACGCGCCACCGGCGCGAAGCGCGTCGATGATGCGCTGCTCCGCTGCGGAGGGCTCCTCCGGGTCTTCGGCCGGGATGAGGGTGAGGGTCACGGTGTCGGCCGGGTGGAGGGCGATCCAACCGTCGCGGCCCGGCAGCGAGCCGTGGCCCGACCAGACGACGTCGCCGGTCGAGGTGAGCTCGTCGAGCATCGCCGGTGTGTAGTCGCTCACCCGCAGGGGCAGGATCAGCGACTCCCAGGCGCTCGCCGGAAGGGGCACGCCCGCGAGCAGCTCGATGACGGCGAGCACACCGTCGACGCCTTCGAGTGGACGTCCGCCGGCCGCCCCGGCGATGTGCTGCCACGCCGGGAGGAAGCGCGCGTAGGAGGCCGGCGCCACCGGTTCGACGGTGCCGCGGATCGCGGCGAGGGAGCGCAGGCGCAGGCGTCGCAGCACCTCGCTGTCGCACCATTCCACGTCGTCGACGCCGGTGCGGGCGCCGCCCTCGTCGCCGGGAACCGATCGCGGGGCCGCCCCCTCGGGCAGGAAGAAGCCGCTCGCCACGCGCCCCTGCGACTCCAGTCGTTGCAGCGTCTGGCGGGCCACGGCGGCGCCGATGCCCAGCCGCCGGGCGACATCGGCCGTGCGGAACGGGCCGTGCGTGCGCGCGTGGCGCGCGATCAGGTCGGCGAGCGGGTCGACGACGGGTTCGAGGAAGGCCAGCGGGATGCCGACGGGCAGCGCGGCTCCCAGAGCGTCGCGGAGCCGGCCGGCGTCCTCGATGGCCGCGACTCGCTCCACGCCGCCGACACTCACGCGGATCGCGCGGCGCGCGGCGACGAGCTGGTCGAGGAAAGCGGATGCCGCCGCGTGTGCGGCCGCGTCGGTCTCGGCATCCGACGGGGGAGGTGCTGGTGCGGTCGCGGTGGTGGTGTGCGGGGCGCCGGCAGACGCATCCTGCGTCGGCGTGGCCGTCTCTGCCAGTCGCGCCGCGACCTCGGCGGCGTCGAGCGGTCCGAGAAGGCGCAGCAGATCGGCGACGCCCTCCAGCCCGCGGACGCGCCGCGACGGGTCGAGCCGCTGGGCCTCGCGCTCGAACTGCGCGATGACGGCGGGGTCGAGCAGCTCGCGCATCTCGACCTTGCCGAGCAGCTCGCCCAGCAGGGCGGGGTCGACCGACAGTGCCGCCGCGCGCCGCTCGGCGAGGGGCGAGTCACCCTCGTACATGAAGGCGCCGACGTAGCCGAACAGCAGGTCGCGGGCGAACGGCGAGGGGGTGCTCGTGGTGGTCTCGACCAGACGGATGCGGCGGTCGCCGATGGAGCGGGCGATGCGCAGCAGCGCCGGGAGGTCGTAGACGTCCTGGAGCACTTCGCGGAGCGTCTCGAGGATGATCGGGAACGTGGGGTGGTTCTTCGCCACCTCCAGCAGCTGGGCCGACTTCTGACGCTGCTGCCACAGCGGCGAGCGTTTGTTGGGGTTGAGGCGGGGCAGCAGCAGGGCGCGTGCCGCGCACTCGCGGAAGCGGGAGGCGAACAGCGCCGAGCCGCCGACCTCGTCGGTGACGAGTTGTCCGAGCTCGTCCGGTTCGAAGACGAACAGTTCCGCTCCGGGCGGTTCGCTCTCGGCATCCGGTACCCGCGCGATGATGCCGTCGTCGCTCGCGACGGCCGAGCCCTCGACACCCAGGCGCTCGCGGATGCGCGCGTTGACGGCCAAGGCCCACGGCGCGTGCACGTGCATGCCGTACGGGGAATGCAGGATGATCCGCCAGTCGCCGACCTCGTCGCGCGAGCGTTCGACTGTGAGGGTGCGGTCGGTCGGAAGACTGCCGGTCGCCTCCTTCTGCTCGTCGAGGTAGGCCAGCAGGTTGCCGATCGCATTGTCGTCGAGCCCCGATTCGCGCAGGCGTGCGGTCGCTTTCTCGGCATCCGCCGCCGCCACCTCGCGCGAGAACCGGCCGAGGGCCTCGCCCAGCTCGGCGGGGCGGCCGAGCCCGTCGCCGTGCCAGAACGGCAGCTTTCCCGGCTGACCGAACGCGGGCAGGACGTTGACGCGATCGTGGGTGATCTCGACGATGCGCCAGCTCGTGGTGCCCAGGGTGAACACATCGTTCACGCGCGACTCGTAGACCATCTCCTCATCGAGCTCGCCCACGCGGGCGTTGCGCGTCTCGCCGGCGACGAAGACGCCGAACAGGCCACGATCGGGGATCGTGCCGCCGCTCGTGACCGCCACGCGCTGCGCACCGGGGCGCGCCGTGAGCGTGCCGTGATCGCGGTCCCAGACGACGCGGGGACGCAGCTCGGCGAACTCGTCCGAGGGATACTTGCCCGCGAGCAGGTCGAGCGTGGCCTCGTAGGCCGAGCGGGGCAGCGTGCGAAACGGTGCCGAGCGCCGCACCGTCTCGAACCACCCCTCGACGTCGACCGGCCCCACCGCGCACGCGGCGATCGTCTGCTGCGCGAGGATGTCGAGCGGGTTCTGCGGCACGCTGATCGCCTCGATCTGGCCCGCCAGCATCCGCTCCGTCACGACGGCGGTGTGCAGCACATCGCCGCGATGCTTGGGGAAGAGGGCGGCGCGGCTCACTTCGCCCACCTGATGGCCCGCGCGTCCGACGCGCTGGAGGCCCGAGGCGGCGGACGGCGGCGCCTCGACCTGGATCACCAGATCGACCTCGCCCATGTCGATGCCGAGCTCCAGCGAGCTCGTCGCGACGACGCAGCGCAGGATGCCGCGCTTCAGCTCGTCTTCGACCTGGGCACGCTGCTCCTTCGAGACCGAGCCGTGGTGGGCCTTTGCCAGCTCCGGTGGGGCGCCGGCACTCGCTCCTGCCTGGGCCATCGTGGCGGCGGGAACGGTCTGCTCGGGAAGGTCGAGACCGAGCCGTTCGGCGTAGATCTCGTTGAGGCGGCCCGTGAGACGCTCGGCGAGACGTCGCGAGTTCGCGAACACGATCGTCGAGCGGTGAGCGAGCACGCGGTCGACGATGGCCTCCTCCACGTGCGGCCAGACCGATCCGGTGATCTCGGACGGCTGTGACGGAGTGAACCAGTCCCCGTCGCCCTCGGCATCCGTCTCCGCGCTCGTCTCGGGGTCGGCCCGCTCGGGTGGCGGGGGCGGGTTGAGCATGTCGGCCATCGGCACGACGACGCGCAGATCGAACGCCTTCGTCGCACGCGGGGCGACGATCTCGACCGGCGCGGAGCCGCCGAGAAAGCGCGCGACCTCGTCGATCGGGCGCACCGTCGCCGACAACCCGACGCGCTGTGCGGCAGGGCGATCGAGATCGTCGTCGCGACGCAGGGCGTCGAGCCGTTCCAGGCTGACCGCGAGGTGCGCGCCGCGCTTGGTCGCCGCGACCGCGTGCACTTCGTCGACGATCACCGTGTGGACGTCGCGTAGGGTCTCGGCCGCCTGCGACGTGAGCATCAGGTAGAGCGACTCGGGCGTCGTGATGAGGATGTCGGGCGGGTCGGCGATGAGCTTGCGGCGATCGGCGGCCGGAGTGTCTCCCGAGCGCACGCCGACGGTGACCTCGGGGAGCGGGATGCCGAGGCGCCTCGCCGCCTGCCCGATTCCCACCAACGGCGAGCGGAGGTTGCGCTCGACGTCGACGCCGAGCGCCTTGAGCGGAGAGATGTAGAGGATGCGCGTGCCGGCGGCATCCTTCTTCCTCGCCGCCTTCTTCCGGGAGCCAGGGGGCTGCTGGGCGGCAGCGGGCTGCTTGGGCGCAGCGGGGTCTTCCGCCGCTTCGGACGCTCGCGGCGCCGGAGCCTTCTCACGGAAGACGCGGTCGATGGCCCAGAGGAACGCCGAGAGGGTCTTGCCCGAGCCGGTGGGAGCCACGACGAGGGCGTGCTTGCCGGCGGAGATCGCATCCCACGCCCCCGCCTGAGCGCTCGTGGGCTGGGCGAAGGCGCCGCGGAACCAGTCCTGGGTCGCAGGACCGAACCGCTCCAGCACATCAGCCATCGCTCCATCATCCCGCGGACCTCCGACACGCGGGCGGATGCTCGCGCCGGGCGTACACGGGCGCACCCGGACGCCGCGGCTGCGGCGCGCGCCCCGCCGTCCCCCGCTCGCCCTGTTCCGTCCTCAGTCTCTCCGCCCCCGGACCCCGCCGGCGCCTGGAGAACCCGGGTCCGCGCGCCGCCGTCGCGTTCGCGCGGACTGAATACGGAACGGACGAGCCGACCCGTGCCGCGGCGCTCGCGCCGGTCGACCCCGCGGATGCCGCGACCCGCGGCATCCGCGCTCACTCGAACCGCATCTCGGTCAGCACGCCCTCGCGCAGCTCCAGCACGAGGTGGGGGCGGATCCGCTCGAGGAACCCGTCGTCGTGGCTGACGAGCACGACGGCGCCGCGGAACGCGGCCAGCGCCGCGACAAGCTGGTCGACCGTGCCGAGGTCGAGGTTGTTCGTCGGCTCGTCGAGCACCAGCAGCTGCGGCGGTGGGTCGGCCATCACCAGGCAGGCCAGGGCCAGCCGGAAGCGCCCGCCGCCGGACAGCTCCGCCACGGGCCGCAGCACCGTGTCTGCGCGGAGCAGAAAGCGCGCGAGTCGGTCAGCTCCAGCAGCGCCGTGTCGTGGCTGACGACGATGAGCGTGCCGCGCCAGCTGCGCACCAGATCGTGGACGCGCGCCCGCGCGTCACGGTCGAGGTTGTTGGTCGGCTCGTCCAGAAGCGCGATCGGGGCTCCGCGCAGTCTCACGCCGACGAGGGCGGCGAGGACGGCCTCGCCACCCGAGAGGGCGCCCACCCGTCGGTCGAGAGCGTCCTCGGGAAGGCCCGCTTCGGCGAGCGCAGCCGTGGCGCGTGCCTCGATGTCCCAGTCGTCGCCGACCGCGTCGAAGTCGCGCTGATCGACGTCGCCGGACGAGATGGCCCGCACGGCATCCAGCGCCGCATCGACGCCCAAGAGTGCCGCGACGCGGGTGTCGGCGGTGAGCCGCTGGGGCATCACATCGACGGTGCCGCTGCGAAAGACGGTGCCGGATGCCGGGACGCGGGTGCCCGCGATGCGGCCGAGCAGCGTGGACTTGCCGGCGCCGTTGCGTCCGATGAGTCCGGTGTGCACAGCGGCGAAGGCCCCGGAGACGTCGTCGAGAGCGACGGTGCCGTCGGGCCAGGTGAAGGTGACGCGGTCGAGCACGACCGCGGGAGAAGCGTGGGGCATGGGTGCCTCCTGTCGGTGTCGATGACACTGACGAGATCAGTGTCGGAGCGCAGGCGCGCACGACACTGTTCCCGGACGACGGGAGGGATCGACGGCCGGCGCGGATAAAGATGCGCCGACGCGTCGGAGAACCCGGTGTCCGAGGAGGGACGGAGGGATCGACGGCTCAGCGCGGGATCACAGCGCGGCGAGCTGCTTGTCGAGGAAGACGTGGACGTCGTCGAGCTCCTCCTGCGACACGCTGTGGGTGAGCCCGGCGTAGACCCGGCCGCTCAGCTCCGCGTGTGCGGGCAGCCACTGCACCGTATGGGCCACCGCAGCGGGGGGAATCACCTCGTCGCGGGCGCCGCGGCCCCAGAAGACCGGGGGGCGACGTTCGGCGAGCACCTCGTCGCCCGGAAGGGGTGACGGGTCTGCGTAGCCGGCGAGGTTCACGACGAAGGCGAAACGCTCGGGCTGCAGGCGCAGAGCCTGCAGAGCGACCGCGGCGCCCTGAGAGAAGCCGAGGATGCCGATCGTCTCGACATCCGTCGCCCGATCGATCCACGCGATCAGGGCGTCGGCGGCGGCCGTCACCGCTCCGCTCGAGCGGCCGTCGAGTCCCTCGATGGGATACCACGACCAGCCGGGGGCGGGAAAGGGCGGCGCCAGCGGCGCACGAACCGCGGCCAGCACGAACGCGTCGGGGAGGAAGGGAGCGAGCCCGAAAAGATCGCGCTCATCCGAGCCGTATCCGTGCAGCAGCAGCAGGAGGGGTCTGCCCGCCCGCGTCTCGGGGCTTTCCGACCAGAGGACGGCCTCGTCGTCGATCGCGATCGCGCTCATGACCACCATCCTCGCAGGGGGCGCCGACACTCGCGTCGCCGCCCGGCCGACGGCACGGGCGCGCCACCGGCGGCGGTACGGGTATACATGGAGGCATGGCCGTTCGCACCCCCGACCCCGATCCGAACGAACGCGACGACGACGGGAACCCCCGTGACCCGCTGCGCGGCTTCGGCAGCGGCGGGGGACGGCCCGGCCACCCCCTCGGCGACGGCACGTTCGGCTCGCCGGCTCCGGAAAGCGCCGGAAACCCCGGCTGGTTGAGCGACGTCGAGCTCGCCGAGGCCCGTCGGCGGCTGCCGATCCTCTACGTCGAGGCGGTGCCGGTGCGCACGGACGGCGTGGGTGCGGTGACGCAGGTCGGCGTGCTGCTGAGGGCGACGCCGCTGGGGGAGATCACCCGGTCGATCGTGTCGGGGCGGGTGCGCTATGGCGAGACGGTGCGCGACGCCCTCTTCCGTCATCTCGAGAACGACCTCGGTCCGATGGCGTTCCCGCAGCTTCCGCCGCAACCGGTGCCGTTCACGGTGGCCGAGTACTTCCCCCTGCCCGGGGTCAGCGCCTTCCACGACGACCGTCAGCATGCGGTGTCGCTGGCGTTCGTCATCCCGGTCACCGGCACGTGCGAGCCGCGCCAGGATGCTCTGGAGGTCACCTGGATGACCCCCGAAGAGGCCTCGTCGGAGGCGCTGGCTGCCGAGATGGAGGGCGGGCGCTCGACGCTCATCCGCCTGGCTCTGGCCAGCGTCGGCGCGCTGCGCTGATCGCCCGTCGTCCCTTGTCCCTCGTCTTCAGGTGATCACCGTGCCCCGCAGTGAGATGCTCGTCGAGGTCGCCGGCGCGCTGCCGCTCGCGCTGCTGCTGTCCTTCATGATCGCGTGGGTGCTGCGTCGCCTCTTCGGCGCTCGGCTGTCCCTGCCGCTGTCGGTCATGACGATCGTGTCGTTGCTGGGAGTGAGCCTCGGGCTCTTCCTGGCGGGCTGGTTCTTCGTCGGGCTGAGACTGTGGATGCCGACGGCGCTGCTGCTTGCGGTCGGCAGCAGCCTCGGGCTGTCGTTCCTCGTCGCCGGAGTCGCGGCGCTGCTGCGCCGCGACGGAGCCATTGACGTCGCCGCGCTCCTGGAGAAGGGTGAGAGCGACCGCGTCGAGTTCAAGGAGACCGCGCGCTGGAACGTCCGTGACGACAAGAAGGACGCGCGGATGGAGCAGGTGGTCGCGAAGACCGTCGCCGCCTTCCTCAACAGTTCGGGCGGAACACTGCTCATCGGCGTCGACGACGACGGCCGCGTGCAGGGTCTCGATCGCGACTTCGCGACCCTCCGCACCCCCGACGCCGACCGTTTCGAGCTCTGGCTGCGCGACATGCTGACGGCGAGTCTCGGAAAGAACGCCGCCGCCATGCCGCGTATCCGTTTCGCCGAGGTCGACGGCGCCACGGTCTGCGCCGTACGCTGCCCGCGAGCGCCCGAGCCCGTCTTCGTCGCCCAGGGGGGCGGCAGCGAGTTGTGGGTGCGGGTCGGCAACTCGACCCGCGCGTTCGGCGTCGACGAAGCCGTGACCTACGTCGCCCGGCACTTCCGGCCCACCCTTACCGATCTTGTGCTCGGGCGTCGCTGACGGCGGAGTTCGTGAGCTCCGCCGCGGAGTCCTCCCACGAACGCGAGCGGTTCGAGGACGTGCTGCGGGTCGCGGAGGACCAGGCATCCGTGATCATCAAGAACGCGAGCGTGCAGGCGGAGCGTCTTCTCCAGGCCGCCCGCGAGGAGATCGCCGCGCAGCGCGCAGCGGCTCACGCCGATATCGAGACGGTGCGCGCCCAGGCGGCGACGGATGCCGCACAGGCGAGACTGACGATCGATACTGAGCTGACGGCGCACACCGCCCAGCTCGAGCGCGAAGCGGCGCACGCCGCCGAGAAGGTCGCCCAGGCCGAACAGGAGGCCGCTGCCATCCGCACCGAAGCCGAGAAGAGCGCCGCGGCCCTGCGTGCTCTCGTCTTGGGCGACACGGAGCAGCTCCGCGCGGAGGCGGAGGACGCCGAGCGCATCACGCAGGACGCCAACGAGCAGGTCGCCGCGTCGCTGGAGCACGCGCAGCGCATCACGGCGAAGGCCGACGACTTCGACAAGCTCATGCGCGCGCAGGCTCAGCAGCACGAGGCCGACGCGCGGTTGCGCTCACGCGAGATCCTCGATCGCGCGAGCGTCAAGGCCCAGAAGATCATCGACACCGTTACCGGGCATTCGCAGAGCCGAGAACGACGGCGATCAGACGCCCGCGTGATCGCCGATCGTTGAGGTCGCAGCCCCGACGTAGGCTCGGATCATGACCTCGATCGAGCCTCTCGTCTTCCCGACCGACGCCGACGACTGGGTGGCGTTCGCGTCCGGACGACCCGCCGCCGCTGTCGCTCTCGTCGCCGATGTCGACGCCCGCCTCATCGATGCGGCGGACGAGATGGATGCCGCGACGCGCCTGGACCTGTGGAACGACGCCGATCTGGCGCTCCGGCAGGCCACGTGCGAGGCCTACCTGCTGAGTGAGGCGCACCCGGATGCCGAGGTGCGCCGCATCGCGGAGGAGCAGGTGCAGGCGCTCGAGGCGCTCTCGGCATCCCGCCTTCTCGACGGTCGCCTGTTCGCCGCCTTCGACGGTCTCTCCGACGAAGGCCTGGACGCCGATCAACCCCGCCTGCTCGCGCACGTGCGCCGCGACTTCCGCCGCGGCGGCGTCGCCCTCGCCGAGGCCGATCGCGAGCGGGTCCGCGCGCTCACCGACCGTGACACCGAGCTCAGCCTGGAATTCTCCCGCAACATCCGCGACGGACGGCGCGAGATCCGTGTCGCGCCGGAGGCGCTCGCCGGCCTTCCGCAGGACTTCATCGACGCGCATCCGGCCGACGACGACGGCCTCGTCGTCCTGACGACGGAGTACACCGACCTTATGCCGGTGCGGGAATACGCCACCGATCGCGCGACGCGCACGGCGCTGGTCGGGGCGTACAACGACCTCGCCTGGCCGGCCAACGACGCGGTCCTCGCCGAGCTGCTCGCGGTCCGGGCCGAGCGCGCGCAACTGCTCGGCTACCGCGACTGGGCCGACTACGAGACCGAGACCCGCATGATCGGCGCCGGTCGCCCCGACGGCGGCAGCGCCGCGATCGCGGAGTTCCTCGCGCGGCTCGACGAGGCGTCTCAGGCCGCCGCCGCGGCGGAGTACCCCGTGCTGCTCGAACGGCTGCAGCAGGACGACCCGGCGGCGACCGAGGTCACGATCGCCGACTTCTTCTACCTTCTCAGCACGCTGCGCCGTGAGCGTCACGACGTGGACGCTCAGCTCGTGCGCTCGTACTTCTCCTTCGATCGGGTGCTGCCGGGCGTGCTCGGCACGACCGCGCGCCTGCTCGACGTCGAGTACGTGCCCGTCGAGATCCCCACCTGGCACGACGATGTGCGCTCGTACGACGTCGTCCGCACGGGCGAGCGGCTCGGACGCATCCACCTCGACCTGCATCCGCGTGACGGCAAGTACAACCACGCCGCCTGCTTCCCCCTCGCCCCCGGCGTCGCGGGGCGTGTGCTGCCCGAGGCGGTGCTGCTGTGCAACTTCGCGCGCGGGCTGATGACCCACGACGAAGTCGTCACGTTCTTCCACGAGTTCGGCCATCTCGTGCACGACATCCTCGGCGGCGCGCAGCGCTTCGTGCGCTTCTCGGGTGTCGCGACGGAGTGGGACTTCGTCGAGGCACCCAGCCAGCTGCTGGAGGAGTGGGCGTGGGATGCCGAGGTCCTCGCCTCGTTCACCGCGAACGCCGCGGGCGAGCCGATCCCGGCCGATCTGGTCGCCAAGATGCGCGTCGCCGACGGGTTCGGGCGGGCCCTGGAGGTGCGCCGCCAGCTCGGCCACGCGAACGTGTCGTACCACCTGCACGTCGACCGTCCGGAAGACCTGCAGGCGGCCACCGAGCACTGGTACGCCGCGACGAGCCCGGTGCAGCCGCTGCGCGGGCTGCACTCGTACGCCGGATTCGGGCATCTCACGGGGTACGGCGCCTGCTACTACACGTACCAGTGGAGCCTCGTGATCGCGCGCGACCTGCTCTCGGGCTTCGGCGGCGACCTCATGGATGCCGAGGCGGCGACCCGCTACCGCCGTGAGATCCTCGAGCCCGGCGGCAGCCGGGACGCGACCGCGCTCGTCGAGGCTTTCCTCGGACGGCCGTACTCCTTCGACGCGTACCGGGCGTGGCTCGCCGGCGCCTGACCCGGTGACGGGTCGGCGTCGAGCCGGCGCGCGTCAGGTGAGGCGCGCGAGAGCGGCGACGAACGCGTCGACGTCGTCTTCGGACGTGTCGAACGAGCACATCCAGCGGACCTCGTTCTTCGCCGCATCCTCCCCACCGGCACTCGACGGATCGCCGTCGCGCTCCGTCGAGCCTCCGCCGGCGGGGCCCCAGTCGTAGAAGCGGAAGCTCTCGCGCAGGGCATCGGCGACGCCGTCGGGCAGCACCGCGAACACGCCGTTGGCCTGCGTCGGCTGGCTGAACGACACCCCCGCGATCGACCCGTCGGCGATCCCGGCTTCGACACCGGCTCGCAGGCGCTGGGCCATCGCGTTGGCGTGGCGGGCATTGCGCAGGTACAGGTCGCCCTCGAGCAGTGCCACCAGCTGCGCGGAGATGAAGCGCATCTTCGACGCCAGCTGCATGTTCAGCTTTCGCAGGAACAGCAGCCCCTCCGAGGCCGCCGGGTCGAGGACGACGACGGCCTCTCCGCCGAGCGCGCCGTTCTTCGTCCCACCGAAGCTCAGCACGTCGACGCCGACATCGGTCGTGAAGGCCCGCAGCGGCAGGTCAAGCGCCGCGGCCGCATTGGAGATGCGGGCGCCGTCGAGGTGCAGGCGCATACCGCGGGCGTGCGCATGGTCGGCGAGGGCGGCGATCTCGTCGGGCGTGTACAGCGTGCCGAGCTCGGTCGACTGTGTGATCGAGACGACGAGCGGCTGCGCGCGGTGCTCGTCGCCCCATCCCCAGGCCTCACGGTCGACGAGCTCAGGAGTCAGCTTGCCGTCGTCGGTGGGGACGTTCAGGATCTTGATCCCCGCGACGCGCTCGGGAGCGCCGCCCTCATCGACATTGATGTGCGCGGTGGATGCCGCGATCACTGCGCCCCACCGCGGCAGCATCGACTGCAGCCCGACGACGTTCGCGCCCGTCCCGTTGAAGACGGGGAACGCCTCGGCGTGGTCGCCGAAGTGGTGGCGGAACACCTCCTGCAGCCGGGCCGTGTAGGCGTCCTCGCCGTACGCGATCTGATGCCCGTGATTGGCGGCGGCGATGGCTTCGAGGATCTCGGGGTGGACGCCCGAGTAGTTGTCGCTGGCGAAGCCGCGGACGGTCGTGTCATGCAGGGTGGTCACGGATATCCAATCTAGTTCGGCGCGCCGAGGCCGACGATCGTGTCGTTGACCTCGGCCGCGTCGGCATCCCAGAGCCCGACGAAGGCCGATCCGAGCGCCTCCTCCAGGCCCGCGAGAGCCCGGACGCGGAAGATGACGGATGCCGCGGTCTGCGCGACCCCGCGATCGCGCGCGTCCTTCGCGAAGCCCTGCGCCATCGCGCGGGCCCATGCCTCCTCCGCGGCCTTGACGGCGGCGTAGTTGGCCCCGCCCGCCAGGGGGCGCGCGACCGCCGTGGACGACACGATCGCAGTCCGGGCGGCGGGGGAGGCGTTCAGGTCGTCCCACCACGCGCGCGTGACGTGTCGCAGGGCGCTCAGCCCGCTCTCCAGCGCGCGGTAGTCGGCCTCGGTCTGGCCGCGCAGCCCGCCGCCGCCGCGCCACCCCCCGACGAGGTGCAGCAGCCCGTCGACACGCACGCCGTCCGCCGCGAGCATCGCCGCGAACGCCGCGACCTCCGCCTCGTCGGCGAGGTCGCACACGGCCGTGCGCGCGCCCAGGTCGCGCAGGGGAGCGAGAGCGTCATCGCGGCGCCCCACCGCGATGACGCTCGCCCCGGCCGCCACGAGCGCGCGGGCGGCGGCGTGCCCGCTCGCGCTCGTCGCACCGGCGATCATGACCGAGCGCCCGCGCACGCCGTCACCCATCGCGGCCCGTGATGCCCGTGGTCGAGGAGATGACGCTCTGCATCTTCTTGTCGAGCGCCTCGAAGAACATCGACAGCGGGAACTCGTCGTCCAGCACGGCGTCGGTGTAGCCCTTCGGGGCTCCGGCCAGCACGTCGTCGGGCAGACCGCGCGCCCAGAGCGACGCCGGGTGAGGGGTCACGACGCTGCTCACGAGCTCGTAGGCGGCGAGCCAGTGCGCGACCTTCGGTCGGTCGATCGACTCCCAGTACAGCCGGTCGATCGCATCGCTGAGGGCGATGACCGCCGCCGGCACCTCGTCCCAGTCGAGGGCGAGAGCGGTGTCGGTCCAGTGCAGCACGCCGCGCTGGTGCAGCCAGGCGAAGAGCAGCTGCCCGCCGAGACCGTCGTAGTTGCGTACCCGCGTCCCGGTGATGGCGAACCGGAAGATCCGGTCGAAGAGCACGGCGTACGGGACGAGTCGCGCGTGATCGAGCATCTCCCGCTCGGCATCCGTCAGATCTTCGCCCTGATCGGCCCGCGCGCTCAGCCGTGCGGCGATGCCGACGCACTCCCGGTACGCGGTCAGATCGCAGCGCAGCTCCTCGAGCGAATACAGGAAGTACGGCATGCGCTGCTTGATCATGAACGGGTCGAACGGCAGGTCGCCGCGCATGTGACTGCGGTCGTGGATCAGGTCCCACATCACGAAGGTCTGCTCGGTCAGGCCCTGGTCGGTGAGCATGCGCGCGACGCCCTCCGGTACGTCGAGCTTCGTGATCTCGGATGCCGCGGCCACCACGCGCCGGAAGCGCGCCGCTTCGCGATCCTGGAAGATCGCGCCCCACGTGAACGCCGGAATCTCACGCATGGCGACCGTCTCGGGGAACAGCACCGCGGAGTTCGTGTCATAGCCGGACGTGAAATCCAGCAGGCGCAGGGAGACGAACAGGCCGTTGGTGTACGTGTGCTCCACCTCGGCGATGAACTCCGGCCAGATCACTTCGCAGAGCACCGCCTCCAGGTGCCGGTCGCGGGAGCCGTTCTGCGTGTACATCGGAAAGACGACGAGATGGCGCAGGCCGTCGACGCGGTCGCGCTGCGGCTGGAAGGTCACCAAGGAGTCGAGGAAGTCGGGCACGCCGAAGCCGCTGTCGGCCCACCGGTGCAGGTCGACGACGCACGCCGACAGGTAGGCGCCATCGTGCGGGAACAGCGGGGCGAGGCTCGCGATAGCCTCCGCGACCACGGCGACCAGTTCCGCGGCGTGATCACGGTGGGCGGGATCCGCCACCGAGCCGTCCTGCGCTTGCAGCGGCTGCAGCTGCGAGACGGCATCCTTCAGGGCCAGCCACGCGGGCTGCTGCGTGATCGGTCGGTCGTCTTCGACGAGCTGCGTGATCGGTCGGTCGTCTTCGACGAGCTGCGTGATCGGTCGGTCGTCTTCGACGACCTCGGGCTCTCCGATGACGGACTTCGCGGGCGTGAGAAGGGACATGGTGGGCACCTCCGATCGTTTGACAGGAATATTTACGGCCTGAGCGGCTCGCATCGGATATTCTTCCATGTGTGGAAGATGATGTCGACCGTCGAATCGTTGCCGAGGTCTCCCGTGACGGGCGGATGACCCTCGCCGACCTGTCCGCCGCGGTCGGACTGTCCGTCTCGGCGGTGCAGGCGCGGCTCAAGCGCCTCGAGTCCCGCGAGGTCATCACCGGGTATCGCGCCATCGTCGATGCCGACGCGGCCGGACGTCCTCTGGCCGCATTCATCGAGATCACCCCGCTCGATCCCGCCCAGCCCGACAATGCGCCCGAACTGCTCGAGCACCTCGACGCCATCGAGGCGTGCCACTCCATCGCGGGCGACGCCAGCTACATGCTCTTCGCCCGGGTCGCCTCGCCGCGCGCACTCGAAGACCTCGTGCGCGACATCCGTCTCGCCGCGTCGGTCCGCACGCGCACCACCGTCGTGCTGCAGACGTTCTACGAGCACCGGCCGATCGTGCCGCTCGGCGCGTCCTAGCGCCGCCGGGCGCCGCCGACTGCAATACATCCCGCGATGGATGCCGCGACACGCGCCGTCGCGTAGCGTCGAAGCGTGTTCCGCGCGCTCACCCGCACGCAGCTGACGGTCGACATCGTCGCCGCCGGCGTCTTCGCGATGTTCGCCGTGCTGGCCACCCTCGTCCCCTGGGACTCGGTGAGCTCGGGCGTGCTGCCGCCGCACGTGGCGCTCGCCGTCGCGCTGGTTCTCACCGTGGTCTTCTCGGCCGCCGGCGCGATCCGGCGCCTCGCGCCGGAGCTGGCGCTCGCGGTCTGCTGGGTGGCCGCGATCATGCAGATGGCCAGCGGCCTGCCGCCCCTGCCGGCGAACGTCGTGATCTTCGGTGTGCTCTACACCACCGCGGCATACGGCGCCCGACGCACGTTCTGGCTCGGGCTCGCCTCATCCCTGGTCGGTGCGTTCGCGATCGCCGCCTACATCGTCGTGGTGCCGCTCCTGCTCGGAGCGGGCACGCCGAACGGCATCGGCACGTACGTGTTCGCCAGCGTCGCCACCTTCGCCTCCGCCGCGTTCGCCCTGCTGCTGTCGTGGACGACCGGTGCGCTGGTGCGCACCACGCTGCGTGCGCGCGAGAACCGCCGCGCGCAAGAACTCGCCGAGGCGACGGCGGTCGCCGAGGCCGAGCGCACCCGCATCGCCCGCGACATGCACGACGTCGTCGCCCACTCGCTCGCGGTCGTGATCGCTCAGGCCGACGGTGCGCGCTACGCGGCGGCATCCGACCCCGCCGTTGCCGCAGCGACGCTCGGCACCATCTCGGCCACGGCTCGCGCCGCGCTGTCCGACGTCCGGATGCTGCTGACGCAGCTGCGGCACACGCAGGCCGAAGGGCCACAGCCGACGCTCGCCGACCTGGAACAGCTCTACGCGCAGGTGCGCGCGGCGGGGGTCGCACTGCGCGTCGATGTCGACCCGATGCCGGCCGCCGAGGTGCCCTCGGCCGTGCAGCTCGCCGTCTTCCGCATCCTGCAGGAGGCGCTCACCAATGCGCTGCGCCACGGCGCACGCTCCGAGGTGAGCGTGCGGCTGGCGTGGCACCCTGAAGGGGTGGAGCTGACCGTGAGCAATCCCATCGATCCGCCGTCGCCGCTTGCCGGCGCGCACGGCGACCGGGCCGACGGCGAGGCGCGCGGGCACGGGCTCATCGGCATGCGGGAGCGCGCACAACTCGTCGGCGGGCACCTCGAGGCGGCTCCCCGCGGGCGGGTCTTCGTGGTGAGTGCCTCGCTGCCGATCGCCGAAGCGATGACGCCGGGATCCCGCGTGCCCGGGCCGACGCTGCCGGGTTCGCACGTCCCGGAGGCGGCGCGGTGAGCGCGCCGATCCGTGTCGTCCTCGTCGACGACCAGGCCCTCTTTCGCGCCGGCATCCGCATGGTCATCGATTCGCAGCCGGACTTGACCGTCGTCGGTGAAGCCGGCGACGGGGCGGAAGGCGTGCGGGTCGTCCGACAGACGCGCCCCGACGTCGTGCTCATGGACATCCGGATGCCGGTGATGGACGGCCTCGCTGCGACCGCGGAGCTGCTGTCCGATACGACGCTGGCGAGCGCACCCCCGCGGATCGTCATGCTCACGACCTTCGATCTCGACGAGGCGGCCGCGCGGGCCATTCGTCAGGGGGCGAGCGGCTTTCTCCTGAAGGACGCCGATCCGGAGTTCCTCCTCGCGGCCATCCGCACGGTGCAGTCGGGCTCGGCGGTCATCGCCGCCGCGGCCACGCGTGAGCTGTTCGCCCAGTTCTCGTCCCCTCTGCGTGCCGCACCTCCGGCGTTCGCCGAGCTCACCGAGCGGGAGCGGGAGATCTTCGCCCTCGCCGCCCGCGGCCTCTCCAACGCCGAGATCGCCCAGCGTGAGTTCCTCTCCGAGGCCACGGTGAAGACCCACATCAGCCGCGTGCTGGGAAAGCTCGGACTCCGTGACCGCGTGCAGCTGGTCGTCTTCGCGTTCGAGCACGGCTTGGCCTGAGAGCGCGTCGTCGCCGCATCATCCTTGCGATGTACGTCTCCGCGACGCGAGGCCGACGCGGGGCTGCAGACGCCTTCCGTAACGTCGAGATCATGCAGATCACCACGACCGAACTCGGGCTCGCCGCTCGCGTGCAGAGCCTCACCAAGACCTACGGCGGCGGCGAGAGCGGGGTGCGCGCCCTCGACGGCGTCACCGTCGGCATCCGCCGCGGGGAGTTCACCGCCATCATGGGCCCCTCGGGCTCGGGCAAGTCGACGCTCATGCACATCATGGCCGGGCTGGACGGCGCCACCAGCGGTCGGGCGTGGATCGGCGACACCGAGATCACGGGTCTGTCCGACCTCGAGCTGACGATTCTTCGCCGGCGTCGGATCGGCTTCGTCTTCCAGGCGTTCAACCTCGTGCCGACCCTCGACGCGATCGGCAACATCATGCTGCCCTTCGACCTCGACGGACGGCGCCCGACGGCGCTGGAGCGGGCTCGCATCGACGCCCTCATCGACACCCTGGGGCTGCGGGCACGCCTGCAGCACCGGCCGCACGAGCTGTCCGGCGGCCAACAGCAGCGCGTCGCCATCGCCCGCGCCCTCGCGACGGCGCCCGACCTCGTCTTCGCCGACGAGCCGACCGGCAACCTCGACTCGCGCTCGAGCCGCGAGGTGCTCTCCCTTCTCGCCGCCGCCAGCCGTGAGCACGGACAGTCCATCGCGATGGTGACGCACGACCCCGTGGCCGCCGCGCATGCCGATCGCGTGCTGTTCCTCGGTGACGGCCGTGTCGTCGCCGACAAGCCCGCGCAGACCGCCGAGCAGGTCGCGGCGTTCATGCTGGCCGCGGAGGTGAGGGCGTGAGCGCGCTCGCCGGCCGCGCGGCGCCGCCGACGGCTGCGCCCCGCCGCGCCTGGACACGAGGGGCGTGGCTGCGCGAGCGCGGCATGGGGGCGAGCATTCTGGTCGCCGCGATCTCGTCCGCGTTCGGCGTGCTGCTGCTGACCGCCACCGGCTACATCGCGACGTGGGCGCGCACCGACCCCTACCTGGGAGACAGCGAGACGGTCGCGATCGTCCTCGGCATCCTCAGCGTCCTGCTGGTCGGCGTCGCCGTGTACGTCGCCGCGATCGTGACGGCCAACACCTTCGCGACCATCGTCGCCGGCCGCACCCGTCAGATCGCCCTGATGCGGCTGATCGGCGCGTCCGCGCGGGCTCAGCGCCGCCAGGTGGGGAGTCAGGGCGTCGGAGTCGGCGTCATCGGAGCCACGACGGGCCTCATCGTGGGAGCGGCCGTCGCCGCCGCGCTCGTTCATGCCGCCGACGCACTGCTGCACGTCACCGTCGGCTATGCCGTGCTGCAGCCGGTGCTGCTGGTTCCGGCTGCCGTCGTGGCGCTGACGACCTGGGCCGGCGCCTGGAGCGGGTCGCGCAGGGTGCTGGCGGTGACGCCCCTGCAGGCGCTCGGTGGGGCGACGCCGCGCACGCGCGACGAGGCCCGATCGCGCGGGCGTACCGCGGTCGCGGTCGCGCTCGGGTCCTCCGGTGCGGCGCTGCTCGCCGGCGGCGTGGTCGTCGGGACGGCATCGCCGCTGGGTGTCATCGTCGCCTTCTTCGGGGGCGTGCTGTCCTTCACCGCTCTCGCGCTGGGGGCCGTCCTCGTCATGCCGCCGCTGTTGCGCCTGAGCGGACGCGCCTTCGGACGCTCCGCGCCCGCGCGTCTGGCCGCCGAGAATGCGCTGCGCTACCCCGAGCGCGCCAGCCGGATGGCGATCGGTGTCGTGATGGGGGTGACCCTCGTGGTGATGTTCGCGGTCGCGAGTGCGTCGGTGAAAGCGCTGCTGACCGCCGCAGCCGATGGGGTTCCGGCCGCCGAGCTGAGCCGCGTGCTCGACACGTTCGCGGCCATCATGATGGGGCTCGTCGCGGTGTCGGCCGTGATCGCCGCCGTCGGACTCGTCAACCTCCTGACGATCGGTGTCGTGCAGCGTCGGCGTGAGCTCGGCCTGTTGCGCGCGCTGGGGCTGTCGTCCGCGCAGGTGCGCACCGTGGTGCTGCTGGAGGCCGTGCACGTGACGATCACGGCGCTGGCGTTCGGGCTCGTGCTCGGCGTCGTCTACGGCTGGGTGGCGGCGCAGTCGCTGCTCGGCTCGGTCGCGCTGCCGCCGTCGTTCGCGGCGCCGACGGTCGTGGCCCCCGCCGTGCCGTGGATGCCGGTGCTCAGCGTCGTCGCGGCGACGACGCTGCTGACCGTTGTCGCCACGGTCGTTCCCACGCGGCTGGCGACGCGGGTGAGTGCCGTGGAGGCCCTCGCCGAGTGAGAATCCGGGCGCGTCGGGAGCGCCCGGACGCCGGCTGCCGCGGTCACGGCTTCGACCGCGGCCGCCGGCTTTTTCGGGAAGGCGGCCGTCAGCGCTCGGACGGGTCGACGGAGGTGTCCTCCGCGGCTTCGGGGTCGTACGCCCAGGTCGGCGCCAGCGCCTTCAGCCGCGTGCCGCGCCACTGCCACGTCGCCCAGAGCACGGGCCACAGCGGGGCCGCCGCCGCACCGCCGATGACGAGCCGGTCACGCCAGAGCGTGCGAGACGGATCGCCCGGCGCGGGGGAGACGGCCATCTGGTGGTCCCAGACATCGAGGGCCGCGAGGGGACCGGTGAGCGGGATGCCGCTGTCGCGGAAGATGCGGACGGGACCGTTCGCATCGTCCACGTGACGCTCACTCACGTGGATCAGCTGCTGTCCGAGCGTGATCCGCCCGGCGACGCTCATGCGAACGGGAACGTCGGCGCCCGCCTCCAACCGCGACGGCAGCCCCTCTGCCGCCATCGGCACCAGTTGCACGAAGGGGCCGTACAGATCGGCCACCGCCCGCGGCGAGTGCAGCGCTCGCCACGCGGCATCCGCATCGCAGTCGAGGACGAGCTTCAGCATGATCCGCATGTGCCCAGTCTCGCATCCGCCTGCCCGTAGCCTGGAGACATGGCCTCCCCGTTCGATCAGTCCCGCTATCAGGTGCGCATGGAATGGGGCGCCTCGGGGCTCGAGCGCGTGGCGGCATCCGATGTCGTGGTCGTCGTCGACGTGCTCCGATTCTCGAGCACGGTCGCGCGGCGCATCGAGGCGGGCGAGACCGTTGCGTTGGATGCCGCCGCCCACGCCCTGTCGCTGAACGGCGCCGCCGTCGCCGCCCGCGCCGCCGAGAGCGACGCGGTGGTGTTCCTGGGAGCACTGGTCAATGCCGCCGCGGTGGCCGCCGCCGTCATGGCCGAGCAGCAGCGCCGCGCGGCGCGCACGAGCATCCTCGTCATCGCCGCCGGCGAGCTCTCGTCCCGTGAACCCGGCGCCGCCCTTCGCGTCGCGGTCGAAGACCTCCTCGGCGCCGGCGCGATCGTCGATGCGCTCGGAGCGCTCGGCATCGACCACACCTCGCCCGAGGCGGCGGCCGCCGGTGAGGCGTTCCGGGGCCTGCGCCCTGCGCTGCGGCACCTCTTGACCGCCGGCGGATCGGGGCAGGAGCTCATCGACCGGGGCCTGCGCGATGACGTGCTCGCCGCCGCGCAGGTGGATGCCGTGTCGTCGACGCCCGTGCTGCGTGACGGGACGTTCGCGGCGTGCGCCTGAGTCGCGCTCAGAGCGGCGCGCCGACCGCCTCCCGCGGCGTCATCGCCGCCCGACGCGTGGCCGGTGAGATCTCGCGGCGCGTCCAGACGAAGAGGAAGCGGTCGTCGAAGGATGCCGAGCAGCGCGCGCACGACGTCGGCCTCGTGGCGCGGCGATGACGATAGGCGATGTGACCGGTGGGGCAGACGCCCACCCACGGGGCCAGCTCGGTGGCCGTCTCGCCGTGATGGGTCGTGCCGCCGGTGTAGCCGAGCAAGCGGGCCGTGCGCTTCCACGCCGCGCCGTGCCCGGCCCGCGGACCGGCGAGCGCGTGCGCGACCTCGTGCAGCAGCGTCTGGCGGTTGGTCTCGTCGTCGTATCGCGCGGCGAGGTACCGGGAGACGGTGATGCGCTGGCGCGTGTAGTCGCAGGCTCCCGCGCGCCGCTTCGCATTGTCGAAGGCGAACGTCCACGACGCATCGAGATGCGCACGGATGAGAGCCTCGGCCTCGCGCCGGACGACGTCCAGATCGGTCATACGGACACGCTAGAACGGATGTCCGACACTCAGCTCGCGACGGCCGTGCTGCGACGGCGGTCGGCGGCTTCGATGGCCAGCAGCGTCGATTCGAGCTGCTCCTCTGGCGCGCCCGTCTGCTGACGCAGGAACAGCGCGCGCTTGAAGTCGGCGCGGGCGTCGGCGTAGTCCTCGGCGTCGTAGCTCACCTTGCCGCGATGCTGGAAGGCGAACGCCGCAAGGGCGGCCCAGCCCTGTCCTTCCGCCTCTTCGGCGCAGGTGGTCAGCTCCTGGTGGGCCGCGGCGTACGCTCCCCGCACCTGCAGCACGCTCGCGTGCAGGATCCGCGCGCGCAGCAGATCCTTGCGGGTCCCGCCCATCCGCGCCACACGCACCGACTGCTCCGACACGACGAGGGACTCGTCCCACCGACCGAGCACCTTCAGCAGCCACACCCGTTCGAGCAGAGCCGGAAGGCTGCGCTGGTCGCCCAACTCGTCGAGGCGCTCCTGGCACTCGCGAGGGTCCACCGTCTCGCGCAGCGTCTGCGGGTCGTATCCCTTGATGTAGCTCACGGGCAGGCCCCCTTCGTCGTGCGAATCGTCGTGCGAACGCGCCCGCGTGAGGCGCACCACTCCAGTGTGACCCGAGGCCGTCGGGGGGCCCGCTTGTACACGCCGCGGCCGCCGATTCTCAGCGTTCGAACACGGATGCCGCGGGCTTGGGCGATGCGGTGGCATCGGCATCCGTCGCCACTCGGGCGCCTCGGACGAACTCGTCGAGCTCTGCGCCCTGCGCGACCTTCGCCGGGTGGGGACCGGCGGCCATCAGTCGCGGCAACCACTCGACGGGCAGGGGAGAGGGGGAGGCCGCGATGACGAGATTGCCGAAGCGGCGACCCTTCAGCGTCTGCACCTCCGCGAGCACGATGACTTCGGGAAGCACCTCCCGCACGGTGGCGACCTCGCGGCGGGCGAAGGCGAGTCCCGCGCCGTCGGCGACGTTCACGAGAAGTACCCCGTCGGGCGCGAGCAGCCCGCCGAGGATGCGGAAGTACTCGACGGTGGTGAGGTGCGCGGGCGTCTGCGCACCGGCGAACACGTCGGAGACCACGAGGTCGGCGGTACCCTGCAGCCCGGCCGGAAGGCGACCGGCGACGTCGCGCGCATCGCCGATGCGCACCCGCACCTGCGCGCCGCGCGGCAGCGGCAGACGGGCGCGCACGAGGTCGACGAGGGGCTGCTCGAGCTCGATCACCTGCTGCCGCGAGCCGGGGCGCGTGTGCTCGACGTAGCGGGGGAGGGTGAGCGCTCCCGCGCCGAGGTGGATCGCGGTGAGCGGCTGCCCCGGCATCCGCAGCCGGTCGATGACCGCGCCCATCCGCGCGACGTACTCGAAGTGAAGGTGCCCGGGGTCGTCGAGGTCGACGTGCGACTGCGGTGTGCCGTCCACATCCAGCTCGTAGCCGCCGGCGTAGCGGCTCGGCACGACCCGCGCGATCGTGCCGTCCGACAGGCGCGCCTGCGGTTCGTCGTTCTCCACGTGCGCGCGAGCCATGCCTCCCACGGTACTCGCGCGCCCGCACTCGGCTCGTGGCGTGCGCAACTCCGCCTGAATCGGCGTTGCCGGGTGTGGGGGCCGCGGTCGGCGCGTGTGAGGCGGAGTTGTGCACGCCGCAGTCAGGTGACCGGAGGCAGGTCGGCCGAGCCCACCGACGGAGGTCGGCCGCCGGTACGCTCGGATCGTGGCGGTCATCGATCTCAACGCCGATCTCGGCGAGACGGTCGGCGGGCTGCCCACGGCGGACGACGACGCCATGTTCGCGCTGATCTCGAGCGCGTCGATCGCGTGCGGGGGCCACGCCGGCGACACGGCCTCGATGCGCGCCGCGGTCGAGCGCGCCGCCCGCACCGGCGTCGCGATCGGAGCGCACCCTTCCTACCCCGATCGCGCCGGCTTCGGACGGACGCCCCTCGCGATGAGCGCAGCCGATCTCCGCCGGAGCCTGGACGACCAGCTCGGCACCCTCGCCGCCGTCGCCGACATTCGCTACGTCAAGCCCCACGGGGCGCTCTATCACGCCGTCCGCGCCGACGTCGGGCACGCCCGCGCGGTGGTGGATGCCGTGGCCTCGGTGTCCGCCGCGCTCGGCCGCGCCGTTCCGATCCTGGGTCTGGACGGCGTCATCGCCGACGAGGCGTCGCGCACCGGGCTTCCGTTCGTGCGCGAGGCGTTCCTCGACCGCGGCTACCTGCCCGACGGCGGCCTCGTGCCGCGGAGCGATCCCGGTGCGCTCCTGCGCGACCCCGAGGCGGTGGCCGCGCGCGCCGTGCGTCTGGCCCTCGGCGGCGTCGTCGAGGCGATCGACGGCAGCCTCGTCGAGGCCGCGGCGGCGTCGCTGTGCGTGCACGGTGACTCGCCGGGTGCGCTCGCCATGGCCCGTGCCGTGCGTGCGGCCCTGGATGCCGCGGGCGTCGACATCGCCGCGCCATGGTAGTTCCCGGCGATGGGGTGATTGCCGGCGGCATCCGCTTGCGGCCCTTCGGTGAGCGCGCTCTGCTCGCGGAGGTGGACGACCTCGACGCCGTTCTCGCGCTGCACGCTCGGCTGACGGCGACACGGCCGCCCGGCGTCGTCGACCTCGTGCCGGCGGCGCGGACGGTGCTCGTCGTCGTAGACCCGACGATGCTGCCGCTCGCGTCGGCGCGGACGTGGGTGCTCTCGGCCCCGACGGGCGTCGCGCACGTCGCGACGCCGGGCCGCACCGTCGAGATCCCGGTCGTCTACGACGGTGAGGACCTCCACCCGCTCGCCGCCGAGCTGGGCATCAGCGTCGCGCAGCTGACGGCGCGCCACGCGGCGGCCGACTGGACGGTCGCGTTCACGGGGTTCGCCCCCGGGTTCGGCTATCTCGTCAGCGCGGACTGGCACTACGACGTGCCGCGGCGGTCGCGCCCACGGCCGCGCGTGCCGGCCGGCGCCGTCGCGCTCGCCGGACGCTTCTCCGGTGCGTACCCGCGGTCGACGCCCGGCGGCTGGCAGCTGATCGGCACGACGCCCGCCGTGCTGTTCGACCCCGACGCCGCGTCCCCCGCCCTGCTGCAGCCCGGCGACCTCGTGCGCTTCGTCCCCGTGACCGGCCGCTCCACCGCGGAACGCCCGGTGGATGCTCGCGGTGCGTCACCGGCGTCGCGCGCCGGCGGCGGCATCCGGGTGCAGGCGCCCGGCCTCGCGGCGACCGTGCAGGATCAGGGGCGGCGCGGCACGCTCGCGTCCGGTGTCGCGGTGTCCGGTGCGGCCGACCGTGCGGCGCTGCGCGTCGCCAACCGGCTCGTCGGCACCGCGGCGGCCGCGGCCGGCATCGAGATCACGATGGGCGGGTTCCGCGCGGTGCGGGATGCCGCGGCATCCGCGGACGACCTCTGGTTCGCCCTCGCGGGTGCCTGGGGGCCGATGCGCCTCGACGGCCGCCCACTCGATCCCTATGTCGCCTACCGCTGGCCGGCGGGCGCGGAGCTGGAGATCGAGGGGTTCACGCACGGCACGCGCGCCTACCTCGCCGTCCGCGGCGGCGTCGCCGCGCGGTCACTGCTCGGCTCGAGGGCGACCGACACTCTCGCGGGGCTCGGCCCGGCGCCGCTCGCGGCGGGCGATGTGCTCGCCGTGGGCGGCGACGTGGTCGGGGCCGTGCCCGCCGTCGATCTGCGACCGTGGACCCCGCCCGCCGCCCAGCTCGAGATCACGGTGGCGCCCGGTCCGCGCGCCGAGCGGTTCGCCACGCTGGCGCCCTTGTTCGCAGAGGTCTGGACGGTGTCCACCCAGGCCGACCGGGTGGGCATCCGCCTGGACGGACCACCGCTCGAGCGCACCGATACTTCGGAGCTGGCGAGCGAGGGCATGCTGCCCGGCGCGATCCAGGTGCCCCCGGACGGGCGCCCCGTCATCCTCGGCCCGGACGGTCCGGTCACCGGCGGCTACCCGGTCGTGGCGGTGGTGACGGATGCCGATCGCGATCTGCTGGGCCAGGCGCGGCCGGGCACGCGGCTGCGCTTCCGCCACGCCGGCGGGACATCGTCGCGCCGCTTCTGAGAGCGCGTCCGCGCGGTTATACCGCAGCCGGGGAGGCGCGTCAAGAATCGACTGGACATGGCGCGTCGTGCGGACTATAGTGGGTAGTTGCGCTCCCTTCCCCCATGCCCTCATATGGTGGTCGGCTTGTGCCTGCGTTGAGTGAACGTGCCCCCGGATCATCGGAGGCGTCGCGCAGGAGTGGAACGGAGCACTCCACCTGACGACAAGGAAACCAGCCCCTGCCCGGGCTCATGGAGGTAATCCCCTTGGCTGCTGCGCGCAACGCAACCAATTCCACCACCACCCCCAAGAACGGCCGCGGCGCTTCGCGCCTGTCGTTCGCCAAGATCTCCGACACGCTGACGGTCCCCGACCTTCTCGCGCTGCAGACGGAATCCTTCGACTGGCTCGTCGGCAACGACGCCTGGAAGGCCCGCGTCGCAGAGGCGAAGTCCGTCGGTCGCACCGACGTGCCGGAGACCAGCGGCCTCGAGGAGATCTTCGAGGAGATCTCGCCCATCGAGGACCTCGGCGAAACGATGCAGCTGAGCTTCACGAACCCGTACCTCGAGCCGGAGAAGTACTCGATCGAGGAGTGCAAGGAGCGCGGCAAGACCTACGCCGCCCCGCTGTACGTCGAGGCCGAGTTCATGAACCACCTCACGGGTGAGATCAAGACGCAGACCGTCTTCATGGGCGACTTCCCGCTGCAGACCGGCAAGGGAACCTTCATCATCAACGGCACCGAGCGTGTCGTCGTCTCGCAGCTGGTGCGCAGCCCGGGTGTCTACTTCGACAAGACCCCCGACAAGACCAGCGACAAGGACATCGTCTCGGCCCGCGTCATCCCCAGCCGTGGCGCCTGGCTCGAGTTCGAGATCGACAAGCGCGACCAGGTCGGCGTGCGCATCGACCGCAAGCGCAAGCAGTCGGTGACCGTCTTCCTCAAGGCCCTCGGCCTGTCCAGCGAAGACATCCTCGCCGAGTTCGCCGGCTACGAGTCGATCGCCGACACCCTGAGCAAGGACACGATCCTCACCAAGGAGGACGCGCTCCGCGACATCTACCGCAAGCTCCGTCCGGGCGAGCAGGTCGCCGCCGAGGCCGCCCGCGCGCTGCTGGACAACTTCTACTTCAACCCGAAGCGCTACGACCTCGCCAAGGTCGGCCGGTACAAGATCAACCAGAAGCTCGGCCTCGACAAGCCGCTGAGCGACTCGGTGCTCACCGTCGACGACATCGTCGCCACGATCAAGTACCTCGTCGCCCTGCACAACGGCGACGCGAGCATCCCGGGCGTGCGTAACGGCCAGGCCGCTGAGATCCGCCTGGACGTCGACGACATCGACAACTTCGGCAACCGTCGCATCCGCGCCGTCGGCGAGCTCATCCAGAACCAGGTCCGCACCGGCCTGTCGCGCATGGAGCGCGTCGTCCGCGAGCGCATGACCACCCAGGACATCGAGGCGATCACGCCGCAGACCCTGATCAACGTCCGTCCCGTCGTGGCGGCGATCAAGGAGTTCTTCGGCACGTCGCAGCTGTCGCAGTTCATGGACCAGAACAACCCGCTCGCGGGTCTGACGCACAAGCGTCGCCTCTCGGCCCTGGGCCCGGGCGGTCTGTCGCGTGAGCGCGCCGGCGTCGAGGTTCGCGACGTCCACCCGTCGCACTACGGCCGCATGTGCCCGATCGAGACGCCGGAAGGCCCGAACATCGGTCTGATCGGCTCGCTCGCCTCGTTCGCCCGCATCAACGCGTTCGGCTTCATCGAGACGCCGTACCGCCGCGTGGTCGAGGGCAAGGTCACCGACCAGATCGACTACCTCACGGCATCCGAGGAGAACGACTACATCGTCGCGCAGGCGGGCGCCGAGCTCACCGCCGACGGCTCGTTCGCCACCGATCGCGTTCTCGCCCGTCGCGGCAAGGGCGGCGAGGTCGACCTGTTCCACGCCGACGAGATCGGCTACATGGACGTCTCGCCGCGCCAGATGGTGTCGGTCGGTACCTCCCTCATCCCGTTCCTCGAGCACGACGACGCCAACCGCGCCCTCATGGGTGCGAACATGCAGCGTCAGGCCGTGCCGCTGCTGCGCAGCGACTCGCCGTTCGTCGGAACCGGTATGGAGGGCTACGCCGCCATCGACGCCGGTGACGTCATCACCGCCGACAAGGCCGGTGTCGTCATGGAGGTCTCCGCCGACGTCGTCACCGTGCAGCTGGACGAGGGCGGCACGAAGGACTACTTCCTCCGCAAGTTCGACCGCTCCAACCAGGGCAACTCCTACAACCAGCGCGTCATCGTCTCGGCGGGCGACCGGGTCGAGGTCGGCGAGGTCATCGCCGACGGCCCCGCCACCGAGAACGGCGAGCTGGCGATCGGAAAGAACCTGCTCGTCGCGTTCATGACGTGGGAGGGTCACAACTTCGAGGACGCCATCATCCTCAGCCAGGACCTCGTCAAGAACGACACCCTCTCCTCGATCCACATCGAGGAGTACGAGGTGGATGCTCGTGACACCAAGCTCGGCAAGGAGGAGATCACCCGTGACCTCCCCAACGTCAGCCCCGACCTGCTGAAGGACCTCGACGAGCGCGGCATCGTCCGCATCGGCGCCGAGGTGCGTCCCGGTGACATCCTCGTCGGCAAGGTCACGCCCAAGGGCGAGACCGAGCTCAGCGCCGAGGAGCGCCTGCTGCGCGCGATCTTCAACGAGAAGAGCCGCGAAGTCCGCGACACCTCGCTGAAGGTGCCCCACGGTGAGCAGGGCACGATCATCGCCGTCAAGGAGTTCAACGCCGAGGACGGCGACGACGAGCTGGGCTCGGGCGTCAACCGCCGCGTCGTGGTCTACATCGCCCAGAAGCGCAAGATCACCGAGGGCGACAAGCTCGCCGGCCGCCACGGCAACAAGGGCGTCATCGCGAAGATCCTGCCCGTCGAGGACATGCCGTTCCTCGCGGACGGCACGCCGGTCGACGTCGTGCTCAACCCGCTCGGCATCCCCGGTCGAATGAACTTCGGCCAGGTGCTGGAGACCCACCTCGGGTGGATCGCCAAGCAGGGCTGGAAGGTCGAGGGCACCCCGGAGTGGGCCGTGCAGCTGCCGGAGGAGGCCCGTGAGGCCGCTCCCGGAACCAAGGTCGCGACCCCGGTGTTCGACGGTGCGCACGAGGCGGAGATCGCGGGTCTGCTCGACTCGACGCTGCCCAACCGCGACGGCGAGCGTCTCATCGACAGCTCGGGCAAGACGACGCTGTTCGACGGTCGCTCCGGCGAGCCGTTCCCGGCGCCCATCTCGGTCGGCTACATGTACATCCTGAAGCTGCACCACCTCGTGGACGACAAGATCCACGCGCGCTCGACGGGCCCGTACTCGATGATCACCCAGCAGCCGCTCGGTGGTAAGGCGCAGTTCGGCGGTCAGCGTTTCGGTGAGATGGAGGTGTGGGCCCTCGAGGCCTACGGCGCCGCGTACGCGCTCCAGGAGCTCCTGACGATCAAGTCCGACGACATCGTCGGCCGCGTGAAGGTCTACGAGGCCATCGTCAAGGGCGAGAACATCCAGGAGCCCGGCATCCCCGAGTCGTTCAAGGTGCTCATGAAGGAGATGCAGTCGCTCTGCCTGAACGTCGAGGTCCTCTCGGCCGATGGCACGCCCGTCAACCTCCGAGACACGGATGACGAGGCCTTCCGCGCCGCGGAGGAGCTCGGCATCAACATCTCCAGCCGCTTCGAGTCCTCGTCGATCGACGAGATCTGACCCGCGGCCTGATTTCGAAACTTTTCTGAGACACAGGAGAACCAGTGCTCGAGTCCACCACTTTCGATCAGCTTCGTATCGGCCTGGCCACTGCTGACGACATCCGTCGTTGGTCGTTCGGCGAGGTCAAGAAGCCCGAGACCATCAACTACCGCACCCTCAAGCCCGAGAAGGACGGTCTGTTCGGCGAGCAGATCTTCGGCCCCTCGCGCGACTGGGAGTGCGCCTGCGGCAAGTACAAGCGTGTGCGCTTCAAGGGCATCGTCTGCGAGCGCTGCGGCGTCGAGGTCACTAAGAGCTCGGTCCGCCGTGAGCGCATGGGCCACATCGAGCTCGCCGCCCCCGTTACCCACATCTGGTACTTCAAGGGCGTTCCCTCGCGCCTCGGATACCTGCTCGACATGGCGCCGAAGGACCTCGAGAAGGTCATCTACTTCGCCGCGTACATGGTGATCTCGGTCGACGAGGATGCCCGTCACCGCGACATGCCGACCCACGAGGCGAACCTGCGCCTGGAGATCAAGAACCTCGGCGACCGCCGCGACGCCCGCGTGGCGGCGCGTCTGGCCAAGCTGGAGGAGGAGCTCGCGGCCCTCGAGGCCGAGGGTGCCAAGGCCGACCAGAAGAAGAAGGTCAAGGACGCCGCCGAGAAGGAGATGGCCTCCATCCGCAAGAACGCGGACGACCAGGTCGCCAAGCTCGAGCGCATGTGGGACGAGTTCCGCGGCCTCGAGGTCGGCCAGCTCAAGCAGGAAGACGACGTCTTCCACGAGCTGCAGGACCGCTTCGGGCAGTACTTCGAGGCCTACATGGGTGCGGAGTCCATCCAGCGCCGCCTGCAGGCGTTCGACCTGGCCGCCGAGTCGGAGTCGCTGCACCTGCAGATCTCCGAGGGCAAGGGCCAGCGCAAGATCCGTGCGATCAAGCGCCTCAAGGTCGTCAACTCGTTCCTGCAGACCGGTATGAGCCCGGCATCCATGGTTCTGGACGTCGTTCCGGTGATCCCGCCGGAGCTGCGCCCGATGGTCCAGCTCGACGGTGGCCGCTTCGCCACCAGCGACCTGAACGACCTGTACCGCCGCGTGATCAACCGCAACAACCGTCTTCGTCGTCTGATCGACCTCGGTGCTCCCGAGATCATCGTCAACAACGAGAAGCGGATGCTGCAGGAGGCCGTCGACGCCCTGTTCGACAACGGCCGCCGCGGCCGGCCCGTCACCGGTACCGGCAACCGTGCCCTGAAGTCGCTGTCCGACATGCTCAAGGGCAAGCAGGGCCGTTTCCGTCAGAACCTGCTCGGCAAGCGCGTGGACTACTCGGGCCGTTCGGTCATCATCGTCGGCCCGCAGCTCAAGCTCCACCAGTGTGGTCTGCCCAAGCAGATGGCCCTCGAGCTGTTCAAGCCGTTCGTGATCAAGCGCCTGATCGATCTCGGTCACTCGCAGAACATCAAGGCCGCCAAGCGCGCCGTCGAGCGCACCCGTCCCGAGGTCTGGGACGTGCTCGAGGAGATCATCCGCGAGCGTCCGGTGCTGCTCAACCGTGCGCCCACGCTGCACCGCCTCGGCATCCAGGCCTTCGAGCCTCAGCTCGTGGAAGGCAAGGCCATCCAGCTGCACCCGCTCGTGTGTGCCGCGTTCAACGCGGACTTCGACGGTGACCAGATGGCCGTGCACCTGCCGCTGTCGGTCGAGGCTCAGGCCGAGGCCCGCGTGCTGATGCTCGCCTCGAACAACATCCTCAAGCCCTCCGACGGCCGTCCGGTCACCCTGCCTTCGCAGGACATGATCATCGGCCTGCACCACCTGACCACGGTCATCGAGGGTGCCAAGGGCGAGGGTCGCGTGTTCGGTTCGGTCGGCGAGGCCATCCTGGCCAAGGACGAGGGCACCCTCGACCTGCAGGCCAAGGTCCGCATCCGCATCCCGGGTCTCACCTTCCTCGAGGGCGAAGCCCCCGAGGGCTACGAGCGCCACGGCCTCGTGGACGCCTCGCTCGGCCAGGCGATCTTCAACGACACGCTCCCCAAGGGCTACCCGTTCGTTCGCGAGCAGGCCGACAAGGGCAAGCTGTCGCAGATCGTCAACAAGCTGGCCGAGGAGTACCCCAAGGTCGAGGTCGCGGCGTCGCTGGACCGCATCAAGGATGCCGGCTTCTACTGGGCCACGCGCTCGGGTGTCACGGTCGCGCTCAGCGACATCCTGACCCCGCCGAACAAGGGCGAGATCATCGCCAAGTACGAGAAGCAGGCGCAGAAGGTCCAGGGCCAGTTCGAGAAGGGTCTCGTCACCGACGCCGAGCGTCGTCAGGAGCAGATCAAGATCTGGACCGAGGCGACCGACGAGGTGCAGGCGGCGATGAAGGCCAACTTCCCGGCCGACAACACCATCAACCGCATGGTGAGCTCGGGTGCCCGTGGTAACTGGCTGCAGATCCGAAACATCGCCGGTATCCGAGGCCTGGTCAACAACACCAAGGGTGAGATCATGCCCCGCCCGATCATCTCCTCGTACCGCGAGGGGCTGTCGGTCGCGGAGTACTTCACCGCGACGCACGGTGCCCGTAAGGGTCTGGCCGACACAGCCCTGCGTACCGCTGGCTCGGGTTACCTGACGCGACGCCTCGTCGACGTCTCGCAGGACGTCATCATCCGTGAGGACGACTGCGGCACTTCCAAGGGCCTCGAGTTCACGATCGCCGCTGCGGGTGCCGACGGCGCCCTGGTGCGCGACGCCAACGTCGAGAACTCGGTGTTCGCCCGTACGCTCGCCGCCGAGGTGGTCGCGCCGTCCGGCGAGATCGTCGCCGAGGCCGGAGACGACGTGGGCGACGTGCTCATCGACAAGCTCGTGGCCGCGGGTGTCGAGACCATCAAGGTGCGCTCCGTGCTCACCTGTGACTCGGCCGTCGGTGTCTGCGCGAAGTGCTACGGCCGTTCGCTCGCGACCGGCAAGCTCGTCGACATCGGAGAGGCCGTCGGCATCATCGCGGCCCAGTCGATCGGTGAGCCCGGCACGCAGCTGACGATGCGTACCTTCCACACCGGTGGTTCCGCGTCGGCCGACGACATCACGCAGGGTCTGCCCCGCGTGCAGGAGCTGTTCGAGGCGCGTACCCCCAAGGGTGCGTCCCCGATCGCCGAGGCCGACGGCGTCATCAAGATCGACGAGACCGACAAGGCCAAGAAGGTCATCCTGACGCCCGACAACGGCGACGAGCCGCACGTCTACCCGGTCCTGAAGCGCGCGACGCTGCTGGTCGAGGACGGCCAGCGCGTCACGGTCGGTCAGCCGATCCTGGTGGGCACGCTCGACCCCAAGGAGGTCATGCGCGTCATGGGCGCCCGCGAGGTGCAGAAGTACCTCGTCAACGGCGTGCAGGGCGTCTACCGCTCGCAGGGTGTGCCGATCCACGACAAGCACATCGAGGTCATCGTGCGCCAGATGCTGCGGAAGGTCACTGTGGTCGACCACGCCGACACGACGCTGCTTCCGGGTGAGCTGGTCGACTTCAAGCGCTACCAGCAGATCAACCGCGAGGCCGTGGCCGAGGGCAAGCGCCCGGCATCGGGTCGTCCGGAGCTGATGGGTATCACGAAGGCGTCGCTCGCGACGGAGTCGTGGCTGTCGGCGGCATCGTTCCAGGAGACCACCCGCGTCCTGACGCAGGCGGCCATGGAGGGCAAGAGCGACCCGCTCGTCGGCCTCAAGGAGAACGTCATCATCGGAAAGCTCATCCCCGCCGGCACCGGCCTTGCGAAGTACCGCAACGTCGTGGTCGAGGCGACGGAGGAGGCCAAGAGCGAGCGGTACCCCAACCGCATCTTCGCCTCGGACGGCGCCTACAGTGACGCCGACCTGAGCTATGTCGACTTCGACAGCTTCTCGACGGACGACTTCACGCCCGGCACCTACAACTGATCGAGGCGAAAGGGCCCCGGGAACAGCCGTCCCCGGGGCCCTTTCCCATCCCCGCGAGCCGCTACGTTCCGCGCGAGCCGCCATGATCTGGCGCGCCGGAACGTGGCGGCTCGGCCAGATCTTGGCGGCTCGCGGAAGGGCGCGGGGGGTGTGCGGGGGCGCGGCGATAGCCTGGGCGCATGGCTCGGGTCGGAGGAAGAAACGCGGCGTTCGCGTGGGTCGTCGGCCTCGCCTGCGCGGCGACCGTCGGCGTGCTGGCGTTCCTCGCGATTCCCATGATCCCGGCATCCGTGTCCTGGCTCGCAGAGGCGGCCGGGCGCCCGTCCACGTCGACTCCGGCCGCGGAGGCGACCGGGAAGGTCGCATCCGTCGATGGCGCGCCTACCCGCTGCGCCGACCTCTACGACGAGGCGCTCGATGCCGCGTTGACCTTCGCTCCCGGGGCTGCCGGGCTGACGACATCCTCGGACGCCCCGACGACCACCGCGTCGCAGCTGGTCGACGCCCTCCGACCGCAGGTCGTCTTCACGTGCGCGTGGCGTGCCGACGCCGGAACCGTCACCACGACGCTCGCGACCGTTCCGGCGGATGCCGGGCCCATCGCCGCCGCTGCGCTGCCGTCGGCCGGCTTCACCTGCTCATCGCAGGCTGAGCGCACGCGGTGCACGCGGACCGAGGGCGAGCTGACGGAGACGATCGAGGCAGGTGGCGGGCGATGGCTGTCCACCAGCGAGACGGGCTGGCACCCGTCGGATTACGTCACCCGCATCGCGAAGCGTGTGTGGGGCTGAGCGCCGACCGCTATCGCGTCGCGGACGGTGAGGGAGTCGGGGCCGGCGTCCGGGGCACCGATCCGGCGGGCGGCCAGAGCGCGTCGATGATGGCGTCGGTGTAGCCGGCGGGGGCCAGGTTCGAATACTGCGTGTCGATGACGACGCCGTCACGGTAGAAGAGCGTGCGTCCTTCCTGGACGGGAAGAGTCGCGGACGGCCAGGTCTTCTCGCAGCGGATGCCGCCGTGCGGCTCGTAACACGTGTACCCGTCGTTGCCGAGGGCGTAGAGCGCGTCGCGCGCCGGCTGGTCGGGTGCATACCCGATGAGGGTCACCAGGCGGGTGCCAACCGCGCCGGGCTCCCCCCAGACGCACACGCGCGTGCTGTCACTGCGGATGCCGCCGCCCATCCCCTCGGCGTTCAGCGGCACGCCGTCGAGCTCCTGCAGGACGCTCGCGGTGAGGATGTCCCGGCATCCCTGGGGCAGGTTCGACGGCAGCGGCGTCGTCGAGGTGGCCGGGCCCATCGGGAACGGGGCGAGTGTCATCGCCGGCGTCGGCGCGGCAGGCGACGCCGGGGCGGACGCGCTCGTCCCGACGGTGTCGGGAGTGCCGGCGCAGGCGGTCAGCGCGAGAGCCGCGAACAGCGTGATCCCGAGGGCGGCGAGTCGGCGTGACGTCATGGCCTCACGATAAGCGGCTCGGGCAGCGCCGGGGTAAAGACACGTCGGCATGGCTCCGCGTCGGCGCCCTGCCCCGGCGTTACGCTCGCTGTGCGGCGGCACACGTCCCGCGTGAGGAGCACACGCCATGAGCGACCCCAAGTACGGCGAACCGATCGAGGAGCCCACCCCGGTCGAGACCACGTCGGTCGATGAGGCCGTCGCGAGTGCCCATGCGGGGCTCGCCGACGCCGAGGCCGCCTCGCGCCAGGCCGCCGTCGACGCCCCCGCGACCGCGGATGCCGAGTCCGGCGACACGGTCCACGCGCCGTCGTCGGACGCCGTGGAGCATGAGCCCCAGGCCGTGGTCGCCGAGCCCACGCCCGCGGAGTCGATGCCCGCCGCCCACACCGAGCCGGTCTACGGATCCTCCTTCGCCGACGATCCGGTCGATGAGACCTACGTGCCGGGTGCCTACTCGTCCTCGACCGAGACCTCCGTCGTTGCGGAGCCGGTCGTCCCCGTCGTGCCCGTCGTGACGCCCGCACCGCAGCCGATCTTCGTCCAGGCTCCCGAGCCGCCGCGTCAGCGCGGCAACCGCGGCGCTGCGGGCGCGATCGGCCTGCTGGCGGCGGTGGCCTTCGGCATCCTGTACCTCGGCGCCGCCCTCGGTCTGCAGGCCATCCGGGGCGAGGTGACGGGAGCCAATGTGGGCACCGCCGCGCTCGCTGCGGTGCAGTCGTGGTGGCTGTGGGTGCCGGTCGTCGTCTTCTTCATCGGCTTCTGGCTGCTCGGCGCCGTCATCAATCGTGGACGCTGGGGCCACTGGGTCGTCTTCGGCCTGCTCGTCGGCGTCGTCGCCTACGCGGGGCACCTCCTCGGCCAGCTGTTCCAGGCACCGTTCTGGTCGCTCACCGCGCGGCAGGGAGCCGACCTCGTTCAGGGGCAGCTACTCGCCCCGCTCGCGATCGTGGCCTTCGTGCTCGGACGTGAGCTGACGATCTGGTTCGGCGCGTGGGTCGCCGCGCGGGGCAAGCGTGTCACCGAGCTCAACGACGAGGCACAGCGCGAGTACGAGCGCACGCTCGAGGCGGGCCCGCGGCTGCACCAGAGCTGATGACCGATCCGCGCGAACGCGGTGGCGCAGGCGGGCTCACCCCGCCGGTGGCCACCGCGTTCGCCGTCGTGGGGTTCTTCGCCCTGCTGATCGGCGGGTTCGGGATGCTCAGCCTGTTCACGGGCGCGGAGGTGCTGCCGGTCTCCGGGCTGGGGCAGCTGCCCGGCATCGTCGGGGGCGCGTTCGCCGTCGGCGCCTTCGCCCTGTCGACCTGGTTCGCCGTCCGCCCCGAGCGGACGCGATACGGCAGCGCGGCGATCGTGACGGTGGCGACGGTGCTCGCCTACCTGTTCGGTGTACTGGCCGGCGGTGTGCTCTCGGGAGTGGACGGCGCGCGCATCGTGGCCGCTGTGGGCGCATTCGCGACCTCGTGGTTCGCCGTCGTGCTGGCGGCCGCCGCGCTGGTGGGTGGATGGGGGGCGATCGCGCTCGTGCGCACCGCAGCCGAACGGCCTCGCTGGCCGTGGGAGCGCGACGACGACTGAGTCGTGGCCGGAAATCCCCCGCGATCCGCGTGGATGCCGCAACAATGGAGCCGTGGAGCGGTCGATCGAGACCCAGGTCAGCCAGGCGGTGGACGCCTGGCTGCGCTGGCTGCCGCGCTGGGAGCCTGCCACCCACCGCGGGCGCGTCGCGCCGTGCCGCCGCTGCTTCGGCTCGCCGGTGCTGTCGGCCGCGGGGCTGGGAGCGGATGTTCCGCACGGCGTGCAGCACGGGCTCTCAACCCGCATCAAGACGATCGTCGATCACGCCGTCGCGGAGTACACGTCGCGCAACCTCCCGATGCTGCAGGCCGAACTCGACCAGCAGGCCGCCCGCAACCGGGCGCGCAGCTACCGCCCCGCGGAAGGGCTCGACCCCGAGTTCGAAGGACTTCCCCTCGATCCGGATCCGGTCCCGGGAGCACCGTTCCTCTTCACGATCGGCGGGCTCGCGGAGCAGGAGGACGCCGACATCCCGGCCCTGCCGCCGCTCAGCGACGATGCGAAGGCGGCCCTCCGTCAAGAGGTCGGACTGGCCGATGACTACGCGAACATGGTGGGTCGCGAGGTCTGCGCCGTGCTGCTGCACCATCGCCTGCGTATCCAGGCCGCTATCGCGCAGTACGTCGAGCCGCAGATCGCCGCCATGCTCGAGGAGCTCACGCGTTCGCTGGATGCACCGTTCGAGCCGAACGCCGACCCCGGCCTGCCCGAGCTCTGATCGGTGCCGGCTCGACGCGGTGCGGAGCGGGCGCCGCGGTGTGTCGAGGTGGCTTTGTTAGCATGGCCGGGTTCCCGAGGTCGTCGGGGATGGGGTCGCGAGATGACTGAGGGGTGCCATGACGCGCAGGCTCCCGTCTGCGCCGCCGCAGCTGCCGGGGCTCGACTACGTGCGTCCGCTGGGATCCGGCGGCTTCGCCGACGTCTTCCTCTATCAACAGGACATGCCGCGGCGTGCGGTCGCGGTGAAGGTGCTGCCGGCCGGCGAGCGTGACCCCGATCTGCTGCGCATGTTCAACGCCGAGGCCGACGTTCTGGCGCATCTGTCGGCGCATCCGGCGATCGTCACGGTCTATCAGGCGGGAATCTCCGCCGACGGACGCCCGTATATCGTGATGGAGTACTGCCCCGGCTCGCTCGCGCAGCGCTATCGCATCGAACGGATGCCGGTGGACGAGGTGATGGCCGTCGCGGTGCGTCTGGCCGGGGCACTCGAGTCCGCGCACCGCGCGGGTCTGATCCACCGCGACATCAAGCCGAGCAACATCCTGGTGACCAGCTTCGGGTCGGCGGTGCTGGCCGACTTCGGCATCTCCGCGTCGTTGCAGCGCAGCGCGGCATCCGACGTCCTCGCGATGTCGATCCCGTGGAGCGCTCCGGAAGTCGTCGCCGAGCACAGCGGCGGCACGATCGCGAGCGAGGTGTGGAGCCTGGGCGCGACCGTGTACTCGCTGCTGGCCGGTCACAGCCCGTTCGAGAGGCGCGAGAAGGATCAGAACACCCGCGAGCTGATGCGTCGCCGCATCGCGCGGGCGACGTTCGTGCCGATCGCCCGTCCGGATGTGCCCGACGCGCTGCAGCAGGTCCTCGCGACGGCCATGACCCGGGACCCCGACCGCCGATACGCCTCGGCGCGGGAGTTCGGCGAGGCCGTCCGCGAGGTCCAGCGTGCGGCGGGGATCGCGCCCACCCCGCTGGAGGTGCCGACGGAGGAGTGGATGCCGGCATCCGACGCGATCGATTTCACCGACGTGTCGGCGCGCGGCCCCGCGCGCAGCCGCGTGGCGGAGGGTCGCCGGCGATCGATGCCGGAGGTCACGGCGCGTCGAACGCCCAGCGCGGACGAGGACGCGACCGGACTGAGCGCCTCCTCCCCGCGCGCACTGTGGTCGCCCCGGGTGATCGCCCTCTCGATCGTCGGCGCGCTGGTGGCGGCGGGCGGACTGCTCGCCGCGGGAGCAGCGCTGTGGACGGTGATCCGCTGATGAAGCGGGGCAGCGTCGTCGGTCTCGCCGCCGCGGGTGCGGCGTTGGCGCTCATCACCGGGGTCAGCGTGGTCTGGCCGGGGCTGGACGCGCAGCGCACCCCGCCGTCGCAGAGCTCCGCGTGGGTTCTGCAGGCCGACACGCTGCGCTACGCGCGCGTGAACACCGCGATCGGAGAGATCGACACGGTGCGCGCCGTCAGCAATCCGAGTCGGATCGTGACCTCCGCCGACGGTGCGTACATGTTCACCGACAACGACGCCAAGGTCGAGCGCATCGACGACGCCGCACCGGTCGATCTCGACGCCGAGGGGCTGCGCACCGCGACGCCGGCGCCCGCCGGGACGGCCGACATCGACGCCTCCGGTGACGTCGTGGCCTACCGCACCGATGCGGGGGCGGTCTTCGCGGGGCGGCTCTCGGCCGGACCCGCCGCGCCGATCGACGTTCCGGCCGCCGCCGCCGTCGCGGCCGCATCGTCGGGCGTGGTCTTCAGCTATTCGGCGTCGGCCGGCACGGTTTCGCGGATCGACCTCGCCTCGGGAAGGGTCGCCGCCGCCGACAAGGTGGCGGCCACGGTGGAGCGCCCCGTCCTCACTGCCGCCGGCGATGACTGGGTGCTCCTGGACACTGCCGGCAGCGGTGCGGGACGGTTCTGGACAAGCCGTGGGACGGGCACGATCTCGCTGACGGGCACCATCGCGGTCAGCCGACCGGCGGTGGACGGCGATGCCGTCTACGTCGCCGACGACACGGGTCTGGTGCGCATTCCCGTCTCCGCGGTCGCGGCCGAGCGCATCTTCGGTGACAGCACCACCTCGCGAGGCACCCCCGCCCGTCCGGTCAGTCGCGGCGGCGTCATCAGTGCCGCGTGGCTTGCCGAGGGCACGCGCGGGGGCACGCTGTGGACCTCCAACGGAGGGGATGTGCCGCTGGACTACGGCGGGCAGGGTCTGGGCTCCCAGCGGCGCCCCGTCTTCGTGGATGCCGGCGACAGCGTGATCCTCAACGATGCGCGATCAGGGTGGGTCTGGTCCGTCCCGGAAGGGCGCCTGCTGCCCTCCAGCCAGAACTGGGACATCGAGGACGAGGTGAAGACGGCGCCGAAGACGTCGGACCAGAAGCCGCCGCCCATCATCGACCCGCGCCCTCCGGTCGCCGAGAACGGTGCGTTCGGCGTGCGGCCGGGTGCGCTCGTGAGCCTTCCGGTCCTGCTGAACGACCACGATCCCAACGATGACGTCCTCGCCGTCGACCCGGCATCGGTCACCGGCCTCGACCCCGCCTTCGGCACCGTGACCACCACCGACGACCGCCAGCGCCTTGCGGTGCGGGTCGCCCCCGGAGCGACGGGATCGGCGACGTTCAGCTATGCGGTCACCGACGGCACGACGGCGGACGGGCTCGTGTCGCCGCCGGCGACGGTGACGCTGCGCGTCGCGGCGGAGGACGAGAACTCCGCCCCGGTGTGGTGCGGCGTCGAGGGGTGCCGCCAGGACTGGCCGAGCCCCGAGGTGGCTCCCGGGGGCACGGTGACCGTTCCCGTGCTCGGCGACTGGGTGGACCCCGAAGGCGACCCCGTTCTGCTCCTGTCGGCGAGCGACGACTCCGGTCTCGGCGAGGTCGCCACCACCCCGGAGGGCGACGTCGTGTTCCAGCACCGCGACGCCGGGGTGGCCGGCGAGCAGGCCGAGTCGATCACGGTGACCGTCGCCGACGTCCGCGGCGCGACCGCGACCCGGCAGCTCGTCGTGCGGATCCGGGGCGACGCGCAGCCGGCCCTGCAGTCGTTCGCGGTCGTCGACGTGGCGGGCTCGCGCGTGTCGGTCGACGTCGCCCCGCACGTCACGGGGACCGCCGGCGACCTGACGCTCACCGCGGCGCGCGTGCTCGATGATGCGGCGGCCACCGCGACCGTCGTCGGCGGCTCGACCACGTTCGATGTCGTCGCGGCGTCGCCGGGCGCCTACCGTGTCGCCGTCACGGTGTCTTCGGGAGGGCACGAGGCCACCGGCACCGTCCGACTCACGCTGCTCGACCCCGGCGGGCCCGCCGACCTGTCCACCTCGCCGGTCGTCGCCTTCGTGCGTCCGCAGGCCGATGCCACCGTCGACGTCCTGGCCGCGGTCACCAACCCCACCCGGCGGGTGCTGCTGCTGAGCGATCTGGTCATCCGCCCGGTCACCGGTGCGTCCCTGTCGGCCGACGTCGTGGCCCAGAGCCAGCTGCGGGTGTCGGGCTCGACGGCATCCGGCGCGTCGGGTCTGCTGGGAACCGTCTCGTACCGGGTCGGCGACGGCACGACCGACGAGGGTTCGGCCATCACCGGTGAAGCGACGGTGTACCTGCTGCCGCCCGCCGCCGAGCAGGCGCCGATCGCCGTCGACGATCGTGCCGTCGTGCGCGCGGGCGCGCAGATCGACATCCCGGTGCTGGACAACGACGTCGCGGCGGTCGGCACCCGCCCTCGCCTGGACCCGGAGTCGATCGTCGCCTCGCGCCCCGACGTCCTCGCCTTCGCCGCCGGCGATGTGCTGCGGGTGCTGGCTCCCACGACGCCGGGGGACGTCACGATCTCCTATCGGGCGTTCACGACCGGCGCACCGGCGCTCGGCGACACCGCCACGGTGCACCTGATTGTGGTCGGCGACGGAGCGAACCGCGACCCCCTGCCGCGGACGCTCTCGGGGCGGGTGCTCAGCGGACTGTCCACGGTCATCGCGTTCGACGGCTTCGGGATGGATCCGGACGGCGACGTCGTGCGTCTGGATCGCATCGTCGATCAGCCCGCGCACGGCTCGGCCGTCATCTCCGCCGACGGTGCGTCCATCGTCTACTCCAGCGATGCCGGGAGTTCGGGGCAGGACACGTTCACCTATCGGGTGGTGGACCCGTCCGGCGCCGCGGGCGTCGGAACCGTCCGCGTCGGGGTGCTGAGCGGCGATGCCAGTCCTGCCCCCATCACCTACACCGATTACGTGCAGGTGCAAGCCGGTGACGGCAACGTGCTGCGCGTGCATCCCCTCGCCAATGACATCGACCCCCTGCAGGACACGCTGACCCTGCAGCGGGTGCGCCCCGACGTGCCTCAGTTCGCGTTGGACGGGTCGCCGACGGCGGAGTTCACTCGTCTGCAACAGCGACTCGTGTCGCAGAGCGACGACACGGTCACGATCGCGGCGGGACCGACACCCGGGACGATGTCGTTCCTCTACGACGTGGTCTCCTCGGCCGGAAACACCGCCCGCGGCCTCATCGTCGTGCGGGTGGTCGACCAGCGCGTCGCCGACTTCCCGGTCGTCTCCGACACCGTGCTCGACGCCGACGGACGCGCCGATCTGGCGCGAGGCATCGACGTGCTCTCCGGCAAGGTGCTGTGGTCCGGAGGCGACACGGGCGACCTGTCGGTCGGGCTCTGGGCACCGGTGGACGGCATCACCGTCGAGGGGACGCGCCTGGTGGGCACCGTCGACGACCGCGCCCACGTGATCCCGTTCTCGGTCACGGGGCAGACGTCCGCCGGGCCGGTGACGACGTACGCGTTCCTGAGGATCCCGGCCGCCGCCGATACGCCGTTGGCGCTGCGTGCCGGGGCGCCCCCGCTCACCGTCGGCGAGAACGCGCAGGCCGATGTCGACCTCGCCGCGCTCATCACGGTGCCGCGCGGTCGCGCCCTGGAGCTGTCGGGCGAGACCCGCGCCTCGGGCGCGCGGCCCGGGGCATCGTGCACCGCCGTCGGCGGAACCACCCTGCGTTACGCGGCCGGCGCGGACGCGCCGTGGACGGACACCTGCCGGGTGCTCGTACGCCTGGCCGGTCAGCCGGCCTGGACCGTCCTGGCCATCCCGGTCGTGGTGACCCCGATCGCCCCGCAGCCGCGGCTGTCGCCGGCCGCGCTCGAGGTCGCGCCGGGCGACACCCAGGTCTTCGACCTCGGCGCGATGACCACCTGGCAAGGGCGCCCCGAGGCGATCGTCTACCGCGTCGACGGGACCCCGGCATCCTTCGACCTCGCGCTGCAGGGCGCGCAGCTGAGCGTCCGGGGCCGTGATGCGGCCGCGCCCGGAACGATCGAGAGCGTCGTGGTCCAGGTGACCTCCCACCCGGGTGTCGCACCGGCGCGGATCTCCCTGCGGGTCGGCGCCGCCCCGTCCACGCTGCCGCAGGGCGGTTCGGTGCAGCAGCAGTGCAGCCAGGCGTCGGGCACCTCGTGCACGATCGATGTCGTCGGCGCAGCCGGTGAGGTCAACCCGTTGCCGAGCACACCGCTGCAGGTGGTCTCCGTCGCCCCGGCGGGCGTCTGCACCGGCGTGAGCTTTGCGGTGGTCTCGCCCAGCCGTGTTTCCGCGACGTGGACCTCGGATGCGCCCGGTGCGACATGCGCGGCGAGTTTCACCGTCCGCGACGCCCAGGGGCGCCAGAGCGCGAGCGCCCGAGACGGACGGATCCTGCTCGACCTGCAGGGCTACCCGAAGGCCCCGGCGAGCGTGGCGCAGTCCGCCTACGCGGACGGCTCGCTCACCCTCCGGGTCGATCCGGGGCCCGCGCAGGCCGCCTACCCCGCGCTCACCGGGTTCGAGGTCCGTCAGGGCGGCCAGCGCGTGGCCGTGTGCACGCCGCAGGGCATCTGCCCGCCGATCAGCGCCCCGAACGGCGAGCAGCGCTCGTACGAGGCCGTTGCGGTGAACGCGGTGGGCTCCTCGCTCACCGCCGTGCGCACGACCGCGTGGGCGTACGATCCGCCGTCCGCTCCCACGGGTGCGACCGCGGCTCCCGTCGTCGCCGGCGCCGACGGCGGCGTCGCGTCGCTGGCGATCTCCGGGGTGGATGCCGCGAACACCGGATCTCTGCAGATCACCAGTCCGGTCGGCGAGACGCAGACGATCGCCGTCGGCTCGTCGCAGACCAGCGTCACGGTGCCCGCGTTCCGCGTGGGCGCGAACACGGCGACCGACGTGACGATCACACCGCTGTCGCGGTACACGGCCCCGCCGGGCCTGCCCGGCCCCGCCATCGGCTCCATGACGGTGTCGGCGCACGGCATCGGTGCGCCGACGCAGGGCGCGCTGACCCTCACGGCCGTCAACGTCGGCGGCGGCCGCGTCGACATCACGGCGGTGGGAACGGCGACGCCGGGGGGCGACGGCGCCCGCGTGCGTTATGGCATCGTGCGTCTCGACGGCCCCGTCGGCCAGGACGGCGCCCCGGTCTCCGTCGACAGCTGTCGCACGAGCGACGACGGCGGACAGCGCGTCTTTCGCGGTCTTCCGGACGGGCGCCTGTACACCTTCGCCCTCTGCGCGGAGTCGTGGTTCGATTCCCGCTCCTTCGGTCGGGTCACCGTCACCGACACGGTGCGCGCGGTGCAGAGCGGTGCTGCGCCCACCGGCTACACCTTCGTGGTCGGTCCCACCGCCCACCTCGCCGGCGACGGCACCCCCTCGGGTCGCGCCACGTGGACGATCGATCAGACGCCGACGTCGCCCGAGACTCCACCGAACGACAACAACGTGGTCTTCCGAGCACTGCCGAGCAGCGTGTTCGACAAAGACCCCGGAATCGAGGTGCGCTACGAGCACAAGGACGGATGGTGGCAGTCGGCATGGGGCGACGTGACCCCCGCTGCCGGCAGCGCGCCGTATCAGGTGCAGGCCTCGTGGTCGCTCGGCACGTGCACCGGTGGCACGACGCTCTCCCGCAACGCCGGAGCGAGCGGCTCGGATGCCGCGGTGACGTTCGATGCCACCGGCATCCGCTACTACGACAAGAACGACGCGTTGCTGGTTCCCGGCACGGACCCGTGGACGGTGCCCGCGGAGGCCGTGCGCGTCACCGGCATCCGTGTCGTCGTCGACTGGTCCGGGCAGGGCTGGAACCTCGCCCCCGCGAGCGCAGAACTCGCGACACGCTGTACGCCCTCCACCGCGCCGAACCCGGCCGGCTGACCCGACGGAGTCCTCATGACGATCACCACCGAGCAGGCGACCTGGTTCGCCCAGACCTTCGCGCAACTGGCCGACAACGTCGAGCGCGCCGTGCTCGGCAAGCGTCACGTCGTCGAGCTCATCCTGACCGCCATGCTCAGCGAAGGACACGTGCTCGTCGAGGACGTGCCGGGCACGGGGAAGACCTCCCTCGCTCGCGCCGTGGCCCAGTCGGTGCAGGGGACGACGACCCGCATCCAGTTCACCCCCGACCTGCTTCCGGGCGACATCACCGGAATCACCGTCTACGACCAGAAGACCGGCGCGTTCGAGTTCCACCCCGGCCCCATCTTCGCCAACATCGTCCTCGCCGACGAGATCAACCGCGCGAGTCCGAAGACGCAGGCCGCGCTGCTCGAAGTGATGGAGGAGGGGAGCGTGACCATCGACGGCGTCACGCGCGCCGTCGGCGCCCCCTTCCTCGTGCTCGCCACGCAGAACCCGGTCGAGCAGGCCGGTACCTACCGACTGCCCGAGGCCCAGCTCGACCGCTTCCTGCTGCGCACGGCGCTCGGCTACCCCGATCATGCGGCGACCGTCCGCATCCTCGATCGCGCCGCGGTCGCGACCGCGGAGCTGGCGCCCGTGCTCACTCCGGGCGCGCTGGTCGGTATGAGCGAACTGGCCGCTGACGTCTACGTGGACGCGCTCGTGCTCGACTACATCGCGCGGCTCGTCGATGCGACACGAGCCGCTGACGAGGTGCGCCTCGGCGTCAGCATCCGCGGGGCCCTCGCCCTGACGCGTGCCGCGCGCACCACCGCCGCCGCCCACGGTCGCACCTACGTCACTCCCGACGACGTCAAGCGTCTCGCCGTCCCGGTTCTCGCCCACCGGCTGATCCTGCATGCGGAGGCCGAGTTCGACGGTGTGGCCCCCGAGGCAGTCATCGGCCAGGTCCTTCTCGACGTGCCGCCGCCCACCCGCCGGGACAGCGCGTGAGCAGCGTCGAGAGCCGCTCGTCCGTGACCGACACCCGGCTCACGCGCACCTCGGCCACCGGACTCACCGGCGAGCGGACCGAGGTCACGGCGCGCCGCGGCCGTCGCCTCGTGGGCGCGGCCGTCCGCGCCTCGCGGGCCTGGGCGAGCGGGCGCGCGGCCGTCCGCGCCGCCACCGCGTGGTGCCGCGCGACGATCAGGCCCGCCGGGGCCCTGGCGGTGCTGACGGCGACCGCAGGCCTCTCGGCCGGGCTCGCGTTCGGATGGGTCGAGGCCCTCGTCGCCGGCGCGGCCGCGGCGGCGTTGCTCGCCATGGCCCTGCCGTTCCTCCTCGGTGCCCGCACGTACGAGGTGCGCCTCGTGCTCGACCGGGAGCGCGTCGTCGCGGGGGTGGCGGCGCGGGCGACCGTCGTCGTGCGCAACATCGGGCGCGCCACGGCATTGCCCGGCCGCATCGACATCCCGATCGGGCCCGGACTGGTCGAATTCGGCGTTCCGCTCCTCGCCGCCGACGAGGTCTCCCGTCACGCGGTGGACCTGCCGCCGCAGCGTCGCGGCATCGTGCGCATCGGTCCGGCGACCACGATCCGCTCCGATCCGCTGGGGCTGCTGCGCCGCGAGCATGCTTTCGACGACGTACAGGAGCTGTTCGTCCACCCGCGCACCGTCGCCGTGCCGTCCACCAGCGCCGGACTCATCCGCGACCTCGACGGCAGTGCGACGCGGCGCCTCGTCGATGCGGACATGTCCTTCCACGCGATCCGCGAGTACGCGCCCGGTGATGCCCGCCGCCAGATCCATTGGAAGTCAACGGCGAAGACGGGCCGGCTCATGGTCCGGCAGTACGAGGAGTCGCGCCGCTCGCGGATGGCGGTCGTGCTGGGACTGTCGAGCGCGGAGTACGCATCCGAAGACGAGTTCGAACTCGCCGTCAGCGCGGCATCCTCCCTGGCCCTGCGCGCCGTGCACGACGCGCGCGACCTCGACATCGTCGTCGGTGCCGAGATCCCGCGCGTCGTCCGGGGGCGCCTGCGCGCCATCCGCCACATCGCCGCGGGCGCCCCGCGCGCCGTGCTCGACGGCTTCAGCGGCGTCGATCGCCTCGTCGAGACGATGCCGTTCCCGGAGGTGTGCCGGCTGACCGCCGAGGCCAACGAACGGCTCTCGGTCGCTGTCCTCGTCGCCGGCTCGGGCGTTCCTCTCGCGGCTCTGCGCCTGGCGACGCTGGCCTTTCCGGTGGATGCCGCGGTCATCGCCGTCCGCTGCGACGAGCGCGCCCACCCGCGCGCACAGACGGTCGGTCCGCTCACCGTCGTGACCATCGGTGCGCTCGAGGACCTCGCCGGACTGCTCCTGCGCGGAGCGCGCTCGTGAGGGTCGTGGCCGGCGCGCTCTACGCGCTCGCCGCCGTGGTGTTGGCCGCCGTCGCGGCGTGGCCCATCTACCGGTCCGGATCGTTCCTGCTGCTGGTGGCCGCGGCATCCGTGCTCGCCGCGGCCATCGCGGCCCTCGTCGCCTGGCGACGGTGGAGCGGCTGGGCCGCGGCCGGACTGCTCGCCGGCGCCGTCCTCGTGGCGGGAGTGCCCCTGGCCGTCCCCTCCCGTGCGGGGGCGCCGGCACCGTTCCTCCAGGGACTGGGCGATCTCGTCACGGGACTGCTGTGGGGCTGGAAGGACCTGCTCACCGTCGACCTGCCGGTCGGGTCGTATCGCAACCTGCTGGTGCCCGCGCTCGTGGTGTTCCTGGTCGGTACGGCCAGCGTCCTGCTGCTGAGCTGGCGCAGGGACGCGCTCGCCGTGCTCGCCGTGCCCGTCGCGATCGCGATGGCCGGCTTCGGGCTGCTGTTCGGCAGCACCGAGGTCAGCGCCCCCCTGGTCGTGGGCCCCCTCGTCCTTCCTGCCCCGGTCGAGGCGGCCGTGGGAGCGGGAGTGCTGCTGACCGGCGTGCTGTGGTTGTCGTGGCGCAGCCGCGCCGCGCGCGTGCAGGCCCTTCGACGAGGGTCGGGCGCGGCTCGCGTGCGAGTGGCCGGCGACGCCGCGCGGGGAGCGGGCCCGCGACTGCGCCGGCTCGGGCTCGGGTTCGGCATGGTCGCCGTCGCCGCGGCCGTCGCCGTCTCGGTGCCGGCGGTGGCGGTGCCGACGCAGCGCGACGTGCTGCGCGAGGCGACGGGGCCCCGGCAGGAGATCTCCCGCGCGATCAGCCCGTTGAGCTCGTATCGGACGCTGTTCGCCGACGCGCGCGTCGACGAAGAACTGTTCCGGGTCACCGGCGACGCTCTTCCCGACCGGGTGCGACTGGCTGTTCTGGACGATTACGACGGCGCGGTCTGGCGCACCGACCCGGCCGGCGAGCCGTTCGTGCGGCTCGCCGCGGCACGCGTCCTCGGTGAGGGGGCTCCCATCGACGCCGAGGTGACGATCGGCGCGCTGGACGGCATCTGGATGCCGACGGCCGGAGCCGTGGCATCCGTCGACTTCGCCGGGCCGCGCGCCGCCGCACTGGCCGACGGCTTCTACGTGAGCGGCGCACGGGAGGCGGCGGTCGAGACGGCCCCCTGGAGCGCCGGTGACACCTACCGTCTCCGCGCTGCCGCGCCGGCGGTGAGCGCCCTGTCTTCGGTCACTGCTCCCGGTGGGCAGGCGGGAGTGTCGGTGACCGCCGCCGACGGCAGCGAACTCGTGGCACCGGCGAGCCTGCGCACCTGGGTGCAGCAGCATGCCGTCGGCACGGGCGGGGCGGCTCTGGACGGCCTGGTCACGCTGCTGCGCTCCCGCGGCTACCTGAGCCACGCGCTGCGCCCGCCCGCTGTCGGCGCCGCCTGGATGCAGCAGCTCGGGGCGGGCTACACCTTCGCACCGAGCGCGTCGGGACACTCGCTGGCGCGCATCGACGCCATGTTCACGGCGCTGCTGGCCCGCGAGGCCGACCCCGCCGCCGTCGCCGCGGACGACCTCGTGGCCGCCGTCGGCGACGACGAGCAGTTCTCGGCCGCCGTCGCCCTCATCGCCCGTGAGCTGGGCTTTCCGGCGCGGGTGGTCGTCGGCACGCGCCTCACGTCGAGCGACCCGGATGCCGCGACCTGCGCCGGCGGGGTGTGTCGCGCCGGCGACGTCTCGGCGTGGGTGGAGGTGCGCGTCGCGTCGGGGGACTGGATCCCGGTCGACGTCACCCCCCAGCACGTGCGCCCGCCGCGCACCGAGCGCACCGAGCAGCCCGACCCCCAGATCGCCACCTCGGTGCGCCCCGACGGGGTCGACGAGGTGCAGCCCCAGCGTCCCGCGCAGGAAGACAGTGCCGCGCCGACCGACCGCTCCGACCCTCTCGACCTGCGCTGGCTGTGGACGACGCTGGGCATAACGGGAGGTGTCCTGGCGGTTCTGCTCGTGCTCGCCGGTCCGTTCGCGGCGATCGTGATCGCCAAGGCGCTGCGGCGGCGCCGGCGGCGGCGCCAGGACCGTCCCGCCGACGCGATCGCCGGGGGGTGGGACGAGTACCTCGATGTCGCGGTCGACGCCGGTCGCCGCCCGCCACCGGCCGCCACGCGTTCCGAGATCGCACAGGCGCTCGCGCGTCCGGCGGCGGGCACGCTGGCGCGCACCGCCGACGAAGCGGTGTTCTCCGCCCGCCCGATGGCCCCCGACGAGGCCGATGAGTTCTGGCGGATCGTCGAGGACGAGCGTGCTGCGCTCACGACGAGCAGGTGGCGCCGGCTGCGTGCAGCCGTATCGTTGAGATCGTTCGTCCCGCGATCGTTCCGGTCACACTTCGAGAGGGGGAGCCGCGCGGCCTCGCGCCCGCGGCGCACCGCATGAACGCACCCATCGGCGACTCCGTCGGCGCTCTGCTGGGCCTCGTCGCCCTCGCGGCGGGCCTCGCCCTGTACGTCTGGACCGCCCTGGCCCTGGCCGCGATGTTCCGCAAGATGGGCGAGGCCCCCTACAAGGGGTGGGTGCCCGTCCTCAACGTCGCCACCGTGCTCGGGTGGGGAGGGTTCAGTCCGTGGCTCATCCTGATCGGTCTGTTTCCGGTGCTCGGGCCGATCGCGCTGTGGGTGCTGGTGATCATCTCGGCTCACCGGATCAATCCGGGCTTCGGATACGGCGGTGGCATGACCGTCCTCGCGGCGGTGCTGTTCGTCGTCTGGGCGAGCATCCTCGGTTTCGGACCCTCGCGGTGGCTCGGCGCGCGCGCGAGCGGCGCGGCGGCGGCCTCGCGCGAGCAGCCCCGCGCGAGCCTCGGGGGAGTGTTCGCCGACCTGGCGCCGACCCCGCAGGAGGCCGCGGTCGTGTCTGAGCTGCCTCCGGGGCCGGCGCCCCTGGCGGCAGCGCCCGACGCGGCCGCGCCCGCCGGGCGCTCCGAGGGGGCGCGCGAGGACGACGACGACCTGGCACGGCTCTTCGCGCCCCCGGAGGCCGCCGCCGCGCCGGCGTGGACACCGCCGGAGACGACGGTGCCGCCCTCGCCCGCGTCGCCCGCAGCCGCACCGCCCGCAGCGCCGCCCTCCGCAGACGCGGTCCCCACCGCGCGCGCCGCGGGAGCCGTCGACGCCGATGCGCTCGATGATCCTGCCGCGTCGCCGTCGCCGTCGCCGTCGCCGGCCGCCGTGGTCCGCCCGCCGGCGCCGGCGCCCGTGTCGGCATCCGCCGCCGTCCGCGCCGGAGAAGCCGTCGACGACGACGCGGCCTGGCCATCGGAGATCGACGACGTCTCGGCGATCGCGCCGTCCCCGTTCCCGCCCAGCTCGGGCGCCGGCTGGCGCCACGCCATGCCGCCGGTCACCGACGATGCGCCCATCGACTTCGTGCCGGGCCGCCGCAGCACCGCGCTGCCGTCGCCGCACGACGCCGCCGAGGCGACGGGGGCCGAGGCACCCGCGCCGCGGGTGTCCGCCGCCGCAGCGGCGGCGCGCGCCTCGCATGGCCCCTCGGCCGACACGGCCTCGGACATCCCTGTCTCCGCGGCACCCGGGTCCGCGCCCGCCCCCGCAGCGGACCCCGCCCCCGCGCCCGAGGTCACGCCCGACGCGGCGGAGCCGCCGCTGCGCCGCGCGCGACCGTGGCCGGCGTTCGCGGTCGCTCCGAACGAGCCCGACGGCTTCCCGGAGCTGTCGGGCGAGGTGTCGGCGGTCATCGGCTCTCCGGCTGCGGGATCGCCGCGTTCGGCCGCGGGCGCGGTCGCCGCCCAGCACCTCCGCGGCGAGAGCGCCGACGACGACATCGACCAGACGGTCATCACGCGGCGGGTTCGCGCGGCGGTGTGGCAGCTCGTCCCGGCATCCGGTGCGCCGGTCGCGATCACGGCAGACGTCGTCATCCTCGGGCGCCGCCCGGCCGCCGACGCGGCCTTCCCGAAGGCCCAGCTCATCGCCGTTGCCGGCGAGGCCCTCACCGTGTCCAAGACCCACGCCCGTCTCGAACGGCACGACGAGGTCTGGACGATCACCGATCTGGCCTCGACGAACGGGGTGCTCGTTCGCACCTTCATGGGCGAGGAGGTCGAGGTGGAGCCGGGCTCGAAGATCGACGCGGGGGAGCGGTTCTTCCTCGGCGACGAGGAGTTCCACCTCGCGCGCATCGAACGCTGAGACGAGCGTCGCGAGAGCAGAGCGCGACTCACCGGGCGCGTTTGCCCGAGTTCGTCATACGGCGTAGTATTGACCGGGTGTGCGTATACGCGCGCCGTCCGCCGTGCCACGGCATCCGGACGGGGTTCGGCACACGATCGGGACCGGTCTGCGAACAGGCCGCCCCCACGGCATATCCACCACCCAATGCTCGGCATCCGCCGCGCCGGTGGATCTGTGGTGAAGCCACCATCGCTGTCACCGTGCAGCACCTGTGCAGGCGAGAGCCGGCACAGCTTTACAAGGAGAGAACGTGCCAACCATTCAGCAGTTGGTTCGCAAGGGACGTACGCCCAAGGTCACCAAGACCAAGGCGCCCGCCCTGAAGGCGAACCCGCAGCAGGCGGGTGTCTGCACCCGCGTGTACACGACCACGCCCAAGAAGCCGAACTCGGCCATGCGCAAGGTCGCCCGTGTCAAGCTTCGCAACGGCACCGAGGTCACGGCCTACATCCCGGGTGAGGGCCACAACCTGCAGGAGCACTCGCTCGTGCTCGTCCGTGGAGGCCGTGTCAAGGACCTCCCCGGTGTCCGCTACAAGATCGTTCGCGGCGCCCTGGACACCCAGGCAGTCAAGAACCGCAAGCAGGCCCGTAGCCGCTACGGCGCCAAGAAGGGCTGAGTCCGATGCCTCGCAAGGGACCCGCACCCCGCCGCGTCGTCGTCAACGACCCGGTCTACGGTGCTCCGATCGTCACCCAGCTGGTGAACAAGATCCTCGTCGACGGCAAGAAGTCGCTGGCCGAGTCGATCGTCTACAACGCCCTCAAGGGCGTCGAGGCGAAGAACGGCCAGGATGCCGTCGCAACGCTCAAGAAGGCGCTCGACAACGTCCGCCCCACCCTCGAGGTCAAGAGCCGCCGCGTCGGTGGCTCGACCTACCAGGTGCCGGTCGAGGTCAAGCCGCACCGCGCGAACACGCTCGCGCTGCGCTGGCTCGTCAGCTACGCGAAGGGTCGTCGTGAGAAGACGATGACCGAGCGTCTGCAGAACGAGATCCTCGACGCCTCGAACGGCCTGGGTGCCGCGGTCAAGCGCCGCGAAGACACCCACAAGATGGCCGAGTCGAACCGCGCCTTCGCGCACTACCGCTGGTAACCAGCGGCGATTCGGTGGCCGGCCGGGTACGCACCCGGCTGGCCACCCCACGACATCCGTCACACCACACGTAAGGACACCCCGTGGCACAAGAAGTGCTCACCGACCTCAACAAGGTCCGCAACATCGGCATCATGGCGCACATCGATGCCGGCAAGACGACGACGACCGAGCGCATCCTGTTCTACACGGGTGTCAACCACAAGCTGGGCGAGACCCACGACGGCGCCTCGACCACCGACTGGATGGAGCAGGAGAAGGAGCGCGGCATCACGATCACGTCCGCCGCCGTGACCTGCTTCTGGAACAAGCACCAGATCAACATCATCGACACCCCCGGACACGTGGACTTCACGGTCGAGGTCGAGCGCTCGCTGCGCGTCCTCGACGGCGCCGTGGCCGTGTTCGACGGCAAGGAGGGCGTCGAGCCCCAGTCCGAGACGGTGTGGCGCCAGGCCGACAAGTACGACGTGCCCCGCATCTGCTTCGTCAACAAGATGGACAAGCTGGGCGCCGACTTCTACTTCACCGTCGACACGATCGTGAACCGCCTGGGCGCCAAGCCCCTCGTGCTTCAGCTTCCGATCGGCGCCGAGAACGACTTCCTGGGTGTCATCGACCTCGTCGAGATGCGCGCACTGGTGTGGCCCGGCGACGCCAAGGGCGATGTGACCATGGGCGCCAAGTACGAGGTCCAGGAGATCCCGGCCGACCTCGCCGACCGTGCTGCCGAGTACCGCGAGAAGCTGCTCGAGACGGTCGCCGAGTCCGACGAGGCGCTGCTGGAGAAGTACTTCGGTGGCGAGGAGCTCACGCTCGCCGAGATCAAGGGCGCCATCCGCAAGCTCACCGTCGCCGGCGAGCTGTACCCGGTGCTCTGTGGCTCGGCGTTCAAGAACCGCGGCGTGCAGCCGATGCTCGACGCGGTCGTGGACTACCTGCCCTCGCCCCTGGACGTGCCCGCCATCGAGGCGCACGACCCCAAGGACGAAGAGAAGATCATCGAGCGTCACCCCGACGCCAACGACCCGTTCGCGGCGCTCGCCTTCAAGGTCGCCGTGCACCCGTTCTTCGGTCGCCTGACCTACATCCGCGTCTACTCGGGTCACCTCGACTCGGGCGCGCAGGTCATCAACTCGACCAAGGGCAAGAAGGAGCGCATCGGGAAGATTTTCCAGATGCACGCCAACAAGGAGAACCCGGTCGACTCGGTCACCGCGGGCAACATCTACGCCGTGATCGGCCTGAAGGACACCACCACCGGTGACACCCTCGCCGACCCGAACGAGCCCGTCGTCCTCGAGTCGATGACCTTCCCCGAGCCCGTCATCGAGGTCGCCATCGAGCCGAAGACCAAGGCCGACCAGGAGAAGCTGGGCACCGCGATCCAGAAGCTGGCCGAAGAGGACCCGACCTTCCGCACCGAGCTCAACCCCGAGACCGGTCAGACGGTCATCAAGGGCATGGGCGAGCTGCACCTCGACATCCTCGTCGACCGCATGAAGCGCGAGTTCAAGGTCGAGGCCAACGTCGGAAAGCCGCAGGTGGCGTACCGCGAGACGATCAAGAAGGCCGTCGAGCGTCACGACTACACCCACAAGAAGCAGACCGGTGGTTCGGGTCAGTTCGCGAAGATCCAGTTCGCGCTCGAGCCGCTCGAGGTCACGGCCGACAAGACGTACGAGTTCGAGAACAAGGTCACCGGTGGCCGTATCCCGCGCGAGTACATCGAGCCGACCAACCAGGGCTTCCAGGACGCGATGAACGTGGGTGTCCTCGCCGGCTACCCCGTCGTCGGTGTCAAGGCGATCCTGCTCGACGGTGCCTCGCACGACGTCGACTCGTCCGAGATGGCGTTCAAGATCGCCGGTTCCATGGGCTTCAAGGAGGCCATCCGCAAGGCGAACCCCGCCATCCTCGAGCCGCTCATGGCGGTCGAGGTGCGCACGCCCGAGGAGTACATGGGCGACGTCATCGGCGACCTGAACTCGCGTCGTGGCCAGATCCAGTCGATGGAGGACGGGTCGGGCATCAAGATCGTGCGCGCCCTCGTCCCGCTGTCGGAGATGTTCGGCTACATCGGCGACCTGCGCTCGAAGACCTCGGGTCGGGCCGTGTACTCGATGGAGTTCGACTCGTACGCGGAGGTCCCCAAGGCCGTCGCCGACGAGATCGTCCAGAAGAACAAGGGCGAGTAACCACCCGCCCGGTCGTTGAGCGAGGCCCGCAGGGCCGAGTCGAAACGCCGCACAAACTGAATACAGACCCAGTCGTCTAGACTGACACCCATCCCCGTAGAGCACCGGTCGCAATCCAGCGACCGGAACCTCTACATGAACGTCCTGAGGAGGACCCAGTGGCCAAGGCCAAGTTCGAGCGGACCAAGCCGCACGTCAACATCGGAACGATCGGTCACGTCGACCACGGCAAGACCACGCTCACCGCTGCGATCTCGAAGGTGCTCGCCGACAAGTACCCGTCGGCGACCAACGTGCAGCGTGACTTCGCGTCGATCGACTCGGCTCCCGAAGAGCGTCAGCGTGGTATCACGATCAACATCTCGCACGTCGAGTATGAGACCCCGAAGCGCCACTACGCGCACGTCGACGCGCCCGGCCACGCCGACTACATCAAGAACATGATCACCGGTGCCGCTCAGATGGACGGCGCGATCCTCGTGGTCGCCGCCACCGACGGCCCGATGGCGCAGACGCGCGAGCACGTGCTGCTCGCCAAGCAGGTCGGCGTGCCCTACCTGCTCGTGGCGCTCAACAAGAGCGACATGGTCGACGACGAGGAGATCCTGGAGCTCGTCGAGCTCGAGGTCCGTGAGCTGCTCAGCTCGCAGGACTTCGACGGCGACAACGCCCCGGTCGTTCGAGTCTCGGGCCTGAAGGCTCTCGAGGGCGACGAGAAGTGGGTCGAGTCGATCGTCGAGCTGATGAACGCCGTCGACGAGTCCATCCCGGACCCGGTGCGCGACAAGGACAAGCCCTTCCTCATGCCCATCGAGGACGTCTTCACGATCACCGGTCGTGGCACGGTCGTCACGGGCCGCGCCGAGCGTGGCACGCTGGCCATCAACTCCGAGGTCGAGATCGTCGGCATCCGCCCGACGCAGAAGACGATCGTCACCGGTATCGAGATGTTCCACAAGCAGCTCGACGAGGCCTGGGCCGGCGAGAACTGTGGTCTGCTGCTTCGCGGCACCAAGCGTGACGACGTCGAGCGTGGTCAGGTCGTCGCCAAGCCGGGTTCGGTCACGCCGCACACCGACTTCGAGGGCACCGCGTACATCCTCTCCAAGGAGGAGGGTGGCCGTCACAACCCGTTCTTCACGAACTACCGCCCGCAGTTCTACTTCCGCACCACCGACGTCACCGGCGTCATCACGCTGCCCGAGGGCACCGAGATGGTCATGCCCGGCGACACCACGGAGATGACGGTCGAGCTCATCCAGCCGATCGCCATGGAAGAGGGCCTCGGCTTCGCGATCCGTGAGGGTGGCCGCACCGTCGGTGCCGGTACCGTCACGAAGATCCTGAAGTAAGCACTTCACACCCTCGATGCCCCCGGGAGCCACGTGCTCCCGGGGGCATCGTCGTCTCCGCGGGGGCACGCCTCTAGGCAGCAGGCGCCGGCGTCGCCAGAATGTCCTCAGTGCGCTCCGCACGACATCGATCGAACAGGAGGGGGACGGCCATGGGGCTGGATGACATCGTGAATCAAGGCAAGCAGTTCCTGGAGCAGAACAAGGACAAGATCGACGAGGTGATCCACTCGGACAAGGCCGAGGAGGTCAGCGACAGCGTCCTCGACGTGGCCGCCGACGTCGTGAAGAAGGTCGCGCCAGACCAGTTCGACGCGAAGGTCGGCGAGGTCCGCGACCAGGTCGACGGCGCGATCGGCACGTGAGCTGCGAGCGGGTCCGACGGGGCGTCGCACCGTGTCGAAAACGAGATCAAAACCGGCTTGACGCTGGGTCGTGCACCCTCTAGCGTCAGCAGTGGTCAGTACGACGCCGGGGGGCTGAAAACCGACTGAATGAACTGTGGGGGTTCGTTCCGCCGCATCGCGCAGAGTCTGCGCGTGTGCACGGTGACAGGTTGTGGGGGCATGAGCGCTGCTCGTGGATGTATGGGGGATGCTGTTCGGGGGACCCGAGCGCACTCGTCGCGGTTCGGCGTTTCCGACCGCGTCTCCCTGGCTCCTGCCGGCGATGGACGATTCGCCGTCGATGTGGATGCCGGGGGGCGTCCTCATCGCGGTCGTCCGCGCCTGCGCGTCGTTCTGAACGCTGCGCCATCGCGTCGGGGGGACGCGGCGCGCTGAGACCCGGGGCGCGCGGTCGGGGGGTCGCGCGTCCCGCGGAGACCGGGAGGGGTGGGCTTTCCCCAAGGGCCCACCCCTCCCCTTTTTGTGTCTGCCGCGCACGGCGAGGGACCAGGGCAACGCCCGGCATCCCGGCGCGACACGCCCGGGTTTGCGACACGCCCGGCGGACACGTAGACTAGACCAGTTCCACATTCCTGCGTGCGCGTCAGCGACGTGCGGGATCACTGCCAGGGCAGTGCATAGGCGGCGCATCCTCTTCGGAAAAGCGCACTGACCTAGGCCGCGGGCAGCAGAACAACACAATCCGATCTCTCCTGGAAACAGGATTCGCCCGCGTGCGCGCGAACGATCGGAACTGACATCAGAACAGTGGTGCGCAAGTGCCCGGCACAACCCTGTGCCATGTGCGTCCAATGCCCCCTGAGCGATCAGGGCAGGTACGACGCGAGAAAGAGAGTGAGCAGACAATGGCGGGACAGAAGATCCGCATTCGCCTGAAGTCGTATGACCACGAGGTCATCGACACGTCGGCGCGCAAGATCGTCGACACGGTGACCCGCGCAGGCGCCACCGTTGTGGGCCCCGTGCCCCTTCCGACCGAGAAGAACGTCGTGTGCGTCATCCGGTCGCCCCACAAGTACAAGGACAGCCGCGAGCACTTCGAGATGCGCACCCACAAGCGCCTGATCGACATCATCGACCCGACGCCCAAGGCCGTCGACTCGCTGATGCGTCTCGACCTCCCGGCCGACGTCAACATCGAGATCAAGCTCTGAGGTCCCGGTCATGGCACACATCAACGAAAAGGTTTCCAAGGGCCTGCTCGGCACGAAGCTCGGCATGACCCAGGTCTGGGACGAGAACGGCAAGCTCGTTCCCGTCACCGTCATCGAGGTGGCCCCCAACGTGGTCACCCAGGTGCGCACGCCCGAGCGTGACGGCTACAACGCCGTTCAGATCGCCTACGGCCAGATCGACCCCCGCAAGGTCAACAAGCCCCAGACGGCCCATTTCGAGGCCGCGGGTGTGACCCCCCGCCGCCACCTCACCGAGGTGCGCACCGCGGATGCCGCTGACTACTCACTCGGTCAGGAGCTCACCGTGGACGCCACCTTCGAGGCCGGCCAGCTGGTCGACGTCGTCGGCACCAGCAAGGGCAAGGGCACCGCGGGTGTCATGAAGCGTCACAACTTCAAGGGTGTCTCCGCCTCGCACGGTGCGCACCGCAACCACCGCAAGCCCGGCTCCATCGGCGCCTCGTCGACGCCGAGCCGCGTCTTCAAGGGCATGCGCATGGCCGGCCGTATGGGTGGCGAGCGCGTGACCGTCCTCAACCTCACGGTGCACGCCGTCGACGCCGAGAAGGGTCTGCTGCTCGTCAAGGGCGCCGTCCCCGGTGCGCGTGGCCGCATCGTCTACGTCCGCAACGCAGTGAAGGGTGCCTGATCATGGCTGACTCGACTCTCGCGCTCGACGTCCACAGCCCCAGTGGCAAGAAGGCCGGCTCGGTCGCCCTTCCCGCTGCGCTGTTCGACGTCAAGACGAACATCCCGCTGATCCACCAGGTCGTCGTCGCGCAGCTCGCGGCGGCTCGCCAGGGCACGCACTCGACCAAGCGTCGTGGCGAGGTCTCCGGTGCCGGCCGCAAGCCCTTCAAGCAGAAGGGCACGGGTAACGCCCGTCAGGGCTCCATCCGCGCGCCGCACATGACCGGTGGTGGCATCGTCCACGGTCCGAAGCCGCGCGACTACTCGCAGCGCACCCCCAAGAAGATGATCGCCGCCGCCCTCCTGGGCGCGCTGAGCGACCGTGCTCGCGGTGGTCGTCTGCACGTGGTGGACTCCTTCGGCATCGAGGGCGCCCCGTCGACCAAGGCCGCTGCGGCCGTCCTCGCCGAGCTCGCTCCGACCAAGAACGTCCTGGTCGTCATCGAGCGCGGTGACGAGCTGGCGGTCAAGAGCGTGCGCAACCTTGCGTACGTCCACGTCCTCAGCTTCGACCAGCTGAACGCCTACGACGTGCTCGTCTCCGACGACATCGTCTTCACCAAGGCCGCCTACGACGCGTTCGTCGCGTCCAAGAGCGCCACCACCGAGGAGGTCTCGGCATGAACGTCTCCGTCAACAAGGACCCGCGCGACATCATCCTGAAGCCGGTCGTCTCGGAGAAGAGCTACGGGCTCATCGACGAGGGCAAGTACACCTTCCTGGTGGACCCGCGCTCCTCGAAGACCGAGATCAAGCTCGCGATCGAGAAGATCTTCGGCGTCAAGGTCGCTGCGGTCAACACGCTCAACCGCGCGGGCAAGTCCCGCCGCACCCGCTTCGGCACCGGCAAGCGCAAGGACACCAAGCGCGCCATCGTCACGCTCAAGTCGGGCACCATCGACATCTTCACGGCCGTCGGCTGACAGCTGGGATAGAGGACAACCAACATGGCTATTCGCAAGTACAAGCCCACGACCCCGGGTCGCCGCGGTTCGTCGGTGGCCGACTTCGCCGAGATCACGCGATCGACGCCCGAGAAGTCGCTGCTCCGTCCGCTGTCGAAGACCGGTGGTCGCAACAACCAGGGGCGCATCACCACGCGTCACATCGGTGGCGGTCACAAGCGTCAGTACCGCGTCATCGACTTCCGTCGCAATGACAAGGACGGCGTCAACGCCAAGGTCGCGCACATCGAGTACGACCCCAACCGCACCGCGCGCATCGCGCTGCTGCACTACGTGGACGGCGAGAAGCGTTACATCCTCGCTCCGAACAAGCTGCAGCAGGGCGACATCGTCGAGTCCGGTGCGGGCGCTGACATCAAGCCGGGCAACAACCTGCCGCTGAAGAACATCCCCACCGGTACCGTGATCCACGCGATCGAGCTCCGCCCCGGCGGCGGCGCGAAGATGGCGCGTTCGGCCGGTGCGTCGGTTCGCCTGGTCGCCAAGGACGGCCCCTACGCGCAGCTTCGTCTGCCGTCGGGCGAGATCCGCAACGTCGACGCGCGCTGCCGCGCCACGATCGGCGAGGTCGGCAACGCCGAGCAGTCGAACATCAACTGGGGCAAGGCCGGCCGCAACCGCTGGAAGGGCATCCGCCCGACCGTCCGCGGTGTCGCGATGAACCCGGTCGACCACCCGCACGGTGGTGGTGAGGGCAAGACGTCCGGTGGACGTCACCCCGTCTCTCCTTGGGGCCAGGCTGAGGGTCGCACCCGCCACGCCAACAAGGAAAGCGACAAGTACATCGTCCGTCGTCGCAACGCCGGCAAGAAGCGCAAGTAGGAGTAGAGGAAGATGCCTCGCAGCCTGAAGAAGGGCCCCTTCGTCGACGAGCACCTGCTTCGCAAGGTCGTCTCGCAGAACGATGCCGGCACCAAGAACGTCATCAAGACCTGGTCGCGCCGTTCGATGATCATCCCCGCCATGCTGGGACACACCATCGCCGTGCACGACGGACGCAAGCACATCCCCGTGTTCGTGTCCGAGACCATGGTCGGTCACAAGCTGGGCGAGTTCGCGCCCACCCGCACCTTCCGCGGCCACGAGAAGGACGACAAGAAGGGTCGCCGCCGCTGACGCGGTGGCGTTCCTAGAGAGGACTAGAGGAGGAGAGAAATGGTGGATTCCATCGCACGCGTCAAGCACATCCGCGTGACCCCTCAGAAGGCTCGTCGTGTCGTCGCGCTGATCAAGGGCAAGCAGGCTCAGGAGGCCCTGGCCATCCTGAAGTTCGCGCCCCAGAGTGCCAGCGAGCCGATCTACAAGCTCGTCGCCGCTGCGGTCGCCAACGCCCGGGTGAAGGCTGACAAGGACGGCGAGTTCCTGGACGAGCAGGACCTGTACGTGCGCAACGCGTACGTCGACGAGGGCACGACGCTCAAGCGTTTCCAGCCCCGTGCACAGGGCCGCGCCTTCCAGATCAAGAAGCGCACGAGCCACATCACCGTCGAGCTCGCGACCCCCGAGGTCGATGAGGCCGCGGCCGGCTCCACGAACAAGAAGGCGAGCAAGTAATGGGACAGAAGGTCAACCCGTACGGCTTCCGCCTCGGCATCACCACGGACCACGTGTCGCGTTGGTTCTCCGACTCCACGAAGCCGGGACAGCGTTACGCCGACTACGTGGCCGAGGACGTCAAGATCCGCAAGCTCCTGCAGACGCAGCTGGACCGCGCCGGCGTGAGCGGCATCGAGATCGAGCGCACGCGTGATCGCGTCCGCGTCGACATCCACACCGCCCGCCCCGGCATCGTCATCGGCCGCCGCGGCGCCGAGGCCGAGCGCATCCGCGCCGACCTCGAGAAGCTCACGGGCAAGCAGATCCAGCTGAACATCCTCGAGGTCAAGAACCCCGAGGCCGACGCCCAGCTGGTCGCCCAGGGCATCGCCGAGCAGCTCTCCGCCCGCGTGGCCTTCCGCCGCGCGATGCGCAAGGGTCTGCAGGGCGCACAGCGCGCCGGCGCCAAGGGCATCCGCATCCAGGTCTCGGGTCGTCTCGGCGGCGCCGAGATGAGCCGTTCGGAGTTCTACCGCGAGGGTCGTGTGCCGCTGCACACGCTGCGCGCGAACATCGACTACGGCTTCTACGAGGCCAAGACCACCTTCGGCCGCATCGGTGTGAAGGTCTGGATCTACAAGGGCGACCTCACCAACAAGGAGCTCGCTCGCGAGCAGGCCAACGCGCCGAAGGCACCCCGCGGTCGTGACGACCGTGGTGGCGACCGTCGTCGCGCGCCCCGCAACGAGGCGCCCGTCGCAGAAGGAGCATCGGCATAATGCTTATTCCCCGTAAGGTCAAGTACCGCAAGCAGCACCACCCGGGTCGCGCGGGCCAGGCCACCGGCGGCACGAAGGTCTCCTTCGGCGAGTTCGGCATCCAGGCCCTCACCCCCGCGTATGTGACCAACCGTCAGATCGAGTCCGCTCGTATCGCGATGACGCGTCACATCAAGCGTGGCGGCAAGGTGTGGATCAACATCTACCCCGACCGTCCCCTGACCAAGAAGCCGGCCGAAACCCGCATGGGTTCCGGTAAGGGTTCGCCGGAGTGGTGGGTCGCCAACGTCAAGCCGGGTCGCGTCCTGTTCGAGGTCGCGGGCGTCAACGAGCAGCTCGCTCGCGAGGCGCTCACCCGTGCAATCCACAAGCTGCCCCTGAAGGCACGCATCATCAAGCGCGAGGAGGGCGACGCGTAATGGCCGTCGGAACCAAGACGCTCGCTCCGAGCGAGCTGGACACGTTCGAGGACCAGCGCCTCGTCGAAGAGCTGCGCAAGGCCAAGGAAGAGCTGTTCAACCTGCGCTTCCAGTCGGCCACCGGCCAGCTCGAGAGCCACGGCCGCATCCGCGCCGTCAAGCGCGACATCGCGCGGCTCTACACCGTGATCCGCGAGCGCGAGCTCGGCATCCGTGCCACGCCCGCCCCCGTCGAGGTCGCGTCCAAGGCGAAGAAGACCAAGGCCAAGAAGGCGGATGACGCTGCCGAGGCCACGAAGGAAGAGGCCGAGTGATGGCTGAGACCACCGAGAAGAAGGCCGCCAAGAAGGCGCCGGCCGCCGAGGCCGTCGTTCAGGCGCCCGCTGCCGGTCACGAGTCGGCTGCCCATGACGTGCGCGATGCGGACGCCCGTGGCTACCGCAAGTCGCGTCGTGGCTACGTCGTCAGCGACAAGATGGACAAGACGATCGTCGTCGAGGTCGAAGACCGCGTGAAGCACCCGCTGTACGGCAAGGTCATCCGTCGCACGTCGAAGGTCAAGGCCCACGACGAGCAGAACAGCGCCGGCATCGGCGACCTCGTGCTGATCAACGAGACCCGGCCGCTCAGCGCCACCAAGCGGTGGCGCCTGGTCGAGATCCTCGAGAAGGCGAAGTAAGAAATGATCCAGACTGAGTCCCGCCTCAAGGTCGCCGACAACACCGGCGCCAAGGAGCTGCTCACGATCCGTGTGCTCGGCGGCTCCAACCGCCGTTATGCCGGTCTCGGCGACATCATCGTCGCGACCGTCAAGGACGCGATCCCCGGCGGCAACGTCAAGAAGGGCGATGTGGTCAAGGCCGTCATCGTCCGTACCAAGAAGGAGGTCCGTCGTCCCGACGGCTCCTACATCAAGTTCGACGAGAACGCCGCCGTCATCCTGAAGAACGACGGGGAGCCCCGCGGCACCCGCATCTTCGGACCGGTCGGTCGTGAGCTTCGTGACAAGAAGTTCATGAAGATCGTGTCGCTCGCACCGGAGGTGATCTGACCCTCATGGCCAAGATCAAGAAGGGTGACCTCGTTCAGGTCATCACTGGCAAGAAGCAGGACAAGGGCGGCGACCGCGGCAAGCAGGGCAAGGTCCTCGACGTTCTCGTCGAGCAGAACCGCGTCATCGTCGAGGGCGTCAACTACGTCACGAAGCACAACCGCGTGGGCCAGTCCCAGCGCGGCACCAGGACGGGCGGCATCGAGACGATGGAAGCCCCGATCCACATCTCCAACGTCGCCCTCGTCGACCCCTCGACCAAGAAGCCGACCAAGGTCGGTCACCGTGTCGAGGAGCAGACGAAGGATGGCGTGAAGCGCACCGTCCGCGTGCGCTACGCGAAGAAGAGCGGCAAGGACCTCTGAACATGAGCAGCACCACTGCCGCGGCGGCTGGCAAGATCCAGCCCCGCCTGAAGCAGAAGTACCAGGACGAGATCAAGAAGGCCCTGCAGGACGAGTTCGGCTACGCCAACGTCATGCAGATCCCCGGGATCGTCAAGGTCGTCGTGAACACCGGTGTCGGCGAGGCAGCTCGCGACTCCAAGGTGATCGACGGTGCGGTCGACGACCTCACCAAGATCACCGGCCAGAAGCCGGTCGTCACGAAGGCCCGCAAGTCCATCGCGCAGTTCAAGCTGCGCGAGGGCCAGGCCATCGGTGCGCACGTCACCCTCCGCGGTGACCGTGCTTGGGAGTTCCTGGACCGTCTCGTGAACCTCGCCCTGCCGCGTATCCGCGACTTCCGCGGCCTGTCGCCCAAGCAGTTCGACGGTCACGGCAACTACACGTTCGGTCTGCAGGAGCAGTCGGTCTTCCACGAGATCAACCAGGACAAGATCGACCGCGTCCGCGGCTTCGACATCACGATCGTCACCACGGCGAAGACGGATGACGAGGGCCGGTCGCTGCTGCGCCAGCTGGGCTTCCCGTTCAAGACGGACGAGAACCAGGCCTGACACCCCCCGACCTCTCCGGTCGGTCCATCAAGAAGGTCGGCTGTCGTGTAACGGCATCCGAAACCGCTGAACAAAGGAAACCAAGAAATGACGATGACAGACCCGGTCGCTGACATGCTGACCCGTCTGCGCAACGCGAACTCGGCGCACCACGACTCCGTGTCGCTGCCGAGCTCGAAGCTCAAGACCCACATCGCCGAGATCCTCCAGCAGGAGGGCTACATCTCCGGCTGGGAGGTCTCCGACGCTCGTGTCGGCCAGACCCTCACCCTCACGCTGAAGTACGGCCCGAACCGCGAGCGGTCGATCGCCGGCATCAAGCGCGTCTCGAAGCCCGGCCTGCGCGTGTACGCACGCTCGACCGAGATCCCCAAGGTCCTCGGCGGCCTGGGCGTCGCGATCCTGTCCACCTCCTCCGGTCTTCTCACCGACCGCCAGGCAGAGCAGAAGGGCGTGGGTGGGGAAGTCCTCGCCTACGTGTGGTGATCTGACATGTCGCGTATTGGACGTCTTCCCATCGACATCCCCGCCGGCGTGACCGTTTCGGTCGACGGCCAGGATGTCACGGTCACGGGCCCGAAGGGCGAGCTCGCGCTCTCCGTCTCCAAGCCCATCGAGGTCAAGGTCGAGGAGAACCAGGTTCTGGTCTCCCGTCCCGACGACGAGCGCGAGTCGCGTTCGCTGCACGGACTGACCCGCACCCTGATCAACAACAACATCATCGGCGTCACCCAGGGCTACACCAAGGGCCTCGAGGTCGTCGGCACCGGTTACCGCGTCGCGCAGAAGGGGACGGCGGTCGAGTTCGCGCTCGGCTTCTCGCACCCCGTTCTCGTCGAGGCGCCGGCCGGCATCACGCTGACCGTCGAGGGCAACAACAAGCTCACCGTCAGCGGCATCTCGAAGCAGGCCGTCGGTGAGGCCGCCGCGAACATCCGCAAGATCCGCAAGCCCGAGCCCTACAAGGGCAAGGGTGTGCGCTACGCGGGCGAGGTCGTTCGCCGCAAGGCCGGAAAGGCTGGTAAGTAATCATGGCTGTCAAGTCGAAGAGCGACGCGCGTTCGCGTCGTCACCTGCGCCTTCGCAAGAAGGTCGTGGGCACCGGGGCCCGTCCGCGCCTCGTCGTCACCCGCTCGGCCCGCCACGTCTTCGTCCAGCTCGTGGACGACAGCAAGGGCGTGACCGTCGCGTCGGCGTCGACTCTCGAGTCGGACCTGCGCACGTTCGACGGTGACAAGACCGCCAAGGCCCGCAAGGTCGGCGAGCTCGTCGCCGAGCGCGCCAAGGCGGCCGGCTTCTCGGACGTCGTGTTCGACCGCGGTGGCAACCGCTACGCGGGCCGTGTCGCAGCGATCGCCGAGGGCGCCCGCGAGGGAGGTCTGAACCTGTGAGCGATGCAACTACTCAGAATGTGGAGAACGAAGTGACCGAGCAGGCTGCGGCCACCGCTCCCGTCGAGCGCGAGGCCCGCGAGCCCCGTCGCGGCGGTCGCGAGCGCAACCCCAACCGCGACCGTGGTTCGCGCGACGCCGAGAAGAGCCAGTTCCTCGAGCGCGTCGTGACGATCAACCGCGTGTCGAAGGTCGTCAAGGGCGGTCGCCGCTTCAGCTTCACGGCGCTCGTCGTCGTGGGTGACGGCAACGGTCTCGTCGGCGTCGGCTACGGCAAGGCGCGTGAGGTCCCCCTCGCCATCTCCAAGGGTGTCGAAGAGGCCAAGCGCAACTTCTTCCGCGTGCCCCGCACCGGCTCGTCCATTCCGCACCCGGTGCAGGGTGAGGCCGCTGCCGGTGTCGTGCTCCTGCGTCCGGCCGCCGCCGGTACCGGTGTCATCGCCGGTGGCCCGGTGCGCGCCGTGCTCGAGTGCGCCGGTATCCACGACGTGCTCTCCAAGTCGCTCGGTTCGTCGAACACGATCAACATCGTGCACGCGACCGTCGAGGCGCTGAAGCAGCTCGAGGAGCCCCGCGCGGTCGCCGCGCGTCGCGGTCTCGACTTCGACCAGGTGGCTCCGGCCCGTCTGATCCGTGCCGAGGCTGACGCCGCGGCCGCTGCGAAGGTAGGTGCCTGATGGCCGCGCGTCTCAAGGTGACCCAGGTCAAGTCCAAGGTGAGCGAGAAGCAGAACCAGCGTGACACGCTGCGTTCGCTCGGCCTGAAGCGGATCGGCGACTCGGTCGTCCGTCCCGACGACGCGCAGACGCGCGGCTACGTCAAGGCTGTCGCCCACCTCGTCAAGGTTGAGGAGATCGACTGATGGCCGAGAAGGCTGAGAAGGCGACCGAAGAGGTCGCTGTGAAGAACACCGAGAAGAAGGCCGCCGCGAAGCCGGCTGCCAAGAAGACCGCCGAGAAGCCGGCCGCGAAGAAGGCTCCCGCCAAGAAGGCGGATGCCGAGGTGTCGCGCCCCGGTGTGCTCAAGGTCCACCACCTGCGTCCGGTCCCGGGCTCCAACACCGCGAAGACCCGTGTCGGTCGCGGTGAGGGCTCGAAGGGCAAGACCGCCGGTCGTGGCACCAAGGGTACGAAGGCCCGTTACCAGGTGAAGGTCGGTTTCGAGGGCGGCCAGATGCCGCTGCACATGCGTACGCCGAAGCTGCGCGGGTTCAAGAACCCGTTCCGCGTCGAGTACCAGGTGGTCAACCTCGACAAGCTGGCTGAGCTGTACCCGGCCGGTGGCGATGTCACCGTCAGCGACCTCGTCGCAAAGGGCGCCGTGCGCAAGAACGAGAAGGTCAAGGTGCTCGGCACCGGCGACATCTCGGTCAAGCTCACCGTCGCCGTCGACAAGGTCTCGGGTTCGGCCGAGCAGAAGATCGTCGCCGCAGGCGGTTCGGTCAAGTAATTCCACGGCAGGGGCCGGAGGCGAGCCTCCGGCCCCTGTTGCCGTACTCTGGAAGCGGTGTCCTCGGACCCGCATCGAGACACCGGTCAGCTCTCTGGAGGAAATCCCCTTGTTCAGCGCCGTCAGCGCCATCGCGCGGGTCTTCCGCACCCCGGATCTCCGGCGGAAGATCTTCTTCACCCTCGCGATCATCGCCATCTACCGACTCGGTGCGCACGTTCCGGCGCCCTTCGTGAGCTTCCCCAACGTGCAGTCCTGCCTCCAGCAGACGGGCTCGGCCAGCGAAGGCCTGCTGTCGCTGGTGAACCTGTTCTCCGGCGGCGCGCTCCTGCAGCTGTCGATCTTCGCCCTGGGCGTCATGCCCTACATCACCGCGACGATCATCGTGCAGCTGCTGCGTGTGGTGATCCCGCACTTCGAGGCGCTGTACAAAGAAGGGCAGGCCGGTCAGGCCAAGCTCACGCAGTACACCCGCTACCTGACGATCGCGCTGGCGCTCCTGCAGTCCACCACGCTGGTGACGGTGGCACGTTCGGGTCAGCTCTTCGGCACGACCGGCATCGCCGAGTGCAACGCGCTGCTGACCAACGATGTGTGGTGGGCCCAGCTGCTGATGATCATCACGCTGACCGCCGGCACCGGTCTCATCATGTGGTTCGCCGAGCTCGTCACCGAGCGCGGCGTGGGCAACGGCATGTCCATCCTCATCTTCACCTCGATCGCGGCGCAGTTCCCGGCGGCCATGTGGGCCATCGCCACGTCGCGCGGTTTCGAGGTCTTCCTCCTCGTGCTGGCCGTCGGCATCGTCGTCGTCGCTCTCGTCGTCTTCGTCGAGCAGTCGCAGCGGCGCATCCCCGTGCAGTACGCCAAGCGCATGGTCGGGCGTCGCACCCTCGGCGGCACGAACACGTACATCCCGATCAAGGTGAACATGGCGGGCGTCGTGCCGGTCATCTTCGCCTCCTCGCTGCTGTACATCCCGGCACTGATAGCCCAGTTCAATCAGACGCCGGACGCCAACGGCAACATCCCGGGCTGGGTGACCTGGATCCAGCAGTACCTCACCAAGGGCGATCACCCGCTCTACATGCTGCTGTACTTCCTGCTCATCGTCGGGTTCACCTACTTCTACGTCGCGATCACCTTCAACCCCGTCGAGGTCGCCGACAACATGAAGAAGTACGGCGGGTTCATCCCCGGCATCCGTGCAGGTCGTCCGACGGCCGAGTACCTCGACTACGTGTTGACGCGCATCACGTTGCCCGGCTCGATCTACCTCGGTCTCATCGCCCTGCTGCCCCTGGTGGCGCTCGCGACGGTCAGCGCCAACCAGAACTTCCCGTTCGGCGGCGCCTCGATCCTCATCATCGTCGGTGTGGGTCTGGAGACCGTGAAGCAGATCGACGCCCAGCTGCAGCAGCGCCACTACGAAGGGCTGCTGCGATGACCGCTGCGCGACTGCTCATCATCGGACCGCAGGGCTCGGGCAAGGGCACCCAGGGCGTGCGCATCGCCGATGCCCTCGGCATTCCCGCTGTCTCGACGGGGGACGTGTTCCGCGCCAACGTCAAGGAAGGCACGGAGCTCGGCCTGAAGGTCAAGGCGATCATCGACGCTGGCGACCTCGTGCCGGACACCCTGACGGGGGAGATCGTCCGAGACCGGCTCGCTCAGGCGGATGCCGCGAACGGCTTCCTGCTGGACGGCTACCCGCGCAACCTCGGCCAGGTCGGCGACCTCGACGGCTTCCTCGATGAGCGGGGCGAGCCGCTCACGGCGGTGATCGAGTTGGTCGTGCCGCGCGACGAGTCCATCCAGCGCCTGTCGCTGCGGGCGACCGAGCAGGGCCGTGCCGACGACAACGCCGAGTCGATCGCGAAGCGTCTGGCCATCTACGAGTCCGAGACCGCGCCGATCCTCGATCTCTACCGCGAGCGGGGCATCGTCGATCAGATCGACGGCGTCGGGTCGCTGGACGAGGTCTACGCCCGGATTCAGGCCGCGCTGGAAGCTCGCGGCATCGCCGCCTCCTGATGGGACTTCGTCGCTCCTTGTACAAGACGCCGGCGCAGCTGCGCTCGATGGTCGAGCCGGGCCTGATCACGGCGGCCGCGCTGGATGCCGTGCGTGCACTGATCGCCCCGGGCGTGACCACGGCTGAGCTGGATGCCGCGGCATCCGAGGTCATCCTCGCCCGCGGTGCCGAGTCGAATTTCCAACTCGTGCGCGGGTACCGGCATACGACGTGCATCTCGGTCAACGACCAGGTCGTCCACGGCATCCCCGGGGAGCGGGTGCTCGAAGCGGGCGACATCGTCTCGATCGATGCGGGGGCGCAGTTCAAAGGCTGGAACGGCGACTCGGCGATCACCGTCGTCGTTCCCGGCGGGGACCCGGCCGTACGGGCATCGCGCGAGCGGCTCTCGCAGGTGACTGAAGGGTCGCTCTGGGCGGGCGTGGCCGCGCTCGCGTCGGCGTCGCGCGTCGGCGAGATCGGCGACGCGGTCCAGGGCTACATCGAGCGGTCGGGGGAGAGCTACGGCATCCTCCGCGATTACGTCGGTCACGGCATCGGCCGGCGGATGCACGAGGGGCCGACGATCTTCAACTATCGGGTGTCCGACCTCGGCCCCGCGGTGCGTCCGGGCCTGTGCGTCGCGATCGAGCCCATGGTCACCGTCGGCTCTGAGGAGACCTTCGTCGAGGACGACGACTGGACGGTCACCACCGTCGACGGCAGCGACGGCAGTCACTGGGAGCACAGCGTCGCGGTGCACGAGAACGGCATCTGGGTGCTGACCGCTGCCGACGGCGGCGCCGCCGGTCTCGCCCCCTTCGGCGTCACACCCACCCCCATCGCCTGAGCGCTCTCCTCCCGGTGTCGCAGGAGCGGCTCGCGGGGTGCGTGAAGGCTCCTCCCCAGGGCACCCCACTGCGCGCGTTCGGCATCCATCCGCAACGCTGACGAGTCACGCCGAGCCGCTACGAACGTGCCGAACCGACGCGAAAGGGCGCGCGAGGACATGGCGGCTCGCGGAAGAGATAGCGGTTCGGCACGGGTGGGGGGCGAAGTCACGGCTTTCACGGGCAACGCATAAGACCGTGTGAGCCAGAATGGGAGAACAGCGGCGACAGCCGCACATCGGAGAGGCATCGAGGTTATGGCGCAGGCAGCAGCGGGTAAGAGGAACTGGTTCGCGATCTGGGTGAGCGTGGCGGCCGTCGTCGTGGTCGCGCTGGTCATCGGCCTTGTCGTGTGGATGAACAACGTCAGCTCCGGACCCGGCGCGCAGCCTTCGTCGAGCAACATCAACACGGATACCGGTGCGATCTCCTTCGGCAGCGGCCCCGACGTCGTCGACACCTACGTGGACTTCATGTGCCCGATCTGCAACCAGTTCGAGAAGACCGAGGGTGAGACGATCAAGCAGCTCGTCTCCGACAACAAGATCACCCTCAACATCCACCCCGTGTCCATCCTCGACCGTGCGTCGCAGGGAACGAAGTTCTCCAGCCGGTCGGCCAGTGCGATGTTCGCCGTCGCCGAGGCGGACCCCGCCAACGCCTATGCGTTCATGGAGGCGATGTTCCAGAACCAGCCGCAGGAGAGCTCGCCCGGTCTCTCGGACGACCAGATCGTCTCGATCGCCAAGGGCGCGGGCGTCAACGTCACGAGTGATCTCGAGAAGGCGATCACCTCGGGCACGTACATCAAGTTCGTCCAGGCGCACGGCCTGCCCGACGGCGCCAAGGGGACACCGACGCTGGTGGTGAACGGTACTTTCGTGAACGTCACCTTCAACCCGCAGACGGACATCGTCGCCAACCTCAAGGGCTGACCACGTGATGCGCGTCTGAGACGAGCGAGAGGGCCGCGCGGCAGTTTGCCGTGCGGCCCTCTATCACGTACACTGGATCTTTGGTGCCTTGCGCCTTCATTGGCGTGTCGCCGCACCACATCCCACTCACCGCAGACCGACCGGTCTGCACAAGCGTCAGCGAGGCCATGGCTAAGAAAGACGGTGTCATCGAAATCGAGGGCGTCGTGTCTGAAGCGCTGCCCAACGCGATGTTCCGCGTTGAGCTCACCAACGGACACAAGGTACTCGCCACGATCTCCGGCAAGATGCGGCAGAACTACATCCGCATCATCCCCGAAGACCGCGTCGTCGTGGAGCTCTCGCCCTACGACCTCACGCGCGGTCGCATCGTCTACCGCTACCGCTAGACCGGTCGAGAAGTAACGAGCGGGCGGATGCCTCGGCATCCCGTCCGACTCGAAGACAGCGAACAGGAAAATCATGAAGGTCAACCCCTCCGTCAAGCCCATCTGCGACCACTGCAAGGTCATCCGTCGCCACGGTCGCGTCATGGTGATCTGCAAGTCGAACCCGCGTCACAAGCAGCGCCAGGGCTGAGTCGCTCGCGGCTCGAGGACGCGTGAGGCCCGCAGGGCCGAGCCGACACCTCACGACGAAGACACAACTCAATACGCACACAGGCAGGATCAGAGCCTCTTCGGAGGGGACACCTCGGGGCGGAGGCCCGGGCACCGATCCTGCTCCACACCTCCATCACTCCTAGGAGAACCGCATGGCACGTCTTGCCGGCGTTGACATCCCGCGTGACAAGCGCGTGGTGATCGCCCTCACGTACATCTACGGCATCGGCCGTACCCGTTCGGTCGAGATCCTCACGGCCACCGAGATCGACGAGTCGATCCGCGTCAAGGACCTCACCGACGACCAGCTGGTCGCACTGCGCGACCACATCGAAGGCAACTACAAGGTGGAGGGTGACCTTCGCCGCGAGGTCGCCGCCGACATCCGCCGCAAGGTCGAGATCGGCTCGTACGAGGGTCTGCGTCACCGCCGCGGCCTTCCGGTGCGCGGTCAGCGCACCAAGACCAACGCGCGTACCCGCAAGGGCCCGAAGCGCACCGTCGCCGGCAAGAAGAAGGCCGGCCGCAAGTAAGCGCGGCCCCCCGGTACAGGTTTAGGAGAACAGACACATGGCACAGGCCAAGACTGCTGCGCGCAAGCCGCGTCGCAAGGAGAAGAAGAACATCGCGCTGGGCCAGGCCCACATCAAGTCGACGTTCAACAACACGATCGTTTCGATCACCGACCCCTCGGGCGCCGTCATCAGCTGGGCGTCCTCGGGTGGAGTGGGCTTCAAGGGCTCGCGCAAGTCGACCCCGTACGCCGCCGGCATGGCCGCCGAGTCGGCTGCCCGCCAGGCCGCCGAGCACGGCGTCAAGAAGGTCGACGTCTTCGTGAAGGGCCCGGGTTCGGGGCGCGAGACCGCGATCCGCTCGCTGCAGGCCGCCGGCCTCGAGGTGGGGTCGATCTCCGACGTCACCCCGCAGGCGCACAACGGCTGCCGCCCGCCGAAGCGTCGCCGCGTCTGACTTCCGGGCCGGGTGCCCCCGTGTGACGGGGGCACCCGGCATCCGTCGCTTTTGAAAACTCAACACCTCTTGCAATCGCACGTGTCATATAGCGGGCACGTGACGGAAAGGAACACATAGTGCTCATTGCACAGCGTCCCACTCTGACCGAGGAGAAGATCGGCGAGTTCCGCAGCCGCTTCGTCATCGAGCCGCTGGAGCCCGGCTTCGGCTACACGATCGGCAACGCGCTGCGCCGCAGCCTGCTGTCCTCGATCCCCGGCGCGGCTGTCACCAGCATCCGCATCGACGGCGTGCTGCACGAGTTCAGCACCATCCCGGGCGTGAAGGAGGATGTCACCGAGATCATCCTCAACATCAAGCAGCTGGTCGTCTCCTCGGAGCGCGACGAGCCGATCACCGCCTACCTGTGCAAGACCGGCGCCGGCGAGGTCACCGCTGCCGACATCTCCGCTCCGGCGGGTGTCGAGGTGCACAATCCCGAGCTGGTCATCGCGACGCTCAACGACTCGGCGAAGTTCGAGCTGGAGCTCACGATCGAGCGCGGCCGCGGCTACGTGTCGGCCACGCAGAACCGCAACGAGTACGCCGAGGCGGGTCAGATCCCGATCGACTCGATCTACTCGCCCGTTCTGAAGGTCTCGTACCGCGTCGACGCGACCCGTGCCGGTGAGCGCACCGACTTCGACAAGCTCGTCCTGGACGTCGAGGCCAAGCCGTCGATCTCCCCGCGGGATGCCGTCGCGTCGGCCGGTCGCACGCTCACCGAGCTGTTCGGTCTCGCCCGCGAGCTGAACGTCGAGGCCGAGGGCATCGAGATCGGCCCCGCGCCGGTCGCCGAGGTTCTCACCAACGAGCTGTCGATGCCGATCGAGGACCTCGATCTGTCGGTGCGTTCGTACAACTGCCTCAAGCGTGAGGGCATCAACACGGTGTCCGAGCTGGTCGCCCTCTCCGAGACGCAGCTGATGAACATCCGCAACTTCGGTCAGAAGTCGGTCGACGAGGTGCGCGACAAGCTCGTCTCCCTCGGCCTGTCGCTGAAGGACTCGGTCCCCGGGTTCGACGGTGCGCACTTCTACGGCGGCTACGACGACGAGGCCCTCTGAGCCTCCGCGCTCGCAACGGCAAGACCTTCTGTGCGCACCGGCCCCGACCGGTTCGCTGACCTTTTCCCTCTGGAGTAACTGACATGCCCAAGCCCACCAAGGGTCCCCGCCTCGGAGGCGGCCCCGCCCACGAGCGTCTGCTGCTGGCCAACCTGGCCTCGGCGCTGTTCACCCACAAGTCGATCACGACGACCGAGACCAAGGCCAAGCGCCTGCGTCCGCTCGCCGAGCGCATGGTCACCTTCGCCAAGCGCGGCGACCTGCACGCTCGTCGTCGCGTGCTGTCCGTGCTCGGCAACAAGGACGCCGTCCACGAGCTGTTCGCCGAGATCGCGCCGCTGGTCGCCGAGCGTGAGGGCGGTTACACCCGCATCACGAAGATCGGCAACCGCAAGGGTGACAACGCGCCCATGGCCGTGATCGAGCTCGTCCTCGAGCCGGTCAACCCGAGGCCGAAGTCGACCAAGAAGGCGGCTGCGGCCGCTCCGGTCGCCGCCCCGGCCAAGGATGAGGATGTCGCCGAGGAGACCGCCACCGAGGCGGTCGCCGAGGCCGACGAGGCTCAGGATGCCGCGGACGAGGTCGTCGCCGACGCCGCCGCCGCCGCAGGTGCCGAGTCGCCCGAGGAGGGCGCCGCGGCCGAGGCTGCTGCCGAGGACGCCGCGAAGTAAGCACGGCTGTCGTTCGAGAAGGCCCGCACCCGTCAGGGGTGCGGGCCTTCTCTTTTCGCGCCTCGGCCGGCTCCGCGCGTGCGCCCCACGCGCGTCCCAACTACAGTGGCCCGACGCCATCCACGCCGTGATGGTGGCGGCGGAGCGTGTCGACCACCCGACCTGGACCACTCCGCGCGAGGTCGTCGCCGACACCTTCGATCTTGCGCACATCGACCACTCCCGCGACACCGTGCTGGCGCTGGATGCCGAGGGCACGGTGATCGCGTTCGGAAGCTCCTTCCTCCACCCTTCGCGCGAGGGCGCGCTGAACGTGCACCTGTCGGGTGCGGTGCTGCCGATGCTGTGGCGCCGCGGGATCGGCAGCGCGGTGTTCGGCTGGCAGTACGCGCGCGGCCTCGAGCAGCTGGCGGAGGCCGCGGGCGCGCTGCCCGACGTGCCGGGCGATGGCTGGAGCGCTCAGCTGCGGGTGTACGCCGAGGAGTCGAACCGCGGCAATCAGAGGCTCGCCGAGTCGGCGGGTCTGGCCGCCGAACGCTGGTTCGCCACGATGCTGCGCGATCTGACCGACGGTGCGCCGGAGGTGTCGCTGCCGGCCGCGGCGCAGGAGAGCGGGCTGCGCATCGTGGCGTACACGCACGATCGTGATGACGACGCCCGTCTGGCGCGCAACGATGCGTTCCGCGATCACTGGGGAAGCCTGCCGAGCCAGCACGAGTCGTGGGCCAAGTTCGTCGGCGGCGAGTTCTTCCGCCCCGATCTGTCCCGGCTGGTCGTCGAGGCCGACGGCACCATCGCCGCATTCTGTCTCGCGTCGGTGAACGAGGAGGACTGGGCGAGTCTGGGCGTCTCGAACTCGTACATCGACCTCATCGGTGTCGTGCAGGCGCGCCGTCGGCAGGGACTGGCTCCCGCGGTCGTCGCGGCGACGTTGCGCGCGATCGCCGGTGCCGGTCTGCAGAAGGCGGTGCTCGACGTCGACACCGCGAGCCCGACGGGCGCCGACGCCCTCTACGAGGGGCTGGGCTTCATGGCGGACGAACGGTCCGTCGCCCTGGTGGCGCACATCTGACGCGGGCGGCGCTCCCGCCGGCGGCGTGGAGCGGCTCAGGAGGGCGGCACGGGGGCGAGTGCCCGGGTCGTGGCCCAGCGGATCAGCTGCACCTGATACCGCGTCTGCGCGCGCTGATTCGCCACGGCATCGACGGCGCGGGTGACGGTGTCGGCGTAGATGCGCCCGCCGGTCTCGCCCGGATGGATGCCATCGCCGGCGAGCACATCGGCGTGCGGCGCGATCGCGCCGGACCAGTCGGCGAGGACGACGCCGGGATGGCTCGCCGCGAACGCGGTCAGCTCGGCATTGACGCCCGGGATCCAGTCGCGGGGAGCGAACGCCGTGACCAGAACGAGCGTGCGGTCGCGACCGACGCGGTCGTAGATGTCCTGGAGGGCGTCCGAATCGACGGGGCCGTTGGTGCCGAGGCCCACGACGACGTAGTCACGCAGGGCGCCCTGATCGGAGAGCCGGTCGATGATCTTGCTGCCCGCCCACATCGAGCGCGAGACTTCGGCGTCGATCTGCACGCCCGGAAGCTCGTCGAGAAGCCCGCCGGCCGAGGCGAGCATCACCGAGTCGCCGACGGCCGTCACCCGGTCGCCGCTCACGGTGACCGGTGCCGGGGACAGCGGCTCGCCGTCGGGGCCCTCCGTCGCTGCGGGGGTCGGCGTCGGCAGGGGGGCATCGGTGCTGCCGCCCGACGGGGTGGGGGCTGCGGAGGCCGCGTCGAGCGCGCGCTGGCCCGCCTCGACCACCGCCTGGCTGGAGCTGACCGGCGGGGCGGCGGCGACGGCGGCCGTCGTGCCGCCGAGCACGAGCGCCCCGACGCCCACGGTCGCAATCGCCCCGAAGCGCCGTGACGGCGTGGAGTGCAGGCGCGCCCACAGTGCCCGCCCGGCTCCCCGGAAGCCGAGGCGGCGTACGGGCTGTTCGAGCAGGCGGTACGAGGCCGCGGAGACGCCGAGCGTGAGGGCGGCGGCGCCGAGCCCGACCGTGACCGGCACGGATTCCTCGAGGAAGCCGCCCGTGGTCGCGAGGGCGAGTAGGACGACGACGGGCCAGTGCCACAGGTAGATGCCGTAGGAGCGCGCGCCGATCCAGCGCAGCGGCGCGACGTCGAGTGCGCGCCCGAACCATGAGCCGGCGTGCGTCGCCGCCGCGATCGCGACCGCGGTCAGCACGCTCGCGACCGCCGGGACGAGCGGGTACTGCTCCGCGCCCCCCGGGACGGCGCCGACGGCGACGATGCCGATCACGCTCGTGGCGCCGATGACGGCGGTCCAGGCGGGAACGACGCCGCCGATCGATTCGCGCGCCGGCGCACTCCAGGCGGTGCGTCCGGCGAGCGCGAACGCCAGCGCGACGCCGATCAGCAGGCCGAAGGCGTGTGTATCGGTGCCGTAGTACGCGCGCGTCAGGTTGACCGATGCCGACCCCGCGCCCGCGAGCTGCGCGGCCCATGCCAGGGACGCCGCGGCCAGGACCACGGCGACCGCGGCGCGCATGGCGCGGCGCGGGAGCAGGAGGAAGACGGGCAGCAGCAGCGGCCAGAGGACGTAGAACTGCTCCTCCACGGCGAGCGACCACAGGTTTCGCAGCAGCTCGGGTTGCGTCCCGGCGAAGTAGGACGCGCCAGCCGAGATCGACGCCCAGTTGGAGGAGAACGTGATCGCGCCGAGCACCTGTCGACCGAGCCCCAGCAGAACGTCCCCACCGATGAGCCAGGCGACGCTGGCACTCACGGTGACCACCACGGCGAGCGCCGGCAGGAGCCGGCGGGCACGGCGCGTCCAGAAGGCGAGGAGGGCGATGCGCCCGGTGCGATCGTGTTCGCGCAGCAGCAGCGCCGTGATGAGGAAGCCCGAGATGACGAAGAAGACGTCGACGCCGACGAAGCCGCTGTGCAGCACCCAGCCGGGAAACAGGTGATACACGACGACGAGAACGACGGCGAGCGCGCGCAGGCCGTCGAGGCCGGCGTAACGCGGTACCGGAGGGGGGGAGGTCATGGCGGGCGCTGAGATTCCGTCGTGGTTCCGTAGGGTTCCGTGCGGGCGCCGCGCCGGCCACGTCGGGTCGGCGCGAGCGGATCTTCCAGTGTACGTACCCTCCCTGAACGCGAGGGGTCCGCCGTACGCGCCCGCCGATGACGGGCGCGTGCGCCGCGTGGGGTGCGCCAGACTGGTGGTATGGATACGGATGTGCTGGTCATCGGTGAAGCGCTCATCGACATCGTCGAGAGCGCCGAGGGCGACCGTGAGCTCGTCGGCGGCAGCCCTGCCAACGTCGCCGTGGGCCTTGCCCGGCAGGGACACGCGGTGCGTCTGCTGACCCGACTGGGGCGCGACGAGCGCGGCGAACGTATCGCCGCGCAGATCACCGACTCCGGTGCCCTCGTCGACGAGGAGTCGTGGACGGATGCCGCGACCTCCACCGCCCGCGCACGACTGCGTCCGGACGGTTCCGCCGAGTACGAGTTCGCGATCGACTGGGCCGTGCCGACGGCATCCCTGGAGGGGACGCGCATCGTCCACACCGGTTCGATCGCGCTCTTCCTCGAGCCCGGCGGCAGCGCCGTGCTGGAGGTGCTGCGTCGCGCCGCCGACACGGGTGCCGCGCTCGTCAGCCTCGACCCGAACATCCGGCCCGCGCTGGTCGGCGCGCACGAGGTCGCGCGGGCGCGCTTCGCGCAGGCGGCGGCATCGGCCGATCTGGTGAAGCTGAGCGACGAAGATGCTGCGTGGCTGTATCCGGGGTTGGATGCCGAGGCCGTGCTGCATCAGATTGCAGCCTACGGGCCGCGCCTGACGGTCATGACGCGCGGTGGCGAGGGAGCGATCGGGCTCGGGCCCGGCGGCGTGAGCGCCGTCGATGCGCTGCCTGTCACGGTCGCCGACACGATCGGCGCCGGCGACGCGTACATGGCGAGCCTCATCTCCAGCGCGCTGGACGATCCCGCGATCTTCGAAGACGCCGCCTCGTTCGCCGCGGCCCTTCGCCGTGCCGCCGTCACCGCCGGCATCACCGTCTCGCGCGCCGGTGCGAACCCGCCCACCCGTGCCGAGGTGGACGAGCGCCTCGGCTGAGCCCGGCCATGTACGTCCACACCCAGAAGAGAGGTCCCCTGTCATGACCGTCGTCGTCACCGCCGTCTTCCACCCCGTCGAGGGCCAGCGCCCCGCACTCATCGAGGCGCTCAGCGCCGCCATGCCCGCCGTCCACGCCGAGGAGGGGTGTCTGCTCTATGCCATCCACGCCGCCTCCGACGGGACGGTCGTGATGATCGAGAAATGGGCCGAGCCCGCCGCCCTCGCCGCGCACGCGCAGGGCGACGCCGTGAAGGCCCTGCAAGCCGCCGTCACCGGCCTGGTGACCGGGCCTGCCGAGGTCGTGACGATGACTCCTGTGCCGGCCGGGACGCCGTCCCAAGGCGCTCTGTGACGACAGACGAGGTCGTTTCCGACTCCGCGGGAGGGATGCGGCTGCGCCTCGATCTCGCCTACGACGGCACGGACTTCCGCGGGTGGGCCCGTCAACCGGGTCTGCGTACCGTTCAGGGCACGCTCGAGACAGCACTGGCCCGCGTGCTCGGCGGCGATCCTCAGCTGGTCGTGGCGGGTCGAACCGACGCCGGGGTGCACGCGGCCGGGCAGGTCGCCCACCTCGACCTCACCGATCGGCAGCAGCAGCGGCTGTCGTCCAGCCGCGCCGGCACCGCCGAGGCGCTGGCGGCCCGCATCAACGGGGTGCTCGGCGCCTATCCCGACGTCGTGGTGCACCGCACCGCCGTCGCACCGGACGGGTTCGATGCGCGGTTCTCGGCCGTCTGGCGGCGCTACGAGTACCGCATCGCCGATCGCATCGCCGGTTACGACCCCCTCGAGCGCGTGCGCACGACCAGCGTGAAGGCCGCGCTGGACGTGGACGCGATGGATGCCGCCGCGCATTCCCTCATCGGTCTGCACGATTTCGCGGCGTACTGCAAATGGCGGGAGGGAGCGACCACGATCCGCACCCTGCTGGAGTTCGGCTGGTGTCGAGACGATCACGGCATCCTGGTCGCGCGGGTCAAAGCCGACGCATTCTGCCACAGCATGGTGCGCGCCCTCGTCGGCGCCTGCGCGGCGGTCGGCGAAGGGCGGCTGAAGATCGCCGACGTCGCTGCGATCCGCGACGGGGGGGTGCGCACGAGCGACGTGAAGGTGCTCGCGGCTCGCGGTCTCACCCTCACCGAGGTCGGCTACCCCGCCGATGACCTGCTGGGCTCCCGCGCCGCGCAGACGCGCGCACGCCGCAGCCTCGACGCCGACTGAGCCGGACGGGTCCCGTCGTCAAGACGGAGCAGATTCCTAGGACCGCCGCTTAGGCTGAGAGCGACGGAAGGCGGGGGATGAAGGTCATCTCGTACAACCTCAACAAGCACAAGGCGGTCGGCGAGCTCGGCGAGCTGGTCGAGAGCACGGGGGCCGACGTCCTCTGCCTGCAGGAGGCGGTCTCCAGCGACCTGCCGTCGCAGATCGGCGATCTCCACCTGGCCGAGGCGACGGCACGCAACCGGCTGGGACTTGCGCTGTACTACCGGCGAAGCATCTTCGATGCGCGCGACGTGCGCGCGCTCGCGCTGAAGAAGTCGCTGCACGACCGTGTGCTCAAGCCCGCGGAGGAGCGCATGCTGGCGGTGCGCCTGCACGACATCGACCTCGGCCGCGAGGTGATCGTCGCGAGCTTCCACGCCGCTCCGCTGACTGCGCTCAACTCGCTGCGGCGCAAGCAGATCCAGGCCGCGCTGGAAGAGCTCTCCAGCCTCGGCCCCGACCTGCCGATCCTCATGGTCGGTGACTACAACTATCCGGTGTTCAAAGAGAACCTCGGCCAGCACGTGCGCGAGTCCGGGTATGAGCTCACCCTGAGCGATGCCCGCACGTACACGCGCTACAAGTTCTTCCGCGGCCACTACGACTTCGCGACGAGCGTGGGGTTCGACATCGCGACGATCACGACGCTACCGCAGGGGCGCAGCGACCACCTGCCCATTCTGATCACTGCCGAGCCGCGCGCCCTGGCCCCGCGCACACCCTGACCCTCTTTGTCACGGCCCACGATCCTGCGGCCGTGGGTGCCGCGGCGTAGCGTGGAGGCACCGATCCCAACGGAGGGACGAATCATGGTCGAGAAGATCGTCGTGGCGGTGACGGGGGCACCCGTCTCCGAACGTGCGGTGCGATGGGCGCTGCAGCGGGCGCAGGCCGCTGCGCCCGGCACGCAGGGCATCGAGCTGATGTCGGTGATCGGGGGAGCGCTCGGCGCCGTCGGCGAGGCGGAGCTGATCGCGCAGGCCGTCGCCGACACCGAGACCGTGCTGGAGCGCCTGGCGGCGCCGGTGCGGGATGCCGGCATCACGGTGATGACACGGGTGGAAACCGGCAACCCCGTGTCCCGCCTCATCGACGCCAGCGTCAACGCCGCACTCCTCGTGCTGGGCAGCGATTACCGCGGACCGGGCGACGGACCGGCGCGCGGCGCCCACGGCATCCGTATCGTCGCCGGGGCCGCCTGCCCGGTCGTGGTGGTGCCCGACACGGCGCTCGTCGGTCGACGCGGGGTCGTCGTCGGCGTCGACGGGTCCCCGGTGTCCGAGCATGCGCTGCGTTTTGCGGCGCGCGAGGCCGACCGCCTGGGCGAGCCGCTCACCGCGGTCAGTGTCTGGACTCCCATCGAGGCGCCCCGCAACGGACTGGCCGTCTACCCCGAGATGTACCTGTCGAACATGCAGGCCGCCACGGAGGAGATGCAGGCGGTGGCCCTCGCCGGGCTCGCCGTCGACTTCCCGGATCTGGTCATCGAGCGCGTCGTGGAGCGCGGCTACCCCTCGCGAGCGATCGCCTCGCGGGGTCTGACCGCTCGCCTCGTCGTCGTGGGTACGCACGGTCGCGGGGCCCTCGCCCGCTTCCTGCTCGGCTCGATCAGCCAGGAGGTGCTGTCGCATCTTCCCGCGGTGACCGCGGTGGTGCGCTGACGCCGCGTAGCCTGCGCACAACGAGAGAGCCTTCCCGGCTGTGACCGGGAAGGCTCTCTCGTTGTCGTTCTGGCGTGCGTCAGGCCTTGGTCTCCTGGCGGTTGCGACGCACCGTGGCGGCCACGGCGACGGTCGCACCGGCGAGGACGAGAGCGCCACCGCCGACCCAGATGCCGAGCAGCGACTCGCTGTCGCCACCCGTCGAGGGCAGGGTGCCGCCGCCGGCCTCTGACGAGGCGCGAGCGCCGGTCGCGGAGAGCGTCCACGAGGAGCCCGCCGGCGGGGTGCCGACGACCGTCGCCGTGGCGACGCCCGACGAGTCGGCGGTCTTGGTGACCGTCGTGGAGCTGACCGCGAACTTGACCGCGGCGAGGTTGGGGCCGGTGACACCTTCGCCCACGAGCGTGAACGTGACGGTCGCGCCGGGCTGGAACCCGGCGACGGGAACGGGGCCCGGGGCCGTCACGGTGATGGTGACGGTGTCGGGGCCGGTCGGGGTGTAAGCCTGTGCCATTGCCGGGGCGGCGAAAACCAACCCTGCGGCGATCGCGACGGAGGCCGCGACCTTGGCGAAACGGTGCTTCATGAGAGCCTGCTTTCGAATCCGGTCTGGGGGTACCTGATGATCCGCTCGTTCCGTATATCCGGTCTTGTTGCAGATGGGGGGATGAGAATGAAGCGGTATGGTGTAGCTGATGCTCTCCCGAGTATTGCCTAGGGGTCTGCCGGATTGCAAACTCTTGCGGTTTCCGATATGTAAATGTTTCGCGACGTGAAGGAGACCTGCCGGATGGAACGCCCCGGGAGTGGCCGCCGTGCTCTCAGCGCCGCGCTCGCCGCGCTGGTCGTCGTGATCCCGCTGGTCGGTTGCGGGCCCGCGCCGTGGGCCACGCAGGCGACGACACCCGCGCCCGCTCCCACGACCGCCGTCCCGGTTCCAACGCCGGTCTCCAACGATCTGTCGGGCGGATCGACCCAGCGCACGCTCACGGCGGGTGCGGTCTCGGCAGCAGTGAACTACTGGTCGACGTTGCGGATGGACCGCTGGACGCCGGCGGCGATGAAGCCGATCAGTCTGTCGATGGTGACGACGATCACCCCCAATGACGGGCAGAAGGTCTATCTCCAGCGCGCCACGATGACGGCGATCCCCGCGAATGCGTCGCAGACGTTCGCACCGCTGGATGCCCAGGTGGATCAGGCCACGGTCTCTCCCGGATACCTGGTGCTGTCGCCCTACAGCTACTCCAACACCTTCAATGTCGGCACGGTCCCCGCCGAGGCCACGTACGTCACGGTGCAGTTCGAGTACGACTTCCTCGTGCAGACGACGCCCACCTCGACCGAGTTCGCGAAGCAGACCGCGAGTGACACGCTGACGATCGCGATCGCCGCCCAGAACGGCGGCTGAACGCGCCTTCCTCAAGATCGGGTAAAGACCGTGTCGAGGTTTTCCTGATTCGCACGTCCCGCCGGTGGTCCATAGATAGCGTGTGGATCATGCTTCCCGCCCCCTCACGTCCTCCCCGCCTCCGCGCCCTCGCCGTCGCCGCCGCGGGCCTCGTGGTGCTGACGTCTCTGACCGGCTGCACCCAGATCGCCAGCGCCTTCAACAGTCTGCAGCAGAACGCGGTGTCCACGCCTGCCCCGCGCCCGGCGGTCACCCAGGCCGTCAGCATGCCCTACGACTCGAAGTTCACCTACGACGGCTCGGTGTCGCTGTCCACCGACGTCGCCGATGGGCTCGAGGTGCGCCTGGACGTCTGGGCCGCCGATCCGAAGCGCACTCAGGAGTGGGCACCCGACAACGACAAGACCTTCGGTTTCGCGGTCAACGTGGTCGATCACCGCGTCGATGAGAAGGCGGTGCTCACGCAGAAGCGACGTGTGTACATGTCGATGATCAGCATCACCTCGCAGGTGTCGCAGTCCACGATCGGTCAGCAGCAGATGATGTCGCCGTTCCAGTTCTCGGCCGACCCTCGCACCCTGGTGCCGTCCGACACGATGCGCTCCGACCGCGGCCTCCTGCTGAACACCTTCCAGGGCGGCCTGCTCGTGCCGACGACGACGATCCACCAGCTGCCGGCCGACACCTACGGGATCACCCTCCAGTTCGCCTTGCAGGTGTGGGTGGAGGGCACCGCCAACACGGATACGAGCTTCCAGCAGCAGACCGTCTATCAGGTTCTTCCGATCGCCATCTTCTCCCCGACCACCCCCACTCAATAGGCTGTTGTCCACACCGACACGAGGTACACCGTGAGCACGCCCTTCGACACCGGCCGGCAGGCCGCCGAACCGCAGTTCCGTGCGGCACCCTTCGGGGCACCGCCGGCACCGCCGGCGCAGCCGTACGGGTTCCCCGTGCCGCAGGAGTCCTTCCACGCCGCGGATCTCACGATCCCCGAGTTCGACGATTTCTCGTCGGTGCTCGAGCACACCAGCGTGCACCGCTCGACCATCGGGTGCGTCGTGCCGGCGTACAACGAGGAGGAGTCGATCGCCGACGTGCTGCGCTCGCTGCTCGGGCAGAGCCGTGTGCCCGACGTGATCCACGTCGTCGTCAACAACACGTCCGACGCGACGGTCAAGATCGCGTCGGAGTTCAGCGGTCCGCACGAGATCACCACAGAGCTGGGCGAGCAGTTCACCGAGGTGTTCGTCCACGACATCGGCAAGAACCCCGACAAGAAGGTCGGAGCGCTCAACTACGGCTACGCACTGGTCGAGGGGTACGACTACCTTCTCGGTGTGGACGGTGACACGATCGCCGACCGCCGGGCCGTCGAGTTCCTCGAGGGCGAAGCCGTCGGCGACTCCCGCATCGGCGGGATCTCTGCGATCTACTCGATCGATGACCGCCCGATCAAGGGCGTCATCGCGAAGTTCCTCATCGCCGGCCAGCGCACGCAGTTCGCGGCCTTCAACCTGCAGAACCTGTTGCGCGGGCGCAACATGGCGGTGCTGGGCGGGCAGTTCTCGATCTTCTCGACGACGGCGCTGCGCGATGTCATGAAGGCGAACCACCAGAACTCGCCCTGGGTGAAGGACAGCGAGGTCGAGGACTCGCTGCTGTCGCTGCAGATCAAGAGTGCCGGCTACCTCACCAAGATCAGCCCCTTCGCCCGCGCCGACGTGGGCGGCATGACCACGCTCAAGGGCTACGACGCCCAGCAGGTGAAGTGGACCTACGGCGCGATCGAGCTGATGTGGCCGGGCCAGCGCGGTGACACGAAGGGGCAGCCGTTCCACCCGAACCTGCGCCTGCGGTGGTTCGAGAACTTCTCGATGCTCACCAACCTCTTCGTGCGCGTCGCCTTCCTCACCCTGCTGATCGCCTCGCTCTCGATCGACGCGTTCGTCTTCTCACCGTGGTGGCTCATCCCGCCGGTGGTCGCGACGATGCTGAACCTGCGGGTCGCACGGGCGATGGAGACCTGCAACAGTCGCGATCTTCTCTTCGCCGGCCTGATGTTCCCCGCGGAGATCTTCATGTGGGTGCGCATCAGCCACTTCCTGCGGTCGTGGACGCGGTTCCTGTCGCGCAAGAAGGTCGACAACTGGGCGATGCAGGCCAAGGCCGAACGCGGCGGCGGCAGCATCGGCCACTGGGTGCCGTTCATCATGCTCGCCATCGTCGCGATCGCGGTCGCGGTGATCTGGAACATGCTCGACCCGGTGGTGCAGTCGGCGTTCCTCTGGGTGGGCTGGCCCATCGTCGGGGTGGTCACGGTCATCCAGACCGTGCTCATGTCGTTCCGGCTGTTCCGTCGTCACCAGGGCTTCAAGGTCTGACGCCCCGCGACGAAGACCCGCGGTGCCCGTCGGCGATGCTCAGGCGGCGTGCTCTGCCGTCAGCCGGTAGCCCACGCCGCGCACGGTCTCGATGTAGCGCGGGTTGGCGGGGTTGTCGCCGAGCTTTCGGCGGAGGTTGGTCATGTGCGCCTCGATCGCGCGCTTGTCGGCCTCGCCCACGAAGTAGCTCGTCACGTACGACTCTCCGCGAAGGACGAGGGTCAGGTCGGCCTTGCTGCGCACCCGCCGCTTGGACTCCATGAGGGTTGCCAGCAGATCGAACTCGGTGCGGGTGAGCACCAGCTCCTGACCGGCGATCGCGGCGACGCGCTGCTCCGGGTTCACGGCGAGATCGCGGTGCGCGACCCAGCCGGGCCCGGTGTAGGCGACCACCTCACCGGCGCCCCCCGTCGCGGCGAGGGCGCTCCCGGGCGACTGGGGCCCGACGCTCGAGGGCACGACGATCGGCTGCGCCGGCGCGGCGGGTGCGGCGGGCACCGCCGCGGACGCAACGGGTGCGGCGGATGCCGGGGCCGGCTGCTCCTGCGGCCGCGCACGCGCTGCAGAGGGCTGCACGCCGTCGAAGCCGTAGGGCGGGTCGGCCGGCGCGGCGGGAGGCCAGCCGGCGGGCTGGGCCTCGACCGGTGTCGGCCAGCCGGGGGCCTGCGGCGGATACCCGTAGCCTGCGGCGGGAGCCTGCGGCATCCCGTAGTCGGGCATGCGCTGCGCGCCCGGGCGCGCTCCCGGGAAGGACGGTCCGCCGACTTCCTGGCGGGGCGCGGACGCCTGCGGCGTGTTGCCCGCCGTGGCGCGCGGGCGGCGCAAGAGCGAGTCGATGCGGGCGCGCAGCTCGCGCGGACGGAACGGCTTCACGATGTAGTCGTCCGCGCCGGAGCCGAGCCCGACGACGACGTCGGCCTCTTCTTCCAGGCCGGTGATCATGATGATGAACGTGTCGCTCTGCGCGCGGATGCGCCGCGCCGCCTCGAATCCGTCGATGCCGGGCATGTTCACGTCGAGCGTGGTCACGAGAGGCTGGTAGGAGAGCACCGCCCGCACGCCGTCGATGCCGTTGCCGACCGACACCGTCGAGAAGCCCGCAGCTTCGAGCACCTCCACGATGAGGTGACGGATGTCGGGATCATCCTCGATGATCACGGCGGTTTTCATCGGTAGCGAAGGATCGGTCATGGTCCCGGGGGCTCTCCAGTAGGGGGGGTGTGGAGCACGGTGCTGAGCCACAGTCTAGCCACGCGCCGCCGCGGTCGGATCGAGGCGGCGTCAGCGCACGCCGCCGGTGAGTTCCGCGGCCGCGGCGGGCCACCACAACCCGGCCGCCGGTCCGCCGTTGCAGACGCCGTCGCTCTCGCCCGGAGGCTTGATCCAGAGGTTGGTGTCCACGACGTCGTCGCCGAAGGTCCCGGTGGCATCGCCGACGCGCTGCCCGGACGGGTTGCACCAGGTCCCACCGGCGGTCGCGACGCCGTTGCGGGAGGTGTCGATGATGGCGTGGGCGCCGCCCAGGCGGTCCGACAGCGCGTGCGCGTAGGCGAACTCGTCGTACGTCGACTGGTAGTTGGAGACGTTGGTGGCCACACCGCGCACCCGGTCGATGATGCCCATCTGACGAATGAGCTGGGTCATCTCGTCGGGGCTGTGCCAGGCGCTGTGTCCCCCGTCGATGTAGATCCACGTCGCCGTCGACGAAAGGGCGTCGACCGCGCCCGAGAGGAAGCCGGCACGCGTCGCGACATCCCCGCACTCGCTGGTCAGGGCGATGCTGTCGGGCTCGAGGATGATGATCTTCTGCTGGTCGGGCGCCGTCTTCAGCGCGTTTCCGATCTCGGCGACCCAGCGGGGGTAGTCGGCGGGCGACAGGCCGCCGGCGGAGTGATTGCCGCAATCGCGGTCGGGCAGACCGTAGACGACCATCGCCGTGGCACGCTTCTGATCGCGGGCCTGGGCGATGAGGTCCAGAACCGTTCCGCCGACGGTGCCGATGGGATCCCGCTCAGGGGTCAGCCAGTAGGCGGTGGGCTGCGCGGCGAGGTAGGTCGTGCCGGTGGTGGCATCGGCATCCATCGGCAGGTTCTCGAGCGCGATCCGTGCCTTCGACTGCTGCGGCGCGATGACGGTCGTTCCGACGGCGGGCGGCTGGGCGAGCATGGCATGCACCCCCTGGGTGACGGCGATCCCCACCGCGGCGATCGCGCCCACCACGATCACGGCGGCGAGGACGATGACGGCGATGACGATTCCGCGTCTCGGCACGCGCCGAGGGGACAGGATGCGCCGGCGGGGGGAGGAGGACACGTCTGAACTGTACCGGTGCGGGGCGCGCGGGCGGCCGTTCAGAGGTCGTTGCGGTCGCGACGACGGCGAACGGCGAGGGCGACGAGCACGACCGCGCCGGCGAGGACGAGCGCTCCACCGCCCACCCAGACGCCGACGAGCTGACCGCTGTCGCCGCCCGTGCGCGGAAGGCCGTCGGCGCCGGTGATCGACGCGCTGGCCGTACCGCCGGCCGAGCTGCGCGAGATCGCCGCGATGTTGTAGACGCCGCTCGCGGTCGCGGGCAGCACGATGCGGACCTCGCCGAGGGCGCCGTTCGCGTCGGAGGTGCGTGTGGTGCTTCCCGTGCTGATGGCGAGGTGCACCATGGCGAACGACGTGTTCGCGCCGTCTTGCCCGGTGACGGTGATGGTGACCGGCTCGTCGGCGCCGAACGTGCGCTCTGCGCAGGAGAACGACAGGGTGCCGCCGGCGGTGATGCTGGCCGGAGAGGTCGTGCACGAGTCGACCGGCGGGTAGATCGTGGAGGCGTGGGCCGCGTTCGGGGCGAGCGCGAGAACGACGCCCACCAGGGCGGCCCCCGCGGCGCGCGCCAGACGGTCGACGGTACGGCGGCGCGAGCGGGTCATGGAGCTTCTTCCTGCGGTGTGCACCAGACCGGGGACGAACCGGCCGAGCGTGCGATGCAGGGAGTCTACCCCGCGCCGCAGGTCGCCACGACGACGGGAGCGCGCGCGGCATCCGCCGTCGGCGTGACGACGGCCTGGGCGTCGCCGGCGGCGGTGTTCGCCCGGACGGTGACCGTCACGCCCGTCGATGCTCCCGGGGTGAGGTCGATGCCGAAGGTGAGCACCCGGCGTCCCTCGTGCACGCCGCCCGAGAAGCCGGCGCCGTTCGTGGCCGTCGCCGAGACGAGCTCGAAGCCTTGCGGCAGGTAGATGTTGCCGACGACCTCGGCGGCGCCCGGCGCCGTGCCGTAGACGCCGCCGCCGGTGATGTACTCCGGCAGTGCCGTCGCGGCGTCGGCGGGCGCGCGGCTGGTCAGGGTGAGCTGCAGGGTGAGCTGGCGGGGCGCGCTCTGCCCGCCCGGCCGGCACGATCCCCAGGCGAGAGACACGTCGGGGTCGATGTAGTAGCTCATCTTCGACCCGGTGCCGTCGTTGAGGAAGACGCCGAACCGTGCCGTGTGCGCGTCGGTGACCGGAAGCTGACCGGACACGACGGTGCCGTCGATGATCGCCTGCTCGTCGGCGTGCGCGCTCCACGCGAGCAGGCGATGCTCTTCGCCGGCCCGGGTGAGGGCGGAGATGAGGCCGGATGCCGAGCCCCGCCCGTCGGCGAGGGCCTGGAAGACCGCGCCCGCCGCACCGGCGAAGAAGGCGTCCTGATCGGCGGGCTTGGCGTACCGCAGGTACACCTCGTTGAGCAGCAGCGGGATCGCGTTGTCGGCGCTGAGGGCGTCGCCGCTCGGGAGGGCGACCGGGCCGGTGGTCTGCAGCAGGTATGACAGCACGACCGGGTCGATGGCGAGCACGCCGTCGACGTCGGTGCCTGTCTTCAGCCGGTACATCTCCCGCGCGATCGGAGCGTCGACCGTGAAGTCGGGGATCTGCGTGAGGTTCTGGAAGTATCGCGCCGGCTTGGTGTCGTAGATCTTCGTGACCTCGTCGGGCAGGGCGACGACCGGGTTCGTGAAGCCGCGCGGCAGATCGCCCGACGAGAGCGCGCCGATCAGTGACAGACGTCCGTCATCGGCGCGCAGCACCACCGCGGCGCCGGCGATGCCGCCCAGCGAGCGCCACTCGGCGTTGTTCTGGACGAGCACCAGGTATGTCCGCGGTCCGTTCCGACCGAGCATGTCGGGCAGCAGCCGCGACGTGCGCGACAGGGTGTCCACGGCGGTCGACACGCTCGAGAAGAGATCGTCGGCACGGTCGACGGCCGTGCCGACGACGCCGATCAGCGGGGTGCGGTCGATGTCCTGCACGGCGACGGCGGCGTCGGCTGCGCGCGTCGCGGCATCCTGGGCGGGTGTCACGAGACCCGCGAGGACACTCGTGTCGAGGCGTCCGCCGACGGGGCGCAGACCGTCGATCGACACGTTCTGAGCGGCGGTAGCGAGGGGCAGCAGACTCTCCCGAAGGAGTTCGTCGGATGCCGCGGCCACCGTGCCGAACGCCGCCAGCTGCGGGCCGATCCACGGCGTGTGGCTGGCGAGCGCCCAGACGGGGTCGGAGGTGAGCTGGTGCGCTTCGGACGCGTCGGCGGCCAGCCGTGCCAGCGTCGGCGCAGCGGATGACGGGTCGGCGGCCAGCGCCGCGGTGCTCTGCGCTGCTCCGGTCTGTATCCGCTGCAGATGCTGGTAGGCGAGGGCCCCGCGCACGCCCACCCACACGGCGATCACGACCGCCAGCAGCAGCAGACCGGCGACGGTCCACGCGAAGATGCGGCCCGCGGTGCGCGCCGGGCGGGGGAGTGCGCTCACGCCACGATCCTACGGGGAGGCGCTCAGGCGATCACGCTCGCGCGCTCCCAGCGGTCGCCGCCGGCCAGCTGCGCCTCGTCGGCGGCGGCGGCGGCGGCCGTGATGAGGTCGTCGAGGTCGTAGCCGATGCGCGACACGCTCGCCCAGCCGATGCTGGCCGACAGGCGGACGGCGATCGATTGGTCGGTCGAGACGGTCGCCACACGCTCCAGCAATGCGCGCAGGAGGGGACGGACGGCGGCCTCATGGCGCGGCAGCAGAACGAGCATGCGCGAGGGTTCGAGCCGATCGAGATCGGCCTCGGCGGGGAAGACGGCGGCGACGTCCGACGCGAAGCGCTCGAGGACACGGCTGTACGCCAGCGCGCTGGAGGCTTCGCGCAGCGCGATCGGGTCGTCGAGGCGAACGTCCAGCAGTGACCACCACGCGTCGTCGAATCGCTCCGCGCGGGCGAGTCGGTCACGTGCGATGACTCGGAAGCCGGCGACCGTCGCCGTCACCGAGGTCGGGTTCTCGGCCCGGGTGAGCAGCAGCAGCGTGGTCAAGGCGGTCACGAGCGTGATGGCCGCGACCACCGGGGTGAAGTCTTCCGTCGGAGGGAGGGTGTCGACCAGGCGCAGGCGGTCGCCCACGAGGTCGGTGCAGAGCCACACCAGGGAGAACACCGCCACCAGGCCCGACGACAGGGCGAGCGGGATGATCACGCCGCGTGCTGCCGGGCGCACACCGACGAGTTCGATCGCCGTGGCTGCGGAGATCGCCGCGAACACGACGAGCTCGACGTTGCCGACCGCGTCTTCGGCGGCGGTACCCGAGGTGAGCGCGACGGTCACGATGACCACGAGCGTCACACCGATCATCGCCGACAGCAGGATCGGTCGGCGCCCGCGGCGTGCGCGCAGGCCTACCCACACGAGGCCCAGAGCGAGGAGCATGAGTCCGTCGCTGAGGGCGTCGAGCCAGGCGTTGTCGAGGAGATTGGCGCTGGTCTGCAGGTAGCTCGCGGCCATGGCGGCGATGAATCCGCTGGACCAGATCGCGGCCTCCCGCGACGGCCGCTGCAAGAACCCCAGCCCGATCATGATCGCGGTGCACAGCGTCGTCAAGGCGACCATGACGGTCGAGATGCTCATGCGCTGACCTCCGTCGTGCTCGGACGGTGAGAGCCCCGCAACGGCAGGCGGACGGTCGCGGTCGTGCCGGTGCCGAGCGTGCTCTCCAGACTGATCGTGCCCGCGTTCTCCTCGATGATCTGGCGGGCGATCGACATTCCCAGTCCGGTGCCCGCGATGCCGCTCGCGGTGGCGCTGCGCGCGCGGAAGTAGGGGACGAAGACCCGCTCCAGATCGTCGGCCGCGATCCCGATGCCGGTGTCGGACACCCGCAGCACCGCGTCGTCGCCCTCTGCGGTGGTCATGACCTCGACGCTACCGCCGCGCGGGGTGTACTTGATCGCGTTGCTGATGAGGTTGTCGACGACCTGGCGCAGTCGGAAGCCGTCGCCGGTGATCGGCAGGGGGCGGTCGATGTTCGTCTGCAGGTCGATGTCGGAGGCGGCCGCGGCCGGGGCGAATGCGTCGGCGGTGGCCGCGGCGATGACCGACAGGTCGAATTGGTCGCTCATCTCCGGGGCGCGGTGGGAGTCGAGCAGCGATTTCGTGAGGGCCAGCATCCGTTCGGCGGCCCCCTCGATGACCGTCGCGTGCTCGCGCTGGGCCGGCGTGAGGTCTTCGGCGTCCAGCATGAGGTCGGCGTGACCGAGGATGACCGTGAGCGGGTTTCGCAGCTCGTGGGAGACGGCGCTGGTTGTCGCGCGCTGCTCTCGGCGCTCGCGCTCGGTGTCGGTGACGTCGTCGAGCTGGATGATGGAGACCTCCGTGTCGTCGTCGGTCTCGGTGCGCACCGTACGTCCGCGGATCGACATCGACAATGCGCGCCACTCTCCGCTGGCGTCGTACAGCCAGATCAGCTCGTTCTCGACCCGCTCGCCGCGGGCGGCGCGGGCGATGGAGGTCGCGTCGCGGGGAAGGGCGGTGCCGCGGTAGGCGCCGTACTCGACGGCGCGCGGCGGATGCCGGTAGTCGTCGTTGTCGTAGGCGTAGAGATGCCGGTAGGCGGCGTTGGCCAGGTCGATGTTCCCACGGTCGTCCACGCGGGCCAGTGCGGTGCTCACGGTGTCGAACAGTCCGTTGGCGCGGTCTTCGTGCACGCTCATCCGCGCGACGGCACGGTCGAGCTGGCGGGATTGACGCTGGATGAGAAGACGGAACGCACGGGTGCGACGGGCGCCCTGGTTCATGGCGATGCCGAGGAAGCCGAGTCCCAGCAGGACGATCATGATCTCCAGGGGCGACGTGAGCGGTGCCCCGGGAATCCACCAGCGCACGATCTGCAGCGCGAAGATGAGCCCGAGCGCGGCGACCACGGCAGCCATCGAGTAGTAGGTGGCCACCCACGCCATCGGGACGACCCACAGATATCCGAGCGTGTGGTCCGAGATGGCGAGCAGTCCGATCGCGACGGCGTCGGCGAAGGGCAGTGCGAGGACGAGCTCGCGATGGCGGGCCCACGGCATGACCATCGCCCACGACGTGATCGCGCAGATCAGGGCGAGCCCCGTCAGCAGCGAGATGTCGCCGAAGAGCCGCGGATTGAGCAGCGTCACGCCCAGTGCGACCGCGACGGTGCTGAAGCCGACCATGAGCTGCCACTGCCACACGGACCTCACGACGGTGCCGATCAGCTGGCTGTCGGCCCATCGACTCTCGACGCGGGGGGTGGTCATCGGTTCCTCATCCGGCAGTCTATTGATCCGCGTCGGCGGCAGCTGTGCCGCCGCGGGGAAGCAGCAGGGTCGCCTTCGTGCCGTGTCCGGGCAGCGACACGATCATGACCTCCCCGCCGTTTCGTCGTGCGAGCATCCGGGCGATGGGCAGCCCCAAACCCGTCCCCGGGGTCGCACGGACCTCGGCCTGCTCGCCGCGGTAGAACGGGTCGAAGACCTGCGCGAGGGCGTCGGGCCCGATGCCCGGACCGGTGTCGCTGACGGTGAACATCACGTCGGCGGCGACACCCGAGATCTCGACACGGACGGCGCCGCCCGCCGGCGTGAACTTGACGGCGTTGGACAGCAGGTTGCCCAGTGCGCGCGCGGCGTCGTCGCGGTCGGCGAAGACCTCCATCTCCTCGGCGGTGTCGATGTCGACCTCGATGGAGCGCGCAGTGGCGCTGCCGGTGTGGTGCGCGACGACCTCGTGCACCAGGTCGGATGCCGCGATCTCGCGCGGTCGCGGCCGTTCGGCCTGGGTGCGGCTGAAGGCGAGGAGGTCGTCGAGCATGCCGGCCAACCGTCCGGTGTTGCGACGGATCGCGTCAACCCACGCCGCGGCCTCGGCGGGCAGATCGGCCTCGGAGAGCAGCTCGCTGTAGCCGGCGATGATCGTGATGGGGGTGCGCAGTTCGTGGCTCGTCGTGGAGAGGAAGTCCTGCCGCTGCCGTTCGAGGTCATAGCGCACCTGGACGGTGGCGGCGGTGGCGCGCGCGGCCTCGGCGCTCTCGTCCGCGGCATCCACTGCCGTGCGGGCGTTGCGCAGCGACTCGTTGCGTTCGGTGGTCGTCAGAACCGTGAAGATCGCGAGCGCGGCGACGAAGGCGGCGACCGTGATGGCGCGCTCGGTGGGGTCGATGCGAGCCGGGTCGGACACGCCCATGCTCAGCCTGCTGAACAGCATCGTCGTCAGCGCGACGACGATGGCCTGGATCTGGGCGAACAGCGGCGGGAAACGCAGGGAGGCCCACGCCAACGGCACGAAGACGAGGAATGCGAGCGGCAGAGGGCTGAGGGGCCTGATGCCCGCTGCGATGACGATGAGCATCACGAGGATCTGCGCTGCCGACTCGCCCGGACGAGAAGGCGGGTGCGGCTGCCCCTCGAAGAGCGCGAGAGGAACGATCAGCAGCACCGCCGACAGGTGGGAGGCGCAGGTGATGATCGCCGAAGCGAGGGGGTCACCCTCGACGAGGGTGATGTTGATGAGCGCGATGAGCAGGGCGAAGACCATGGCGGAGACGGCGGACAGGGCGACGAACTGCACCGCGTCGGTGGTTGTGCGCAGGCGTGCGTCCCGGCCCCGGCGCAGCAGCAGCCAGCCCAGCATCGCCGCTTCGATCGCGTTCGCCAGTCCGTACAGACCGCTGAGCTCGGCGGGTCGCCCCGCCACGAGGTTGCCGGCGGTCGTCGCGACGAGCACGACACACACCGACACCGCGCGGCGATGCGGCGGCGCGCGCAGGACGAGCACGACCGAGACGCCGGCCGCGGGCCACCATAGGGCCACCGGCACGCCGGGAACGGCGAAGCCGACCGCCACGATCGACAGCACGAAGATGAGCACTGCTCCGCCCAGCCAGAAGCCCAGGGTGCGCCACGCAGCTGTGGGGCGATCGACGGGGCGATCCACCCCGGAGGCTGTCATACGAGTACGCTAATGGCATTCGGGGGTAATCTAGACAGACTAGTAGTCGAGGGGCTGAGTCGGTGGAGGACGCACCCATGGCGAACGTGCTCGTTGTCGATGACGACGCCGACGTCGCCGAACTGGTGCGCACGGTCTTGAGCATCGCCGGTCATGAGGTCACCGTCGCCACCGACGGCGAGCACGGAATCGCCACGGCATCGGCAGCGCACCCCGATCTCATCGTTCTCGACTGGATGATGCCGGGGATGACGGGCATCGAGGTCTGTCGCACGCTGCGGCAGGATTCGTCGTTCGATGCCACCCGCATCATCATGCTCACGGCCAAATCGGCGCCGTCCGACATCGATGCGGCGCGCGGAGCGGGTGCCGATGACTACGTCGTGAAGCCCTTCGCGCCGCGCGAGCTGCGTCACCGCGTCGCCGAGCTGCTCGCCTCGTGACGGCGGCCGGCTCAGCCGGCGATGTCGATGAGGCGTGAGCCCGCCCAGAGGGTGAGCACGGTGCCCGATGCGCTGCTGCTCGCGTCCAGTGCGAGCGGCCCGGCGGCATCGGCGGCGTCGAGCGTCGTGCATCCGAGATCGCTCGTTCCGGTCGCGTCGCTCGAGTGGGCGGTGATGCGGATGCCGCTGCACACGGCATCCGTCTGCGCGATGTAGACGGTGTCTGCGCTGACGGCGACGGCGCGTGCCGCCTGAGCGAGACGCGTCCAGTTCTGCCCGTCCAGGCGGTAGGCGGCGTCGTCGCAGACGATCGCGGTGGTGCTGCCGGCCGAGCGCAGGCCCCAGGGTGTCGCGCAGGGGGCGGCGATGCGCGTGCCGTCGACGATGACGGCGCGCTCGCCGGGCAACACGTAGGTGTCGACGGCGAAGATGTCGGGGTAGGGCTCCCAGAACCGGCCGTCGGTGTAGGTGCGCAGAGTGTTCAGGGTGCAGCTCGCGCCGAGCGCGGCGACGGCGGTGGCATTGCGCCCACCGAACGAAGTGAGGCTGAGCACCTGGACGGCGCCCTTCGTCGTCGGGGTGACGCTCTGCCACGTGGCGCCGTTGTCGCCGGAGCGTTCGACGACGGGCGCCGCGCCGCCGCACGCTCCCGCGGTGGCGCGCCACATCGCGTCGGCGCCGACGGACAGGAACCGCTCGGCCGCACCGGGCGCGCCGGCAGGGGTGGGGGAGGCGGATGCCGTGGGTGTCGCCGTCGCCGTCGGGGTGCGAACGGCGTAGGTGAAGGTGGGGGCCGGGCCGACGGTGGCGTCGACGTCGCCGGGGCCGCGACCCTGCCGGAGCGCGGCGACGCTGAGCCCGACGGCCGCGACGGTGAGCGCGATCAGTCCGATCGCGATGAGCGTCGCGCCGCCGCGGCTCTTGGCGAAGCTGCGCGGGCGGGGCACGACTCAGCTCTCCCTGTCGGCCTCACGCGCGTCACGGCGGGAGTCGAACCCGAGCTCGTCGAGCGTGGGGGCGGCGGGCACGCTCGCCAGCGGCGTGGTGCGTCCGCGGCGCTTGGCCCCCTTGCGCTCGGCCTTGGAGGTCTTGGCCGGGGTCTCGCGGTAGCCGTACCCGTATCCGTAGCCGTACCCGTAGGCGGAGTAATAGGAGTCGGGTCCGCGGGTGGGAACCATCGACATCACGAAGCCGGCGAGCTTGGCGCCGACCGTGTTGAGGGCCTCGGTGGCCCCCTGGAGCTGGTGCTTGGTCGTGCGGCCGGCCGAGATGATCAGCAGCGCGCCGCTGGTGACGCGCGCGAGGATGGCGGCGTCGGTGACGGGCAGCAGGGGCGGTGCGTCGCAGAGCACGACGTCGAAGTCCTTCTCGAGCATCTCGAGCAGGGTGTTCATCTGGCGGGAGCCGAGCAGCTCGCTGGGGTTCGGCGGGATCTTGCCGGCGGGCAGCACGTAGAGGCTGCGCCCGCCCCAGGGGAGCATGACCTCCCCGACCTTCGCGCGACCGATGAGCACGTCGGTGAGACCGGCGCCGCCCTCCATGCCGAGGTATTCGGCGACCTTGGGCTTGCGAAGGTCGGTGTCGAGCAGGGCGACGCGCTTGCCGGCGTCGGCGAGGGCGATGGCGAGGTTGATCGTGGTGGTCGACTTGCCCTCGCTGGGGATCGAGCTGGTGATGACGAAGCTGGAGCGGCCGCCCATGTCGAGGAACTGCAGGTTGGTGCGCAGCGCCCGGAACGACTCGGCCCGGGGGCTGAGCGGATCGGCGTGGACGATGAGCGGGCGCTCCTTGGCCTTCGTGTCGTAGGCGATCGCGCCGATGCCGGGCGAGCCGGTGATCTGCTCGGCCTCGCGGGGCGTGCGCACCCGGTTGTCGAGGGTGGTGCGCAGCACCGCGACGCCGATGCCGAGGGCCAGGCCGACGAGAACACCGAGGGCGAGGTTCAGCGGCACGTTGGGGCTCGACGGCTTCAGCGCGGGCTGCGCGTCGCTGACGCGGCTGAGGCGGATGGCGCTGGCCCCGCTGTTGCTCTCGGGCTCGAGCTGCGGCACCGCGGAGGCGAGGCTCGCCGCGATCGCGTTGGCGATCTTGGCCGCCTGGACGGCGTCGGGGTCGGAGACCGTGATGGTGATGAGCGTGGAGTTGAGAGCGGCCGACGCCTTGACGTCTTTCGCGAGATCTTCGGCGGTGCGGGCGAGGCCGAGGTCGGCGATCACCGGGTTCAGCACGACGGGCGTCGTGGTGAGTCCCACGTAGGTGTTGATGCGCGCCTGGGCGAACGACGATCCCTGCTGCAGCTCCTGGGCCGTGTTGCCCGACTGCGTGGAGACGAAGACCGTGCTCGCGGACTCGTAGATCGGGGTCCTCGTGAGGGAGTAGCCCGCCGCCGCGCCGAGTCCCAGCAGGGTCAGCACGACGATCACGAGCCAGTTCTTGCGGAGGATGCGGATGTAGTCGCTGAGCTCCATGGTGCCTCTCGAGGACGCGCTGCCAGCCAGGGGGAGGGGTGCAAGGCCGGGACGATCGGACTCAGTCTGCCATAGCGGATGTTTCGGGCCGGTGTCCGCACGGCAACACGTGCGTGTGCAGCCTGCACAGGTCATCGTCGCCGTCGGTGCCGCCGTGGGGATCCGTCATCATCACCCCGCATCGCTCAGCGGCTCAGCGGCTCAGCGGCTCAGCAGTTCAGCGCGTAGCGGGCGCTCCCTCCGATGCGGGGCGTGCGGTCGGCATCGATCCACGGCGGCGGAATGAACCACACCCGCGCCGTCACGCCGACGCCGTCGACACGGATCTCCCACCCGTCGCTGTGGATACGATGGTGGCAGCCGGTGCACAGCAGCACGCCGTTGTCGAGGTCGGTGGGCCCGGCATCCCTGTTCCACCAGGCGATGTGGTGGCCGTGGGTCCATGCCGGCGGAGCCCCGCAGAACGCGCAGCCGCCGTCGCGTTCGGCGAGGGCGAGCTTCTGTGCGGGTGAGAACAGGCGGCGCGTGCGACCCCAGTCGAGAATCTCGCTGTCGCCGCCGAGAACGCACGGAATGACCTGCAGGTCGGCGGCGAGCCGGCGCACTTCCGCGGCGGGCAGCGATGCGTCGAACCCGTCGATGCGCGCGACGCCGCACCCCGACTCGAGCTGGTCGAGCGTCATCCGCACCACGACGGTGGTTGTCGCTGCCGTGGGAACCTGCTCGCAGCCGAGGGCGTGCGCGCACAGTTCGTGCAGGGCGTCGGCTCTCATCTGCGGCACCGTGCGCTCGTCGCGAAGAGCGCCTGCCTCGGGGTCGTCGCCGCCCCCGCCCCCGTGCCCATGCCCGTGCTCGCGCCGTGGGGCGTGCTCGTTATTCTGCAGCACGCGGGTGACCATCGCGTCGAGCACCGTCTTGATCGGCGCGGCGGTGGCCACGTCGAACACCCCGGTGAGGTGGAGCATGCCGTCTCGCTCCTGCATCCGCAGCGCGCGGGCCGACCGATGCTCCTCGTGCGCGGCGGCGAGCCCGTCGGGGTCGAGTTCGGCCTCCGCGTGCGCCAGCAGCCTGGTCAGCTCGTCGGCGCGCAGTCCGGGTGCCCGCTGGCAGAAGTCGCGCTCGGCGGCATCCCTGCGCGCGGAATCGACGCGGAGCGACAGCTTGTCGAGCAGAGTGATGATCGCCGACGCCGCTGTCATCGACAGAGCGCCCGCCGCCACAGCCGCCGCCACGTGCGGGTGCGCGGCGGGTCGCGACTCGCCGCTGATACCGGTGCGCGGCGCGGTGCTCTCGCCCACCTGCACGAGTTTGATCGCTTCGCCCACGCTCGCTCCGGTGGTGGCCTGGATCAGGGCGACGGGGGAGCGGAACCCCTGCTTCTTGGCGAGGGAGTCGCCGCCCAGCTGCGGCCGCGACTGGCGGGAGATCTCCGCCGCGACGGGTGCGAAAGCGGCGTCGACCTGGCGCATGAGCACGCCGAAAGCGCGATTCACCTCGACGAGCGCGCTCGGTGACAGCGCGGCCGGCGCCTGTGCACCGCCCGCCGCCGCGAGCGCGTCGAGCGCTGCGGCGATGCCATCGAGCCTGTTCTCCATGACTTTGATATTAGAACATACCTACGACACTCGTCGGAGTTGTCCACAGGGGTCGGGGCGTTTCGACTGGCTGCGCTCGCTCAACGACCGGCAGCACCCGCCCACCACCCCCGGGTCATTGAGCGAGCGCGGAGCGCGAGTCGAAACGCCGACCCCGCCGAGAGGTCAGCCGAAGGCGATCCGCACGACGCGTTCGACGGCGACGAGCCCCGGCTCGAGCTCGACTGCAGAGCGTTCGTACGTCGCCGCCGACCGACCGTAGGGGTCGATGACGTCGTCGTCCTCGGGGGATGCCGGGGGCATCGTGAGCCCGCGCCGCCCGGCGACCGCGCCCAGCGCGGCGGCGAAGCGCTCCCGCGGAGGTGCGCCCTGCCCGGCGGTCGCTGCGGCCGTCCGCAGGTCGTCGTCGCTCAGATCGGCGGCGAGGCGGGCGAACTCGCGCGCCGTGAAGGCCTGTCGCATGCGCGAGGGGTCGAGCTCGACGACCTCGCGGCGGTGGTCGCGCGCCATGGCGAGGACGAGATCGGCGGTGCGTACGTGTACCGGGGTGAGGTAGCGGGCGCCGTGGGCCGCCACGAGCGTCGGGTCGACGCCGCGGGCGAGGGCGAGGTCAGCGGCTTCGGGAGTCATCGGCATCCCGTCGCGCGCGCGAGCGCCGGCGCTGGAGACGCGCACCGGAAGATCGGCGAGGCGGGTGGCCAGCAGCTGCGCGGCCAGGGGGGAGCGGCAGATGTTGCCGGTGCACACGGTGAGGATCTCGAGCACGGTGACTTCCGGTGTCGATAGAGCGGGGGAGGGAGTGTGTGGCTCGCCGCGTGACCGGTAGTTTGGCCACGTGCCCGATCAGCTTAGCGACCCCGGTTCGTCCGCCCTCGAGGCGTCGACGCCTGCACGCCGGTCGCCGAGTGGGCGCGGCGCGTCGGAGGCGTCGGGCGAGGCCGCGACGCCCGGGCGCCGTCGTCGCAAGCGCACCGACTGGCGTCTGGGCGGCACGGCGGTGCGCCGGTGGGACCTCTCCGTCCTGTCGGCAGCGCTCATCGGGGTGGGGCTCGGCGTCGTCGGCGGCGGCGCCGTGAGCCGCATCGCGGCGCCGTGGGCGGCGACCGCCTCGACCGTGGTGCTGTGGCTCGGGCTCGGTGCCGCCGTCGCGTTCGCCTTCGCACGGTCACGGCCGGCCGGGCTGCTGCGGTTTCGGCCGATCGATGTGCTGTGGGGGGTCGGGCTGGGGCTCGGCCTGCGTCTGCTGCAGGGCTGGGTGAGCGGTGCGGATGCCGCGGCCTTCCCCTCTGCGATGGCGCTCGACGGCGGCCTGCCCTCGGGGTGGTGGCTGACGGAGGCGATTCCGGCGGGGCTGGTCGCGCCGCTGGTCGAGGAGTTCTTCTTCCGCACCGTCGTTCTCATCGCGGTGTATCAGTTGCTGCGGCGGAGCGTGGGTGGGGTGGCGGCCGGGGTGACGGCGGCGCTCGTGTCGGCGGGCGGGTTCGTGCTGTTGCACGCGACGGCGGGGGCGTTGACGCTGGTCGACGGCATCCAACTCTTCGCGGTGGGGGGCACGTGCGCGCTGGTGGTGCTGCTCACGGGCCGCATCTGGGGTGCGGTGTTGACGCACGTGGTCTACAACGTGACGTATCTGGTGCTCGTCGTGGTCGGAACGCTGGGTGCCGTGGCGCCGACGGCGCCGTCGCTCGGCTGAGGCATGTCTGAATATTCGGACATCGCCTCGTGTCGGGATATCCGGACATCTTCTCTGGTCTGAATATCCAGACATGGTAGATTGTCGGAATATTCAGACATCCAGGGGGTGCTCATGTCCGGGAGGCGAATCGACGTCGAGGTGCGCAGGGCGAACGACCTCGGACCTGTGCTTGCGCGTGTGCGAGAGGAGCGCGGCATCCGTCAAGAAGACCTCGCCGACGAGCTCGGCTTCGCCCGCTCGTACCTCGCAGCCTTGGAAACGGGGACTCCGGTCATTCAGTTGCGACGCCTCTTTCAGGTGATGAGAAGGCTGGGTATCCGCCTGACGGTCTCCTTCGAGCGGACGGGCACGTGAGTGATGAACTGGACGTCTACCTCGCCGGCCGCCACATTGCCACTCTGACGTCGACGTCGAACCGACGGGTCGTGGAGCTCACGTGGTCGCAAGAGGCAGATGTCGGCGACATCAGGTTGTCGGAGAGCTTCGCGCAGATCGTGGGGCTGAGCCCCGACAGGCAGCGGCTCTCGCGATTTCTCGGCGGTTACCTGCCCGAAGGGCAGCAGCGCACCGCCATGGCGAAGCATCGCGGCATCGCTACGGATGATCTCTTTGGCTTCTTGCGCGAGTACGGGGGATCACTTGCGGGGGCGCTCGCCTTTCGCAAGGCTGACGACCAGCCACATTACGAGTTGCTGACGCCGAAGAAGCTTGCACGTGCCTTCCGTGAGGCCTCTGCCCGATGGAACCAGGGCCTGCGTGACGACAGTCGCTCGATGATTCCCGGCTTCCAACCGAAGGTGCTGGTCACCAAGCTGGATGACGGCCGGTGGTACCAACCCCATGGAGGCGCGCACTCTACACACATCCTCAAGCCGCCCCGAAAAGACGCGGTGGCTCGCCTCTATGACGAGTTCTACGCTCACGAGCTGGCCCGTCACATGGGGTTGGCGTCGTTCCACAGCGAGATCCGCAAGGTCGCGGGCGAGTCCTACCTCGCGATCGAACGATACGACCGGCGTCAGCGCGGAGGCGTGGTTGAGGTGATCCACCAAGAGGACGCCGCGCAGGCGCTCGGGTTGGACTGGACGTCGGATGCCGTGAAGTTCCAGAACCAGGATCGACCGAACGACCGTTCGCACGCCTCGGCCGGCGCTATCGCTGAAGCACTCGTCGCCCTAGACGGCGACCCTCTGCGGGGCTGGCTGCGTCAGCTGACTTTTCGCTTATTGATCGGCGACAACGACGGACATGCGAAGAACGTATCGATCATGCACCTACCCGGTGAAGACAGGCTCGCCGATCTGTACGATGCGGTGCCCAATCTCTTTCAGTCGGGGCGCGTCGACTTCACACTCGCGCTCTCGGTAAACAGGGTGTTCGATCATCGCAACCTCACCAAGGATCACCTGGAGCGCGAGGCCGCCGCATGGGGAGGGCTCAACCCTCGAGCGATCTCGGCGACGGTCGACGACGTCTTCGGCCGATTTGAGGCGGCGCTTGAGGCGGTGCCGTTTCCCCATCAAGGTTCCCCCGATGTCGTCGCTGCTCTCCGCCGCACTCTTGAACGGCTCCGCGCCGGCAAGACCATCGGCCAGTACGCCTGAGACACCAAGTTTTCACCAAAAGGATGATGAGAGCCCTCTCATCGTGCTCCTAGGCTCGGGTGTCACCGGGAGTCATCAGACCGTCACGCGTCACACACCTGACACATTCAACTGATAATCTCCCGACAGCCGGGGGGCCGAAACCGAGATATAGGAGGAAGCCGAAGTGTCGACCGATATTCAGGTCGATGCGACGACGGAGTCGCCTCAAGACTCGACAGCATCCCGCGCGGACAGCGGCTCCATCACTGCTCCGGCCGGTGCGTCGACTCAGGCCACCAGCACCATGCGTCCCGCTGCCCCACCCTTCAACGATTGGCGTCGCCGCTTTCAGCGCCGGCTCGTCGTCAGCGATTTCCTCGTGCTGACGTGGGTCGTCTTCGGCGCCCAGATCGCCTGGTTCGGGTTCGGCAATGCGCAGCTGGCAATCCGGGATGACGCTCGTATCTCGGACATCTCCTACTGGGCGTTCTCGGTGGTACTTATCGTCGTCTGGTTGGGAGCGCTGTCGTGGAGCGACTCGCGCAGCGTGCGCGTTCTCGGCTCGGGGTCGAATGAGTATCTGCGGGTGTTCGATGCCAGCCTGAGGGTGTTCGGTGCGGTCGCCATCGTCGGCTTCCTCACCAAAATCGATGTCGCTCGGGGATTCCTGCTGATCAGCCTGCCGGCGGGCGTGCTGGTGCTGCTCTGGACGCGGTGGCTGTGGCGGCAGTGGCTGATCATGAAGCGCAGGACCGGTGACTTCTCGGCGCGGGTGCTTCTCGTCGGGTCGGAGGAGTCGGTTGCCCAGATCGCGCGTGAGCTCATTCGCACTCCGAGCGCCGGTTATCACGTCGTCGGCGCGTGCACGCCGACGGGCAAAGTCGCTGACTTCGTGCCCGGCACTTCCGTGCCCATGATGGGGAGCGTCAACGCGGTTGAGCGTGCGATGGAACTGACGGATGCCGACACCGTCGCCGTGACGAGCACCGACGAGCTGCCGCCCGACAAGGTGAAGCAGATCTCGTGGAACCTGCAGGCCGGCCGCCAGCACCTCGTGCTCGCGCCAAGCATCGTCGATATCGCGGGGCCGCGGCTGCACACTCGACCGGTCGCAGGTCTGCCCCTGATCCACGTCGAGACGCCACGCTTCAGCAAGGGTCAACTGTTCCTGAAACGATCGGTCGATGTGACCGCGAGCGCGCTCGGGGTGTTGCTGCTGAGCCCTGTGCTGGCCTTCCTCGCGATGAGCATCCGTCTCTCATCGGAGGGCCCCGTTCTTTTCAGTCAAGTCCGTATCGGTCGTGGTGGACGCGAGTTCACGATGTTCAAGTTCCGCTCGATGGTGACAAATGCCGAAGAGCTGCTCGCGCAGCTCACACGCGACCGTCAGGAGCAGGGCCTCGACTCGGGCAACGAGATCATGTTCAAGATGAAGAACGACCCGCGTGTGACGCCGATCGGCCGCATTATGCGCAAGTACAGCCTCGACGAGCTGCCGCAGCTGTTCAACGTGATCGGCGGATCGATGTCGCTCGTCGGACCGCGACCGCCGTTGCCGAGTGAGGTGGAGCAGTACGCCACGCATGTGCACCGCCGCTTCCTCGTCAAGCCCGGCATCACCGGACTCTGGCAGGTGAGCGGCCGCTCGACGCTCTCGTGGGAGGACACCGTGAGGCTTGACTTGTCGTATGTCGAGAATTGGTCGCTGGTTGGTGATATCGCGATTCTCGCGAAAACCGCAAAGGCCGCGATTGCTCCGGGAGAGACCGCAGCGTGACAGAGCTCCTTTTTGTCGGTTCGGGTTTCTTCGGTCTCACGATCGTTGAGCGAGCGGCCGCTAGACGGCGGAAGGTGATGGTGATTGCTCGTCGTCACTACATTGACGGGAAGGCGTGCAACGAGGATGAGGCACTGATGGATACTGAGGTGCACCGGCATGATCGTCGATCACCCCGCGTGAACGCGTGATCCGAGTACCCTGCCATCGCCTCGATATGTCTATGCACATACCCCTGCACCAGCAGGCCAATCACAAGCCGGCAGTTCGTCTTCGTCGACATCCCTCGCCGCCAGCGACCAGCTCCCGGCGGCGGCGAGTGCCATCCTGGATCGAGCTCCCCATCATGGGCTTGGTGTCGGCGGTCGATCGCCCCATCCGCGCCACGGGTGCTGACACGGTAGCTGTGACGAGTACTGACGAGCTGCCGCCCGACAAGGGCAAAGAGATCTCGGGGGGGCTTGAGGCTGGAAAGCAGCCCCGTGTTCTCGCGCCGGGCGTCGTCGACCTCGCCGGTCCGCGTATTCATGTCCGCCCGGTATCGGGCCTACCGCTAGTCCACGTCGAGACCCCGCGATTCAGTAAGAGACAGCTGTTTGCCAAACGCACGCTCGGCCTCGCCGCCGCGGTGCTGGGCGTGATTCTCATCAGTCCGCTACTGCTGTTCGTCTCGATCGCCGTTCGGCTTGCGCGCCAAGGACCCGTCTTCCTCATTCAGATCCGTACGGGCCTGCGAGCGCAAGAGGTCACGATGATCAAGTTCCGCTCGATGGTCGTTAGCGCAGAAAGCCTGCTCGAACAACTCGCCAAGCAAGAATGCGATGCGGGCAACGAAGCTCTCTTCAAGACTAACAATGATCCCAGAATCACCGCCATCGGGCGCGTGATACAGAAGTACAGCCTCGATGAGTTGCTTAAGTTGTTCAGCGTGATCGCTCGGCCGATGTCGCTCGTCGGCCCCCGTCACCCTCTGCCAAGTGAGGTCGCGCAGTATGCCGACCGCGTGCACCGCCGCTCCCTCGCCGAGCCAGGAATCACGGGCTTCAGGCAGGCTAGTGGTCGCTCGTTGCTGCCGGGGGATGAATCCGTGCGCCTCGACTTGTCCTACGTTAAGAACTGGACATTCGTGGGCGACACTGTAATCCTTCTAGACGGCCCGCGTCCCCCGCCCCCCGCGCCCGGCGAGACAGCCGCCCAGTCCCCTCCCCGATCTCGCTTCCCGACCAAGGAATCACATGAACTCGACGCCGCCCGCCGTCCTCGACTGCACGCTCCGAGACGGCGGCTACTACACCGCGTGGGATTTCCAGCAGGACGTTGTCGGTAGTTACTTGCGCGCGGCCTCAAAGCTGCCGATCTCGACGATCGAACTCGGGTACTGCAACCTCCCGCGTGATGGCTACTTCGGCCAGTACTACTTTCTCAACGAGGCCACGACGGCGCGCGCAAAGGGCATCTTGCGCGAGGATCAGCGCCTCGCCGTCATGCTGGATGAGAAGTCTGTCCCCTTGACGTCGCTCGACCGTGTCGTCGGGGAGGTTATCGGGACGGTCGACCTCGTTCGCATGGCGGTGGCACCAACCCGCCTTGCTGAAGCAGCAGCTCTCGGCCGACGTCTTCGTGAACTGGGCTTCGACGTCGCCATCAACATCATGTACCTATCGAAGTACTGGGATTCGGTGGACTCCCTGTCCAGTCTCTCCGAGGCGGCTGAGGTGTCCTCATGTCTCGCTCTCGTCGACAGCTACGGCGGTTGCACTCCCGAACAGGTCGCCATCGCAATCTCTTCACTTCGAGAGCTGCATCCCCAGACAGCGGCGGGCTTCCATGGACACGACAACATGCGCCTCGCTTTCGCGAACTCGCTGAGCGCCGTCACCGCGGGCGCGACGATCATTGATAGCACCGTCACGGGCATGGGACGTGGTCCAGGGAACACTCAGACAGAGACCCTCCTCGTCCACAAGTACGCTGCCACCCCCGACGAGCTCGACTACGTGGCGCTTCACGACATCGTTGACCCGTTCGAGAAGCTGCAGCGCGAGTACGGCTGGGGCACTAACTTGGTCTACATGATCTCGGGTGCCGCCGGACTCCCTCAGAATCGGGTAATGGACTGGCTGGGCAAGAATCGCTATTCAGTACCCTCAATCATCCATGCGATGCAGAATCAGTCACTCGGTAGCATCGACGAATTCTCTTACGAGACGCTCGGCGCACTTTCTGCGAACGAGACAGACGAGCTGATCGTTATCGGAGGCGGTCCGACAATAGAGGAGCACGCCGAGGCAGTCGTTGAGTACGCCAACCGAAGCGGCGCGACAGTTGTCCATGCCAACTACCGCCACCTGTCGCTCATCGAACGGCTGACCACCAGGCAGTACGTCGCGCTCGCGGGCGACGTAGTTGACCGACTCCCCGATCGTGCAACTCTCGACATCAGCGATGGCTACATCGTCCCGGCAGCGCCGCGAATTCGCCCAGTTCCGGAGTTTGCGCGCGCTCGTACTCGACAAGTGCAGCCGTTTGTCGTCAGCGCCGACACCGACAATCTCGGACCCGTGAGTGACATCGGGCCGCTCTCTCTGGCTCTCGGCGCTGCTCTGGCAAATGACGCAGCGCGTGTGACCCTTGTCGGGTTCGACGGCTACGCCCATGCGACAAGTGCTGAGCAAGAGCTTGCAAAGGAGTCGCAGTTACTCCTCGACGCATTCCGGAAGGATCATCCCGAGCGCGAGGTCACTAGTGGTACTCGCACTCGATTCGACGTACCTGTTGCCTCGATCTACAGTCGGCTCTCAGCGCTCGCATCCGATGAGTGAGACTCAGCAGACAGCAATTGACGCCTACGACGTAGTGATATTTGACTGCGACGGCGTGCTCCTTGATACGAACAGCGAGAAGAACCGCGCTTTCGAGGCTGTCGCGAGGGAGTTCGGCTACGACGATGAGGCGAGCGCCCGATTCGCCGCGTGGCAATCAACGAACTTCGGAATCTCTAGGTTCCGTGTATTCGAAGAGCTTCTGTCTGGCCGCTTCGGGGCGCCTAGGGATGGCGAGACCCAAGCGGTTCTCGCTGATCTCACGTCTGCATTCGCCGCACGAACGTCAATCATCTACGACACGGCCGATAGGACTAAAGGAGCAGCCGACCTACTAGCGGCACTTGCACAGAAGCGACGCTACGTCGCATCGGGCAGCGCCCAGGATGAACTGCGCTCCGCGTTTGCTCGGCGACATCTCGCAGGCGACTTCGTAGGCATTTTCGGCTCGCCGACTCCGAAGAAGGAGATCGTTCAAGCGATCGTCGAGCGAGAGCGGACCGACCGACCCGACTCGAACGCGATCATGATCGGCGATGCAATGGCAGATGCAGACGCAGCCGACGCGGCCGGGATCGACTTTGTTTACGTCGGGGCCTACTCCACCGTCCGGCCAGCCATGCTTGAGCGCGCGTCGGCAACGGGTTATCGCACCGTCGAAACTCTTGCCGAGCTCCTTCTGCCAACCCATCCTTCGCCCATGAAAGCATCGCAATGAACTTCGACGACATCCTCATTGTCATCCCGGCACGATTCAGCTCAAAGCGTCTGCCTGGTAAGCCGCTGGTACCCATCGCTGGCGTTCCTATGATCATCCGGACGGCCAAGCAGTGCGCAGCCGTCGTCCCTCGCGACCGGATCGTTGTCGCCACCGATGATCAACGCATCGTGGATGTGTGCCTAGAACACGGATTCCGAGCAGAGCTTACGCGGGACAACCACCTGACCGGCACGGACCGCGTTGCAGAGATCGCGGCACGCATTCCGGCGCGAACGTACGTCAATGTTCAGGGAGACGAACCCGTGTTTGAGCCTGATGACATTCGAGCGATCATCGATGCCTCTAATGCGAACCCGACTGCCACGTTCATCGGTTCTTGCGCGCTCACTGAGGCGCAATGGCGAGACTCGAAGTACATCAAGTTACTAGTGGGGCTTGACCAGCAGCTCATCTACATCGGTCGTGCGATGGTTCCCGGGTCACACGACGGAGGCTTTCACGGGGGTTCGCGACAAGTCTGCGCGTACGCGTACACATCCGAAGTCCTGGCGAAGTACGCATCGGTAGCAGCCCGCACTCCTCTCGAAGCGATCGAGGACTGCGAGGTCGTACGGTTTCTCGAGCTGAGCATCCCGGTCACGGTCATCCCGATGAGCGATCGCTCCATGTCAGTAGACAGACCGGAGGATGTGCTTCGCGTCGAAGCGACCATCGAGGCGTCAACACACTGACCGGCCGACTGCTGAGTGTCGATGATTCGGTCATCGACACTCAGCAGGTCGAAGGTTGACGGTGCGCGCATAGGTGTCAGCGCCCAAGTTCGATTGCGAGTTCCGACTTTCGGAATATGTCGCACTTGCCGTCGATCGTGCAGTCGACGACGTCGCGACCGGCTCGGTCCCACGCGGCTCGCGCCAGCGCATACGAGTACTCGTTGCCGCGAAGAACTGGATTCCGCAGAGAAAGGCCCTGCGGAAAGTAGCGCGGATCGAAATGATTCGTGTCGACTTGACCCGTCGTCTCGTAGGCAGATGGCGCGCCGGCGCTTGAGTGATTGTGATCCATGCCAATGATGACTGCCTTCTGCCAGCCGAGGAGGTAGGCGCCCTGGAGAGCCCAAAACATAGCAGTATAGCCGTGGTGCGAGGAAAGCCCGAGATGCTTGGCGAACCGCCAGCGCAGCTGATAGCGCAAGAAGGCGACATTCTCCCGTCGGTCAAATAAGTCAGCGGCGTCGCGCGAGACCATGAGCGGCACCGGAAGGGCGGCGAGTTCAGCACCGAAATGCTTGAGGACATCAGGGTCATGAGCACAGATCAAGGACGGTGCGCGTTCGTACGAGTCCATCAGTACATATCCCCGATTCATAAGAATATACGGGTGCCGGTCGAGTACACTCAGATCAGTGCGACGGAGGCTAGGGCCACTCGCGACGATCAGGCCCGTCTGGCCATTCTCGCTGCCGCGCAGTCGATCTAGTGTCACTAGACTGCTCCTTCCGATGGCACTGCGCGAGTAGCGCATATCACCTACTCTGCGCCGAAGATCACGCGCGAAGGACACCAAGAAACCGCTCTGTGTATGGGTCTCATCAAGGTCAACTGGAAGGCGGGATACGAGCGTTCCAGGAGCAGAAAACTTCGTAATCGCGTCAATGACCATCTGCTATCTCCTGTCGTGAATCTCAAGATCGTGTTCTAGCGCGGGCCCGAAGTTGAATGACCATACTGCTCACAGCGCTCGCAACAGCAACAACGTACAGCGCGATGACAGTGGAGGAACTCATGGAGGGCTGATTGGCGAGCGCGCCGGTGGCCACGCAAGCGGTAGACAGGACAATGAGCGCTGGGGTCAGGCCAGCACGCTTCCAGTCGACCTCGGCCCTAACTAGACGAACGATGAAGAATGCAGCGCCCGCCATCGCAATCCAGCTAATGGTGACCGATATCGGGCCTCCTGATAGTCCCAGAACAGGCACAAGCGAGAATGATCCAACAATGACGACGATTAAGCCCAAAGTTGAAGCGATCCAGTTCCACCTAGTATTTCCCATCGTTTGCGTTGGGAAATTCAGCGCCATCCCGTAAGCAGTCCAGAGCAAGGGCACGGCCGCCATTAGCCCTATTGCAGACGCCACGGTGTCATAGCCTGACCCTAATATCCAGTCAACGAATGGTCTGCCCATGAGGATCATCAACAACGTCGTAGCTGTTCCGATTATCCATTGCAGACGCATGACTCGGGCTAAGTGGAAAGTGGGGCCTGGCAACGCGGTTCGGGCGTACTCCGGCGTGACTGCGCGGTTGATCTCGGCGACGATGAGCACGCCGACGTTGACGACGTTTTGTGCGATCGACAGATAACCCACGTCACTGAGTGGAAGGAGGACCGCGAGAATCGGTCGATTGACGAAAGAGATCCCCCAGAACGCGAGCGAATGGGGAAGTAGCGGCAGACTGAATGAGACGAGCGATCGCAGATCGTCCCGCCGCGCTCGCCGAACTCGCATCGTGCGCGGCGCAATTATGAACGCAAGGAGAAGCGAAGCGGCTCCGGCGACGAGGTCGGAGAGTACCCACCCCCACACTCCCCAGGGAAGTGCCAGAACGAAGGCAATCTTTGAGGCAAGTGAAACCACAATGCTAGTCAGCGTAAACAGAACGAGCGGACTGAAGCGATGCTCCGCCCGAAGGCGCGACTGCACGTACGATGATCCGTACAGCCCGAGGCCAGCGGCGATGATCTCGATTCCCCAAAGGGCTGACGGCACTTGGAGGATGTCCGCCGGCAGGGCTAAGAGTGCACCTCCGACAAGAAGACAAGCACTTGGGCCAATCACGAGGAGCCAAAGCCTGCTCGCGGCAAGCATCCCAATCTGACCGGGCTCATGCTGAAGACGGGATGCGGCGCGGAACACCGCCGCTTCCACAGGACTCCCCATTCCTGCGCCGAGCACCGTGCCAGCCACAGTGATGAGGCTCGCCGCGCCGTAGTCATCGGGACTCATCGCTCTCGTGACGAAGGGAAGGAGGAGTAAGCCAACGCTCCTCTGCACGAGTGCGAGGACCGTGAACACGGTCATGGCGCGCTTCACGAGACGACTCCATTCTCTGCCACGCGTACGTGGACCGCTGTCGGTCAGCTTCGTCCGATGTCTACTCGGGCCAGCGGCGGACAGAAATAGAGTCACTCCACCCCGGATTCCTCAATCCTACCGGCTTTGGCGCCCGCCCACGACCAAGGGCATTCCTGCGGCCCACGCGTCATCTACCGCTTCGAGACAACCAGTCTGGGTCGCTTGAAAGTGCGGCGGAAGGACCCGCAGTCACCCAGCCGCTGCGGCGCCTAAGATGGTAGTGCAAGGCGAGCAGATCCACGGAAATAGCGGTCTGGTGATCTCGACCCGAAGGGACTATTTCTCGCAATGAAAGTCTTCTATGTTTGCTCGCGTATGCCATGGCCCGCCGATCACGGCGCCAACGTCAGAACCGCAGGCGTAATCGAAGCGCTCGCGGCTCATTGCGATGAGATCGTTGTTTTTGCACCCAATGGTGGCCCGCTGCTGACGCCACTCCCAAATGTGAGAATTGTTAGCGTCTCGCGGTCCGCACCTAGGGGTTTCGAACGTTTCCTCCCTGGCCCATATGAATCGCGATCTTTGTTCCCACTCATGAGGGCCGTGAAGAGCGCAAGCGGGCAGTCGACCGCACCTCTAGCACTGTTCTGGGAGAACACTGTGATCGCGGATATCGGTCGCCGATCCCGGATTCGAGGAAATCACATCGTAGAGTTCGCCAATCTCGAAAGTCGCCGCTACCTCGCGCAAGCCCGGGGCACACGGGGTGTCCAGAAGATCAAGCCACTGTTGGAGGCGGCGAAGGCGCTCGTATGGGAACCTGCTGTCCGACGATGGGCAAACCTATCTGTTGCCCTGTCGTCGAGCGAGATCCCCTCGGGCGACTCTTACTCGACCAACCAGACGATCCTCGTGCCGAACGGAGTCGAGCAGCGGCCCGCCATCCAGTCTGCCAGCACGTCCCGCGTTGTGCTCGCGGTGGGCAGTTGGTGGTACGAGCCCAATCGTGAAGGGCTCGAAGAAGTTCTTCAGAGTGTGTGGCCGCTGGTCGTCGCCAAGATTCCAGAAGCGAAACTTCTCGTAGTCGGCCGCGGCGCTGACGACCTTGTTAGTGACAAATCGCCCCACTCCGGCGTAAGCAACCTCGGCTTCGTTGATGACCTGCAACCACTATACGAATCTTCTGCGCTCGTTCTTGCGCCCGCCAAGTCGGGCGCTGGAAGCCAGTTGAAGCTTGTAGGTGCACTCGCTCGAGGCCGTGTCGTTGTAGGTCCGGCCTATCTTGAACGCGAGACGCGAAACGGTGATCTGCCCGCCGACGCCGTCATTGGCACGGACGACCAGGCTGAGACGATAGTGCGCCTCCTCGAGAACTCGGAGGAGCGCCACCGCCGCGAGGCGGCAGCAATTCGCTTCTCGAGGGAGAACTCCTGGGAGAAGGTTGTCGCGCCTATCGTCGCGTATCTCGATACGCTCGCGCGCGAGCGTTCCGTTTAATCGAGTGACTGAGCCGACTCTGGCCCGTTGGTCCAAGCGAAGAAGCCCAAGTCGCGTGTTTGCTCAGGTCCGACGATCGGACCGTGACGTTACGAGCGCCGATACGGCCAATATCACGGAGAGACTCGCCATGGCCTGAAGCAGGGAGCCTCGAAGCACGAGCAAGAGATAGAACGGAAGAACGCATCCCAACAGAGTAGGAACCCCGGTCTTCTTTAGTTGCAGCTCGTTGGACGTGTCCCACCTGCGTAGGAAGACGCCAAGCGCGACAGCACCAACTATCACCGCCAGAAAAGCCCCATTTATGAGCAACTCGGCAGGAAGCGGCGCCGACAGATTTGAGAATGCGTAACCCTTGTAGTTGGCGATGAGAACTCCCGTGTCGACAGGTTTCGATGGCCAAAATGCTCGTGGCACCCAGAACAGAAGCACTCCGACCATCTGCCATCCGAGCGTAGGACCGACGTCATTCACGTACTCAACGACGTTGATGAGTTGCGCGAACGCATCGAAGTCCGGGCTCGCGAACTGAGGGAGTGGGTCTGAGAACTCGATCGCCGACGCGGTCGAGTATCGAAAACTATCGAGCACGGGGAACAAGAACGCCAGACTCAGCAGCGCGAGAATCGATGTCGCGCGGTACTTAAGTAGCGACGAGTAAGCGCCCATCACCGCTAGGAGTCCAAGGACGATTACGCCAAACACGTATCGCGGCGAGCCGACCGGGTTCACAATCGTCAAGAGCATGAGCGCACTAAAGAAGACGACCACACGCCGCGTGGATCGCCAGGCAGCGGAGCCATCGCGCATAACGAGAACCTGCGCGACGATCACCGTGAGTAGACCGACCGAAACGAGTGCTTCCACTATCTGCGCAACCAAGGGGTCGCCGAAGGTTCGCCAAACAACTGCGCCGCGCCAAACGCGGGGGCCCCAAATCGCTCCCAGACCGATCAGTGCTATGTATGCTGCACCCATCGAGAGCAGGAGGGCCGTCCACAGATAGACACGGACCGGATCGATCGTTCTCGGACGCGCCGCTGGGAGCTCGATACGAGATGGCGCGAGCACAGCCCCGAGTATGAGTAGCACCTCGAACACGATGACCGCCGCGATGGCAGTCCAGGCGTTGGAGAAGTCGACATTGGGTGTTGTTGATGGGGCACCGTAGCCGCGGAGTTGTACGAGCGGAGCGATCCCAAGAAACACGTAGACGAAGAGCCACGTCACCATCTCGAACAGACGACGATCTGGCACAGTCATCAGCCAACTAAATCGCATACCGGCGATGATGACCGCAATGAGGGCACCGACCCACGCGGAGTCGCTCGCAGAGGAACCGGTTGCGGCGATGATGAGCATCGGAACAAGCCCCACCAACGCGCCGGCAAGGATGGTGCCGAGAAAGGGAGCGTGGGAAGCGGGCGTTGACAATCTCGCCATAGGATCGACGGTGGGCGTTCGGAAGGCCTTACTTGTACGCATCAGAACTCGGCTCGTTGCGAAGGCGAGCGGCAACCCTCCCAATGAAAACATCCAGCGGAAGGTTCATTAGCTGCATGATCCGATGGTAGACGCGAGCTCGACGAGAGACCCCCGGATAGATGCTCGCGGCGTGCCACATCGCGCGTAGGTATCGCCTGTCGCGGATAGACGATACGTCGCGATACTTATCCAAGAAGCTCCGCAATCCCTCTACCTGTCGAGCACCGGGAGAGGAAAGATGCTCACCAGAGCCGGCGTGCTGGATGACGCAATCTTCGCTCAGCACTCTGTAGTGTCCTCCTTGCGCGAGGTATCGGACCAAGAGATCCTGATCTTCCGCCACCAGTAGCGTCTCATCGAACCCATCGAGGGCGATTAGCTGAGCAGTCTGCGCCACAAAGTTTGATCCCGTCAAGCCCGGGTTGTTTCCGAGACACATCGTCCACAACAGCCCTTCGCTGAGCCGCATGAAGGGCCTATCTCCTAGACTCGTCCGCAACACAGTATGGCTGACGGCGAGGTCGACGCCCGCTCCGAGGCGGGCAGCCGTGCTCGCCAAGAATCCGGGCAGCCACTCGTCGTCGTCATCGAGGAACGCCACGAGGGGCGTCTCGACCATCGCAAGCCCGACATTCCTTGACCGCGACGCGGATCCCGCCAACGTCAGAGATGCGACGTACTTCACTCGCTCGATCGAGTTTGCGGCGATCCGCTCGACAACCTCGCGCGTCGCTGGGTCGTCCAGGTCGTCCACGACGACAATGGTGTGGGCACGCGTGGTCTGTGCCAGCACAGAGGCTAGCGATCTCTCCAGAAGCCGCGGGCGCCCGTGAGTGGGGACTACGACTGTGACGGCTTCATCTCTATAAGCCAAGAAACGTCCTTATTGTTGGTTCGACCCGGAAGTTCATTCGACGCGGCGGTCGATCTCGCTCAAGAGATCTGCGTCTCGCGATGAATCAAACTTCCGCGCGAAGAAGGCGCGCTCCGGCGGTTGCAGCGCCATGGCCCAATCGATCCGACCCGTGAGGTTTGCGTCGACTATGTGAAAGTTCGGGATCTCCGACACGCTCGCAACTCTGGGTTCCAGCTTCCTGAATTCGGTTTCGGCGGCCCATCTCGAATTATAGATGAAGGTCTGGAAAGCGATCTCGTCAGGCGCAAAGGAGTCAAGAAACCACTCGCGCTGCTGTGTACGAACGCTGGCGACTGCCTCCTGAGCACAATCTCGCGGAAGTGCCATCCACTGAGACCCGATCGCCACGTGTACGGGAACCTCCTTCGCATACCCGATCGAGCGCAAACGTGACCAGGCGTTTCGCATCGCTCTCCGGGAAAGCGATCCACGTGCGCCGAATCGCGCGGCCCAAGAGTCGAAGCCATGACGACGCTCATACCGCCATCGATGGTCCTCGCCCGGTCCGGTAACGGCATGCGCCCGCGCATGCACGCGCCAGCGCGACGAAGCCAGGTGGTTGACGAATTCGGCGACGGGACGGACCGGATAGCACCTGCCCGAAAGGAACACGACATGATCATCCACCGAGGTATCCGACAAGGCCTGATCCACCGAATGTGCCATTCCCTCGACAATCGACCATCCGCCCCAATTCAGTCTGCTCCGCGTTCGAACGTACTGCGCCGTCCGCGAACTGGTGATCTTGGCTACGGAGTCGAAGTCGTCGAGATCGGTCTTCGCGTCGATGTGGACATGGATCGGATGCGCACCCAGTCGGCCAACCAGTCGGCGCAACATGGCTGGGTCATCATGTGCCAATACGACGAAGACGGGCATCAGCCTTTTCCGGGTCGCGGAGCATCGGCCAGTTGACGCGTCTCGTCGTAGAGGCCTTCGAGTCGAAGAGCGACATGATCGATGTTGAGTTCGTCACGAAGATACGTGGCTCCTCCCTGTCGGAGGCTTTCGGCGTGGCCAGGCACCGTCAGGATCTCAGCGAGCGCATGCGCCATCGCTTCCGGTGATCCATCAGTGATGACCGCCGCACCGTATTTGCGGCAGGCGTCTGCAATCCCGAGCGAAGTCGTGACCACCGAAGGAGTGCCAGCGCGCAGCGCTTCCAACAACGACATCGGGAACACTTCACCTTCGGCCGGAAGTACGTAGGCGCTTGCGCTCCGGAGCAGGCTGTCAGTCTCGGCGGGGTCCACGGCTCCGATCCATCGGACAGGCACCGATTCACCGAGCGCGCTAATCATCTCCGCAACACGCTTACCGTCGCCCTCGTCGGGTCCAGCCAGGACAAACTCGAGTTGAGGGAAGCGAGGGGCGAGCAACCTGGCCGTCTCGACGAAAGCAGGCGCACGCTTTCTCGGGTGCAATCGAGCTAAGAACACCACTCGAGGCAGGCGGTCGTTGTAAGGTGAAAGCTCGCCAACATGCACACCGTTCGTGATTCGGACCTGCTTCACAGATGGCTCGATCTCGGCCAACGAACCGGCTTCCTCGGCGGTTAGTACGAGGGCCCACGAAGCGCCTCGAAGCGCCGCTCTCGTCTCCCACAGATCGATCGGACGAGCGAGCAGCCGTGTGGACGCATCGATCATCCCGTGGGTCTGGACTACGTATGGAATTCCCAGACGACGGACCGCTCTCGCCGCAGGGAGGGTAACGAGGTCGCGGGCGAGGTGGATGTGCGCGATATCCAGATCAGGCGCCGCAGCTCGAAGGGCTCTCATCAGACCCGGCGATCGTAGACCAGCGAACCCCAAAGAGGCGTGCAGGAAACGACCCGAGAAAGTTCGAAGGCTGTAGCCGTCTTGCTGCTGGTCGACTTCCTCGTCTGGAGGACAAGCTGCGAAGACCGTGACCTCGTGACCGCGTGCGGCGAGCGCCTCTGCCTGACCGAGGGCAACTCGAGCGGGACCCCCGAACGCTCCATCGGGGGAGAGATAGGTGACGACGTGCGCGACCCTCATCTGAATCGCTCCGCGAGCCGACCAGTCTGATCCCAGATGGTGTTTGGCTCGACGTCGCTGTCGACGCGGGTGAGCGGCTTGATCAGGGCAGATCGCCCGATAGTCACGCCCCCGAGCACCACACAACGGCTCGTCACCCACACTCCCGACTCGATCGTGATTGGCCGCGTGACGAGTGCCATGTCCTTGCGGTGGCGGTGGCTTCCAGTCGTCAAGAGCGTCTCCTGCGAGATCACGACATCGTGGCCGATGTGGATGTGGTCCTGATTGTGGAACCAGGCGCCCTCGCCGATCCAAGAGCGGTCGCCGATGTGCAACTTCCAGGGAAATTTCACGCGGGTGCGGGGCCGGAAGATGACGCCGCTGCCGATTTCGGCGCCGAACGCGCGCAGCACTCGTATGCGTAGGCCCGAGCTGATCTGCCAGGCGTTGGTGACAAGAAGCAACTCGACGATGGCCCAGAGATACACCTTCCAGGCTGGTTGATCCCATGCGGCGCGCTCGCCCGGGGCCTTCGAGAGATCGATCACCGGAATGTCGCTCACGGCGTCCCTTTCTCGTAACTGTGTCGTAACGACGGTCGCTGTAAGGTCGGTGCCGTGCAGCAACGACCCTCGCGAACGCTCGTCTTCGGGCTCAACTACCCCCCGGAGACTACGGGGATCTCTCCCTACACGGGCGCCATGGCTGGGGGGTTGGCGCGGCGCGGGCACGAGGTCCGCGCCATCACGGCGCACCCTCATTATCCAGACTGGAAGATCACTTCAGGTTACGGGCAGTGGTCGCGGAGCGAACAGATCGAGGGTGTGACCCTCTCACGGCTGCGTCATTACGTACCCCAGCGGCCGTCGCCGCTGCCACGCGCGCTGTCGGAGGTCACTTTCGGTATACGCCAGAGTTTCGCCCGCTGGGGCCGGCCGGCCGCGATCATCGCCGTATCGCCAGCATTGCTCTCTTCTGCTCTCGTTCGTCTGCGTTCGCGCCTCACGCATCGCTCGACTCCGTTCGTCGTGTGGGTGCAGGACCTCTACGGCATCGGGATATCGGAGACCGGGCAGGGTGGCGGCATGGCTGCGCGCATCATTCGTAACGTCGAGGGATGGCTGCTGCGCTCGGCTTCGACCGTCGTCGTGATTCACGACCGATTCGCGGATCGTGTGCACGATGACTTCGGTGTGCCTCGTGAGCGCATCGCGGTAGTCCGAAACTGGACGCATTTGCCCCCGCTGCCACCGGTGGACGTTGCCGCGGTACGTGCTTCTTACGGCTGGCCCGATGACGAAGTCGTCGTCGTCCACACCGGAAATATGGGCGTCAAGCAAGGCCTTCACCACGTCGTGGACGCGGGGCGATTGGCGCATCAGCGCGGAGAGCGTGTGCGCTTCGTGCTCGTCGGCAACGGCTCGCAGCGCGACGAACTGCAGCAGCGAGCCGATGCGGAGCCGACGGCGACGCAGTTTCTGCCGCCTCTGGGAGACCGTGATTTCACCGGCATCCTTCAAGCAGCTGACGTCCTGCTCGTTAATGAGCTTCCCGGAGTCGCCGAGATGGCTGTTCCGAGCAAGCTCACGTCTTACTTCGCCGCTGGGCGGCCGGTGCTCGCGGCGACGGACTCCACCGGAATCACGGCGCAGGAGGTTACCGCGGCACAAGCTGGTTTCGTCGTTCCCGCCGGAGACCCCGCGGCGTTGCTCGACGGCGTCTCGTCCCTCATCTCTGACCGAGCCCACGCTGATCGTCTGGGGCAGAACGGCAAACGTTACAGAGAGACGGTGCTCGATGAAACATTCGCGATCGATCGGTTCGATAGTCTGCTCGCGGATCTGATTGCCACCGCCGCTGAGAAGCATCCTGCGTGACCTCCCCCCATCGACGATCAAGATAGGCAGAATCTCTTGACCAAGCGCGCACTCATCACCGGCATTACGGGCCAGGATGGCTCCTATCTTGCGGAGCTGCTGCTCTCGAAGGGCTACGAGGTGCACGGCCTCATTCGCCGAGCATCCACCTTCAATACACACCGCATCGACCACCTTTATGTCGACCCGCACGACGCCGACGCGAAGCTCTTCCTCCACTACGGCGACCTCTCCGACGGGGCGCGCATGGTCACCCTGATGTCGGAGATCAACCCCGACGAGGTCTACAACCTTGCCGCGCAGTCACACGTGAGGGTCTCGTTCGACGAGCCCGAGCACACTGCTGACACCACGGGCACGGGCACGATCCGTCTGCTTGAGGCGGTGCGACTCTCCGGCATCACGACCCGCTTCTACCAGGCGTCGACCTCGGAGCTCTACGGTGCGACTCCTCCGCCTCAGAACGAGGAGACGCCCTTCTACCCGCGCTCGCCGTACGGGGTCGCGAAGCTCTACTCGTACTGGATCACCAAGAACTACCGCGAGGCATACGACATGTTCGCGGTGAACGGCATCCTCTTCAACCACGAGTCCCCCCGCCGCGGTGAGACGTTCGTGACCCGCAAGATCACGCGCGCCGTCGCCCGCATCAAGGCCGGTGTACAGAAGGACATCTACCTCGGCAACCTCGAGTCGATTCGTGACTGGGGTTATGCCGCCGAGTACGTCGAAGGCATGTGGCGCATGCTGCAGGCCGACGAGCCGGAAGACTTCGTGCTGGCGACGGGTGTCGGATACACGATCAAGGACTTCCTCGAGACGGCGTTCGGACACGTGGGCCTCGACTGGCAGGAGTTCGTCAAGTTCGACGAGCGCTACTTGCGCCCCACCGAGGTCGACGCGCTCATCGGCGACCCGGCCAAGGCCGCCGACAAGCTCGGCTGGGTTCCCACGATCGATGGGAAGGAACTGGCCAAGCTCATGGTTGACGCCGACGTGGAAGCACTGGAAAAGGGCGCCGACTGGATCGACACCGTGAAGCTGGCCTCGTGGGGGACTCTGTGAGCGTGGGGCGTTTCGACTCGCTGCGCTCGCTCAACGACCGGGGGAGTGGTCTGACGTGGTGACGGCCGTTGACGGCGTCGAGTACACGCCGGGTGAGCTCGACCGTGACGCGACGTTCTACGTCGCCGGTCACCGCGGGCTCGTCGGGTCGGCGATCGTGCGCAGGCTCGAGTCGGCCGGTTTCGAGAACATCGTCGGCAAGACGTCGGCCGAGCTCGATCTCAAGGACCGTGACGCAGTGTTCGCCTACATGGGCGAAGCCAAGCCGAAGTACGTTGTGCTCGCGGCGGCGAAGGTCGGCGGCATCCTCGCCAACTCCACGTACCCAGTCGACTTCCTGAGCGACAACATGCGCATCCAGGTGAACGTCTTGGACGCTGCACTTGCTAACGACGTCGAGCGCGTTCTGTTCCTCGGGTCATCCTGCATCTACCCGAAGTTCGCGGAGCAGCCGATCCGCGAGGACTCCCTGCTCACGGGTCACCTCGAGCCGACGAATGACGCGTACGCGATCGCGAAGATCGCCGGCATCCTCCAGACGCAGGCCGTGCGCCGCCAGTACGGTCTGCCCTGGATCAGCGCGATGCCGACGAACCTCTACGGCCCCAACGACAACTTCTCGCCGAAGGGTTCGCACGTGCTGCCCGCGCTCATCCGGCGTTATGACGATGCGGCGAAGTCGGGTGCGCCGTCGGTGACCAACTGGGGAACCGGAACGCCGCGCCGCGAGTTCCTGCACGCCGACGACATGGCCGACGCCTGCCTGCACCTGCTGGAGCATTACGACGGCCCTGACCAGGTGAACGTCGGCACCGGCTCAGACGTCACCATCCGCGAGATCGCTGAGACTATCGCGGGTGTGACGGGGTTCACCGGACAGACCGACTGGGATACCTCGAAGCCCGACGGCACGCCGCAGAAGCTGCTCGACGTTTCCAAGCTCGCCGAGGCCGGGTGGACGGCGAAGATCACTCTCGAAGAGGGCATGGAGCGCACCGTCGCGTGGTATCGCGACCACGTCGACAGCATTCGCGAGTAGCCCTGTGTTCCGTCACATCGTGCTGTTTCGTGTGCACGACGATGTCGACCACGACCGGGTGGAAGAGGCGATCGACCGCTTGCGTTCGCTCGCCGCACTGCCCGGCGTGGTCGACTGGCGCGTGGAGCTCTCGCTCGACGCCCGAAAAGGGCGAGTGATCGTAGAAGATGGCACCTTCGTGGATCAGGGCAGCTTCGAGCAGTTTCGACTTGATCCGCGCCACGTCGTCGCAGCCGAGGCGATGTCGCACATCGCCGACTGGTGGAACGGCGACTACGCTGCTTGACGGTACACGGGAGCAACGTCGACCGTGCGCGCCCGCGCTTCTGCATGCGATGGCGGCGCCCAACGGGGAACCTCGCGATCGCGGAACTCGTGCTCTATCGAGCAGTAGGCGTCTCGCCCGCTCCAGACGGCCTTCGCGGGCGACACAGATGAACCGCACTCGGCGCAGTTCACGCTCTCGATTCCCCAGATCAGCGCGTTGATGCGCTTCTTGACACGCTCGAGCATCATCCCCCCAGAGTGCTCACACAACCATTCCCCCCGGAATGGTGGGACGACGACGTCCAAGCGATGAAACTACGCCCAATCCCGGTAAAGATCAATTGGGAAGCGGCGCGAGCTTCAGGAGCGCGAACAACTCCCGGCATCCGGGCCAGAGGTTTGCGGGCAGTTCGCTGGGCGCGAAGTACGCAAAGTCGAGACCCTCGTTGCGTGGTCGCGGCGAGCCTTCCGCCGCGACCACGAAGGAGAGCCCGATCGCGTGCTTGCGGGGGTCATCACCCGACACCGTTCCGTCGGTCGGCGTCAGGTCGGGCGGGAACCACTCGTAGACATAGTCTGGCTGCGGATTCAGCGGAAGAGTCGGCTCGATGCCGATCGTCTCGCGGCTGTGTCTGCGGATGGCGCCGGCGATCGTCTCCCCGCGCTGAATGCGACCTCCGAGGTGGCACCACACCCGGCCATGAGGTGAGTCGCGGAGGATCAGGCCGAGCTCTCGATGTCCGTTGGGTTCACGCACCAGGACGAAATCGACGCAGGCGATCGGCATCGACTCCTCGATGAGGCGATAGGTGTCGGCGGGTAGGAACGTCACGTGACCTCTTTTACATCCGCCGGTTTACAAGCCGGATACGCGTCTCTGGTAGGAACAGTCTTGCGTGTTCACACTCCACTCGCGCACCGTCCCCCCAACTTGGAGCTCCTATGAAGCTGTCCGTCATCGGTTGTGGTTACCTCGGCGCTGTGCATGCTGCGGCCATGGCGTCGATCGGTCATGAGGTCGTCGGCATCGACGTTGACCAGCGGAAGATCGACGCGCTCTCCGAGGGACAGGCGCCGTTCTTCGAGCCGGGACTGCAGGAGATCCTGACGGCGGGGATTGCAGCGGGCAACCTGCGCTTCACCACCGATATGGCCGAGGCTGCGGGCGCGAAGGTCCACTTCGTCGGAGTGGGAACTCCCCAGCAGAAAGACAGCTACGCCGCCGACCTCACCTATGTGAACGCGGCGTTCGATGCTCTGCTGCCCTACCTCGCTTCCGGTGACATCGTCGCCGGAAAGTCGACCGTCCCTGTCGGCACCGCGGCGAGCCTGGCTCCGCGGGTGTCGGAGACCGGCGCCACGCTCGTGTGGAACCCCGAGTTCCTCCGCGAGGGTTACGCGGTGCAAGACACCGTCGACCCCGACCGCCTCGTCGCCGGCGTGCCGGCGGGCGAAGAGGGTGAGATCGCAGCATCCGTGCTGCGTGAGGTCTACCACCCCTCGGTGGCGAAGGGCACGCCGTTCATCGTCACCGACTACGCCACCGCCGAGCTGGTCAAGGTCTCGGCGAACGCGTTCCTGGCGACCAAGATCAGCTTCATCAACGCGATGGCCGAGATCGCCGAGGTCACCGGCGCCGACGTCACCCAGCTCGCCGACGCCATCGGCCACGACGCCCGCATCGGTCGTCGCTTCCTCGGTGCCGGCATCGGCTTCGGTGGCGGCTGCCTGCCCAAGGACATCCGTGCGTTCTCCGCTCGTGCGGAAGAGCTTGGGCGGGGCGAATCCGTCGCGTTCCTTCGTCAGGTCGACGAGATCAACCTGCGCCGCCGCGAGCGCGCCGTGCAGCTCGTCGTCGACGGGCTCGGGGGATCGGTGTTCGAGAAGAAGGTGACGGTGCTCGGCGCGGCCTTCAAACCGCACTCCGACGACATCCGCGACTCTCCCGCCCTCGACGTCGCCGTGCGCCTGCACGGACTCGGCGCGAACGTCACGGTCACCGATCCGGCGGCGATCGAGAACGCCCGCCGCATCCACCCGCAGCTCACCTATGTCGAAGACCGCGACGAGGCCATCCGCGACGCCGACGCTCTCGTGCTCGTCACCGAATGGGACGAGTACCGTCGCCAGTTGCCGCCGGAGCACGCGTCGTCGCTCACCGACGGCCGCGTCGTCGTGGACGGGCGCAACGGGCTCGACGCGGCCGCGTGGCGCGCCGCGGGGTGGGCGTACTACGGGATGGGGCGGCCGTAACGCGTGACGTTCATCGCAACGATCGTGCTGGCGTTGGCCTCGGTTTTCCTGGTCTTCGCAGACGGGCCGATCTCGCGTCGACGCGACCTTGATGACATCCCGCCGCTCTCGCGCGTGCTCAGCGGGTTGTCGGCTGCGGCATCCGTCGTCGCTGTCGTCGCCGCCGCGATCAGCATCGCGCGCGCCTTCGATCCCGCTGCGCAGCCGGGTGACGACCTCGCGATCGCGGTGACCATCGTCGCGTTCGTCGCATTCGTCTGCGGCTTCGCGCCGGCCCTCGCCGCGGTGCGTCCCCGCAATCCTCAGACCTGGGGCACCTGGATGACCACCATCGCCTTTCTCGCGTCCGGTGCCGTGCTGACCATCGGCGCCGCGAGCGATCTCGCTGCCTGAGGTTTTTTCACGGTACCGCTCCCATTGCCGTGATTACGCGGGTAGGAGTACGTTCTGATCGAGCTGGGGAGAGTCGATGGCGAACGTGCAACCGGGGTGGTACCCCGACCCGAATAAAGCAGACACGGTGCGGTGGTGGGACGGCACGGCGTGGACTGCGCACGTCGCCGAGAAGACCGGGGCCGCGGCATCCGCAGACACCGCGGTGACCGCGGCCAAGCGTCCGGGACGGGAACTCTCTCGCCGCACGAGCATCATCGTCGGCGCGGCGGCGGTGCTCGGCATCGCGCTCGTCGGGGGAGCGGTCAGTGCGGCCACGCTCGCCGCACGCTCGGCGGCCGAACAGAACGGTGCGGTCGCGTTCGTCGCGGCGACCGGCACGGCAGCGGCATCCACCCCCACCGCCACCCGCATGCCCACGCCGACGCACACGCCGGTCGTCACCACCCGCGACGAGGCCGTCACCGAAGCCGTGCCGTTCGAGCGCACGTCGGTGGACGACTCCACGATGGCGCAGGGGCAGAGCGCGGTCACGACCGCGGGACAGAACGGTGAACGCACGCGCACCTACCGCGTCACCCTCACCGACGGAAAGGAGACGAAGCGTGAACTCGTCTCCGACACCGTCACCGTGCCGCCCGTCACCGGGGTGACGTCCGTCGGCACGTATGTCGAGCCGGCCGCTCCTCCGCCCGCCGCCGCGCCCGGAGGCTGCGACCCGAACTATGCCGACGCCTGCGTGTCCATCGCCAGCGACGTCGACTGCGCGGGCGGAAAGGGCAACGGCCCCGCCTACTTCGACGGCGTCGCCCGCGTCGTCGGCCGCGACATCTACAAGCTCGACGGCGATGGAGACGGCTGGGCCTGCAACGGCTGACGCGTAACGGCGGGGGAGAAGGCGCGTGCGTTGCACGGGGTCTCTTCATTCGAACAAATGTCCGAGGGTATCGCTACCCTTGAGGCATGGAAGAGACCACGCCGATGAGCGAAGACAGCGACCAGCTGTCCGCGCTCGCGGCTCTGGTCGCCGAGACCGAGACGGTGCTGGCAGAGGTCTCGGCGGCCCAGGTGGCTGAGGTGCGGCTGCTCGCGCGGGCCGGGCAACTCGCCGAGCGTCAAGCGGCCACCCAGCGGGGCTCGGTGCGCGTGCACGACATGGCCCTGCGCTCGATCGCCGCCGAGCTCGGCGGTGTCATGCGGGTGACCGATCGCACGGTGCAGCAGCGCATCGGAGAAGCACGCGAACTCGTCGAGAGCTACCCTGCCACCCTCGACGCGTGGGAGGCCGGGCGCCTCACCCGCGCCCACGTGCGCGTGATCCTGGATGCCGGGGCGTGCGTGCCTGCCGATCGCAAGGCCCCGTTCGAGGCGGAGGCGATTCGGCTGTGCGCCGGCGACACCCCCAACCGGGTGCGTTCCGCAGTCGAGATCCTCGCCGAACGTTGCGCCGAGCGCTCATTCACCGAACGGCACGCGGAGGCGAGCCGCGGCCGACGGGTGCGTGTGGTGCCGGGCGCCGAGGGCATGTCCGACCTCATCGCGACGGTTCCGACCGTCATCGCGGAAGGGGTCATGGACCGCCTCACGCAGCAGGCGACGGTCATCATCGATGCGCGCACTCCTGACGACGACGATCCGCGCACCACAGATCAGGTGCGTGCCGACGTGCTCAGCGACCTGCTGCTGACGGGCGCGCCGGCGCTCGATCCGACCGCCTGCGGCGACGGGCCGGGAACGCTCGGTGCGATCCGCGCCCAGGTGCAGGTCATCGTGCCCGCCCTCACGCTCCTCGGCGCCGACGAGGGGCCCGTAGACCTGGTCGGGCGCGCACCCATCGACGCCGCCACCGCGCGGTGCCTCGCTGCCGAGACCCACTCGCTCGCGCGCGTGCTCACCGATCCCGTCGACGGCACCGTCATCGCGGTCGACCGGTACCGCACCGCCGTACCGCAGCGGCGATTCCTGCGCGCCCGCGACCAGCACTGCCGCTTTCCCGGATGCCGCCGCGCGGCCATCCGCTGCGAGATCGACCACACCATCGACCATGCCCGAGGTGGACCTACCGCGCTGTGGAACCTCGCCCACCTGTGCCAGCGGCACCATTCGATGAAGCAGTTCACCGCGTGGAGGGTGCGACAACATCCCGGCGGCGTTCTGGAATGGACATCTCCGACCGGCCGCCTCTACCGCGAAGACGCACCCGTGCCGCCGGTCGCGTTCGTCATGAGTCCCGCGCCACCGCCGGTACCCACCGACACCGCACCGCCGTTCTGATCCGCACGCTGGCTGTCCGGCATGCCGTGCACCGGCGCGCGGTCGTCAGAACCGCGGCGCGGTGGCGTCACGACCGCTGCGCGGTGGCGTCACGACAGCGGTGCGGCGCCCTCCGACAGGGTCGACGCCGTCACGCCCGGAACGTCCTCGAGGGCGCAGTACACCGGCAGGCCGCGCGCCTCGGCGATCGCGACGTCCTGATCCGCACCGCGCGACGCTCCCGGCAGGCGCAGCACCGCATCGCAGCGCTGCAGCAGGCGCTCCGCCGTCGGGTACATCACCTCCGCGGCCAGCGGGTCGGTCGGGCCCGTCGCCCCCGCGCTGTCGAGCACCGGCAGCGCCACCCATTCGCCGATCATCGGCAGATGACCGGCTCGAAACAGCGGCCACGCCGCCGTCTCGAGCCGTTTCAGATTCTTCGCCACCAGCGCGGGGTCACCATCGGTGCCGGACGCGTAGGGGCAGGCGATCAAGATCATCAACGACGTACTCATGTCGGCTACACTAAGACACAACGTGCAAAAACAAGAAAGAACGTGAATGCTCGCCGCTGCCCGCAAAGACCTCCTGCTCGACCGCCTGCGCCGCGATGGGCGCATCGTCGCGAAAGAGATCGCCGCCGAGCTCGGCCTCTCCGAAGACAGCATCCGCCGCGATCTGCGCGACCTCGATGCCGCCGGCCTCGCCGTGCGCGTCTACGGCGGCGCCCTGCCCGCCTCGCCCGCCGTCGTCGACTACGCCTCCCGCACCGCCGTCGCCCCCGACAGCAAGCGTCGCGTCGCCGCCGTCGCGGCATCCCTCATCGAACCCGGCGCCACCGTCATCCTCGACGGCGGCACGACCAGCCTCGCCCTCGTCGACGCGCTCCCGCGCACCCAGCCCGGCACGGTCATCACCCACAGCCCCACCATCGCCGCCGCCCTCCTCGACCACGTCGTCGACGTCTTCCTCATCGGCGGTCAGCTGTTCAAGCACTCCGCCGTGGCCTGCGGAGCCGCCGCCGTCGAAGCGGCCGGCCGCATCAGCGCCGACCTCTTCTTCGTGGGCGTCACCGGCATCCATCCCACTGCTGGGCTCACCACCGGCGATGCCGAGGAAGCTGCCATGAAACGCGCGCTCGCCGCCCGCGCCGCCGACACCTATGTCCTCGGCAGCGACGAGAAGATCGGCACCGCCTCTCGGTACGAGGTGCTCGCTCTTGACGCCGTCACCGCGATCATCGCCGACGCCGCCGAGGCCGACCCGACCGCACGCGCACTCGCCGCCCGTGGCGTGACCCTGCTGCACGCACGCTGACTCAGACGGCGATCATCACCAGACTCGCGGTCGTGCCGACCGGGTGGTCGGGCCGCACCGGCAGCGTTGCCTGATTCGCCCGCACGGCATGGCGCGGCGCGAACGCCGGATCTCGCGTCGCCGTGCGGTGATCGGCAGCGCCCGTGAGGTGCGCCAGCTGTCGCCGTCGCTCCTCGTCCGTCGTGTGCCGCCCGTCGTCGGCCACCGACACCGTCGTGCGGTGATGATCGCGATGTGCTCGCACCACGATCCGGCCCGCCGTACGGCAGTGGCCGATCGCATACGACAACAGGTCGGCGAGCACCTGACGCAGCTGCGTCTGCTCGAACCGCACGCTGCCGCAGCCCTCATCGATCACCGGCAGCGTCACCCCTCGGGCCCCTGCAACGCCGAGGAACACGGCGCATACGTCAGAGAGGGCCGCCGACACCTCGGTAGCGGGTATCGACCGCGCGACGTCCTCACGAGCCGTGCGGAACAGATCGTCCACCACGTCGACCAGCTGCTCCGTCGCCCGACTCAGCCGCCCGCCGATCTCACCGGCCGGGGAGTGCGATTCGAGCAGCTCGGCATAGCCGGCCACCGTCGTCAGGTGACCGCGCAGGCGGTGGGCCGCATCGCGCAGGAAGTCGTCACGGATCCGCGACGCCTCGAACACCGTCGTCATATCGCGCGCCACGATCACCGCGCCCCGCCGGGCGCCGCGCTGATCTCGGAACGGGCGGGCGGTGATCGACATCGCGCGCTGCTCGGCCCCTTCGGCCGACCACGTCGTCTTCTCGGCGCGCGAGAGCGGCGGCATCCTGCTCGTCGTGGTCGGCAACACCGGCTCCGCGCCGCCGGCGACACCGGCGCTGTCGGGGCTGGCGCGCCTTCGGCGACGAGCGCAGGTGCTCGGCGGACAGCTCGTGCTCGCAACGCTCCACGGCGGGCGCTCGCGCACCGGCGCCCGCCTGAAGCTCACGCTGCCGCTGAGCGAGGAGAGTGCCGGGGATGCCGCGGCATCCGCCTCCGCCACAGCAGCGCCGCACACACCGCCCCCTGCACCATGACGACCGCGCTGATCGTCGACGCGATCACTCCCGCAGACTGATGCGCTGCGGTCAGCAGATCGAAGCCGGCGTGCCACAGCACCACGGGAACGATGCTCCACCGTGCGCCGGCCGTCATCCACGACAGGACGAACGATCCGAGCACCAGAGCCAGCATCCAGCCGACGATGCCGGCGCCCATGGCCTGATACGTCGGATTGAAGAAGAACGCCGGAGCGTGCCACACGATCCAGACCGCGGCGACCAGCACCGACGCCCAGAACACCGTGACGCGCTCCGCGAGCACGGGGAGCAGCCATCCGCGCCACCCGGCCTCCTCGCCGAGGCCGAACGTCGCCGCCCACACCAGTGCGACCAGCGGCCAGGGTAGGCCCGGCAGTTTGCCGGTGGTGCCGAAGGCGGCCGGGTCGGGCCAGCCGCCTTCGGCGAAAGCGGCGGTGAAGAAGCCGACAAGGTAGTACAGCGCCGGCATCCCCAGGGCGGCGAACCACCAGAAACCGCGGAACCGCAGCCGCAGGATGCGTCGTGCCCACCTCACCACGGCCGCCGGCCCCGCCGCGAACCAGGTCGCCGCTACGGCTCCGACCGCCGGTCCCGCCGACGCGACGAAGAAGGTGGCCGGCACGGTGTCGAGCGTGCCCGACGGCGCGGTGCGCGCGTCGATGAGAAGCGGCAGCCACAGCCCCCAGGTGACGGCGAAGGTGACGCCCAGGAACACCGCCACGGTGCCTCGCCGCGCGGGCGCCGCGATCCCCGACGCAGGGTACGCGCTCATGCGTCGAGTCAACTCCGCCCCTCGCTGCGCAGCCAGCGGGGGAGGCCGTGACAATCTGCCGACGCGGGAACGCTCCCACCGCGACGGGCCGACCCTTGGTCGTCTGTCGGTTTACGTGCTTTCGCGTAAAACTCTCGTGAAATCGCGGATATCGGACGATGCGCTCTTTCGCGCTGCGACACAATGATGCTGCGTCCGGTCTTGGGGCCGGCGCGACCGACCCGTTTCTGGGAACGGAGCACTTTCTGCAGCGCTGCGCCTCCCTCGCCGGATGCGCCGGGCCTGCGGTCGGCGGGTCGCATCTTGGGGAAATGAGGAGTGACGATGAGTCGAGCCGGCGACGCTCGCATTGTGGAGATCTACGTCAACGCGCACTGGCAGCCCGCGCCCTCGCGCCGTTACCTCGACCCGCCCACGGCCCGCCAGCTGCGCGCCGAGGGCATCACGATGGTGCGCGTCGCCCCCAGCCTCTGGAGTCGCATCACCGGCCGCGCCGCCGGTCTCGCCGGCCGTGACATCTCCGTCGCCCGGTACCTCGCGACCACCACGCACCGCGGCGGCGACGCCACCAGCCGGGCGTGACCGACCGGCCGCGCTCGGTGCGCGTCCTCGTCGTGGAAGGGCAACCCCTCCTTCGAGATCTGCTCGCACGCCTCATCGATCAGCAGTCGGGCATGCGTGCCGTCGCGCTCTGCGACTCTGCCCGCGCCGCCATCGAGGCGACCGAACGTGCGATCGATGTGGCCCTCATCGGCCCGCACGTTCCCGACGGCGGCGGGGTTCCGCTCGGCGAAGCTCTGCGTGCCCGATCGAGCCGCCTCGGGATCGTCGTGCTCGCGGCGCCCGAAACGCGGGATCTCCTGCGCCGCGTGCCGGCGCAAGACGCGGCCGGCTGGGCCGTGCTCTCCAAGAACCTCTCGCTGACATCCCCCGCTCTCATCTACGCCCTCAGGTCGGTCGCCGCCGGGCGTCGCGTACTCGACCCCGCCATCCGGGCGGAGAGCGTCGAATGGCGCGAGAGCCCCCTCTGCCGCCTCAGCGCCCGTCAGCGCGAGGTGCTCGCCCTCGTCGCCGAGGGGCTCAGCAACACGGCGATCGCCGGGCGGCTCGCCCTCTCGCCGCGCTCGGTCGAAGCGCACCTGCGGGCGGCCTACGCCGTGCTCGGCGTCGGGTCCGACTCCGCGCGCAACGCCCGAGTGGATGCCGTGCGCGCGTATCTCGCGCACGGGGGATCGGAGTTCGCGAACGCGGTGGGTGAGATTCCTCTCATATAGCCCCACGAGTCGCCTCCGGTGGTCGATGATGGGCGTGCCCCATCCCCATGCGGTGACGAACCCCAGATGTCACCACGGGAAGGCGGTCGCCCTGCCCCTGCCGGGGGGCTGGCGCGGGGCGACCGCATCCCTCCGTCCGACGGTCGAGCACTTACGTCGTCGGACGGTCCGTCCGCGCCCCGGCGAGCGTCTCCGCGAAGACCGCGAGCACGATGCCCAGGCAGGCCCCGGCCGTGTTCGCGATGATGTCGAGCACGCTCGGCGTCCGCGCGGACAGCGCGATGGCCTGGCCGGTCTCGATCGTGACGGTCGTAAGGAACGCGATCGGCATCACCAGCCACCGATCGCGCGCGAGAATCAGCGTCAGAAGGAAACCCAGCGGCACGAACAGCAGGATGTTCGCGCCGAACTCGATCCGCGCGTAGGTCAGCAGCGGGAAGAGCCGCGTCACCGCCCGCAGCAGTGGCCCGGCCCCGGAGTCGACGGGAACGGGCCAGAACGCGATCAGCGCGAGCGCGATCACGTACGCTGACAGCCATGCCCGGGCACTTCGCCCCCACCGCGCCAGTCGCGTCTGCCAGGTCGGCGCGAGACGCCGACCGAAGGGGGCAGAACCGGCGTCTTTCGTCATCGGGCTTCCCTTCTACCGGGTCGCCCCGTCGCGACGAGAATACCGGCGGATTATAAGGAATTCCCTCTCCCCTCCATGTAGACGAATGGCTACACTGACTACTACTTGGGGGTAGGAATGGTGGGGTTGAGCTGATGGCCCGGCGTGAGCCGCGCGCGATCAACATGGTGTCAGCGTATTGGGACACCGCCGGAAGTGGTCGCTTCTTCACGCGCTGGAGCGCTGTCGTGTCGCTGCCCGTTTCGGCGCTCCTGCTCGTCGCCATCGTCGAGGGCACCCGTGACGGCTATGTGCAAGGCATTGCCGCGGCTGTGCTCAGCTGGGCCGTCCTCGCCCTTCCCGTTCTCGCCGTGGCTGCCGCCGAACGCCGAATGCGCGATCACCGCTCTCGTGCGCTCCTGGTCACCGTCACGCTGCTGCTCGTCGCGACCGCGCGTCCGATCCTCAACGAGACGTTCATCCACCTCCTCTACAACGGCCGCTCCGGCGGCGTGTGGGCGGCGCGCATCGGCACCAACGTCATCGTGGCTTTCGGTCTGTTCACCCTCGTCGCGATCACCACCACCCAGTATCAACAGACGCGTGCGACCGCCGACCGTCTTGCCCACGCTCTGGGCCGCTTGGATGCCGCGACCAAGCAGGTCGTCACCGGCGACCGTGACGCACGTCTGGTCATCCGGAGCCTCGTCGCGGAGCTTCGGGCCGAGCGCAACGCCATGCTGGCGCGGGTGATCGACTTCGACGCCGTGCGCGACTTCTCCGAACGCGTGCGCGCCGCGAGCCACCGCCTGGAGGAGATGGCCGCCGCCAGTGCGCCGGTTCCCGCGCTGTCGGTGCCGCGGTCTCGCGCCACTCGGCACCGTCACGGGCTCGAGCGGCTCCAGCCGACGCCGCTGCTGTGGGTCGGGGCGCTCTACCTGCTCATGGCTGCGCCGTATCTGCTGACGGTGGGAGACGTCTCCGATGTCGTCATCGCCGGCGTCGCCGTCTTCCTGCTCGATCTGGCTGCCGGCGCCGTGCTGCGCGCGGTGCCGATCCACACCCGACGTAGCCGAGGCGTCATCTTCCTCCTCGTGTGGACGTTGGCGGGAATGACGTCCGCGGTCGTGGGGCGTCTCCTGCTCCCGGCGACCGGGGCGCTGATGATCATCCCCGTGTTCGCCATGACGCTCACGGCCATCGTCCTCTCCCTCGCGATCGACACGTATCGGTGGGCACGCACCGACGAGGCCGATGCCACCCGAGAGCTCGCCCGCGCCGCGGGCGAGTTCGCCGACCGCGTGCGGCGAGCGCAGGCTCCGTTGCTGCATGCGGCATCCACTCTCCACGGGCGCGTGCAGGGGCTCTGCGTGATCTTCGCCGCTCGCGTCGACGAGAATCCGCCGACGGCCGACGACATCGCGCAGTTCCGTGTCGACACCGACCGGGCGCTCGACGAGGTGCTCGTGCCCGTGCCGACGTCGGAGATCGAGACGGTGGGCGCCTTGCGGCGGATGCTGGCGGGGTGGGAGCCGATCATGGTGCTGGAGACCCGCATCGACGACGCCGCGGCGTCGGCCGTGGACGGTGCCGAGGCCGCCCCCATCGTCTCGGAGGTCGTCAACGAGGCCCTCGTCAACGCGGTCAAGCACTCCGGTGCGCGCGCGGCACGGATCGACATCTCCACGGATGCCGGGGGAGACCTTCACGTGCGCGTCGCATCGGCCGGTGAGCTGCCTCGCGCGGTCATGCCCATGCGGCCCTTCGCGGGACGAACGCTCCTCTATCAGGACGGGCGCGAGGTCGTGCTCGAATCGACCGTGCCGACGACCCGGATCGCCGCCCCGGCCTGAGTCGGCACGTCATCTGGCCGTCGCCCGGCCGACACAGAGCGATCTTCTGCGGGCGCTATGCTCGCCGTACGCGCGCGTCGCTGCGCGCCTCGGAGCAGACCCCCCTTCACGCCCCGCAGGAGATCGCATGTCCCTTCGCTACAAGGCCGTCATCCCCGCTGCGGGCCTCGGCACGAGGTTCCTTCCCGCCACCAAGGCGATGCCCAAAGAGATGCTGCCCGTCGTCGACAAGCCGGCCATCCAGTACGTCGTCGAAGAGGCGGTGGCCGCCGGCATCCGCGACGTGCTCATCATCGTCGGCCGCAACAAGAACAACATCGCCAACCATTTCGACTCGGTCCCCGAGCTCGAGACGGCGCTGACGACGAAGGGCGACACCGCAAAGCTCGGCAAGGTCGCCCACTCGTCGCAGCTCGCCGACATCCACATCACCCGTCAGGGCGAACCGCGCGGGCTCGGGCACGCCGTGTCGCGAGCGGCCTCGTACGTCGGCGACTCCTCGTTCGTCGTCATGCTCGGCGACGACCTCATCGATGAGCGCGACCCGCTCCTTCCGACCATGCTCGCGGTCCACGAGCGCACCGGCGGTGCCGTCGTCGCGCTCATGGAGGTCGATCCCGAACAGGTCCATCTCTACGGTGTCGCCACCGTCGGAGCTCGCGGCGATGACGGATCGGTCCGCATCCTCGACCTCGTCGAGAAGCCCGCCCGCGAGGTTGCCCCCTCCAACCTCGCTGTCATCGGCCGCTACGTGCTGGGTCCGGAGGTGTTCGGAGTGCTCGCGCACACCGAGCCCGGCAAGGGCGGCGAGATCCAGCTCACCGATGCGCTTCGCGAGCTCGCGGCCGATGCGGACGGGCCCGGCGTCTACGGCGTCGTCTTCAGCGGGCGCCGTTATGACACCGGTGACCGTGTCGACTACATCAAGGCGATCCTGCAGCTCGCGTGCGACCGCGACGACCTCGGTCCCGAGCTGCGCCCGTGGCTCAAGCAGTTCGCCGCGGGCTTGGATTCCGTGCCCGCTTCTCCGGCTCAACCTGCGGTGCAGACGGCATCCGACCGATAGTCTGGTGACAGACAACACAGGAACAGTGAGCCTCGCCCGCAGAGCCTGTCCCCCCCAACCCCCGGTAGTGTCCCCACACGACCGGTTGGCGGTCGCCGACCCCCCGCGTGCGGCCGCCGCGACCGAGGAGCCGGAGTATCCCTTCGACTCCTCGGTCGCCCTTTTTTCACGGCACGTTCCGGACCGTCCCGTCCGCGTCCTCTCGGCCGGTTTGGCTGTGATGAGCTCGTAGCGTAGACTTTCCCTTTGGTGCTCGTGCTGCCTGCGGCCGACGCCACGAACGTGAGCCCTCCACTGGCGTGTTCACCTGCCCGTATCTCGTATGCGCGCAGCGAACCACCCCGGAGCGGGATTCACGAACCTCTCCGTTCGAATCAAGAAAGCAGCACTACTGTGACGCGCACCTACACCCCCAAGGCCGGTGAAGTGACCCGCGAGTGGGTCGTCATCGACGCGACCGACGTCGTTCTCGGACGCCTCGCCTCGCACGCCGCCGCCATCCTCCGCGGCAAGCACAAGCCCACCTTCGCGAACCACATGGACACCGGTGACTTCGTCATCGTCGTCAACGCCGAGAAGGTCGCCCTCACGGGTCAGAAGCTCCAGAAGAAGATGGCCTACCGCCACTCGGGCTACCCGGGCGGGCTCACGGCCACCTCCTACGCCGAGCTCCTCGAGAAGAACCCGGTCCGCGCCGTCGAGAAGGCGATCCGCGGCATGCTCCCCAAGAACAGCCTGGGTCGCCAGCAGCTGTCGAAGCTGAAGGTCTACGTGGGCGCCGAGCACCCGCACGCGGCCCAGCAGCCCACCCCGTACACCTTCGGCCAGGTCGCTCAGTAAGCGCGCCGAGAGATATAAGGACAACTCATGGCGAAGATCGCTGACTCCATCGAAGAGAACACCCTCGGCAACGCGGAGAGCTACACCACCGAGAGCGCTCCGGTCGAGGCCGCTGCCGCGCCCCGCCCGGTGCTGTCGGTTCCCGGTGCCGCCGTCGGCCGCCGCAAGCAGGCCATCGCGCGCGTCCGCCTCATCCCCGGCTCCGGCACCATCACGGTGAACGGCCGCACGCTCGAGGACTACTTCCCCAACAAGCTGCACCAGCAGCTCATCAACGACCCGTTCACGGTGCTCGACCTCGCGGGTGGCTACGACGTCATCGCCCGCATCTCCGGCGGCGGCCCCTCGGGTCAGGCCGGTGCGCTGCGTCTGGGCATCGCCCGCGCGCTGAACGAGATCGACGCCGAGAACAACCGCCCGACCCTCAAGAAGGCCGGCTTCCTCTCGCGCGACGCCCGCGTCAAGGAGCGCAAGAAGGCCGGTCTCAAGAAGGCCCGCAAGGCTCCGCAGTACTCGAAGCGCTAAAGCTTCATGGCGCTGTTCGGGACGGACGGTGTGCGGGGCCTGGCCAACGGCCCCCTCACCGCCGACCTCGCGCTCACCCTGGCCCAGGCGACCGCCGTCGTCCTGGGCCAGGGCCGTATCGCCGAGGCACGAAAGGCCGCGGGCAAGCGGCTCACCGCCGTGATCGCGCGCGATCCTCGCGTGTCCGGTCAGTTCCTGTCGGCGGCCGTCGAAGCGGGGCTCGCCTCGTCGGGCGTCGACGTCCTCGACGCGGGAACGCTGCCCACGCCGGCGGCTGCCTACCTCATCGGTGACATCGACGCCGACTTCGGCGTCATGATCTCGGCATCCCACAATCCTGCCCCCGACAACGGCATCAAGATCTTCGCCCGCGGCGGCGTCAAGCTCCCCGACGAGGTCGAGCGACGCATCGAAGAGGCGATGGCGGGGGAGAAGCTGCGTCCCACCGGCGGCGACGTCGGGCGCGTGGTGCGCTTCTCGGATGCCGAGGACCGCTACGCGATCCACCTGCTCGCGTCCCTGCCGCACCGCCTGGACGGGCTGCACGTCGTGCTGGACTGCGCGCACGGCGCGGCATCCGGTGTCTCTCCCGAGACGTTCCGCAACGCCGGGGCGAAGGTGACGGTCATCGGCGCCGACCCCGACGGCGTCAACATCAACGACGGCTACGGATCGACGCACCTCGAGAAGCTGTCTGCGGAGGTCGTGCGCACCGGCGCTGACGTCGGCATCGCGCACGACGGCGACGCCGACCGGTGCCTGGCGGTGGATGCCGAGGGGCGCGTGATCGACGGCGACCAGATCATGGCGATTCTCGCCGTCGCGATGAAGCGCGACGGGCGGCTCAAGAACGACACGCTGGTGGCGACCGTCATGAGCAACCTCGGCCTGCACCGCGCGATGGCCGCCCAGGGCATCACCGTCGAGCAGACCGCGGTCGGTGACCGCTACGTGCTGGAGCGGATGAACGAGGGCGGCTTCTCCCTCGGCGGCGAGCAGAGCGGCCACGTCATCATGAGCCGCTACGCGACGACCGGCGACGGTGTGCTCACCGGGCTGCACCTGTGCGCCGAGATGGCGCGGACGGGGCGTTCGCTGGCCGATCTGGCGTCGGTCATGACCGTCTTCCCTCAGGTGCTGATCAACGTGCGCGGGGTCGAGCGTTCCCGCGCGACCGACGCCGACGTCCTCGCCGGCGTGCAGGTCGCCGAAGCGGCGCTCGGCGACAGCGGGCGGGTGCTGCTGCGCCCCTCGGGAACCGAGCCGATGGTGCGGGTCATGGTCGAGGCCGCCTCGCACGACGATGCGCAGCGTATCGCCGACGAACTCGCCGACATCGTCCGGGGCTGAGGCGGCGATCGGCGCAGATTACGCGCCGGCAAAAGGGGTGCGCGGCCCGTTCGTCAGCGTTCCCCCCGACGCCCCCCCCCCGACGGAGGGGCTGCTCCCCTCGATCGGCCACCGACGGCGCTCAGGCCGGTTCCTGCCAGCTCAGCGACTCGATGTACCGCAGCAGCACGCCTTCGCGCAGCGCCCAGGGGCTCACCTCGAGTTCGTCGACGTCGAGCGCCGTCATGGCCGTGTGCAGCACGACGGCGGCCGCGACGATCTGGAAGGTGCGGTCGGCGGTGATGCCGGGCAGCTCCTGACGGGCGGATGCCGGGATGCGCGCCAGCCGCGGAATCCACGAGCTCAGCGCTCCCCGCGGCAGCAGCATCCGCTCGCTCCCGCTCCAGCCCGGCACGGGGTAGCCGGCGAGCTTCGCCAGCGACCGGATCGCCTTCGACGAGCCCACGACGTGGTTCGGCCGAGGCTGACCGGCCATGCGCGCGGCGACGGGCGCGAGCACACCGCGCGCGTGCTCGCGCAGCACCTCCACGGCCTCCTCGCCGGGCGGGTCATGGGGGAGGAACTCCACCGTCGTCCTTCCCGCGCCGAGAGGGACCGATGCGGCCACGTCGGGCAGTTCGTCCGCGCCGGCGGCGATCTCCAGCGATCCGCCGCCGATGTCGAACAGCAGGATCTGCCCCGCCGACCAGCCGAACCAGCGGCGCACCGCGAGAAACGTGAACCGCGCCTCCGACTCGCCGCCCAGCACCTGCAGTTCCTGGCCGAGGGCCGCCTCGATCCGCGCGATCACGTCGGCGCCGTTCGCGGCCTCGCGCACCGCGCTGGTCGCGGTCGCCAGCAGCTCGACGACGTTCTCCGCCTGGGCGACGGCGCGGGCCTGCGCGACGGCATCCACCAGCGCCTCCACACCCGCCTCGCTGATCGCACCGTCGGGCTCGAGATAGCGCATGAGACGCAGCACCGTGCGCTGGCTCGTGGTCGCCTGGGGACGCCCGCCGGGGTGGACATCGGCGACGAGCAGGTGGACGGTGTTCGAGCCGATATCGAGGACTCCGAGACGCATGGGTTCAGCGTATCCACAGATAGAGTGGGCCCGATGTCCACCCAAGACGAGACGACGATCGACTCGCTGTACCGCGAGATCGGGCGCGCAGACTGGGCACGCCTGGCTGCAGGCATCCCCGCTCCGCTCACCGAGACCGAGGTCGTGCAGCTGCGCGGTATCGGCGATCGGCTCGATCTCACCGAGGTGCGCGAGGTCTATCTGCCGCTGAGCCGGCTGCTGAGCACCTATGCCGAGAACACCCAGCGCCTTGGCGCCGAGACCGCCGCCTTCCTCGGCGAAGCCGACTCGACCACGCCGTTCGTGGTCGCCGTCGCCGGGTCGGTCGCGGTCGGAAAGTCCACCATCGCGCGATTGCTGCGCGAGCTGATGAGCCGGTGGCCGGGAACGCCCCGGGTGGAACTGGTCACCACCGACGGCTTCCTCTATTCGAACGCCGAGCTCGAGCGCCGGGGACTGATGGAGCGCAAGGGCTTTCCGGAGTCGTACGACCGCCGCGCGCTGGTCAGCTTTCTCACCGAGGTCAAATCCGGCGCCGCGGAGGTGCGCGCCCCGTTCTACTCGCACGTCCGCTACGACATCGTCCCCGATGCGCATGTCACGGTCCGTCGCCCCGACGTCGTCATCGTCGAGGGTCTGAACGTGCTCTCGCCCCCGCCGTCGCCCCACGACGTCGCCGTCAGCGACCTCTTCGACTTCTCGATCTATGTGGATGCCGACGAAGCCGACATCGCCCAGTGGTACGTCGACCGGTTCCTGGCCCTGCGCCGCGGTGCGTTCAGCAACCCGAGCTCGTTCTTCAACGTGTTCGCCGACCTCTCCGACGAGGAGGCCGTCACGACGGCCCTCGGCTACTGGAACGAGATCAACCTGCCCAACCTCCGCGAGAACGTCGCGCCCACGCGCCACCGCGCCACCCTCGTGCTGAAGAAGGCGGCGGCGCACGCGGTGGAGTCGGTGCGCCTGCGCAAGCTCTGACGGCGACATCCGCCGAATTCACGGCGTTTGTGAGGGATCCGCGCAAATGGGCGCACCTAGCATGGAGCCCATGTGTGGAATCGTCGGATACGTGGGCCCTCGCGACAGCCAGGCCATCCTTCTCGCCGGGCTCGCCCGCCTGGAATACCGCGGCTACGACTCCGCCGGCATCGCCGTCATCGACGGTGCGGGGGAGCTGGACATGCGCAAGCGCGCGGGCAAGCTGCAGGTGCTGCGCGACGATCTCGCCGCCCACCCGATGCCCGACGGCACGACCGGGATCGGTCACACGCGGTGGGCCACCCACGGGGGTCCGACCGACGCCAACGCGCACCCCCACCTCGCCGACGACGACAAGCTCGCCGTCATCCACAACGGCATCATCGAGAACTTCTCGGAGCTGAAGGCCGAGCTGCTCAGCGAGGGGTACACGTTCCGCTCCGAGACCGACACCGAGGTCGCCGCGGTGCTCCTCGGCCGCGAGTATCAGGCCTCCGGCGATCTCGTCGCCGCCTTCCGCACCGTCGTGGCCCGTCTGGAAGGCGCTTTCACGCTCCTCGCGATGCACCGCGACCAGCCCGGGCTCGTCGTCGGCGCCCGCCGCAACTCGCCGCTCGTGATCGGTCTCGGTGAGGGGGAGAACTTCCTCGGGTCCGACGTCGCCGCCTTCGTCGAGCACACGCGCAACGCGCTCGCGATCGGCCAGGACGAGATCGTCGCGATCACGCCCGCCGGCGTCGAGGTCACCGACTTCTCCGGCGCCCCCGTCGAGGTCGAGCCGTTCGAGGTCGTCTGGGACGCCTCGGCGGCCGAGAAGGGCGGCTGGTCCTCGTTCATGGCCAAGGAGGTCTCCGAGGAGCCCGACGCGGTCGCGAACACCATCCGCGGGCGCCTGCGCGCCGCCGGTCCCACGGGGGCGGAGATGACGGTGGCCATTCCCGAGCTCGACGGGCTGGACGAGCTGTTCACCGGCATCCGTCGCATCGTCGTGATCGCCTGCGGCACCGCCGCCTACGCCGGTCAGACCGGCAAGTACGCGCTCGAGCAGTGGACCCGCATCCCCGTCGACGTGGAGCTCGCGCACGAGTTCCGCTACCGCGACCCGGTCATCGGCGAGGACACGTTGGTCGTCTCGATCAGTCAGTCGGGCGAGACCATGGACACCCTGATGGCCGTCAAGTACGCCCGCGAGCAGGGCGCCAAGACGCTGTCGATCTGCAACACGCAGGGCGCGACGATTCCCCGCGAGTCGGATGCCGTGATCTACACGCACGCCGGACCCGAGGTGGCCGTGGCCTCCACGAAGGCCTTCGTCGCCCAGATCACCGCGCTGTACCTGCTGGCCCTGCACGTCTCGCGCCTGCGCGGCACGATCTCCGTGGCCGAGCAGGCGACGCACGTTCGCGAGCTCGAGGCGGTCCCCGCCAAGATCCAGCGGGTGCTCGACAAGGAGCAGACGCACATCGAGCAGTTCTCGCACTGGATGGCCGACACCCAGTCGGTGCTCTTCCTGGGTCGTCACGTCGGCTACCCGATCGCCCTGGAGGGTGCTCTCAAGCTCAAGGAGATCAGCTACATCCATGCGGAGGGCTTCGCCGCCGGCGAGCTCAAGCATGGACCCATCGCGCTGATCGAACCCGGTCAGCCGGTCTTCGTCATCGTGCCCTCGCCGCGCGAGTCGGCCGAGCTGCACAAGAAGGTCGTCTCCAACATCCAGGAGATCCGCGCCCGAGGCGCGCGCGTCATCGCCGTCGCCGAAGAGGGCGATGCCGCCGTGCTGCCATTCGCCGACGAGGTGCTGCGCATCCCGCTGGCCGGCCCCCTGTTCGAGCCGCTGCTCGCGGTCGTGCCGCTGCACATCTTCGCCATGGGCCTCGCCACCGCGAAGGGCCTGGACGTCGACCAGCCGCGCAACCTCGCAAAGTCCGTCACCGTCGAATAGTCCGCCGGCGCGGCGCGGGTAGGCTGGTGGGGCGCGCGTGCGCGGAGGGGGTGGATGCCGTGATCATCGGAATCGGCGTCGATCTCGTCGACATCCCGCGCTTCGAGCGTTCGCTGCAGCGCACGCCCCGGCTGATCGAGCGTCTCTTCGCGCCGGGGGAGCGCGGCCTGAGGCCGCACTCCTTGGCCGCCCGCTACGCCGCCAAGGAGGCGCTGATCAAGGCGCTCGGCGGCTCGGACGGTGTGCACTGGACAGACATCGAGGTGGCGAGCGAGCCGTCGGGCCGACCCGTCTTCGCGCTGAGCGGCGAGACGGCGGCCACGGTCGCCGCGCGCGGCATCGGCGCCCTGCATCTGTCCCTCAGTCACGACGCGGGTTTGGCGACCGCGTACGTCATTGCCGAATCGCAGGAGAGCGCATGAGCAGACTTCCCGAGGGCGTGCTGCGCGAAGCCGTCATCGACACCGCGGCGATCACGGCGAACGTGCGGCACCTGCGACAGCTGACGGCATCCGAGGTCATCGCCGTCGTCAAGGCCGACGGCTACGGGCACGGCGCCGTGCGTTCGGCCCGCGCGGCGCTCGAGGGGGGCGTCCGCCGCATCGGCGTCTCCGACATCGACGAGGCGCTGGCCCTGCGCCGCGCGGGCATCGACGCCCCCATCGTCGCCTGGCTCCACGCGCCCGCCGCCCGCTTCGCCGAGGCCGCCTCCCGTGGCATCGAGCTCGGTGTCTCCCGCATCGATCAGCTGCAGGCCGCCGCCGCGGCGGCGTCGGCCGATCGCCCCGTGGGCGTGCACCTGAAGATCGAGACGGGCCTCGGCCGCAACGGGCTCGCCCCCGCCGACTACGCGGTCGCCTTCGCCGAGGCCGCCCGTCTGGAGCGCATCGGGCGCCTGCGGGTCGTGGGCATCTTCAGCCATCTGTCGAACACGTCCGCCGCCGATGACCGCGCGGCGATCGAGCGTTTCAGCGACGGGCTCGCCCTCGCGGCATCCTATGGCCTCGCCCCGCAGCTGCGGCACATCGCCGCTTCGCACGCGGCCATCGCCCTGCCCGAATCGCGCTTCGGGTGCGTCCGGCTCGGCATTGCGATCTACGGGCTGTCGCCGTTCGCCGACCGCACCTCCGCCGATCTGGGCCTGCGACCCGCGATGACGCTTCGCGCCGCCGTCGCCGCTGTCCGGCGCGTGCCCGCCGGCCAGGGCGTCTCCTACGGCTACGGCTACCGCACGACGCGGGCGACCACGCTCGCCCTGATCCCCGCGGGCTACGCCGACGGTGTGCCGCGCGCAGCGTCCGGGGGCGCCGCCGTCCGCATCGGCGGGGAGGTCTTCCCCGTCGCCGGTCGCATCGCGATGGACCAGTTCGTCGTCGACGTCGGTGATCACCCCGTCGCGGTGGGCGACGAAGCCGTCCTGTTCGGCGACCCGACGCTGGGGGCGCCTCCGGTGGAGGTGTGGGCGGATGCCGCGGGCACCATCAACTACGAGATCGTCACCCGCATCGGTCCGCGCGTGCCGCGGCGCGAGGGCGTGGCGTGAGTTCACCGCTGCGCGCTGCCGCACCCCGCCCGCGGGAATCCGCGACCCGTCCGCGGCGTTGCAGCGGGCGGAGAGAAGACGAAACGGTGATCGCATGAGCGGATTGGATGAGTTCGTCGGGCAGCGCGAGATCGCCTCGCCCGCAGAGATGGAAGAGCTCGGCCGGGCTTTCGGCCGCGCGCTGGGCGCCGGTGATCTCGTCGTGCTGACGGGGCCCCTCGGCGCGGGCAAGACGACGTTGACGCGCGGCATCGCCGCCGAACTCGGCGTGCGCGGCCGCGTGCAGAGCCCGACCTTCGTCATCGCCCGCACCCACCCTTCGCTCGCCGACGGTCCCGCCCTCGTTCACGTCGACGCCTACCGGCTCGGAACCGACGGAGAGCTCGACGACCTCGACATCGATTTCGCCCATGCGGTCGTCGTCGCCGAGTGGGCGGCGCCGTTCGCGGATGCCGTCGCCGACCGCTGGTGGGAGGTCGAGATCGACCGGGGCTGGAGCGGCGCCGGCGTCGACAACGCCTGCGGCACCGCCGGCCCCCACATGGCCGCGATGGAGGACGCCGCACCGCGGCGCGTGCGCATCACCCGGCACGGGTGAGCGCTCCGGCGGGCGCTGAGCGCGATTACCCTGGAAACGTGATCCTCGGCATCGACACCTCGCTCGGCACCGCCGTCGGCATCGTCGATCCCGACGGCGCGGTTCGCGCCGACCGCACCAGCGACAACCCGCTCGGTCACGCCGAAGTGATCGGCGACCTCCTGCGCGACGCGCTCGCCGACGCCGCCCGGGGCCCGATCGGACAGACCGGGGCGGCAGAGCCGGTCACCCTCACGCACGTCGCCGCCGGCATGGGGCCGGGCCCCTTCACGGGGCTGCGGGTGGGTATCGCGGCGGCACGCGCCTTCGCTCTCGCCCGGAGCCTCCCCGTCGTCGCGGTTCCCAGTCATGACGCGGCGGCCCTCGCGGTCCTCCTCGACGATGCGCTGGCCGATCCGTACGCCGACACGCGCCGGTTCGCCGTCGTGACCGATGCCCGGCGGCGTGAGGTCGCGTACTCGGTGTACGAGGGCATGGATGCCGACGGTCTCCCGATCCGTGCGATGGGACCCGCCCTCGCCCTGCGCACCGACATCGACGCGGTGCTGTCCGCGCAGGAGGCCGAGCGCGTCGATGTGACCGCGATCAGCGCGGCCATGCTCGCGGTCGTCGCGGCGCGTGCCGTCGCCGCCGGACGCGAACTCACCGGTGCGGAGCCGCTGTACCTGCGAGCTCCCGACGTCACGCTGCCCAAGAGCATCGCCCGCCCGCCCGTGGGAGGAGCATCATGACGCTTCGCGTGGCGACGGTCGGCGACCTCGCCGACATCATGGACCTCGAACGCGCGTCGTTTCCGACCGACGCGTGGAGCGAGCCGATGATGCGCGAGGAGCTCCTCTCGCCGCACGCGCACTACCTCGTCGACGTCGAGGCGGGTCGTCTGCTCGGATACGGCGGTGTCCGCGCTGTCGCCCGCGCCGCAGACGCCGACATCCAGACGATCACGGTCGCCGCGTCCGCCCGGGGCCGGGGCCGCGGGCGGACGCTGCTGCGGGCACTCCTCGAGGCGGCGCGGCAGCGCGGGGCGCGCGAAGTGTTCCTCGAGGTGCGTGCCGACAATCCGACCGCGTCCGCGCTGTACGTCTCGGAGGGATTCCTCGAGATCGCGCGTCGCCCCCGCTACTACCAGCCCGACGACGTGGATGCCGTCGTCATGAAGCTCGATCTCGTCGCCTGGGCCGCCGAGCGGCACGCGCAGACGCAGATCGGGGGAGTGTGCTCATGACCGCCGGCGAACCGCTTGTGCTCGGCATCGAGACGAGTTGCGACGAGACCGGCATCGGCATCGTCCGGGGCCGCACCCTGCTCAGCAACACCATCTCGAGCTCGATGGACGAGCACGCCCGCTTCGGCGGGGTCGTGCCCGAAGTCGCCGCCCGCGCGCACCTGGAGGCGCTGCAGCCGGCGATCGCCGCCGCCGTGGCCGAGGCCGGCATCGCCCTCGCCGACGTGGATGCCGTCGCCGTCACGAGCGGGCCGGGGCTCGCCGGTGCGCTCATGGTCGGCATCGGCGCCGCCAAGGCGCTTGCGGTCGGTCTCGACAAGCCGCTGTACGCCGTCAACCATCTCGTCGGACACATCGCCGCCGACCTGCTCACCGGCGAGGACGTCGAGTACCCGACGGTCGCGCTCCTGGTCAGCGGCGGGCACACGTCGCTGCTTCTCGTGCGTGACCTCGTGAGCGATGTGGAGCTTCTCGGCGAGACCCTCGATGACGCCGCCGGAGAGGCCTTCGACAAGATCGCGCGCATCCTCGGGCTGCCCTACCCCGGCGGACCGGAGATCGACCGCGCCGCCGCGGGCGGCGACCCGTCGGCCATCCGCTTCCCGCGCGGGCTGTCCCGCGCGTCCGACATGGCGGCGCACCGCTACGATTTCTCCTTCTCCGGCCTGAAGACAGCCGTCGCTCGCTGGGTCGAGCAGGCCGACGCGTCGGGGCAGCAGGTCGCCGTGGCCGATGTCGCGGCATCCTTCCGCGAAGCGGTCGTCGATGTGCTCGTCACGAAGGCGCTCGACGCCTGCGCGCACCACGGCGTGCCGCGACTGCTGCTCGGCGGCGGCGTCATCGCCAACCGGCGCCTGCGCGAGGTCGCGCTGGCGCGCGCGGCCGAAGCGGGAGTCGCCGTGCGCATCCCGCCGCTGAGTCTGTGCACCGACAACGGGGCTATGATCGCCGCGCTCGCGTCCGAGCTCATCGCGAGCGGACGCCAGCCCTCGACCCTCGCGTTCGGCGCGGATTCGACGTTGCCGGTGACGCAGATCCAGGTCGCCGGGGAGGCCGTGGGATGAGTGATGACCGCCCCGGCCCCGCGCCCGACGTGCCCGACGTGCCCCTCCCGCGTGTCGAGACGCGGCTGGAAGCACGGTCGACTGACGTCGCCCCCGCCGACAGCGCTGCCCTCCCCGGGGCGCACCGCGGCGGCTTCCAGCGCGAGTTCACCGAGCCGGTACCCGTGGCGGCGCCGGTGGATGTGGATGCCGCGGCCGCTGCGTCGTGGACGCCCGAACCCGACGTGCGCTGGGCTCCGGCGCCGCCGGTGCTGCCCCGCAGCGCCCCGTGGGCCCTCACGTTCGCCGTCGTCGGGCTGATCGTGTCGCTCGTGGTCGGCTGGGGCTTTCTCATCGGCATCGTGGGAGCGGTCTTCGCCGTCGTCGCACTGCGCCACCCGTGGGAGAGCCGCGCCGTCGCGGTCTGGGCGCTGTGCCTGAGCCTGCTGTCGCTCGCCTACAGCGCAGGCTGGCTGTGGTGGGCGTCGACCCAGGGGCCGCTGTTCGGCTGAGCGGGCGCGCCGCGCCGACGCGATGCGCGTCAGCCGGTGACGCGCTCGGCGAGCAGGGCGATGCGCGAGGTCCCCGCGCGCGTGAGGATCAGCGTCGCGGTGCGCGGACCCTTCAGCTTCAGTTGGGTGCGGAAGGTCGCGGGGTCGACATCGACGCCGCGCTTCTTGATCTCCAGCGTGCCGATCTCCCGCTCCCGGAGCGCCTGCCGGAGCGCCTTCAGATCGGTGGGCAGCTCCTCGAGGACGCGGAAGGACTGCACGAAGGGGCTGGTGATCTCGGCATCGGAGGTCAGGTAGGCGATGCCGGGGGCGAGCATTCCGGCGTCGAGGCGGCGGGCCACCTCGCCGATCAGGCGTGCGCGGATGACGGCGCCCTCCGGCTCGTGGACGAAAGCGCCCAAGGGGCGGACCTCGGCATCCTCGGCGTCGGAGGACGCCGTCAGTTCGGCCGCACGGTCGGAGCGGACGACGAGCGCCGAGCGGCGGACACCGGCGCGGGCGAGCGTTCCGGTCCAGACGACGAGCTCGATGGTCGACCCGTCGACGCTGATCCACTGCGCCTCCGCAGTCTCGGGGATCCGCGCCCGGTCGAACGCCGGTCCGAGCTTGATGCCCGCGGGCATCCGCTCCGCGAGAGCGAAGACCCATTCCAGCGACGGCGACCAGTCACCGGCGGCGACCCGCGCGGTCTCGGTATGGCCGGCCGTGCGTCGGGCCGGATCGAGCCACACCGCGTCGACGCCGTCGAGCGCGACCTCCTCGGCGCGGGCATGGCGCACCGTCGCGGACTCGCCGAACGGGGCGAGGTTGTACGCGGCCAGGGCGGCCGTGGTCTCGTCGGCGTCGACGGCCAGCACGTCGAGGCCGATCCCGGCGAACGCGAGCGCATCGCCGCCGATCCCGCAGCCGAGGTCGGCGACGCGGCGCACGCCGGCGTCGCGGAACCGGCCCGCGTGGCGCGCGCCCACCGACAGGCGCGTGGCCTGTTCGAGGCCCGCGCGCGTGAGGAGCATCCGGTCGGCGAAGTCGCCGAACTTCGCGCGTGCGCGCGTCCGCAGCCGCGCCTGGCCCACGGCAGCGGAGACGAGGTCGGGCGACAGGCCCTGCGCCCGCAATCGCGACACGGTGCGGGCCACCTCGTCGGCGGAGTCGATCGCGCCGAGCTCATCGACCAGCCGCAGCCCCTCGGGGGTGAGCAGGGCGGTGAGCTCGGCGCGTTCCATCCCGCCAGCCTATGCGGGGCGGCTCAGCACCCGCTCACTTTCGTCCAGCGCGATGCCGACGTCTGCCGCAGGCTTGTCACCGTCGCATCCCCTCGCCCGAGGTAGAGCTGGCACTCGCGTTGCACGAGTGCCAGCCGCGCTCTAGACTTGCTGTTAGCACTCCACCCCTGTGGGTGCTAACGAGTCTTGAAGCATCACGCCCAGCAAGAAAGAGGTAGACCGTGTCGGTTTCCATCAAGCCGCTCGAGGACCGCATCGTCATCAAGCAGGTCGAGGCTGAGCAGGTCACGTCCAGTGGCCTTGTCATCCCTGACACCGCCAAGGAGAAGCCCCAGGAGGGCGAGGTCGTCGCCGTGGGCCCCGGCCGCATCGACGACAACGGCAACCGTGTGCCGCTCGACGTCGCCGTCGGCGACCGCGTCATCTACAGCAAGTACGGCGGCACCGAGGTGAAGTTCGGCGGCGACGAGTTCCTCGTCCTGTCGGCCCGCGACGTTCTGGCGGTCGTCGTCCGCTGACGATCGCATTCGACGATGGCCCCCGGCAAAGTCCGGGGGCCATCGCCGTTAACGCGGATTGGCGGAGGAACGACGACCAACGGCAGAATGCCTCGGCATCCGTCGCCCCGCGCATGTCACGACCGTCGTAGGCTTTGTCTCATGACACCCGCCGAGTCCGCCCGCGACGAACGGCGCGGTGGGATCTACGCCTTCGCGGCGTACTTCCTCTGGGGCTTCATGCCCCTCTACTTCCTGCTGCTGGCACCCATCGGGCCGTGGGAGATCGTCGGCTGGCGCATCCTCTTCTCCCTCGCCTTCTGCGCGGTCCTGCTCACCGTCACCCGCACGTGGGGCAAGCTCTTCGCGATCCTGCGCGATCGGCGGCTCGTGTTCTGGACGATCGTCGCGGGCCTGCTGATCTACGTGAACTGGCAGGTGTTCCTCATCGGCATCCTGACCGGTCACGTCATCGAGGGCAGCCTCGGCTACTTCATCAACCCGATCGTGACCGTGCTGCTGGGTGTGATCGTGCTGAAGGAGCGCCTCCGGCTGGCACAGTGGATCGCGATCGGCTTCGCGGGCCTGGCCGTGGTCGTCATCATCGTGGCCTACGGATCGTTCCCCTGGATCGCACTGACCCTGGCGGCGAGCTTCGGCACCTACGGACTCGTGAAGAAGCAGATCGGTCCTCGGGTCGATGCCATCAGCGGCCTCACTCTCGAATCGCTGTGGCTGGCCCCGATCGCCCTGATCCAGCTCGTCGTGGTCGCCGCCACCACCGGCCTCGTCTTCGGCACCCAGGGCGTCGGGCACACCGTGCTGGTCACCCTCGCGGGCGTCGTCACCGCTGTTCCGCTGCTGCTGTTCGCCGCGGGGGCGCGCCGGGCGCCGCTCACCGTGATCGGCCTGCTGCAGTTCGTCGCCCCGATCCTGCAGTTCATCACCGGGGCGTGGATCCTGCACGAGCCGATGCCGCTCGAACGCTGGATCGGGTTCGCGCTCGTGTGGGTCGCGCTGGTCGTGCTGAGCGTCGATTCCGTGGTGTCGTCGCGGCGGTCCCGGAGCATCTCCGACGTCGCCGATCTGGTCTGAGACCCTCCCGGCGGTGCTCCCGCGCGCACGGCGAGGTTCATAACGATTGCGTCGCGGTGCTTTTCTTCGATGCGTGCGCGAAACATCCTGGTGACACAGCAGGTTTAGCGTTCAAGCCAGACCGCGGAGCCCGTGCGCCGCGCGATGTCATCGAAGAAAGGGAAGAACCCATGGTTCATCGCAACAAGGCGCTGATCGCCGCGTTTGCGCTCGCGGGCGCTGCGTCGCTCGCCCTCGCAGGGTGTTCGAGCTCGGGTGGGGGCGGCGCCACGACGGCTCCCACGGCAACCTCGACGGGGTCGGCGGACCCTGCCGCCGCCTGCAAGCCCGGCACGCCCTCGACCGGACCGTTCACGCTCGCGACGATCCTGCCGCAGACCGGCTCGCTGGCCTACCTCAACCCGCCCGCCGAGGCCGGCTACGGCCTCGCCGTCGAGGACATCGACGCCGCCGGCGGCGTGCTCGGCCAGCCGATCAAGGTCGGCCCGATCACCGACTCCGGCGCCTCGTCGGACCTGTCGGTCTCCACCGCCTCGGCTGCGCAGATCGCGTCGTCGGACGCGCAGGTCGTGCTCGGTGCCGAGTCCTCGAGCGTCAGCCTCAACTTCGTCGACACCATCGTCTCGAAGTGCAAGGTGCAGATCTCGCCCGCGAACACCGCGACCGAGCTCTCCGGCTACTCCAGCTACTACTTCCGCACCGCTCCGCCGGACACGGTGCAGGGCTCGGCGCTGGGCAACCTCGTCATCGGTGACGGCGTCCAGAAGGTCGCGTTCATCGTCTTCAACGACGCGTACGGCACCGGCCTGCGCGATGTCGTCGAAGACACCGTCACCAAGGCGGGCGGCGAAGTCGTCTACGGCGCCAAGGGCAAGGGTCAGGAGTTCGCTCCCGGGCAGAAGACCTTCTCGTCCGAGGTGTCGGCGGCTCTGGCGGCCAAGCCCGACGCGATCGTGATCCTCGCCTTCGACGAGACCAAGCAGATCGTCCCCGAGCTGAAGGCTCAGGGCTGGGATCTGTCGAAGACGTACCTCGTCGACGGCAACACGGCCGACTACAGCAAGGACTTCGAGGCGGGCACGCTCACCGGCGCCCAGGGCACCATTCCCGGCGCCCAGCCCGACCCCGAGTTCAAGCAGCGCCTCGTGGACTTCTACAAGAAGAGCGCGAACGCCGACCTGAAGGACTTCTCGTACGCTCCCGAGTCCTACGACGCCATCGTGCTCGCCGCGCTGGCTGCCGAGAAGGGCAAGGGCACCGACGGTCCGACGATCCAGGCGAACCTCGCCGCGGTCTCGGGCACCACCAACGGTGAGAAGTGCTCCGACTACGCCTCGTGCCTCGCGCTCATCAAGAGCGGCAAGGACATCACGTACACGGGTAAGGCGGGCATCGGTCCCTTCAACTCCCAGAACGACCCGTCGAGCGCCTACATCGGCATCTACAAGTTCGACACCAACAACACTCCCGTCTTCCAGAAGTCCATCCAGGGCTCCGTGAACTGACACCCACGCACGAAAGAAGGGGCGGATGCTGCGGCATCCGCCCCTTCTTTGGCTCTTCGCAGATGAGGGTGTAGTCGTGGGCCGGCTGGTGGTTCGCGGATAGGCGTCGAGGTCTTCCAGGATGGAAGTTCCTACGCTGCCCATCCGAAAGACCTCGACGTGCACCACCCTACGTTCGCGACCCCTGACCTGACCACGTTCTGCCGCCTCGACGAGCTCGGCCTCGAGGCTGTTGGACAGCTGCTCGAGCCAGACCGGGCAGTGCTTGAGTGCCGTGTCATCAATGATGACCCGTGGTGCCGGAAGTGCGGTGCGGAGGGCGTGGCGCGTGACACGGTCACGCGGCCGCTCGCGCATGAGCCGTTCGGGCACCGGCCGACGACGCTGCTGATCCGGGTGCGCCGCTACCGGTGCGCGCACTGCCGGCGCACCTGGCGGCAGGACACGACGAAAGCGGCGGCGCCACGGGCGAAGATCTCGCGCGGCGGGATCGGGTGGGCACTCACCACGATCGTGGTCGACCACCTCACCGTCTCCCGCGCCGCAGCAGGACTCGGGGTGTCGTGGCACACCGCGAACACCGCGATCCTCGCCGAAGGCAAGCGACGGCTGATCGACGACCCCACGCGGTTCGATGGGGTGACCACGATCGGTGTCGACGAGCACGTCTGGCGCCACACACGGTTCGGCGACAAGTACGTGACCGTGATCATCGACCTCACCCCGGTCCGCGAGAAGAGCGGCCCGGCCCGGCTGCTGGACATGGTCGAGGGGCGGTCGAAGCAGGTGTTCAAGCAGTGGCTCGCCGCCCGGCCCGCGGACTGGTCGAAGGCGATCGAGGTGGTCGCGATGGATGGGTTCAGCGGGTTCAAGACCGCCGCGGCCGAGGAACTCCCCGACGCCGTCCCCGTCATGGACCCGTTCCACGTCGTCCGCCTCGCCGGCGACGCCCTGGACCGCACCCGGCAGCGTGTTCAGCAGGACAACCTCGGCCACCGCGGCCACGCCGGTGACCCGCTCTACGGTGTCCGCCGCACCCTTCACACCGGCGCGAGCTTGCTCACCGAGAAGCAGACCGCACGCCTCGACGCGGTGTTCGCCGCCGAGGAGCACATCGAGGTCGAAGCGACCTGGGGCATCTACCAGCGCATCGTCGCGGCCTACCGCGAACCCGACAAGAACAAGGCCAAGGAGATGATGCGCGCAGTGATCGACGCCGTCAGCAGCGGCGTCCCCGCCGCTCTCACCGAGATCCGCCGACTCGGGCGGACCTTGAAGCAGCGCGCAGCCGACGTGCTCGCGTTCTTCGACCGCCCCGGCACCTCGAACGGACCCACCGAGGCAATCAACGGGCGCCTCGAACACCTCCGCGGATCGGCCCTGGGCTTCCGCAACCTGACTCACTACATCGCGCGGTCGCTGCTCGAAGCCGGCGGCTTCAGACCACTCCTACACCCTCGATTGCGATGAGCCCCTTCTTTCCCTTGAGCGGTCAGTCCGAGTGCGACGCCTCGACATCCGCGGCGAGCGTGCCGAGGTACAGCTCGATGACCTTCGGGTCCTTCGCGAGTTCGCGACCCGCGCCCTCGTAGGCGTTGCGGCCCTGGTCGAGGACGTAGGCGCGGTCGCAGATCTGCAGGCAGCGGCGGGCGTTCTGCTCCACCATGATGATGGTCACGCCGGTCTTGTTGATCTCCCGCGTGCGGATGAACGTCTCGTCCTGCCGAACGGGCGACAGGCCCGCGCTGGGCTCGTCCAACAGCAGCACCTTCGGCTTCATCATGAGGGCGCGGGCCATGGCGACCGACTGGCGCTCGCCGCCGGAGAGCGATCCGGCGCGCTGCTTGCGACGCTCGCCCAGCACGGGAAAGAGCTCCCAGATCTCGGCGACGCGGCTCTGGAACTCCTTGGGTCGCAAGAACATGCCCATCTGCATGTTCTCCTCGATCGTCAGGGAGGGAAAGACGTTGTTCGTCTGGGGAACGAAGCCGATCCCTGCCTGCACGAGCTGGTTGGCCTTCTGGTTGGTGATGTCCTCGCCCTCCAGCGTGACGGCGCCGGAGCGGACGTTCACGAGTCCGAAGAGAGCCTTCAGCAGCGTCGACTTGCCGGCGCCGTTGGGACCGATGATCCCGACGAGCTCACCGGGAAACGCCTCCAGCGTGCAGTCGTTGAGGATGTTGACGCCCGGCAGGTACCCGGCGACGAGGCTGTCGGCTTTGACGACGGGCGTCGCCGTCGGCGCCTCGGGCGCCGCAGCGGCGGATGGCATGCTCATTTGTGGTCGTCCTCCTGCTCGGCCTCGGCTTCGACCTCGGCCTCGATCTGGGTGATGAGGCCGGTGTTCACGGCGGCATCGTCGCCGAGATCGGTGTCGTGGTACGCGCCCAGGTAGGCGTCGATCACGGCCGGGTTCTTCATGACGCGCTCCGGATCGCCCTCGGCGACCACCTCGCCCTGGGCCATGACGACCACCCAGTCGGAGATGTGGCGCACCATGTGCATGTCGTGCTCGACGAACAGCACGGTCGTGCCGTCGTTGCGCAGCGCCTGGATGTGCTCGAGCAGGCTCTGCGTCAGCGCGGGGTTGACGCCGGCCATGGGCTCGTCGAGCATGATCATCTTCGGATCGCTCATGAGGGCCCGAGCCATCTCGAGGAGCTTCTTCTGCCCGCCGGAGAGGCTTCCGGCCATGTCGTCGCGCTTGGTGTCGAGCTTGAAGCGCTGCAGCAGCTCCTCGGCTTTGGCGATGTTCGCCTTCTCGGCGTCGCCCCACAGTGGCTTGATGAGGCCGACCGCCAGGTTCTCGCCGGGGTTGTCCTTCGCGCCGATCAGCATGTTGTCCAGCACCGTCATGCGCGACAGCGCCTTCGTCAGCTGGAACGTGCGCACCATGCCGGCGCGGGCCACCTTGGATGCCGCGGTGTTGCCGAGCGTGCGCCCGTCGAACGACCACTTGGCAGCCTCGGCCGGTGAAGGCCCCCCGAAGAGCTTCTTCGCCGACGACGGCTTGTCGAAGCCGGTGATGAGGTTGAAGAACGTGGTCTTGCCGGCGCCGTTCGGGCCGATCAGCGCCGTGATCGCGCCGCGCTGCACCTCGAGGTGATCGACGTCGACGGCCGTCATCCCGCCGAAGCGTCGAACGATGTTGTCGACCACGAGGATGGGATCGGGCTTGGCCGAGCCGGGCGTCTCCGCGACGTTCAGCAGCGTGGAGCGGATGGCCTGTGTGATCGCGCCGGGCTCCTGCGAGACCGGAACGGCGCGGTCGGCGGTCTGGTCAGGCATTGAAGCTCAACTCCTTCTTATTGCCGAGGATGCCCTGTGGTCGGAAGATCACCAGCAGCATGAGAGCGATGCCGATCAGCACCCACGACAGCCACTGCGTCTGCTGCGTGTTGAGGATCGACGCCGGGATGTACTCGCCGGCGATCTGCACGATCGCGATGCGCACGACGAAGAAGATGATCGATCCCAGCAGCGGGCCGAAGATCGTGGCGGCGCCGCCCAGCAGCATGATCGTCCACAGGTTGAACGTGAGCGGACGCCCGAAGCCGTCGGGCTGCACGGAGGCCGGCAGCACCACCAGGATGCCGGCGATGCCGCCGAGCACACCGCCGATGATGAGAGCCTGCATCTTGTAGGAGTACGAGCTCTTGCCGAGGCTGCGCACGGCGTCCTCGTCCTCGCGGATGCCCTTGAGCACGCGACCCCACGGGCTGCGCATGGCCAGCCAGGTGAACAGCAGGGCGATGGCGACGAGGGCCCAGGCGACCAGGCGCGTCCACCAGTCGTTGCCCGACCCCGGGTCGGTGTTGGGGTACGAGAACCACAGGATCTGCGTGGTGCCCGGAGGCAGGATCGACAGGCTCGTGAACGCTCCGCGGTATTCGGGTCCGACGAGGCCCGTCGATCCGCCGGTCACGCCGGCGAGGGCGGACAGGCGTCCGACCATGCGCACGATCTCCGCCGCACAGATCGTGACGATCGCGAGGTAGTCGCCGCGCAGGCGCAGGGTCGGGATGCCGAGCACGAACGCGAACACGACGCAGGCCACGATCGCGACGAGAACGCCGAGCCAGAAGCCGCCGCCGTTGATGACGGTGATCGCGAACCCGTAGGCGCCGAGGAGCATGAAGCCCGCCTGCCCCATGTTCATGAGGCCCGTGTATCCGAAGTGGATGTTCAGGCCGATCGCCGCGATGACGTACGCGGCGGTGATCGGTGCGATCGCGGTCTCGGTGAGCTGCTGCAGCAGCGTGATCCAGAAGTCCATGGCCCTCTCCTTAGCCGACTCGCTCGGCGCGGCCGAAGATGCCCTGCGGCCGGAACAGCAGGATGACGATGAGCAGTGCGAGCGCCGTGGCGTACTTCAGATCGCCCGGCAGCCAGATGTTCGTGAGTTCGACGATGAGGCCGATGACCATCGCGCCGGCGAACGCGCCGAACGCGGTGCCGAGTCCGCCGAGGGTGACGGCGGCGAACAGCAGCAGCAGCAGTTGGCCGCCGGTCTCCCAGCCGATGCCGTTGAGCACGAGGCCGAGCAGCACGCCGGCGAGACCCGCGAGGCCCGAGGCGAGGATCCAGACGCCGCGGATGACCTTGTCGACGTCGATGCCGGATGCCGAGGCCAGCGCGGGGTTGTCGGAGACCGCGCGGGTGGCGCGACCGAAGCGCGTGTACATCAGGCCGAGCCCGACAGCCGCGATGGCGACGATCGCGATCCCCATCGCGACGTACGACTGGATGGTCAGGGTGACGCCGAAGATGGTCACGGTGGTGGGGTTCGACTTGTCGATGCGCACCGTTCCCGCGCCGATCCACAGCTGCACGACGTACTGCAGGGCGATCGACAGACCGATCGACACGATCATCATCTGGGTCAGACTCAGCCGGCGTCGGCGCAGCGGCTTCCACAGCCCGGCATCCTGCACCCACCCCAGCGCCGCCATGACGACGACGGCGAGGCCGCCACCGAGCCAGAGGTTGCCGGTGAGCGAGGTGAGGAACCAGGCGAGCACGCCGCCGATGGTGACGAGCTCGCCGTGGGCGAAGTTGCTGAGGCCGGTGGTACCGAAGATGAGCGACAGCCCCAGCGAAGCGAGTGCCAGAAGCAGCCCCAGTCGGATGCCCTGCACCGCCTGCTGCCAGAACCGCGGCCAGTCGAACGCGCTCGCGCTGGCGGCGGCGCCGTCCGGGCTGTCGGAGAGCTTGAAGATCGCCGAGACGTCGGAGTGCAGCGTCACGCTGACCTCGCGCGAGTCGGCGCCGTCGAGGTACTGGCCCTGGGCGAGAGTCGCGGCATCCACCTTCACCGTGTAGGTGCCGTCCTTCGTGACGGCGAACACCCACCGCCCGGCGCTGTCGGTCGTCGTGGTCGGGCTGGCGCCGACGCCGGGGCCGGAGATCGTCAGTCCCACACCCACCGCGGGTGAGCCGTCGCTCTGGCGGATCGTGCCCTGCACGCATGCGGTCGACGCGTCGGCCGAGCACGAGGGCGAGGCGGCCGCGGCGGGTTGCGCCGGCAGGAGCACCGCCAGCAGCGTGATCGCGGCGAACACAAGGGAGACGAGGAGGGCGACGCGTCGTCGCGGATGGACCTCGAGTCTCGCTGAGGACACGAGCATGGCACTCCACTCTGAAATCGACGGCGGCCATCCGGACGGTCGCTCGTTGGTGGGTCGAGGCTACGACCCGGATGTGTCGCGCGTGTTTCGCACAAGGACGTCGTCGCGTCGTCGTCGGAGCTTCGTCGGGGTGCGCATCGTCGCGTGAAGAAACGCTCCCTCAGATGCCGCCCCGCGTCAAGAGGCGAAACGTTCACGTGCACGTATCGAGATGTGACGTGCACGGCGGAACCGGATGAGCCGGGAGTATCGGCGGAATGCGCGCAGGCCGCCGCGACTTACAATCGGTACACCCGCCTTTCGCGCGCGCGAGACACACGCGAGCCGCGCGCGACGCACATGCCAGACACAGGAGAGCACGTGGAGCACAACGACCCGTTCGGTTTCGTCGGACTGACCTATGACGACGTGCTGCTGCTGCCCGGGCACACCGACGTCATCCCCTCCGAGGCCGACACGTCGTCGCGTGTCACCCGCCGCATCACGGTCGCGACCCCGCTGCTGTCGGCGGCGATGGACACCGTCAGCGAGGCGCGGATGGCCATCGCGATGGCCCGCGAGGGCGGACTCGGCATCCTGCACCGCAACCTCGCCATCGCCGAGCAGGCCGCCATGGTCGACCAGGTCAAGCGCAGCGAGTCGGGCATGATCACCGACCCGATCACGACCACTCCGGACGCGACGATCGAAGAGGTCGACACCTTGTGCGGCCAGTACCGCATCTCGGGCCTTCCCGTCGTGGACGAGGACGGTCGCCTCCTCGGCATCATCACCAACCGCGACATGCGCTTCGTCTCGGGCTTCGAGCGCCAGACGACCAAGGTGCGTGACGTCATGACGAGCGAGGGCCTCGTGACCGGGCGCGTCGGCATCGGCGCCAACGAGGTCATCGCCCTGTTCGCGCAGCACCGCGTCGAGAAGCTCCCGCTCATCGACGACGACGGCAAGCTCGCCGGTCTCATCACGATCAAGGACTTCGACAAGAGCGAGAAGTACCCCCTCGCCACGAAGGACGACCAGGGGCGTCTGCGCGTCGGCGCGGCGATCGGCTTCTTCGGCGACGCCTGGGAGCGCGCCGAGGCCCTGCGCGACGCGGGTGTCGACGTCATCGTCGTCGACACCGCCAACGGGCAGTCCCAGGGCGTCATCGACATGGTCCGTCGCCTGAAGGCCGACGAGTCGTTCGCGCACATCGACGTCATCGGCGGCAACGTCGCCACCCGCGAGGGTGCGCAGGCGCTCATCGACGCCGGGGTGGATGCCGTCAAGGTCGGCGTCGGCCCGGGCTCGATCTGCACGACGCGCATCGTCGCGGGCGTGGGCGTTCCTCAGGTGACCGCGATCTGGGAGGCTTACCAGGCCGCGCGCGAGGCCGGCATCCCCGTCATCGCCGACGGCGGCCTGCAGTACTCCGGCGACATCGCGAAGGCTCTCGTCGCCGGCGCCGACACCGTCATGCTGGGATCGCTCCTGGCCGGCACCGACGAGTCGCCGGGTGAGATCGTCTTCCAGGGCGGCAAGCAGTTCAAGCTGTACCGCGGCATGGGCTCGCTCGGGGCGATGCAGACGCGCGGCAAGAAGACGTCGTACTCGAAGGACCGCTACTTCCAGGCTGATATCCCGAGCGACGACAAGCTGATCCCCGAGGGCATCGAGGGTCAGGTCGCGTACCGCGGTCCCGTCTCGGCGGTGGCCTACCAGCTCGTCGGCGGCCTGCGCCAGTCGATGTTCTACGTCGGTGCGCGCACGATCGAGGAGCTCAAGGCTCGCGGCAAGTTCGTCCGCATCACGGCGGCCGGGCTCAAGGAGAGCCACCCCCACGACGTGCAGATCGTCGTCGAGGCCCCCAACTACAAGCGCTGAGCGCGGCCCGCCGCGTCCGCGGCATCCGTCTCCGTGGTGTCACGAACTCCGCAGATTCGCACGAACTCCGCATCCATTCGCGTTATCGGGTGCGGAGTTCGTCACATTCTGCGGGGTTCGTGAACTCCTCCCCAACCGCCGTCGTGAGGCTTCTCGCAACAGATGGAGCCCGCGGCGCCCGGTCGGGCGCGAGAGCCGGTCAGGATGCCGGTATGCAGCTCGTGCCCATCTCGGACCGCCTCCGCGGCACGGCGGAGCACCGTCAGCAGCTGCGGGGTGAGGGGTACAGCGCCGAGCAGCTCCGCGCGGCGGTGCGGTCGGGAGCGGCAGAGCTCTTTCGCCGTGCGTGGTTCGTCGGTCGCGACGCGGCGAACGAGCTGCGCGAGGCCGCACGGTGGGGCGGGAGGATGACCTGCACCACGCTCGCGCGTCAGCGGGGGTGGTGGATGTCCGAGGGTATCGCGAACGAGCTGCACCTGCATTTCCCGCCCGGGTCGACGGGGCCCCGTGCCCCCTGGGACGGCGTCGCGCACTGGACACAGCCGGTCGCGCCTCTCGGACGTTCGCTCGTGGCAACCGTCGAGGATGCGCTCGCACACATCGCCGTGTGCGTGCCGCCGGAGCAGGCGATCGTGCTCTGGGAGTCGGCCGCCGGCGTCGAGCGCCTGGCGCCGGAGGCGCTGCGCGCGATCCGCTGGCCGTCACGTGCGGCGACGGCGCTCGCCGCGGAGATCACGGGGCTGGCCGACTCCGGTCTCGAGGTGCTGGTGTGCCGTCCGTTGCGGCGGCTGCGGGTCCGCGTGCGCCAGCAGGTGTACCTCGCGGGCAGACCGGTCGACGTCCTGGTCGGCGAGTGGCTCGTCATCCAGATCGACGGCTGGGCGCATCACTCGTCGTCCACGCAGCGGTCGAAGGACATCTCCCACGACGTCGAGCTGCGTGTGCGCGGTTATACCGTGCTCCGCTTCTCCTACGCCCAGGTCGTGCACGACGCGGCCGCCGTCGAGCGCGCGATTCGCCGGGCGCTGGCCGCGGGCCTGCACGACATGCCCGCTCGGTAGCGGCGGCACCGGGATCGGCTCGGCTGCGGCATCCGTGGTGTCACGAACTCCGCAGATTCGCACGAACTCCGCATCCATTCGCGTTATCTGGTGCGGAGTTCGTCACATTCTGCGGGGTTCGTGAACCGGGCTCGCATCGGAGCCGGTCGGCCCGGTTCGCGCGGTCGAGGCGAGAACGGTGAGGCTGGTCGGCTCTGCGCCCGCCGCGGCGAGGGCGGAAGGACCCGCTGTGGGCTACATCGACATCGCCGCCGTCTCCTTCGTGCTGCCAGACGGGCGCCCCCTGCTCGACGAGGTGACGTTCCGGGTCGCCGACGGCAAGACGACGGCCCTCATCGGCCCCAACGGGGCCGGCAAGACCACGCTCCTGCGTCTCGTCCGCGGTGAGCTCGCCCCGCCGTCGGGCGTCGTCACGATCGACGGCGGACTGGGTGTCATGGACCAGTTCGTCGGTCACGGCACGGCGGAGCAGTCCATCCACGACCTCCTGGTCTCGGTCGCCCCGGCGCGCGTGGGCACGGCAGCACGCGAGCTCGAGGATGCCGAGGCCGCCATCATCGACCGCGACGACCTCGACACGCAGATGCGGTACGCGAGCGCGCTGGCGGATTACGCCGAGGCGGGCGGCTACGAGTACGAGACCGTCTGGGACACCTGCACGATCGCGGCTCTCGGCATCCCCTTCGCCCGTGCCCGCTTCCGCGAGCTGACCACCCTCTCGGGCGGTGAGCAGAAGCGTCTCGCACTCGAAGCCCTGCTGCGCGGGCCGGACGAGGTGCTGCTGCTCGACGAACCCGACAACTACCTCGATGTGCCCGGAAAGCGCTGGCTCGAGGAGCGTCTGCGCGAGACGCCGAAGACCGTGCTGCTCGTCTCCCACGACCGCGAGCTGCTGGCGCGTGCCGCCGACCGCATCGTGACGCTGGAGCCGGGCGGCGCCGGCAGCAGCGCCTGGGTGCCCGGCGGCGGCTTCGACGGCTACCACGCCGCGCGCGAAGACCGGATGGCTCGACTCGACGAGCTGCGCCGCCGGTGGGATGAGCAGCACCTCAAACTGCAGCGGTTCGTCGCCGACATGAAGGCGAAGGCGGCCGCCAGTGACGAGTTCGCCTCCCGTTACCGTGCCGCCCAGACCCGGCTTCGTCGTTTCGAAGACGCCGGCCCGCCCGAGGAACGTCCCCCCGCGCAGAACCTCGACCTGCGCCTGCGCGGCGCGCGCACCGGCAAGCGCGCCGTCGTCGCGGAACGCCTGGAGCTGACCGGCCTGATGAAGCCGTTCGATCTGGAGGTCTGGTTCGGCGATCGCATCGCCGTGCTGGGCTCGAACGGATCGGGCAAGTCGCACTTTCTGCGGCTGCTGGCTCGCGGCGGCACCGACCCCGACGCCCTCCTCGGGCACGTCACCGAGCTCGGCGTCGCGCTCGAGCCGGTCGCCCACAGCGGGCGCGCGGTGCTCGGCGCCCGTGTGCGGCCCGGGTGGTTCGCTCAGACGCACCGCCATCCCGAGTACGCGGGGCGTTCGCTGCTCGACATCCTCCACCGTGGCGACGACCGCCGCGCCGGGATGCCGCGGGATGCCGCCAGCTCGGCGCTCGACCGCTACGGCCTGCTCCGTCAGGCGGAGCAGAGCTTCGACAGCCTGTCGGGCGGGCAGCAGGCGCGCTTCCAGGTGCTGCTGCTGGAGCTGTCGGGCGCGACGCTGCTGCTGCTGGACGAGCCCACCGACAACCTCGACCTCGTCTCGGCGGAAGCGCTCGAAGAGGCGCTCGGCCGGTTCGAGGGCACGGTGCTGGCGGTCACGCACGATCGCTGGTTCGCGCGTTCCTTCGATCGCTTCCTGGTCTTCGGTGCGGACGGTCGGGTCGTCGAGTCCGATGAGCCGGTCTGGGATGAGACGCGGGTGGCGCGGGCGCGGTAGCGCCGCACCCGCGCGGCGTACCCGAGCGACCGGTCACCCGCGCGGCAGGCGGAACGGCTCCGCGGCGCGGGCGTCGGCATCGAGCACCAGATCGGCGAGGGTGGCGCCCACGCCCGGGGCGAACTTGAAGCCCTGCCCCGAGAATCCGGCGCCCACCACCACCGGTCCGACCCGGTCGAGCACGAACGCCTCGGTCGGCGTCGTCGTATAGGTGCAGGAGATCGGGACGGCCGTGTCGGCGTCGAGGCCGGGAAACCACTCGCGGACGTAGTCGCGCAGCTCGCGCTGGAGCACCGGGAGGTGCGGGCGCCGGTCGGGATCGATCTCGTCGCCGATGCCGTGGAAGCCGACCTTCACGCCCTCGCCCGGTGTCGGCATGCCGTAGACGTTCGCCGGCTGCGAGCCCGGAGCGACGAAGTGGTTGAACGATGGCCAGGGCCCTGCGATGGTCGCCGTGAAATGCGCCGGGGTCTCCTCCGTCACCCGCAGCGGCGGAAGAGGGATGCCGAGGTCCGCGAGCAGTCCGGAGGTCCAGGCGCCGACGGTCACGACGACCGTGTCGGCGCGCAGCGTCTCGGCATCTGTCACCACGGTCGCGCCGTCGGCATCGGCTGCGACCGCGCGCACCCGCGTGTTCCACCGCACCTCGCCGCCCCCGCCGGCGATGCGACGCTCGAGCTCGCGCAGGGTCGCCGCCGCCCGGGCGACGCCGGCGTCGGGGGAGAACAGGACGGTCTCCTCGAAGCGCATCCCCGGCCAGCGCCGGCCGGCCGCGGCGCCGTCGAGGATCTCCGCCGGGATGCCGCGGGCACCCAGCTCGCCCGCGATCGCCGGCAGATCGCGCGCCGTCGCACTGCCGAGCGCGAGTCCCGACCCGTGCGAGACGAGGCCGTGCAACCGCAGCAGAGGTTCGCCCTCCACCTCGCCGAGCGCATCCCAGCCTTCGCGCGCGCGGACCAGCAGGTCGAGGTAGTGGGCGTCGCCGTACGCATTGTTGAAGTTGCGGGTCTCGCCGTGCGAGGCGCCCTCGTGGTGGCCGCGGGCGAACCGCTCCAGCACGATCGGGCGCTCGCCGCGGCGCACGAGCTGCCACGCCGTCGCGAGTCCCATGACCCCGCCGCCCACGACGATGATGCGTTCCGACATGGCATCCCTTCTCCCGGTGCTCCCATCCTGCCGTGTGGGCGTCGCGGGGTGAGGGCGGGCACCGCGAGTAGGCTGAGGGGGTGACCATGGAGATCGAGCTCGGCCGCGCCAAGCGCGCCCGCCGTGCCTACGCGTTCGACGACATCGCGGTCGTGCCTTCGCGGCGCACCCGCAACCCCGAAGACGTGTCGACCGCCTGGTCGATCGATGCCTTCGGCTTCGAGATCCCGGTGCTGGGCGCGCCGATGGACTCCGTCATGAGTCCGCGCACCGCCGTCATGCTCGGCCAGCTCGGCGGGCTGGGCGTGCTCGACCTCGAGGGCGTGTGGACACGCTACGACGACCCCGAGCCGCTGCTCGCCGAGATCGCGTCGCTGCCGGCATCCGAGGCGACGCGCCGCATGCAGGAGCTGTACACCGAGCCGATCAAGCCCGAGCTGGTGCGGGACCGCCTCGCCGAGGTCCGCGAGGCGGGGGTCACGGTCGCCGGATCGCTCACCCCGCAGCGCACGCAGGAGCTGTACGAGACCGTCGTCGCCGCCGGCGTCGACCTCTTCGTCATCCGCGGGACCACGGTGTCGGCCGAGCACGTCTCCAGCGTCGACGCGCCGCTGAACCTCAAGAAGTTCATCTACGACCTCGACGTGCCCGTCATCGTCGGCGGCGCCTCCACCTACACCGCGGCGCTGCATCTCATGCGCACCGGCGCGGCCGGAGTGCTCGTCGGCTTCGGCGGCGGAGCGGCCTCGACCACCCGCGCGACCCTCGGCATCCATGCACCGATGGCGACGGCCGTCGCCGATGTCGCCGGCGCGCGCCGCGACTACCTCGACGAGTCGGGCGGCCGCTACGTGCACGTCATCGCCGACGGCGGTGTCGGCACGTCGGGCGACATCGTCAAGGCGCTGGCGATGGGCGCGGATGCCGTCATGCTCGGCGTCGCGCTCGCGCGCGCGACCGACGCGCCCGGCCGCGGTTACCACTGGGGCCCCGAGGCGCACCACCCGAAGCTGCCGCGCGGCAAGCGCGTCGAGGTCGGGCAGGTCGCGCCGCTGGAGGAGATCCTCTACGGCCCCGCCCCGGTCGCCGACGGCACCGCGAACCTCATCGGCGCGCTGAAGAAGTCGATGGCCACCACCGGGTACTCCGACCTCAAGGAGTTCCAGCGCGTCGAGGTCGTCGTCGCGCCCTACATGGCAGGTCGATGACCGCGGAGCCGTTCCCGCCGACGCTGCGCGAGGTCATGCTGCGCCCCTGGTGGCTCGGCATGCTCGTGTTCGCCCTCGTCGTCGCGGCGGTGTTCGCCTGGCTCGGCCAGTGGCAGCTGGGCCGCGCCATCGACACCTCGCCGCCGGCGCCCGGCGCCACCGAACAGGTGCGCCCGATCGCCGACGTGACCGCGCCCGGCGCCTACCTGCCCGAGCCGCTCGTCGGTCAGCGCGTCGAGGTCGCCGGATCGTTCGTCCCCGGCGATTTCCTCGTGGTCTCCTCGCGCTTCAACGACGGTCAGCAGGGGTACTGGGTCACCGGGCAGCTGCGCACCGACGCGGCGACGCCGACCTCCCTGGCCGTCGCCGTCGGCTGGAGCGCCGACCGTGCGGTCGCGGATGCCGCGGCATCCACCCTCAACGCTGACCCGGGCGGCGCGCTCACCCTCACGGGGCGGCTCATCGCCGACGAGGGGCCCGTCGCGCCCCCGCGCGGGGCCGCGGACACCGAGATGACGCGGATGTCGCCGGCCGCGCTGCTGAGCTGGTGGCATGACACCGAGGAGCTGTCGGTGTACCGCTCGTACCTCGTCGCCGACGCCGGCGAACCCCTCGTGGGCGGGCTCGTCGCGATCGACTCGCCGGCGCCGGCGGAGGGCTCCAGCGTCAACTGGCTGAACATCTTCTACGCCGTCGAATGGGCCATCTTCGCGGGCTTCGCGTTCTACATGTGGTACCGGCTCGCACGCGACGCGTGGGAGAAGGAGGTCGAGGCGCTGGAGGAGGCGCAGGCCGCCGGAGCGGCCGCGCACGCCGACTAGACTTGACGGCATGCCTCAGCCCAAACTCGCCAGTTTTCCGGCGATCCGCGGGGCGCTCAGGTTCTACCAGATCGCCTCGGTGATCACGGGTGTGATGCTGCTGTCGCTGTGCGCCGAGATGATCGTGAAGTACGCGTTCGGCTACGAGCTGTTCGCGGGCGGGTCCGGGGGAGCGCTGTGGCTGCACCCCGTAGCCCTCGACGGCGGCGCCGACCTCACCGGCGGAGCGATCAACCTCTCCACCGGCATCCTCATCGCGCACGGGTGGTTCTACGTCGTCTACCTCTTCGCGTGCTTCCGCGTCTGGAGCCTCATGCGCTGGGGTTTCGTGCGCTTCATCGTGCTCGCACTCGGCGGCATCGTGCCGCTGCTGTCGTTCTTCATGGAGGCGCGCGTCGCGCGCGAGGTGCGGGCCTACCTCGCCCAGCGCGAAGCCGACGAATCCTCCGCCTCGATCCCCGCCACGGAAGGCAGCCGGTGACCACCCAGACCGAGACCGCTCAGCGTCCCGTCCTCGTCGTCGACTTCGGAGCCCAGTACGCGCAGCTCATCGCGCGTCGGGTGCGCGAGGCGGGTGTGTACAGCGAGCTCGTGCCGCACACCGTCACCGCGGCCGAGGTGGAGGCCAAGAACCCCGTCGCGATCATCCTGTCCGGTGGGCCGTCGTCGGTCTACGAGCCCGGGGCGCCCTCGCTCGATCCCGGCGTGCTGCAGCTCGGCGTGCCGACGCTCGGCATCTGCTACGGCTTCCAGGTGATGGCCCAGCAGCTCGGCGGCGAGGTCGCCAACACGGGCCTGCGCGAGTACGGCGCGACGGATGCCGTCGTCGTGAACGACGGCGGAGTGCTCCTCGGCGGTCAACCGGCCGAGCAGAACGTCTGGATGAGCCACGGCGACCAGGTTGCCACGGCGCCGGCCGGCTTCGAGGTGCTCGCCTCGACGGCCGCGACACCGGTGGCGGCGTTCGGCAACGCCGAGAAGTGCTTCTACGGTGTGCAGTGGCACCCCGAGGTCAAGCACTCCGACTACGGCCAGGACGTCCTGACCAACTTCCTCCACAAGGCGGCCGGCCTCGCGGCCGATTGGAACAGCGGCAACGTCATCGCCGAGCAGGTCGATCGCATCCGCGCACAGGTCGGCACCGGTCGCGTGCTGTCCGCGCTGTCGGGCGGGGTCGACTCGGCCGTCTCGACGGCGCTCGTGCACAAGGCCGTCGGCGACCAGCTCGTCGCCGTGTTCGTCGACCACGGGCTGCTGCGCAAGGGCGAGCGCGAACAGGTCGAGAACGACTACGTGGCCTCCACCGGTGTGCGCCTGATCACCGTCGACGCGCGCGACACGTTCCTGAACGCGCTGGCCGGTGTCAGCGACCCCGAGCAGAAGCGAAAGATCATCGGCCGCGAGTTCATCCGCGCCTTCGAGAAGGTGCAGGCCGACCTGGTCGCCGAAGCGGCGGCCGAGGGCGAGCCGATCCGCTTCCTCGTGCAGGGCACCCTCTACCCCGACGTGGTCGAATCCGGCGGCGGAGCGGGCACGGCCAACATCAAGAGCCACCACAACGTCGGCGGCCTGCCGGAGGACCTGCAGTTCGAGCTCGTCGAGCCGTTGCGTACCCTCTTCAAGGACGAGGTGCGCGCCATCGGCCGCGAGCTCGGGCTTCCCGAAGCGATCGTGGGACGTCAGCCCTTTCCGGGGCCCGGCCTCGGCATCCGCATCGTGGGCGAGGTCACCGCTGACCGTCTCGAGATCCTGCGTGACGCCGACGCCATCGCCCGTGAGGAGCTGACGAAGGCGGGCCTCGACGGCGAGATCTGGCAGTGCCCGGTCGTGCTGCTGGCCGACGTGCGCTCGGTGGGCGTGCAGGGCGACGGCCGCACCTACGGGCACCCGATCGTGCTGCGCCCCGTCTCCAGCGAAGACGCCATGACCGCCGACTGGACGCGCCTGCCCTACGACGTGCTGTCCAAGATCAGCAACCGCATCACCAACGAGGTCCGCGAGGTCAACCGGGTCGTGCTCGACGTCACGTCGAAGCCCCCGGGGACCATCGAGTGGGAGTGATCTGACCGGATGCCGGGATCGCGGGGACTGCCCCGGGTCCCGGCATCCGTCATTGCGGGGTGCATCGCCGGCCCATGACACCGGGGCGCGATGTTCCGTATTCAGTCTCGGCGGAGTTGCTGCGACACCGCTCCCGGGTGGTGGCGCGGCCGACACCGAGATGCCGCCGCGCGCAGACTGAGTACGGAACGGCCGGGGGCGGGGTCGGGGGCGGGGTCGGGAAGCCGGGCCCGCGGGATGCCGAGGCATGCGAAAGGCCCGCCCGGCGCGAGCCGGACGGGCCTTCGTGCGCGGATGCGTCGCGCGCTAGTTGTTGCCGCGCAGGATCGCGATCATGCGCAGGATCTCGATGTAGAGCCAGACGACCGTCACCATGATGCCGAAGCCGCCGAGCCAGCCGAACTCGCGGGGCGCGCCGTTGCGGACGCCCTGCTGGATCTGGTCGAAGTCCTGCACGAGCGAGTAGGCGGCCATGATGACCACGAGCACACCGATGATCAGGCCGATCGGAATGCCGGCGATCTTCGCGCTGTACAGGCCGAAGGCGCCGGGCGCGATTCCCGTCCACATCAGCACCAGGTTGATGAGGCCGAAGACGAGATAGCCGACCATCGCGATCAGGAAGATCTTGTTGGCGCGCGCGCTCGCGCGCACCTTGCCGCTCGCGAACAGGGCGAGGGTCACACCGACGACGGCGAAGGTGGCGATCGTGGCCTGCATGACGATGCCGGGCCAGATGAACTCGAAGTAGGCCGAGATGCCGCCGACGAACAGGCCCTCGAAGGCCGCGTAGCCGAAGATCAGCGCGGGGCGGATCTTCTTGCGCGACGTGAACGAGACGACCATCGCCAGCACGAAGCCGCCGAGCATGCCGATGATCCACGGCACGATCGTGATCTGCGAGGAACGTGCGACGTCGGTGGGCGAGAAGGCGCCGCCCAGCGTCCACACCCAGCCGATGACGGCCGTGACGAGGAGGATCGCGAACAGGCCCACCGTCTTGGCGACGGTGTCCTCGACGGTCATGCGGCCGGTCTGGTGCGACGCGGCGGCGGGGGCGGCGAAAGCGCCCTCGAGCTGGGCGTTCACCGCGGCATCCGTCACCTGGTGCGACGTCGCGGCGTAGCCGGTCGAGGCGCCGGGCTGCGGCGCGGCGGGCGGCGTGAGGCCGGGACGCTGCTCTTGGAAGGCGGGGTTGTTGAAGGCGAAGTTGCCGGAGGCCATGGTCTCTTTCCACTCCCTAGGGTGCACCGGTCGGGTGCACAGCGCGGTGCTGTGGATAACAGGCTATCGGACGGTCGTGCCGCATCGTCGGGCGCCGGCTGTGTCGCTGCTGTGAAGCCGCTCAGACGAACCTCGATCGGTAGCCTGGAGCCATGCCTCGTGCCCGCCCGTTGGTGATCGGTCACCGTGGTGCCCCCGGATACCGCCCCGAGCACACCCGCTCCTCCTACGAGCTGGCGCTGGCGATGGGAGTGGATGCCGTCGAACCGGATGTCGTCTTCACGAAGGACGCGGTGGCCGTCGTCCGGCATGAGAACGAGATCTCGGGGACGACCGACGTCGCCGAGCGCTGCGAGTTCGCGGACCGCCGCACGACCAAGCCGGTCGACGGTGTGCCGCAGACGGGCTGGTTCACGGAGGACTTCACCTGGGCGGAGCTGTCGACGCTGCGCTGTCGCGAACGGCTGTCGCACCTGCGCCGCGGCAGCGCGGCCTTCGACGACACGGAGCCGCCGCTGCGCCTGCGCGACCTGCTCGATCTCGTCGCGGCGGCCTCACATCAGCAGGGGCGCGACATCGGCATCGTCCTGGAGATCAAGCACGCCACCTACTTCGGGTCGCGGGGGTTCGATGTCGCGGCGCTCATCGCCGCGGAACTGCGCGCCGCGGGGTGGGCGGAGGGAGCGCGCTCGCTGTTCGTGGAGTCGTTCGAGCTCGCCGTGCTGCGCGAGCTGCGTGCCCGCGGCATCCGCGCGACATACGTCTACCTCGTCGAGGCCGACGGCGCGCCGTTCGATCTCGTCGCGACCCACGGCGCGGCGGCAACGCCGTATCGCGACCAGGTCAGCGCCGACGGGCTGGCGCGGCTGGCGGACGAGGTGGACGGCATCAGCGTCGACAAGGCGATGCTGCTGAGTCCGGCGCTGCGGGGGGCCGAGCTGGTCGCCGACGCCCACGCGGAGGGGCTCGCGGTGTTCACGTGGACGTGTCGTCCCGAGAACGCGTTCCTGACGCCCGCCTTCCGCCGCGGAGGCGACGACGCTGCCTTCGGCGATTACGCCGCCGAGTGGGGCGTGATTCGGGATGCCGGCCTCGACGGCGTCTTCGTCGATCACGCCGACCTCGGGGTGGCGTTCTTCCGCTGACCAGCCCTCACCACGGCCGCTGAGTGTTCACCGTGCGCTTCGCAGCCCCGGCACAGCTCTCGCATAGGGTGAGGGCATGACCCTCCCCGGCATCGTCGTCACCGGAGTGCGCCGCTCGTTCGGACACGTGCATGCCGTGCGCGATGTCTCGTTGGAGGCGCGGGCGGGCGCCGTCACCGGCCTCGTCGGACCGAACGGCTCGGGCAAGACCACGCTCATGCTCATGCTGGCCTCGCTCCTCGCCCCCGACGCGGGCACCATCCGCATCGGCGGCGTCGACCCCCTCGCCGAGCCCGCCGCCGCCCGCGCGCTGCTCGGCTGGATGCCCGACGCCCTCGGCGCATGGCCGACCCTCACCGCCCGCGAGACGCTCGTCATGACCGGCCGCCTCTACGGCTTGGATGCCGAGGCCGCCCGGGCGGGCGCCGCACGGCTGCTCGACGAGGTGGGGCTCGGGACGCTGTCCGATGCGCCGGCACGCGTGCTGTCGCGGGGACAGAAGCAGCGCCTCGGTCTCGCGCGCGCCCTCGTGCACGATCCCCGCGTACTGCTGCTGGATGAGCCGGCCTCGGGCCTGGATCCGCAGGCGCGCATCGACCTGCGCGTGCTGCTGCGCCGCCTCGCCGCCGAGGGGCGCACCATCCTCATCTCCAGTCACATCCTCTCCGAGCTCGAGGAAGTCGTCGACGAGGCGGTGTTCCTCGTCGACGGCACCACGGTGAGCAGTGAGCGGGTCGCGGCGGCGGCGACACGCCTGCGGACGTGGCGCATCCGCCTCGCCGACCGTGATGCGACGGCGGCGGCGCTGCCGGTCGCCCAGACACTGGGCCTGGACGCCGCCCTCGTCCCGATCGATCGGCGCGACCTGCTGGTCTCGTTCGCGAGCGATGACGACGCGGCATCCGCTCTCGCCGCCCTCGTCGGGGCCGGCCTGCCGGTCGCGGAGTTCGCGGCGGCGACGGGACTTCTGGAACACACGTTCCTCGACCTCCGGGGAGAACGCTCATGAACGCCGCGCGTCTGTGGACGATCGCCCGCCTCGAGCTGCTCCAGCGGGTGCGCACCGTGTCGTGGTACGTGCTGCTCGGCGTCTTCGCGCTGCTGCTCGTCGGCGTGACCGCTCTGGCCTACCTGGCCTATGGCGGCTGGGGGCAGAGCGGCCCCGGCATCTACTCCGTCGTCGTCTGCGTCACGCTGCTGCTTGTGCTGCTGGTCTCACCCACCCTCAGCGGCAACAGCATCAACGGCGACCGGGATGCCGCGACACTCGCACCCGTGCAGGTGACGCTCGTGACGACGGGGGAGATCCTCCTCGGCAAGTTCGTCGCCGGCTGGATCACCGGACTGGCCTTCGCCGCCGTGGCGGCGCCGTTCCTGGTGATCGCCACCTTCGCGGGCGGCGTCGATCCGCTCACCGTGGTCATCTCGCTCGTCGTGCTCGTGGTCGAGACCGGTGTCGTCGCCGCGATCGGCGTGGCGCTGTCGGGCCTGCTCGCGCGTCCGCTGTTCTCGGTCGCCACGACCTACCTCGTCGTCGCGGCGCTCACCGTCGGAACGCCGCTGGGTTTCGGGCTGATCGGCGCCGCGGTCTCCAGCGAAGGCACCTCGATCACCCGCTCCTACGAATCCGGTCCCGATGGGGCGCCGCTGTGCCAGGACGGTGCCCGCTTCTGCGGCGATGCGCCGGAGAAGTTCGTCTGCGGCGAGTGGCAGACCGGCACCTACCGGGCGCCGCGCTTCGACTACGTGTGGTGGCTGCTGTCGGCCAACCCCTTCGTGATCCTCGGCGACGCCACGCCCACCCGGTTCAGCGAGTACGGCTACCCCGACGACCTCTTCGGCTCGCTGAAGCTGTCGGTTCGTTCGGCGCAGCTGCCTCCGTCGCTCGAGCAGCGCTGGGACGACTGTGCGCCGGGAGTGCACCTCGACTCGACGCAGCCCACCCCGCGCGAGATCATCGACGAGACCGTCCCGAGCTGGTTCGTGGGCCTCGCCGTCCAGGTGCTGCTGGCGGGCCTGCTGCTGTGGGGCGCCTGGGCGCGAACCCGCACGCCGGCGCGTTCGCTGCCCCCGGGAACACGCATCGCATAGACCTTCGGATGAACTCGGATGAGGATCCTCTCATCCGCCTTTCGCCTCGTGCAGGGGATGCATAGCCTCCATACAGCCACGTCCTACCCCCGACGTGGCACACCCCCCTGCACGAAAGGCGGTCTTCCCTTGCAACCACCACGGCAACGACGCATCCTCGCCACGGCAGGTGCGATAGCACTGCTGCTTCCCTCCACGGCCGCGTTCGCCGCGACCCCCGACGATGCAGACCCGTCGTCGCGGTTCCTCGCCGCGGCATCCGCCGGAAAGATCTCGACGTCGTTCACCTCGGCGGCCATCGACGCCGACGGACTCGTGAGCGTCGTGGTCGAGATGACGGGCGACCCGGTCGCCGTCGTCGAAGCCGAGCAGGGCCGCGAACTCAGTGAGGGCGAGCGCGGAGACGTGAAGAGTCGTCTCAAGGATGCGCAGGAGCCGGTGACCTCGGCGATCGAGGACAAGGGCGGCTCGGTGCAGGCCGAGATGCAGTCGGCCTACAACGGTGTGCAGGCGAAGGTGCCGGCTGGCGAGCTCGAGACGATCGCCGCGCTGCCGAACGTCGTCGCCATCCACCCCGTGCGCAAATACACCGTCGACAACGCGGTCTCGGTGCCCTTCCTCGACGTTCCGCAGGTGTGGGAGAGCACCGGTTACACGGGACAGAACGTCAAGGTCGCCATCATCGACACCGGCATCGACTACACCCACGCCACCTTCGGCGGACCGGGCACCGTGGCGGCGTTCGATGCGGCGAAGGCGAGTTCCGCCCAGCCCGCCGACCCGACGATGTACGGCCCCGACGCTCCGCGCGTCAAGGGCGGCATCGATCTCGTCGGCGACGACTACAACGCCGACCCGAACAGCGCCTCCTACCAGCCGGTGCCGCACCCCGACGACAACCCGCTCGACTGCAACGGCCACGGCTCGCACGTCGCCGGCACCGCGGGCGGTTCGGGTGTGCTCGCCGACGGCACCACCTACCGCGGTCCGTACGACTCGACGACGCCGTCGAACCCGTTCCGCGTCGGCCCGGGCGTCGCCCCGCAGGTCGACCTGTACGCCGTGCGGGTCTTCGGGTGCGAAGGATCGACCGATGTGGTCGTGCCCGCCCTGGACTGGGCCGTCGATCACGGCATGGACGTCGTGAACATGTCGCTCGGCTCGTCGTTCGGACGCGCCGACGACCCGGATGCCGTGGCCGCCGCCAACGCGGTCGGTGCCGGCGTCGTCGTGGTCGCCTCGTCCGGCAACGCGGGCCACAACCCGTACCTCACCGGCTCGCCGGGAACCGGCGACGGTGTGATCTCCGTGTCGGCCGTCGACAGCGCCGAGGGGTTCCCGGGCGCGACGATCACGGTCGGCGGCACCCCCGTCGAGGCGATCAACGCGAACGGCGCCTCCCTCGACGGGATCGGCGATCTGACGGTCGTGCGCCTCGCCGGCGACAACGCGCTCGGATGCTCGCCGGCGGCGTTCACCGCCGCGGGCGTCGTGCCCGGCGGCAACCAGATCGCGGTCGTCGACCGCGGATCGTGCGCCCGTGTCGCCAAGGCCATCTACGGCCAGCAGGCGGGAGCGGCTGCGGTGGTCATGGTGAACAACACCGATGACCTGCCCCCGTTCGAAGGCGTCGTGACGGCCAACGCCGACACCGGTGAGCCGTTCAACCTGACGATCCCGTTCCTCGGCGTGCGCTCGTCGAGCGGTCCCGCGTTCGTCGCCGGCGCCACGGCGAGCCTCGTCGCCACGCAGATCGCCAACCCGGGCTTCCGCGGCTACGCGTCGTTCAGCTCGTCGGGTCCACGCTCGGGCGACAGTGCCATCAGTCCGGATGTCGCCGCCCCCGGCGTGTCGATCTCGTCCGCCGCGGTGGGCTCGGGCAACGGTGCGGCGATCCTGTCGGGCACCTCGATGGCCGCTCCGCACGTGGCGGGTGTGGCGGCGCTGTCCGCCGAGGCGCACCCGTCGTGGACGGCTCCGCAGATCGCGGCATCCGTGGTGTCCACCGCCGACCCCGACAAGGTCGCCGGTCAGAGCCTGACGCTCGGCGGCGTGGGTCTCGTCGACGCTGCGCAGGCGGTGGCGACGACGGTGACCGCGACGGGCGACGCGTTCCGCACCGAGAGCGGCTGGGCGCGCGAGTCGGCGCTCAGCTTCGGCTTCCAGGAGTCGGCGCTCGGCTTCGGCGGAGTGAAGACCGTGACGGTGCGCAACGACGGGCCGACCGCCGTGCGCTACGACGTGTCGACGACCCCGTCGGCGCAGTCGAAGAAGGCACGCATCCTGCTCTCGAACCGTTCCATCACCGTGCCGGCGGGTGGGTCGGCGAAGGTGCTGCTCATCGTCGCCGCCGCGGCGAAGGACGTGCCGAGCTCGGTGGGCGCCGACGACCAGTTCGCGTTCTCCGAGATCTCCGGTGACATCGTGCTCACGTCGTCCGACTCCACGCTGCGCGTTCCCTACCTGCTCGTGCCGCGCGCCGACAGCACGGTGCGCGCGACGATGAACGGCCCGTGGTTCAGCGGCAAGCAGAAGGTCGCCGACGGCACCAAGAAGCTGACGCTGCGCAACCTCGCCGGCGCCCTGCCGGCCGGTGCCGACGTGTACACGTGGGGTCTGTCCGACCCGCAGGACGCCAGCAAGACCTTGGCCGACACCGGGTACGACATCCGTGCGGTCGGGGTGCAGTCCTTCCCCGACGGCGACGACACGCTGATGGTGTTCGCGATGAACATGCACCACCGCTGGTCGAACGCGGCCGCGAACGAGTACGACATCGTGATCGACAGTGATCGCGACGGCACCCCCGACTGGATCGTCCTGTCGGCCGACTCGGGCGGGGTCCGCAACGGCGACACCAACGGCCTGTCCGAGGTATTCATCGTCAACGCCAAGACGAAGGAGACGGCCGCCGCGGGCTTCCTCACGCAGGCGCCGACCGACAGCAGCACCCTGCTGATGCCGGTGCGGGCGAGCGATCTGGGCATCACCGGGGCGTTCTCGTACACGGCCCAGACCTTCGCGTCCAACGATGCGTCGGATGCGGTGGACGGGTGGGCGACGTATGACCCGACCGCGCCGGCGATCACCAACGGTCAGTTCGTCACGGTGCCGCAGCGCGGTTCGGCGAGCGTCGAGGTCGGCTTCAACGCGAAGCAGATCGAGGCGCAGAAGCCGCTCGGCTCGATGGTGGTCGTGATGGACAACGCGTCCGGCGCCGATGAGGCGCTGCTGCTGCCGCTGAAGAAGTAGCCCCGGCGAGACGGAAGAGGGGGTGGATGCCGCGGCATCCACCCCCTCTTCCTGTGCTCGCGCTGTCGCGCGGGCGGCGCGGGTCAGACGCCGCAGAGCTTCGGTTCGGCGCCCTGGCCGAACCGGTAGTCGTAGGTCTTGCCGTCGACCGAGACGACGACGCGCATGCCGTCGATCTGCGCCTGCGTGTAGCTCTGGCCGGGCGACGGGCACCCGAGCGAGCCGTCGTTGAACGTCACCGCCTCGGAGGATACGAGCTGCGGGGTGCCGGTCACGCCCCGCTTCGTGAGGTCGGCGACGAGCGCGTCCCAGCGGCTCTGAGGTACGGCGATCGCCGGTCCGCTCGGGCCGATGGGGCCGGGCGTCGTCGTCTGCAGCGGCGGGCGGGTGGATGGGGAGACGCCCGACAGTTCGGGTGCGGGATCGGTGCTGCCGGAGCTGCACGAGGTGAGCGCGAGCGCCGCCAGGGCGATCGCAGTCAGGATCGGGGTTCTGCGCATGGGGGCCTCCTCGCGCCGACGGATGCGGTGTGCCGGATGAAGCGAGGGTAGGCCCTGCGCCTGCGAATGCGCGGGGAGAACGGGGAAGTCCGACGTCGACGCGACGGCGGGAGTCGAACCCGCAACGCACCCGGTTATGAGCCGGTGCCCGGGTCCGCCCGGATCGCCGCGATGCCCCGGTGAGGGGACGCTCCCACGCTAACCCGCCCCGACCGCCGGGGACAGGTGTGTGACCTGTGGTTGCGATATGTGTCCGCGCGTGACACGGGCGAGCGTCGGGGTCACAGCGTCCGGTCGAACGCACTCTGGCGGGTCGACACGATGTCCTTGCCGAGCGGCATGAGAGAGATGGGGATCATCTTGAAGTCGGCGATCGCCATCGGGATGCCGATGATCGTGATGCACAGCGCGATGCCGCTGACGAGGTGCCCGAGCGCGAGCCACCAGCCCGCCAGGATCACCCAGACGACGTTGCCGAGGAACGAGCCCACGCCCGCCGTCGGCTTCGGCACGATCGTGCGTCCGAACGGCCAGATGACGTAGCCGGCGGTGCGGAACGAGGCGATCGCCCAGGGGATCGTGATGATCGGGATGCACAGCACGACACCTGCGACCACGTAGCCGACGAACAGCCAGAACCCGGCGAAGATGATCCAGACGATGTTGAGGATCGTGCGCATGCGTCCATTCTCCCCGGCCGCGCGGGGCTACGCGCGACGCCGAGCCGCCGCGCTCTGCGCGTGACGCAGCAGCCCTACGAGTCCGCAGATCAACGCGAGTGTGCCGAGCGCCATGAGCGTGGCGGCCGCCAATGTGGCTCCGGTCAGCTGAGGGACGATCGTCGCCAGGTCGTCGAGCGCGCGAGGCGTCCACGTCATTACGGCGCCGACCGCGGCGGCTGCGGCGAAGACGAGCCCCCAGACGATCCCTGCCCACCGGATGCGCGGGCCCGGCCGGGCCTCGGGCGCGTCGGGCGCGTCGGGCGCGAGAGCGTCGGCAGCGGATGCCGGGAACACGTCAGAGCCTGGTGCGGAATCGCTCATCGGGAGCCTCCTGTCGTCGTTGCGGGTGATGACTGCATGACAGAGATGAAGCCGCTGTCCTGCTCGATGACGATGCGGTGGTGAGTCCGGGCGTTCGCGCCGCCCACCGTCGTCGTCAGACGGATCCGCCCGTCAGCGAGACGAGTGCTCGTGACGTCGGGGTCGTCGGAGAGGCGCGCGTACGACGTGCCGTCGGCATCCGTGAGGCGGACCCGATCGACCGCGGCGTCTCGCGTGGTGATCTCGATCTCCATTCGGACGGATCCGTCAAGCGGCTCCGCCATGATCTGCGTGTTACCCGACGTCTTCTCCACGTAGACCGAACCGTCCACACCGTTGTCTGGAGCGACGATGACGAGGTCGCCCCACGTCTGGACGAAGGGGTCTGATGCGGAGGTGCCCGGCTGCGACGCATCGCCCACGGCGATCCAATAGCTTCCGATGTGAAGCGTCTGAGCGATCGGTATCGCCGTCGCCGCGCCCGCGCCGAGCAGCGTCACGACGGTCGCAAAGGCGAGGAAGCCGCTGCGGCGGCGCAGCACACCGGCCACCACCATCGACAGGCCGAGCACGACCGCCGCGACGAACAGCCCGCGCGCCGCGCCGAGGGCATCGCGCTGAGCAATCGCGGTGGCGGTGCCCGCGATCACGGCGACGCCGAGGGCGACGCCGACGAACGCGAGCGGCGTGCGCGGAGAATTCAGACGCCGCCGGCGACGGCGCTCCGCGGCTTCGGCAGCGAACACGGTGGCGCGCTCCTGCCGCTCCCGGCGCGCCTGCTCGCGGACGACGCGATCGACATCCTGCTGCTGCCGGCGCCATGCGTCGTCCTGCATCTTCCACGCGGCGTGCTGCTCTCGCCACGCGGCGTACGCATCGTCGTCGGGAGAGAGGGCAGGGGAGGATGCCGCGAAGCCGGCGGCATCCGTCCCCTGCGGGTCCGCGGGGGCGACCGGACCCGAACCGGTGGCCACGGCGGACGCATCCGGCGACGCATCCGCAGCGGAAGCCCTCTGCTGCGGCGGTGCCGGAGACGCGGAGCGCGCGGAGTGACGCGCGGCGCGCACGATGATGAACAGGAGTGCTCCGGTGAGGACGAGGCCGACGGCCACCAGGAGAGCGGACAGGGCAGACCATCCCCCGAGCCCGGGGCTCAGCATCCATTGCGGGATCCCGCCGACGAAGACGACTCCCGGTCCGAGCGGAATGAGCCCGAGGATCAGCAGCCCGACGATCCCGACCTGAGCCGGCTCGAACCGACGACGCAGAGCGTCGCGCAGCAGAATCCGACCGTCGAGGTCGGGCAGGAGCGCCCAGGCGAGCGCGTAGAGGAAGATCACCGGGAACCCGAAGAGAGCGACCACGACCAGGATGCCGCGGACGATCAGCGGATCGATCCGCAGGCGCGCCGCGATTCCCGCCGCGACCCCGCCGATCCACCCGTCGCTGCGGACCAGCCCCAGCCCCGCGGTCCACGAGAAGAAGCGGTCGCCGGTGTTCCGGCTGTCGCGGCCGGTGTCGGTGGGCGCGGCGGCCGGGGTGGCGCCGGTGGGGTCGGTGTCGAGGGGAGGAGATGGCGTCGACGCGGCGGGCGGTGGCGGATCCACGGGCGGGGTGGTCATGCATCGATCTTCGCGGCGCGGCAGCCGCGCCGACTATGGGGGGAACCCCTGAGACGGCCCTGATCTGCGCCGCCGGAGTGACGACGGCCGTGGCCGCGGGTGGTTTGATGGGCCGTATGACGCCCGCCGCCGCCTCGGATGCCGCGCGCACCGCGCCCGCGCCCCGTCCGGTGCCGCCGGCCCGGCCGTCGCTCGGGCGTCCTCGCGAGGGCGTCGTCGCCGGCGTCGCCGAAGGACTCGCCCGTCACCTCGGTGCCCCCGTGAGCGCCGTGCGCGCGCTGTTCGTCACCCTCGCGCTGTGCGGAGGTGCCGGCATCCTCTTCTACGCCTGGTGCTGGGCCTTCGCGCCTCGCGCCGCCGGAGACGCGCCGACCACGAGTTCGGCGCCGATCGCCTGGATTCTCACGTGCGCCGCCGCGATCGCCCTGCTGCCGCTGACCGCGCTCGCCGTCGTCGGCTCGCGTGCGAGTTCGGACCTCGCCGCCGCCGTCGTCGCCGCATCGGCGGCAGCGGCGACCGCGGGGTCATGGGCGACGCTGATCGATCGCCGCGACCCCCTCCGCGGACCGGGGCACGCGGTGATCGTCCGAACCGCGGTCGTGATCATCCTGCTCGCCGTGTGCGCAGTGACCATCCTCGCCCTTCGCGACGGCGCGGCGGCGGATGCTCTGCTGATCGTGGTGCCCCTGGTCGCGCTCGCCGCGATGCTGTCGTCGAACCTCGTTGAGAAGTGGCGCGAGCTGAGCGGTGAGCGCGACCGACGCATCCGCGAGGAGCAGCGCGCCGCGATGGCCGCGCACCTGCATGATTCCGTCCTGCAGACCCTCGCCCTGATCCAGAACCGGGGCGGCGCATCGAGCGATGTCGCGCGGCTCGCCCGCGCACAGGAACGGGAGCTGCGGGCCTGGCTGTACGACGGCGATCAGCCGGCCGACAGCGACCTGGCGACTGACCTTCGCGACTATGCCGCGGCACTCGAGCTCGACTACCCGGTGCGTATCGACGTCGTCACCGTCGGGGTCTCGAGCGAGCGCGCCAGCGGCGAGATCGCGGCCGCCGGGCGAGAGGCCATGCTCAATGCGGCACGCCATGCCGGCGGCGACGTCTCGGTGTACATCGAAGGGCGAGCCGACGGCGTCGACGTCTTCGTCCGCGACCGAGGACCGGGTTTCGCCCTCGACGAGGTCGCTGACGACCGGCTCGGCGTGCGGCAGTCGATCATCGGGAGGATGCGGCGCCTCGGGGGCACCGCGACGGTGACGTCGGGACCGGAGGGCACCGATGTCCATCTGCGGTCGGCGAGCGCCGAGGGGAACGGTCGTGGCTGACGGCATCCGCGTTGTCATCGTCGACGACCATTCGATCTTTCGCTCGGGTCTGCGCAGCGACCTCGACGACACCGTCGTGGTCGTCGGGGAGGCAGCTGATGTGCCCACCGCGATCGCCGTCATCACCCAGACGCGGCCGGACGTGGTTCTGCTCGATGTGCATCTGCCGGGCGGGCAGGGCGACGATGCCACCGGCGGCGAAGAGGTCATCCGCGCCGCCGCCGCCGCGCCGACCCGGTTCCTGGCGCTGAGCGTGTCGGACGCGGCCGAGGACGTCGTGCGCGTGATCCGCGCGGGCGCCCGCGGCTACATCACCAAGGGTTCGTCGGGTGCGGAAGTGAGTCGAGCAGCCCACGCCGTCGCCGAGGGGGACGCCGTGTTCTCGCCGCGCCTGGCGGGGTTCGTGCTCGATGCGTTCGGCGCGGTCGCGGGTGAGACCGCCGCCGTCGACGACGAGCTCGATCGCCTCTCGGCCCGCGAGCAGGAGGTGATGCGCCTCATTGCCCGCGGCTACGCGTACAAGGAAGTCGCGAGCGCGCTGTTCATCTCGATCAAGACGGTCGAGACGCACGTCTCGGCGGTGCTGCGAAAGCTTCAGCTGTCGTCACGGCACGAGCTGACGGTGTGGGCCTCGCAGCGGCGCCTGCTCTGAGCAGGTCGCCGCGGCATCCCGTCGGCGGTGTCAGAGCCGCGACCTAGACTTGACGGGTTATGAGCGACCCGATCAAACCCGTCATCGTCGGCATGCCCACGGACGCCGCGCGCGGTGCGGGAGGCCGGGTCGACGAGGATCTCCTGGTGGGCCTCAACCCGCAGCAGCGCGAAGCTGTCACCTATCGCGGACAAGCGCTGCTCATCGTGGCCGGCGCGGGCTCGGGGAAGACGAGCGTGCTCACGCGCCGCATCGCGTCGCTGCTGCGGGGACGTGAGGCCTGGCCGAGCCAGATCCTCGCCATCACCTTCACCAACAAGGCCGCCGGCGAGATGCGCGAGCGCGTGCAGCAGCTCATCGGCGACACCGCCCAGGGCATGTGGATCTCCACGTTCCACTCGGCGTGCGTGCGCATCCTCCGACGTGAGGCCGACCAGTTCGGCTTCACCAAGAGCTTCACGATCTACGACTCCGGCGACTCGCGCGCGCTCATCAAGCGACTCGTCAAGCAGTACGAGGCCGACGCGTTCGGGTTGACCCCGGCATCCGTGCAGGGGCGCATCTCGAAGCTGAAGAACGAGCTCGCGGATGCCGAGTCGTTCGCGCGCACGGCCAACATGAGCGACCCCGCCGAGCGCCTGTTCGCCGAGATCTTCGCCGACTATCAGCGTTCGCTGCAGCGCGCGAACGCGTTCGACTTCGACGATCTCATCGCCCAGACCGTGTATCTGTTCCGTGCGTTCCCGCACGTCGCCGACACCTACCGCCGCCGGTTCCGGCACATCCTCGTCGACGAGTACCAGGACACCAACCACGCCCAGTACGCGCTCATCCACGAGCTCACCCGGCCGATCGAAGACGTCGGTGCGCTGCTGGACGAGACCGACGGGGCGTCGCTGACCGTCGTCGGTGACTCCGACCAGTCGATCTACGCCTTCCGCGGCGCCGACATCCGCAACATCACCGAGTTCGAGCGCGACTACCCGGGCGCCAAGGTCGTACTACTCGAGCAGAACTACCGCTCGACGCAGAACATCCTGACCGCGGCCAACGCCGTCATCAGCAACAACTTCGACCGCAAGGACAAGAAGCTCTGGACCGACTTCGGCGCCGGAGACAAGATCGTCGGTTTCACCGGCTACTCGCAGCACGACGAGGCCCAGTTCGTCGCCGACGAGGTCGAAGCGCTGCACCGCGCCGGCCTGCCCTACGGCGAGATGGCCGTGTTCTACCGCACCAATTCGCAGTCCCGCGCGCTGGAAGAGATCTTCATCCGTGCCGCCGTTCCCTACAAGATCATGGGCGGCACCAAGTTCTACGACCGTGCCGAGATCAAAGACGCGATGGCCTACCTCATCGCGGTCGCCAACCCCGCCGACGAGCTGAGCGTCCGCCGCATCCTGAACAAGCCGCGCCGCGGCATCGGCGACGTCACCGAGACCTCCATCGCCCGCTACGCCGCCGATCAGGACATCACCTTCCGCGACGCGCTCACCCACGCGTCGGCGCTGGGCGTCGGCCCCAAGATCCAGACCGCGATCGCGCAGCTCGACGCCGTCCTCGTCGAGGCGACGGCCATCATGCTGCCCGCCTCGGGCGAGGCGCCGCCCTCGACCGCGGTCGCCGAGGGCCTCACCCTTCTGCTCAACAAGAGCGGCTACCTGGACGCCCTGCGCATGTCGAAGGACCCACAGGACGAGGCGCGCGTCGAGAACCTCGACGAGCTCGTGGCCGTCACCCGGGAGTTCGCCCGGAACAACCCCGACGGCACCCTCCTCGACTTCCTCACCGAGGTGGCGCTCGTCTCGGATGCCGATGACCTCGCCGACGCATCCGGCACTGTCTCGCTCATGACCATGCACACGGCCAAGGGGCTCGAGTACGACGCCGTGTTCGTCACCGGGGTCGAGGAAGATCTCATTCCGCACCGCATCTCCGCGGGGGAGCCGGGCGGTCCGCAGGAGGAACGGCGTCTGTTCTATGTCGCCCTCACGCGCGCCCGCAAGCGCTTGCACCTCTCGCTCGCCATGACCCGCGCCCAGTTCGGCGAGGTGTCGGTCGCGATGCCGTCGCGGTTCCTCCAGGAGATCCCGTACGACCTCATCGACTGGCGCCAGTCACCCGGTGACATCAACGCGCGCGGCCAGGGCGGCTCGCGCGCGCTGAACGGGCGTAGGCCGGGTGGGTTCGGCGGCTCGGGGACATCGGGTGGCTCGCGCTACGGCGACGACCTGGTCCCGCTGCCCCGGCGGGACAAGCCCGCGGGCGACCTCGCGAAGTTCGCCAACCGCATCCCCGCGAAGGTGCGCGACAACGGCGAGATGGAGCTGGCGCCCGGTGACCGCATCCGCCACGAGGACTTCGGAGAGGGCCGTGTCGATCAGGTGACGGGCGAAGGCGCCAAGCGCGTGGCCCACGTGCGCTTCGACCGCGCCGGGCAGAAGAAGCTGCTCATCAAGATCGCCCCGATCGAGAAGCTGTAGCAGGCCGTCCCGACCGGCGGTGGATGCCGCGACCGCCGCGGGCCGCACACCGTCACGGCTAGGCTCGAACCCATGGCACTCTTCTCGCGTCGCGACCGTTCCGACAAGGGCGATGCCGCCCCGGCGTCCGAGGTCGAGTCCGTCGACGCCCTCGCGGGGACGGACGAACCCGCCGAAGCGGCCGCCGTCGCTGCCGAGGCCGTGCCGCAGGTCGGCATTTCGGTCTCCACCTTCGGCGCCGACCCGACGGCTCCGGCGCCCGCAGCTCCGACGCGCCCCGCAGCGACCGCGCCGGCGCCGCGGGAGATCGTCCCCGGTCTGGTCGACAACGCGCTGCTGCAGGCAGCCCTGTCCGCGCTGTCCGCGGAGCCGCAGAACACCGAGATCATGAACGTGATGCGCCAGGCGATGCAGGGGCAGCTGTTCCTGCGCGCCCAGGGCGACGTGCAGGCGCTGCTCGCCGCGGGCGAGCAGATCAACCTCGCGATCGCGACGGTGGAGGGTAAGCGCTTCCTGCTCGCCTTCAGCGGCGGCGCGGCGTTGCAGGCGAGCGTCGACTCCGAGGGCGGCGTGTCCACATCGGTCATCGGCCAGCCGGCGATCGAGGTGCTGCGCAACGCCGTCGGCGGCGGGTATGACGGCGTCTACCTCGACCACGCGACGCTCGGCGCCCGCGTGATCCTGCCGTCGCCGCTGATCAGCCGTGCGGTCGAGGAGAGCGAGCCGACCTTCGAGATCAAGACCCTGCTTTCGGGATCGCGCGATGAGAGCACGGCGGCACGCGTCGCCGATGCCCTCTCGCGCCTGCCGGTCTGGGTGGCCGGCAACAGTGACGCCGAGGGGCGCATGGGTCTCGCCGAGGCGCGCACCCCGGACGGACAGCGCCGCATGGAGGTGTTCTCGCACCCGTTGGAGGTCGTTGCACTCGGCCGCGGCGACAGCCCCCTGCCGGTGCAGCCCGAGCAGCTGGGTCGCGCGTTGGCATCCGAGCCCGGCCTCACCGGGGTCGTCGTGGATCCGGGTGGCCCCTGGATCGAACTCGACCGCGACGCGCTCGCGGGCGTGCTCGCACTCGCCCGCTGACGCGCGCCGTCGGGCACTCGCGCGCCCCACAGCGCGCTGCAGATTCGGATCAGTGCATCGGATTCGGATGCTGTGCGGCATCCGGTCCGCATCCGTTGCTGGCCTCCGAATCTGCGGCGGCCCGCCCGAGCGCGGCCGCCCGCCCGAGGGCGGCGGCCCGCCCCCTGTCGCGACCGGCGACCGGCCCGTAGGGTCGGGGCATGGCCTCGGAGCGCATCACCCTGGACGTTGCGGGCCGGGACGTCTCGCTGTCCAGTCCGCACCGCGTCATCTGGCCGCAGCTCGGCATCACGAAGCAGGAACTCGCCGAGTACGTGATCGCGGTGTCAGAGCCGTTCCTGCGCGCGAACGGCCACCGTCCGGTTTCGCTCGAGCGGTTCCCCGACACGGTCGACGGGGAGCGCTTCTTCTCGAAGAACCCGCCGCGCGGCGTGCCGGAGTACGTCCACGACGTGATGTGCACCTACAACAGCGGGCGCCGTCACCCGCAGGTCGTCCTCGACGAGGCCGCCGCGATCGTCTGGGCGGTGCAGATGAACACCGTCGTCTTCCATCCGTGGGCCTCGCTCGCCGCCGACACCGACAATCCCGTCGAACTGCGCATCGATCTCGACCCGCAGCCGGGAACCGACTTCGCGGATGCCGCGGCCGTCGCCCCGGTGCTGCGCGACGTGCTGCGCGAGGCCGGCCTCGAGCCGTGGCTGAAGACCAGCGGCAACCGCGGCATCCACGTGTTCTGCCCCATCGAGCCGACGCACGAGTTCCTCGATGTCCGCCACGCCGTCATCGCGGCCGGGCGAGAGCTCGCGCGACGGATGCCGGATGCCGTGACGGTCGACTGGTGGAAGGAGGAGCGCGGACGGCGCATCTTCGTCGACTTCAACCAGGCCAATCGCGACCGCACCATGGCCGGCGCCTACAGCCCGCGCGCCCTGCCGTCGGCGACCGTCGCGACGCCCATCACCTGGGCGGAGCTGGCCGACGGCGTCGACCCCGCCGCGTTCACCGTGCGCACGGTGCCGCAACGACTCGCCGCGGTGGGCGATCCGTGGGAGGGTCTGCAGGAGAACCCCGGTCGCATCGATGTGCTGCTCGAGTGGTGGCGACGCGATCGCGAGGCGGGCCTGGGGGAGCTGCCGTTCCCGCCCGAGTTCCCCAAGATGCCGGGGGAGCCGCCGCGCGTCCAACCCAGTCGGGCGAAGAAGGACTGAGCGGGTTCACCGCGCGGTCGCCTGGACCTGCGACGGACTCGTGGATCCCCTCGCGATCGTCACCGCGAGTCACCTCGACCAACCCTTCCTCGTCCTGGGTGGCGAACTGGCCGAGCCGACGCAGAACGTGCTCGCCGTCGACTGGGCCGGAGCCGGCTTCCGCGGCGAGGATCTCGGTCAGGCAGCCCACCACGATCCGGCGAGCTTCACGCCCGAGCGCTGCCGCAACGCCGTCGCTGCCGGGGTCGCGGCGCTGCTCAGCGGACAGAACGGCGTCGTCGTCTGGATCCCCTGACGCCGCCGCGGGTCAGTCGGTGCGGGCGATCGCCTCGCGGCGATGCGGGCGCGCCCACCGCGCCGGGGTGTGCGGGCCGTCCCACACCTGCACGATCCCCCACGCGACCGCGGTGATCGGCACGGCGAGCACGGCCCCGACGATGCCGCCCAGCACGGTGCCGGCGGTCAGGGCGATGAGGATGACGAAGGCGTGCAGCTGCATCGAGCGTCCCATGAGCACGGGCTGCAGCAGGTTGCCCTCCAGCTGATTGACGAGCACGACCACGCCCACCACGAGGAGGGCCACGACCCAGCCGTTGGCCACGAGGGCGACCAGCGCAGCGAGGATGCCGGCGAGGGTCGCACCGACGATCGGGATGAACGCCAGCAGGAACACCAGCACCGCCAGCGGCAGGGCCAACGGCACCTGCAGGATCAGCAGCCCGATCAGGATGCCAACGGCATCGACCGCGGCGACGGTCGCCGTGCCGCGCACGTACGAACCGAGCACCGTCACGGTCTTGTCGCCGACCCGCAGCGCGCGCTGGTACGGCTCGCCGCGGAACGGCCGCAGCAGGAAGGCCCACATCTGCGGACCGTCCTTGAGGAAGAAGAACAGCATCACGACCATCAGCACGAGGCCGGTGATGAAGTTCGCCACGGCGCTGACGCCGGCGAGGGCGCCGCTGCCGAACTGCGCGCTCGTCACGAAGTCGGTGAGGGTCTTCAGCCACTCGTCGATCTGGGCATGATCGATCTGGAACGGCAGGGTGCCCGCCCACGCCATCAGATCGGTGAAGCCGCCCTGCGCCTGTGTCGCTAGCTCATCCCACTGGTCGCGCACGGCCCAGATGATCAGCCAGCCCACCGCGGTGAGGACGAGGGCGATCGCGAACAGGGCGATCAGCGTCGCGACGAGAGAGGGGATGCCGCGCCCGCGCAGCCAGGCCATGAGCGGCGCGAACGCCGAGGCCAGGATCAGCGCGATCACGAGCGGGATCGTCACGACGGTCAGCTGGCGGATGCCCCAGATGATCCCCGCGGCGAGGGCCACAACCACGATGATCTGCACCGCCCGGATCGCGAGGGCGCCGAAGGCATCCGCCCAGAGGCTCCACGGTCTGCCCACCGGGCGCACGTCGACCCCGTCCGTGCCGTGCTGGTCGATGCGGACGGTGCGGTCGCGGAACAGTCCCATGCCTCGACCGTAGACGACCCGTAGCCTCCGCTTCGGTCACCGGGCCGGACGCGACCACTCCCGCTCGGTGAGCACGCGCGCCACGGTCAGGCCGATCGCGAGGGCCACGACGACGAACAGCGCGGTCGTCGCATTCTGGATCGCCGCCACCGTGTCGCCGCCGATGACACCGGCGATCGAGCGGTACGCGGCCGCCCCCGGAACCATGATCAGCACGGCCGGCACGGTCAGGGTCACGCGTGCGGCGCGCAGCCGATCACCGAAGAGGTAGGCGCCGAGTCCCACGGCCAGGGCGGCGGCAGCGGCGGCGACGGCGGGATTGACGTGGGCGTCGACGAGCGCCAAGCGCCCGACGTTCGCGACGGCGCCGAGACTCGATGCCGTCAGAGCGATCGCCCAGGGCGTGCCGAACAGCAGAGCGAAACCGAGTACCCCGACGAAGCCGGCGGCGAGTCGGACGAGCGACAGGAACGGCTCGGCGAACTCGGGGGCGGCGACCTGCGTGACGGTCGCGTCGAAGACGGTCGCGACTCCCCAGACGGCGGTGCCGGTGGCCAGCAGCACCAGGACGGCATAGGTGACCCGGGCGATGCCGGCGTTGAGATCCAGTCGGGCGAGGTCGAGGGCGCCGGTCACGAGCGGGAAGCCGGGAACGAGATAGAGCACGGCGCTGGTCAGTGCCGCGTCGTGCTGTCCGCCGGGAACGCCGAGGGCGACGAACACCTGCGCGGCGGCCAGGTACACCAGCAGGGCCGTCATCGCCGAGGCGAACACGAGCAGGAACTCGTTCGTGCGGAGGCGGTGGATGAGCATCCGCACCCACTGGCCCGCCGCCGCCGCGATCCCGACGGCGACGAACTCCTGCCACCCACCGTTGTTCAGCAGCGCGAAGGCCGCACACGCCAGCGCGGCCGCCAGCACGCGCGTCAGATCGGAGTAGCGCCGCGGCATCCGCTCGACCTCGCGCAGCTCGCCCTGCAGGTGAGCCGGCGTCGTGCCCGGCTGCAGACGCGCCGTCAGACGTTTCAGGGCCGTCATGCGGTCGGCGTCGACGGTCGGACGAGGAACTTCCGCCACGCGTGTGCGGAACATCTGACCGCGCCCGGCGGTGAGCACGATGTCGGTCATGCCGACGCGGCAGTGCACGTCGTCGATTCCCACCGCTTCCGCGGCCCGCACCATGCTGTCGCGCACCCGCGCGGAGGAGGCACCCGCCCCCAGCATGAGCGATCCCAGGCGCAGCACCGCGTCCGTGCGGGCGATGAACTGCACCGGTTCGAGTGCGAGCTCCTGCGTCACCGTGGGTTCCAGGGGCTCGGACGGCGCAGCGGACGGCTCGTCGGGCGGGGCGGGGACCATGGTCCGATCCTCGCACCGGCGCCGCCGCAGGGCGAGGATCACGAGCCGGAACAACGGATGCCGATATTCACGGTCGCCGACCGATCAGCGGTCCTTCGCGCGCCCGTAGGCTCGGGATCACGGAGGAGGGGAGAGCGCCCCTCACCATCCGCACCAACGGATCGCATGTCCGGCCGCCGGAACCCGGCGCCGATGCGGGCGTGGGCGGGAGAGCCGGATCCGGCCCGTGCGGTGCTGCGCGGGTCGGATCCGTGCGCCGCGGCTTCAGTCCAGGACGTCCGCCAGGTCGTATGCGCGCACCTGTTCCAGCTGGGCGAAGGTGCACGAGCGCGGGTCGCGGTCGGGCCGCCACCGCTCGAACTGCACCGTGTGGCGAAAGCGTGCGCCCTCGAGCTGGTCGTAGCGCACCTCGAGCACGCGCTCCGGCCGCAGCCGGACGAACGAGGTGTCCTTCGTCGCCGAGAAGCGCGAACGGTCGGTCTGTCCGGTCATGGCGGTGCCCTCGGCATCCGTGACGACGAGAGGCGCCAGCTCGTCGACGAGCTCACGCCTGCGCACATCGCTGAAGGCCGACGCTCCGCCGACGTTGCGGAGATCGCCGTTCTCGTCGTACAGCCCCAGCAGCAGCGAGCCGACACCGTGGCCGCTCTTGTGCACGCGGTAGCCGAGCAGCACGACGTCGGCCGTGCGGGCGTGTTTGATCTTGAACATCGTCCGCTTTCCGGGCGCGTAGGGCAGGGCGAGCGGTTTGGCGATCACCCCGTCCAGCCCGGCGCCTTCGAAGCGGGCGAGCCACTGCGTCGCCAGGTCGTGGTCACCCGTCGTGCGCGTCACGTGCACCGGGGCGGGGACCGTCCGCAGGAGGTCTTCGAGTTCTGCGCGGCGCGTCGAGAACGGCTCCTGCTGGAGATCGCGCTCGCCGCGGGCGAGGAGGTCGAAGGCGATGAACATCGCGGGCGTCTCCCTGCTCAGCAGGGCGATGCGTGAGGCGGCGGGGTGGATGCGCTGTGACAGCGCCTCCCATGACAGCCGCCGACGCCCGTCGGATCCGTCGAGCGCCACCACGATCTCCCCGTCGAGCAGGCACGGCTCGGGCAGCAGGGCGGTGCACGCGGCGACGAGTTCGGGGAAGTAGCGGGTGAGCGGCTTTGCCCCGCGCGAGCCGATCTCGACGTCGGTGCCGTCCCACGACAGCAGGGCGCGAAATCCGTCCCATTTCGGCTCGAACGCGAGGCCCCCGGGGGTGCGGGCGGGGTCGGGAACGGCGCTGACGGCCTTCGCCAGCATCGGTGCGGGGATGTCGTACGGCATGGCTCTCATCATGACGGCGGGGGCACGGCGGCGACAGGGGGCATCCGACGACTCGCGATGAGACTGAGTATCACTTATGATGGTCCGCAGTCTCATTCGCATTCTTCATCGGGATCGATCACCGAGACGCCGCGAGCATCCGAGGAGTTCCCATGGCCGCTGAGTACCAGGCCCCCACCGCCGACTACGCCTTCCTGTTCGGCGAGGCGTTCGGTCTCGACATCGTCGCCCGCGCGACCGGCGGCGAGCTCACCGCCGCCGACGGCGCGGATGTGATCGCCGGAGCCGGTGAGTTCGCGGCGTCCGTCCTCGCGCCGCTGCAGAGCATCGGCGATCGCGAGGGCGCTCGTCTCGTCGACGGCCAGGTGCGTCTGCCCGACGGGTTCGCCGAGGCCTACGCCGCCTTCGTCGACGCGGGATGGATCAGCGCCGAAGCACCGGACTCGGCCGGCGGTGACGGACTCCCCGGGGCGATTCGGGCCGGTCTCGGCGAGATCTGGAACGCCTCGAACGCCGCGTTCGCGCTGTGCTGGCTGCTCACCGCCGGACAGATCCATGCGCTGGATGCCGCGGCATCCGATCAGATCCGCGAGACGTACCTGACGAAGCTGGTCTCGGGCCAATGGACGGGCACGATGAACCTCACCGAGCCGGCGGCGGGCACCGACCTCGGCGCCATCCGCACGATCGCCACACCCCGCGGGGACGGCACGTACGCGATCCGCGGGCAGAAGATCTTCATCACCTGGGGCGATCACGACGTCGCCGAGAACATCGTTCACCTCGTTCTCGCACGCACGCCCGGCGCCCCCGACGGGGCCAAGGGGCTGTCACTGTTCGTCGCGCCCAAGTACCTCGTCAACACGGACGGCTCGCTCGGCGATCGCAATGCCGTCACGACCGTCGCCGTCGAGCACAAGCTCGGCATCCACGGCAGCCCCACCTGCGTGCTCTCCTACGAGGACGCCATCGGGTACCTCGTCGGCGAGGTCGGCGGGGGACTGGCCGGCATGTTCGTGATGATGAATTCCGCCCGCATCGCGATGGGGTTCCAGGCGACCGGCATCGCCGACCGCGCGCTGCAGCAGGCCACGGCCTATGCCGCTGATCGGGTACAGGGACGCGTCCTCGGCCGCGAGGGCACCGCGCCGATCGCGGAGCACCCCGACGTGCGCCGGCTGCTGCTGTCGATGCGCAGCGAAGTCTTCGCGATGCGCGCTCTGGGCGTCTACGTCGCCGACCTGTTCGACCGGGCGGAGCAGACCGACCATGCCGCCGTGCTCGCGATGGCCGAGTTCTTCGTGCCGATTCTGAAGGGCTGGTCGACGGAGGATGCCGTGGCGCTGACGAGCGACGCCATCCAGGTGCACGGGGGCATGGGCTTCATCGAGGAGACCGGTGCGGCTCAGCACTACCGCGACGCCCGCATCATGCCGATCTACGAAGGCACCACCGCGATCCAGTCCAACGACCTCATCGGACGCAAGGTCATCCGAAACCAGGGGGCGACCGCCGAGGCGCTCTTCGCCGACATCACCGGCACCGTCGCGGCACTGCGCGCGGCGGGCGGCGACGTCGCGGCGCGCACGGCCGCACGCCTCGAGCGGGCCGTGGATGCCGCGCGTCGCGCAACCGCCGATCTCATCGGCTTCGCCGACGCGCCGCGGGATGCGCACGCCGTCAGCGTGCCTTATCTGATGCTCCTCGGCGTCCTTGCCGGCGGTTGGATGCACGCGCTGGCGGTCGTCGCGGTCGCGGCCCACGCCACCCCGGAGGAGGCCGACGCGCAGCGGCTGACCGCGGCGGACTTCTACGGCGCGCACCACCTGCCGCGCGTGCACGCGCTCGCCGAGACCGTCGCCTCGGGGGAGACGGTCTGAGGGCGGACCGCCGCCCTGCCGGGCCGCCGCCGCCCTCGGCATCCCGCGCCGCAACTGCAAGGCCCGTCGGGCGACACGCCGCACCGGATGCCGTGATCCCGGCGTGCCGTCCGGCAGCCCTTGCAGTTCGGTCGGGCAGCCGCCGCGCCCCCGGTCGTTGAGCGAGCGCAGCGCGCCCGCCGCCGCCCTCGGCATCCCGCGCCGCAACTGCAAGGCCCGTCGGGCGACACGCCGCGCGGGATGCCGTGATCCCGGCGTGCCGTCCGGCAGCCCTTGCAGTTCGGTCGGGCAGCGCGCGCTCAGAGCTCGTCGCGCAGGCGCCGCACGACCTCGGCCATCGGCATCCGACGGGGGAAGGTCGCCACGACGACGTCGTCGTTCTGCGCCTGCTCGCCGTCCGGGTGCACGCCGAAGCGGTGCATGAGCTCGTCGTAGGCGTCGGTCAGCACCGACTCGGGGATGTCCTCGGTGCCGCGCAGCAGGCGGCGCAGGACGTGGTTGTGCACCGCGGTCACGGCGGCAGAGAACGCCACGGCGTCGATCGGGTCGAGGCCCGGGAGCGCGGAGCGCAGGTAGTCGTCGAAGAGCCGCTCGTACTGGAAGACGGTCACGATCTCGCGGTCGCGCAGCGCCGGCACCTGGCGCACCACCGCGTAACGGCGGCGGGCGAGTTCGGGCTCGGCGGCGAAGTGGCGGAAGACGTCGACCGATGCCGCGCACGCCGCGGCCCACGGGTTCTGTCCGGCGCTCTCGCCGCCGGCCGTCAGCTTCTGACGCAGGTGCGCGAGGAGCACGTCGTGGTCGCTGAACACGACGTCGTCCTTGCCGCCGAACTGACGGAAGAAGGTCGACCGGGAGACTCCGGCGGCCTGCGCGATCTGCTCCACCGAGGTCGCTTCGAACCCGTGCGCGGCGAAGAGGTCCAGCGCAGCGGCGACGACGGCGTTGCGGGAGGAGGTGGGAGACGCTTCGGCCATGCCCGTGAGCCTAACGCGACCCGGACGCCCGTGCCGCTGCGCGGGGCGGGCGACGGTCGGACCGTTGCGGTGCGTCTACTAAGCTGGGGGATCGGTCGATCTCTCGATATCGAGATTGTTTGAGCACTCTTGTTCCGATACCGAGAACCCTTCGGCACGACACCCACTGACGCCCAGCGAAGGATTGCACGTGGATCTGTACGAGTACCAGGCACGAGACCTGTTCGAGAAGTACGAGGTGCCGGTGCTCCCCGGCATCATCGCCGACACTCCTGAGGAGGCGAAGGCGGCGGCCGAGAAGCTCGGCGGCGTCGTCGTCGTCAAAGCCCAGGTCAAGACCGGAGGCCGGGGCAAGGCCGGCGGCGTCAAGGTCGCCAAGACCTCCGATGACGCCTATGAGGCGGCGAAGGCCATCCTGGGCCTGGACATCAAGGGGCACGTCGTCAAGCGCGTCATGGTCGCCGCGGGCGCCCAGATCGAGAAGGAGTTCTACTTCTCGGTGCTGCTGGACCGCGCCAACCGCTCATACCTGAGCCTGTGCTCGGTCGAGGGCGGCATGGAGATCGAGCAGCTCGCCGTCGAGAAGCCCGAGGCCCTCGCCAAGGTCGAGGTCGACCCGCTGACCGGCATCGACGCCGCCAAGGCGCTCGAGATCGCCAAGGCCGGTGGTTTCGACGACGAGCTGGCCGCCAAGGTCGCCGACGTCTTCGTCAAGCTCTACAACGTCTACACCGGTGAGGGCGCCACCCTCGTCGAGGTGAACCCCCTCATCCAGGATGCCGTGGGCAACATCATCGCCCTCGACGGTAAGGTGTCGCTCGACGACAACGCCACCGAGGTGCGCCACCCCGAGCACGAGGAGCTCGAGGACAAGGACGCCGCCGACCCGCTCGAGGCGAAGGCCAAGGCATCCGGCCTGAACTACGTCAAGCTCGACGGCCAGGTCGGCATCATCGGCAACGGCGCGGGTCTGGTCATGTCGACCCTCGACGTCGTCGCCTACGCCGGTGAGAACCATGGCGGCGTCAAGCCCGCCAACTTCCTCGACATCGGCGGCGGCGCTTCGGCGACCGTCATGGCGGCGGGGCTGGACGTCATCCTCGGCGACCCGCAGGTGAAGTCGGTGTTCGTCAACGTCTTCGGCGGCATCACGTCGTGCGTCGCCGTCGCGGAGGGCATCGTCAAGGCGCTCGAGATCCTCGGCGACGCCGCCACCAAGCCGCTCGTGGTCCGCCTCGATGGCAACCAGGTCGAAGAGGGCCGCGCCATCCTCGCCGCCGCCAACAACCCGCTCGTCACTCTCGCTGCCGGCATGGACGAGGGCGCCGACAAGGCCGCCGAGCTGGCGAACGCCTGAGCCGCGGCATCGGAACAAGGAACTAGGACTATGTCGATCTACCTCAACAAGGACTCCAAGGTCATCGTCCAGGGCATCACCGGCGGTGAGGGCACCAAGCACACCGCGCTGATGCTGAAGGCGGGCACCAACGTCGTCGGCGGTGTCAACGCGCGCAAGGCCGGCACCACCGTCTCGCACGTCGACAAGGACGGCAACCCCGTCGAGCTGCCCGTGTTCGCCTCGGTCGCCGAGGCCATCGCCGCCACCGGCGCCGATGTGTCGATCGCGTTCGTGCCCCCGGCGTTCACGAAGGACGCGATGGTCGAGGCCATCGACACCGAGATCCCGCTCCTCGTCGTCATCACCGAGGGCGTCCCCGTCGGCGACACGGCCGAGGCGTGGGCGTACGCGAAGAGCAAGGGCAACAAGACCCGCATCATCGGTCCGAACTGCCCCGGCATCATCACGCCCGGTGAGGCGCTCGTGGGCATCACTCCCGCGAACATCACCGGCAAGGGACCGATCGGTCTCGTGTCGAAGTCGGGCACCCTGACCTACCAGATGATGTTCGAGCTGCGCGACCTCGGCTTCTCGACGGCCATCGGCATCGGCGGCGACCCCATCATCGGGACGACGCACATCGACGCCCTCGCCGCGTTCGAGGCCGACCCCGAGACCAAGGCGATCGTGATGATCGGCGAGATCGGCGGCGACGCCGAGGAGCGTGCGGCCGAGTTCATCAAGGCGAACGTCACGAAGCCCGTCGTCGGCTACGTCGCGGGCTTCACGGCACCCGAGGGCAAGACGATGGGCCACGCCGGCGCGATCGTCTCCGGCTCGGCGGGCACCGCGCAGGCCAAGAAGGAGGCCCTCGAGGCCGCCGGTGTCAAGGTGGGCAAGACGCCGTCCGAGACGGCTGCCCTCATGCGGGAGATCATCGAGACGCTCTGACGTCCGACGAGAGAGGGGGTGGATGCCGCGGCATCCACCCCCTCTCTCTGTCTCCGCCCCGTGCCGAGCCGCTACGAATCCGCCGAGCCGCCACGAACGGGCGTAGCGGCTCGCGGGAGGGGGCGCGGGTCAGGCTCCCAGCAGGGATTGGATCGGGCCGCGGGCGAAGTAGATCAGGAAGCCGACGGCCACCACCCACAGCAGCGGGCTGATCTGCCGCGCCTTGCCGGAGAGCGAACGCACGACCACCCAGCTGATGAAGCCGGCGCCGATGCCGTTGGCGATCGAGTACGTCATCGGCATGACCGAGACCGTCAGGAACACCGGCAGCAGCACGCTGAAGTCGCCGAGGTCGATGTGCTTGACCTGCGCCATCATCATCGCGCCGACGATCACGAGCGCCGCGGCGGCGACCTCGGTCGGCACGATCGAGGTGAGCGGCGTGAAGAACATCGCCAGGAGGAAGACCACACCGGTCACCACGTTGGCGAGCCCTGTGCGGGCGCCCTCGCCGATTCCGGAGCCCGACTCGATGAACACGGTTGCCGATGACGAGGAGGTCGCGCCTCCCACGACGGCGCCGACGCCTTCGACGACGAGCGCGGACTTGATGCGGGGGAAGTCGCCCTTCTCGTCGGCGAGCCCCGCCTCTTTCGCGAGACCGGTCATGGTGCCCATCGCGTCGAAGAAGTTCGAGAACACGAGCGTGAACACGAGCATGATGAGCGCGACGATGCCGACCTTGCCGATGTCGAAGCCGAAGTCGACGGCGCCGAGCAGGCTCAGGTCGGGGATGCTGACGGGCGACCCGGTGAGGGCGGGGATCGTCAGGCCCCATCCGCCCGGGTGATCGGTCGCCGAACCGAGGTGCCAGATGGCCTCCACGATCACCGAGGCGACCGTGCCGCCGACGAGGCCGATCAGCATGCCGCCCTTCACCTTGCGGGCCACGAGCACGCCCGTGACCAGCAGCGTCAGGACGAACATGAGCGTCGGTATCGACGCGACCGAGCCGCCGATGCCGAGGCCGACCGGCGGGGAGTTCGATCCGGTCGCCGTCACGAACCCGGAGTTCACGAACCCGATGAAGGCGATGAACAGACCGATCGCGACGGTGATGGCGAGCTTCAGCTGCACCGGCACGGCGTCGAAGATGAGCTTGCGCAGGCCCGTGGCGGCCAGCAGCACGATGATGACGCCGTTGATCATCACGAGGGCCATCGCCTCGGGCCAGGTGACCTCGTGGATGACGCTGAAGGCGAGGAACGCATTGATGCCGAGTCCGGCCGCGAACGCGAACGGCAGACGCGTGACGACGCCGAACAGGATCGTCATGACCCCGGCGGTCAGCGCGGTCGCTGCCCCCACGGCGGAGAACGCCAGCTCGTTGCCGGCGATATCCGCCTTGCCCGACAGGATGATCGGATTGAGGATCACGATGTACGCCATCGTGACGAAGGTGACCAGTCCGCCGCGGATCTCGCCCCCGATCGTCGAGCCGCGACGGCTGATCTCGAAGAAGCGGTCGAGCGCCCCGCGCGGGGCGTCGGCGGAACGGGCGGCGGACGTGGGTGTAGCGGGCATGGATCCTCCATCCAGAACCGTAGTGGATGCCGCGCCGCCCCCGCCCCGCGCGCCCCGCGCCCGCTCCTCACCCGGGTAGGTAGGGTCGAACCCGCATGAACCGCCTGCTCGTCCTCCTCCTCGCCGCCGTCGATGCCCTCATCGCGGTGGCCGTCGGTGTCGCCGTCGTGCTCGCACCCCTCACGCTCTTCTGGGTGATGGCGTTGGGGGGCACGGCCGACTGGGGTGCGCTGTGGCCCGCGGCCGTGCGCATCTGGCAGCTCGGTCAGTTCGTGCCGCTGCACATCACGCTCGGCGACGACTACCTCGTCGCCACCGGAATCGCGCCGCAGGCGGCGTCGTTCGTCGTCTCGCTGGCGCCGCTCGCGCTCGCCGTCTTCACGGCCCTCTTCGCGGCGCGCTCCGGCGCCCGTGCCGCCCGCTCCGGGGCGTGGGCGGTGGGGGTGGCTGCCGGCACGCTCGTCACGCTTCTGCTCGCCGCCGCCCTCTGGGCCACCTCGCGCACGCCCGTCGCCGCCGTCTACGGATGGCAGGCGATCCTGCTGCCCACTCTCGTCTTCGCCGTCCCCGCCCTGGTGGGCGCTGTCGTCGAGGCGTGGCGGTTCGGAGACGACGGTCTCATCGATGGCCTCCGCGACCGGATCGACGGCGTCGATGCGCGCCGGGGTCACCCGTGGGTGAGCGCCGTCTCGGCCGCAGTCCGGGGTCTCGCCGCCGCCGTCTCCGGGTTGGTCGGCGTCGGTGCGCTCGTCGTCGCCGTGGCCGCGGTGCTGCGCGGAGGGCAGGTCGTCGCTCTCTTCGAGGCGGCGCACGTCGATGTGCTCGGCGGCGCGGTACTCTCCCTCGGGCAGCTGGTCTACCTGCCGACCCTCATCGTGTGGGGAGCCTCGTTCGCCGCCGGGCCGGGCTTCGCGGTCGGCGCCGGCACTGCCGTATCGCCCGCCGGCACGACTCTCGGCGTCCTCCCCGGCATCCCGTCTCTCGGCCTCATCCCCGACAACCCCTCGCCGTGGCTGTTCGCCCTCGTCCTGGTGGTCGTCGCCGTCGGTTTCGTCGCCGGAGCGACCGCCCGTGCCCGCCTCGCGTCCGCTGACGAGTTCGGCGCCCCGCGGGAGTCGACCACGGCTGTGCGCTTGTTCGTCTTCGGCGTGATCGTCGTGCTCGGAGCCGCCGCGGCGGCGCTGCTGGCGGTCCTCGCATCGGGCGCGGTCGGGCCCGGACGCCTCAGCACCGTCGGACCGGCCGCCGGTCCGTTCGCGTTCTGCGTGGGTGTCGAGCTCGCCGTCGGAGCCGCGATCGCGCTCTTCTCCCCGGCGCACACCAGAGACCCCGCCGGCGCGCCGGTAGACTGACCGGGTGCTGACGGTCGCCGTACTCATCTCGGGCACCGGCTCCAATCTCCGAGCCCTCCTCGAGGCTGCCGCCGACCCCGCATTCCCGGCACGCATCGTCGTCGTCGGCGCCGATCGCGAGGCGGAAGGCTTCGCCCACGCCGAAGCCTTCGGCATCCCGACCTTCCTCGTGCCTTTCCGGGAGTTCGAGACGCGCGAGCAGTGGGGCGAGGAACTCGACCGCCAGCTGCGGGTGTGGAACCCCGGTCTCGTGGTGCTGAGCGGTCTCATGCGGCTGCTTCCGGCGTCGGTCGTCGACGCGTGGGCACCCCGCATCATCAACACCCACCCCGCCTACCTGCCCGAGTTCCCGGGCGCCCACGGCGTCCGCGACGCCCTCGCGGCCGGCGTGACCCAGACCGGGGCGAGTGTCATCGTCGTCGACAACGGGGTGGACTCCGGGCCGATCCTGGCCCAGGAGCGCGTCGCCGTGCTGCCCGACGACACCGAGCAGAGCCTGCACGAGCGCATCAAACCGGTCGAACGGCGCCTGCTCATCGATGTCGTCCGCGCGGTCGCGTCCGGAGAGCTCGAGCTGTCCGCCGTCGCCTCCGACGCGGCTGCGTCCTGAAGAACCGATCCACCTCGAACACTGGAGCCCCGCATGGCCGGTCCTGCCGTCGATCCCGCCCTCTACCGATCCCGTGACCTCGTGCCCGTCCGCCGGGCGCTCATCTCGGTGAGCGACAAGACCGACCTGCTGCCGCTCGCTGAGGCCCTGGATGCCGCGGGCGTCGAGATCGTGTCGACCGGCGGCTCGGCGGCGCTCCTGCGCGACGCGGGCCTCGCCGTCAAGGATGTGGCCGAGATCACCGGGTTCCCCGAGTCGCTGGGCGGGCGCGTGAAGACGCTGCACCCCAGCGTGCACGCGGGGCTGCTGGCCGACCTTCGTCTCGAAGACCACGAGACGCAGCTGGACGCCCTCGGCATCCTGCCCTTCGAGCTCGTCGTGGTGAACCTCTATCCGTTCGTCGAGACCGTCGCCTCCGGTGCCGTCGGAGATGCGGTCGTGGAACAGATCGACATCGGCGGGCCGGCCATGGTGCGCGCCTCGGCCAAGAACTTCGCAAACGTCGCCATCGCCGTCTCGCCGGCGTCCTACCCCGCGATCATCGAGGCGCTCGGTGCCGGGGGCACCTCGCTCGCCCAGCGCCGCGAGCTCGCCGCGCGCGCCTTCGCGCACACCGCCGCCTACGACCGTGCCGTCGCCACCTGGTTCGCGCAGGAGACCCTCGAGGCGGAGGGCGACCTGCCCCAGCACCTCACGATCAAGGCCGAGCGGCTGAGCACGCTCCGCTACGGCGAGAACTCGCACCAGCGCGCCGCGATCTACACGCGCGCCGGCGCCCACGGCATCGCCCAGGCCGAGCAGATCCAGGGCAAGGAGATGTCGTACAACAACTACGTCGACGCCGACGCGGCCCTGCGCGCAGCTTTCGACATGGTCAAGCCGGCGGTGGCGATCATCAAGCACGCCAACCCCTGCGGCATCGCGGTCGCGGCGCCCAACGCGCTCGACCCCATCGCGTCGGCGCATCTGCGCGCCCACGAGTGCGACCCCGTCTCGGCGTTCGGCGGCGTGATCGCCGCGAACCGCACGGTCACCCTGAAGATGGCCGAAAACCTGCGTGACATCTTCACCGAGGTCATCGTCGCCCCCGACTTCGAGCCGGAGGCGCTGGAAGTCTTCGCCCTGAAGAAGAATCTGCGCGTGCTCCGCCTTCCCGCCGACTGGCGGCAGGAGCCGATGGACGTGCGTCTGCTGTCCGGCGGGCTCCTGCTGCAGGATGCCGACCGCTTCCCCGATGACATCGAGTCGGTCGCGAAGGACTGGGAGCTCGTCTCCGGCGAGCGCCCCGACAGCGCGGAGGAGATGGAGAACCTCATCTTCGCGTGGAAGGCCTGCCGCGCCGTCAAGTCCAACGCGATCGTGCTCGCTCAGGGGCTCGCGACCGTCGGCATCGGCATGGGACAGGTCAACCGCGTCGACTCATGCCGCCTCGCCGTCGAGCGCGCCGGAGACCGCGCGGCGGGGTCGGTGGCCGCATCCGACGCGTTCTTCCCCTTCGCCGACGGCCCGCAGGTGCTGATCGACGCCGGCATCCGCACCATCGTGCAGCCGGGAGGCTCGGTGCGCGATCAGGAGGTCATCGACGCGGCGCGCGCCGCGGGCGTGACGATGTTCTTCACGGGAGAGCGTCACTTCTTCCACTGATCAGGCTGACGCCGCGGCATCCACGGGGCAGGGTGGATGCCGCGCACTGCCGTGTCCGATTTCCGCGAGCGGGCGGCGCGCAGCCGTGTCAGGCTGGACGCATGCCCCACGTCGACGCCACCGCCGCGATGACGTTCGACGAGCGCTACCGCGCCATCGACGCTCGTGACGTGCGCTTCGACGGTCAGTTCGTCACGGCCGTCCGTTCGACCGGCATCTACTGCCGTCCCAGCTGTCCCGCGCGCACGCCCAAGCCTGCCAACGTCACGTTCTATCCCACGTCGGCCGCGGCCCACGAGGCGGGGTACCGAGCCTGCAAGCGGTGCCTGCCCGAGGCCGCGCCCGGCTCGCCCGCGTGGGACCTGCGCGGCGACATCGCCGGACGCGCGATGCGGCTCATCGCCGACGGCGTCGTCGAGCGCGAGGGTGTTCCGGGGCTCGCGCGCCGCCTCGGCTACTCGGCCCGCCACCTCACGCGCCTGCTCACCGCCGAGCTCGGCGCCGGGCCCCTCGCGCTCGCCCGCGCTCAGCGGGCCCACACCGCGCGGATGCTCCTCGTATCCACCGACCTGACGGCCGCCGACGTCGCCTTCTCCGCCGGATTCGCGAGCGTCCGTCAGTTCAACGACACGGTCCGCGAGGTGTTCGGCCTCTCGCCGAGCGACCTGCGTGCGCGCCGACCGGCGGCGGCGCGCACGGTGAGCGCCCCGGCCGCCGGGACGATCGATCTCGTGCTGCCGTACCGCACGCCGTTCGACGCCGCCGGGCTGTTCGCCTGGATGCGCGCCCGCGCCGTCGCGGGGGTCGAGGAGGCCGGCGACGACGCGTTCGCCCGCGTTCTGCGGCTGCCCGGGGGTCCGGTGTGGTTCGCGATCCGGCTCGATGGCGCGGGGAAGCTGCGGCTGAACGCCCGGTTGACCCACCTCGGCGATCTTCCTGTGCTGGTGAGCCGCGTACGGCGGCTGTTCGACCTCGACGCCGACCCGACGGCGGTGGATGCCGCGTTGTCGGCGCATCCTGTCGTCGCGCCGCTGGTCGCGGCGACCGGCGGCATCCGCGTGCCCGGCGCCGCCGACCCGCACGAGATGCTCATCCGCGCGATGATCGGTCAGCAGATCACCGTCGCGGCCGCGCGCACGGCTCTGACCGCGCTGACGGCCGAACTGGGGGAGCGCGTGGCGCCGCACGACGGCCTCGACCGCCTCTTTCCCACGATGGCGGCCATCGCCGAGCACGGCGCCGAGGTGCTGCGCGGCCCCGCCGCGCGCATCCGCGCGGTCACCGGTGCCGCTGCGGCGCTCGCCTCGGGCGCGCTCGAGCTGGGTCCCGGCGATGACAGCCTCGCTCAGCGCGAGGCGCTGCTGGCACTGCCCGGCGTCGGGCCCTGGACCGCCGACTACGTGCGCATGCGCGTGCTCGGCGACCCCGACATCACCCTGCCCGGCGATGTCGCCGTCCGCGCCGGAGCGGCAGCGGCAGGCCTCCCCGCCGACCCGCGCGGGTACGAGGCGTGGGCCGTCCGTGCCGCGCCCTGGCGCAGCTATCTCACCGCCCACCTCTGGCGCGCCGCGCCGACCACGGCGATCCGTGCCCCCCGCGCACGCACCGCACCCCGCGAACGGAGCCCTCGATGACCGCGACCATCCAGACGATCCCCACTGCCGACGGCCCCTTCACGCTGCTCACCGATGACCGCGGACGCGTGCTCGCGAGCGGCTGGAGCGCCGACCCCGCTGCCATCCTCGGCCGGATCGCCCTCGCTGCCGCGGACATCCGCGAGGGGGAGACGGATGCCGCGTCCGCCGTGGACGCGTACTACGCGGGTGACCTGACGGCGATCGACACGGTCGCCGTCGCCCAGACCGGCACCGCTCTGCAACTCGAAGGGTGGGCGGCGTTGCGCCGCATCGCCGCGGGCCACCCCCTCACGTACGCAGAGTTCGCCGCCGCGCTGGGACGGCCCGCGGCCGTGCGCGTCGCGGCATCCATCTGCGCCCGCAACGCCCCGGCCCTGTTCGTGCCGTGCCATCGGGTGCTCCGCACCGGCGGTGGCCTCGGCGGTTTCGCCTGGGGTCTCGACGTGAAGCGCGCGTTGCTCGCGCGGGAGTCGGTCGCGCGCGCCTGAGGCGCCGCTGTGAAAAAATCCTTGCCCCCGGTGAACGCAGCGGCATAGGCTGGGGGGCTGTCGCGCCCGTGCGAGAAACCGCGTGGGCCGCAGTCCCCGTTCACCGACTCCCTGGAGGAAGCCATGTCCACGGCCATCGTCACCACGAAGCCCGCCTTCCTCCGTCCGTCGAACGCCGCCCCGGCCCCGGTCGAGGCCGCCGGAATCGGTCGGGGATAACGCGCCGCGCGTCCTCCTTCGGCGGCATCGTCCCGCCGCGCGTTACCTCCGACAGGGCTTTCCGTCCTGCCGCGCCTTCGTGCGCCCACCCGTCACCTTTCGCCGGCCGCGTGACCCCGGCATCCGTTCCACCCCTCCGCAAGGATCATGACCTCCTCCTCAACGCCCTCCGAGCTCACCCCTCCCGTCGAGCGCCTGTCGACGGTGCGCGCGCTCGCGCGTCTCTACCCCTTCGCCCGGTCCGTCCTGCCCCGGCTCGTGTTGGGCGCCGTCAGCGCGCTCGTGGCGAGCCTGCTCGCCCTCTCGATCCCGCTCGTGCTCGAAGTGCTCGTGCAGGGCCCGATCGCCGCGGGAGCGAGCGCCACCGGCGATCGCAGCCAGCTCGTGTGGGGCGCCGCTCTCATCCTCGTGCTCGGGCTTCTCGAAGCCGTCATGGTGTGGCTGCGGCGCTGGTTCGTGCTGGCACCGTCGACCAAGGTCGAGTACGACCTGCGCACGAGCTTCTACGAACGTCTTCAGCGCCTGCCGGTCGCGTTCCACGACCGCTGGCAGTCGGGACAGCTGCTCTCGCGCATGATGCAGGACATCAGCATGCTGCGGCGCTGGATGGCCTTCGGCATCGTCCTGCTCGTCGTCAACCTGCTGACGATCCTCGTGGGGATGGCGCTGCTGTTCCGTTGGCACTGGGCGCTCGGCGTCACCTTCCTGATCGTCTGCGCCCCGCTCTGGTACGCCGGCTACCGGTTCGAGAAGACGTACGGCACGCTCGCGCGCCAGAGCCAGGACCAGGCCGGCGATCTCGCGACCAGCGTGGAGGAGAGCGTCCACGGCATCCGCGTGCTGAAGGCGTTCGGGCGCGGAAAGCACGCCCTCCTCAAGTTCACCCGTCAGGCCGAGACCCTCCGCGAGACCGAGCTGAGCAAAGCGCGCGCCGTCGGCTGGATCTGGTTCTGGCTCGTGCTGCTGCCCGAGATCGCGTTCGCGCTGTGCCTCGGTGTCGGCATCGTGCTGCAGCAGCTCGGCCAGCTCGGCATCGCCGAGCTCGTCGCGTTCTTCGCGATGGCCACCGTGCTGCGCTGGCCGATGGAGTCGATCGGCTTCCTCTTCTCGTTCCTGCTCGACGCCCGTACCGCGAGCGACCGCATCTTCGAGGTGTTCGACGAGGAGAACACGATCACCGATCCCGCCGCGCCCGTCGTGCTGGGCGCATCGCGCGGCGCACTCGCGTTCGAGGGTGTGCACTTCCGCTATCAGGATGCCGCGGCGCGGGAGCGGGATCTGCTCGACGGCATCGATCTCACGCTCGTGCCGGGCGAGACCATGGCGCTCGTGGGGCTCACCGGATCGGGCAAGACGACCTTGACCACCCTGCCCGCTCGCCTGTACGACGTCACCGCAGGGCGCGTGACGATCGATGGCGTGGACGTCCGCGACCTCACCCTGAAAGAGCTGCGCACCCACGTCGGCATGGCCTTCGAGGACTCGACACTGTTCTCCCAGACCGTGCGCGAGAACGTGCTGCTGGGTCGTGAAGACCTGGCGCCGGGCAGCGCGCAGGCCGAGGCGGTGCTGCGTGAGGCGCTCGCCGTCGCGCAGGCCGGTTTCGTGGACGAGCTGCCCGACGGGGTCGACACGATCATCGGCGAAGAGGGGCTCTCGCTCTCGGGCGGCCAGCGCCAGCGCCTCGCGCTGGCCCGTGCGATCGCGGCCCGTCCGGCCGTGCTCGTGCTCGACGACCCGCTGTCGGCGCTCGACGTCGACACCGAGGCGCTCGTAGAGGACGCCCTGCGCGACGTGATGGCCGACACGACGACCCTCGTCATCGCGCACCGACCCTCGACGGTCACCCTCGCCGACCGGGTTGCGCTGCTCGAAGAGGGGCGGATCACCGCCGTCGGCACCCACACCGAGCTGCTGCGCAGCAGCGAGCACTACCGGCACGTCATCTCGAGCCTCGAGGATGCCGAAGCACAAGAGAACACCCGCCTGCGGGAGACGGAGGTGAACCTGTGAGTACGGGATCCGTCGCCGGAACCACCGGTGAAGACCGCTCGGACTACACGCGCGACGAATCGCGCTCCATCCGGCAGCGTTCGCTGCGGCTGCTCGGATCGCTCGTCGATCCGCTGCGGTGGCAGCTCGTGCTGGCCCTCGTCGTGCTGGTGATCTCCACCGCGCTGCGCGTGGCCGGTCCCGCTCTGATCGCCTACGGCCTCAACACGGCGCTTCCGCAAGCCATGCAGGATGCCGACTGGATGCCCACCATCGTCATCGTCGTCGTGTACCTCCTCGCCGGCGTCGGCGGTGCTGCGCTCATCGGCTGGTACGCGGTCGTGGCCGCGCGGCTGACGCAGGCTGTCATGCTTGACCTGCGCACCCGCATCTTCCTGCACACGCAGCGATTGAGCCTCGAGTTCCACGAGTCGTACACGTCGGGGCGCATCATCTCGCGTCAGACGAGCGACCTCGACTCCATCCGCGAGCTGCTCGACGGCGGCCTCAACGAGCTGGTTTCGGGCGTGCTCTACGGGGCCTTCACCCTGATCGCGCTGCTGCTGCTGGACTGGCAGTCGGGTGTCATCCTCGCGGTCGCCGGCATCCCGCTGTACCTGCTGATGCGCTGGTTCTACCGCAACTCGCAGCGTGCGTACCGCGAGTCGCGGGTGGTCAGCGCGAAGGTCATCGTCAAGTTCGTCGAAACGATGACCGGCATCCGCGCCGTCAAGGCGTTCCGCAAGGAGCCGCGCAACGACGAGGAGTTCGGCGAGCTGTCGGGTCAGTACCGCGACGTCAACATGCGCTCGCTGCGCCTGTTCGGAACGTTCGAGCCGGGCATGATGGCGGTCTCCGCGTTCGCCGTGGCCGGTGTGCTGCTCTGGGGCGGTCTGCGGGTGGTCGACGGGGCGCTGCTGGTGGGAACGTTGCTGGCCGCCGTGCTGTATGTGCGGAACTTCTTCTCGCCGCTGCAGGAAGTGGCGATGTTCCTGAACTCGTACCAGTCGGCGACCGCCGCCCTCGAGAAGGTCTCGGGGGTGCTGGAGGAGCAGCCCACCGTTCCCGATCCTGCACGTCCGGTCGACCTGTGGAAGGCCGCGGGACACGTCGAGTTCCGAGACGTCGTGTTCGGCTACTCCGACGAACGCACGATCCTGCCGCACTTCTCGCTCGACATCCCCGCCGGTCAGACCATCGCCCTGGTGGGGACGACGGGCGCCGGCAAGTCGACGCTCGCCAAGCTCGTGTCGCGGTTCTATGACCCGTCGCGCGGCGCTGTGACGCTCGATGGTGTCGATCTGCGGGAACTGCATCCGAAAGACCTGCGCCGTGCCATCGTGATGGTCACGCAGGAGGCGTATCTGTTCAGTGGAACGGTCGCCGACAACATCGCGCTCGGAAAGCCTGACGCCACGTTCGAGGAGATCCGCGCCGCCGCCCGCGCGGTCGGCGCCGACGCCTTCATCGAGCGCCTGCCCGACGGGTACGACACCGACGTGAACAAGCGCGGCGGTCGGGTGTCGGCAGGACAGCGTCAGCTGATCTCCTTCGCGCGCGCCTTCCTCGCCGACCCCGCGGTGCTCATCCTCGATGAGGCGACCGCGTCGCTGGACATCCCGAGCGAGAGGCAGATCCAGGCCGCGCTGCAGACGCTGCTGGCCGACCGCACCGCCATCATCATCGCGCACCGGCTGTCGACCGTGTCGATCGCCGACCGCGTGCTGGTGATGGAGCACGGCCGCATCATCGAGGATGACACCCCCGCCAGCCTCATCGCCGGTACGGGCAAGTTCGCGCAGCTGCACAGCGCCTGGAAGCAGTCGCTCGTCTGACGACGCCCACGCGGCCATCTCCACAACCGCGGATTCGGAGATGAGCAACAGAATCGGATGCCGGGGCTCTCGGCATCCGATTCTGTTGCGTTGGTCCGCTTCTGATGCGCGCCGGGTCGCCGCGGAGAGGGGGCGGTGCGGGCGCGTCAGCGGGACAGGTGCAGGCCCTGCGCGATCGCGCGGAGGATCGCCGTCTCGACGCGCGGCCACTGGTGCACGACCTCGGCGTACGTGAAGCGGAGCACCGTGTAGCCGTGGGCGGTCAGTTCGCGATCGTGGTGCAGGTCGCGGCCGCGGTCGGCGGCCGAGGAGTGGAAGGCATAGCCGTCGAGCTGGGTGACGAGCCGGTTCCCGATGAGGCCGTCGACGCGGTGTCCGAGCAGCAGCACCTGCTGGCGCACCGTCACACCGAACGCGCGGATCCGCGAGGCGAAGAGCGTTTCGATGCCCGAGTCGCTCAGACCCGTGACGTCGGCGGCCACCCGCCGCGCGTCGGGGGTGCGCCAGCGGTACCGCCGCAGCACCGGGAGCGGCAGCCGCTCGAGGCGGACGGCCGACTCCCACACCACCAGCGCGTCCTCGTACGGCAGACACCCGGCGATGTGCGCGAGGGCGTCGGGCACCGACTCCACGAGGGTGTGCGGGTGCGACGGCACCATCGGCGCATCCCAGTGCATCACCGCCGCGTCGTCGCCCCGCGGCCGGTGTGCGTGAGCGCGGACGTGCAGGTGCGGCCGGAGCGTCGTGGCCGGCGGCATCCACCACCCTCGATGCTTCGCGGCGGAGACGCACGCCAGTCGGGCGCTGACCTCGACGGCCTGCACCAGGGCTTGCGGGGCCGCGGACGTCGCCACCCAGTAACGGCGCACGCGGCGCACTTCCCCCGCCGCGATGGCTGCCCGCAACGCAGCGGGGCGGATGCCGGCATCGAGCACCACCTGTCGATGCACGATGCCGCCACCCGCCGCCACCAGCTCCCCGATCCCCACCGTGTCAGCCTCGCCCACCGCGCACGGCCGCGGACACATCTGCGGGCGATCGTGCATAACCTGCTCGTGTCCGCTCCTGGGGAGGAGCCTCCGCCAGAGGAGCGGATGCGGACCAGATGAACAGATGCGGATGCCGAGGCGTGCGGCATCCGCATCTGTTGCTCATCTCCGCATCTGTTCAAGCGGGTCAAGCGGGTCAAACCGCGGCGATCAGTCGGATGCCGTGTCGAGGTCGACCTCGAAGGTCTCGCTGCGCCCGTCGGGGGTCGTCACGACCACCTCCCGCGTGCCGGAGCCGCCGGGGAACACCCGCAGCTCGAGGCCGTCGAGGTAGTCATAATCCGGACGGTCTTCGCGTGCGCCCCACGCCAGCACGGCGCCGGGGCGCACGTACAGCGGCAGGGTCTCGAATCCATGGTTCTCGCGGCGCCACCGCCCGCCGGTGACGTGCTCGCCGCTCAGCAGCGAGGTCCACTCGCCGTCCGGCAGGTAGAACTCCACCTCCCCGCTCGCCGACATCACCGGCGCGACCAGCAGCGACGGGCCGAGCATGTACTGGCGATCCAGGTAGGCGACGGCCGGGTCATCCGGGAACTCCAGGGCCATCGGACGCAGCAGGGGGATGCCGGTGCGCGCGGCATCCACGCCGAGCTGATGCAGGTAGGGCATGAGCTGGTGATCACGATAGAGCGGTCGGCGTCGCCGACGCAAGAGTTTTGTGGAGATTGGCAACAAACAGAGCGGCGAGCGGCTTCTCGCCACGCCACCGTGCTGCTCTTAGAAGCGGACCTCGGCGATGACCTCGCCGAACTCGGTCTCACCGACCGGCGTGAACCCGACCCTCCGGAAGAACGCGTCGGGGCCGCCCTGCCCCTCCTCGTAGATCACGTGGACGTGATCCATGCCGCGGGTGCGGGCTTCTTCCAGCAGCTGCTCCACGGCGAAGCGGCCGACGCCGCGGCCCTGGTCGTCGGCGTCGACGTTGATGCGCCACAGCACGGAGCGGAAGTGCTCGTGCAGGGCGTCGGGGTCGAAGTTGGCGCTCACGAAGCCCACGACCTCGTCGCCGTCGAGCACCACGCGCTGCCAGGCAGTGCTGGGGTTTGCCACCGTGCCCGCGACGGCATAGCTGGTGGGGGCGAGATACTGCTCCTGCCCCGGCTTGAGCGACATCGTGTTGACGGCGACGATCGTCGCGGCGGACAGTTCCTCGAGGCGCAGCTCGGTCATGCCCTCAGGCTACCCCGGGGGAAAGCGCGGGGGGCACCCTCCGAATGGTGAGAAAACCCCCAGCGCTGCGCGTGCGCAAGAGGATGCCGAGGAGCGGGGCGAGAATTATCTTGACGTCAAGATAGTTTCTGTCGATGCGATAGCCTGGAGGCGACCCCGCGACGCTCACCACGACGCCCACGACGACGCTCACGACGGAGAGATCACACGTGCCCGAGTCCACCATCATCTACACCCACACCGACGAGGCGCCGGCGCTGGCGACGGCGTCCTTCCTGCCGATCGTGAAGGCGTTCGCCGGGCAGGCCGGAGTCGAGATCGACACCCGCGACATCTCGCTCGCTGGCCGCATCCTCGCCGCCTTCCCGCAGCGTCTTGCGCCCGAGCAGCAGGTCGGCGACGCCCTGGCCGAGCTCGGTGGACTCGCCACCCTTCCCGAGGCCAACATCATCAAGCTGCCGAACATCTCGGCATCCATTCCGCAGCTGAAGGCCGCGATCGCGGAACTGCAGTCGCAGGGCTACGACATCCCCGACTATCCCGACGACGCGTCCACGGTCGAGGAGAAGGACATCCGCGCCCGCTACGACCGCATCAAGGGCTCCGCGGTGAACCCCGTGCTGCGCGAGGGCAACAGCGACCGCCGCGCACCGCTCGCGGTCAAGAACTACGCCAAGAAGCACCCGCACCGCAACAAGCCCTTCCCGGCCGGGTCCAAGACCCGCGTCGCCACCATGGGGCACGACGACTTCAAGAGCAACGAGAAGAGCTGGATCGCCGCGCACGACGACGTCCTGAGCATCCGACACACCGCCGCCGACGGCACGGTCACGGTTCTCAAGGAAGGGCTGAAGGTGCTGCCGCGCGAGGTCGTCGACGCCACGTTCCTCTCCGCGAAGGCTCTCGACGCCTTCCTCGCCGACACGATCGCGCAGGCCAAGGCCGAGAACGTGCTGTACTCCGTGCACCTGAAGGCCACGATGATGAAGGTCAGCGACCCGATCATCTTCGGCCACGTCGTCCGCGCGTTCTTCGCCGACGTCTTCGACGCGTACGGAGAGCAGCTCGCCGCGGCGGGTCTCAACGGCAACAACGGACTCGGCTCGATCCTCGCCGGCCTCGGCGAGCTCGCCGACGGCGAGGCGATCTCCGCCCGCATCGCACAGGACCTCGAGACCGGCCCCCGCCTCAGCTACGTCAACAGCGACAAGGGCATCACCAACCTGCACGTGCCCTCCGACGTCATCGTCGATGCGTCGATGCCCGCTCTCGTGCGCAACGGCGGCAAGCTGTGGGGCGCCGACGGCGCCGAAGACGACACCATCGCGGTCATCCCCGACTCGTCGTACGCCGGTGTCTACCAGGCCGTGATCGACGACGTCATCGCCAACGGCCCCCTCGACCCGGCGACGATCGGCACGGTGCCGAACGTCGGCCTCATGGCCCAGGCCGCTGAGGAGTACGGCAGCCACGACAAGACCTTCGAGATCCCGGCCGACGGTGTCGTCGAAGTGCTCGACTCCGCCGGCACGGTGCTCATCGAGCACCACGTCGAGAAGGGTGACATCTGGCGCGCGACCCAGGCCAAGCACATCGCGATCATGGACTGGGTGCGCCTCGCCGTCACGCGGGCCCGCGCGACCGGCGTTCCCGCCGTCTTCTGGCTCGACGTCAACCGCGCCCACGACGCCCAGCTCATCGGCAAGGTGCACCAGGCGCTCGCGACGCTCGACACCGGCGACATCACGATCGTGGTCCTCCCGCCCGAGGAGGCGACGCGGTACACGCTGGCGCGCCTGCGCAAGGGCGAGGACACCATCTCGGTCACCGGCAACGTGCTCCGCGACTACCTCACTGACCTCTTCCCGATCCTCGAGGTCGGCACGTCGGCGAAGATGCTCTCGATCGTCCCGCTCCTGGCCGGCGGCGGCCTCTTCGAGACGGGCGCGGGCGGTTCCGCGCCGAAGCATGTGCAGCAGCTGCTCGAGGAGGACTACCTGCGATGGGACTCGCTCGGCGAGTTCTTCGCGCTGGCGGCATCCTTGGAGCACCTCGCCGAGTTCACCGGCAACGCGAAGGCCAAGATCCTCGCCGACACGCTGGATGCCGCGACCGGCACCTTCCTCGAGGAAGACCGTTCGCCCGGCCGCTCGCTCGGAACGATCGACAACCGCGGCAGCCACTTCTACCTCGGTCTGTACTGGGCCCAGGAGCTGGCCCGCCAGACGGCGGACGCCGACCTCGCCGCCGCGTTCGCGCCGGTGGCGGAGAAGCTGGCGGCCGCGGAGCAGCAGATCGTGGCAGAGCTGAATGGCGTGCAGGGACACCCGGTCGACATCGGCGGGTACTACCACCCCGACGTGGCCAAGGTCGCCGCGGTGATGCGCCCCTCCGGGACGCTCAACGCGGTCATCGACGCGCTCTGATCCACAGGCGGATACGAGAAGACGGCCCGGGGTGATACCCGGGCCGTTCTCGTTGCGGCGTGCGCGGCGAGCCGAAACGCGTCGCGAGCGTCAGTCGTGGATCCAGACGTCGACTCCCGTCGGCGACCAGTCGTAGATCTGCTTTGCGCGGTAGTTCGGCATGCCCACGCAGCCGTGGCTCTGAGGTGTGCCGAAGTTGTTGTGCCAGTAGACCCCGTGGAACGCCTCATCGCCGTTGAAGTACATGACCCACTCGACGTTGGGCACGTCGTAGTTCCAGTACGGGTTGTTCGGATCGGTGCTCGTCATCGTCTGCGAGCGGATGTGGCTGTTGATGCGGAAATGGCCCGTGTACGTCGGAGACTGCGCGACGCCGCTGGAGATCGGCCACGAGTCGACGACGCCGCCGTTCTCCTTCAGATACAGCATCTGCTCGCTGAGGTTCACCTCGAGCAGGCGCTGCAGCGTGACGGTGGATGCCGGGGTCAAGGTCACCGGCAGGACGAAAGCGGCCTTGCCTGCCGTCAGCTGCGCGGCGAACTCCTTCGCCACCGCGCTCGTGTCGCCGAGCGTGCGGCCATCGGCGCCGGGGACGCTGGTCTCGAGCACCGTTCCGTCGGAGTTGGTGATGACGGTGCCGTTGGCGGGGGCGCGGTTGACGGCCGCGGGCAGTGCATCGACGGAAGCCTGGATCTTGGCGGCATCCGCGCTGATGGAGAACGTTCCCGATGCGTCGGGCGTGATCTTCAGCCACGACGCGGCCGTGGCCGGGTCGACCGGCACGGTGCGCTCCTCGCCGACGTAGAAGCCGATCGTCTGCAGCATGGCGTTGAGCTGATCGGCGGTGGACTGGGCCTTCTCGCTGCTGGCCGGTGCGGCGACCGGCACGGGGGAGGCCGAGACGGTCACGGTGCCGGTTCCCGCGACGAACGCGTCGTGGAGGGCCGCGGCGATCGCGTCGACGTCGAGACCCGTGCCCGGGACGGCCGGCGTGACGGCGTAGGACGTGCCGGTGAAAGACACCTGCGCCGGGACCGAAGCCGTGAAGGCGGACGGCAGTGCAGCGCGGAGGGCGGCGTCGGCCCGGTTGGCATCGAGCGTCACGGGCGCGTCCAGACTGTCGCCGAACCACTGCGTGACGTTCCACATCGGCCGCGCGTCGAAGGCCGATTCGGCGAGGCCGCGGGCATCGACGGCCGCGCCGAGCTGCGCGGCGGTGACGGTCGGACCACCGTCGCCGAGGACGATCGTGGTCGCGCCCAGGCGCTGGTTGATCGCGTCGGTGGCGGCACCCGCGGTCATGAAGCCCACCGGCACTCCGGCGACGGCCGTTCCGGGGGCGATGAGCACGAGCGATGCGGTGGCGACTCCCGCGGCCAGGAGTGCGGCCGGGACGCCGATCCACAACCACAGTCGTCGCTTGCGCTGGGGCGAGGGTTCTGCGGGTGCCCACTGCACGGGAGGGGCGTCTTCGGGTGGCAGCTGTGCACCGTCGATCGCGTCGATCGGGCCGTCCAGGACGGCGGTCGCGGCGGTCGCGGGGCTCGCTGAGGAGGCGTCGGGCGAACCCTCTGCCTCTCGTCCCGTTGCAGGATCGGTCACCGAAACACCCCCGTGTTCTGCGCGGCCGCGCTCTCTTATGGTACGGGATGGACGCCGATCGCCGGCAGAGGTATCCATCGGCGGCTGCCGACGCGCGTGCCGAGGGTCAGGGGGTCGGGCACGCGGCGGCGAACGCGCTCAGTGCCGACTGGATCTGCGCGGCGGCGCTCTGCAGCGACGCCAGGCGGGAGAGGTCGCCGCCCGCGATGGCGGACAGGTCGGCGGATGCCGTCGTGAAGCCCGATCGCAGCGGCGGCAGCAGATCGGCGACGCTGCGGTTGCCCACCTCTTGCGCGGCGTCGTCGAGACGGGCGGCGACCTCGTCGAATGCCGTCACCGCCGACGACGGGTCGCCGGGGTCGAGGCGTTGCACCTGGGCGGCGGCGTCCTGGACGCTCGCGCGGACCGTCTCGCACGCCTGGCTCGTCGTCTGGGTGTCGCCGCCCGACGGCGCGGGGCCCGTCCCGCCGTCGGCGGCGCACCCGGCGAGGCCGGCCATCGCGGTGACGGTCAGCAAGATAGCGGCGATGCGGCGGGTCCGTGTCGTGACGGTCAACAAGCTCTCTCCTCTGGGCGGGCGTCGCGCAATGTAACAGTTTTGTAAATCGTCCTTCCGAATCCGCGCCGACGCTTGTGGATGCGGCTTTCGTAAGGTCTACTAACAAACATGTCCGGATCTGATCTCCCGCGTGGCGCCGTCGATGCGGCACCGCCGGCCCGCTCCGTCGTGCCGGGCCGCGCACTGCGCCATGCGGCGAAGGTGCTGCCGGAGCATGCGCGGGCGCACAATCGCGCCCTCGTGCTGCAGACCCTCTTCCACCAGGGTGCCATGAGTCGCGCGGACCTTTCCCGTGAGACGGGTCTGACCCGGGTGACGATCTCCGATCTGGTCGCCGAGCTCATCGACGACGGCTACGTGGCCGAACGCGGGATGCGCGAGGTGACGGGGCCGGGAAAGCCCGCGATCCTCGTCGACCTCGACCGGGACGGCCATCGCATCGTCGGGCTCGACCTCTCGGGCTCCGATCGTTTCCTCGGCGCGATCCTCACGCTCGACGGAGAGATCGTCGCGCGTCAGGACGTGACGGTACCGGCGGACCCCGCCGACATCCTCGGCGCCGTCATGGAGCTCGCGCGTGGCCTCGTGGCCGACGCGCACGCGCCGGTCCTCGGCGTCGGCGTCGGCAGCCCCGGCATCGTGGACGATCGCGGCGTCGTTCTCACGGCGCCGAACTTCGGATGGCAGGGCGTCGACCTGGAAGGCGCTCTGCGTGCCGACCTGGGGCTGCCGGTGCTCGTCGCCAACGACGCCAATGCGGCCGTGCTGGCGGAGTACACCTTCGGCGGAGCCGCCGACGACGTGCTGCTGGTCCGCGTGGGCCGAGGCGTCGGGTCAGGCCTGCTCGCCGGCGGCCAGCCCATGGCCGGCAGTCGTTTCGCCGCCGGAGAGATCGGTCACGTCACCGTCGGCACGGACGGCGGCCCGCGCTGCGTGTGCGGCAAGGTCGGCTGCCTCGAGGCCTGGCTGTCGGTTCCGGCCCTGGACGCACGCGTGGCCGAGCCCGGCGCGGACCGCGATGCCGTGCTGCGCGACGCCGGCGAGCGCCTCGGCATCGCCCTCGCCCCGATCGTGGGCGTGCTCGATCTGTCGGAGATCATCCTCTCCGGCAGGCCCGATCTTCTCGACGCAACCCTCGCGACCGCGACCGTCGAGACTCTGCGCACGCGGACGCTCGCCTCGTTCCACGACGGCGTCCAGGTGCGGATGACGGCGCAGGGGGAGGACATCGTCCTCCGCGGCGCGGCCGTCATGGTCCTGTCCGGACAACTCGGGGTGTCCTGACCCCATCACCGCGGGGCACTGCGCCCCGACACCACCAAGAGAGACAAAGGAAGACACCATGAACAAGAAGCTCGGCGCCTTCGCGCTCCTCGGCGTTTCGGCTGTCGTTCTCGCCGGCTGCGCGGCCGGAGACTCGGGCGGCAACGACGCCTCCGGCACTCCGGCGCCGGCCCAGCTGCGCGTGTGGTTGAACGGCACCGACACGCCGCAGGATGCCCGCGACTATCTCGTGAAGACCTTCGAAGCCCAGAATCCGGGCTCGACGCTCGTCATCGAGGAGCAGCAGTGGACGGGCCTGGTCGACAAGCTCACCACGAGCCTGTCTTCCAACGACACGCCCGACATCGTCGAGATGGGCAACACCCAGTCGCCCGCGTTCACCTCCAGCGGAGCACTGCTGGACATCTCCGACATCAAGGACACCATCGGCGGCGACGACCTGCTGCCCGGCTTCGTGGAGGCCGGCTCGTGGGACGGCAAGCTGTACGCCGCGCCGTACTACTCCGGCGCCCGCATCGTGTTCTACAACACGGCCCAGTACGCCACCGCCGGCGTGCAGGTGCCCACGACCCTCGACGAGTACGTGGCCAACGGCGAGAAGCTCGCGCAGGCCCTGCCCGGGGTCTCGGGGGTCTACTTCCCGGGCAAGGACTGGTACAACACGCTGCCCTTCATCTGGGAGAACGGCGGCGAGATCGCCGTGCAGAAGGACGGCAAGTGGGAGGCGCAGATGTCCAGCGACGCCTCGGTCAAGGGCATCGAGCAGGTGCAGCAGCTGATGACCACGGCCTCGCTCGCCCCGAAGGACGGCGACGAGACCGAAGCCTGGGTTCCGTTCCGCACCGAGAAGGCAGCCACCCTGTCGGCGCCCAGCTGGGCGTACTGGTCGATCGTCGCCGATGAGAACAAGGCCGACACCGCCCTGACCAAGACCGTGGGCTTCTACGCGCTGCCGGGCAAGAACGGAGGCGCCGCGCAGGTGTTCGCGGGCGGCTCCAACATCGGCATCTCCGCCAAGTCGGCCCACCCCGAGCTTGCCAAGAGCGCGCTGGAGATCATGCTCAGCGACGACTACCAGACGCTGCTGGCCAAGGCCGGCCTCGTGCCGGCCAAGAAGTCGCTCGGCAGCCAGGTCGCCGCGGCGACTCCGGAACTCGCGAAGATCATCTCGGATGCCGCCGCGAACGCGAAGCTGACGCCGGCCTCGCCGAAGTGGGCGGACGTGGAGGCGAAGGGCCTGCTGCAGGACTTCTTCGTCCAGGTCGCGGCCGGCGGTGACGTCAAGACGCTCGCCACGGCTCTCGACGAGCGGATCGACTCCATCCTCAACAGCTGAGCCCGCTCGACCCGTCTGCGTGTCGACTCGTCGCTGCGCTCCTCGCTCAACGACCGGCGGTGGTATCGCCTCCCCGGTCGTTGAGCGGGCGCCGCGAGTCGAGATGCCCCCGACACCCACGAAAGGAGAGCCGGCATGACCACCGCTCACGCGCCCGCGGCATCTCCGCGTCGTCGGCGCCGCGACCGCACGCCGCTGGTCCTGTTGCTGCCCGCCCTGGCGATGCTGCTGGTCTTCATCGGCTGGCCTCTGGTGCAGCTGATCGTCATGTCGTTCCAGAAGTACGGGCGCGAGCAGATCTTCGGCAAGCCGCCCACCTTCGTCTGGTTCGACAACTACGTGCGTGTGCTGACCGACTCCGAGTTCTGGGTCGTCCTGGCCCGCAGCTTCGGGCTGATGGTGGTCTGCGCCGCCGCCACGATGGTGCTCGGGATCGCGATAGCCCTGATGATGACCTCACTCGGACGCGTGATGCGCACCGTCGTCTCGGTGGGGCTGCTGCTGGCCTGGGCGATGCCCGCGCTCACCGGCACCATCGTGTGGGGCTGGATCTTCGACACGTCCTACGGCCTCGTCAACTACGCGCTGACGCGGATCACCGGGCAGAACTGGTTCGGACACAGCTGGCTGTCCGACCCCCTCAGCTTCTTCGGCGTCGCGGCGATCATCATCACGTGGGGCGCGATCCCGTTCGTCGCGTTCTCCACCTACGCCGGACTCTCGCAGGTTCCCGACGAGGTGCTGGAGGCGGCATCCCTCGACGGGTCGGGCGCGTGGCAGCGGTTCCGCTTCATCGTCGTGCCCTACATCCGCTCGATCCTCGTCGTGCTGCTCATCCTGCAGGTGATCTGGGACCTGCGCGTGTTCGCACAGATCTATGCGCTGCAGACCGTCGGCGGCATCCGCGCCGACACGAACACCATCGGCGTCTACATCTACAGCGTCTCGATGGCCACCGGCGATCTCGGTTCGGGAGGGGCGATCTCGGTGATCCTCGTCGTCGTGCTGCTCGCCATCTCCGCCTACTACATCCGCACCATGCTGACCTCGGAGGACGACGGATGAGCGCCCGCACGAGACGCGCCGCCGGGCGTGTGCTCCTCAACCTCGCCGCCGTCGTCGTCTTCGTCTGCTCGGTCTTCCCGGTCTACTGGATGGTCAACACCGCCTTCCTGCCCGGCTCGGCCGTCAAGAGCGAGACGCCGCACTTCTGGCCCGACCAGTTCACCCTGCAGAGCTTCCGCGCGGCCTGGGACGGCGGGTTCATGCCGGCGCTGTGGATCTCGCTGGCCGTCACCGTGCTCACCGTCGCCGCGGCCCTGGTCTTCGCCTTCCTCGCCGCCATCGCCATCTCGCGGTACCGCTTCCGTTCCCGCAAGAGCTTCATCGTCGCGATCCTCGTGATCCAGATGATCCCCGCCGAGGCGATGATCATCTCGACCTTCCGCGTGCTCGACGGCTGGCACCTGCTGAACACCGTGATCGGACTGTCGGCGGTCTACATCGCCATGGTGCTGCCCTTCACGATCTGGACCCTGCGCGGGTTCGTCAACGGCATCCCCGCCGACCTCGAGGAGGCGGCGATGATCGACGGGTGCAGCAGGGCACAGGCCTTCTGGCGCGTGACCTTCCCGCTGCTCGCGCCGGGACTGGTCTCCACCGGGATCTTCGCGTTCATCCAAGCGTGGAACGAGTTCATCTTCGCCCTCGTGATCATGACCCGCCCCGAGGCGCAGACGCTTCCCATCTGGCTGCGCAGCTTCGTCCAGGCGACGAAGGCGACCGACTGGGCCGTCGTCATGGCCGGCTCGACCCTCATGGCCATTCCGGTGATCATCTTCTTCCTCATCGTGCAGGGCAAGATGACCAGCGGTCTCGTGTCGGGAGCGGTGAAGGGCTGATGCGACTCGGATTCGACGTCGGGGGCACCAAGACCGACGCCGTGGTCGTCGCGTCATCCGGCCCGCGCGGCGGCGACGCGTCGGATCAGCGGATCCTCGCTCGTGTGCGCCGGGCGACCGGGTGGGGCGCGGATGCGGTGATCACGACGATCCTCGACGCGGTGGACGAGCTGGCTGCCGCCGTCGCCATGCCCCCTGCCGCCTTCACCTCGCTCGGCGTCGGGATGCCGGGGCAGGTCGCTCCGGGAGGCGCGGTGGTCGCCCATGCGGTGAACCTCGGCATCGACGAGCTCGATCTGGCCCTCGCACTCGGGCCGCGCCTGGGCATTCCGGTGCGGGCCGAGAACGACGTCAAGGCCGCTGCCGTCGGTGCCGCGGTGCTGCGCGGTGCGGACACGCTGCCGTCGATGGCGTACCTCAATCTCGGCACCGGCATCGCCGCCGGGTTCGTGCACGGCGGCCGACTCTGGCGAGGCGTCCACGGAGCCGCGGGGGAGGTCGGACATATCTCCGTCGATCCGACGGGACCCCTTTGCCGCTGCGGACAGCGCGGCTGCATCGAGGCCTTCAGCGGGGGAGCCGCCGTCGCGGAGCGATGGGGCCGGCCCGCGGAGCTGCCCGTGCGCGACGTGTTCGACGCCGCCGACGCCGGCGACCCGCTCGCCGTGCAGCTGCGCCGAGGGCTCGCGTACGGCGTCGCGTCGGCGGTCCGCGTGATCGTGCTGTCCACCGATGTCGACGCCGTGGTGCTCGGGGGAGGCGTCACGGCACTGGGCGACCGTATGCTGAGGCCGGTGCTCGCCGAACTGGACTCCAGCGCCGCGGCATCCCCGTTCCTGCGGTCGCTGCGGCTCAGCGAGCGCGTCGATCTGCTGCCGTCGGGATCGCCCGCCGCAGCACTGGGCGCCGCCATCCTCGGCGCCGAATCCGAGCAGGAGGCTGTTTTCCATGGCTGAAGTCGTCATCGTCCCCTCGGCCGCGGATGCCGGGGCGCTCGTCGCCGACGAGATCGTCCGCCTCATCGCGGCACGCCCGGACGCGGTGCTGGGGCTGGCGACCGGGTCGACTCCGCTCCCCGTCTACGAGGCGCTGCGGCCCCGGCTCGCCGGCACCGACGTGTCGCGGGTGCGCGGGTTCGCCCTGGACGAGTACGTGGGCATCGACCCGCGGCATCCGCAGAGCTACCGCTCCGTCATCACGACGGAGGTGGTCGAGCCGCTCGGCCTCGATCCCGAGCGCATCCACACGCCGAACGGTGATCTGGCGAGCATCGCGCACGCCGGAGAGGACTACGAGCGGGCCATCGCCGACGCGGGCGGCATCGACCTGCAGATCCTCGGGATCGGCACCTCCGGTCACATCGGCTTCAACGAGCCCGGCTCCTCCTTCGCATCGCGGACGCGCGTGAAGACGCTCATCGAGCAGACGCGACGCGACAACGCCCGCTTCTTCGACACGATCGACGACGTGCCGATGCACTGCATCACGCAGGGGCTCGGCACGATCCTGTCGGCGCGTCACCTGTTCCTCCTCGCCTTCGGTGAGAGCAAGGCTGCGGCCGTCGCGGGCGCCGTCGAAGGCCCCGTGACCTCGTCGCTGCCGGGCTCGGCGATCCAGCTGCACCCGCACGTGACCGTCGTGGTCGACGAGGCCGCGGCATCCCGCCTGGAGCACGCCGACTACTACCGCTACGCCTACGCGAACAAGCCGGCCTGGCAGGGTCTCTGACGGCGCTCATCCGTCCCCTCTCGCCGGTAGGCGTCGGCGAAAGCGACATGACGGGACGGACGAGCGGCGGTAGGGTCGGGCCATGACGGATGCCGAGATCCGAAAGCCCGTGCCCGCATGGATCTGGGGCGGCGCGCTGCTCGCCGCCAGTGCGGTGGTGCCGACGGCGGTGCGGGCCGTGGCGCCGGGAGGCCTCGGCTCGGGTGTCGCGATCGTGACGGCGGTGCTGTTCGCGGCATCCCTCCTCGTGTTCGCCTTCGGGCTGCGTGGGCAGGGATCGATCGTCGCACGGCGTCCACCGGGCATGGCGGCGCTGCTCGTGCTCGCGGTCCTCCCGCCGGTCGTCGAGCTGGCGCTGTCGGCCCTGGCGACCGGGCAGGACATCTCACTCCTGCAGATCTTGTCGTTCACGCAGCTGGCCGTCACCGCCGCCGCGGCGCTGGTCGCCGTGGTCGCGATCGGGCGCGCCGCCGTCGTGCCGCGGCCGTGGCAGTGGGCGCCCGCCTGGGGGCTCGCGGTGATCGTCGCGACCTCGGCGCTGCCCCAGATCGCGCTCGTCGGGGCCTCGGGTCAAGACCCGCAGGGGCTCCTGTGGCTGTTCGCGCTCGGGTCGCTCGTGATCCTCACCGTGCCGCTGGCGCTGGGGATCCTCGCCATGGTGCTCGGCGCGCGCGGGCAGGCCGCTCCGAGCCCGCAGATCTACCCGCCGGCCGTCTGAGCGGTCCCACTCAGTCGGTGAAGACCTTGCCCGGATTCAGGATGCCGAGGGGGTCGAACACCCGGGTGATCTGGCGCTGCAGCTGCCACTGATCCTCGCCGAGCTCGTCGACGAGCCAGCGGCGCTTGAGCACGCCGACCCCGTGTTCGCCGGTGAGGGTGCCGCCGAGGCGCAGGGCCGCGCGGAACAGCTCGTCGGCGGCGCGCCAGATGATCTCGGGAACCTCCTCGCCGTCGAAGACGAAGTTGGGGTGCAGGTTGCCGTCGCCCGCGTGGCAGACGGTCGGGATCACGAGGTCGTAGGCGCGCTCGATGCGCGCGATCTCGTCGAACATCGCGGGAAGGGCGCTGCGGGGAACCGACACGTCCTCGATCAGTGTCGTGCCCATCGCCTCCATGGCCGGATGCATCGAGCGGCGGATGGTCCACAGCAGCTCGGCCTCGGCGTCGTCCACAGCCCGTGCGCGGCGAGGACGTCGTTGAGGTCGGCGTTGAGGATGCCGGGCTCGACAACCGCCAGCAGGTCGTCGGCCCGCACCTCCAGGATGCGGTCCATTCCGCGCATCGACAGCACGATCTCGCCGGCACCGGCGTTCGCGCCGCCCGCCAGCCCCGTGCCCGCGCCGCGGATCACGACGGGTGTGCCCGTCGCGGACGCGATGCGCATCGTCGCCTGGACGTCGGCGACGGATGCCGCGTGCACGATCGCCACCGGCGAGCCGGCGGCCGCGTGGCCGGACTTGTCCGCGCGGGCGGCGTCGAGGGCGGCGGGATCCGTGTCGATGCGGTCGGCGAGCTCGGCGGTGAGCAGGTCGAGGACGGCGCTCACGATCGGGCGCGGCTCACGCGGCGAGTCGGCGTCGACCCGAGACCAGTCCGACGGTCACGGCGACCACCGCGTACGCCAGGCCGATCCACGCGTTGCCGCTCGTCCACCAGACGATCGTCGCGGAGGCGTAGACGAGCAGTTCGACGAGCGCCCGCACGAACGGGTGCACGACGAACACGGCGCGCGGTGAGACGAACAGAGCCCAGAGCAGGATCGCGATCAACGGAGCGCCGATGCCGGCCACGATGTTCCACGGGAACGGCCAGGCGGTGAAGCCCCAGACCGCCAGGGTGACGAAGGCGAACAGTTCGCAGAGGAAGGCGAGGACATCCACCGCATCCAGCGCAGGGCGCACGCCGGCCGGACGTGCGGCGGCACCGTCGGCCGATCGCGGGGCCTCGGGGGCGGCGGGACGGACGTGCGGCAGTTCGGACATTCCGCCAGTTTACGCGGCGGGGCTGTGACTCACGTTGGCCGTCAGCCGACGAGGCGCCAGATGTCGGTGACGGTGGCCGGGCCGGCGGCGCCTGCCATGTACGCAATCGAGATCTTCGTGAACCAGAAGTCGAGGACGGTGCCCTCGATCGTGACCTCTGCGGTGCCTTCGGCGGACAGGGTGACCCGCGCTCGCTCAACGTCGCCGAACTTCACCGTCACCGTGCTGCCGGGTGCGCCGTCGGGAAGGACCGGTGTGGGTTCCGGAGTCGGTGTCGGGGTGGGAGTCACGGAGCGATCCGTGGCCAGGACCGGAAGCGCGGGATCTCGGGGGAGGACCTGCGCGGTACCGGTGGAGGGGCTTCTCTCGTCCGGTGCCCGCGGTCAGACGCGGATGCCGTCGACCCACACCGTCCGCACCCGGAGGTGCTCGTCGAGCAGCACGACGTCGGCGACACGACCGCTCTCGACGACGCCGAACCGGTCGTCGACGCCGATAGCACGCGCGGGAATGCGGGTCAGCGCGTCGACGGCGCTCGTCAGCGCGATGCCGTGGCCGACGGCGAGCCGCAGGGCAGCGTCCTGGGTGAGCGTCGAGCCCGCGATGGCGCCGCCGTCATCGAGCCGTGCGGTGCCGGCGGTGACCGTCACGGCGAGCCCGCCGAGCTCGTAGTGCCCGTCGGCGGCGCCGGCGGCCGCCATCGCGTCGGTGATGAGCGCGACCCGACCCGGCGCCTGCGTGAACGCCAGCGCGACGACGTCCGGATGCACGTGCACCCCGTCGGCGATGATCTCCAGCGTCACCCGCTCGTCGCGGAGCGCGGCCACCACCGGCCCGGGTTCGCGGTGGTGGATGCCGGGCATGGCGTTGAACGCGTGCGTGAGGATCGTCGCGCCGGCGTCGAAGGCGGCGAAGGCGTCGTCCGCGGTGGCGTTCGTGTGGCCGACCGCCACCGCGACACCCGCGGCGACGAACTGCGACACCGCCGCCAGCGCGCCCGGCAGCTCGGGTGCGAGGGTGACCTGCCGCACGGTGCCGCGCCCGGCGTCGAGCAGCCGTCCCACGGCCGCGGCATCGGGCGGGCGGAGCAGGCTGAGTGTGTGAGCGCCCTTGTGTCCGGGATCGAGGAACGGCCCTTCGAGGTGGGAGCCGAGGATCGTCGCGTCGCGCTCGACGAGATCGGCGATGACGCCGGCGCGGGCGGCGAGATGGTCGAGCGATGCCGTGACGAGCGAAAGCACCGCGCGGGTCGTCCCGTGCGCACGGTGCACGGCCCGCGCCGTGGCGATGGCCTCGGCGCCGTCATCGAACGAGGCGCCCCCGCCGCCGTGACCGTGGATGTCGATGAACCCGGGAGCGAGCACCCCTCCCGCGGCGTCGATCACCTGGCCCGCCCTCAGGGTGCGCCACGTCGTGCCCGTGCCGCGGCCGTCGATGACCCCGTCGGTGAAGGCGATCCAGGCGTCGGGGGTGAGTGTTCCGGCGGTGACCAGTTGCGCCGAGTGGATGACGGTGGTCATGTGTTGTCCCCTTGCACGGTGATCGGCTCCGCGGGTGTCCAATCGATCTCGGACAGCGCGGTGAAGCGGATGCCGAGTGACCTCCACAGCGGCCCGAGCCCGCCCACGCGGGCCCGGAAGGACTCCCATGTTCGCAGAGGGAGGGCTCCCAGCGCCGGGGACCACGCCGCTTCTGCAGCGGCGGCGATGCGCGGGAAGGCGAGGGCGTCGATGTCGGCGGATGTGCGGACGGTCTCGCTCCACAGCGGCGCCTCCACGCCGAGAATCTGCGCCTGATCGATGCCGTCGATGACGGCAGTCGGCTCCCACTCGTAGGAGCGGCGGGCACTGGTCACTCCACGCGCCCACGTCAGCCCGAGTGGCGAGTCGGGGTCGAACTTCATGTCGAGGTAGATCGCGTCGGCGGGTGAGAGGATGACGCGTCCGCCGCGGCGGACGAAGCCCCGGGTCTTCTCGTCCATGCCGTCGGTCGGCGACACGAAACCCCAGTACTGTCCGATGGTTCCCTCCGCGAGGCCGCCGCAGACGCCGGCCTCGTGCCAGGCGATGGCGGTCTTGCCGGTCTCGGCCACCAGCCGCGAGACGCGTGCGATGTAGCGGTCGTAATCCTCGGCATCCGTCCCCAGCGCCTCGTCGCCGCCGATGTGCAGGTACGGACCGGGAGTGAGAGCCGCCAACTCGGTGAGGACGTCGGCGAGGAAGGTGTACGTCGCCTCGTCGCGGATCCGCAACGACGAGAAGCCCACGCCGATGCCTTCGTAGGCGACGCCGCCGAGCGGGAGGGCGCTGCCGTCCTCTTCCGACTGCCGCCGCAGCTGCGCGCTCACCACCGGCGGTGCGCACAGCTCGGGGTAGGCGAGGGAGATGGCGTGGGTGTGACTGGGACCGTCGATCTCGGGCACGACGATCATGTGGTGGCGGCCGGCGTACGCGACGATGGCGCGGTAGTCCTCGTGCGTGTAGAAGCCGCCGCCGTCGGCGCCGACCGAGCTCGTGGCGGACTTCTCGGTGAGCCGGGGGCGGGAGTGCATCTGGATGCGCCATCCCTGGTCGTCGGTCAGGTGCAGGTGCAGGGCGTTGAACTTCAAGCCGGCGGCGCGGTCGATGTAGCCGCACACCGTCGCGACATCGAGGAAGTGACGGGCGACGTCGAGCATGACGCCGCGATACGCGAAGCGGGGGGTGTCCTCGATCTCCATCGCCGCAATCCGCCAGCCCGAGGCGTCTGTCGTGATCGCCTGCACGAGCGTCTGCACGCCGTAGAAGAGGCCCGCCGCATCGGCGCCGGCCACGTGCACGGCGCCGGCGTCGCTGCTCAGCCGGTACGACTCGGCGGGCCCGTCGTGCTCGAGGCTCAATCGGAGGTGTGGCTCCTGGCCGTTCGCGGGTGTCGGGGCGGCGAGGCGGATGCCGGTGCGCGCCGCGATCAGCCGGCGGAGCTCCGCGGCGGCGTCGGCGACTCCCGCGGCATCCGTCGTCATCACGAGTGCGACGTCGCTCGCGAGGAGGAAGGGGCTGCCCTCGTCGAGGGTCAGCCGCGCGGGTGCGGGGACGAGGCAGGGCTGCGACACGGTGTCTCCATTCTGCGTGGCGGCCGGGGATCGGGCCCAGCGGCAGCGGCCCGAGCCTGCGGCGGTGATGTAAGGAGTCCTAACAAATCCGATAACGCCAGCCTAGCCGTGTGCCGGCGGCGTCGCATCCGATATGCTCGCACTGTCGCGACTGGCGTTGAGGTGGGTCACCATCGGGGAGCGGCGAACACGGCAATCGACCGCACGCCTGGGCCGGCCTTCGTTTGATACACCGGCGTGCGCCCGGCGCACACCGGCATCCACCCGACGAATGGCAGGAGACCGTCATGACCGATCCGTACTTCAACGCCCCGCTCGCCGAGGTCGACCCCGAGATCGCGCAGGTTCTCGAGCGCGAGCTCGACCGTCAGCGCGGCTACCTCGAGATGATCGCCTCGGAGAACTTCGTTCCCGTCTCGGTGCTGCAGTCGCAGGGCTCCGTGCTGACGAACAAGTATGCCGAGGGCTACCCCGGCCGCCGCTACTACGGCGGCTGCGAAGAGGTGGACGTCGCCGAGGAGCTCGCCATCCAGCGCGCCAAGGCGCTGTTCGGCGCCGAGTTCGCGAACGTCCAGCCACACTCGGGAGCCTCCGCCAACGCCGCGGTGCTCCACGCCATCGCTCGCCCCGGCGACACCCTGCTGGGTCTCTCGCTCGATCACGGCGGGCACCTCACGCACGGCATGAAGATCAACTTCTCCGGCCGGCTCTACAACATCGTCGCCTACGGCGTCGACCCTGAGACCTCGACGATCGACATGGACGAGGTCGAGCGCCTCGCCGTCGAGCACCAGCCGAAGGTCATCATCGCCGGCTGGTCGGCTTACCCGCGTCAGCTCGACTTCGCGCGCTTCCGCGCCATCGCCGACAAGGTGGGCGCGCTGCTGTGGGTCGACATGGCGCACTTCGCCGGCCTCGTCGCGGCGGGCCTGCACCCCTCCCCGGTGCCGCACGCGCACGTCGTGAGCTCCACGGTGCACAAGACGATCGGCGGCCCGCGCTCGGGCTTCATCCTGACCAACGACGCCGACCTCGCGAAGAAGCTCAACTCGGCCGTCTTCCCGGGCCAGCAGGGCGGTCCGCTCATGCACGTGATCGCCGCGAAGGCGACCGCGTTCAAGCTCGCCGCGACCCCGGAGTTCAAGGAGCGCCAGGAGCGCGTCGTGCGCGGTGCGGCGATCCTCGCCGAGCGCCTCTCGCACCAGGACGTGAAGGATGCCGGGATCTCCGTCCGCTCCGGCGGTACTGACGTGCACCTCGTGCTCGTCGACCTCCGCGACGCCGCGATCGACGGCAAGCAGGCCGAAGACCTGCTGCACGAGATCCACATCACCGTCAACCGCAACGCGGTGCCCAACGACCCGCGTCCGCCCATGGTGACCTCGGGCCTGCGGATCGGCACCCCGGCGCTCGCGACCCGCGGCTTCGGCGACGCGGAGTTCACCGAGGTCGCCGACATCATCGCGCTGGCGCTGCTGCCGGACGCCGACGTCGAGTCGCTGCGCACGCGCGTGGCCGCCCTGACCGCCGCCTTCCCGCTGTACCCCGGCCTCACGCAGTAACCCGCCCGCGGCATTCCCCGCCCGCGCGGGTGCGCCGCGGCATCCACGGTCCGCGAGACACCGCCTGCGCACCGAGACACGCGCCGTTGACGCGTGTCTCGGTGCGGGAACCGTGTCTCGCGGGGAGAACACGGAGGAGACAACGCATGACTGCACACAAGCTCGACGGCCGCGCGACGGCCGCGGCCATCAAGGCGGAGCTCGCCGAACGCGTCGCGAAGCTGAAGGCCGTGGGGGTCACCCCCGGCATCGCGACCGTGCTGGTGGGGGCCGACCCGGCATCGCAGCTGTACGTCGGGATGAAGCATCGCGAGTCCGAGGCGATCGGCATGAACTCGATCCAGGTCGAGCTGCCGGCCGACGCCACACAGGCCGACGTCGAAGCCGCGATCGATCGCCTCAACGCCGACCCGACCTGCCACGGCTACATCGTGCAGCTGCCGCTGCCGCGGCACATCGACACCGATCGCATCCTCGAGCGGATCGATCCGGCCAAGGATGCCGACGGCCTGCACCCGACCAACCTCGGCAAGCTCGTGCTCAACGTCAACGACGAGATCACCTCGCCGCTGCCGTGCACGCCGCGCGCCGTGATCGAGCTGCTGGAGCGCAACGGCTTCGCCCTCGCGGGAACGCATGTCGTGGTCGTCGGCCGTGGCGTCACCATCGGCCGCTCGATCGGGCTGCTGCTGACGCGGCGCGCGGTGAACGCGACGGTCACGCTCACCCACACCGGCACGCGCGACCTGCCGTCGTACCTGCGCCAGGCCGACGTGATCGTCGGCGCCGCGGGCGTCAAGCACCTCGTGCGCCCCGAGGACGTGAAGCCCGGCGCTGCCGTGCTCGACGTCGGCGTGACCCGCGAGAGCGACCCCGAGACCGGCAAGGCGAAGGTCTACGGCGACATCGCCCCGGGCGTCGAGGACGTCGCCGGCTGGCTCTCGCCGAACCCCGGCGGCGTCGGGCCGATGACCGTCGCCCTGCTCATGACCAACGTCGTCGAGGCGGCCGAGCGCAGCATCCGGACCTGACCGTCGGCGGAGCGCGGATGCCGCGGCATCCGTCCCTGCACAGCGGGAGCGTCAGCCGCGCGATCCGCGCAGGTGCTCCTGGACGAGCGCGTCGTGCTCCTCGTCGCTCAGCGCGTCGTAGCCGGCCGCCTCGACGCGGTCGCGGCGTCCCCACCGCACCAGCAGGATGATCAGGATGGGAACGTCGGCGACTTCGGCGATGAACCAGAGCAGATCGCCGGCGAGGTGCTGATCGTGCAGCGGATTCGGCCACCACGCCGCACCCGCGGCGGCTGCCACGCCGTCGACGACCGTGTCGTTCAGGCGCAGCAGGATGCCGGGGAGCGAGTCGATCACGAGTTCCACGAAGGCCAAGAGGAACTCCACCGCGAGGAACGTGCTGGTGTGGATGCCGGTGAGCGCCATCAGGGGAACGACCAGCAGCAGCCCGACGACGAGGGAGACGAGCCCGAGCGCCTCGCCGATCAGGGGGGAGGTGCGGAGAACTCCCGCGAGGGGTGTCAGGAACACGCAGAAGATCGCCGCGACGAAGATCGTCGCGAACATCGCATTGCCCAGCACGCGGAACACGCGGCCGTCCAGGGCCGCGTCAAGGCGCTGCCGAGCGGCATCCGACAGGCCCGCGCGCAGCAGATCGAGCGGACGGCCGAGGGAGATGAGACCCGGGACGGCGATGAGCAGCAGCGCGATGCGGGCGACGAACGCCCAGCGGAGCTCGGCCGACCACGTGCCGAGGAAGCCGAGTTCCACCACGGCGTACGAGCCGAGCCCGAGGGCGAAGAAGAGCACCGTGCGGTGGGGCGGCCAGGAGGTGCCGCGTCGCCGTGCGCGTCGCACCCCGAGGGCGTAGAGCAACGCCGCGCCGACCAGGACCGCGATCGTGACGGGGTCGGCGCGCCAGGTCGTGAGCAGGGCATCGATGGGAGGCGTGGGCCCAGCTTACGGCGGACGGCTATGCGTGCGCGGTGAATCAGCATCGCCACCAGCAGGATTGTGTAACAATGTTCCGGTGAGTCGGTCCCTGTCCGTCGTCGCCGTCCTCGTCGCGGCGCTGTGCTTCGCCACGACAGGAACGTCGCGGGCGCTCGCCGGCGTGGATGCCGACGCCCTCTCGATCGGCGCGGCGCGCGTGCTCATCGGCGGCGCGCTGTTGGGCGTGATCGCGCTCGTTTCGCGGGCGCGGCGCACAGCGTCGCCGGCGGCGGTCGACAGCCTCCCGGTCCGACGGGGGGTCCCTGCGCTCGTCATCGTGCTCGTCGGAGCCGCCGGGGTGCTGGCGTACCAGCCGACGTTCTTCTCGGGAACCGGGCTCAACGGCGTCGCCGTCGGCACGGCCGTGGCGCTCGGTTCGGCGCCCATCGTCACCGGCGTGCTCGACAGCGTGCTGCGCCGCCGCCGCCCGAGCCTTCGCTGGAGTGTCGCGACAGCCGTCGCGATCGTCGGTGTCGTGCTGGTGTCGGGCGTGTTCGGCGACGGTTCCGCCGCACCGACCAGCCTCCTCGGCGTCGCCGCCTCCGTGGGCGCCGGCGCGTCGTACGCGCTCTACGCGATCGCGAGCAAGATGCTGCTCGAGCGCGACTGGACGGCGCCGGCGGCGATGGGCGCCGTGTTCGGGACCGCCGCGGTGCTGAGCGTTCCCGTGCTCGTGTCGACCTCGACCGCGTGGCTGGGCACCGCGAACGGCCTCGCGCTCGCCCTCTGGCTCGGCGTCGTCACCGTCACGATCGCCTATCTCCTGTTCGGTGCGGGCCTGCGCGGCCTGAGCCCGGCGACCGTGTCGACCCTCACGCTCGCCGAGCCGCTCGCCGCGACGGTGCTCGGCCTCGTCGTGCTGCACGAGCAGCTCTCCGCCGCCTCGGTGGCAGGGCTCATCGTCATCGCTTCCGGGCTCGTCCTGGTCGCCGCCCCCGCCCGTCCCCGGAGCGCCGGTGTCTCCGCGCCGGCGTGAGGGCGCGCCGCGGCCGACGGTCGACGTGCGCGTCGCCGACGCGCTGCGCGGCGAGATCCTGAGCGGAGCGCTGGCGCCGGGCGCGCCGCTGCGCGAAGAGGAGATCGCCCGCGCGCACGACGTGTCGCGGCATACCGTGCGTGCGGCCCTGGCCGCGCTCGGGGCGGAACGCCTCGTCCAGCTCGTCCCCTACGCCGGCGCCCGGGTCTCGGCGCTCGACGACGACGATCTGCGGGCGCTCCAGCAGCTGCGGGCCGCGCTGGAGACCGAGGCCGTAGGGCTGATCACCGAGGCGCAGGGCTCGGTGTGGTCGCCCGTGACGCGCGCGACGATCGAGGCGGCGATCGATGACCTCGCGGATGCCGAGGCCCGCGCCGACTGGGCCGCGACGATCCGCGCGCATGCCGCGGTCCACCGCGCGATCGTCGATGCCGCCGACAGCCCTCGTCTCGCGGAGGCCCACGCCGGCCTCGAGTCGGAGGTGCTGCTGCTGCTGACGCACGTGCGTCCCCACTACGCGCCGGGTGCGCTCGCCGCCGAGCATCGCGCCTACCTCGACGCGCTGCCCCGCGACGGGGGAGCGGCCGTCCGCGCGCATCTCGACCACTCGACGCAGCTCATCCGCGCCGCGCGCTGACCGGCACGCGCGGACGTCATCCGCAGAAAGTAACGAACTCCGCATGATTTCGCGGCATCCGTGCGGAGTTCGCGCGATTCTGCGGAGTTCGTGCGCCGCGCTGGGTCGGGCGTGAGGCGCGCTGACCCTCAGCCGGAGAAGCGCGAGAGGAACGCCTGCGTTCGCGGATGCTGCGGCGCGGCGAACACGGATGCCGCGGCGCCTTCCTCGACGATGACGCCGTCGTCGAGGAAGACGACCCGGTCGGCCACGTCACGGGCGAAGGCCATCTCGTGCGTCGCCATCAGGATCGTCGTTCCCTCCGCGGCCAGAGCGCGTACGAGTTCCAGCACCTCGCCCACGAGCTCGGGGTCGAGCGCGGAGGTGATCTCGTCCAGAAGCAGCACTTCGGGATCGGTCGCGATCGCCCGCACGATCGCCGCCCGCTGCTGCTGGCCGCCGGAGAGACGGTCGGGGTGTGCCGCCGCGAACTCCGCGAGGCCCACGCGTGCGAGCAGATCGTGGGCGCGCTCTTCGGCCCGTGCCCGCGGCATCCGATGCACGACGCGCGAGGCCAGCGTGACGTTGTCGAGCACCGACAGGTGGGGGAACAGGTTGTAGCTCTGGAAGACGGCCCCCAGGCGTGCGCGCACGCGGTTGCCGTCGACGCGGGGGTCGGAGATGTCGAGGTCGCCGAGCCAGATGCGCCCGTCGTCGATGGGTTCCAGAAGTCCCAGGCAGCGCAGCAGTGTCGACTTGCCCGATCCGGACGAGCCGATGAGGGCCACCACTTCGTGCGCGGCCAACGAGACGGAGACGCCCCGCAGGACGTCGCGCTCGCCGAACGACTTCCAGAGGTCGTCGGCGCGCAGGACGGAAGTGCCGGATGCCGCGGCGTGCCCGCTCACAGGATCGACCCCTGCTGCTCGCGCTCGCGCAGTCGAGCGGTGTACCAGTCGGTCAGGCGGATCGTCGGGATGGCCAGCAGGATGAACAGGATGCCGGCGACGACGTACGGAGTGAAGTTGTAGCTCAACGACGCCGACGAGCGGGCGGCGGCGATGGCGTCGATCGCGCCGAGGATCGAGATGAGTCCCACGTCCTTCTGCATCGAGATGAAGTCGTTCATGAGGGGCGGCGTCACCTTGCGGACAGCCTGCGGCAGCACGACCCGCCGGAGGGTCTGCACGTAGCCGAGGCCCAGGGCGCGGGCCGCCAGCCGCTGCGACGGGTGCACCGCCTCGATGCCCGCGCGCAGCACCTCGGCCACGTACGAGGAATAGGTGAGCGTGACCGCCACGACGCCGAGCACCACGACGGGGATCCGCGTGTTCATGATCGTCGGCACGCCGAAGCCGATCAGGTAGAGCACGATGATGAACGGCAGACCGCGGAAGAGGTCGGTGTAGGCCGCCGCGAGCACGCGCAGCGGAAAGAACACCGGCCCGCGCACGGTGCGTAGCACCGCGATCAAGAGCGCGACGGCCGACACGGTGACGAGCGAGATGCCGAGCACCTGCAGATTGATGAGGAAGCCGTCCCAGATCTTCGGCAGCGACTGCAGGGCGATCTGCGGGTCGAAGAACGCCTGCTGCACGCTCGCCCACCCGGGCGTGTTGATGACGCTCGCCCAGACGATCACCGCGAACACGAGGCTCGAGGCGATCGCGACGAGCACCGAGCGTCGCTCCCGCCCGCGGCGGAACGCACGCCGCTCGAGCTCGAGCGCGCTGGGGGAGTGAATGGTCACGGACCGACGTTACCCGAGCGGGTCACTTCAGCTGCGGCACGCCTTCGGTCAGCACCGACAGCCACTGCTTCTTCAGCTCATCGAGGGTGCCGTTGTTGCGAAGGGTGTCGACCGCGGCGCTCACCTTCGCGGTCAGCGGCGAGTTCTTCGCGAGCAGCAGTCCCCACTGGTCGGGGATGCCGGCGGCGGGCAGTTCGCCGACCACGAACGAGTTGTCGATGTAGGGCGCGTTGACCGCGACGTACGCGGTGGGCGTGTCGAGCACGATCGCGTCGATCTGGCCGGCTTTGAGGGCGGCGACGGCGTCTTCGTTGGAGTTGTAGAGCGACGGCGCCGTGGTCGGGGCGATCGCCTTCTCCAAGGTGGCGGCGCTCGTCGAGCCGGTCATCGCGCCGATCGCGAGGGGCTTCAGCCCCGCGATGTCGGTGATGCCCTGGGCTTTTCCGCCCTTGATCGCGACGACCGACTGGCTCGCCTCGTAGTAGGGCGTCGAGAAGTCGACGGCCTGCTTGCGCTCATCGGTGATCGTGTACTGCTGGATGTTGATGTCGAAGTTCTTCGGTCCCGGCGCGATGGCCGACTCGAAGGAGGTCCGCACCCAGACGACGTCGTCCTTCGCGAACCCGAGCTGATCGGCCACGGCGTAAGCGACCGCTGCTTCGAAGCCCTTGCCGGAGGCCGGGTCGTCGCCGTACACGTACGGCTCGTACGCCGTCTCACCCGTGGCGAAGGTGAGTTTTCCGGGGGTGATGTAGCCGGCATCCGCGTTCGCGGAGTCGGACGCCGCACCTCCCGGGCCCGAGGTCCCTCCGGCGCAGCCGGCGAGGGTGAGGGCGAGAACGGCCGCGGTGGCGGCGAGGGCGGTGCGCAGGATGGGACGCGGCATGGAGACCTCCGGGTGGGATGAGCGGCGCGCCGAATCGTGTGCGCGGATGCCGCGACATCCATCTTCCCCGCTGGCGCGGTGCCGGGCCTCGCCGGGCGACGCTTTGTTACAGGGTCTTCACCCGCGCCGCCCGAGCTGGGCGAGAGGTGTCGTCGGTCGAGGGGCGCCGCGCGCGGCGGGGTGATGCGGCGTCGGTGTTGCCGTGCCGCGCCACGCGCTCGATCCAGCCGCGGCGGGCAGTGTCATCGCTGAAGCGCACGGGCGTGAAGCGTGCGATGCCCACCGTGCGCACGCCGCAGTAGCCGAGAGTCGCCCGGGAGAGCGATGCTTCGGCGGCACCGCGGTAGACGAGGCGGTTCCAGAACCGAGGAGAGTCCATCGTCATGACGATGCGTGCGGTGCGACCGGCGAGGAGGCGGTCGGACAGGGCAGAGCGTTCGCGATAGCGGAACGTCGCGTTCGAAAGGAAGACACGGTCGATGAAAGCCTTCAGAGCTGCCGGTACGGTGCCCCACCACTGCGGATGGAAGATCGCGATGTGATCGGCCCAGAACAGGTCGTCCAGGTACCGGGCGACGTCCGGATCGAGCGGCAGATCGTGGGTGCGGCCGACGCGCGGCGCGCGCAGCTGGTCGCGCGTGCGGGGATGGTCGGGAATGGGGTCGTGGGCGAGATCGATCAGGCGCACCTCGGCGCCGGCGGCGCGGGCACTCGACACGTAGCTCTCCGCGAGCGCGTGGGTGAGGGTATCGGGCAGGGGCGTGCCGACGAGGACGAGCAGGCGGCGGTTCATGGCGTGCGACCTTTCGCGAGGACGATGTCGGTGAGTGCCGACAGATGGGCGTTGAGCGCGGCGGGGGTGATGCCGGTGCCGGAGGAGACCGGATCCAGGCGCGGATCGGCGAGCATCTGGGCGAACTCGGCCTCGAGCTCGCCGCCGGCCACGCGCACCAGCTTGACGCCCTTCGGGGTCAGCTCCAGAAGGATGCGGCGCCCTTCGCCCGCGGTGGTGCGCAGCCACCCGTCGGCGACCAGGGCCGGGACGCGCTTGCTGACCGCGGCTTTCGTCACCCGCAGGCAGCGTGCGAGCCCGGTGATGTCGATCGGCGCCCGCTCGGAGAGGGTCGCCAGGATCTCGAACAGGTTGAAGGTCACGCCGTGTCTGTCTCGCAACCAGGCGTCCGCGAACAGATCCAGTTCGCCGACGAGCTCGTGGAGGGTGACGGTGAGACGGGCGGCCATAGCCAGAGTCAACCAGTTGAAATCCCTGGTGTCAACTGGTTGACTCCCGCGGTCAGCGGATGCTGATCAGGAGATGCTGATCAGCCGATCCAGGTCGTCGTCGGGAAGGGTGTCGGCGGTCGCGGTCACCTGCAGGTCTACGAGGTCGGCGCGTCCGCGAAGGATGTTGAGGAAGGCGGTGTCCGCGGCATCCCGGCCCGTCGCGATGCGAACGAGCGTGTCGCGGGGTGCCAGGGTGGTGGCGTCGACGACGCGCCAGGCGCCGTCGACCCATGCTTCGGCGACGGCGTGGAAGTCCATGGGGTCGAGTCCCGGCGCGTACACCGCCACCAGTCGTGCGGGTACGCCGCCCGCGCGCAGAAGGGCGACGCACAGGTGGGCGTAGTCGCGGCAGACGCCGCGGCGGGCCAGGAGCGTGCGGACGGCGCCGTCGGTCGGCAGGCTCGAGCCGCTGACGTACGACAGCTCGGTGCCCACCCACGACGACACACCCGTCAGCAGGTCGCTCGAATCGCTGATGCCGCCGAACTCGGCCGCGGCCGTCGGCGCGAGTGCGTCGGACTCCGCGTAGCGGCTGGGGCGGCCGTAGACGAGCAGTTCCGTCTCGTCCGCGTCCAGCGGCGTGGCCGCGCCGTCGATGGTCGCCGCGTAGTCCAGTCGCAGGCGGCCGATCGGAGCGTCCACCCGGTGGAGGCGACCTCCGTGTGCGTCGGTGAGTTCGTGCACCGGCACGGGCGAGCCGTCGACGCGCACGTCGAGGGATTCGGATGCCGGGGCATACGCCCGGGATGCGGCCACGGCGAACACGAGGTCGGCGGGGTCGGTGACGTCGAGCTCGATGCGGGCGGTGACGATCCTCTGCATGCTCACAGGGTGGCATGGCGCCGCGCCGGCCGCGCGGGGGTTGACAGCAGCTCGACGCGTTTCGACGCGCGGCGCCCCGTGTCAGTAGGAGTCGCGTTCGGTGTCGTCGTACTCCGTCACCCATCGCGCCGCGAGGGCCTCCGACCCGCGGGCCAGGAGCGCCACATCGGCGCCGACGAGAATGAAGGCGGCGCCGTCGTCGAGGTAGGACTGCGCGACGTGCGGGTCGAACGCGTTCACCCCGACGGGAAGACCCGCCGCGCGGACGGCCGCGAAGGTGCGCCGCACGGCGGCGACTACGTCGGGGTGCGTCTGCTGTCCCAGCAGTCCGAGCGAGGTCGGGTGCGACGGGGCGCGAAGCGGCGTACGGGCGGCGATCGGCCGGGTGCACGTCGGCGACATCTCGCAGCACGCCTGGGGCGTGATGGACGTGCTCGTCGAGACGGACTTCCCCGACTGGCGCATCAAGTGCGCGATCAACGCCGAGGCCGGCAACATCCTGCACATTCCGCGCGAGGGCGGATACCTCAGCCGCATCTACGTCGACCTGGGCGCCGTGGCGGACGACGACGACCACCGCGTGCGTCAGACGCCCGTCGAGGAGATCATCCGGCGGGCCAACGAGATCCTGCACCCGTACACGCTCGACGTGAAGAGCGTCGCCTGGCACAGCGTGTACGAGGTCGGCCACCGGGTCACCGACGGCTTCGACGACGCGCTCGACGGCGGACGGGAGCCGCGCGTGTTCCTCACCGGCGACGCCTGCCACACGCACAGCGCGAAGGCGGGGCAGGGCATGAACGTCTCGATGCAGGACGGCTTCAACCTGGGGTGGAAGCTCGGCTCCGTGCTGAGCGGTCTGAGCCCGGCCTCCCTTCTGTCGCGCGAAAGCCTGAGGAGATCTCCGATCCTGCCGACCTCGCGACCTACTATCTCGCCACGGCCGAGTTCCCCTCGGGCTTCATGACCACCTACGCCGAGGGGACGGGAGTCGTCGCCGGCACTGCCCACCAGCATCTAGCAACCGGCTTCCCGGTGGGCAAGCGCTTCACGAGTGCGCCCGTCACCCTGGCGGCCGACGGCAACGTCGTGCATCTCGGTCATCACGCGAGCGCCGACGGGCGCTGGCGCCTCTACGCCTTCGCCGACCGCGACGGGCTCGCCGACGACTCGCCCCTCGCGCGCTTCGCGGCCTGGCTCGCCGACGACCCGGACTCTCCGGTGCGGCGCCATACCCCCGCGGATGCCGACATCGACGCGGTCTTCGACGCGAAGGTGGTCTACCAGCAGGGGTTCGACGACATCGATGTCACTCGTGCGCCGGCTGTCTTCCGCCCGCATTCGGGTGCGCTGGCGCTCACCGACTGGGAGAAGGTGTTCGCCGCGGCACCCCACAGGTGGAACGAGACCGACATCTTCGAGGCCCGCGGGCTATCGCGTGACGGTGTGGTCGTCGTCGTGCGCCCCGATCAGTACGTCGCGGCGGTGCTGCCGCTGGAAGCGACCGACGAGTTGACGGACTTCTTCAGCCGGTGGATGCTCCCCGTCGGGTGACGGGCTGAGACGCCGAGTGACGCTCAGTCGAGGTCGTCGTACCCGCTGAGGCGCAGCTCCTCGGCATCCATGTGTGCTTCCAGCCGGCGGGCGAGAAGGTCGTCGACCGTACCCTCACGCCGAAGACGCAGAAGGACCTCGCGCTTGCGATCCAGCAGGGCCAGCTTCAGTCGCGTCATCTCCTCGAAGCGCACGAGCGGCGATCGCTGGGTGAGGTCGATTCCGGTCGATGCGGCGAGCATCGTCAGCGAGGTCGCGGCATCGACCCCCACCGCGGCCGGATTGAGCCCCACGACGGGCCCCGCGCCGTCCACGACTGTCTGCGCACCGGTGTCGGGGGCCGACGGCGCCGCCACCATGCCCTCGAGCTGTGCGATCTGGTCGGCATCCGCGGCGGCCTGGGCGCGGGCGAAGGCACGCGCGTTGGCCAGCTCGAGCATGTCGTAGCCATCCTGACGAGCGCGCTCGCGCACCTCATCGCTGATACCGTGCTCGGCCGCGATGTCGTCGAGAGCGGCGATCGCCGCACCCGAGATGGTCCGCTGCGCCAGCTCGATCTCGTCGGCGGCCCACTCGTCGCTGGGGAGCTTCGCCCACCGGACGATGGCGGGAAGGAGCGGTCCCTGCACGAGAAGACTCAGCACGATCACCCCGGCCGTCACGAAGACCACGGCGTCGCGGCCGACGAGCGGCTGACCGGACGACGTCGTCAGCGGAACCGAGAGCGCGATCGCGAGCGACACGGCACCGCGGAACCCGGCCATCGTGCTCACGATGCGCGCGCGGTTCAGCGATCCCGGGCCGGAACGTGCGGTCAGCGCCGGCGTACGCGGGCGCGAGAAGGGGGCCATCAACAGCTGGAACACATAGCGCACCACCAGCAGCGCCGCCCACGCGGCCACGGTCAGCAGCACGAGGCCCCACACCTCGGTCGGGGAGATCTCGTGCAGGACGAGCTGCACTTCCAACCCGATCAGCACGAACAGCGCTCCGTTGAGCAGGTAGACGCCGAACGGCCACGCCGCCGTCGCGGTGCGGCGGGAGGCGGCGGTGGTGATGCGCGGCGAGGCCCAGGCGATGATCAGGCCCGCGAACACCACGGCGAGAACTCCCGAGGCGTTGACCAGTTCGGCGAGCAGGAACGCCGTGAACGGAACCAGCAGCAGCGTCACGTTGATCGACAGGGCATTGCGCATGCGCCGCAGCGCGAGGTACGCGAGAGCCGCGACGACGATGCCGGCGATCGCTCCGCCGAGGTAGGAGACGAGCACGGTGGCGGTGATCGACCAGCCCGTGACGGTGTCGCCGAGTGCGACGGAGATCGCGATGGCGTAGAGCACCAATGCAGTGCCGTCGTTGGTCAGACTCTCCGCCTTCAATTTCATGAACGTGCGCTGCGGAAGCAGTCGTCCGAGCGCGGCGACAGCCGTGGCATCGGGGGGCGCGACGGCGGCACCGAGGATCATGGCGGCCGGCCAGGGCAGACCGAACAGCGTGGCGACCCACGCGACGGCGAACGCCGAGGCGGCCACGAGCAGGGTGCTCATCGGGATGATGTAGCGCAGCGACCGGCGAACGCCCCGCAACGACGTCGTCAGGCTCTCCCAGAAGAGCATCACGGGCAGGAACAGCAGCAGCACCGTCTCCGGCGGCAGCTCGATGCGGCGCAGCGCCGGCACGAAGCCGAGCAGCAGGCCGAGGATCAGCAGCACCAGCGGTGTCGCCAGGCGCAGGCGCGGCGCGAGGAGCGTTCCCGCCAGCACCGACAGCCCGAGCAGGACGGTGACTTCCAGACCTTCCATGGCACCCCGATTCCGCGCAGACCTCCCGACGGATTTCCGTCGCAGCCCAGTGTGCGCCACAGACACAGCGTTTCAACAGGTCTGCGCATTCCCGCCGCGGCGGCCCGCTCGCAGCCGGTCGTCTCGCCGGTTCCGTATTCCGTCTCGGCGCCGTGCCCGGTGCCGGTCGGCTGCGCGAATCCGGGGTCGCCGCGGAGGCGGGCGCGTGCGCAGACTGAATACGGCACAGGGGACGGGCGCGCCGTCTCACGGGCGGCGCCTCCCGGACGGGGCCTCGCGGGTCGACGTGGACCCGCCGCGGGCCTCACATCACGAGTTCACGCGAATGATCTCCTGCTGGTACGGGGCGATGACGTCGCCGGAGATCCGGCAGTCCAGCAGCAGGAAGGGCCGGTCGGATGCCGGGACCTGCACCCACCGCGCGAGCTCGTCGAGGTCGGCGAGCGTGCGCACGACGACACCTCGAGCCCCGACCGCGGAGGCGAGACCCGCGAAGTCGACCTCGGGGATGAGCATGGGCTCCCGGGCGAGGCCCTGCAGGCCGTAGAGGTTGATCTCGGCGCCGTACGCGGCGTCGTTCCACACGACGGCCAATCCGCGGCCCGCCGCCACGCGCACAGCGGATTCCAGATCCGACAGTGCCATCAGTCCGCCGCCGTCGCCGGTGGACAGCACGATGGTGGCCTCCGGCCGAGCCCGGGCGGCGCCCGCGACGGAGGGGAATCCCAAGCCGATCGACTGGTACGCCGTGCCGACCATCATCATGCGGTCGGGCGAGGCCACCGACCAGTACATGTTCGCCCAGCCGAGGAAGTGGCCGCCGTCGGTGACGACGACGCGGTCGCGGGTGGAGGGTGCGCTCTCGAGCAGCTCACCGATGCGCTCAGCGACCGACCGTGGGTCGAGACGGCCGTCGGGCGCCAGGGGGTCGCCGCCGTCGCGGGCGCGCAGCGCTGCGATGTCCACGCGCTCGCGCCAGCCGCTGGGCGCGGCATCCCTCGTCGCCAACTCGTCGCAGAGGGCTTCGACGACGAGGCGTGCATCGCCGCGGATGAAGCCGCCGACGTGCGGGTGCGTCGCCGCGGGAGCGATGTCGACCTGGACGACGCGGGTGCCCGGGGCGAACAGGGCGCCGAAGCGCATCGTGAACTGGTTGAGTCCCGCGCCGAAGACCACCGCGACGTCCGCCGTCGCGATCAGCTCCATGGCGCCGTCGGCGCCGAACCCGCCGGTGACCCCGAGGTCGAACTCCGGCCGAGGGAACATCCCGCGACCCAGCGCCGTGGTCGCCGTGACGGCGCCCGTCGCGTCCGCCAAACGCCCGAGAGCATCCGCGGCCCCCGAGATCCACGCGCCGCGACCCGCGATCAGCACCGGGCGCTCCGCGGCGGCCAGTGCGGAGGCCAGGTCGGCGATCGCTGCACGGGCGAATGGAGACGGGGCGATCGGTGCGGGCAGTGTCGGCTGCGGCGCGGTGGGCACCGAACCCGCCTCGAGCTTGGCGACGTCGTAGGAGATGGCGAGCACCGTCGGCACACGATAGGCCAGCGCGTGCTCGATCGCGATGACCGTGGTGGCCGCGGCATCCGCCCGTCCGACGGTGTACGTGCGCGCACCCACCGCCGAGGCCAGGGCGATCTGGTCGACGTCCCACGGACGGGGGCCCGACGTCGGTTCGTCCCCGACGACGAGCACGAGCGGCACGTGCGCCTGGACCGACTCCGCAAGAGCGGTCAGCGTGTTGGTGAAGCCGGCCCCGTAGGTGGCGGTCGCGGCGGCGAGGCGCCCGCTCGCCCGATGATAGGCGTCCGCCGCGACGACGCCGCCCGCCTCGTGGCGCACCGCCGTGTAGTGCACGTCGGTGGAGCGTTCCAGGGCGTCGAGAAAGTGGGCGTTGCCGTTTCCCATCACGCCGAAGACGTGGTCGATGTGAGCGGCGAGGGCCTGGGCGACGTGCGCAGAGACGGTGGACATGGGGCCTCCGGGAGACGAAACGGTGAAGGGATGCCGTATGTGTCTCGCGTGCCCCTTTTTCGAGCACCGGATGCCGCGTCGCGTCCGGACCCGTCGAGTATAGAAGAACGGATGTCGTCGGCGGCGGGCAGGATGGGCGCATGGACTCCGTCCGTCTGCGCGCCACGCGTCTGGTGCATCACGCCCTGGTCGTTCCCGACGCCGGCCTGGGGCCCGCCGCGCGCCGGCTGACCGCCACGCAGGCGCAGGAGTTCTGGGCGGGGCGGTGGGCTCTCGGCATCCGCACGGCGGGGGAGGTCACGCTCACCGACGTCGACGACGCCTTCGCGCGCGGTGTGCTCGTGCGCTCGTGGACGCAGCGTGGAACCCTGCATATCGTCGCCGCCGAAGACCTCGCCTGGATCCTCGAGCTGACGCGCGAGCGGCAGCAGCGGCAGGCGGCGGGGGTGCACCGTGCGTTCGGCATCGAGGCCGACGACATCGTGCGCGCCGAGCGAGCCGTCGGGGCCGCGCTCTCGGGCGGCAACCGCCTGACGCGAAACGAGGCGGCGACGGTCATGGCCGCCGCCGGTGCGGATGTCGCGGGCTCCCGCGGAGGTCACCTGATCTCGGCCCTCGCCGTTCGCGGGGGTGTCGTCTTCGGTCCGGTCGTGCCGCGCGACGGCGCGCTCACGCGGGAGCAGTACCTCGTCGCCGCCGACGACTGGCTGCCGGATGCCGCGGCTCCCGCCGAGCCCTGGGGCGAGCTGTTCGTCCGGTATCTCGCCGGGCACGCACCGGCCACTCTCGACGACTTCCGCTGGTGGGCCGGCGTTCCCGTCGGTATCGCCCGGGCCGCGCGGGAAGCCGCCGGCGATCGGGTCACGGCGCTCGACGAGGGCCTTTTCCTCGGCGCCGACGCGCCAGCCGGCGGCGCGCCCGAGGCAGTCTCCGGAGTGCTCGCGCTGCCGCCCTTCGACGAGTACTACCTCTCGTACGCGGACCGCTCCCGAGTCTGTCCGCCGGAGCACCTCGCAACGATCGGTCCGACCCTCAACGGTCTGGTGCGTCCCGTGCTCATCGCCGGGGGAGAGGTGTTCGGCACCTGGCGTCACTCGACGGCGGTCGGCAGACACCATCTGCCGCCGATGCCCGACCCCTTCGCCGCCGCGGTCGACGCGGCATCCGTGGAGGCCGCTCTCGGGCGCGTCGCCCGGTTCTTGCGCGTGTAGCGCTGCGCCTCCTCAGGCGAACAGACCCGCCCCGACGTACGAGCCCTCCTCGGCTCCCGGGGGAATGGCCCACAGACCGGAGCCGATGTGGCGGATGTACTCGTTCAGCAGATCCCTCGACAGCGCACGCTGCAGGGCGATGAACTGCGCGGGAGAGCGTTGGTACGCGAGGAAGAACAGGCCGGCGTCGAGTCGTCCGAGATCGGTGTTGCCGTCGACGTAGTTGTAGCCGCGGCGAAGGATGCGGATGCCCTTGTTGAGGCCGGGATGGGCGAGGCGCACGTGGCTGCGGGCGTCGATCGCGGGCTGGCCCGTGGCGCCGACGGCGGAGAAGTTCGGCGCTGTCTGCTCCTGCCCGCCCGAGAGCGGCGCGCCGTGCGCCTTGTCACGGCCCGTGATGCGCTCCTGCTCGCTCAGACGCACGCGATCCCACGTCTCGATGAGCATCGCGATCTTGCGCGCCACGAGATAGGAGCCGCCCACGAGCCAGGCCGGTTCGTCGCCGTCGCCGACCCAGACGTGCTGATCCAGCGCCGCCTGATCATCGGCGAGGATGTTGGCCGTGCCGTCCTTGAACCCGAAGAGGTTGCGGGGCGTGGCCTGATCGGCGGTCGTCTTCGACGTCTTTCCGAAGCCGAGCTGCGACCAGCGCAGCCGTGCTCGGCCGAAGGCGATGCGGCTCAGATTGCGGATCGCGTGCACGGCGACCTGCGGGTCGTCGGCGCAGGCTTGGATGCACAGGTCGCCGCCGGTGTGATCGGGCTCCAGGTCGTCGCCGAGAAATGCCGGCAACGCGGTGAGCAGGGCGGGCCGACGGTCGGCGAGTCCGTAGCGGTCGGTGCCGTCGGCGGCCGTGAACAGGGTCGGTCCGACGCCGAACGTGATCGTCAGCCCGTTCGCGGCAAGGCCCAGCGCCTCACCGGTGTCGTCCGGCGGCGCCTCCGGCGAGCCTCCCACCGCGCCGCTGGCCGACACATCGAGGCCCTGGGTCATCCGCGCCGCCGCGTAGGACCAGTCCTGGAGAAGCTCGATCAGATCCTCGCGGGTGGTCCCCGCCATCATGTCGAACGACGCGAAGTGAAGATGGTCCTGGACGGGCGTCGTGATCCCGGCCTGGTGCGCGCCGTAGAACGCGTAGGGCGACGCCGCGCCGACGGCGCCGCGCGTGCGGCCGACGGCGACGCCAGCCGCCGCTCCGGCGCCGGCGCCGACGGCGAGCCCGGCGGCGCCGACACCGGCCGCGAGGCCCAGCAGGCCCCGACGGCTGAGGCCGGCGCGCGGCGCGGGCTCGAGGCGGTCGTCGCCCGCGAGGGCGGGGTCGGTGCTCATTGCAGGATCGTGGACGTCAGCTTGGACAGCGGCTCGGCCAGCGCGTTGATCAGGTCGGTGAGCTCGCGCTTGTCGGCCTCGCTGAGCTGCCGGTAGTTCACGAAACCGGCGCTCAGCGAGCCGTGGCGCGCGAGAGGGGCCTCGAGGGCGGCGTAGCCGCTGTCGATCCGGCCGGCGAGCTCCGTTCCGGTCGCGCCGGAGGAGACGGCGAAGTCCTTGACGAGCGAGAACGCCATCCTCGATCCCTCGACGTTGGCCGCGAAATCGTACAGGTCGGTGCCGCTCCACCAGTCCTCTTCGCCGCTGATCTTGCCCGTGGCCACTTCGTCCAGCAGAGAGATCGCGCCGTTGGAGATGCCGCCGATGCCCTGCGCGTCGAGCGCCTTCTGGAACGCGTCGCCGTGCACGTACGCGTTGAGCTCGCCCACGTCGGCGATCAGCTTCGCCCCGGAGGTCGCGCGCTCGGCGGGCGTCGAGGGCGCCCAGTCCTTCCAGGCCGGGGTTGACCCGTCGGAGTTGAGGGCATCGGGCGCCGGAACCCAGAGGTCCTTCTCGATGCGGTGGAAGCCCGTCCAGTCGAGGCCTTCCGCGACGGCATCCACCTCGCGGTAATCGATGCGGGGATCGAGATCGCCCAGCGACTCCGCCACGGGTTCGATCCGCTCGTAGAACGCACGCGTGGTGGGGAACAGGCTCCGCGCCTTCTCATCGTCGCCGGCCTCGTAGGCGCTCACGAAGGCCGCCACGGCCGGGACGAGCTGTTCGACCTGATCCTTGACGAACGACGCGTACAGATCGACGGCCTTCTGCTTCTGCGCGGCGTCGTCCCCCGTGGCCGTGACGGCGTCGCCCGTGACCGTGAAGGCGGTGCGTCCGATGCCCTCACCGACCATGCCGGGCTTGCACAGCGTGACGTAGTCGCCGGGCTGGGCGACGACGGTGAGGGTGCGTGAGGCGCCGGGAGCGACGTTCTCGACCTCGCCGACGATGCGCAGACCGTCGGCGGCGAGGAGATAGAACTCCGTCACCTGCGAGCTGGCGTTGGTCACCGCGAACGCGAGCGTGCCGCTGGTGGCGGTCGCGGTCGACACCGTGCACGCCGTGTCGGTGGAGGTGACGGTCAGGGCGTCGGACGCGGCGACGTCGGTCTTGGCGACGCAGCCGGCAAGCACGAGGGCGGTCGCGCCGAGCGCGGCGACGGCTCCCCAGGTGCGTGTGCGGGTCATGATGCTCCTTGGTGGTGGGAGAGGTCCGCGTGGTGCGGAACCGGCGTGAGGGGTGCGGATGCCGAGGCCCGGGCGGGCCGGCGACCGAGTCCCCGGACGAAGAGGGTGCCGACGACGGCCATGTACAGGGCCCAGGCGATGACCTGCAGCCACGACATCTGCGGCATGAAGCCGACGGTGGCCTGGAGGATCGCGGCGAGAGGGCTTCCCGGCGCGATCGCCGCCGAGAGGTCGAACGCCCAGCCGAAGGGGAAGCCGGCCGCCCCCACGGCGACCGTGCCGCCCACGATGGGTGCCAGCGCGGAGAACGGACCGGGAAGGGCGCCGGCCTCCTGCAGGTCGTGGATCGCGTACGCCAGGACGCCGGCAGCGACGATCACGAGGAAGCCGCCGGTCCAGCCGAAGAAGACGCGGAGGTCGAGGCGCACCATTCCGCGGGCGAGGAGCCACCCGAGGATGACGGCGGCGGCGAGGCCGAGCAGCGCGCCGGGAAGGGCGGAAGGCGTGTCGCCGAAGGACTGCACCATCGACCACAGCAGGAGCGTCGTCTCGATGCCTTCGCGGGCGACGGAGACGAATCCGATGAGGACGATCCCCCAGAGGCCGCCCGTCGCGAGAGCCCGGTCGACTCCGCCCTCGAGGGTCTTCTTCATCGTGCGGGCGGTCTTCTGCATCCAGAAGATCATCCAGGTCACCATGCCGACGGCGACCAGAGAGAGCAGGCCGCCGATCAGCTCCTGTGCTTCGAACGTGAGGGCGTAGGCGCCGAAGGTGAGGATCGCGCCGATGCCGACGGCCAGGGCGACGGCCAGGCCCACGCCGATCCACAGCCGGGGAAGGACGTCGCGCCGGTCGATGCGGCGCAGGTAGGCGACGAGGATGCCGACGACGAGCGCGGCTTCGAGGCCTTCGCGGAGGCCGATCAGGAAGGTGGCAAGCACGAGCGTTTCTTCGGGGAGGGGAAGTGAGGTTAGGCGAACCTCACAAACAGCGAGCGTACACTGCTGCGTCGCGCCCACTCAACCGTCGTCGCGCCTGCTCCCGGGCAGATGCCGGTGCCGGATGTCGTCAGCCCTGGGCGTGCCGGTCGAGGAAGGCGTACACCTCGCCGTCGTCGACGCCGGGGAAGGCGCCGCGCGGCAGCGGTGAGAACATCTGCATGTGCACGCGGGCACTCGGCCACGCGCGACCCTCCCAGCGCGCCGTGAGCTCGGCATCCGGACGCCGGCAACACGACTCGTCGGGGCACGTCGAGATCGCGCGCTTCTGCGTCTCGCGGCCGCGGAACCAGCGCGCGTCGTCGAAAGGCACCCCGACGGTGATCGAGAACTCGCCGTCCGAGGTGCGTCCGGTCTGCGACGAGCACCAGAAGGTACCGGCGGGGGTGTCGGTGTACTGGTAATGCTCGACCGTGCGGTTCTGCTCCGAGAAGGCGGCGCGCGCGGCGAAATGCCGGCACACGACCTGTCCCTCGACCGATCCGGTGACGTCCATCGGCAGCGGCAGGTCATCGTTCTCGTAGGCGCGGGTGATGGCGCCCGAGCCGTCGACCCGCAGGAAGTGCAGGCGGATGCCGATGTGCTGCGTCAGGAGGTTCGTCAGTCGCATGCCCGCGGCCTCGTGGGTCACGCCGAAGGCATCGCGGAAATCCTCGACGGCGAGGTTGCGGTCCTTCTTCGCCTGGGCCAGGAAGGCGACCGAGGCGGTCTCGGGCATGAGGCAGCAGGCGGCGAAGTAGTTGATCTCGAGCCGCTGCTGCAGGAAGTCGGCGTAGTCGCTGGGTGGTGTGTGCCCGAGCAGGCGGTGGGCCATGGCCTGCAGGGCCATCGAGCGCAGGCCGTGTCCGCCGGGGATGGATGCCGGCGGCAGGTAGATCCGGCCGTTCTCCAGGTCGGTGACCGAGCGGGCCGAGTGGGGGAGATCATCGACGTAGATCAGCTCGAATCCCAATTGGGACGCCATGATGCTCACCGTGCGGTGGGTGAGGGCCCCCGAGACATGGCCGGCGGCCTTCAGCTGCTTCTCCGCGAGCTTCTCGATGTCGGGGAGGTAGTTGTCCTTGGCGCGCATGCGCAGGCGCAGCTCCGTGTTCGCCCGCCGGGCCTCTTCCGGAGTCGCGATGGCTGCGCGCTCGCGACGCTGCAGCTCACGGTGCAGCCCCAGCACCGACTCGATCGTCTCGTCGGAAGTCGCTTTGGTCACCCGCAGAGCCGGGATGCCGAGGCTGCGGAAGACGGGGGACTGCTGTGCACGTTCGAGTTCGAGCTCGAGGGCGGCTCGACGGTTCGGCGGCTCGGCCGACAGCAGATCGGTGACGTCCGTGCCGGTCGCGGAGGCGATGGCCTGCAACAGTGACAGCTTCGGCTCGCGTTTGCCGTTCTCGATCAGGCTCAGCTGGCTGCCGGCGACACCGACGATCGCGCCGAGCTCGTCGAGCGTGAGCCCGTGCGACACGCGCTGGTGACGGATGCGATGCCCGAGCGTCGACAGCTCCAGGGAGGTGGGTGGCATTCCTTGAGCATAGCGAAAGAATCACGTTTCTTGACGACGTCAGGGCGTGCAAATCCGTCGTGAGGAGCTCAATCTGGAAGAGACCCCTCCGGATCGCCCCACCGACGCCACGCTGAAGGAGCCCGACATGGCCATCGCCGACATGTTCACCCGCCCGACCGCCATTCGCACCGCCACGGGGGCCGACGCGGCCGACGAGCCCCGCGGCGGGTTCGGGATGCGACCGGTCCTGGCCGGCACCGGCCTGGAAGCGCTACTCGCCTGGGTCGACGAGGTCGCCGCCCTGACGCAGCCCGCGCGTATCCACTGGGTCGACGGTTCCCGCGCCGAGAACGAGGCTCTTCTTCGCCAGCAGGTCGACGAAGGCAAGCTCATCAAGCTCAACCCCGAGTGGCGACCGGGCTCCTACCTCGCCCGCTCGCACCCGAGCGACGTCGCCCGCACCGAGGCGCGCACCTTCATCGCCTCCGCGCGAGAGGAGGATGCCGGCCCCACCAACAACTGGGCACAGCCCGATCAGATCCGGGCGACCATCACCCCGCTGTTCGCGGGGTCGATGCGGGGGCGCACGATGTACGTCGTGCCCTTCTCGATGGGCGCCGTCGGCGGTCCGCTCTCGCACATCGGCGTGCAGATCACCGACAGCGCGTACGCGGTGACCTCCATCGGCATCATGACGCGCGTCGGCACTGCGGTGCTGGAGCAGATCGCTGCCGGCAAGCCCTGGGTCAAGACGGTGCACTCGGTCGGCGCGCCGCTGGCCCCCGGCCGGGAAGACGTCGCCTGGCCCTGCAACGACGAGAAGTACATCGTGCACTTTCCCGACACGCTCGAGGTGTGGTCGTTCGGATCGGGCTACGGCGGCAACGCGATCCTCGCGAAGAAGTGCTTCGCACTGCGCATCGCCTCGGTCATCGGACGCGAGGAGGGGTGGCTCGCCGAGCACATGCTGCTGATCCGCGTCATCAGCCCGGAGGGCAAGCGCTTCCACCTCGCCGCCGCCTTCCCCTCCGCGTGCGGCAAGACCAATCTCGCGATGCTGCGCCCCACGATTCCGGGGTGGCGCGTCGAGACCCTCGGCGACGACATCGTGTGGCTTCGCCCCGGCGACGACGGGCGGCTGTGGGCCATCAACCCCGAGGCCGGCTTCTTCGGGGTGGCGCCGGGAACGGGCGCGTCGACCAACGTGGCGGCCGTCGAAACGCTGTGGGGCAACACGATCTTCACGAACGTGGCCCTGCGTCCCGACGGAGACGTCTGGTGGGAGGGTCTCACCGATGACGTCCCGTCGGAGCTGATCGACTGGGAGGGCAAGCCCTGGACCCCGGCCATGGGCCGCCCGGCCGCCCACCCGAACTCGCGCTTCACCGTCAGCGCGGGACAGTGCCCGCAGATCGCCCCCGACTGGGAGACTCCGCAGGGCGTGCCGCTGGACGGCATCCTGTTCGGCGGGCGCCGCGCCACGAACGTCCCGCTCGTGCTCGAGGCCACCGATTGGACCCACGGCGTGTTCCTCGGCTCGAACATCTCCTCCGAGCGCACCGCCGCCGCCGAAGGGACCGTCGGCGAGCTGCGCCGCGACCCCTTCGCGATGCTCCCGTTCTGCGGCTACAACATGGCGGACTACTTCGGCCACTGGCTCAAGGTCGGCCAGCGTCTGCGCTTCGACCGCGCCCCGCGCATCTTCCAGGTCAACTGGTTCCGCAAGGGCGAGGACGGCCGCTTCCTCTGGCCGGGGTTCGGCGACAACGCACGCGTGATCGACTGGATCATCCGCCGCATCGAGGGAGTGGTCCCCGCCATCGACAGCCCGATCGGACGGCTGCCGCGCACGGAAGATCTGAACCTCGATGGCATCGAGGTGCCGGACGCCGACCTCGAGGCCCTGTTCGCTATCGACCGCGACCTGTGGCTGCAGGAGGCCGGGCTCACGGAGGAGTTCTACCGCACGTTCGAGGGGCGGGTGCCGCCGGCGCTGTACGCCGAGCTCGCGGCTCTTCGCTACCGCCTCAAGCTCGCGGCGGCGGGGTGATACGGCTGACGCGCACGCGTGTGTCGTGATCGCGGGTCAGACGAGCAGCTGGTGCTTCGCGAGGTCGCGATAGAGCGGCACGGTCTCGACGAGTTCGGAGTGGGTGCCCTGCCCGACCACTCTGCCGTGGTCCATCACGACGATCAGATCACTGTCCACGACGGTCGACAACCGGTGCGCGATCACGACGAGCGTCCGCCCCGCGGCGACGGCGTCGATCGCCTCGCGCATGCGCTGCTCGTTGAGGCCGTCGAGCGATGACGTCGACTCGTCCAGCAGCAGAATCGGGGGAGCAGCCAGCAGCGCTCGGGCGATCGCGAGCCGCTGCCGTTCGCCGCCCGAGAGCATGACACCGGCCTCACCCACCGGTGCGTCCAGACCCAGATGCGAGCGCTCCAGCACCTCGCCGAGGTTCACGGCGCGCAGCACGCGCACGCACTCCTCGTCGGATGCCGACGGCGACGCCAACCGCAGGTTGTCGGCGATCGTCCCGGCGAGGGTCGGTGCGTCCTGCTCGACATAGCCGAGCTGGGCGCGCAGCCGCGTGCGGTCGATGCCGCGGAGGTCGACGCCGTCGAGCAGGATCGAGCCCGCCGTCGGGTCGTAGAACCGCTCGATCAGCGCGAGGGTGGTGGACTTGCCCGCACCCGAAGGCCCGACCAGGGCGACGCGCGCCCCGCGCGGGACGCGGAACGACACGCCGCGCAGCACCTCGCCGGCCGCTTCCGAAACCGCCACCGTCGCGTCGGCGTGGGCCTCGGCGAGCAGGGCCGCCGCCTCGGTCTCCGAGCGACGGCGCGCGCTGACCACGGCATCCGGATACGCGAAATGCACGTCGCGGAACTCGATCGCCGACGTCGTCTCGTGGTTCTCGTGCGCGGCGGCCGTCGAGATCGGAGAGGTGCCGACGGCGACGGATGCCGCGACCTCCGCATCGCACGCCGTCTCGGTGCGCAGGTCCAGCACCTCCTGGATGCGTCCCAGTGCGCCCAGGGCCTGCCCGACCGAGGTGATCGCTCCGAAGAACGAGCCGAGTGGCTGCACGAGGAAGAACAGGAACATCACGAACGTCACCAGCCCGGCGATCGTGATCGCGCCCGAGGCCACGCGGAAGCCGCCGACGCCGAGCACGACGAGCAGCGACAGCTGCAGGGCGACGCCGGCGACCGGAACCACGAACGCCGATGCCTTCGCGACCTGCACGCCGGCCTCGTACGCACCGCGCGCCGTGTGCTCGATGCTCTCGCGTTCGCGTTCGGACGCGCCCGAGGCGCGGATCGTGCGGATCGATCCGACGGCGCGCTCCACGCCCGAGGCCAGCTCGCCCACCTTCTCCTGCTGCACGGCGGTCGCCCGGCGGATCCGCCCGCTGAGCGCCACCACGACGGCGACCGACGCGCCGACGACGACCAGGATGAGCACCAGCAGCACCGGATCGATGATGAACATCGCCACGATCGCGCCCACGAAGATGAGCGCATTGCCGATCGAGTCCGCCAGCCCCTGGGTGAGCACCGCGTACAGCAGGGTCGTGTCGGTGCCGACGCGCGAGACGAGGTCGCCCGTGCGTCGTGCGTCGTACTCCTGTACGGGAAGGTGCAGCAGCTGTGCGATGAGACGGCGCCGACTCGAGTAGACGACCGCCGTGCCCGTGCGCTGCAGGAGGAAGTGCTGGATGCCGCTGATCACCGAGGAGGCGATGACGAGACCCACCAGCACCCACACCAGCAGACCCAGCGGGTTCTGCTTCTGCACCCGGTCGATGACCTGACCGACCACCAGCGGCTGGGCGAGGGTCGCGACGGCGGCGAGCACGCTCAGCACAGCGACGACGACGAGAACGCCCTTCTGCTCGAAGACGAAGGGGAGCAGCTGTCGCAGACTCGCGCGAGGGCCGTCATCGGGCGCGCGGCGGCGGGAGCGGGAAGGGCGGGTGGTGCTGGCAGAGGACATGAGGCGCTTTCCTGCGGTGTTCGGGTACTTCTATCTTCTCTCTCGACGACGACGAGCATCGCCGCACGGTGTCGCAGGCCCTGGGTAGGGTGGGTCGGTGCCTGCTCCCGTCATCTCCGCGCATCAGCTCGTGAAGTCCTACAAGGTCAAGGGCAAGCCCGACTTCGTCGCCGTCGACGGTCTCAGCTTCGAGGTCGCGCCCGGTGAGTCGTTCGGTCTTCTCGGTCCCAACGGCGCCGGCAAGTCGACGACGATGAAGATGATCGGCGCGGTCTCCACCCGCTCCGGCGGCGACCTGCAGATTCTCGGCCTCGACCCGGATCGCTACGGTCCCGAGATCCGGTCCCGGCTCGGCGTCGTGCCGCAGCAGGACAACCTCGACGGCGAGCTCAACGCCCGCGAGAACCTGTACATCTACGGCCGGTACTTCGGTCTCCCCAGCAAGGTGTGCCATGAGAAGGCCGATGAGCTGCTCGCCTTCGCGCAGCTCGAGGACAAGGCGAAGAACAAAGTCGACCAGCTCTCCGGCGGCATGAAACGGCGCCTCACCATTGCGCGCGGCCTCATCAACGATCCGCGCATCCTGCTGCTCGACGAGCCGACCACGGGCCTCGACCCGCAGGCGCGCCACGTCCTGTGGGACCGCCTGTTCCGCCTCAAGGAGCGCGGCACGACCCTGGTGCTGACCACGCACTACATGGACGAAGCCGAGCAGCTGTGCGACCGGCTCGTCGTCGTCGACAAGGGCCGCATCATGGCCGAGGGCACCCCGGCATCCCTCATCCGGGAGCACTCCAGCCGTGAAGTGCTCGAAGTGCGCTTCGGTTCGGATCGCAACGCCCAGGTCGCCGGCCAGCTGGCCGGTATCGGCGACCGCGTCGAGGTGCTTCCCGACCGCATCCTCATCTACGCCGACAACGGTGAGGCCGCCCTCGAGCGCGTCACCTCGCTGGGACTCGAGCCGATCACCTCGCTCGTGCGCCGCTCCTCGCTGGAGGACGTCTTCCTCCGCCTCACGGGAAGGTCGCTGATCGAATGAGCACCTCGTCGACGGATGCGGCGGCGCACCCGAGCCTGGAGGCGTTGCGGGCCGAGGCGATGCAGTGGGGTCGCAAGCCCCGCCGTCGCGGCACCTGGTACGTCACCGAGCACATGGTGCGCGCCATGCGCGCCTACGGCTGGACGATCATCGTCGGCGCCGTCGGTCAGCCCATCCTGTACCTGCTGGGGCTCGCCGTGGGCCTGGCGGCCCTCATCCGCGTGCCGATCGTCGATCACGGCCAGGAGGTGAGCTACCTCATGTTCGTCGCTCCGGCGCTGCTGGCGACCGCGACGATCTCGGTGGCCAGCGAGGAGCTCACCTACCCGGTCATGGCGGGCTTCAAATGGCGCCGCTACTTCTACGGCTTCAACGCGTCGCCGCTGTCGAGCCCGCAGATCGCCAACGGCGTGGTCGCGGGAGCGACCGCGCGGATGGTCGTCGCCTCGGCGGCCTACTACCTCATCGTGTGGCTGCTGCCGTTCGGCGCGGTGCCGCACCCGGCGACGGGATGGCTCGCGGTGTTCGCCGGGGTGCTGGCGGGGCTCGCCTTCGGCATCCCGCTCATGGCCTATGCGGGCTCGATCGAAGACGACAAGGGACAGTTCGCTCTCGTGCAGCGCTTCCTGTTCATGCCGATGTTCCTCTTCTCCGGCACGTTCTATCCGCTGGACGCGCTGCCGCTGTGGTTGCAGTGGATCGGGTGGGTCTCACCGCTCTGGCACGGCGCCGAACTCGGACGCGTCGCCACGTACGGCGCGGCGGTGGACCCGGTGATGGTCACGGTCCACCTCGTCTATCTGCTCGCCCTCGCGGTGGTCGGCTACTTGTTCGCCCGCCGCGTCTTCACCGAGAGGCTCGCGAAATGAGTGCGGTCGTCGAGGCGCGGCAGGGGGCCGTCCGTCGGGGAGGCGTGCGCGCCCTGTGGGCGGGCAACCCCGGTGCCGTCGTCCAGCGCGGCCTGATCGCCGCGCGGTCTTCCAGCTGGGCGGTCGTGCTCTCGGGCTTCTTCGAGCCGGTGTTCTACCTCGCCTCGATGGGCATCGGTCTCGGCGCGCTCATCGGCGACGTCGAGACCGCACAGGGCGCCAGTGTCAGCTACGCCGCCTTCATCGCGCCGGCGCTGCTGGCCGTCTCGGCGATGAACGGCGCCATCTACGACTCCACCTGGAACGTCTTCTTCAAGCTCAACTACGGCAAGCTCTACGAGGGCATGCTCGCGACCTCGCTGGGCCCGCTCGACGTCGCGCTGGGTGAGATCCTGTACGCGCTGCTGCGCGGTCTCGCCTACGCGACCGGGTTCATGATCATCATGCAGATCCTCGGGCTCAACCTCGCGTGGACGGCGGTGCTCGCCCTGCCCGCGGTGGTCCTGATCGCGTTCGGCTTCGCGAGCCTCGGCATGGCCGTCACGAGCTACATGAAGACGTTCCAGCAGATGGACTGGATCAACTTCGTCCTCCTGCCGATGTTCCTCTTCTCCGCCACCTTCTACCCGATCACGGTCTACCCCGGCTGGGTTCAGCAGATCGTCACGGCCCTGCCGCTGTGGCACGGCGTGGAGCTGATCCGGGGGCTGACCACCGGCATCCTGAACGTCGACATGCTGTGGCACGTCCTCTACTACGCCGTGATGATCGCGATCGGCCTCGTCTTCACCACGAAGCGGCTGCGCGCGCTGTTCCTCGACTGAGCGCTCGTCAGAGCGAGCCGGTCTCGCCGAGGCCGATGTTCGTCTCGTAGTCGACGTCCTTGGTCTCGCGGGAGAGGATCAGTGCGATGAGGGTGAGCACGGCGGAGCCCGACAGGTAGACGCCCACGAGCCAGGGCTCGCCGCCGGCGGCGGCCCAGAGTCCCAGAGCGATCGACGGTGCGACGGCGGCGCCCAGGATCGACGAGACGTTGTAGGCGATCGCCGAACCCGTGTAGCGGACGTTGGTCGGGAAGAGCTCCGGCAGCACGGCGCCCATGGGGCCGAAGGTGGCTCCCATCAGCATGAAGCCGAAGACGAGGAAGGCCTGCACCAGTGCGCCCGTGAACTTCGGATCCACGGCGGGAAGCAGGAACACGTTGAACGTGAGGCCGAGCACACCGATCAACGCCGTGATCCAGATGAGCAGCTTCCGCCGACCGACCGCGTCGGCGATGGGACCTGACAACAGCGTGAAGACTCCGAAGAACACCACGCCGATGATCTGCATGATCACGAAGTCGGTGTAGCCGAATCCGAGGCCGGCGACCGGCGCATCGGTCGCCTTCGTGCCGTAGGCGAGGGTGAAGCTCGTCATCAGGTAGAAGAGCACATACGTGGCCAGCATGATGAACGTGCCGAGGATCAGGTTCTTCCAGTGTCCGCGGACGACCTCCCCCAGCGGGAAGCGGCGGATGGCGCCCTTCTTCTCGGCGGTCGTGAAGGTCTCGGACTCGACGAGCTTCAGGCGCACCCAGAGGCCGATGATCACCATCACGGCCGAGAAGAGGAAGGGCACGCGCCAGCCCCAGGCGAGGAAGGCCTCGGAGCGCTGCGTCGGGCCGTCGGGGTGCGGCAGGGCGAAGTTGATCACGAGGAAGAGCGCGTTGGCGATGATGAAGCCGATCGGAGCGCCCAGCTGCGGAAAGGTGCCGTACCAGGCGCGCTTGCCCTTCGGGGCGTTCTCGGTGGCCACGAGCGCGGCGCCCGACCACTCGCCGCCGAGGGCGAAGCCCTGGAAGAGGCGGAGGATCAGCAGCAGGAGGGCCGCCCACCAGCCGATTCCGGCGAACGTCGGCAGACACCCGATCAGGAAGGTCGCGATGCCCATCGTGAGCAGCGACGCGACGAGCGTGGCCTTTCGACCGAATCGGTCGCCGAAGTGACCGAAGACGACCGCGCCGACGGGGCGGGCGATCATCGCCGCCCCGAAGACGGCGAACGACGACAGGAGGGCGGTGGTCTCGTTGCCGGTCGGGAAGAAGAGGGCGGGGAAGACGAGCACGGCGGCGGTCGCGTAGACGTAGAAGTCGTAGAACTCGATCGTCGTTCCGACCAGGCTCGCGGTGATCACGCGGGCGCGGGAGTTGACGGGTGCGGTGGGGGCCGCGGTGGCTGAGGACATGCGCAGAGGCTACCTATCGATGAGAGATCGTAGGTCCTCGTGGGACGCACCGGTGGTGGGCGTCCGGGGCAGGGGTGTGTGCAGCGGGCGCCGCGACAATGAGGTCACCGGGGCGCCGGCAGGTTCCCGGCGCACGGCTAAAGAGTCTACGCCGCGTGGCGCGTCTCGTTCGTGCAGCGGGAACCTGCCGGCGTCGACGCGGTCAGCGCCAGAGGACGGCGAGGGCGGCGTTGAGGAAGGTCAGGATGCCGACCAGCCAGAACATGGCCGACGGCACGGATCCGGTCTTGCGCTGGCGAGCGGTGCCGATTCCGAGGAGCGCGCCGATCGCGAGCAGCACGACGAGCTTGACGCCCAGCTTCGTGTAGTTCAGCGGGTGGTCGATGCCCCACGGCGCGGCCAGGGCGAGGCCGGCGACGGCGGCGACGAGCATGCCCCACGTCATCAGGCGGGTGACGCGCCGCTGTCCCACCGCCTCGACGACCCAGGCGCCGAAGAGGATGGCGAATCCGGTGAGATGGACGAGGACGACGACGTGACGCAGGATCTCCATGCCTTCAGCCTAACTGATAGTGCGCGCGTCCGCGCCCCCGGTCGTTGAGCGAGCAGCGAGTCGAAACGGGGTTCCTGTGGATTGTCGCTGCCGTAACCGTCGCGGACGGGAGGGAGCCGTCTACACGCGGAGACGCCTGCCGGTCGAGCTGGTGTGGAGTGAGGAGATGGCGCGTGCCTCCGATGCCTTCGCGTGGAAGAAGCGGTTGCAGGGCTGGAGCCACGCGAAGCGGCTCGCCTACGCGCAGGGCGGCATCGATGCCGTGCGCGGGTGGAGCGCGCGTCACCGCCGAGGCTGAGGGCGTTTCGACTCGGCGCTGCGCGCCTCGCTCAACGACCGGGATGAGAGCCCCCCGGTCGTTGAGCGAGCGCCGCGAGTCGAAACGCGGCTTCTGGTCGGTGCGGTGTCAGCCGCGAAGGCGCTGCAGCAGCAGCGCGGTGCGCAGCGCGGCATCCGCGGCTTCCGCGCCCTTGTCCTCCTTCGAGCCCGGAAGGCCCGCCCGGTCGATGCCCTGCTGCTCGTCGTCCAGGGTCAGCACCCCGAAGCCGACCGGCTTGCCGGTGTCGAGGGCGACACGGGTGAGGCCGTCGGTGGCCGCCGACGACACGAAGTCGAAGTGGGGTGTGCCCCCGCGGATGATGACACCGAGTGCGACGACGGCGTCCGCCCCGGCATCCAGGGCCGCCTTCGCCGCGACGGGCAGCTCGAACGAGCCGGGAACGCGCTCCAGGCTCCACTCGGCCCCGGATGCCGCGAGCACCCGCTCCGCGCCGGCGATCAGGCCGTCGGTGATGACGTCGTGCCAGAGGCCGGCGATGACGACGACCCGCAGTCCGGTCGCGTCGATCGGGACGGTCTGGGGGGCTCCGTGGCCGCTCATGCGTGCTCCTCCGTGCTGTGGGCGAGAGCCGCGTCGAGCTCTGCCGCGCTGATGATGTGGCCCATGCGATCGCGCTTGGTCGCCAGATATTGGTGGTTGTTGGCGCCGACGCCGACGAGCAGCGGCACCTGCTCGACGATATCGAGTCCGAGCTCGCGCAGCTGCTTCACCTTGTCGGAGTTGTTGGTCAGGAGCCGGATGCTGTCCACACCCAGATCCGCGAGGATGCCGCCGGCTGCCGCGTAGTCGCGGGCGTCGGCGGGCAGGCCCAGCGCGAGGTTCGCATCGACGGTGTCGAGGCCCCGCTCCTGCAGGCTGTAGGCGCGCAGCTTGTTGATGAGGCCGATGCCGCGGCCCTCGTGGCCGCGCATGTAGATGACGACGCCGCCGTCCTTGTCGATACGGTCCAGCGCGGCGTCCAGCTGCGGGCCGCACTCGCACTTCTGGGAGCCGAAGGCTTCACCGGTGAGGCACTCGGAGTGCACGCGCACGAGCGGGGCCTTCTCGGTGAGGTCCCCCGAGACGACCGCGATGTGGTCGGTGCCGGTCACCCGGTCCTTGTACGCGAGGAAGCGGAACGTTCCGTGCGAGGTGGGCACGGTCGCCTCGGCGCGCAGGCTCACGCGGCGCTTCTGGGCCGCCGCCTGCGCAGCGGGCGCGGCGACCGGTTCGACCTCGTCGAGGTGGGCGATGAGCTGTTCGATCGTGATCACCGGAACGCCCTCCCGCTCGCCCATCTCCATCAGACCCGGCAGACGCATCATCGACCCGTCCTCGGCGACGACCTCGCCGATCGCCGCGACAGGCTGCAGACCCGCGAGACGCATCAGCTCGACGCCGGCCTCGGTGTGACCCGCACGCTCGCGCACGCCGCCGTCCACCGCGCGCAGCGGCAGGATGTGACCCGGCCGGATCACCGACGACGGCACGGATGCCGGGTCGGCGAGCACATTGAGGGTGTGCGAGCGGTCGGTCGCGCTGATGCCGGTCGAGACGCGGTCGGCGGCATCCACGCTCACCGTATAGGCGGTGCCGCGGGCGTCCTCGTTCACCGCGACCATCGGCGGCAGGTCGAGGCGGTCGGCCCACTCGGCGGGCATGGGCGCACAGATGAAGCCGCTGGACCAGCGGATCGTCCAGGCGAGCCACTCGGGCGTGGCGAGCTGGGCCGACAGGATGATGTCACCCTCGTTCTCGCGGTTCTCATCGTCGGCGACGATGACGGGACGTCCGGCGCGCAGCGCCTCGAGGGCCTCGGGGATGGTGGCAAGGCTCATCGTGAGCCTCCTTCGGTGATGGAGTCGGCGGAATCGGAAACGGTGGGGGCGAAGGCGAGCAGGCGCTGCACGTGGCGCGCCAGGATGTCGGTCTCGAGGTTGACGCGGTCGCCGGCAACGCGGTCGCCGAGGGTCGTCGCCTCCAGGGTCTCGGGAATCAGCGACACCTCGAACCAGGCATCGGCGGCGGCGGCATCCGACGCATTCGAAACCGTGAGAGAGACCCCGTCGACGGCGATCGATCCCTTGTCGACGACGAGCGGAGCGAGGTCCGCGGGCAGTGAGATGCGGATGACCCGCCACTGCGCTCCGGGGCGAACCTCCCGCACCGTGCCGGTCCCGTCGACGTGTCCCTGAACGATGTGTCCGCCCAGGCGGCCGTGCACGGCCATCGCGCGCTCGAGGTTGACGCGGGTGCCGGGGCCGAATGCGCCGAGGGTCGCCATGTCCAGGCTCTGGCGCATCACGTCGGCGGTGAACCAGTCCTCGCCCTGGTCGACGACGGTCAAGCAGACGCCGCTGACCGAGATCGAGTCGCCGTGGTGAGCGTCGGAGACGGCCAGCGGCGCACGGACGGTCATCCGCACACCGTCACCCGACGGCTCGACGGCGACGATCTCGCCGCGCTCTTCGATGATTCCGGTGAACATCAGTTCTCTTCCTTCGTGGTGGAGGTGTGTGAGGAGGCCGTGCCGTCGAACCGGCCGACGATGAGCAGGTCGTCGCCGAGATGTTCCACGGATGCCGCGTGCAGTCGCCGCTGGTCGCCGATCGAGGTGACGCCGATATCGCCGAGGGCCAGGCGAGGCCCGCCGAGCAGGGTGGGAGCGACGTACACGAGCGCCTCGTCGGCGAGCTGCTGGCGGAGGAAGGACGATGCGAGAGTCGGTCCCCCTTCGACGAAGACACGGTGCGCGCCGAGCTCGCGGAGGCGCTCCAGAAGGTCGGGCAGATCCTCGCCCTCGTCCTGCATGAACGGGCGCGGATGCCGGCGCACGGCGGCTTCTTGCGGCACGGCTCGGGTCCCGACGACCACCGGCCGCGGCTGCTCGTCATAGAGCGAGCCGTCGGGGCGGCGTGCGGTGAGGGCGGGATCGTCGGCCAGCAGCGTGCCGGTGCCGACCACGATCGCGTCGGCGAGGCTGCGGCGGCGATGGACATCGGCGCGGGCTTCGGGGCCCGTGATCCACTGGCTGGTGCCGTCGGCGGCGGCGCCGCGGCCGTCGAGCGACTGCGCCCACTTCACGGTGACGTGGGGGCGGCCGAGGCGCTGCACCTCCAGCCAGGATGCCAGCAGGGCGGTGCCCTCGTCTGCGCGCCAGCCGCCGATCACGTCGACACCGGCCTCGCGCAGACGTGCGGCGCCGCCCGAAGAGGCCTCGCCGGGATCGGCGACGGCGAACACCACGCGCGCGACGCCGGCGGCGAGGAGCGCTTCGCTGCACGGACCGGTGCGGCCGGTGTGGTTGCACGGTTCGAGGGTGACGACGGCGGTCGCGCCGCGCGCGGCATCCGCTCCCGCCGCGGCGGCGAGGTTCGTCAGCGCGTCGACTTCGGCGTGAGCCGTGCCGGCTCCGCGGTGCCACCCTTCGGCGAGCACCTCGCCGTCGGAGGAGAGCAGCACGGCGCCGACCTGCGGGTTGATGCCGCGCGGCCCCCGTCGAGCGATCTCGAGGGCGCGCTGCATCGCACGGTCGATCGCCGTGTCGTCGCGGTCTGTCGCGGCCATCCGTCGTCCTTCTGTGAGGCTCCGGGGCACGGCCGACACCGCAGACGCCGCCGCATGCGCGCGACCGCGTCCGTGCTGCCTCTCATCCGGACTAGCGATCGGGCTCTCGTTGAACCGTCACGCATCACCGTCGGTCCCGGAATTCCACCGGATCAACCCCTCCTGGGAGGGGCTCGCGGACTGTCACCGCCGGTTCGGATTCACACCGACCCCGGAGCACGTTTCTTGCACTTGATCCTACTCAACGCCCCGACGACGTTTTCATTCCATGTCGGTCGCGAGGGACGCTGCGCTACTTCAGCAGCCGCGACAGCCGCCGGTCGGCGAGCAGCTTTCCGCCCGTCTGACAGGTGGGGCAGTATTCCAGTGAGTTGTCCGCGAAGAAGACGCTGCGTACCTCGTCGCCGCACACCGGGCAGGCCTCGCCGCGCCGGCCGTGCACCGCCATGCCGCGGCGTTTCGCGTCCTTCAGATCGGCGGGCGGCTTGCCGGACGCGGTGGCGACGGCATCCGTCAGCGTCGTGCGCATCGCGTCGTAGAGCCTGTCGACCTCGTCGTCGGCAAGACCTGCCGCCAGGGCGTAGGGCGACATACGCGCGGCGTGCAGGATCTCGTCGGAGTACGCGTTGCCGATGCCGGCGACGATCGACTGGTCGCGCAGCACGCCCTTGATCTGGGTGCGCCGACCGGCCAGAAGGCCGGCGAGTGCATCCCGCGTGAACTCCTCCGCGAGCGGGTCGGGACCGAGGCGGGCGATACCGGGGACATCCTGTGGGTCGCGAGCGACGTAGACGGCGAGCGATTTCTTGGTGCCGGCCTCGGTCAGGTCGAATCCGGCGCCGTCGCCGAGGCGCACGCGCAGCGCGATCGGCGTCTTGCCCGGTCGGATCACCGTGTCGGGAACCGTCTCGTACCAGCGCAGCCAACCGGCCTTGGCGAGATGGAAGATGAGATGGATGCCGGCATCCGTCGCCAGGTCGACGAACTTGCCGTGGCGCCGGGCTTCACTGATGCGGCCCCCGACGAGGCCGTCGATGGGCGGGTCGTAGGTCTTGAGCGCCGCGATGTTGGCGACCGTCACCTTCGTGATGGTGCGTCCCGTCGCGCGCTCGGCGAGGAAGTCGACGAGGCCTTGCACCTCCGGCATCTCGGGCATGGCCTCATCCTGCCACTGCGCCCCGACACCGCGTCAGGGGTCAGCCGGCGGCGGGCCACACCTGTGGGGCGCGCTCATCGTCGGCGAGCAAGCCCGCGATGAGGCCGTCGGCGCGCACGCCGGCTCCGTTGACGAGAGCGGAGCGTACCCGGCCCTCGTAGCGGAATCCGAGTCGCTGCGCGACGCGGTGCGATGCGGGATTGTCGACCACGGCGCGCCACTCGATCCGTTGCAATCCCAGTCCGTCCGAAGAAAAGCCCCAGTCGATCACCCTCTGCGCCGCCTCCACGACCAGTCCCCGACCGCGCGCGGCGGGCGTCATCCAGTAGCCCAGTTCGCCGGATCCCTGGCCGAGGCGATGCAGGCCCATCATGCCGGCGAGCATGCCGTCGTGGCGCAGCGCCCAGGTCGCCTCCGTCTCGGCATCCCACCAGCCCGCGACTTTGTCGACGAACCCCTCGGCGTGCGCGCGCTCGTACGGCGACGGCACCGTCGTGAAGCGCTGGATCAGCTCGTCCTGGCAGGCGGCGTAAATCGCGTCGACGTCGTTCTCGGTCGGCAGCGAGAGCTCGAGTCGCGTCGTCCGCAGGGTGACCGGTTGCATGCCGCGAGCCTATCCGCCCGCGCGCGCGGTCTCCTGCCCGCCTGCCCGGGCGTGTACGGGTACGGGGACGGCCCGCGCCCGCAGCGGCTCGCGCCGACCCCGACGACGGCTCTCGCGATCCGTATTCAGTCTCGGAGGGATGTCACCTCCGCACGCGCCGCGAGTTGTTGCGGTCGCTCGAGTGCGACCCGGCGGCGGAGACTGAATACGGAACACCCCTATTGCGGCATCCGTCACCGCCAGAACGCACAGACATCCTCCCCAGCTGCTGCCCGCCGCGGACTGTCCACTGATTGTCAGGGGCGGCTGCTTTCCGACCGTGCGATGACAAGGCTGGCGCGATGTTCGATGTGTGGACGCGGGCCGAGTTGCGCGCGGCAGGGATGACGAGCCGCGCGATCCGAGCGAGCCTCGAGAGCGGTCAGCTCGTCCGCGCAAGGAAGGGACACTACGTTCGCGGAGACGCGCCGGAGGCTCTGCGCAAAGCCGCGCACGTCGGGGGCCGGCTGGGCTGTCTCTCGCTCTTGTCCGAGTGTGGCGTGTTCGTTGCCGACTCGACCAGACTTCACGTCCATATGGAGCGCGGCGACAGCCGTATGCGTCCGGTCGTCGGGGGCGGTGCCTTGGGCCCGGCGGCGCAGCGCCGCGACCTGGTCCTGCACTGGCACGCCTTGACCGAACCGCCGACATCGGGTGCGGTCGACATCGTGGATGCTCTGTCGCACGCGATCCGCTGTCAGGAGGCGCGGTTCGCGGTGGCGACTTTGGATAGTGCCATCCACCTCGGCACAGTCGCGGTCGATCAGCTCGACCAGGTCTTCGGCGCGGTCCCGGCGCGTTTCAGGGCTATCCGGCCCTTCATCGACAGCCGTGCGGAAGCGGGAACGGAGACACTCGTGCGGCTCCTGCTTCGCCGGTGGGGCTGTGACGTCGATCTGCAGGTCAGCATCGACGGCGTCGGTCGTGTGGATCTGCTGGTGAACGGATGGCTGATCATCGAGTGCGACAGCAAGCAGTTCCACAGCGACTGGAATCAGCGGCGTGTCGACTACCAACGCGACCGCGCGCTCGCGGCGCTCGGATTCACCGTGCTCAGGCTGACGGCGGAGGACATCCTGTACCGGTTCGAGGACGTCGCCAGTGCGCTGCGCGGTCTGATCTTCGCCAATCGTCGCGGCTGACCTCTTCCACCGCGCGGCGCCCCAGCCGCTCCGACCGTTCGGGTGCGCGGGGCGGTCTCGCCGCGCGGTCGGTATTCAGTCTGCCGCCTCGTCGCACTCTCGCACCTCGCAGACATCCGCCGGGTGCAACGCCCGGCGGATGCATCAGAGACTGAATACGGCACACCGGCGGCGTCGGACGCGCAGGAGCGTAGTGAGATGCGGGCTGGACGGGATCGCGGCGTGGACGGTGCAGCCCGGGTCGCCATATTCAGTCTGCGACGATTGTTGCGAGCGTGACGTGCGCGGAACATCGCAGTCTCGGAAAGCTCGACCACCATGCAGACTGAGTACGGGACCGTGGGCAAGCCTCGCGGCAACCGCAACCCGCGACGGTTGTCAGCCGCGGCGGAGGAGTCCGACCTTCGCGTACACGTCGGCGAGGGTCGCATCCGCGACCTCGGCGGCTCGGTCGGCGTTGGCGGCGAGCACGCGGTCGAGCTCGGCGGGATCATCGAGCAGCTCGAGTGCCCGCGCGCGGACGGGCCCGAACTCGTTCACGACCACCTCTGCGAGCCCCTTCTTGAAGTCACCGTAGCCGCGGCCCGCGTACTCGTCCTCGATCGAGGGGATCTGGCGTCCGGTGAGGGCCGCATAGATCACCAGCAGGTTGGAGACGCCGGGCTTGTTCTCCTTGTCGTAGCGGACCACGCCCTCGCTGTCGGTGACGGCACGCATGATCTTCTTCGCCGACACGGCCGGGTCATCCAGCATCCACAGCACACCGGCATCCGACTCGGCCGACTTGCTCATCTTGGCGGTGGGGTTCTGCAGGTCGTAGATGCGCGCGGTGTCCTGCTGGATCACCGGCATCGGCATGCGGAAGGTCTGGCCGTAGCGGGAGTTGAAGCGCTCTGCGAGGTCGCGGGTGAGTTCGACGTGCTGCTTCTGATCGTCGCCGACCGGGACGATGTCGGTCTGATAGAGCAGGATGTCAGCGGCCATCAGCACCGGGTACGTGAACAGACCGACGTTCGTCTGGTCGGCGCCGTACCGCGCGGACTTGTCCTTGAACTGCGTCATGCGGTTCGCCTCACCGAATCCGGTGATGGTCGAGAGCACCCAGGCGAGCTCGGCGTGGGCGCGCACGTGCGATTGCACGTACAGCGTCGACTTCGACGGTTCGATGCCGGCGGCGATGTACTGCGCCGCCGTGCGCCGGGTCTTCTCCCGCAGCTCCGCCGGATCGTTCGGCTGGGTCAGAGCGTGCAGATCGACGACGGAGAAGAACGCCTGGTACTCCTCCTGCAGGTCACGCCACTGCAGCAGGGCCCCGATGTAGTTGCCGATCTGGAGGGAGTCGGCGGAGGGCTGCATTCCGGAGTAGAGGCGGGGCCTGGTCATCGTCCCAGTCTAGAGAACGGATGCCGGGGTCCCGCCGCCCGCCGGGGCCGACAGCTCCGCCGGACAGTTCAGAACGCGTAGTCGGCGACCACGGGAGCGTGATCGCTCCACCGCGTGTCCCAGGAGGGCGCACGCACGACGCGATAGTCGACCACGCGTTCCGCGAGTGCAAACGAGGCGAGGTGGTAGTCGATGCGCCAGCCCGTATCGGTGTCGAACGCCTTGCCGCGGTTCGACCACCACGAGTAGGGGCCGTCGACCTCGCCCGCCCACCGGCGTCCCACGTCGACCCAGCCGAGCCCCGTGCCGGTGGTGCCGTCCGTGCCGACGACCTGTTCGCCTTCGGGGCCCGTGAAGCGGTCGAAGTACGCGCGCTCGCGGGGCAGGAAGCCCGCCTTCTTGACGTTGCCCCGCCAATTGCGGATGTCGAGCTCGCGGTGACCCACGTTGAGGTCGCCCGTGATGAGGGCCAACTCGCCGAGCTTCGGCATCCGGGATTCCATCGCGTCGAGGAACGCGTACTTGGCCACCTGCTTCTCGGTGTCGGCTTCGCCCGTGTGGACGTACGCGCTGACGATCGTCACCTTCTCGCCGGCGACGTCGATGTCGGCTTCGACCCAACGTCCGCGGGAATCGAGGGTGTCGTCGCCGAGTTCGATGCGCCAGATGTCGATCGGCTCGCGAGCCGCGATCGCGACACCGGCGCGACCCTTCGCCAGCGCTTCGTCGTTGACGATGTGCCATCCGGGCAGAGCGTCGGCGAGGTGCGTCGCCTCTCCGCGCACCTCCTGCAGAGTCAGGACGTCGACGTCGGCCGTCTCGAGCCACGGGAGCATGCCCTTGCGGGCGGCGGCACGGATGCCGTTGACGTTGACGGAGGCGACGCGCAGGTTTCGGGGCACGCGTCAACCCTAACGAGCGCCGCCGACACGCGACGCGGGTCCGCGGCCCTCAGCCGAGGAGGCCGCGCGGGGGCGGGGGAGCGTCGGCCTCGACCCGCGCGAGGTCGTCTTCGGCGCGCCGGAGCTCACGCGTCTCGTGCCAACGCCGCCACCAGGGTGCTTCGGCGCGCGCGAGATGGGCGGCGCGCACGCGCACCCGCGCGGCGATCAGCAATGCGGCGTGCTCGCGACGCCGCTGCTCGTCCGCCGACAACTGCTCGATGGGCACGTCCGCGTCCTGCGCCGTGAGGGCGACCCATGATGCGGCGACGAGGATGACGATGCCGACCAAACGGAACCAAAGCAGGAATCCGACGAAGACCGAGAACGTCGCCAGCAGCGGGTTGGAGGGGGAGTAGGAGAGGAGGATTCCAGCCCCGTACTGGAGGACCACCATCGCGGCGCCGCCGAGTGCGGCGCCGGGGAGGATCAGCCCCCACCGTAACGAGGTTCCGGTGAGGAAGCGGATCAGCGCCCCGATGGCAGCGGTGTTGATCGCGAAGGCGACCGCCCCCGAGGCGATGCGGCCCGTCACCCACACCCAGTTCGAGTAGCCGGGCCACGGGAACAGCTGGAACAGCAGCTCGACCGCACCCGCAGCGACGCTGGCGAGGATCGCGCCGATCACCAGCGCCAGTCCGAACAGGGCGGCCGCGAAGAAGTCCCTGGCCTTCAACAGCACGTAGCTGCGGGTGTCGAACGGCAACCCGAAGATGTCGCGCACGGCGCGCCGGGTGAACGTGACGAAGCCGATCGCCGTCCACAGCGCGGCGATGAACGCCACGGCACCCGTGACAGCGAGCACACTCGCCGACTCCTGCGCGATCTGGGCGACGTCGGCTTCGCTCACCAGCCCCTGGCCATCCTCGCGCCCGATGAGGCCCGGGATGTAGAGGTTGAGGATATGGATGAGTCCGGCGATGGCCTGAGTGCTGCCCCCGAGCCAGATGCCCACGATCGCGAAGCCGAAGTAGATCACGGCGAAGATCGCGAACAGGGACTGGTAGCTGATGGCCGCGGCGAGCAGGAACCCGTTGGCGCGCAGGAAATGACGCCAAACGCGGATCGGGAACCACCCGAGCGTCTTGCGCGTGATCTCCGTCGCGCGCTCGATCGGCTCGTCCAGGCGCTCCCGCAGGGGCGACTGCTCCCAGCGCGCACGCCACGCGGCATCCGCGCGTTCCGACGAATCCGTCACCCGATCAGCGTAGCGAGAGCGGATGCCGGGGCCGTTACGGTCCCGGCATCCGCTCTGCTGGTCGGTGGCCGGCGGACTCAGCGACCGCCGCGCATGACGGCCTGCTTGACCTCGGCGATCGCCTTGGTGACCTCGATGCCGCGGGGGCATGCCTCGGTGCAGTTGAAGGTCGTGCGGCAGCGCCACACGCCTTCCTTGTCGTTGAGGATGTCCAGGCGCGTGGTCGCCGCGTCATCGCGCGAGTCGAAGATGAACCGGTGCGCGTTGACGATCGCGGCGGGGCCGAAGTACTGGCCGTCGGTCCAGAACACCGGGCACGACGAGGTGCACGCGGCGCACAGGATGCACTTGGTGGTGTCGTCGAAGATCTCGCGGTCGACGATCGACTGGATGCGCTCCTTGCCGGCCTCGGGCTTGCTGTTGGCGATGAGGAACGGCTGCACCTCGCGGTACGACGCGAAGAACGGCTCCATGTCGACGACGAGGTCCTTCTCCAGCGGCAGACCCTTGATCGCCTCGACGTAGATCGGCTTCGAGATGTCGAGGTCCTTGATCAGCGTCTTGCAGGCCAGGCGGTTGCGGCCGTTGATGCGCATCGCGTCGGAGCCGCAGATGCCGTGGGCGCACGACCGACGGAAGGTCAGGGAGCCGTCGACCTCCCACTTGATCTTGTGCAGGGCGTCCAGCACGCGATCGGTGGGGTACATCTCGACGTCGTAGTCCACCCAGCGCGGCTCGCTGTCGGTCTCCGGGTCGAAACGGCGGATGATGAAGGTGACGAGGTACGACTGGATCGGGGCCTCACCGGTCGTCTCGGCGACGACGTCCTGCTCGACGATGGCGGTCGACATCAGTACTTCCTCTCCATCGGTGGGTAGTTGAATTCGCCCTTGTCGTTCTTGGTGAACACGACGGGCTTCCAGTCCAGCTTGATGTGATCCTCGGGGTCGGGCGAGTGCGGGTCGCCGGTGAGGTAGGCCATCGTGTGCTGCATGTACTGCTCGTCGTTGCGGTCGGGGTAGTCCTCGCGCATGTGTCCGCCGCGGCTCTCGCGACGGTTGCGGGCGGCGTACGCGACGATCTCGGCAAGGTCGAGAAGGAAGCCGAGCTCGACGGCCTCGAGCAGATCGGTGTTGAAGCGCTTGCCCTTGTCGTCGATGTGCACGTTCTTGAAGCGCTGGCGCAGGTCGTGGATGGTGCCCATGACGTTGGTCAGGGTCTCCTCGGTGCGGAAGACCTGGGCGTTGGCGTCCATCTCCTCCTGCAGCGTCTTGCGGAGCACCGCGACGCGCTCGGTGCCGGTGTTGCTTCGCAGACCCTCGAGCATCTCGCGGACCTCCTTGGCGGGGTCCTCGGGCAGCGGCACGAAATCAGCGGTCTGCACGTACTGGACGGCGTTGCGACCGCTGCGCTTTCCGAAGACGTTGATGTCCAGCAGCGAGTTGGTGCCGAGGCGGTTCGCACCGTGCACGGAGACGCACGCGCACTCACCGGCGGCGTACAGGCCGGGCACGACGGTGTCGTTGTTCTGCAGCACCTCACCGTTGTTGTTGGTCGGGATGCCGCCCATCGCGTAGTGGGCGGTCGGCATGACCGGCACCGGCTCGGTGACCGGGTCGACGCCCAGGTAGGTGCGGGCGAACTCGGTGATGTCGGGGAGCTTGGTCTCCAGCACCTCTGCACCGAGGTGGGTGCAGTCCAGGTACACGTAGTCCTTGTGGGGTCCGGCGCCGCGGCCCTCGAGGACCTCCTTGACCATGCAGCGCGCGACGATGTCACGCGGGGCGAGGTCCTTGATGGTCGGTGCGTAGCGCTCCATGAACCGCTCGCCGGAGGCGTTGCGCAGGATCGCGCCCTCGCCGCGGGCGCCCTCGGTGAGCAGGATGCCGAGACCGGCAAGCCCTGTCGGGTGGAACTGGAAGAACTCGATGTCCTCCAGCGGCAGGCCCTTGCGCCACACGATGCCGACGCCGTCGCCGGTGAGGGTGTGGGCGTTCGAGGTGGTCTTGTAGATCTTGCCGAAGCCGCCGGTGGCGAAGATGACGGCCTTGGAGTGGAAGACGTGGAGGTCGCCGGTGGCCAGCTCGTAGGCCACGACGCCCGCGACCTGGGTGTTGCCGTCGGCATCCTTCACCGTGATGAGATCGAGCGCGTAATACTCGTTGAAGAAGTTGATCCCCAGCTTCACGCAGTTCTGGAACAGCGTCTGAAGGATCATGTGACCGGTGCGGTCGGCCGCGTAGCATGCACGGCGCACGGGGGTCTTGCCGTGGTCGGCGGTGTGGCCGCCGAAGCGGCGCTGGTCGATCTTGCCCTCGGGGGTGCGGTTGAAGGGCAGACCCATGTTCTCGAGGTCGATGACGGCGTCGATGGCCTCGCGGGCGAGGATCTCCGCGGCATCCTGGTCGACGAGGTAGTCGCCGCCCTTGACGGTGTCGAAGGTGTGCCACTCCCAGGAGTCCTCTTCGACGTTGGCGAGCGCCGCCGCCATGCCGCCCTGCGCCGCACCGGTGTGCGACCGGGTCGGGTAGAGCTTGGTGATCACGGCGGTGCGGGCGCCCGGACCCGCCTCGATCGCGGCGCGCATGCCGGCGCCGCCGGCGCCCACGATGACGATGTCGAACTCGTGGTAGTAGACGCCGTCCTTGAGTACGGCCTCGGGATGCTGCTGGGTAGTCACGTCAGGAATGCCTTGTCTTCTGCGTCGTCGTGAGCGTCGTGGTGCGCGCGCTCAGCGCGCGGCGCACATCTGGATGAGCCAGTCCGTCGTCGAGTTCTCCACGCCCAGGCACGGGTCGAAGGTGAAGACGACGAGGGTGCCGAGCACAATCAGGAAGCCCGCGGCGATCCACAGCGCCCACACCAGCACCTTGCGGGTGGTCGCGCCGACGACGTAGTCGTTGACGATCGTGCGCATGCCGTTCGCGCCGTGGATGAGGGCGAGCCAGAGCATCAGCACGTCCCAGACCTGCCAGAACGGGCTCGCGAACTTGCCGGCGACGAAGGCGAAGTCGATGCCGTGGATGCCCTCGCCGAGCATCAGGTTCACGAAGAGGTGCCCGAAGATCAGCACGACCAACAGCACGCCGGAGGCGCGCATGTAGATCCAGCCGATCTTCTCGAGGTTGGCCCCCTTCTTGCGCACCTGCGGGGAGCGCGGTGCGGGGATGGTCTGATCGTTGCTCGGGGTGAGGGTGGACATCAGTGACCGCCTCCGATGTTCGACAGCACGATGGGGACGTGGCGCGCGGCGAATCCGCCCACGGTCACGACCCACAGGCCCAGCACGCCCCACCACAGCTGGCGCTGGTGGCGGGTCGCCCACGGCCACAGGTCGACCGCGATGATGCGCAGGCCGTTGAAGGCGTGGTAGACGATCGCCGCGACGAGGGCGACCTCGCCGAAGCCCATGATCGGGTTCTTGTACGTGCCGATGACCGCGTCGTACGCCTCGGGGGAGAGGCGGATCAGCGCCGTGTCGAGCACGTGCACGAGCAGGAAGAAGAAGATGGCGACGCCGGTGATGCGGTGCAGCACCCACGACCACATGCCCTCGTTGCCGCGGTAGAGCGTTCCGCGCGGCGTCTTGGACGTGGTCTGAGCTACCGACGGTGTGACGCGTGCTGGTGCAGACACGGTCGTCCTCCCTTGGTGTGAACGGACACCTCGGCACGGCGGGGGCTGACATCGGCCCCGGGGTTCACAACGGCACTGGACCCTCGGCGTCGCACACGGGCGCAGTCTTATCCTAAGTCGGCGTTCGAGAGCAGGGCGACGAAGGCGAGCCTAAGTTCTCTCGATATCGAGAGATCCGGAGCGAAACGGCCTTCTTCACGAAATCGGTCCGTCACGTGCGGCCCGGTACCCTGGCGGAATGGCCGATCCGATCGACGACTTCTACGCCGTGATTCCCGCCGGCGGTGTCGGCAGCCGCCTCTGGCCGCTGTCGCGCGCCGACGCCCCCAAGTTCCTCCACGACCTGACCGGATCCGGACACTCCCTCCTGCGCGACACCTGGGACCGTCTCGCGCCCTTGTCGGGCGCCGACCGCATCGCCGTCGTCACGGGGCGCGCTCACCGTGCCGCGGTGGAGGAGCAGCTTCCCGGCATCCCTGACCGCAACGTGTTCCTCGAGTCCGAGCCGCGCGACTCGGCCGCCGCGATCGGCCTGGCGGCCGCGATCCTGCACCGACGCGAGCCGGACGTCATCATCGGATCGTTCGCGGCCGACCACGTGATCCGCGGCACGCGGGTGTTCGAGTTCGCCGTCCGTGATGCGGTGGAGGTCGCGCGCGAGGGCTATATCTGCACCGTCGGAATCTCGCCGTCCGAGCCTGCCGTCGGGTTCGGCTACATCAAGCGCGGCGGCGAGCTCATCGTCGACGGCGCGCGCGACGCGTCGCTCGTCGAGCGCTTCGTCGAGAAACCCGACCTCGAGACGGCGAAGCAGTACCTCGCCGATCGCGACTACCTCTGGAACGCGGGCATGTTCATCTCGCGCGCCGATGTGCTCCTGGCTGAGATCGAGGCGAACAACCCCGAGCTGCACGCGGGGCTTCTCGAGCTCGCCGAGGCGTGGGACGACCGCGATCGCCGTGGTCCCGCGGTCGACCGTATCTGGCCCAAGCTGCCGAAGATCGCGATCGACTACGTCGTTGCCGAACCCGCCGCCGAGAAGGGGCGCCTGGCCGTCGTGCCGGGTCACTTCGACTGGGACGACGTGGGTGACTTCGCCAGCCTCGCCAAGTTGAACAGCGGAGGGCGCAAGAACGATCTCGCGATCCTGGGCGAGAACGCGCGCATCCTCTCCGATGCCGCGAGCGGCATCGTCGTCAGCCACACCAACCGGGTGATCAGCCTGATCGGGGTCAAGGACATCGTCGTCGTGGACACCGCCGACGCGCTCCTGGTGACCACGAGCGAGCACGCCCAGCGCGTGAAGGGCGTCGTCGACGCGCTGAAGCTCACCGGCCGCGGCGACGTGCTCTGATCACGAGCCATCGGGCAGGATGCCGCGTTCGTGTCGGCTTGATTGCGTCTTTGTAACCTTTCGCCCGCACCCGGGTGTGCAGCGTGCAAATCCCACGTCACAGTAGGTAACTTCGATCCGTGCGCCCGCGAAATCCGCGGGTCTATCAATGTGGAGGCTGCATTGACCATCTCGACCACCAAGAAGCTCGCCGGCATCACAGCTGCCGCGGGGCTCATCATCGCCCTCGCCGGTTGCGGCTCGGCCCCGACCCCCGCAGGATCCGGCTCGGCCGCCGCCGGCGGCACCGTCGTGGACGGCTTCAAGCCCTGCCTCGTCTCGGACAACGGCGGCTTCAACGACAAGTCGTTCAACGAGTCGGCCAAAAACGGGATGGACAAGGCTGCCGCAGAGCTGGGCGTGAAGCCCCTCGAGGTGGAGTCGAAGTCCGACAACGACTACAAGCCGAACATGGACGCCCTGCTCTCGGGCGGCTGCACGTTCATCGTGTCGGTCGGCTTCAAGCTCTCCGCGGCGACGATCGACGCGGCCAAGGCCAACCCGAACGTCAACTTCGCCATCATCGACGACTCCGCCGACGGCAACCAGGACGGCAAGACGGACGAGCCGAACATCAAGCCTCTCCTCTTCGACACGGCTCAGGCCGCGTACCTCGGCGGCTACGCCGCCGCTGCGTGGTCGCAGGCGTCGGGCGTGAACAAGGTCGGCACCTTCGGCGGCATGCAGATCCCGCCGGTGACCATCTTCATGGACGGCTTCGTCGAGGGCGTCAAGAAGTACGACGCCGACAAGGGCGCGAACGTCCAGTCGTTCGGCTGGGACGCGGCTTCGCAGAAGGGCTCGTTCACGGGTGACTTCAAGGCCAACGACACGGCCAAGCAGACCGCGCAGGGCATCCTCGACCAGGGCGTCGACGTGATCCTGCCCGTCGGCGGTCCGATCTACCTGTCGGCCAGTGCCGCCATCAAGGACAGCGGCAAGAACACCGTCATGCTCGGTGTCGACTCCGACCTCGCCGTGGCCGACCCCTCGGTCGCCGACCAGATCCTCGTCTCCGTCATGAAGCGCATCGACACCGCGGTGTACACCGCCGTGACGCAGGCCGCTCAGGGCAAGTTCGACGGCACGCCGTACGTCGGCACGCTGGAGAACGACGGCGTCGGCCTCTCGTCGTTCCACGACTACGAGAGCAAGCTGCCGGCCGGTCTGCAGGACGAGCTGAGGGCGCTGCAGGCGAAGATCGTCAGCGGCGAGATCAAGGTCACCTCGCCCAGCTCGCCCAAGTAATCCACGAGCACGAGAGCGGGGCGTTTCGCCGGGCGGCGAAGCGCCCCGCTCTCTTCTCGTGCCCGGCCTCTCTGGATAGGGTCACACGTATGAAGCTTGAGTTGCGTGGCATCACGAAGCGGTTCGGATCGCTCGTCGCCAACGACCACATCGACATCGTCGTCGAGCCGGGGCAGATCCATGCCCTGCTGGGTGAGAACGGTGCCGGAAAGTCCACCCTGATGAACGTCCTCTACGGCCTCTACCGGGCCGATGAAGGTCAGATCCTGCTCGACGACGTCGTCCAGGATTTCCGCGGCCCCGGAGACGCGATGGCCGCCGGTATCGGCATGGTGCACCAGCACTTCATGCTCATCCCGGTCTTCACGGTGGCCGAGAACGTCATGCTCGGCCACGAGCAGACCGGCGCCCTGGGCTCGCTCGACCTCGCCGCCGCTCGCGCACATGTGCGCGCGGTCGCGGCGCGTTTCGGGTTCGATGTCGACCCCGACGCCCTCGTCGGCGATCTTCCCGTCGGTGTGCAGCAGCGGGTGGAGATCATCAAGGCGCTCTCGCGCGACGCCAAAGTCCTGGTCTTCGACGAGCCCACCGCGGTGCTCACCCCGCAAGAGACCGACGAGCTGATGTCCATCATGAAGCAGCTGCGCGACGAGGGCACGGCGATCGTGTTCATCACGCACAAGCTGCGCGAGGTGCGCGCGGTCGCCGATCGCATCACCGTCATCCGTCTCGGAAAGGTGGTCGGCGAGGCCGAGCCCACCGCATCCAACACCGAGCTCGCCTCGATGATGGTCGGTCGCCCGGTCGAGCTGACCGTGCACAAGAACCCCCCGCACATCGGCACGGGCGGCCTCGAGGTCAGGAACCTTCGCGTCATCGGCGCCGACGGCGTCGTCCTCGTCGACGACATCAGCTTCGACGTGCGTCCCGGCGAGGTTCTCGCCGTCGCCGGTGTGCAGGGCAACGGCCAGACCGAGCTCGCGGAGGCGATCATGGGTCTGAGCTCGCACACGACCGGATCGATCAGACTCGACGGCGCCGAACTCCTCGGCCGCAGCGTCAACCAGGTGCTCGCCAGCGGTGTCGGCTTCGTCCCCGAGGACCGCGGTGAGGACGGCCTCGTCGGAGCGTTCTCGGTCGCGGAAAACCTCATCCTCGACCGGTCCGACGACCCCGGTTTCTCCCGCTGGGGGACCATTCGGCGCGGCATCCTCGACGACTTCGCCAAGGAGCGGATCACCGAGTTCGACATCCGCACGCAAGGCCCCGGCCAGGCGGCGGGTTCGCTCTCCGGCGGCAACCAGCAGAAGGTCGTCATCGCGCGCGAGCTCAGTCGCAGCCTCAAGCTCTTCCTCGCCTCCCAGCCGACGCGCGGTGTGGACGTGGGCTCGATCGAGTTCATCCACAAGCGCATCGTCGAAACGCGCGACGCGGGCATTCCCGTCGTGGTCGTCTCCACCGAGCTCGATGAGGTCGTCGCGCTCGCCGACCGCATCCTCGTGATGTACCGCGGGCGCATCGTGGGCATCGTGCCGGCGGATACGCCGCGTGATGTCCTCGGCCTGATGATGGCCGGCGAGAACCCGACGGAGGATGCCGCGTGAGCACCACGACCGACCCCGCACCCCTGGCACCCGGCGCGGCGGTACCCCCTCCGCCGACGGCGAACCGTGTCATGACCGAGATCCTGCGCGGCAATGTCGTGACCACGATCCTGGCCGTCGTGCTGGCACTGATCGTCGGCGGTGTGCTCATCGCCGTGACCAACCCGGAGGTGCAGGCGGCATCCGGATACTTCTTCGCGCGCCCCGGTGACACGCTCTCGGCCGCCTGGACCGCCGTCGCCGGTGCCTACGCCGCGCTGTTCACCGGCTCGGTCATCAACCCGAACGCACCCGACTTCCTGAGCGCGATCCGCCCGCTCGCGAACACCCTCGGCTTTGCGACACCGCTCATCGCGGCGGCTCTGGGCATCGCCGTCGCCTTCCGGGTGGGACTGTTCAACATCGGTGCCCGCGGTCAGATGCTCATCGCGTGCGCCGCCGCGGCGCTGGTGACCTTCCAGCTGGATCTGCCCGCGATCATCCAGGTGCCGCTGACGCTCGTGGTCGGCATCATCGGCGGCGCGCTGTGGGGCGGACTCGTGGGTCTGCTCAAAGCGCGCACCGGCGCGCACGAGGTGATCCTCACGATCATGCTCAACTACATCGCCTTCTACCTGGTGTCGTGGATGGTGCGTGTTCCCGAGCTGCTCCAGAAGCCCGATAACATCCAGCCGATCAGCCGGCCCACGCCGGAGAGCGCGCGCTTCCCGCTCCTGTTCGGCGAACAGTTCAACCAGCTCAACTGGGGCTTCGTGATCGTCATCGTCGCGACGCTGTTCGTGTGGTGGCTCGTTGAGCGCTCCAGCCTCGGCTTCCGCATGCGCGCCGTCGGCGAGAACCCGCACGCGGCCCGCGCCGCGGGCATCAGCGTTCCCCGCGTCTACATCTATGCGATGCTGTTCGCCGGCGGCCTGGCCGGTATCGCGGGCATGTGCCAGATCCAGGGCACGGTCACGAGCGGCTTCGACGGCGGTATCGACGCCGGTATCGGCTTCAACGCCATCACCGTCGCCCTCCTCGGACGCAGCCGTGCGTGGGGCACGTTCTGGGCCGGCATCCTGTTCGGCGCGCTCAAGGCGGGCTCGTTCCCGATGCAGGCGCTGCAGCAGATCCCGGTCGACATCGTTCTCGTCGTCCAGTCGCTGATCGTGCTGTTCATCGCCGCACCGCCTCTGATCCGCACGATCTTCTTCCTTCCCAAGACCGACGCCGAGCGCTCACCGCGTTCGCGTGCCCGCCTCGCGCGGCGCCGCGCCCGCGGCAACGGATCGGATGCCGGCAACGACCAGAAGGCGGTGGCAGCATGACCGCGCCGGTGATCGCTCCCGAGATCGGAGAGCCGACCGTCGTCAAGGTGCGCGCGATGAAGGTGCCGGTCACCCTCCTGGTGCTCGCCGGACTCCTGGGCATCCTGTTCCTTCTCGCTCCCCGCGACGGCGTCACCACGTATCGACTCGCCGAAGCCGGGGCGGCGATCGCTCTGGGCGACGTGAGCGTTCCGGCGCTGCCCGTCGTGTGGGCGTCGTGGGCGATCGCGACGGCGCTCGCCGTCGTCTCCTTCGTCGCCGCCCGCCGGTATCGTCCGGTCGGGCTCTGGCTGCCGATCGTCTACGCTGTGCTCGCCATGGTCGCGTTCCTGACGTGGGCCGGTGCCGGCGCGTCCGGCGCCATCACTCTGGTCGGGCTGCTCGGCGGCTCGATCTCGCTCGCGGTGCCGTTGGTCTTCGGCGCCCTCGGCGGTGTCATCGGTGAACGGGTCGGCGTGGTCAACGTCGCGATCGAAGGGCAGTTCCTGCTCGGCGCGTTCACGGCGACCGTCCTTTCCAGCATCACGCAGAACCCGTTCGTCGGGCTCGTCGGTGCGATGCTCGGCGGTGTCGTCGTCGCCTTCGCCCTGGCCGCGTTCTCGATCAAGTACATCGTCGACCAGGTGATCGTCGGCGTTGTGCTGAACGTCTTCGTGTCAGGCCTCACCGGCTTCCTCTACGGCGTCATGCTCGCCCCCAACACGCAGACGCTGAACAGCCCGGCGCGGTTCGACCTCATCAAGATCCCGATCCTCGGCGACATCCCCGTCATCGGTCCGGCCCTGTTCAACCAGACCTTCCTCGTCTACTTCATGATCGTCGTCGTCATCGTCGTGACGTGGGGGCTCTACCGCACGCGCTGGGGCCTGCGTCTGCGGGCGGTCGGCGAGCACCCGCAGGCGGCGGACACCGTCGGCATCAAGGTCAATCCGACGCGGTTCTGGAACGTGCTGCTGGCCGGCGCGATCGCCGGCATGGGTGGCGCGTACTTCACCCTCGTCTCAGTACCGCAGTTCACGAAGGACATGACGGCGGGGCTCGGCTATATCGCCCTCGCCGCGGTGATCTTCGGACGCTGGGATCCGGTGCGGGCGACGCTCGCCGCGCTGCTGTTCGGATTCGCCACCAACCTGCAGAACCTGCTGACCGTGCTGAAGACGCCGATCCCGAGCGAGTTCATGCTCATGCTGCCGTACGTCGTCACGATTCTCGCGGTCGTCGGCTTCGCCGGCCAGATTCGCGGGCCCGCGGCATCCGGCAAGCCCTATATCAAGGAGTGACCTCTTTCATGACCGACATCGACTGGGACGAGCTGCGCGCCGTCGCCACCGAGGCCATGCAGCGCGCCTACGCGCCCTACTCCCGCTATCAGGTCGGAGCCGCGGCGCTGGTCAGCGATGGACGCATCGTGTCGGGCTGCAACGTCGAGAACGCCTCCTACGGCGTCGGGCTCTGCGCCGAATGCGCCCTCGTGGGCGATCTGCACATGTCCGGAGGCGGGCAGCTCGTCGCTTTCGTGTGCGTCAATAAGGAGGGGGAGACGATCATGCCGTGCGGGCGCTGCCGTCAGCTGCTCAACGAGTTCGCCCTTCCGGGAATGCTGCTGGAGACCGTCTCCGGCATCCGCACGATCGATGAGGTGCTGCCGGATGCCTTCGGCCCGCGCGACCTCGAGGAGGTGTCGCGATGAGCGCGGCGCAGAGCGCGGCGGATGCCGCGGTCGAACCGTTCGACGCGGTCGACGTCATCCGTACCAAGCGTGACCGCGGTGCGGTGCCCGAGGACGCCCTGCGCTGGATGATCGACGCGTACACGCGCGAGTACGTCGCCGACTCGCAGATGGCGGCCTTCGCGATGGCCGTGCTCCTCAACGGCATGAACCGCGATGAGATCCGCGTCATGACCGATGCGATGATCGCCTCGGGCGAGCGCATGAGCTTCGCCGGTCTCGGCAAGCGCACCGTCGACAAGCACTCCACCGGCGGCGTCGGTGACAAGATCACGCTGCCGCTCGCGCCGCTCGTCGCGGCGTTCGGTGTCGCGGTGCCGCAGCTGTCCGGTCGCGGCCTGGGGCACACCGGCGGCACACTCGACAAGCTCGAGTCGATCCCGGGGTGGCGCGCCGCGCTCTCCAACGACGAGATGTTCGCGCAGCTGCGCGACGTCGGCGCCGTCATCTGCGCGGCCGGCTCGGGCCTCGCTCCGGCGGACAAGCGTCTGTACGCCCTGCGCGATGTGACCGGGACCGTCGAGGCCATCCCGCTGATCGCCTCGAGCATCATGTCGAAGAAGATCGCCGAGGGCACCGACGCGCTCGTGCTCGACGTGAAGTTCGGTTCCGGCGCGTTCATGCGCGACGTCGAGAGGGCACGTGAGCTGGCGCGCACGATGGTCGCCCTCGGCACCGACTCGGGCGTGGCCACGACGGCGCTGCTGACCGACATGAACACGCCGCTCGGTCTCACCATCGGCAATGCCAACGAGGTGCGCGAGTCGGTCGAGGTGCTCGCCGGCGGCGGCCCTGCCGACATCGTCGAGCTCACCGTGGCTCTGGCGCGCGAGATGCTCGCCCTGGCCGGACAGCCCGACGCCGACGTCGAGACCGCGCTGCGCGACGGACGCGCCATGGACGCGTGGCGGGAGATGATCCGTGCGCAGGACGGCGATCCCGACGCGGCGCTGCCCACCCCCCGCGAGACGCACACCGTGGTCGCCGCTCGCGACGGCGTGCTGACGCGGATGGAGGCGCTTCCGTTCGGCATCGCCGCATGGCGTCTGGGCGCGGGACGCGCGCGCGCCCAGGACCCCGTCATCCACGCCGCCGGCATCGACCTGCATGTCAAGCCCGGCGCATCCATCGTCGCCGGACAGCCGTTGTTCACCCTTCTGGCGGATGATGACAAGCGCTTCGAGCGCGCCCTCGAGGCCCTCGAGGGTGCCTGGGAGATCGGAACGGATGCCCCGGCATCCACTCCGCTCGTCCTCGAGCGCATCACCGCCTGACCCTTCGCTCCACCCGCACCGCCCACCAGAAGGAAGCCCCATGGCCACCGACCCCTACGCCGACCCGAAGCTCGAGGGCGTCTCCATCCGCTCGCTTCCCAAGGTCTCGCTGCACGATCACCTCGACGGCGCGCTGCGGCCGCAGACGATCATCGAGCTCGCCGATGAGATCGGCCTCGACGTTCCGTCGACGGATGCCGAGGAGCTCGCCGACTGGTTCGAGGACCAGAGCGATTCGGGTTCACTCGTCGAGTACCTGAAGACGTTCGATCTGACGACCGCCGTGATGCAGAGCGCCGACGGCCTGCGCCGCGTCGCGAAGGAGTTCGTTGAGGACCTCGCCGCCGACGGCGTGATCTACGGGGAGGTGCGCTGGGCCCCCGAGCAGCACCTGGGCGGAGGGCTCTCCCTCGAAGAAGCCGTCGAGGCCGTGCAGGAGGGCATCGAGGAGGGCGAGGACGCCGTCGATCGCTCGGGTCGCGACATCCGGGTCGGCCAGCTCATCACGGCGATGCGTCATGCTGACCGCTCGCTGGAGATCGCCCGGCTCGCGGTCGCGTTCCGCGGCCGCGGCGCGGTCGGCTTCGACATCGCGGGGGCGGAGGACGGCTTCCCGCCGTCGCGTCATCGCGCCGCGTTCGATTATCTCGCCTCCGAGTTCTTCCCGGTGACGGTGCACGCGGGGGAGGCGGCGGGACTCGACTCGATCCGCTCCGCGATCCTCGACGGCCGCGCCCTGCGCCTCGGCCACGGTGTGCGCATCGCGGAGGACCTCGAGGTCGTGCAGCAGCAGGGCGACGAGGTGCTGGTGACCTTCGGCGACCTGGCGCGCTGGGTGCGCGATCGCGAGATCCCGCTCGAGCTGTCGCCCTCCTCGAACCTCCAGACCGGGGCGATCGCCGCGTGGGGCAAGAACCTCGAGGATCATCCATTCGACCTGCTGTATCAGCTCGGCTTCGCCGTGACGGTCAACGTCGACAACCGCACGATGAGCCGCACCTCGCTCACACGCGAGCTCGCGCTGCTGGCCGAGACCTTCGACTACCGTCTCGAAGACCTGGAGGCTTTCCAGCTGAACGCGGCCGCGGGCGCCTTCTTGTCGGTAGAGGAGCGCGAAGAGCTCATCGAGCTCATCGGTGAGGGCTTCGACGCCTGACCAGCACCCCACGGCAGACCCGTCACGTGCGCGCCTCGAGTACGGCGACCGTTCACAACTCCGGAGCTTCCGAGCATTTCCGGCCCGGTGGGCCACAGATCGGGCCGTCCGCTCACAGTTCTCCGGAGTTGTGAACTCGCACGGTGCGCGGCGTGGTGCGAGGGCCGCGGGCTACCGCCCGCCGGAGAACCTCGATCACCCATTCCGGACGGAAGAGGATGTCCTCGGCGAGCAGCCGTAGGGTCGTGAAGCCGAGTCCGACCGCGGCGGCATCCCTGCGGCGGTCTCGTTTGTGGTCCTCCCACGTCCCGTGGTGCGAGAGACTGTCGCACTCGATGACAAGCCAACCGTCGACGAGGAGATCCACTCGGCCGACGCCGTCGATTCGCACCTGCAGTTCCACGTGGCATCCCAGACTGCGCAGCATGAGGCGGACGAGGGTCTCGGTACCCGCCTCCGCACGTTGGTCGAGAAGCGGCCGCAGGGATCGGTAGCGCCCGGGAAGGTGCGCGAAGACATCAGCGAGACCGTCTTCATCCACTGCCCCGAGATGCCACGCGCTGTCGAGAGTCGCGATTGCATCCCGAGGCCGCTGGCAGCGCACCGCTGCACAGAGTGCTTCGCGGACAGGTACGAGCACATCATCGGCGGGGCTGGAGGTGGGACGCCAATGTCGCACGATCTCCGTCGACGCCCCCGGTCGCGGCGTGCGGGAGGCGTCCGGAGCGAGCTGGATGTGCAACCCCGCACGCTCCCTTACGAACACGCCGAGAAGTCGCAACAGTGAGACGCAGTCCAGGCGCCCGCCCCACTGCACCGCCGCGCACACCTGCGGATCGGTGTCCCGGGGCAGATAGTGATCGCGCCGCAGGCGCAGGAGCCGTCCGTCGCGCACCGCATCGGTGATCTGTCGGCCGGTGGCTCCCGCGGCGAGCAGGTGAACACGCCGCAGAACAGCGGTCGGGACGTCGCTGGGCAGAACGAGGCGGTCGGCAGGAGATCGGATCATGTCCAGAACTCTGACCGCGACGCCCGTCGGGCAGGGCTTTGTGTGCCGCGTCGGTGGACGACCGGGTTCAACGGGGCGCGGGGGAGGAGTCGTCGCCGTTCACAACTCCGGAGATGCGCTCGCGACCGTCGGCCACAGCCCCGGCTGGGTGCGATGTACCGAGGGATCTCCGGAGTTGTGAACGGTGGAAGGGGCCCCGGGTTCCGCGGCCGGAAGCCAGCGCGGTCCGCCGTCCCCGGGGTCGCGGGAGCGGGTCAGAGCTCGGACTGACGCTGTCCGACGACGGCTTCGACCGCGGCGAACAGCGGGTGGGACGGCTCGAGTCCGGTGACCGCGGCGGTGAAGGTCGCGGCATCCTCCTCGCGGAGGCGGCGCTGCATCTCGACCGACTGCTCGTCGTCGGGCTCGTCGAACTCGAGGGCGGCGCCGATCGCGTCCACGAGTGCGCCGGTCGACAGTCCGCGCTCGGCGGCGGCCGCGGCGGGCCCGATGAAGCGCTCGTGGCGTGACAGCTTGCGCAGCGGCTGGCGCCCGACGCGGCCCACGGTGTCGGGAAGGGCCGGGTTGGCGAAGCGGCGCAGGATCGTCGCCCGGTACTCGGCGAGCTCGGCGGCATCCCATCCGTGCACCGCGACCAGCAGTGCGGAGGTCTCTTCGAGCGCGGCGGCCACGCGGGAGGCGATGGACGGATCCGCGAGCGCGTCGGAGATCTTCTCGACGCCGGCGCGGGCACCGAAATAGGCGGTCGCGGCGTGACCGGTGTTCACCGTGAAGAGCTTGCGCTCGATATAGGGGGCGAGGTCGTCGACGAAGTGGGCGCCGGGGATGTGGGGCGGGGCGTCGGCGAAGGGGGGCCGTTCGATGGCCCATTCGAAGAAGGGTTCCACGGTGACGTCGATCCCCGCGCCTTCCGGCTGCGCCGGCACGATCCGGTCGACGGCGGTGTTGGCGAACACCGCCCGGTTGCTGATCGCATCCCAGGTGTCTCCGGCCTGCGCACGGATCTCGTCGCGGAGGGTGTCGGTCGCCCCGATCGCGTTCTCGCACGCCATGACCTGCAGCGCCGGCCGCGACGGGTCGCGCAGCGCCAGGCCGGCGAGGATGTGAGGTGCCACGAAGCGCAGGATCGTCGGGCCGACCGCGGTGGTCACCACGTCGGCGGTGGCGATCTCGTCGATCAGCGCCTGCGGATCGGTGGCGCTGTTGATCGCGCGGAAGCCCGTCACGACCGTGTCGGTGCCGCCATCGCCGACCTCGTGGACGGTGTACTCCGAAGCCGCGTTGATCGCGTCGACCAAGGATGCCGCGACATCCGAGAACACCAGCTCGTAGCCGCCTTCGTGCAGCAGCAGCCCGACGAAGCCGCGACCGATGTTGCCGGCGCCGAAGTGGACGGCCTTCATCAGCCGTTCACCGTCGACAGCAGTGCGAAGAGCTCCTCTGCGGTGGTCGCCGCCTTCAGACGTGCGACCTCCTCGTCCTCGGAGAACAGCAGAGCGATCTGCGACAGGATGTCGAGGTGCTCGTCGCCCTTGCCCGCGATGCCGACGACGAAGCTCACCTTCTCGCCGTCCCAGTCGACGCCGCCGTCGTAGCGGACGAAGGAGAGTGCCGAGTCGAGAATCGCGTCTTTGGTCTCGTTGGTGCCGTGGGGGATCGCGAGCTCGTTGCCCATGTAGGTCGACACCGTCTGCTCGCGCTGCAGCATCGCGTCGAAGTACGCGGACGTGACCGCACCCGCGGCTTCGAGGATGTCGGCGGCCTCCCGCATCGCCTCCTGCTTGCTCACCGTCCCCGGGTGGATGCGGACCTGGTCGATCTTCAGTACGTCGCGTGACATGTCATCCTCGTCTCTGTTCGGAGCTCGTCCCGGTCATGTTACGTCCGGGACGTCTGCGTCGGGCCGCGGCCGCGGGGACGGGGCATCGCGCCTCCCGTCCCCGCGGCGTTCGCGGTGGGGCTGGTCGTCAGCCCCGATCCTTGTGCTGGCGGACCACCAGATCCACGACCTCGTCGTACTTCGGCGAGTTCATGAAGTTGTCCACCGAAACGTGCGTGGCGTTCGGTGTGCGCCCGCGCGCGCGGTCGGTGAGCTGCTGCTGGGTGATCACGAGGTCCTCGCTGCCGTCGAGGTTCGCGATCGCCTTGTTGGTGACCGAGACGTCGTCGACGCCGGCCTTCTTGATCTTGTTGCGCAGCACGCTCGCGCCCATCGCGGACGAGCCCATACCGGCGTCGCACGCGAACACGATGTTCGTCACGCGTCCGACGGGCGCCAGCGTTCCCGTCGCGACGGCATCGGCGGCGCTGTCGGCCGACAGCGACGACTGGTCGCCCTCGAGGCCGGCATTCGCGGCGGCGCCGGCACGCAGGCCGGCGAGGGCCTCGGAGCTCTTGCCCTTGTTCGCCTCGGTCTGGGCGATCGCCGCTTCGAACGAGGCGCTGGACTCCGCTTCCGCCGCCAGATCGCGCTTACGAGAGGCCCGCAGGATGACCGCGGTGATCAGGAACGTGACGGCCGCGGCGAGGATGACCGACAGGTAGACGACGAACAGGTTGCCGACGCCCGGGCCGATGGCGGCGGCCGTCACGGCGATGATGCTGCCGGGTGCCGCCGGGAAGGCGAGGCCGCCGCCCAGCAGCATGTTGGTCGTGACACCGGTCGCGCCGCCCGCGATGAGGGCGAGGATCGTCATCGGCTTGCTCAGCGCGTACGGGAAGTAGATCTCGTGGATGCCGCCGAAGAACTGGATGATGATCGCGCCCGGAGCGGAGGCGCGCGCGGCGCCCACGCCGAAGAAGGTGAACGCCAGCAGGAGACCCACACCGGGACCGGGGTTGGCCTCGATGAGGAAGAGGATCGACTTGCCGGCCTCGGTCGCCTGCTGGATGCCGAGAGGCGTGAACACGCCGTGGTTGATGGCGTTGTTGAGGAACAGCACCTTCGCCGGCTCGACGATGATCGACAGCAGCGGCAGCAGGTTGACGCTCACGAGCCAGCCGACGATGCCGCCGAGGAACGTCGAGATGCCGAGCATGATCGGACCGAAGGCGAAGAAGCCGACGATCGCGAGGATCATTCCGAGGATGCCGGCGGAGAAGTTGTTCACCAGCATCTCGAAGCCGGGCTTGATCTTGCCGTCCCAGAGCTTGTCCATCTGCTTCGTGATCCACGCGGCCAGCGGACCCATGATCATGGCTCCGAGGAACATCGGGATGTCGGTGCCGACGATGACACCCATCGTCGCGATGGTTGCGACGACGCCGCCTCGGGCGTCGTAGACCATGCGACCGCCGGTGTTGGCGATCAGCAGCGGGAGCAGATACGTGACCATCGGTCCGACGAGGCCAACATAGGCAGCGAAGTTGCCCGCGTCGCCGCTCGCGAGCGCCGTCATCGCGCCGTTCCACCCGATAGTGGCTGCGTTTCCGCCGCCGCCGATGATCTCGGCGACGGGCGACCAGTGCCATCCGAAGGGGCTTTCCGCGCCGAAGAAGCCCTTCGTGATGAAGAGCATGGTGATGAAGCCCCATGCGATGAAGGCCGCGATGTTCGGCATGATCATGCCGGAGAGGAAGGTGCCGAACCTCTGCACGCCGACGCGTGCGCGGTTCACCCCCGTCGATGTCGTGGACGCCGTTGTCATTGTCTTCCGTTCCTTTCGAATGCGCCGCGCCGTCAGCCGGCGAGGTTCTCAGCGGCGGCCTGAGCCGCCGATCGTGCGGATGCCGCGTCATCGGCGGCGAGGGCTGCCGCGGCGATGCGCTCGGCATCCTCGCGGGTGTACTGCAGAAGCGAGGCGCGCACGTCCGCGAGGGCGGTGGGGGCCATCGACAGCGTCGTGGCGCCGAGCCCGACGAGCACGACCGCCAGCAGCGGGTCGGCGGCGGCCTCGCCGCAGATGCCGACGGGCTTGCCGTTGGTCTTGCCGCCGTCGGCGGTCATCTTGATCAGCTCGAGGACCGCGGGGTGCCACGGGTCCTGGTACGACGCCACCGAGCCGAGCAGGCGGTCGGCGGCGAGCGTGTACTGCGTGAGGTCGTTCGTGCCGATGGAGGCGAAGTCCGCGATCTGCAGGATGCGCTTCGCCTGGATCGCCGACGAGGGAACCTCGACCATGACACCGGCCGTCTTGATGCCGTACTCCTTCGCGAGCGCCACGAAGTAGTCGGCCTCCTCGACGGTGGCGACCATCGGCGCCATGACCCACAGGTCGGCCTCGGTCGCGGCATCCGCGTTGGCGAGCGCGGTGAGCTGCTCGCGCAGGATGTCCTCGCTGGCGCGGAGGGCACGCAGGCCTCGGAGGCCCAGCGCGGGGTTGTCCTCGTGCGCGTCGTTGAGGAAGGCGAGCGGCTTGTCGGCGCCGGCGTCAAGGGCGCGGACGACGACCTTTTTGCCGGGGAACGCCTTCAGCAGCTCGGTGTACGACGCGGTCTGCTCGTCGACGGTCGGAGCCTGGGTGGCGGAGAGGAAGAGGAACTCGGTGCGGAACAGGCCGACGCCCTCGGCGCCGAGCTCGACCGCCTCGGCGGCGCCGCCCGGCTTGCCGAGGTTGGCCAGCAGCGGAACGGGCGAGCCGTCCTTCAAGGCACCCGGCGTGAGCGGAGCGGATGCCGCGGCAGCGCGGGCATCGGCGCGATTCTGCGCCTGCGCCAGCTCGTCCTCGGTGGGATCGACGGTGACGACGCCCTTCGCGGCGTCCACGATCACGGTCTGCCCGTCGACGAGGTCCTTGGCGCCAGCGGCGCCCACGACGGCGACGATCGACTTCTCGCGCGCGAGGATCGCGGTGTGCGAGGTCGGTCCGCCGTCGGTGGTGACCAGGGCGAGCACCTGGTCGAGGTCGAGCAGCGCGGTGTCGGCGGGCGCCAGGTCCTTGGCCACGAGCACGAAGGGGTGACCCGGGTCGGGAACGCCCGGGGCGGGCAGGCCGCGCAGGCGCGCGATGACGCGCTGGGCGACGTCGTCGAGGTCGGCGGCGCGCTCACCGAGATAGCCGCCCATGGCGGCCAGGGTGTCGCGGAAGCTCGCGAACGCCTCGTGGACGGCGTACTCACCGGTCTTGCCGGCGTTCACCCGCGTGGAGACCTCGGTGTCGAGCGTGGGGTCCTCGGCCATCATCGCCTGCGCCTCGAGCACATCGCGGGCAAGGCCCCCGGCCTTCGAGCCCCGCTCCTCCAATTCGCGGGCGACGGCGGCGACCGCCTCGCGGACACGGGCGAGCTCCTCGTCGGGGGTGAGGGTGCTGGGGACGTCCGAGGGGGCGGGCAGGGGATCGGCCATGCGGGCGACGGGGCCCTGTGCGACGCCCAGCCCGATACCCACTCCACGCAGTTCACTCATCTTCGGGTCTCTCTTTCGGTTCAGTTGTCGTCGTGGTCGGTCGTGAGCAGCTCGGCGAGCACGTCGAGCACGGCGTTCGCGTTCTCGCCCTCCGCGGTGAGGGTGACGTAGTCGCCCTTCTCCGCGCCGAGGGAGATGACGCCCAGGATGCTGGCGGCGTTGACCGGCGCACCCGCGCCTTTGGAGATCGTGACCTCCAGACCGGAGTCCTTCACGCCCTGGGCGAAGAGCTTCGCGGGCCGGGCGTGCAATCCGTTGGACGATCCGATGCGGATCGTGCGGGACACAGAGCTCATGCGGGGTTCCTCTCCGTCGAAGCGGGCATGTCGGGGTCGGTGGTCAGCGTCTCGTCGATCAGCGCGAGGGTGCGCGTGCCATGGAGATCGCTGAAGATGTCGGTCGGGAGGAGGATCACGCGCACGAGACGCGGCGCCGCTTCGCGACGGATGCGGTCCAGGCTGCCCTGCAGGTGGGGTCCCACGAGCACGACGTCTGCGGCGTCGATGTCGATCGGGAGCGACTGTTCGGTGCCGGCGACGGCACTGAGCTCACGCCCGGCCGCCTGCGCTGCGTGACGAACACGCTGCGCGACGAAAGTGCTCGACGCACCCGCGCCGCACACAACGAGGATCCTCATCGATCCGCCTCCTTCTCGGCCATTCTTGTGAAAGGCCTGGGAGGCGACAACCACACCTGTTTCCGCGGGGGCGGAAACACCCCGCGATCGGCGTGGTTGACTGGAGGGTGTGAGCAGAGCGCGACAGGACCGTGTCATCGCACTGCTCGCGCGGGAAGGGGACTGGCTGACCGCCGCCGAGCTCGCCGACATCGTCGGCGTGACACCTCGCAGCATCCGCAGCTACGTCACCGCGCTGAACGCGCGGGTGCCCGACGGCGTCGTCGTCGAGTCGGGCCCCCTCGGCTATCGTGCGGGCGCGGATGCGCCCGCTGCGCTGCGAGCCGGAGTGGATGCCGCGACTCCGCGGGAGCGCGTGCACCGGCTCGTGCGCCGGCTGCTGTCGGGACGGGAAGGCATCGACGTCTTCGAGACCGCCGAGGACTTCCACGTCAGTCCGGCGACCCTCGAAGCAGACCTGGGCCGGGTCCGTGCGCTGCTGGGCGACACGGAGCTCACGCTGGAGCGCAGCGGGTCGCGCGCGCGACTGAAAGGCACGGAGATGGCGCAGCGGCGCCTGCTGAGCCGGCTCGCGCACGACGAGACCGACGACGGCGCGTTCGACCTCGATGCCCTCCGGCGCAGCCTCGGCGCGGGATCGATCGGTGAAGCGGTCTTCGGCCCGTTCAAAGCCGATCTCGTTTCGGGTCTGCGTGAGCTCGGCTACTTCGTCAACGAGTTCGGCATCGGCGACGTGATGATGCACGTCGCCATCACCGCCGACCGCGTCGCGCACGACCGTGCGCTGGAGACGGCCGCGCTCGATGAGACGACGCCCGCTCAGGAGCAGGTCGGGGCTCTGCTCGACACGCTGTGCGAGCGGCATCTGGGGGTGCGCCTGGGCGCGGGAGACCGTCGACACCTCGCCGCCCTCGTCCTCGGCCGCGTCGTGGCGCCCGGTCCCGGTGAGGCGGCGTCGGTCACACGAGCGGGCCTGCAGCCCGAGGTCGAGGCGGCCGTGCGCGACGTCGTGCACCGTGCGGCATCCGAGTTCCTCGTCGACATCGAGCACCAGGACTTCGTATTGCGCCTCGCCCTCCACGTGCAGAACCTGCGGCTGCGCGCACAGCAGCAGGCGTGGTCGCGCAACCCCCTCACCCGGTCGCTGAAGGCCACCTACCCGATGATCTTCGAGGTCGCGGTCTTTATCGCGGACGGCCTGCGGGGGCTTCTCGGCATCCCGCTCCTGGACGACGAGATCGCCTACATCGCGATGCACGTCGGCGGCCAGCTGGAACGGAGCCGTCACGCCGGCACGGTGTTGACCGCGACGATCGTGTGCCCCGGGTACTACGAACTGCATGAACTGCTGCGATCGAGCGTGGACCGCTCGCTCGGACAGGCGGTCGACGTCGTCGGCGTCGACACACGGGCCGACCCCGACTGGCGGGCGATCGAGACCGATCTGATCCTCACGACGATCGACCCGCCCTTCACCGGTGACGGCATCGTGCGCATCCAGCCCTTCCTCACGGAGAGCGACATCGAGCGGGTGCAGGCGGCGGCCGGACGCGTGCGCCGTGCGCGCCGCTTGGCGCGACTGCGCGATGAGCTCGGCCGCTACTTCTCCGCCGACGCCTTCATCGGGCGCGTTGCCGCGGATGCCGACGAGGAGAGCGTCATCCGCGACCTCGGAGCCCGACTCGTCGCGCTGGGCGTCATCGATGAGGGGTACGTCCAGCGCACGCTCGAGCGCGAACGGCTGTCATCGACCGCCTTCACCGACGCGCTCGCGGTGCCCCACGCGATCGGGATGACCGCGGCGCGCACGGCGATCGCCGTGGGCATCGCCGACCCGTCCATGGCCTGGGGCGAAGGGCGCGTGCAGGTGATCGCGATGGTGGCCTTCTCCGAGAGCGATCGCGAAGCGTTCCAGACGGTGTTCGAGCAGCTGGTCGAAGTGTTCAGCGAACGCGACAGCGTGCAGCGGATCGTCCGCCGCGGCACGTCTTTCGGACCCTTCCTCGACGAACTCGTGGCCGTCGTCGACGGCTGAGGCAACCGGAGCCACGCCGCACACGGTATCCGCTCAGCGCAGCCGGGCCCGCAGGCCCTGCTTCACCGTCGGCCACTCGTGCGGGAGGATCGAGTACACGACGGTGTCGCGCAGCGTGCCGTCGGGGCCGACCCGATGGTTGCGGAGCACGCCGTCCTGCTTTGCGCCGAGGCGCTCGATCGCTGCCCGCGACTGACGGTTGTGCCAGTGCGTGCAGAACTGCACGGCGATCACGTGGCACTGCTCGAACGCGTGCTCCAGCAGCAGGAGCTTGGCGGCCGTGTTCACACCGGTGCGCTGCACCGTCGGCGACAACCACGTGTAGCCGATCTCCACCCGCGGACTGTCCAGGTCGATGGTGCAGAACGTCGTCATCCCCACGGCCACGCCGCCGACCACGACGGCGAACGGGTTCATGCGCCCGGCGTCGCGTTCGGCGAGCCGGTGGATGATGTCTGCGCTCGCGTCTGACGGAACGGAGGTGTACCAGGCGTACTGCAGCCCCTCGCGGGCACGTTGCAGCTCGCCCGCGTGGTCCGCCCGCAGCGGCTCCAGCCGCACATGCTCGTTCTCGAGGACGACGGAATCGGTCAGCAGCACGCCCCCACCCTATCCGCGTGCTCTTTCCCCTTCCCCGAGCCGCCATCATGCGACCGAGCCGCCACGATTCGCCGCGCAACGTCGTGGCGGCTCGGTCGAAACGTGGCGACTCGGCGGGGTGAGAGGCGAGGCGGGTCAGAGGAGGAGGGTGCGGGTGGCGGCATCCAGGGCGGCGAGCCGTTCCTGCGCGTCTGCGGCCGAGGTGCCGCGCACGTCCAGGTACGCCTTGAGCTTGGGCTCGGTGCCGCTCGGGCGCACGATCAGACGCGACCCGTCCTCCAGCCACAGCCGCAGGACGTCGCTGGGCGGCACGCCGCCGGCGCCGGTGAGAAGGTCGTCGATGCCGGTCACCGCGACCGCGCCCACCCGAGCGGGCGGAGCCTGGCGAAGCGCCGACATGATGCGCCCGATCACCGACAGGTCCTCGACGCGCAGCGAGACCTGGCCCGACGCGAAGAAGCCGAACGTCTCCTGGAAGCTGCGCAGCAGATCGGTGAGGCTCTCACCGCGCTCACGTGCCTCGGCGATCATGCCGAGAATCGCCACGGCGGCGGAGATGCCGTCCTTGTCGCGCACCGTCTCCGGGTTGACCAGGTACCCGAGCGCCTCCTCGAAGCCGTACAGGATGCCGGGTGCGCGCGAGATCCACTTGAAGCCCGTCAGCGTCGCGTGGAAGTCGAGACCGTAGTGCTCGGCGACGGTCTGCAGGCCCGGAGAGGACACCAACGAGCAGGCCAGCGACCCCGTCTCACCGCGTTCGCCGGCGCGGGCCGCGGCGCGCCAGCCCAGCAGCAGCCCGATCTCGTTGCCGGTCAGGCGCCGCCAGCCGCCGGGGGCTTTCTCATCGGGGAGGGCCACGGCCAGTCGATCGGCGTCCGGGTCGTTGGCGATCACGAAGTCGGCACCGACGGCGCGCGCCGTCTCGAACGCGAGATCCATCGCCCCCGGCTCCTCCGGATTGGGGAAGGCCACGGTCGGGAAGCGCCCGTCGGGCGCGATCTGCGCCTCCACGACACGGGGTCGGGGATAGCCGGCGACGTCGAGGATCGCGTGCAGGGTCTCTGAGCCCACGCCGTGCATGGCTGTGTACACCCAGTTCATGCCGGCGGCGCCCGCGGTGGCGGGGGCGACGGCCGCGGTGGCGGCGACGTAGGCGGTGATGACGGACTCGTCCGCGACCTCGTACGCGGCGCGAGCCAGGTCGGGGACCGCCGAGGTCGCCGCGATCCGGTCGATGTGCGCCGCGATCTCGGCGTCGGCGGGGGAGACGATCTGTGAGCCGTGGTCGGCGCCGCCGAGGTACACCTTGTAGCCGTTGTCGTCCGGCGGGTTGTGCGACGCCGTCACCATGACGCCGGCGGCGGCGTCGAGATGGCGCACCGCGAAGGCCAGCACCGGGGTGGGAAGCATCCGCGGAAGCAGCACCGCGCGCAGGCCCGCGCCGGCGAACAGCTCCGCCGAGTCCCGGGCGAACACGTCCGAGTTGCGGCGGCCGTCGTAGCCGATGACCACGAGCGGCGTCGTTCCCGGCGCCGCCTTTTCACGCAGGTAGGCGGCGAAGCCCGCCGCGGCCTGAGAAACCAGCACCCGGTTCATGCGGTTGCTGCCTGCTCCGAGGCGTCCGCGCAGACCCGCGGTGCCGAACTGCAGGCGGGTGCCGAAACGGTCGGCGAGCTCGGCGGATGCCGCCTCATCGCCATCCGCTGCGGCATCCACGATGGCGGTCAGCTCCGCGCGTGTCAGCTCATCGGGGTCCTGCGCGAGCCAGGCGCGCGCCGCGTCGAGCACGGTCGTCCCCGCGGCATCCGCGCCGCTCACAGCTGCCCGATCACGCGAGCCAGCAGCGCGGAGATCACGGGCTCGGCGGCCTGGCCGGCCTCGATCACCTCGGCGTGGCTGAGCGGGGTCTTCTGGATGCCGGCGGCGAGGTTGGTGATGAGGGAGAAGCCGAGCACCTCCATGCCGGCCTGACGGGCGGCGATCGCCTCCAGCGCCGTCGACATTCCGACGATGTGGCCGCCGATCGCCTTGGCCATCTGCACCTCCGCCGGCGTCTCGTAGTGGGGACCGCGGAACTGGCAGTACACCCCTTCGTCGAGCGTCGGATCGACCGTGCGGGCGAGCTCTCGCAGACGCGAGGAGTACAGGTCGGTGAGGTCGATGAACGTCGCGCCCTCCAAGGGCGAATCGGCGGTCAGGTTGATGTGGTCGCTGATGAGCACCGGGGTGCCCGGCGTCCACGTCTCTTTGATGCCGCCGGCGCCGTTGGTGAGCACCATCGTCGCGGCACCCGTGGCGGCGGCCGTGCGAACGCTGTGCACGACCCGGCGCACGCCGTGGCCCTCGTAGTAGTGCGTGCGCGCGCCGATCACGAGCACCCGCTTGCCCGTGGGGGTCAGGATGCTGCGGATCGATCCGACGTGGCCGGCCAGCGCCGGCGCGCTGAAGCCGGTGACCTCGATCGCGGGAATCGTCGCCGTCGTCTCGCCGACGAGGTCGGCGGCCTTGCCCCAGCCGCTGCCGAGCGTGAGCGCGATGTCGTGCCGCTCGACGCCGGTCAGGCGTGCGATATCGGCGGCGGCCTGCGCGGCCACCTCGAACGGGTCGGCGGAGGGGTCGTCGAGCGGGTTGGTGTTCATGTCGGACATGTTCCCACTCTAGGAACCGCGGCCTCGGCGGGCCACTCGCGCGCGGGTGATCTCGTGCCCTCGGCGCGGGGCGCAGGCGGTGGTGGGGGCCTGAGAGAATGGAGCAATGTCCTCGAGCTTCGTGAACACCCAGTCGGTCGCCGTCCTCGGGGGCGGCCCCGGAGGCTACGAAGCGGCGCTCGCGGCTGCGCAGCTCGGCGCCGACGTCACTCTCGTGGAGCGCGCGGGGGTCGGTGGGGCGGCCGTCATCACCGACGTCGTCCCTTCGAAGAGCCTCATCGCGACGGCAGATGCCGCGGTCGCCATCTCGGAGGCCTCCGACCTCGGCGTGCAGTTCTTCGCGAAGGGCGAGAGCGGCGTCGCGCTCAAGCCCGAGGTTGCGATCAACCTCGCCGCCGTCAACAAGCGCCTGCTCTCGCTCGCTCGCCAGCAGTCCGATGACATGCGCGCGCAGCTGGTCGATGCCGGCGTGCGCATCATCTCCGGGCACGGGCGCCTGGACGGACACCACGCGATCGTCGTCGCCACCGGTCCCGGCGGCACCGATTTCGATCGCGTCGAGGCCGACACCCTGGTCGTCGCCGTCGGAGCGTCACCACGAGAGCTTCCCACCGCCCGCCCGGATGGCGAGCGGATCCTCACGTGGACGCAGCTGTACGACATGAAGGCGCTTCCCGAGCACCTCATCGTCGTCGGCTCCGGCGTCACCGGCGCCGAGTTCGCCTCCGCCTACATGAACCTCGGGGCGAAGGTGACGCTCATCTCCAGCCGCGACCAGGTGCTCCCGGGCGAGGATGCCGACGCCGCCGCCGTCCTCGAGAAGGTCTTCACCCGCGGTGGAATGACGGTGCTGTCGAAATCACGGGCCGAGGGGGTCGAGCGCACCGCTGAGGGCGTCGTCGTCTCGCTCTCGGACGGGCGCACGGTCGAAGGCAGCCACTGCCTGCTCGCCGTCGGCTCGATTCCGAACACCGCCGGCATCGGCCTCGAGGATGCCGGGGTGCAGTTGACCGCGTCCGGCCACATCCGCGTCAATCGCGTCGCCCGCACGTCGGTGCCGAACATCTACGCGGCCGGCGACTGCACGACCTTCGTTCCGCTGGCCTCGGTGGCCTCCATGCAGGGTCGCACCGCGATCTTCCACGCGCTCGGCGACACCGTCATACCGCTGGAGCGTCGCCGCATCACCGCGAACATCTTCACGGCGCCCGAGATCGCCACCGTCGGCCGTCAGGAGAAGGACCTGGAGACGGGCGCCATCAACGGCTATGTCTACAAGCTGCCCCTCGCGGCGAACGCCCGCGCGAAGATGATGGGCATCACCGACGGCTTCGTCAAGATCGTCGCGCGCGAGGGCAGCGGCACCGTCATCGGCGGCGTCATCGTCGCCCCGCGTGCCTCCGAGCTCATCTACCCGATCGCCATCGCCGTCGAGCGTCGACTGACCGTCGATCAGGTCTCGCGCGTGTTCGCCGTCTTCCCCTCGCTGAGCGCGTCGATCACCGACGCGACCCGGGCGATGCACCTCGTCAACCGCGACGACGACTTCTTCGGCTGAGCGCTCTCGCCGCCGGCTCGCGCGTTCGCGCGCCTCTTACCGCTGCAGCTGCGCGGTCCAGACGCCCTCGCCGTCCGAGGAGGTGGCAGAGACGGTGAACGAGGTGAGCTTCTGCATCGCGGTGGGAATGGCGATGGGGGTGCGCAGCGCGCCGTTCTGACAGACGATGTCCTGCTGTGTCCCCACGGTCGAGCTTCCCGCGACGTAGATGAGCGCGAACTCGGCGCGCGCGGCGCCGATGCAGCGCAGCTCCACGGCGCGAAACGCCGTCGCGGGGGAGAACTCGAGAGTGACGCCGCGCGCGGCGGAGGCTGTGATCGGGGCGCTCGCGGCCGTGTTCGGGGTCGTGCCCACGATCGCGGTCGACCATGCGGTCCACGCCGCGCGGTCGGCATCCGACGGGCCGGTGCTGCATCCGGCCAGGGTGAGAGCCAGGAGGCAGGCCGCGCCCGTCGCCAGGATCGGACGTGAGCGGGCCGGACGCATGATCAGGAGATCGTGAGCAGCTGGTGGCCGGCCGACACCGTGGTGCCGGGGTCGGCGTTGATCGCGCCGACGACACCGTCCTTGTGCGCGGGAATGGGCTGTTCCATCTTCATGGCCTCCAGGACGACGACCAGGTCGCCCTTGACCACCGACTGGCCTTCCTCGACGGCGACCTTGACGACCGTGGCCTGCATCGGCGACGTGACCGCGTCGCCGGACGCACCGGCGACCGAGGAGGGCGCGTGCGAGCGACGCGAAGGCGGCGCCGCCACCGGGCGACCGATCTTGGCCGGGGCCAATGCGATGCGGTCGGGCAGGCTCACCTCGAGCCGCTTTCCCGCCACCTCGACGACCACGGTGTGGCGCGGCTCGGCATCGGCCGGAGCTTCGGCTTCGCCGTCCCACGGCGCGATGTCGTTGACGAACTCGGTCTCGATCCAGCGTGTGAACACGCCGAAGTGACCGTCCTCGGCCGTGAACGCCGGGTCGCGCACGACCTTGCGGTGGAAGGGCAGCACGGTGGGCATCCCGGCGACCTCGAACTCGTCGAGGGCGCGGCGGGAGCGCTCCAGGGCCTCTTCGCGGGTGCGCCCGGTGACGATGAGCTTGCCCAGCAGCGAGTCGAACGCGCCGGAGACGCTGTCGCCGGCGGTGACGCCGGAGTCCAGACGGATGCCGGGGCCGCCGAACGTCTTGAACTGGTGGATGCGTCCGGGCTGGGGGAGGAAGCCGCGGCCCGGGTCTTCCCCGTTGATGCGGAACTCGATCGAGTGGCCGAGCGGCTCGGGGTCGTCGTAGTCGAGGGTGCCGCCCTCGGCGAGGCGGAACTGCTCGCGGACGAGGTCGATGCCCGTGACCTCCTCGGAGACGGGGTGCTCGACCTGGAGGCGCGTGTTCACCTCGAGGAAGGAGATCGTGCCGTCCGCGCCGATGAGGAACTCGCAGGTGCCCGCGCCGACGTAGCCGACCTCGCGGAGGATCGCCTTCGACGACGCGTACAGCGTCTCCTTCTGCGCGTCGGTCAGGAAGGGGGCCGGTGCCTCCTCGACGAGCTTCTGATGGCGCCGCTGCAGCGAGCAGTCGCGCGTGGAGACGACGACGACGTTGCCCTCGGCATCCGCGAGGCACTGCGTCTCGACGTGGCGCGGCTTGTCGAGGTACTTCTCCACGAAGCACTCGCCGCGGCCGAAGGCCGCGACCGCCTCACGGGTGGCCGACTCGAACATCTCGGCGACTTCGCCGAGTTCGCGGGCGACCTTGAGACCGCGGCCGCCGCCGCCGTAGGCGGCCTTGATCGCGATGGGAAGGCCCACCTGCTCGGCGAAGGCGACGACCTCATCGGCCCCGGCGACTGGCCCCGGGGTGCCCGGGGCCAGGGGAGCGCCCACCTTCTCGGCGACGTGGCGGGCCGTGACCTTGTCGCCCAGAGCCTCGATCGCCTCGGGCGACGGGCCGATCCAGATCATGCCGGCGGCGGTGACGGCGCGAGCGAACTCCGCATTCTCCGCGAGAAAGCCGTAACCGGGGTGCACCGCGTCGGCGCCGGAGCGGCGGGCGACCGAGAGGATCTTCTCGATCGACAGGTAGGTGTCGGCGCTCGTGGCGCCCTCGAGCGCGTACGCCTCGTCGGCGAGCTTGGCGTGCATGGCGTCGCGGTCCTGGTCGGCGTAGACCGCCACCGACGCCTTCCCCGAGTCGCGAGCGGCGCGGATCACTCGGACCGCGATCTCTCCGCGGTTCGCGACGAGCACTTTTGTGATCTGCGGGCGCGCGGGCGTCAGGTCCAGTGAGCGTGGCATGGATGCCAGCCTACCCACGCAAGAGCGTGCTCCTTTGGATCACCCGCACAAGATCGTCGGCGATTCGTGTGCGAGAGCCTACGAAGTCGCGTCCTCCTTCTGCGCGCCGTCGCGGTGGGAGGGGGACGACGTCCACAGATCGGTCCAGACGACGCCGAGCGCCTTGCACAGGCGGCGCACGGTCGACAGCGACATCCCCACCACCGTGGAGGGATCGCCGTCCACGCGCTCGATGAACGGTCCGCCCAGGCTGTCCACCGTGAATGCTCCGGCCACCTGCAACGGTTCGCCGGTGGCGACATACGCGGCGATCTCGGCATCCGAGATATCGGAGACGAAGGTGACGGCGGCGGCGGCCACGGCGTACTCCTCGCGCGCCGGCTGCCCGGGGCGAACGCGGATGACGCTGTGGCCCGAGTGCAGCACGCCCGTCTTGCCTCGCATCTGCTCCCACCGCGCCACGGCGACCTCGGGCCGCAGCGGCTTGCCGAGCACCTGACCGTCGATCTCGAACATGGAGTCGCCGCCGACGACGACTCCGTCGAAGTCGGGCAGTTCGCGCACGAGGGAGACCGTGACGTCGGCCGCTTTGCGTCGTGCGAGCAGCAGAACATGCTCGTCAGGAGGCAGGACACGCGCCTCCCGCGCCTGGATGTCGTCGATGACCGCCTCCTCATCGACCTCAGGCGCACGCAGCAGCGGCTCGATGCCGGCCTGGCGCATGAGCATGAGTCGGGCGGGCGAGGTGGAGGCGAGGCACACGCGCATGCCGTCCAGCGTACGGTCCGTCGCGTGCGGGGTCGGGGATCCGTGACAGCATCGGAGGATGCAGCCCGGAGACCTCCTCGACCTCGACATCACCGACGTGGCCCACGGGGGCGTTTTCATCGCCCGTCATGAGGGGCGGGTCGTGTTCGTCTCCGATGCGGTTCCCGGCGAACGCGTCCGCGTGCGCCTGACCGAGACCGCCAAGTCATCCTTCTGGCGCGGCGCCGTCGTCGACGTCCTCGACGCATCGCCGCACCGACGCCCGCACGTCTGGGCGGCCGCCGACGTGGAGGTCGACCCCGACCTGCGCCCCGGCGGCGCCGATTTCGGGCACATCGCCCTGCCGCACCAGCGGGAGCTGAAGACGCGCGTGCTTCTGGACGCCCTCGAGAGGTTCGGCGGCCTCGAGCAGCCGTCGGCGACGATGAGCGGCGCGCGCCCGGTGCTCTCGGAGCGCGGCGAGGTCCTCGCGGAGGAGTCCGCGGACGCGACCCGGTGGCGCACCCGCGTCAGCCTGCACGTCGACGACGCCGGCCGTGTCGGCCCCTTCGCCGCGCGCACGCACCGGGTCATCGAGGTGGACGATCTGCCCTTGGCGACCGCGGAGATCGCCCGCGTCGCGCGCAGCCTGTCGGCGCCGGCGGGTCGGGTCGACCTCGTGCAGCCCGCCGACGGTCGGGTGCGGGTGGTGGCCCGGCCCGGCGCGCTCCGCGACGGACGCTCCGGCTCGCCCCGCCGCGGAGCCGGTCCGCGCCGGGGAGCGCAGCGGGCCGTGGCCGAGGATGCCGCCGCGCGCAAGACTGTCGTCGAAGAGGTGGACGGCCGTCCCTTCCGACTCGACGCCGGCGGATTCTGGCAGGTGCATCGGCTCGCCGCGCACACGCTGTCGTCGGCCGTCGCCGACGTGGTGCGCGATGCCGGCGGCGTCGACCCGGAAGCGCAGCACCTCGACCTCTACGGCGGCGTCGGCCTGTTCGCCGCGACACTGGCCGGCCTCGGCGGCCCCGCGACGCGCATCACGACCGTCGAATCCGACCCCGCGGCGACCGAGCATGCGGGGGAGAACCTCGCCGACTGGATCGGCGCCCGGGCCGAGACTGCGCGCACCGAGCGCTTCCTCGCCCGGCTGCAGGCGCAGGCGGGCGCCGCCGAGCGCGCGCGGCTGGGTCGCGGCGTGACGCTGCTCGATCCCCCGCGGGCCGGCGCCGGCAGGGACGTCGTCGACGCCGTCGCGGCGCTGGCGCCGGCATCCGTCGTCTACGTCGCGTGCGATCCCTTCGCACTCTCCCGCGACCTCGGATGGTTCCGCGAGCGCGGCTACGACGTGCGGCGGATCGCGGCGTTCGATCTGTTCCCGCACTCGCATCACGTGGAGGCCGTCGCTCTCCTGCAGCGCGAGCCATGACCGCCGCCCGGCGCGGACGTCACTCGTTCGTCGGATGTGGGCGAGCAGCGGCCGTGGTTAGGCTGACCCCATGACCCGCGTCGCTCTCATCGATGACCACGAGTCCGTGCGCCTCGGGCTCGAGGCGGCGTGCGCGCGTGCCGTGACCAAGGAGGTCGTCTTCTCCGGCAGCAGCGTGCGGGCCTACCTCGAGTGGCGCCGGCGGTCGGGCTCGGCTCCCGTCGACATCGTCGTCCTCGACCTCACGCTCGGCGACGGCACCACCGTCACCGAGAACGTGACCAGCATCATCGCCGACGGCTCACCCGTGCTCATCCACAGCGTCGCCGACCGGCCGGCGGCGGTGCGCGAGGCGCTGGCCGCCGGGGCCGCCGGCGTCATCAGCAAGGCATCCCGCATCGACGACGTCATCGCCGCCATCCGCACCGTGGCCCGCGGCGAGGCGCTCGACAACGTCGAATGGGCCAGCGCCGTCGACGGCGACCGCGCCTTCGCCGACGCGCAGCTGTCCAATCGGGAGCGCGACGTGCTGCGGCTGTACGCCGCCGGCCTGCCCTTGAAGGCCGTCGCCGACCGCCTCGGCATCGCGTACTCCACGGCGAAGGAGAACATCACGCGGGTGCGCACCAAGTACGTCGAGGTCGGCCGTCCCGCCCCCACCAAGGTCGATCTGCTCCGCCGTGCGATGGAGGACGGCCTGATGGCCGGCCATGCCGGAACGGCGGCCGGTGGCGACTGAGCCCCTGCCGATCGCCGTCGACCCGGCGGTCCGGCGTCCGCTGGGAGACATCGCGGCGGGAGCGGAGCGGTTCACGCAGGCGCGTGTGGAGCGGATCATCCGCACCGTCGTCGCCCTCGGGTGCGCCGTGCTGGGCACGCAGGCGTTCCTCAATGCGCTCGGCTCGCACCAGGAGGCGCCCGCCGCGCACCTGCCGCTGCTGCTGGTGGTGTTCATTCCGCTGGGGGTGATGATCGCGGCATCCGTCGCGGGGGTCGGGGTGCGCACCGCGGCGGGCGTCTTCGCCGTCGTCTTCCCGATCGCCCTGCTCTGCTGGCCCCTCGTCACCCACGGGCGGGTGGATGCCGCGGAGGGCTCGCCCTGGATCTGGTATCTGCTGAACGTCGGCACCACGGCGGCCGTGCTGGCCTTCGGTCTTCCCCTGCAGATCGCGTGGGCGGCGGTCATCCCGATCCTGTACGCGATCGCCCGGCTGACCCAACTCGATGGCGCCCCCGCGGACGTCGTCGATGTCGTGCGCGATGCGGTCTTCGCCGCGATCCTCGCGGCGGTGGTGATCACCCTCGGGCGTCTGCTGCGGGGTGTGGCGGTGGGCATCGATCAGGCGCGCAGCGAGGCCGTCGCCTCCTACGCCGTCGCCGCCGCCCACAATGCCGCCGAGACCGAGCGGGTCGCCGTCGCCGCGCTCATGCACGACAGCGTGCTGGCGGCGCTCATCGCTGCGGAGCGGGCACACACGGAGCGCGAGGAGGCGCTGGCGACGGCGATGGCGCGCGAGGCCCTGATGCGCCTGGCCAACACCGATCAGGATTCCGGGGAGGGGCCCGACGAGCCGGTCGCTGTGACGGCGATTGCGGCCGCCCTTCGCCGGGTGGTGGCCGATCTCGATGCGGACGCGCCCGTCGCCGCCGACATCGCCGCGGCCGCTCCGCTCGTTCCGGGGCGCGTCGCGCGAGCCGTCGTGCTGGCCGCCACGCAGGCCGTCTCCAACGCCATCGTCCATGCGCACGGAGAAGGTCTGCGCGTGGCTCTGCGAGCCGACGGGCAGCGCCTGCGCGTGCAGGTGACCGATCGCGGTCCCGGCTTCGATCCGGCGAGCATCCCCGATGATCGCCTGGGAATTCGTGGGTCCATCGTGGCGCGCATGGCGGCCGTCGGCGGCCGCGCGCGCGTGCGCACGGCGGCGGACGGGACTCACGTCGTCCTGGACTGGGAGTTCTCGCGATGAACTTCCGTGTGCACGCCACCCTGTCGGCGTTGGCGATCGCCTTCACGACGTATCTCGCGATCGGCGGTCTCGTCTGGACGGTAGCGCCGCAGATGCCGCTCGTTCTGGTGTGCGCGGTGGCGCTGTATCTGGCGACGACGTGGATCTGCGTGTTCTGGAATTCGGGTGCTCTGCCCACGCGGCGCGATCCCATCACCGGCGACCTCGGGCGCAGCTCGGTCCTGCCCGCCTGGGCTGCGGTGCTCGCGCTCGCCGCCGCGGTGCTGGTGCCCAACGCGACGTGGCTCGCCGTCCAGCCCGACGCGCGTGGCGCGGATGTCGGGACCTGGAGCCTGGGTGCGGTCGGTGCGCTCCTGACGATCGTGATGGTGCGCCGCCGCCCGTGGATCGCGTGGAGCGGGGTCGTCGTCCTCGCGGCCGAAGCGGCGTTCTGGATCGGTCCGGCCGCAGCCCTGGCGCTCGGCGTGGTCGGCGCGGTGCTGTGGGTGGGGGTCGCGCAGCTGCTGACGTGGCTCGTCGATCGCGCTGCCCGCGATACCGCGGAGCTCACCGCTCTGCAGCGGGCGGCCTCGGAATGGCTCGCGACTCAAGAGGGAATGCGGCGCGAACGTCGCGCGCAGGTGCAGCGTGCCCTCGCGCTGGCCGGGCCGGTGCTCACGCGCACGATCGAGGCTGCGGGGCGTCTGAGCGAGGACGAACGTCGCGCGGCGCGCATCGCCGAAGAAGCGTTGCGCGACGAGCTGCGCGGCTCTGCCCTGCTCGACGCGGAGGTGCGAGCGGCGCTCGCAGCGGCGCGGGAACGGGGGACGACGGTGTCGGTGCTCGACGAAGGAGGCCTCGACGGCCTGTCGCCGGCGGAGCGAGCGGCGGTGCGCGCCCGCCTCGCCGAGGTGCTCGCGAAGGCCGATTCCGACCGGGTGTACGTGCGGGCGGCCACCCACGATGACGTCGCGGTCACCGTCGTCGGCCGATCGGCCGCCGAAGACGGCGACGACGAGGTCGATCTGTGGAGCGAGATCCCTCGTCGCCCGTGAGGGCCTGGCGCGGCGGTGCGTGCCGGCAACGTGCGAGAGAAGAAGGCGCCGAAAGAAGAGGAGGCGAGGGGCGGCGAAGCCGCCCGCCCCTCGCCATGCGAGTGGTTACCCGAAAACCGACTCGCGAAGGGTCGTTCCGCTCATGAAGCGGGCCGACCGAACGCAGAAGCGTTCCAGCGATATCGATTCTTCCCGGTGGAGAAAGCTGTGTCTGTAGGTATTTTGGGGGACAAGCGATCGGAGGCGGGTTCAGCCTGCGAACCGTCCCCAGGCCACGTCGCGCCGCAGGGGCGCACGCAGGCCGCGCGCCGAGACCTCCCACGCCGAACGCAGCGGACCGTCCTCGACGACGGCGTCCGCAGCCTCGCGCTCGTAGGCCTCGGTCACCACGGCGATCACGGCGGCGAGCTCCTCCGCGGTGGGGTTTCCGCGACGGATGTCGATGTGCACGGCATCCGCACCGGCCATATCCGCGTCCGACGCGGGCGTCGCGGGCGTGCTCATAGCGGGATGTTACCGTGCTTCTTCGGGGGCAGGCTGGCCCGCTTCCCGCGCAGCGACCGCAGCGCCTTCGCGACGGCCACGCGGGTCTGCGCGGGCTCGATGATTCCGTCCAGCTCGCCGCGCTCGGCCGCCAGGAAGGGCGACGCGACGTTGTAGGTGTACTCGTTCGCGAGGCGCTGACGAACGGCGGCCACGTCTTCGCCGGCCTCCTCCGCCTTGCGGATCTCGCCGCGGTAGAGGATGTTGACGGCACCCTGTCCTCCCATCACGGCGATCTCCGCCGTCGGCCAGGCGAGGTTGACGTCGGCGCCCAGCTGCTTGGAGCCCATGACGATGTAGGCGCCGCCGTATGCCTTGCGCAGGATCACGGTGACCAACGGCACGGTCGCCTCGGCGTAGGCGTACAGCAGCTTCGCACCGCGGCGGATCACGCCGGTCCACTCCTGGTCGGTGCCGGGAAGGTAGCCGGGCACGTCGACGAGGGTCAGGATCGGGATGGAGAACGCGTCGCAGAAGCGCACGAAGCGGCTCGCCTTCTCGCCCGCCTCGATGTTGAGCGTGCCGGCCATCTGCGACGGCTGGTTCGCGATGATGCCGACGGTGCGCCCCTCGACGCGGCCCAGGCCGATGACGATGTTCGGTGCGAACAGCGGCTGGACCTCGAGGAAGTCGCCGCCGTCGACGATGTGCGAGATGACCTGGTGGATGTCGTACGGCTGGTTGGGGGAGTCGGGCACGACCGTGTTGAGGGTGCGATCGGCGTCGGTGGTCTCCCACTCGAAGCCGTTCTCGTACACCGGGATCTCCGCCATGTTGTTGTCGGGCAGGTAGCCCACCATCGAGCGGACGTAGTCGATCGCATCGTCCTCGTCCTCGGCCAGGTAGTGCGCGACCCCGGAGCGGGTGTTGTGCGTGTAGGCGCCGCCGAGCTCCTCCATGCCGACGTCCTCGCCGGTGACGGTCTTGATGACGTCGGGGCCGGTGACGAACATCTGGCTGGTCTTGTCGACCATGACCACGAAGTCGGTGAGGGCGGGGGAGTACACGGCGCCGCCGGCGGCCGGTCCCATGATGATCGAGATCTGCGGGATCACACCCGACGCAGCGGTGTTGAGGCGGAAGATCTCGCCGTACTTGCCGAGGGCGACCACACCCTCCTGGATGCGGGCGCCGCCGGAGTCGAGAATGCCGATGATCGGCATGCCGCCGCGCAGGGCGTACTCCATGATCTTGATGATCTTGTCGCCCGCGACCTCGCCCAGCGACCCGCCGAAGGTGGTGAAGTCCTGCGCGTAGACGGCGACGGTGCGACCGTGAATGGTCCCCACGCCCGTGACGACCGAGTCGCCGTAGGGGCGCGACCGGTCCATCCCGAACGCGGTCGTGCGGTGGCGCACGTATTCGTCGAACTCCACGAACGTCCCGGGGTCCACGAGCAGCTCGATGCGCTCGCGGGCGGTCATCTTGCCCTTCGCGTGCTGCTTATCCTGAGCGCGGACCTCCGCGTCGACCACTGCCTCCTGGTAGCGGGCACGCAGGTCGGCGATCTTGCCGGCGGTGGTGGACAGGTCGGGCTGCGCGGACGTCACTGGCTGCACGGAAGGCTCTGACTGCTGAGGCACGCCTTCCACCCTAGCGACCGGGTCGGTGACTCTGTTGGGGGACGCTCACAACGGGACGGCGATTCGGTTGTGGGATGCCGCGCCATGCGCACGGCCGCCTGACGCGGCCCGCGCGTAGGGTGGCGCTATGTCGATTCCCACCGAGGGCTATCCCCTGACCGCCGCCGTCTCACCGCGGGTGCACGTCATCGAGAGCGTCGATTCGACGAACGCGAAGCTCATCCGCGATGCGGAGGACGATCCGGACGGTCATCCGCACCTGTCGCTGCTGGTGACCCGCGACCAACGAGCCGGACGGGGGCGCCTCGATCGCACCTGGGTGACCCCGCCGGGCTCAGCGCTCGCGGTCTCGATCGTGCTCCGGGTCGGTGCGGTGGCCGTGCACGATCGCGGCTGGATCCCGCTCGTCGCCGGTGCGGCCATGGTGGACGCGGTCGCGGCACAGCTGCCCGAACACACCGTGACGCTGAAGTGGCCGAACGACGTGCTGGTGGACGGCCGCAAGATCTGCGGCATCCTCGCGGAGGTCCTCCCGACCGATCCGCACACGGTGATCCTGGGCGCCGGCGTCAACACCGCGATGGCGGAGGTCGACCTGCCCGTGCCCACGGCGACGTCGTTCGCCGCCTTCGGCATCGAGGCCGACGAGGATCGCCTGCTCGCCGCGTACGTCGGAAGACTGCGCGACCTCATCGCGCAGCTCGCGGTCGGCGGCGGCGAGGCCGTCGCCGCGGACGTGGCAGAGCGATGCGCGACGCTCGGCAGCCGCGTGAGCGTCTCGTTGCCGGACGAGACCGTGCTGGTCGGCACCGCCCGACGGCTCGACGCCGACGGTCGTCTCGTCGTCGCCACCGGCGACGGTGTGGAGAGCATCGTGGGTGCCGGTGACGTCGTGCACGTGCGCTGATCGATCGCGCCGCGCCGCCCGTCAGCCCCGCAACGGCCCGGTCATGCGCGGATTCGCGTCAACGCCGGGCACAATGATCTCGTGACCTCGCCGACCGCCTACCCCGGGCGTCCCGCAGCGCCCGCACCCGGCGCGCCGGCACCGGAGCGTCGTGTCGCGTGCGTGCGTGCGCACGCGCGGCGGCTGTTCTGGTCGGCACTGGTGCTGATCGCCGTGTCCGGCGCCACCGGATACTTCACCGGCAATCTTCCCGAGCCGCTGCAGGACTGGATGCTGTGGGTGGCTGCGGGGATCGTCGTCGTGTTGCTCGTCGTGATTCCCTACGTCCGGTGGTGGACGCACACGTACACCGTCACGACGCGCCGCGTCGTCGAGCAGTCTGGGATCTTCGGCCGCCGACGTCACGAGGTGCTGCACGCTCGCGGCTACACCATCGCGGAGCGACGCGGACCGGTGCAGCGCCTGTGGGGGGCCGGCACGCTGGTGCTGTCCAACGGTGTCGACGAGCCGCTGCGCATGGTGAACGTCCCTGCCGTCCGTCTGCTGCACGAAGCCCTGTCCGATCAGGTGGAGGTCAGCCAGATCCTCGCGCATCGCGACGGGCACTGGGATGGGGCCACGGCGCCGCTCATCGGCGACCCACCGCCCCTACCACGCTGACCTCGACGCCCCGTGTCGCTCGTCGAGGGAGGCCGGCTGTGTGCGACGGTGCGCGGTGCGAGCTGAGAAGATGGATGCGACGAAAGGGAGCACCATGGCACTCACCCTCGGCATCGTGGGCGGTGGACAGCTCGCCCGGATGATGATCGCGCCGGCGGTCGAGCTCGGCGTCCAGGTGCGCGTCCTCGCCGAAGATGAGGGGATGTCGGCGCAGCTCGCTGCCACCGCCACCGGCGACTACCGCGACCTCGACACGGTGCGCGCATTCGCCCGCGACGTCGACGTCGTCACGTTCGATCACGAGCACGTCCCGCAGGACGTGCTGCGGGCGCTGGTAGCCGACGGCATCCCCGTGCACCCCGGTCCCGACGCGCTCCAGTTCGCGCAGGACAAGCTCGCGATGCGAGCGCGCCTGGCCGAGCTCGGTATGCCGCAGCCGGAATGGGCGGCCGTCACCGACGCGGCGGGGCTGCAAGGCTTCCTCGACGCCAACGGCGGGCGCGTGGTCGTCAAGACGCCGCGAGGCGGTTACGACGGCAAGGGGGTGCGGGTCGTCAGCGACCCTGCCGAGGTCGCCGACTGGTTCGACGGCGGTGCGCTGCTGGCCGAGGAGCTGGTCGACTTCTCGCGCGAACTGGCCCAGCAGGTCGCGCGGAGTCCTTCCGGTGAGCTGCGTGCGTATCCCGTCGTCGAGACGGTGCAGCGTGACGGCGTGTGCGCCGAGGTGGTTGCGCCGGCCCCGCGCGGCGGTGCGCGTCTGACCGAGGTCGCGGCGTCGATCGGTACAGGCATCGCCCAAGGGCTGGGCGTGACCGGAATGTTGGCGGTCGAGCTGTTCGAGACGACGGACGAGCGTCTGCTGGTCAACGAGCTCGCCATGCGACCGCACAACAGCGGGCATTGGAGTCAGGACGGTGCCGTCACCGGGCAGTTCGAGCAGCACGTACGCGCGGTGCTCGACCTCCCGCTGGGCGACCCCGCTCCGCGTCAGCCGTGGGCGGTCATGGTGAACATCCTCGGTGGTCCCGCGACCGATTCGCTGGAGAGCCGCTTTCCGGCCGCGCTCGCCGCGCACCCCGCGGTGAAGGTGCACACGTACGGCAAGGCGCCGCGGCCCGGACGCAAGGTGGGCCACGTCAACGCCTTCGGCGACGAGGTGGATGCCGTCGTCTACGAGGCCCGCGCCGCAGCCGCGTTCTTCGCCGACTGACCGCCTCGCCCGCCGCCGTCGTTCCGAACTGCAAGGGCTGGCGGGTGACACGCCGGTGTGGTGGTGGATGCCGCGGCGAGTCGCTCGCGCCACCTTGCAGTTGCGGCGAGTCGTTCCTCCCGGTCGTTGAGCGAGGTGCGAAGCACCGAGCGGGAACGCCGTGCACGGAGGGCGGGATGCGTGGCGTTGCGGGGTTCTTCCAGCGTGCCGTCCTAGCCTGGTCGGGTGACCCGCGCTCTGCATTCCTCGGCATCCCCTCTCGTCGGCGTCGTCATGGGATCGGACTCCGACTGGCGCGTCATGAGCGACGCCTCGCAGATCCTCAGCGAGTTCACGATCGAGCACGAGGTGGAGGTCGTCTCCGCGCATCGCACGCCCGACAAGCTGCTGCGCTACGGCCGTGAGGCGCGGGAGCGCGGTCTGCGGGTGATCATCGCCGGGGCCGGCGGCGCGGCCCACCTTCCGGGCATGCTCGCGTCGGTCACGGCGCTGCCGGTCATCGGTGTTCCCGTGCAGCTGGCGACCCTCGACGGTCTCGACTCGCTGCTGAGTATCGTGCAGATGCCGGCGGGGATTCCCGTGGCGACCGTGTCGATCAACGGCGCCAAGAACGCCGGTCTGCTGGCGGCGCGGATCCTCGGTGCGTCCGACGCACGGATCGCCGACCGTGTCGAGCAGTACGCGCGCACGCTGGAGGCGCAGGTCGAGGAGAAGAACCTGCGCTTGAAGGAGTCTCTGTGAGCACGGCTGCCCCACCGCGCTCACCGCGGCCCGCGGCGGAGCCGGTGATCGTCGGCGAGCAGCCGATGCGTCGACCCGACACGCGGTCGCCGCGCGTGATGACCCGCCGCGCCTGGTGGCTGCTGGCCCTGAACTTCCTGGTTCCCGGCTCGGCGCAGGTCCTGGCAGGAAGCCGGCGTCTCGGCCGGGTGGGGCTGACGGCGACGCTGATCATGTGGGTGGGCGTGGTCGTCGCGGCCGTCGCGGCCCTGGTGTGGCCGACGCTGCTGTTCACGCTCGGCACGAACGCCGCCGCACTGCTGGCCGTGCAGCTAGTGCTCCTGGCCTACGCCGTGCTGTGGGTCGTGCTGACGATCGACACCCTCCGTCTGATCCGCCTCGTGAACCTGCGGCCGGGCGCGCGTCCGCTCGCGGCGACCCTGGCCATCGTCGGTCTCATCGTCGGCAGCGGCGGCGCGGTCTACGCGGCCCAGCAGCTGCTGGCGCCCGCGCGCGAGGCGATCGCGTCGATCTTCACGAACAACGCGCCGCCCGTTCCGCCGTCCAACGGCTACTACAACTTCCTCCTGCTCGGAGCCGACAGCGGACTGGGCCGGGACTCCATGCGGTTCGACAGCATCTCCGTGGTGTCGGTGAATGCCGAGACCGGCGCGGTGCACATCACCGGCATCCCGCGCGACCTGGCGTACGCGCCGTTCGCCGACGGACCCATGCATGACCGTTATCCGGACGGCTTCGAGGGGCATCCCTCAGAGACCTGCGGGTGGGGCCCGGGCATCAACCAGCTCATGAACGCCGTCGAGATCTGCCAGCCCGATGACGGCAAGGACATCTACCCGGATGCCGCGGCGAACAGTTCCACGCCGGCCGTCGAGGCGACGAAGGATGCCGCGGAGGGCATTCTCGGCATCCAGATCCCGTACTACGTCTTCGTCGACATGAAGGGCTTCGCCGACATCGTCGACGCGCTCGGCGGTGTCGACATCACCGTCCAGGAGCGGCTGCCCGAGGGGGGCGGGCCGACTTACGAGGGGGAGCCCGCTGAGGACTGGGCGATCGGGTGGATCGAGGCGGGTCCGCAGCACATGGACGGCGACACCGCCCAGTGGTACGCACGGTCGCGCTACACGACGAGCGACTGGGACCGGATGCGTCGCCAGCGCGAGCTGCAGCAGGCGATTCTCGCGCAGGCGAATCCGGCGAACGTGCTGAGCCGCTTCCAGGCCGTCGCCGCGGCGGGTTCGGACCTGGTCAAGACCGATATCCCCGATTCGATGCTCGGGTTCCTCGTGCAGCTGGGCGTGAAGGCCAAGGAACAGCCGGTGCAGACGCTCGAGCTCACTCCCAAGGGTGCTGGCATCGACACCGACAACCCGACGCCGGACGAGTACGCGCACGTGCGCGACCTCATCCAGCAGGCGCTCTATCCGCCGTCGCCGACTCCCGCTTCCGAGGGCTGAGCCGTGGCCGCGACGCTGCGCCTCGTGCTCGACCAGATCGTCGCGCCCACGGATGCCGATCTGGGCATAGCCTCGCGCGAGCTCGCCCGGGCTCTCATCACGGCCGCGCCCTCGGGCTGCGACGTGGCGGCGATCATCCCGACCGTCGCCGATGCCGCAGCGGCGCTCGAGAGCGCCGTGCCGGGGCTGGTGGATGCCACACGTGCCCCCCTTGCTCGCCGCGAGCTCGCCGCGTCGTGGCAGCTGGGTATCGCCCCCGGCATCGGGGGCGGGATGATCCACTCGCCGACCTGTCTCGCCCCCCTCGTCAAGCACGACCGCCTGCATGGTCACGACCAGACCGTCGTGACCATGTGGGATCTCGCGGCCTGGGAGCGGCCGGGGGAGATGGCCCGGACGGCCGTCACGTGGCACCGCGCGATGCTCAAGCGCGCCGTCAAGCACGCCGACGCCGTGGTCGTCCCGACTCACGCGATGGCCGAGCGGCTCGGCGAGATCGCGCCCTTAGGCGACCGCATCCGCGTCATCGCGGGGGCGGCCCCTGCGAGGTTCGCGGTCCCTACCGACGAGGTCGGCCGGAGGCGTGCGCTCGGCATCCCCGACGGGTACGTGGTGGTGGCGGGATCATCGGCGGCGTCCGCTCGCGTGTCCGACGCGCTGGCCGCCATCGCTGCGGCGGGCGCGGACCTGCCGGTCGTCATCATGGATGCGCCGGACGGCGACGAGCCGGCCCTGGTCGACGTGGCCTCGGCATCCGGGCTGGCGGAGGCTCGCGTGCACGTGCGCGGCAGCCTCGAGGATGCCGATCGGGCTGCGGTGCTGGGGGGTGCGGTCGCCCTGATCGCGCCGAGTGAGCTCACCGCCTTCCCGTGGCGGGTGCTGGAGGCGCTCGCCGTGGGCGTGCCGGTGATCGCGGCCGACTCGCCCACCCATCGCGAGGTCGTCTGGGACGGCGGCATGCTCGCCTCGGCATCCGAGGAGGGTGCGCTCGCCGCCGCTCTGGCGGACCTGCTGGCGTCGGGCGCGACCGTCGAGCGCCAGGCCGTTCTGGCGGCGGATCGCGGACGGGCCTTCTCGTGGCTCGGTGCCGCCGAACGCATCTGGCAGCTTCACGCCGACCTGTGAGGGTGCTACAGGTCGAGCGTGATCCGGTTCCCGAGAGCCCGGGAGACGCAGATCATCATGCACGAGCCGTCCTTGCGCTGCCGTGATGTGAGGATGGAGTCACGATGTTCCACGGAGCCGTCGATGACGACCGTTTCGCAGGAGCCGCACGTCCCTTCCAGACAATCGCCGTCGACACTAATCCCTTCGAAATCGGCGGCAACGAGAATCGACTCGTCTTCGGGCACGTCGAATTCCACACCACTTCGGGCTGCGACGACGGTGAAGGCGCGATTCGGGAGAAAGGCCTGGGGCTTCGGGCTGAAGCGCTCGATGTGGAGCAGCTCGCTGTCCCCGAGAATCGACTCGAGCCCCTCGAGGAGACGTTCGGGACCACACGAGTAGACATTCGTCGATGGCGGGAGCGCCGCGACGTGGCTTTCGAGTTCGATACGCCCGCCCTCATCGGCGAGATGAAGAACGACGCGATCGCCGTAAAGCTCGATCAGTTCATCGACGTAGGCCAGATGAGACCGTGACCGACCTAGGTAATGCAGTTCCCATTCAGCGCCGAGTTCTTCTGCGTGCTCCATCATCGACAACAGCGGCGTGACACCGATCCCGCCGCCGATGAAGTCGAATCGGGTACCGTCTTCGAAGGAGAAATGATTGCGCGGCTCTCCCACAGAGAGAACCATGTCCTCGGCGGCACGTTCGCCGAGGTACTGCGACCCGCCGCGACCCTCGGGTTCGATGAGCACTGCAATTCGCCACGCGCGGGGATCCGTCCTTCCGCGCAGGAGCGAGTACTGACGAATCATCCCGTTCGGCAAGTGGATATCCGCGTGGGCGCCAGGCTCCCAGGAAGGGAGCGGTTCCCTCTCGCCCACGAGTTCCAGTTCGACAACATCGTCAGCTACTCGCCGCTTGGACGCGACTCGTGCAGAGATGGTTCTGCTCATGCCCCGCGTGCCTCGATTTCACGAGAGAGGAATGCTCTCACCTGGTCGGTCGTCACGCTGCGGGCGTCCAATCCGCGGTCGACCGATTTCGCCCACTCCACGGTCCACTCCAGGCTCTCCGGATAGGCGAGCAGGTCGGACCACCCGAGCTCATTGACGGCTTTGCTTGCATCCAGGGCCAGGAGGCCGGCCTCGTACGGGTGTTCCGCGTCGGAGCGATCGTTCCACGCGGCCGATGCTGACCATTGAGAGGCCATCGTGTCCGCGATCTCGCGGACCGTGATGAAACTCCGCTCGTCGGGTCCGATGTTCCAGGCATCGGACGGTGCTCCGTCGTGGAGCGAGCGTAGAACATACACGTAGCCGTTCAGACAGTCGAGGACGTGTTGCCACGGCCGCACCGCATCCGGGTACCGGATATCTACGGCAGTTCCGCGACGGAACCCCTCGATCAGGTCGACGAACAATCGGTCGGCAGACACGTCTCCGCCACCGATCACGTTGCCTGCTCGGACAATGCCGATGGGCGCTCCGGGGAAGCTCTTCGCCCAGGACTGAGTGAGGAGGTCCGCCATAGCCTTCGAGGAACTGTAAGGATCGTCGCCGCCGAGAGCTTCATCCTCGCGGTAGCCCGCCACGCGGTTGACGTTGCGGTACACCTTGTCGGTAGTGGCGACGACCACAGCTCTCACCGACGCGACGGACGCGGACGCCTCGAGCACGTTGTAGGTGCCCATTACGTTAGTTTCGTACGTGAATCGTGGCTCGCGGTACGACCGTCTCACGAGCGGCTGGGCAGCGAGGTGAACCACGGCGTCCGGAGCGGCAGAGGCGATCGCGTCCGCCGTCCGCGCCGCGTCACGAATGTCGACGCGATGGTCCTGCTGGACGAGCTCCTTCAGTGCAGCGATTTCGTAAAGCGCACCTGGTTCGGGGTCCAGAGACAAGCCGGAGACCGTGTGCCCCAGTTCGTGGAGGAGCACCGTGAGCCACGCGCCTTTGAAGCCCGTGTGCCCGGTGATCAACACGTGCATCAGCGTGCGGCCGCTTCCATGAACTCTGCGATCGACTCGGCGACGAAGTCGAGCATTTCGGGGGTCAGGCCGGGGTAGGTGCCCACCCAGAACGCCCGGTTCATCACGATGTCCGTGTTCGTGAGGTCGCCGACCACGCGGAAATCGACATCGCGGTAGGCCGGCTGTCGGATGAGGTTTCCGGCGAAAATGAGGCGCGTCGCGATCTTTCGGGAATCGAGGAATCGCAGCAGCGCGGTGCGGTCGACCGGGTGCTCCGGATCCAACGTGATGGGGAAGCCGAACCAGGACGGGTCGGAGTTCTCGGTCGCTCGCGGAAGGATGAGGCCCTGAACGCCCTGGAGCTTCTCGGTGAGATAGCGGAAGTTCTCCTTACGCTTCTCGACGAAGTAGTCGACTTTCGCCAACTGTGACACGCCCAGTGCAGCCTGCATGTCTGTGGACTTCAGGTTGTAGCCGATGTGGCTGTAGATGTACTTGTGGTCGTATCCGTAAGGCAGATCACCGAGCTGCCACTCGAATCGCTTCTCACAGGTGTTGTCTTTCCCTGTCTCGCAGTAGCAGTCGCGTCCCCAGTCGCGGAAGGACTCTGCTTGCTTGCGCACCAAAGCGGACTTGACGAACACGGCCCCGCCTTCGCCTGTGGTGATGTGGTGAGCCGGGTAGAAGGACACGGTGGCAGTGTCGCCGAAGCTGCCAGTACGCTGCCCGTTGTAGGTCGAACCCAAGGCGTCGCACGAGTCCTCCACGAGCCAGAGTCCGTGCTCCTTACAGAGCGCCCGCACGACGTCGAGATCGAACGGGTTTCCCAGGGTGTGCGCCATCATGATCGCCCGCGTCTTCGGACTGATGGCCTCGCGCAGGCGGTCGGCGATAGCGTCGTATGTTCCGAGTTCGACGTCAACCACGACCGGACGCAGACCGTTCTGGATGATGGGATTGACCGTGGTGGGGAAACCGGCAGCTACGGTGAGCACCTCATCGCCGGCCTTCAACGCTCGTCGCCCAAGCTTAGGGCTGGTCAGCGCGCTGAGCGCGACGAGGTTGGCGCTTGACCCGGAGTTCACGAACAGCGCGCTCTTCGCGCCCACGTAGTTCGCCAGCTTCTCCTCGAACTCGTGGTGGAAGCGTCCAGATGTAAGCCAACCGTCGAGTGACGCATCAACGAGGCTCGCAAAGTCCTCAGGATCGAGCACCTTGCCGGACACGGGGACCGCTGACTCGCCCCGCACGAACGGCTGCGTCTTGACTTTTTCGGCGGCGAACTCACGGACGAGCGAGAGAATATCTTCACGTGACGCGGACAAGCAGAACTCCTAGAAGGTAGCCGGAAGACTCTCATCCTACCGCCACGCCTCTTGCCAGCCTGATTGTAGGCTCGGTGTCAGCAACACGAAAGGCGGCACCATGAAAGCCATCCTGCTCGCGGGCGGCCTCGGCACCCGAATGCGCGAGGAGACGGAGTTCCGGCCCAAACCCATGGTCGAGATCGGCGGTAGGCCGGTGCTCTGGCACATCATGAAGATTCTCGCCTCGCAGGGAATCACTGACTTCGTCGTCGCGGCGGGCTACAAGGCAGAGCACATCAAGAACTACTTCTTGAACTACCTGCCCGAGAACCTCGACTTCACTGTCTCGCTCGGGAAGAAGGACAGCATCGTCTATCACGGGCAGCAGCAGGAGCAGGACGACTGGACGGTCAGCGTCGTCGACACAGGTTTGGCCACGATGACGGGGGGACGCATCTTGCGGCTCCAAGATTTCATCGGTGACGAGACTTTCTTCTGCACCTACGGAGACGGGATCGCCAGCGTCGACATCCGCGGCCTGCTGCAGTTCCACGAAAGCCATGGGCTCAGCGCAACGATGACGGTCACGCGTCCCTATAGCCGCTTCGGAGTGGTGGACATCGACGAATCAGGCATCATCGGGACCTTCCGCGAGAAGCCTCAGATGGAGGACTGGGTCAACATCGGCTACTTCGTCCTCGCGCCCGATGTGTTCGAACTCATCGACGGGGACGACTGTGTGTTCGAACAGCGGCCGCTCCACGCTCTCGCGGAAAGCAAGCGCATCGCGGCTTTCCGTCACGACGGATTCTGGCAGCCGATGGACACTGTGCGCGAGGCTCAGCAACTCAACGAGATCTGGGCGTCGGGTCAGGCGCCATGGAAGATTTGGTAACCCGAGGTCGGAACGAGAAGTACTTGTGCGCGAAGTAGGAACCTATTGCGATCACGACCGTTGAGCACGCCTGAGCGAGGTAGACGTTGACAGCGAACAGTTGCACGAGCACCGGCAGCAGCAGGATGTTCACGCACAGCGGCACGATGTACACGGTCTGGAAGCGCGCGAACTGTCCGACGACACCGCCGGAAGCGCGGAACACATACTTTCGGTAGAGGACGAACGCGATCAGCGAAGAGAGCAGGTGCGCGATGAGGAGACTGCCGATGTAGGTGACGTAGCGTCCTAGGAGATACTGAACACCGGCGAAGAGAACATAGCCGACGACGGTGTTCGTCAGACCCGTGATCAGGAAGCGTCCGAGTTCCCGGACTCGCTCGCTGCGTGCGGACATCGTCTTGGACGGCACGGTCACGGAACGAGCCCGCCGACGAGGCGGAGATGATCTTCTTTGCCCACGGCTTCTGCGACCACAGGATCCAACGCTTTGATGCGGACGCTGACCGCTCGGTCCTCGGCGGACAAGCTTTCGAGTATCCACGATCCGAAGCCTCCGTCCAGGAGATGGTCCTCCACGGTCACGATTCGCGAGAACGGCGCGAGTGCGTCCAGCGCACGTCCCCGGAACGCTGCGCCCCATACGGGCATGGAGTAGAGGCCGTAACCCTCATACGCGGGAAGGTCGAGCCACTCGCGTGCCAGAGCCAGAACGGCGCCCGTCGTGATGATGGCCCGATCGGTGTCGACGGGACCAGCGACATGCAGCAGCGCCCCGGCCTCGACGGCGACGGGACCGGTATGGACGGCAGGCGTCGCGGGACTCCCGATGCGCAGGTATGCCGGTACGGCCTTACGCTGAATCTCGGCGAACACGGCGTCCATTTCGTGGGGGTCGCCGGGTGCGTAGATGGTCATCTCTGGCATCGCACGGATCAGTGCGTAGTCCTGAATGGCGTGGTGTGAGTATCCGAGGGAGCCGTAAACCAGACCTCCGCCGACAGCCACCACGGTGACGGGCAGGCGATGGTGTGCGATGTCGTTGCGGATCTGCTCGGCCGCGCGGAAGGTCGGGAAGTTCGCGATCGAGTAGACGAACGGCCGGAAGCTCTCGGACGCCATTCCTGCCGCCATCGTCATCATCGACTGTTCGGCGATTCCGGCATTGATGAACTGGGCGGGGAGCGTGCTGGCAAACTCGTCTACGACCCCATATCCAAGGTCGCCCACGATGAGTGTGACACGCCGATCGTGCTCGGCCCACCCGCGGAGGAGGTTAACGAACTGGTTACGCACGCCCGCCACCGATCTCCGCGAGCGCCTGATCGAGCTCCTGCGGGTTGGGGCTCTTGTAGTGCCAAGCGACGCTGTTCTCCATGTACGACACACCCTTCCCCTTGATGGTCCGCGCGATAACCACGCGGGGGCCGCGGTCGAATCGTTGCGCGTCGGCGGCTGGGCGAAGCGCTTCACGGAGGAACTCGAGGTCGTGGCCGTCCCCCTCGACAACGTCGGCGCCGAAGGCGCGGAGCTTGTCTGGCAGTGGCTCCAGTCCGAGCGTCTCACCCACCGTGGTGAGGCTTTGGAGGTTGTTCGCGTCGATGACTGCGGTCAAGTTGGAGAGTCGGGCGTGGGCGGCGAACAGGAGAGACTCCCAGTTGCTGCCCTCATCCATCTCGCCGTCCCCGAGAAGGACGAACGTGTGCCAAGGCTGGGCGCTGAGTCGCGCCGCGTTTGCCTTGCCGACGCCGAAAGGGAGGCCGTGGCCGAGCGAGCCTGTCGAGAACTCGACTCCCGGAACCCGATGGCTGATGTGGGCCAACAGTCGCGATCCTGGCTGCGCGTACTCGTCCAGCTCTTCTTCGGCGATGAAGCCGCGCGCCGCGAGGGCAGCATAGATGATGGAGCACGCGTGTCCCTTGCTCAGAATCACGCGGTCCCGCTCCGGCAAGCCGGGATCACGGGGGTCGACATGGGCAATTTCGGCGTACAGCACCGCAACGATATCCGCGAGGGAAAGTGCCGATCCTACGTGCGACGAGCCGGATCGCGACACCATCCGTACCGTCAGCTCTCGTATCCGCTGAGCAAAGGCAGCAGCATCCCAATCAGTCTTCATGTCTCTTTCCGCAAGTGCTCGATCGTTCGGGCCAGCCCCTCGTAGAGCGGTACCTGAGGGCGCCAGTTAGTGGCCGAAGTCAGCCTGGAGATATCGGCCTGGAGGTGCATGACCTGGTCCGGACGGAAGGGGACGGCGCCAAAACGCAGATCGGACCTCGATCCGGAGATCTCCCTCATCTGTTCGACGATCTGCCTGATGGTGGAGACCGTTCCCGAACCGAGGTTTACGTATCCGACGCCGCCGGAGACGGTGGCCATCGCGGCGAAGGCCGCCGCGATGTCGTCGACGTAGATGTAGTCCCAGAGTTGTGTACCGGGAGTCATTTCGGCTGCTTCGTTGCGCAGAAGCAAGCGTCCGACCGCCTGGATCATCCAGTGGGGCGCGTCACCGGGGCCGTATGCCGAGAAGATCCGCACCCAGGTGAATGCCGTCGCGGATTCCAGCAGTGCAGCCCGGGTAGCGAGACCGGCGGCCGCCTTCGCAACGCCATATCGGGTGGTCGGGAGGAGCGGAGTGTTCTCATCGATGATGCCATCGGTAGGTCCGTACTCCGCTTGTGAGCCCACACCTATGTAGTGACCGACGCCGGCTTCCGCCGCGGCGTGGGCCCATCCATCCGCCAGCGTCACGTTATCGAACTGCGACGGGTCGTTCCGTGCGTGGTTGGCCACGCCACTCCATGCCACATTGATCACGATGTCCGTTCCGAACTCGCGCAGGGACCGAGTGACCGTGTCGCGATCGAATGTCTCATCGATCGTGATGGAATGGAGGTCGAGCCCCGCCAAGCGCGCTGTGGAAGACGCGGGACGCTTGGCGTAGGCCACAGCGTGGCCGTCGGTGACAAGTCGCCGCACGACTGCCGAACCGATGAACCCACCCGCTCCGACGACCACACAACGCACAGAGACAGTCTAGAGCGTTCATGAAGATGTAAAGCAGAAGGTCATGTCCCGACAGAAGATCAGCATCATTACTCCGTGCTTCAACGAGGAAGCGAACATCGAGCAGTGTGTCGCCCGGGTGCGCTCGGTGATGGAGACGGAGCTGGGAGAGTTCGACTACGAACACATCATCAGCGACAATGCGAGCACAGACGGTTCACGAGAGATCCTCCGCGCCGTGGCTCGGCAGGATCCGCGGGTCAAGGTGGCGATTAACTCGAAGAACGTCGGTCCATTCCGCAACATGGCAGTGGGGTTGCGAGCAGCGACCGGCGACCTCGTCGTGCCGATGATCCCGGCCGACTTGCAGGATCCGCCGGAGGTCATCCCGGAGCTCGTCGCGGCATTGGGCCCGGATCGCGATGTCGTTTACGGCGTTCGGAAGAACCGCCGGGAGAGCTTCGTCATGCGCGCGGCGCGTGACAGTTACTATCGCCTGGTACGTGCGGCGGGAGGCGCCGCCTCACCGCCGCCTCACGCGGGGGAGTTCCTGATCGCTCGGAGATCGGTCATCGACAGTGTGATCCCCGCGCTGGGTTCGTATCCCTACATTCGAGGTCTTGTCGCTCAGGCGACGGAGCGCTATGGCACCGTCGAGTACGAGTGGGGCCAGCGTGAGCACGGGAAGTCGCGAAACTCCATCCCTGACTTGATCGATCAAGCTCTCAACGGACTCGTCTCCACGGCGCGCGCGCCGATCCGTGTGGCGCTGTTCCTGGGAGTCTTCATTGCCGCTGCAGGCATGCTTTACGGGTTGGTGAGTCTTCTTCTTTTCGCGTTCGGTCTCGTGCACGCTGACCCCGGTATACCGACCCTCATCGTCGCAGTGACGTTCTTCGGTGGGTTGCAGATGCTCTTCCTCGGTCTGATCGGCGAGTACGTGGTCAGCATCCAGGCTGAGGTGCGCCCGAGCCCACAGGCGGTCCAGGTGGAGAAGCTGAACCTCTAGCACGTGTAGTTGGATTCGCAGTCAACCTCACCCCCGGGGCACGGCAGGTCGTTGGCGTGTCGCCCGGGGGTGAACTCGTCGCGTCATGACGCTCGGGAGGATGATCCCTTTGCCGGGAGGCGGTACGGTCACGCGCTATCGAGGTGAGGTCTGTGACGGCAGGTTCGTTCCGGGGAATCGCTGCTGGAGCAGCGGAAGCACACGTTGCACGTCATCGTTGCGGATGAAGATGCCCTGGCTCACAGCGGGAGCATTGACCGATACCGGAGTGTAATTCTCCTTCAGATATGCCTGGAGCAACGGGATATGGTCGGCCACGACGTGACCCCACACCAGATTCTCCTCATCGCTGAAGAAGAGCACGGGAGGATCGCTCTTGACCCTGTTCGTCATCTCTTCATCGAACATGTCGCCGAACCACGGGGTCACGCCTGAGATTCCGCCAGCGGGCAGTCGCCGCGTCAGTACAAAGTCGTAGACGTTGTTGATGTTCAACTCTCCGTAGGCCTCTCCCGGGGGCACGAGAGCCTCGATCAGAGCGGTCCGGTCGGGGTTGGGGAACACCACGCGCGTGAGCAGCTGATCGCGGTTTTCGTATGTTGTTCGAGCGAACGGATAGGAACCGACGGACGCGATCGCCGCAACAACGAGGCTGGCGACCATCACGCGTGCGCCCTTTGGTCGAGCCTCGGCCGTGCTCCGCTGCGAAGCCCAGGCGATCACCAACCAGACCATCAAGCCGGCCGTTCCCACGAAGAAGGCCCAGAGTGGTTGGGAGTGGAATCCCGACCACCCTCTCGTCGCAGTGAGACTGCCCATCCAGAAGATGCACACACCCAGGACGGGACGAACGAAGCACACAAACACGCACGTGAGAAGGAAGACGACGAGGAAGGCGAACTGATAGACAAGCTCGCGCGAGAACGTCTCGGTGAGCCCACGGGCCGTGAATGTCTGCGTCGCTATCGCCGTCAACCCGCCAAAGAAAGGTTCGAGCGGATTCGCCCCGAAGCCGTCGGCAAGATACTGAGGGTAGTACGTGCGGTTGAGTACATACGCCTGGCGATACGCGTCGTGGAGGGCGCCTGTGAGTGCGATCGAGACGACGAGCAGCAGGAAGGGAACGACGGTGACAAGCGCGCGTAATCCGACGAAGCGGAACCATGCACGCGCGCCCGTCAGTCGGTGTCGGTCGTTCAGGACACTCAGCAACGCCGCGCAGACGATCACCGCCGCTGAGTAGTACACAGAGACGAAGGCGACGGAGAAGCTCAGCGCGGCCGCGGTCGCGATCATCGCCCAGCGTCGCAGACTGCTGTCACGACGCAGACCCATCGTGATCACTTCGAAGAGGAGGTAGAGACCGAACAGCGCCTGGTAGTTGTCCGAGAGCACGGTGTAGGAGAGTTCGGGATTCGCGTCGTGCATCATCGGGACGAGAACGACCACGACGAGCATCGGAATGCGTCCGAACACGCGGACGTTCCGCGCATAGAGCAGAGCCAGCAGCAACGCGAAGATTGCGTAGACGAAGAACCTCTGCGTGGTGAAGCTTGTGAATCCTACGGCGTAGCCCACGCCTGAAAGCCAGTACGCCATGGGCATGTGCTGGCTGAAGAAGTCGGTGTAGACGGCGCCGCCCTGCGCCACCACGTTTCCGCCGATCATGTTGTCCATCTCGTCCAGGAAGGTCGGCCGGGATAGATAGGTCAGGTGGATGGCAAGCGTGACCGCAAACACCGCGACTGATTCCAAAGCGATCAACCACGCGCGAGACCGAGCAGCGCGCGGTCGATAACGGTGGACGGCATGAGCCAGAGCAGATGTCATGTCGTTCCTGTCAGTTGAGGGCGAGCGTCACGTCGCCATTCTTCGCAACCGTGACGGTTCCACCCTGGAAGTCCTGTGTGTATCCGCCGTCAGGCGTCGATTTGCTGTCGGATGTCGGGTACCCGAGCCGTCCCACTTCGTATCCTTGCGCCACCCAGGCGGTCTGGATCTGAGGGCGCATCACATGCGTCCCCGTCGAAGGAGAGGAGAGAATGACACCTCCCTCGAACGCTTGCCAGCATCCGTCGTCTCGACCACCGCACACCGTAGGCGTGGTGGGGTAGCCCATCCAGCCGTCCTCGTATCCTTGCCCGACCCAGGCATCGTGGAACGCCGGACGAACAGCATTCGCCCCGGCCCTCGGCGAGTACATCACAACGCCGGACTGGAAGCTCTGCCAGCAGCCGCCGTCCTTTCCGCCGCAGACGGAAGGACCGGTCGGATAACCCATCCACCCATTCTCGTACCCTTGAGCGACCCAGCCGGATTGGACCTCGGAGCGCATTTCCTGTGCTCCGGTGGCGGGCGAATAGATGACCACGCCATGCGTGAACGCCTGCCAACATCCTCCGTCACGCGATCCGCAGACGACGGGTGTTCCGGCTGTGCCTAGCCAGTTGTTGGCGGCGGAACGGGTCGCAATCGCCCCTTGCGCAACGTGGGCGGGATCAGAGCCGTTCGCGGTGAACGTCGCCGTACCCGCGCCATCGACCGTGATCGTCCCCCCCTGGAACTTCTGCGTGAAACCACTGCCTGCCGCTGACGCGTCGCTCGTGGGATAGCCCAACCATCCCTGCTCGTAGCCCTGGCTGACCCACGCTCGATGTATCGCCGGTCGCAACGCATGAGTTCCCGCCGCGGGGGAGTACATGATCACACCGTTGTCGAAGGCGCGCCAGCACCCCCCGTCCTTGCTCCCGCAGACGGCGGGGGTGGCTGGCGCGCCGAGCCAGGAAAGAGACCGCATCGCATTGGCGATCTGCGCCGCCCCGGTGTTTGCGGCGGTGCCCGAGTATGTGGCGGTCCCATTCTGGTCCACCGCGATGGCGCCGCCCTGGAAGGTCTGTGTGTAGCCACCATTCGACGTGGCCTCGGAACCCGCGGTGGGATAGCCCAGCCACCCGTTCTCATACCCCTCCGAGACCCACGCCTGGTGGATCACCGAGCGCATAGGCTGCGCTCCGGTTGCGGGGGAGTAGAGGATCAGACCGCTTTCGAAGAGCTGCCAACAACCTCCGTCCCGCGATACGCAGTTGGTGGGCGTGGTGGGGAAACCCATCCACCCGTTCTCATAGCCCTGGGAAACCCACGCATCGTGGATAACGGCACGCATGGGCTGCGTTCCGGTTGCCGGTGAATACATGATCACACCGCCCTGGAAGAGCTGCCAGCAGCCTCCGTTCTTGATGCCGCAGACGGTAGGTGTTGCGGGATAGCCCATCCACCCGTTCTCGTACCCTTGGCTCACCCATGCGTCGTGCACGCGTGCCTGCATCTCTTGCGCGCCCGTGGCCGGCGAGTAGACGATCAGCCCGTTGGCGAACAGCTGCCAACAGCCGCCGTCCTTGATTCCGCAGACGATGCTCGTCGCTGCCGTACCGAGCCAACTGGATGCGCCGCCGAGCGAGTTGTACTTCGCGGTGACGGTCTGTTCGCCGATCGAGCCCAGCGGCGATCCGAACCAGTCGCTGTAATCACGCCAGAAGTTGCGATTGCCGTAGGTCGAGCAGTCGTCTCCTGAGCCGTAAAGATTGCCGAGAGACGCAGCGTTCGGTGTGTAGGGGGTGTAGATGTATAGCGCGCGCGTTGCGTCGTTCTCGATGTACACGCGGGCTGTTCCGCAGGACGTGTCCGGTGAGCGGAGGATGTTGTTCCAGCCGATCTGATACCCGAACCACTCAGGGCGTTGCTGATAGATGCGCAGCTGGCGCGCTCCGAAGTAGACCTGACGATAAAAGCCACTGAACGCATTGTCGCAGGGCGCTGTGTCGGGGCATCCCTGCCCAAGAGCTGCTCGGTAGCTCCAATCATCGGGCGAGCGGTCGGTGATCAGTCCCTGCTCTTTCTGCAGCATGACGATCAGCACCTTGGGGCTGATCCCGCACGCCCGCGCGGCGGCCACGATGATCTGCGCAGCAGTCATCGTTCCCGCAGGGATACCGCTGCAGTAGGAATCCGCGGCGATCGGGGTGACATTCGTGGAATAGTCCTTGAGGCACGGCTGTCCGTTGGAACCTGAACACCTCGGAACCTTGCCGTTCAGAAAGTCCTGGACCTGATCGGCGTTCATGGACTGAGCATCGAAGAAGTTGTGATCGGAAATGATCAGACCCGCGCGGAAGTCGCTCGCATTGGCCGCCTGCGCGGGGGGCGCTTCCTGCGCCGCCACCACCGCCAGCACCGCCGCGACCGCGGCGAGAGCGCACACTACGCGGGTGATGATTCGACGTGATTTGCTCACGGAACGACGACCTCCACCGGGTCCGACACGGCTGTGAGATTTGACGATGAGTAGCGAAGAACAAGTTTCCACGTACCGGGAGGCGTCGCGACACTCGCGACTCCACAGTTAACGGCGGATGAGCTTGCGACCGCGACTACGCTCGTCGTGCGGACGTCGTCGCCATTGCTCACTGTGAGCGTGCACGTTCCCTCAGCCGCGTCGGTACCGGGGAGGAGCCCGGAGGCGTAGACCTGAGCGTCACGGGTACCGTATGTCACAATCACCAATGCTGATGCGGGAGTGGCTGATGGTTCCCGGGGAGAGTCTGACGTGGCGTTCGATGGGGGAGCCGCGGGAGTAGTCGATCTTGGTGAGACCGAGCCCATCGACGAGGTCTGAGAGGGAGCCAGGCTGTTCGGCGGCGCGGCGATGGGCGCGCAGCCGACGAAGGCAACCGCGAGACACAGAAGGGCTGCTGCGCCGAGACTGCCAGAAAGATGACTCACACCTCAACTGTAATCAGGTCCGCTCCCGCCGCCTTCACCGCCACGCAGCGCGCCTCGTGACCCTTCAACCAGAGAAGTACTGCCCGAGCCGGCCCGCCGGCGTGAAGCCGGTGGCGTGGATCTTGTCCAGGTCGAGCACGCTGTTGCGCGGGCGCGGCGCCACCGGGCTCGTTGCGGAGGCGAAGTACTCCTCCGTCGAGACGTCGGTAACGCGCGCCGGATCGTGCCCGGTCAGTTCGAACACGTGGCGGGCGATGTCGGCCCAGGATTGTGGGTCTCCTGCGCTGGTGAGGTTGTAGGTCCCGTAGGGCGCCTGGGTGTCGATGAGGTGGTGGATGCCTGCAGCGATGTCGGTGGTGAAGGTGAGTCGACCGGTCTGGTCGTTGACGACTTTCGGGTTGATGTCGCGTTCGGCTAGCGACGCCATGGTGCGGACGAAGTTGTTGCCGTCGCCGATGACCCAGCTGGTGCGGATGATGTAGTGCCGCGGGACGGTGGTGATGATCTGGTCGCCGGCGGCTTTGGTTTGTCCGTAGACGCCGAGCGGGCAGAGGGGGTCGTCTTCGCGGTATGGGCGTTCGGACGTGCCGTCGAAGACGTAGTCGCTGGACACGTGCACGAGCGTGAGAGCGTGGGTGGTGGCGATGCGTGCCAGCGCCGTGAGGCCGGTGACGTTCGCGGCCCACGCGTCCCGCCTGCCGTCCGCGGCTTCGGCGAGGTCGACCTTGGTGTATGCGGCGGCGTTGATGATCGTACCGTAGTCACGCCAGCGACGCGCGCTCTCGAGGCCGGGGTCGGTGATGTCGAGGGTGGTGCGGTCGGCGTACTCGATATGGGGTGCGTCGCCGTACTCGCCGCGGAGGGCTTTACCGAGCTGCCCGTTCGACCCGATGATGAGGGTCTTCTTCGGCGGGATCGGCGTCACGTCTGCGAGGCGGGGGTGGTTCTTGTCCTTCTCGCTGATCTCCACCTCCGAGAGGGGGATGGGCCAGTCGATGCCCGCGGTCTCATCAGCGAGGTTCAGGAAGGAGTAGGCCGCGGTCGGTGACCAGTGGTCGTTGACGAGGTACGTGTACGCGGTGTCGGGTTCGAGGGTTTGGTAGGAGTTGCCGACGCCGCGGGGAACGAAGATCGCTTTCGACGGGTCCAGCTCAGTCGTGTACACGGCACCGAACGTGGAACCCTCACGCAGGTCCACCCAGGCGCCGAAGATCCGCCCGGTCGCGACCGACACCCACTTGTCCCACGGTTCGGCGTGGATGCCGCGGGTGGTGCCGACGGCATCGTTGAAGGAGATGTTGTTCTGCACCGGTCCGAAATCGGGCAAGCCCAGTGCGGTCATCTTCTCCCGCTGCCAGTTCTCCTTGAACCAGCCCCGCGCATCCCCATGCACGGGCAGATTGAACACCACCAGCCCAGGGATCGGGGTTTCGGTGACGGCGAGCTGCTTACCGTACTCCGTCACCGCGTCACTGCCCCTTCGACGCGTAGAACGCTTCCACGCCATCCTTCGCCGGCGCCCACCAGGCCTCGTTCCGGTGGTACCAGTCGATTGTCGCCGCGAGCCCGGCCTCGAAATCCCGGTACTGCGGGGCCCACCCGAGCTCGGTGCGCAGCTTCGTCGAATCGATCGCGTACCTGAGGTCATGCCCGGCGCGGTCGGTCACGTGATCGTACGCGTCCGCCGCCTGCCCCATCATCGTGAGGATCAACTCGACGACGGTCTTGTTGTCCTTCTCACCATCGGCACCGATGAGGTACGTCTGACCGATCTCACCCTTCTCCAAGATGGTCAGCACGGCCGAGGAGTGGTCGTCGGCGTGGATCCAGTCGCGCACGTTCTCGCCCGCCCCGTACAGCTTCGGACGGATCCCACGGATCACGTTCGTGATCTGACGCGGAATGAACTTCTCCACATGCTGATAAGGACCGTAATTGTTCGAGCAGTTGCTGATCGTCGCCCGCACACCGAAGGAGCGCACCCACGCCCGCACCAGCAGGTCCGACCCCGCCTTCGTCGACGAGTACGGCGACGAAGGGTTGTAGGGGGTGTTCTCCGTGAACCGCTCCGGATCGTCCAGCTCCAGATCCCCGTACACCTCATCGGTCGAGATGTGATGCAACCGCGTCCCATGCTTACGCGCAGCCTCAAGCAACGTGTACGTCCCGACGATGTTCGTATCCAAGAACGGACGCGGATCACTCAAACTGTTGTCGTTGTGTGACTCCGCCGCGTAGTGGACCACCGCATCCGCCCCCGCGAACAGCTCATCGACGAGCTCAGCGTCGGCGATGTCACCGTGAACGAACCGGAACCGCTCCGCCGGCAGCCCCTCCAACGAGGCAAGGTTTCCCGCATAGGTCAGCTTGTCGAGCACCGTCACATGATCATCCGTGTGCTCGATCACGTGATGGACAAAATTCGAACCGATGAAACCCGCACCACCAGTCACCACAAGCCTGCGCATAGCACCAGCGTAACGGGGATAGCCGTGGACTCCGCCGCGCCGAGTTGGACGCCTCCGCTCCGGATGAAAGACTGGGCCTATGCGAGGAATAATTCTCGCGGGCGGAACAGGCTCGCGGCTGCATCCGATCACTCATGGCATCTCGAAGCAGCTCGTCCCCGTGTACGACAAGCCGATGATCTACTACCCCTTGTCGACGCTCATCCTTGCGGGCATCCGCGACATCCTGATCATTACGACGCCGCAGGACTCCGAGCAGTTCCGTCGTCTCCTGGGCGACGGATCTCGCTTCGGTGTCTCACTTACCTACAAAGTGCAGCCGTCGCCTGACGGTCTTGCTCAGGCATTCATCCTCGGCGAGGACCACATCGGATCCGACAACGCCGCGCTGGTCCTGGGCGACAACATTTTCTACGGCCAGGGCATGGGTACTCGTCTGCGCCGCTACACGGAGTTGAGAGGCGGCGTGGTCTTCGGATACTGGGTTGATGATCCCACCGCGTACGGAGTCGTCGAGTTTGACACCGACGGCAGCGTTCTCTCGCTTGAGGAGAAACCCCTCATCCCGAAGAGCAACTACGCTGTTCCGGGGCTGTACTTCTACGACAACGATGTCGTGGAGATCGCCAAGAACCTCGCACCCTCTCCTCGGGGGGAGCTTGAGATCACTGATGTGAACAAGGTTTATCTGGAGCGCGGCGATCTCCGGGTGGAGCTTCTGCCCCGGGGCACCGCGTGGCTGGATACTGGAACATTCGACTCTCTCAGCGAAGCCGCCGATTTCATCCGCACCGTTGAGAAGAGGCAAGGGCTTTCCATCGGGTGCCCGGAGGAGGTCGCGTGGCGGATGGGATTCCTCAGTGACGACGAACTGCGTGAACGCGCCGAACCTCTCGTGAAGAGCGGTTACGGACGCTACCTGCTGAAGGCCATGGCGCAGGGGCGCTGACGCCGAGCGTCCTGAGTCACCTCCCGGCCGTTAGACCCCTAGACGGAATCGGGCACGCTTCACGAAACCGAGCACACCTTCTCGACGCAGGTACAGGAGGGAGAGCCTGCCGTACTTGCCCAATCCGTGATGGCGGCTGCGGATCGCTTCCGCTGCGGGGTCGGGCATGCGCAGGACCCGCCCGTGCGTCGACACGATACGGTCCGGCGCCGAGCGAGGCGCGGCGCAAAATGCCGTCAGCGGGGCCAGGGCGCGGCTCCACGCAAAGTCCTGACGCACATCGGCGATCTTCTCCGTCGCCTCCGCCCGGAACTCGACATCGTACAGAACCTTGATGATGCCCGCTGCGAGAGCGTCGACGTCTCGCTCGGGGACGGTCACTCCGAGGGGCGATCCCTGGATGAGATCAGCGAACCCGTCGCCCGCCGTCGTCACCATGGGCAAACCCGCCCACAGATAGTCGAGGATGCGGGTACGGAACGAGAAAGCGGTCTCGATGTGCTCGTAGTGCGTACTGACGCCGGCATCGGCGTCCAGCAGGTAATTGTGGCGATCGTCGAAGGCCACCCATTCGCGGTTGAAGAAGACGACGCGATCCGTTAGACCCAGCGAGTCGGCCAGCTCGAACGTGCGCGCCTGGGCCTTCATCATCGGCACGCCCGGGTTCGGATGAGCGACGCCGAGGAAGAACAGACGCGCATTCGGGTGTGTCTTCGTCACCTTCGCCATCGCACGCAGCAGAGTATCGGTGTCGAACCAGTCGTAGATCCCTCCACCCCACAGCAGCACCTTGTCGTCGGGACCGATTCCGGGGATAGCGCCCTTGATGGCATGTCGCTCCTGGGCGGGGACCACAGGGTCGAGCCCGAACGGCGCCACATCGATCAACTCACGCAACGCGTTGTCCGCCTCGTAAGTCATCGCGTTGACGCGACCGACCGCGGCCAACTGTCCTAACCAGAAGTCTCGTTGCTTGTCGGAGGCGCACAGCAGGTAGTCAGCTCTACCGATCTGGCCGTTCAGAACATCGGCAGCGTTGATCACGTGCGAGTTCCAGTCCTCGAACCGTGCTTGACGGGCCTGCTCGAGTTGCTCGAGGTGCAGCGGATCATAGATGTCTGCGACGAGAATCTTCTCGGTCTGAGCGAGGCATCTGTATTGATGAAGGACGTAGCCTTGAATGACGATGACGTCGGCCCATTCCTCATGTTCCTGCATCGCGTGATCGTCGCCCGCGTAGACGACTTCGAATCTCGTGGACGCACGGCCTGGCTTCGTCGACGTCACCAGACGCACGTCGTTGCGGTAGGCCAACTGTTCGCTCATGTTCCAGGCGCGAATTGCGGGCCCCGCCATCTTGGGGCCGATCAGGTCGCTGGTGACGACGAGTACGCGAATGCGGCCCTGCGCCGTCACGATCCGTAGCGAGTTTGCAAGCGCGTCGGCCACAGGGTGGATCGATGGATCGGCGTCCAGTGACCGCGAGGTGTCGCCGAACAGTGAGAAAAGTGCCTCATCGCGCACCAGCCGGCGCTCCTGTATGCGCGTTCGACTCGGCGTAAGCTCGTCGATCGATCTTACGAAGGCATCGGCCCCGAGGATGGGGGAGAGCGTCTGCGCCGGAACCTCATGGCTGAGCGCGGATGGCGAGTCGTCTTCGACCACTGCGATGCCGGATGCGGCGACGGTACGCCGGACGGCTAGACCGAGGGCGCCGGCCAGGAACTTGCCGAGGTTGTGCTCTTCCAGATTCTTGAAGAGAGCGATCAGCGCGTTACGTTCCAGAATCTCACGGCGCGTTGCATGGGCGGCCGCGCCGCCGGTCACCTCGGCCGCTGACAGGGGAGCGAACCTCACCCGGTGTCCATAGAGGTTCATTCGCCAGCCGAGGTCGACGTCGTCGTACGCGGACGCGAGTCGCGCGTCGAAGCCACCGACTTCCTTGAACGCGGCAGCCCGCACGAACATTGCAGCCCGTGTCGCAAACAGTACGTCCCGTGAACGGCCCTGATCGCTGCCCGTCGCGCTGTTGTATCCCATTCCGAACCACGTCAGCCCCCCACCGGAGAAGTCGATCACGTGGTCGTCGGAACGAAGAGTCTTGCTCGCGACCGCCCCGATCTGCAGACCACCGTGGAACACTTGGAGGGCGGCGCTGATCCAATCGCGGAGGGGCAGCACCCCCGCCTCGACGAACGCGACGTAGAGGCCTTTTGCTTTCGTAGCCCCGACGTTCGACGGGTGGGATGTGGCATCCTTCGAAGACAGGACGGTGGTGGCCCCGGGGAATGCCGTGGTGGTCTCCGTCTCCGACACGACGATGATCTCCCGAAGTTCTTCGGGCCAGTCGGTCGCCGCAACCGCCGCGATCGTCGCTTGTGTTGCGTTGTCGTCATTTCGATGGCGGACGATCACAGACACAAAATCAGTGCGGCGCAACGGCATGGAGGACTCCTTCTAGAACCCCGCAACACTATCAGCGCCGCCGATCTCGCCGATGGGTGGCACCTCCGAAGTCGCAGACGTCTGTCGCCGTCGCTCTGGGGTATCCGTCAGGCCCGACCGTTAGGCTGTCAGGGATGTCTGGATTCCACGCTGAGGCGACCCAACGGATGCTTCGGCTCGCCACCGAACCGCTGGCCCCTACGAGCGGGGTACCGCAGGGACGTTCGCGTGTCTGGTGGCCGATACGCAGCATCCTCGGCCAACGCGAGCTGCTGGGCCTTCTGATTCGCCGTGACCTCAAAGCCCGCTACAAGGACTCCGCGCTCGGATTCTTCTGGTCACTTGCGCGTCCGCTTCTTCAGCTGGCCATCTACTTCGTCGTCATGGGGCATTTTCTTCAGGCGGCTAAGGGGATCCCTGACTTCGCCGTCTATGTTTTCGCGGGCCTCACTGCCATGGGCTTCTTCACCGAGACGGTCGGCGGAGGCACCGGTTCGATTTTGTCGAATGCGGGGCTCGTCAAGAAAGTGCACTTGCCTCGCGAGGTCTTTCCGCTTGCGAGCGTCGGCGGCGGACTCTTCAATTTCGGCGTGCAGTTTCTCGTGCTGATCCTGGCGACCATCATCGCCGGACGCCCGCCACTGCACTTCGATTTCTTCTACCTGGTGCCGGCGCTGTTGCTGCTCATCGTCTATGCGACCGCTGCGGCCCTGCTGTTCAGCGCCATAAACGTCTACCTGCGGGACATGCAGTACCTCGTCGAGGTCGGCACCATGCTGCTGTTCTGGGCCAGTCCAGTGGTCTACTCGTGGCAGATGGTGAGTTCGATCATCACGTCGCCCCTTCTCTTGGACGTTTACACCAACAATCCGCTGACGCTCGCGGTGCTCGGCTTTCAGAAGGCCTTCTGGATGGCGGCGCCCGAGTCGAGTTTCCCCGCGGATCTGCTTCTTCGGATCTTGGTCGCCCTCGCGGTCGGTGTGGTCTGCCTCTTCGCCAGTCACCGAGTCTTCCTGCGGCTGCAGGGCAACTTCGCGCAGGAGCTGTGATGGATACCACCAGACCCCCGCAAGCGCCGGAAGTCGTGCGCGTCGAGGATGTGTCGAAGAGGTTCGTCGTTCGCAGGGACTCGTCGATCAAGGAACGCATCGTCACGCTGGGGCGCGCGGGTCGCCATCACAAGAAGGACTTCTGGGCTCTGCGTGATGTCTCCACGACGATCCGTGCTGGAGAGACGGTGGGTCTCATCGGCCACAATGGATCGGGCAAGAGCACTCTGCTCAAGATGATCGGCGGGATCATCGAGCCGACATCCGGCGTTGTTGTCAAGCGTGGTCGGCTCGCCGCCCTTCTCGAACTCGGCGCCGGATTCCACCCCGATCTCACGGGACGCGAGAATGTCTATCTCAATGCGGCGGTTCTCGGGCTTTCGAGGGACGAGACGGAGGCGAGATTCGATGAGATCGTGGCCTTCGCGGCAATCGACGACTTCATCGATACCCAGGTGAAGTTCTACTCATCAGGAATGTACGTACGGCTCGCCTTCGCGGTCGCGATCCACACGGATCCCGATATCCTTCTCGTCGATGAAGTGCTTGCCGTCGGTGACGAGGCTTTCCAACGCAAGTGCATGGACCGCATCGCGGAATTCCAGCGCCAAGGTCGCACGATCATCATCGTCAGCCACGCGCTCGGACAGATCACCGAGCTCTGCACGAGAGTGATCTTGCTCGACAAGGGCGAGGTCGTGCACGACGGTGACCCGGAGAGGGCAGTAGCCCACTTCCGGGAGCTCCTCGAAGAGAATCGTGTCGCCGAGTCCGCGAGGGCTATCGACGACGGTCAACGCCGCACCGGGGCGATCGTCCGGTGCACGGCCTCGGCTGTGGGGCGTGCACCCGGAGCGGCTCTGCACCCCGGCGACGATCTCGAGATACGGCTCGAGATCGAGGCGGAGAACCTGGAGTCGTGGATCGCGGCGGTGCAGATCGATGACCTCACAGGCGTCAAGGTCTTCGAGACCGCCACGGATCGACTCAATACTCCGCCGCAGCCAGTTCGAGGCAGTCGAGCGGTGGTGTTCACGATCCAGAATGCGTCGTTCGGCGGTGGTCGCTACTTCGTCAACACGCTGCTGCGGGACACGACCGGACACAATCTGCACAGCACGATGCAAGCGACCTCCTTCGAGGTCACCCCCGACCCCCGTTCTAGCGGATATCTGAGCCTTGATGTCGGTGCCGTCATCACCTGAGCTGCACCCAGGCGGCCGAGACCGGCGCCCGCGAGTCGAGGCCCCGTCGGTCCGACGGCTCGCTGTCTATCGTCTACGGCCGCAAACAGTCGTCGTTGACGGGTACCTCGTCCATGCCATGCGGTGTCTCCGGAACTCCGTCGATTCGCTGATCGTGCTCGCGCCATCAGGTCTTCAGAGTGCGCTGCGGGCAGCCATCGGTGTCGATCTGGATGTGACCATTCTCGCCGGTGAAGAGATCGCTTCGCCTCAGGGCCTCTGTCGCGCGGTGGAAGGCGAGGAGGCACGCTGGGGCCCGGTCGACGAAGTCATCGTCACCGACGACAGCTGGTTCGGGCCCGCGGCTCCACTTGCTCCAGTTTTCGAACGGATGACCGCACAGCGACATTCGACGTGGACGATGATGGGCTCTTCGGCTTATTCGACCATGTGGATCGGCATCGAGCGCGTCTTCTTCGCGGAGTGGGCCCGATGCGGCGGGGAGCTCGGTGCCGCGCTCGAGCGGATCGCATCGGAAGCGCAGACGGCCGGTGCCGTGGCTTTCCCGCAACCCGTCGACGAGGCCGTCGCTCACGGGGGTGCACCCCTCGTGCCGATCGCGCTGTTCATCGACCCGCCGGGGACGCTGGATCTGCCTCATGTCGTGCGGACGATCGAGAACGCGGGGCTCCGCGCCGGGACGGTGGCCCAACACCTCGCGCGACACATCGATCCGCGCACCTTGAATGCTCGACTTGCGCTCATGAGTGTGCTTCCCGTAGGCGGGACCTCTGAGTACCCGACCGATCGGACCATGGATGTGCGGGTGGTCGTTCATGTGGAGCCGGGCCACGCAGTGGAAGGGATCATTCCTGCTCTCCGACTTCTCGCGCCCCTGTCTCGTCTCGTTGCCACGGTTGCCGACGAGGACGTCCGTCGGGTGCAGCGTGCTTTCGAGTCACACGCGCTCACCGTCGAGATCCGGCCGGTCGATCCGCGAGAGGGACAGATGGGTGCGCTTCTGCGCGGCTGCAGCGAGTTGCTCCGTGCGGACAGCCTCGACGATCTCCTGGTTGCGATCCGGGTCGGTACGGTGCGCGGTTCTGTTCCGCGCGTGAAGCAGTATCGAATACGGCACAGCCAGACCGCTGTCTTCGCCGACGCCGTGCATCTCAACGCCGTGCTGGATCTGTTCCACGGGGATCCGCACCTCGGTTTCGTCCTACCTCCTGTCATCGCGATCGGTGGCGAGGACCTCGGATCGGGATGGCGTGGACGTGTGGAGCGCGCGGCTGCGCTGCGTCGCTCGCTCGGCGTCGAGGTACCACTCGGCGACTCACCCCTCGAACCCCCGGCGGGGATCTGGATCGCACGGGTGGCAGCGCTGGGGACGCTCCGGCGGTATCCCCTGACTGCTGCCGATCATCGCCGCGACACGGTCGAAGGCGGCGTTTTGGAAGCCCTCATCGCTCATGTCGTCGGCGCCAACGGTTTTTCCAGCAGAACGGTCATCGATCCGCGGGGAGCCGCAATCAGTCATGCGGATCTGGAGTACACCCTCGATCAGCTTGCGGCAGCGATCAGAGGCACTCCCACGCAACAGATCCAGCTTCTCACGCGGATGGGGGATCTCGGGGATGGGTCAGTGAAAGCGACGCTTCGTGCGGCATGGCGCCGTGCTCGAGCCAATCGTAGAGCGAATCGCGCATGAAGCGCACGGCCCGCACAGCCTGCCCGTTGCCTGCTGACCCCCGGCGGCTGGTCATCTTCTCGTTCTTCGACGCGGGCGGTGTGGTGGACGACTACGTCCGGTTGTCGCTCGAAGCTCTGCGTCCCCACGCTGACGAGATCGTGGTGATCGTCAACGGTGCTCTCACGCCGGATGGCCGCGAGACTCTCGAACGATATGCGGAAGACGTCGTCGTGCGACCCAACGAAGGGTTCGATATCGGCGCGCACCGCGACGCCCTCCGTCGAATGCGTGGGCGATTGGAGGAGTTCGACGAGGTCGTCATGACCAACGACACATGGTTCGGGGCGGTTCGCCCGTGGGCAGGTGTATTCGAACGGATGGACGCCCGTGCGTGCGACTTCTGGGGTCTGACCGATCATGCCGCGGTCAGCCCCAATCCCCTGACTCGCCGCGGGACCGCTCCGTACCACCTGCAGTCGTACTGGATCGCGGCGCGGCGGGAGATGGTCCTCTCCGCATCCTGGCAGCGGTACTGGGACCGCCTCGGCGCGTTGGACAGCTATGTCGACGCCGTCCTTCGCCATGAGCTGAAGTTCACGTCGTGGTTCAGTGACAGGGGGTGGGTGGGGGATGTGGCCTTCGGCGTCGCCAACTACGCGACGGAGAACCCCTCACTTTTTGAGCCGCTCGATCTCATCGCCGACGGTTGCCCCGCGCTTAAGCGCCGCGCACTCTTCCACTGGCCTCCGTTGCTCTCGGCGTTCGCATCTGTAGGTCCTGACGTGCTCGACGAGGCGACCAGGGAGGGTTATCCGCGGGAAGTCGTCGTCGCGAACTTGTCGCGGACCGTCGCGCCCCGCATCGTGAACGTCGCATGCGGTCTCCATACCGTCGTCTTGGCTTCGCCCGCGACGATTCCGCAGCGATTTGCGGGACGGCTGCTGGTCGTCGCGCCACTGAACAACGCCTGCGACCCGAGCTCGCTTGCTCGGCGGATCGAAGCGATCACCGCCGGGTGGGATGAGGGGGTCGATCTTCTCCTGGTCTCTCAGCACGAGGAAACCGCGGTACCGCCCAGTCTCGTGGACGTGGTTTCGCGGGGATCGGCCCGCCTCGTCGTCGAGCCGCGCGGCGCTGATTTCGCTCTGTTCTCAACGAGCCTCTTCGACGTCGCAGGGTACGAAATGGTGCTCCGTCTCGCCGACGGATCCGGCGCCCCCGCTGACACGCGGCTGGAGCGCATGCTCGCCGACCCCGGGTCAGCGGGGGTGGTCGCGCAGCTGTTCCGAGACGAGTCGCGTTTGGGTGTTCTGTTCGCTTCACTGGATCATCGCGGTTCGCGTATCGGCGACGGGTGGGGCGTCGTGCGGGAACGCTATCTGCAGCTCGTCTCCTGGCTGGGAATCCGCGTGCCGGCCGATGATGTGACGCCGCTTGCGCCATTCGGTGGTGCCTATCTGGCGCGTACCGCCGCCCTCGACCTGCTCTTGGGCGCGAACTGGCCCGCATCGCCTGTGGACATGGAGTACGCGGGTACCGTAAATGATGTGGCAGGCATGCTGCTCGCACCCGCGGCAGGCGAAAGAGGCTGGCATACCCGAACGGTCAGCTCCGCCCACGACCTTGAAGCAAGCCACACGTCGATGGAATATGTGGCGTCACAGCTGGCGGCCCTGATTCCCGGGGAAAGCTACCGCAAGATCGACTATCTCCGCCACTCAGAACCCATCCTCGACGACTCGGCCCTTCAGATACTCAAGATGCTGCTCCGCCGCAGATATCCGGGTTTCGTCGGGTATGTGCGTCGTGTTGCGGACAGATTGCGTCGCACCATCCGGAATTAGCCGGTACCAACCCGCGAAGTGAGGACGCTTCGCAGCAGATGATGGGCCCGGGCGTCGAAGGAGTGCTCCTCCCGGATGCGGGCGGAGATCCGTTTGAGTGTGTCCTCGGGAGGGAACACCTCGTCGAGGTCGCTGCGGAGGATTTCGAGGAGTTCAGGGATCGTGTCGTAGGTGAGTACAGCGCCTTCGAAGAGTTCGTGGATGCCTGACACCTCGTCGCTGATTGCCCGTCCGCCGGCCCCAACGACATCGAACAGCCGATTGGACACGAATCCTGCCGCTCTCATCGCGGGCCAATGATCATTGAGCACAGCGCTTGCTCGTTCGTACATGCCCGGCAGCTCCGCATTTGGGACGCCGGTCGCGCGGATGGAAGCGGCGGGGATCCAACCGGTCCAGTCCGGGCCGTAGACCGCGACGGGAATGCCGGCTTTGAGCGGTTCGATCACGGATGGCCGCGGAATTCCCCGCGCCGTCCCGACGAAGAGTAGTCCACTGCGCTCGGTGACGCTCGACGGATGGAATCGGTGCGCATCCGTGCACTGCAACAGCGGCCGCACGGGCCGGTCGAAGACACGGGTGGCGTGCTTGGCCCACAGTGTCGAAGCGGCGAAGACCTCATCGTAGGCCTCGATTTCCGCGACAGTGATCTCGTCGGGGTGGCTGATCACCCAGAGAATCGAAAAGGCGCCCCGCGCGGCGTGGATCGGTTCGGGGCCGCGAAGGGCGAGGGTAACGTCGTCGAGATGACTCGACGGGCGCTGACGCGCGGGATACGCATCGACGACGACTTCCTGCCCGAGTCGTCGTAGCGCGTCAGCTACCCCCCGCGCAAAGTGCGTATCACCCCACCATTCCCCTCGGGGGCCCGCAGGCGCAGCGGTCTTGATCGCCCACCGCAGACTCGGGACGCGTTCCCCTGTCGGCAGTTCTACGTCGCGGCGGCGACGGACGAGGACCGGGCCTTCGGCAGACCACGACTGCACGGCGAACGAGGTCGGACTGAGGAGCTTGGCGACGTCAATGGAGCTATCCGGGCGGGGCGACACATCTGCTTCAGCTGTTGACGCGGGAGCGCGTGTCGGCACATCTGTCCTCACAACGCTCGACGTTGCGCCGATCCTCATCGCGAAGGTCGGCGACCTCAGAAATGGCACTGCCAATGACGTGTCCAGGTTAGCCGCATCTTCGGGTGGATGTCCGCGGAGCAGATCATAGCTGACGCCGCTGCGAGACACGGTGCCCGCGGAGACAATCGTTCCGGTGTCCGCGTCGAGCCAGAGCGGGCCCGCGATGACTCCGTGGGCGGCCGTCGCTGCAAGCTGGCGTAGGCCATCGGCGGTGATCTCCGCTTCGGGCGAGCGCACAATCAGGACGGCATCGGCGCGGCAGGCTGCGGTAACGGTGCGGATCACATCCGTGTCGTCGCGAACGAGGTGGATCTGCGGCAACCTGAGCTGCAAGAGCGCAGCACTCACCCACTGGTCCGCGTTTGCTCCGAGTGCGAGAACCACCCCGATATCGCCTTCGGAAAGCTCCGCCGCGATACGCAAGGCATCGCTTGCGTCTTCGGCGACTCCGATGCGTACGAGTGCGACCATGTCGCGGTCGAATGCGCTGGAGAGAGCGACGGGCTCGGTGCCTCGTGAGAGCGCGGCGGCGGCGGTGGTGCGTGCCCGCAGAACGTCGCCGGGAACGTTGACGCCGCTCAACTGCACAGATCGCCCTTGCTTGGCCGCCTGCCAGACGGCGCTGAGCGGATCGTCGGAAGGGTGCAATTCGGCGCATGCGAGTGCCCGCGCATCCCAGTTGACGCTCAGCTCGACGCGGTTGCGGTCATTCACCAGGTAGGCATAAAGGGCGGGCACGCGGCCGACATCCGAGAGCTGTCCCGACACGAGTCTTTCCTGAAGGAGCGGGTTCAGCGTGAGTCCGGTGCGGAAGCCTCCCCGGACATAGGCGCGGATGGCGGCGCGCGACGATCGTCGGACGCTTTGCGCGGCAACCAGATCGAGGTCAACGAGGTCGGCACGCCGTATTGCGCGAGCCCACCACAGCCGGTCTACGGCCTCGAGTAGGGGACGCAGTTGGCGCGATGATCGCGAGCGACGCCACAGCGCGCGCAGGCTACTCATCATCCGTCGAGTCTATCGAGTGAGCTCTTCTCGCCCGATGATAAGGTCGGCGACAGCGCCCAGATCAGCGAGGCGCATGAGCGAGTCCGGGCGTCGGGCGTGGGAGAAGGAGTCAGACGTGAGCGGGTCCGCACGGGTCGGTATTGTCGTCAGGACCAAGAACCGTCCCTGGTTTTTGCGTCGCGCTCTGACGGACATCGCCGCCCAGAGATACCGCTCGTGGAACGTCTGCATCGTAAATGACGGTGGCGATCGGCGGACGGTCGAGGACATCGTCTCTGATCTATCCGCCGAGCTGCGCCCATTCGTCAACGTCCTGCACAACTCGGAATCCGCCGGGCGGTCAGCGGCGGCCAACCAGGGCATTCGGGCCCTGGACACGGAGTTCGTGGTCCTCCACGACGACGACGATCTCTGGCATCCGGAGTTCCTCGAGAAGACTGTCGAGTGGATTACAAGGCATCCCGATGAGGTCGGGGTGGTCACGCGAACGGAGATCGTCTTCGAGAAGCCCACGCCAGACGGCGGCTTCGTCGGCGTCGAGCGCGAAGTTTTTTGGGCGGATCTGGATGAGATCCGGTTCACCGATGTGCTCGAGGTAAACCGATGGGTCCCGATCTCCTACCTGTACCGGCGAGAGTTGCACGACCGGATCGGCTACTACGACGAACATGTCCACGCTGCGGAGGATTGGGATTTCGGGCTGCGCACCCTGGTCCGACACCGCGTGGGCTTTCTCGACGGGTCGCCACTCGCATATTGGATGCAGCGACGCGGCATCGAGGGGGATATGGGTAACAGTATGTTCGCCCTGGCCCACGACCATGAGCGTTTTGACAGGCAGATCAGGGATGCTGCGCTCCGCGACTACGCCGCGGCACACGGATCCGGTTTGCCGTTGTACATCGCCGGGCTCGTGAAGGAGGAATCCGGCCTCCTCCTCGAGCGCCTTCGCCGCATCGTCCGCGAAGAGGTCTCGAAAGCGCTCGATGCGCGTCCGAGTGACCTCGAGCGGGTACGTCGGCGCTTGTTCCGCCGTTACCGTGAAAGGACGCTGCGGAAGTAGGAGATCGTTCGATCGAGGCCTGCCCGCAAGTCGACGGTCGGCTCCCATCCCAGTTCCGTCCGTGCGAGGGAGATGTCGGGCTGCCGCTGCTGGGGATCGTCCTGAGGCAACGGGCGATGCTCGATGGTCGAGGTGCTCCCGGTGATCTGAAGCACGGCGTTCGCGAGCTCCAGCATCGTGAACTCCCCCGGATTTCCGACGTTGATGGGACCGGTGGTCTCGTGGCCGGTGTTCATCAGGCGGACCATGCCGTCGACGAGGTCGTCGACGTAGCAGAACGAGCGTGTCTGCGATCCGTCTCCGTAGATGGTGATCGCTTCACCTCGTAGCGCCTGGACGATGAAGTTGGAGACGACGCGCCCATCGTTGGGATGCATCCGCGGCCCGTAGGTGTTGAAGATGCGGATCACCTTGATGTCGAGGTCGTGCTGCCGGCGGTAGTCGAAGAACAGCGTCTCGGCGGCGCGCTTGCCCTCGTCATAGCAGGACCGCGGTCCGATGGGATTGACGTTTCCCCAGTACGTCTCCGTCTGCGGATGGACGGCGGGGTCGCCGTACACTTCCGACGTCGAGGCTTGCAGGATCGGGACGCGCAGACGCTTGGCCAGACCGAGCATGTTGATGGCGCCCATGACGCTCGTCTTCGTGGTCTGGACGGGGTCGTGCTGATAGTGCACAGGCGACGCCGGGCAGGCGAGGTTGTAGATGGCGTCGACTTCGAGGTACAGCGGGAATGTCACGTCGTGGCGGATGACCTCGAAGCGCGGATTGCCGAAGAGATGCTCGATGTTGCGGCGGCTCCCCGTGAAGAAGTTGTCGACGCAGATGACCTCGTGGCCGTCATCGAGGAGTCGCTCGGACAGATGGGAACCGATGAAGCCTGCGCCTCCGGTGATCAGAACTCTGGAAGACACCCGCTCAGCCTACACGGCGGCTTCGCCGGGCCTGGCGCTGTCAGCGGGTCGTGGATACCATCGTTCGCTGACCGAAGGTTCTGCCGAGACCGCCCTCCAGCCGGCCGACGAACATCGGCCAACCGTCGGTGATCGCGATCGGTGCCGCGTTGCGAATGCCGTAGAGCAGGCCGGCGGCGGTGAAGGCGGCTCGCCACCACAGCGGGTACCGGTGAACGGCGACGGCACGGCCGGTGCCTCGGCCGTAGGCACGGAGTTTGCGGCGCCGTTCGGCATCGGTGAGGCCGTACGCCGTGGATATGCCGTCGACGTGGATGTCGGCGGGCAACCATCGGAAGCGGTTGACCAGTTCGGGATGGGCCGACATGGCGCGAAGCAGCAGATCGGTGCCCTCCGCGACCTGCCACGGGGTGACGGCGCCAGGGCCGATCGTCTCGTCGAATCCGCCGATCTCGTCGAACAGGCTTCGACGCATCAGGATGCCCATCTCGATGACGCTCCAGACGTTCCAGCGATCCAGGGGCGTGCCCGCGACCGGGAGTGTCGTCTTGGGACCGCGCTCGTCCCACGATGTGAAACCGCCGGCGAGGAAGTCGGGGTCCGTGATGTGCGAGCGCAGCGCGGCGACGGTTCCGGCGGGGAAGACTGTGTTGTCGTTCGGAAACGACACCACGAAGTCTGCACCGGGCAAGGCAGAAGCACCCGTGTTGCGTCCTCGCGATGCCCCACGTTCGGAGGTGGTAGCCACGACGGGGACACCTCGGGCGGCGAACTCGGCGGCGAGCGTAGCGACCGACTCGCCATTGCCCTGCGCGACGAGGATCACGCGGTCGCCTGCATCGACTTGGGTCTCCAGCGAAGCAAGCAGGGCGCGAAGGGCATCGATGCGGCCGAGAGTGGTGACGATGAAACCGAGGTGCACGAGCCTATTGTGCCCGACAGGTACGCGCGGAGCGCTCACTCGAGCTGATTCAGGGCAGGGTACGCAGGATCGGGGGAGTCGCGCCCGATCCTCCATCCCGCGTGCACGTAGCGTGCGCCCCGAAGGTCGCCGACGATCAAGCGCGACGCGAGCTTCGCCGTGAGACGCACATAACCCGTGGCGCGGGTCCGACCGCCGCGAAGCCGGAGGAAGTGGCGAAACGCCTGACTCGAATAGGCCAGGATGCGCGAGCCCGCACGCGAATGCGATGACGAAACGGCATGCACGAGGTGCGCGTCGGCGACCTCGGCGAATCTCACGCCCTGTTCGTGGGAGCGCAGACCGAACTCGACGTCCTCCCAATACATGAAGAACCCTTCATCGAGCAGACCCGTGGTCGCGAATACCCGCCGCCGAACGAGCACACACGCCCACGTGAGGAAGTCGGCCCCCTCGCCGTCGCGAGGTTGCCTGATGCTCCAGGTGAACCGGTTGAGGATCCCTCCGGCCGAGAACTGGCGTCCTTCGGGAGTGAAGATCCGTGGTCCCACGAACCCCAGCGAGGAGTCCTGCACGAGTGCGGAGTGCAGCCGGTCGAGGTGGTCCGGAGTCAAGGTGGCGTCGTTGTTGATGACCAGTACCAGGTCGATGTCCGTGGACAGAAGCTCCCGAATGCCGGCGTTCACACCCACGGCGAAACCCGTGTTCGCCGTGAGCTCGATGAAACTCACTCGGTCATCCGGCGCGAGTGCGGCCCGGATCGTTCCGTCGGCCTCGTTGTCCACGACGACCAGACGCGTGACTCTGTCGTTGGCGAGGAGCTGTTCCACGCATGCAGACGTTTGAGCCCGGTCGCGCCACGTGAGGACGACCGCGCCGATTCGGCTGGAGGGGAGGGTGACATCGTCAGTCATCGTGCTCGCTTTCCACAGTGAGGCGCTCCGCCGTGGAGCGTCTCAGATCCCGCATCGTGGCGGCGCAAGGAGCCCAGAGGAGGGCCGTTGCCATGCCCTCGGTCACCGCGTACCCGATCGCGGCCCCGACTGGACCGATCGTCGTGGCCAGGCCGATCATCGTGGGTACTCCGATGATCGTGGCGATGAGGGTGGCACGAACCACGACCTTCGCTCTGCCCGCCGGGAACAAGATGTGCCGCGTCATCGACGTACGCAGCGAGAGGAAGACGAAGACGAATCCCATCGCGATCAGTACGTCAACGGGTGCCGTGTTGAGTTCACCGAACAGCAGCAGGCTGGCAAGGTAGCCCAAGAGGGACAGCCCAAGGCCGCCGGCCAGGCCGAGCCCGGCATGCATCGTCAACGCGAGACGGATACGTTGCGCTCGCAAAGCACCCTCGACTTCGCCCACCCACCGTTGCAGCGCGCTCGCCAGCGTGAAGGGTAGGACGCTACCCAGTTTGAACATCTTGTCTGCCGATGCGTATCCCGCCGCCGCGGTCGCGGGGGCGGTGACGTTGACGAGCGGGGCGGGAACACTCGAGTATGCACTCAGGGCGGCATCGTTGAGCGCGACGGGAAACCCGGATCGCAGGAGACCAGGGAGGTGGCGAGGCGACGGCCACGTCCCCGGGTGCTGATGCAGCAGACGCGCGGTGAAGAAAGCGGTGCCGCCGACCGTCACCAGGATCCCCGCGAGCGGATAAATCAGGACCGCGCCCGTCAGCGCGATCAGAACCATTGCGATGACCGTCGCGACGACCCGAGGGATGGCATCGTAGAGGATGATCGTTCGTGGGTCGCCTACGCCCGCGCAATACCACGTGAAAGAGAGCGCGATGAGCGCTCCCTGGGCAGCCATCAGGACCGTGAGCCACTCCGAACCCGGAGACGCGATGGCCCAACAGATGATGCCCATGAGTGGGAGAGCGGCGACTGCAATGGCGGTACGGACGAACAGGGATTCGCGGTACAGTCGAGCCCGGTCGGCATCCGTCGTCGCCACGGAGACGAGCGCCGGACCGATCGCCGCCCACCCGTATCCGATCACAATCGCGATGAAGGTGCCTACCGATTCGCCGGCGATCGCGCTCGCCCAGCCGCTCGGGCCCGCTGACCGTGCGACGAGAGGCAGAGCGACCAGTGGCGAAACCGCTGCCAGGGCGGGAGGGATCATGAAGCCGATCAGGCGACGGCGCATCGGCGAGCTGCTCACGAGGCGCGCCCCGCGGGCGAGCGTTCTCGGGCAGTGCGCAGGAGTACGTCTCCCGTCGCACGGGCCGACGCTGCCCAGCTGAAGTTGTCGGCCCAGCTTGCTGCGCGCTCGAGCGCGGCGTCATCGGGCTGATCTCGGAGACACGTGGTGATCGCTGCCCCGAAGATCACCGGTGACGTGGCATCGGTGTAGCGCACGACGGAGCCGCCGACTTCGCGCAGAACGGGGATGTCGTTGGCGAGCACGGGGACTCGCCGTCGGAGAGCGTCGACCACAGGGAGCCCGAAGCCCTCCACGAGCGAGGGACAGACGTAGAGGTCGGCAACCTGATAGAGGGCCTCGAGCTCAGCATCGCCGATCCACCCCGGAAGGACCACATCCGCTGTGAGTCCGAGCCGTTCAACGGTTCGCAGGAGCGGGTCAGGACTGCGGGACCCGGCGATCACCGTGAGAGGCCGGTCAGTGCGGGGAATCGTGGCCAGCGCTTCGAGGAGCCCTTCGAAGTTCTTGTGTGGCATGCGGTTGCCCGTGCTCATGAGGATCCGCCGCTCGGACCCAACCCCCAGCGACGTGAGAACGGCGCGTGCATCGGCGACGGGCCGCGGATCGCTGCTGCCGTTGGGGACCACCTCGATCCGATCACGGGGAACAGCGAAGTGGTGTTCGATTGCGTGGGCAGCGCTGCGTGAAACAGTGATGACACGGTCGGCCGTCCGTGCCGAACGGCGCATGAGGAACGAGGTCCCCGTGCGCACGGCGCGACGCAACGCCGTGCCGGGAACGTCATCGTAGATGGCGTCATGAACCGTGACGACCCGAGGAGCGCCTCGAAAGATCGGACCGAAGTTGGCCGGCGCCCACACCACATCCGCGCCGGTTGTGTGTGCGAACACCGCGGTGACTCCCACCGCGCCGGCGGCCCACGAGACGGCGTCGGCCCCCACCCATGGAATGACGCGAACAGGTCCGGGGAAGAAAGCGCGTACGCGGTCGGCACCCGCCCTTCCCACCAACGCCACCCAACGGGCGTCGGGGAGGCAGCCCGGCAGACGCGTCAACAGTTCTCGGGCGTAGGTCTCGGTGCCGCCGCGTTCGCCGGTGAAGCCGAGGAGATCAACCAGGATCCGCGTCGGCACCGGCTCAGCTCTCGATGACGGCGTCGGCGCTGACGACGCGGCGCGGTGTTGTCAGTACACCGGAGAAGAAGCTCATCATGATCGTCTGGAAGCCAAGCATGATCCCGAGCGCACTCGGAATCGCGATGCGTACGACTGCGGAGGCATCCTGCGGACCGAAGTCGAGACTTCCCCAGCGCAGCACCTGCACGACGCCGATGACGACCCCGATGAGAAACAGCCCCACACCGATGAGCAAGCCGCGTTCCGCGCTCCAGCTGGCAACGACAGACCGGTAACGAGCGCTCGTCGGCAGGAAGCCCTCCTGCGTCGCATAGAGCTTGGTCAGCCAGAAGAACAGCAACGACTGATAACCGATGACGCAGAGCGCGCTCGCGTACACCATCGTCGTGACGTCGAAGCCGACGCCGGCGACCTCGACGCCGCCGAACGACAGGATGCCGACCGCGATCGCTCCCAGGAAGAACGCGACGAGACCGGGGTACACGAAGAGCCAGCGGGGAGCGAAGATCAGGAGGAAGCGCAGATGCCGCCAGCCGTCGTGCCAGCTGCGCAGGTGCGGTGGACGAGACCGTCCGTCCTTCTTCAGGGTGGTGGGCACTTCCTCGATGCGGTATCGCGCGAGCGAGGACTTCACAACCATCTCAGAGGCGAACTCCATACCGGTGGTCTGCAGGTGCAACTCGAGCATCCGTTCGCGGTTGAAGCCGCGCAGTCCGCAATGGAAGTCCCGCACGCCGGGACGGAAGAAGAGCTGGCCGATCGCCGAAAGCACCGGGTTGCCGAGATACTTGTGCAGGGGCGGCATCGCCCCTGGAGCGATTCCTCCCGCGAACCGGTTCCCCATGACGAGGTCGGCGCCCGCGCGCAGCCGCTCGACGAACGGTTCGAGGTGCTCGAAGTCGTAGCTGTCGTCGGCATCCGCCATGATGACATAGCGTCCGCGCGCCGTCTCGATCCCGTTGATCAGCGCGGCACCGTATCCCCGGCGGGGGGCGTCAGAGACGCGCGCGCCGAGATCAGTGGCGATCTTCTGCGAGCCGTCGGTGCTGCCATTGTCAGAGACGAGCACCTCGCCCGAGATGCCAGTCCTGGCGAGGAATCCTTGTGCCTTGCGGATGCAGACTTCCAGCGTCTCCGCCTCGTTGAGGCACGGCATGAGGATCGTCAGCTCGACCGGCTCCGTGTCGTTCGATGGGCTCATGGCGTTCTCTTCCTTCTGCGGGCGGACGACGTGTCCGCCCGTTGGTTCTCGAGATGGTGGAGGATGATGTCGATCGTGCGTGCGACGGTCCGGGTCGAGATCGCATCTCGATACCAGCCTCTCGTCGTCTCTCGCAATCGCGGCCCGGAGGTCACGGCGCGCACGATCGTGTCGCCCAGCGCCGATGCGCCGGCATCGACGGCGACGTAGCCGTTGACGCCCTCGTCGATCAGCTCGGTCGCCGCGTTCCCCTCGTCGGCGACGAGGACGACGGGTGTGCCATGGGCGGCCGCCTCGACGACGACGAGGCCGTACCCCTCTCGGCGCGACGGATTCACCACGCACGCCGCGGTCGACAGGAGACGATCGAGATCGTCGTCCGAGACGAATCCGGGCATCGACACCCACTCGCTGCCGGCGACCTGGCGCGAGACGGCGTCGCGCACGACGGGATTGCTCGGCCCGTCGCCCAGGATGACGAGTCGCAGCTCCGGCACCGAGGCACGCGCGTGGGCCACGGCGTCGGGCAGCAGCTCGACGCGCTTGTCCGGGATATGCCGCCCGACGTACAGGGCGAACGGAGGCGCGGCAGGAGGACCGACGCTGGGCGCCGCCGACTGCTCGGAGATGAGCCCCGGGCTGATCAGCACGTCGCCGCGCAGTCCCTCCGCGCGCAGCCGTGTCGCGCTGAGCTGGGAGTGACACGTGGCGACGGGAGTGACGGCTATGGCGAGCCGCTGGAGCATCCAGGCGATCGCGCCGGTGATGCGCCCGGCATACTCCGCCCACTGGCGTCGGTGCCACACCTCGAGATAGTCGACGACCAAAGTCGTTCCCGAAACCCACAGGGCGGCGCGCGCCGCGAAGACGTTGAGGACGGGCAGGGCGCTGACCATGACGGCGTCGTATGCGTGACGACGTCGGCGCAGGGCGCGGAACAAGCCCCAGGCGAACGCCAGAGCCGCCGCCGTCCGGCGCACGCCGCCGGCGTCGTAGAGTTCGAGCCGTTCCGTCACCGCTGTCACCCGCACCCCGGGCACTTCAGGAGACGAACCCTCCCATTGGCGCGCCGTGAGGTACTCGACCTCGACGCCGCGGTCGGCGAGTGCCTCGGCGAAGGCGCGATACTGACGTTCGCCGCCGCCCGTCGTGAACGGGAAGAGACAGTCGTAGGCGATCGCCATGCGTCCAACGGTCATCGTCAGCAGCCCATGACGGCGAACAGTCGGGCGTGCTCGCCCTGCGAGTCCACCAGGACGAGGTGAGACGAGGGCGTGAGATCATTGAGCCCGGACCGCTCGAGACCCGACCCGGGGTTGTTGAAGACGTTCTGGTGTCCGAAGTCGAGCACGTAGGTCGCCCCGATGCGGTCTACGGCCTCGCAGACACGCGGATCGCTGTCGATCTGAGCCAGGTGCGCATCGACGAACTCTTCATCCGCGGACCGTGTGCCGAAGATGTGCCGAGCGGTGACGTGCCGGTCGGCGAGTGCGAAGGCGAGGGATCCTCCCGTCCACGGATTCACGATCAGCAGGGCATCCGGTGGCGTCGTCCGGTCGAGGCGTTCGAGCACCGCGGCCTCGTCGGCCGTGAGCAGAGCGGAGGAGGCGTCCAATCGGTACACGGTGCGCGCATCGTCGACCACCGCGGTGACGTTGGGTCCCACCGCCACGCCGAACAGCGCCGCAACCGCGACCGAGAGAATTCCTTCCCGAACCGCAGCCGGGGCGTGGATGCGCCGCAGACACGCGGTGACGGCATCGACGATCACGATCGTCCCGAGCACGGCGACGGGGATCCCGACGATCGGCAGAAGAGCGGCGAGACGGAACGAGTCGTTGTACCACGGGCTCGTGAGCAGGTCGCGCAGTCGTGTGCCGGCGGGTACGCCGCTGGCTACGATGAACAGGAACGCTGCGGCGGCGAAGGGCGGTCCCACCCACCACCACCTCGAGGGGTGGCGCACCACGGCGGCGATGCCGATGAGAAGCACCACGGCGGTGGCGATCGTGACGGGATAGCCGCGAGGCGACATCAACGCCGCCTCGCCGAACGCCTGCGCCGTGCTCTGCCACGCGGCCCAGGCTGACATCGCGGCATTCGTGCGGCCGAACCGCCACAGGCCGACACCGACGAGCAGGATGGCGAGAATCCATCCTCCCTGTACGACGTAGCCGCGCCGCGTGCCGCCCCGTCGCGCGAGGCGCACGAGGAACCAGATGACCGGGACCACAGTGAGGGCGTAGAGCGCCAGCAGGGCGTTCGGATGCGCCATCGTGATTCCGGCGGCGATCAGCGCCAGCAGAAGTGCCTGGCGCACACGGCCCCGACCGTGTGCGGTGAGAAGCATCCACACCGCGGCCACACCGGCGGGCAGGACCGCGTACGCCGTCGCATTCGGGTACAGCACACCGAAGTAGACGAGCAGGAGCGGGAAGGCGCCGAAGCCGGTCGACAGCGCGGCGGCCGCCCCGAGCGCGGCGGGACGTCCGCGGAACACGGTGGCGGTGAGCGCGAGGACGGACGCGGGCCAGGCGAACGCGCAGATCGCGATCGTGCCGGCGTTGACCGCGAGGGGGATGCTGCCGCCGCCAAGCTGGGCGACGAGGGTGACGACACTGTGCCAACCGTTGGGGTACCAGTCGGTATCCGAGGTGCTTCCGATCGTGAAGACGGAGGCATCCGCGGAATCGAGCGCGAGGCGGATGGCATTGAGATGGACCACGTTGTCGAAGGTCTGCGAGATGTTCTCCGGCCCGCCGAACGCGATCATCAGCTGGACCGAGATGGTGATCGCAGCGCCCAGGAGCCCCGCGGCCCCGACGGCCACCGACATCCAGCCTCGCCACCGCGCCGGGGATTCGATGCTCTCCGGCGCATCGGTGCCGTCAGGCGCCGATGCGGATCGTGACGGCCCGGCGACCCAGCGGCGCACCGCGAACGCGATGCCTGCACACGCGAGCGTGACGATCGCCACCGGCAGCAGCGACCAGCGCATGTGCACCAGGTGCGCCGCCGTCGCGGCCCCGGCAAGGATGGCGAGCGATACCGCCGGTGCGAGCAGCCAGAGGCGCAGGGAGCGAACTCCCCAGCCGGCGACGATGACCGCGCTCCCCGGAACGGCCACCAGGAGGACGCCGACGAGGACGGAGGGGATCGCCGCTGCCCAGGCCTCAGACAATCTCGACCTCCGGGCTCAGTGACAACAGTGAGCTAGTCTAGAGGATCGTTGTCCGGGCGACTGCTGTGAGCCGCAAGAGCCTCGCGGACCTCGCGTATCGCAGCGCGCTCGCGCGTCGAAAGGAAGCCTCGCTCATGGATCTCCTCATCGTCGGCTCCGGTTTCTTCGGCCTCACCGTCGCGGAGCGCGCTGCCGCGGCTGGCCGGAAGGTCACCGTCATCGATCGTCGTCATCACATCGGTGGCAACGCGTACAGCGAGGACGAGGCGACGACGGGCATCGAGGTCCACCGCTACGGCGCGCACCTCTTCCACACCTCGAACGCGACCGTGTGGGAGTACGTGAACCGGTTCACGACCTTCACGAACTATGTGCACCGCGTGTACACGAACCACAAGGGCATCGTCTTCCCGCTGCCGATCAACCTGGGCACGATCAACCAGTTCTTTCAGGCGGCGTACACGCCGGATGAGGCGCGCGCACTCGTGCACGAGTTGGCGGGGGAGTTCGATCCGAAGTCGGCGCAGAACCTCGAGGAGCGGGGGATCGGCCTGATCGGACGCCCGCTGTACGAGGCGTTCATCCGTGACTACACGGCAAAGCAGTGGCAGACCGACCCAAAGGAGCTTCCGGCGGAGATCATCAGCCGGTTACCCGTGCGCTACACGTACGACAACCGCTACTTCAACGACACGTGGGAGGGTTTGCCCACCGACGGGTACACCGCCTGGTTGGAGCGGATGGCGGACCACCCCAACATCGAGATGAAGCTGTCGACGGACTACTTCGACGAGTCGCAGCCGCTCAACAAGAAAGCGACCGTCGGTCAGCTTCCCGTGGTCTACACCGGGCCCGTCGACCGCTACTTCGACTATGCCGAGGGCGAGCTCTCGTGGCGGACGCTCGATTTCGACGAAGAGGTGCTCGAGGTCGGCGACTTTCAGGGCACGAGCGTCATGAACTATGCGGACGCGGGGGTCCCCTACACCCGCATTCACGAGTTCAAGCATTTCCATCCGGAACGCGCGGACCGATACCCGACGGATAAGACCGTCATCATGCGGGAGTTCTCCCGCTTCGCGACGCGCGAGGATGAGCCGTACTATCCAGTCAACACGCCGGACGACCGCGCCGGTGTGCTCGCGTACCGGGAGCTCGCGAAGGGTGAGAAGGACGTCCACTTCGGCGGGCGTCTCGGCACGTACCAGTATCTCGACATGCACATGGCGATCGGGTCGGCACTGTCGCTGTGGAACAACCACCTCGCCTGATCGCGAGGGGGCGCGCGGCGACGGGGCTCAGCGAGCTCCGTCGCTGAAGGTGTCCCGCCAGGCATCCTCCGAGACGAGCTCCGGCAGCGCGCGGCGGTAGTCCTCCGCCAGACGATCCCACCGCCGACGCAGTGCCCAGTGGAGTCGGACGCTCTCGACCAGCATCTGCCGGAACTGCGCGCGGTCGCGCGTATAGACGTTCTTGCCCGATCCGTCGGCGGCATTGACCAGCGCGCTGTCGAACAGCGGGACGCGCCACCAGTGGGCGTCATCCTTGCCGAACTCGACCTCCGGCTGCGCGACGTTCTCCGGCCGCGGCGCGTGCAGCCAGTGCGCTGCGAGCGTGGATGCCGTGAACCAGCGCAGCCGCAGCCCGGTCGGACTGTCGAACTCGTGGCGCTTCAACCGCCGGAATACCTGCCGTCCGCGGCGCGAACGGAGCGGTTCGTCGGTGTCGCGGTGCACGACGGTCTCGGGGAAGTCCTTCGCGAGAGCCCGCGCGGCAGGCATCGCCGTCGCGAGGTTCGCCCTCATGTGTGCGGGGCCGGACAGCACGTCGCGCAGTGCGCGGTGGCGCAGCGCAACGGGGTAGTACTGCATCATCATGAGGTGCTTGAGATCGAGGCGACGGCTGTGCCGGAGGAGCGTGCCGCCGTCGGGGGCCCCGGAATGCAGCAGCGCCGCGACGATGCGGTTGCGCGCGTGGAAATACGCCTGCCAGTCGATCGAGTCGTCCTTGCCCACCCACGACACGTGCCAGAGGGCGACGCCCGGCACCGACACGGTCGGATAGCCCGCCTCGCGCGCGCGCAACGAGTATTCGGCGTCGTCCCACTTGATGAACGCGGGCAGCGCCAGCCCGACCTCACGGATGATGTCGGTGGGGATCAGGCACATCCACCAGCCGTTGTAGTCCGCATCGAGACGCGAGTGCAGCGAGGGGGACTGGCGAAGGTTCGCGACCGAGAAGTCGTGGGGCATCCGTTCCTGGTTGAGCGTGCGCCACATGAAGGGCACCTCGTCGACGACCTCTGCCCAGGCATGCAGCTTGGGCCGGTCGAGCAGATCGAACATGTGCGCTCCGACGATCGTCGGAATCGTCGCGTAGCGCGCGAACATGATCGAGCGGCGGACCGATTCCGGCTCGATGCGCACGTCGTCGTCCAGGAGCTGGACGAAGTCGCTCTCCGGGCGGTGCAACGTCTCGGTCATGGCCCGGGCGAAGCCGCCGGATCCGCCGAGGTTCGGCTGGGTCACGATCTGCAGCGTGTCGCCGAGGTCGGCCGCGACTTCGGCGTAGCCGTTCTCATCGGACACCAACCGGTCGCCCTGATCGATGACGAACACCCGGTCCAGCAAGGGCAGCACTTCCGGGCTCGCCGCGAGGTCGCGCAGGGTTCCGATGCAGTAGTCCGGCTTGTTGTAGGTGGTGATGCCGATGCTGGCTTTGCCGGTGCGCTGAGGTTCGGTCTCGGTCGACCAGGTCGCACCCTCGAAGATGGCGGACTTGTCGTCGGCGGCGACGTCGAACCAGATCCAGCCCCCGTCGCTGTACTGATTGAGTGTGAGCTCGAACGTCGTCGCGGCCTCACCGTCGACCTCACGGGTGTCGATGCGCTGTCGCACGCCGCTGCCGGTCGACCGGTAGACGAGGACCGTCGCGGGCCCGTTCGTGCGAACCGTGAGCGTGACGTCGCGCACGGTCGTCCAGTGCTGCCAGTACGACGCCGGGAAAGCGTTGAAGTAGGTGCCGAACGACACGCGTCGCCCCGCGACGATGCGCGCCGTGGTGCGACCGAGGATGTTGCCCAGCTGTGCGCGGCTGGAGACGCGCACGGGCTCCTCGTCGATCGAGGTCCACGTCTCGGGATCCACGTACAGCGGCAACAGATCGGGATCGCGCTCGGTGGGAAGGACGGTGTTCTGCAGAATGTGAGTCACGAGAGGCTCCGAGCGTTGCGAGCGGATGAAGGACAGGTCAGGATGCCGTGCCCGCCGCGACCAGCGGCGGCATGGGCTTCCAGGCGGCATCCCGCGAGATCTTGCGTCCGTCGCGCAGGCCTCGGAACAGGTTCGAGGTGCCCCGGACGGTGCGCTCGACCAAGAGGAGCCGGATGAGCTCCTTGCCGAACGTGAGCGCGGTGCCGAAACCGAAGAGCACCGGGTTGTAGACGCCGAGGCTGCGGTAGTAGCGCTTGATGATCGCCCGGTTGCGCATGATGTAGTAGCGGTACGCGTTGCTCGACGCGTTCATGTGCCGGATGCCCATGTCCCACTGCTTGATCTCGCGTGTGCGGCGGAGCACGAACTCGTTCACGATCACCGACGTGGTGATGCGCGACGCGAGCCAGCCGTAGGTCTGGTCGTCCCAGTAGATGAAGAAGCGGGGATCGGGCAGGCCGATCTGCCCGACGATGTCGCGGTGGATGAACATGCCCTCGAAGCAGCCCGAGTTCATCTCCTTGTAGCCCGACTCGTCGAACCCGCTCGGTGCATACGGGATCGGGATCGCGAGCGGCTCCGCGACGCGGTACTGCCAGTAGAACTCGCTGCCGTCGAAGTCGTAGCGCCGCCCCTGGATCGACTTGAACCGCGGCGCCCACGCGCCCATCTTCGCGAGTCCGTCGGGCAGCACCTCGACGTCGTCGTCCATGAGCCAGATCCAGGTGGAGCCGAGCTCGTACGCCACCCGCATGCCCTCGCTGAAACCGCCGGAGCCTCCGGTGTTCTCGTCGAGTCGGCGGTAGACCAGCTCGGCGCCCAGCCGCTCGCGGAACGACTCGACGACGGCGGTGGTGTCATCGGTCGACGCGTTGTCGACGATCACCACGTGGCCCGGCTTCGGGTCCATCGCGGTGATGCTCTCGAGCAGCTTCGTGAGCAGGCCGGACCGGTTGTAGGTGACGATCGCGATCGTCGCGCTGGCGGGCGAGAACGTCTCGTTCGAGGCCGCGTCGGGGCGCGCAGAAATAGAGGCCATAGCGCGAGAAGTCTAACCCGGCGCCCTGCGCATCACCCGTGCCCTCCACCCGCGCACTCAGCGCGGCACGCGCTCCGTCTCGCCCTGCTCGCCGACCAGCCGTTCTTCTGAGGCTCCGCGTCCCAGCAGGGGCGCCTGCTTGATCTTGAACGCGAGCATGACGATCAGCAGCCACCCGCCGGCGACGATCGGACCGGAGTCGGCCACGCCCTGCACGAGCAGGATCGCTCCGGTCAGCGTCGGCACGAGCGTCACGGGGGAGTAGGGCCGGTCGGCGACGAGGTCCCAGCGGGGGCGGTCGACGGCGAAGAACCAGGAGCGCCACACGTACGCGAAGAAGGTCAGGGCGAGCAGCGCCATCCCGACGATCCCGAGCTGGAGGAGGACGTCGAGCCACACGCTGTGGGCCTGCGTGAGGGCAGAGTCGATGCCGGGGACCCAGGGCACGGATGCCGCGTCCAGCGGCGGCCACGGCGTTGCGAAACCCCACCCTTGCACCGGACGCTCGAGCGCCTTCGCCGCGATCAGCGCCCATGTCCCTTCGCGCCCGTCGAGGTCGGTGCTGCGCCCGAGGAACGAGAAGATCTGGCTCCGCCCGAACCACACGGCGAGCATGCCGGCCGCGGCGATCAGGGCGTAGACCAGGTAATACCGGGTGCGCTCGCCGGCGCGCTTCGTGGTCCGCATGACCAGCACCGTCGCCAGCACCAGGACGACCGCCGCCGCTCCGAGCCAGCCGAGGGCGGAGCCCGCGCGGAAGAAGAGGAACGCCGACAGCGCGAACCACCCCGCCAGCAGCGTGCGCCGCGGCGCACGTGAGGCGAAGCGGACGGCGAACACGACCATGCCCAGCAGCGCGAGGAACGCCAGCGCCGTGGCATCCCCGACGATGCCCTGGATGCGCCCACCGCTCATCAGCTGATCGTGTGACCAGACGACGGCCCCGTCGGCGACGACGCCGTCGGGCCGCGCGAAACCGGCAAGCAGCACGCCCCGCCAGACCACGGACACCCAGAGCTCGAATAGGAGCGACAGCCCGAGCACCCATTTGAGTGCCGACGCCATCGCCCGCACCAGCTCACGCCACGTCAGCACCGCTCCGACGAAGACGGCCTGCATCGTCGTCACCAGCAGGAGGACGAGCGTCGCGGCCGTCGCCGCGAGATGCGTCGTCCACAGCAGCGAGCACACCGCCCACAGGACATAGGAGAGAGCGAACCACGGCAGTCGACGCCACTGCACCGGGGGACGCGAGAGCGCCCACACCGACGCCGAGACGACCCCGGCGACGACGACCGCGACGGCGGTGGCGGGGATGCCGAGCGCCAGCGGCCACGCGGACCCGGCGAGGGCCGCGGCGAGGACGAAGATGCACCACCCCCGCAGCAGCAGGTGGCCCGACGTCGCGCGGATCGGCGCGGTCGGCGGCGCCGCGACCGGATGCTTCGTGTGGACGGCCATGGTGAGATCAGAGTAGCGCGACGGCGGTCCTAGGCTGGGGGCATGCTGACGCCGATCTCCAACGATCCTCGCGACTACTCCTGGGGTTCCCCGACCCTCATTCCCGCCCTCGAAGGACGCCGGCCGACGGGGGCTCCCGAGGCCGAGATCTGGTACGGCGACCACCCGGGCTGCCCGTCGCGGACGCCCGACGGTCGCACCCTCGACGTGGCCCTCGCCGACGCCGGACGTCCCGCTCTGCCGTTCCTGCTGAAGCTTCTCGCCGCGGCATCCTCGCTGTCCATCCAGGCCCACCCGACGCGCGCCCAGGCACAGGAGGGGTTCGCGCGGGAGGAGCGCGCCGGTATCCCGCGCGACGCCGCCGACCGTCTCTATCGCGACGACAACCACAAGCCGGAGATCATCGTCGCCCTCAGCGACCGCTTCCGTGCGCTCGTCGGACTCCGCCCGCTCGCCGAGACCCGTCGCTTCCTGTCCGTGCTCGCCGCCACCGGCGACGACGTCCCCGCCGGTGTGGCCCAGCTGCAGAGCCGCCTCGCCGTCGACGACGACGGGCCCGCCGCCGAGCGTGCTCTGCGTGACGTGCTCGCCTGGGCGCTCGACGAGGCGGATGCCGCGACGGTGGCATCCGTGGCCGCGGCTCTCGACGCCGCGGCGGACACCGGCGAGACCGAGTTCGCCGATGAGATCGCGGTGCTGCGCGCCGCGGCATCCGACTTCCCGGGCGACGGCGGGCTGATCGTGGCCCTCCTGATGAACCTCGTGACCCTCCGCCGCGGTGAGGGGCTGTTCGCGCCGGCCGGGGTGCTCCACGCCTACCAGTCGGGCCTGGGCGTCGAGCTGATGGCCGCGAGCGACAACGTCATGCGGGGAGGCCTCACACCCAAGCACGTGGACGTCCCGGAGCTGCTGCACGTGCTGGACGCGACTCCCGCCCCGGCTCCCGTCATCCGTCCGCGCCCCCTCGCCGACGGGGTCGACGTCTACGACACCCCCGTGGACGATTTCCTCCTCGAGCGTGTCACCGTCACCGTCGCCGGCGACACCGTTCGCGTCGCGGTGCACGGCCCCACGATCGCGCTCTGCACCGTCGGGGAGGTCGTCGTGGCCGGTGCGTTCGACTCGGCGGCGCTCCGCCCCGGAGCAGCCGTGCACATCGCAGATGAAGACGCCGTCGAGGTCTCCGGCACGGGCGAGCTCTTCCTGGCCCAGCCCGGCTCCTGACCCACCGGCATCCGTGAGGGCGGCGCGGCCGCGACACGCCGACGGGCGTGCGTGAAGGTTCAATCCCGTGTTGAGGGTTTACGATCTGCGACTTGACCGCGGCGAATGACAAGGGTGTAATTATTCCAACACGCGCATCGGCGCATCGGGAAAACGTGGGGAGAACGATATGACGGGTTACCGCTCCGGCGTCCCCGACAACTGGTTCGTCGACCCGGTCAATCTGGGTGTGCCGGGAGTGCGTCGTCCGTCCGTCGCCGACGAGGACACCGCGCTCGCCTGGCAGGCCGACGCCCTCTGTGCGCAGACCGACCCCGAGGCCTTCTTCCCGGAGAAGGGCGGCTCGACACGCGACGCGAAGCGCATCTGCACCTCGTGCGACGTGCGCGGCGAGTGCCTCGAGTACGCCCTGCAGAACGACGAGCGCTTCGGCATCTGGGGTGGACTCAGCGAACGCGAGCGCCGCAAGCTCAAGCGTCGCGCCTGATCGCGGCGACCGCTTCGGCGGCGTGACCGATCACGAGACTCGCGGGCGACGTCCGCGTTCTGCGCCGGCTCCCGCTTAGGCTGACGACGTCATGCCCGCCCGAGTTCACGCACTACTGGTCGTGCGCCCTGATGCGCGCGTGGCCACCGACATCCGTCTCGACCGCGTCCTTTCCGCGCTCGCGGCCCAGGCGCGCCCGGTGGACACGCTCACCATCGTGCTGTGCGGCCCACACGCAACCGATCGCGAGCTTCAGCGCATCGCGGGCGAGTCCGCCGCCGAAGCCGTCATCACCGCCGATCGCGGGACATCCTTCGCCGACGCCCTCGCACTGGCGAGCCGACGGCTCGGTGGGGATGCCGTGTGGGTGCTCGACCAGGACACCACACCCGCGCCCGACGCGCTCGTTCGCCTCATGGGCGCTCTCGAGACCGCGCCCTCGGTCGCGATCGCCGCGCCGAAACTCGTCCGCGCCGACGACAACGACCGCATCGTGTCTCTCGGTGTGTCGATGACGCGGGGCGGCCGCGCCGTCGGTCTCGCCGACGGGGAGCACGATCAGGGTCAGCATGACGCCAGCGAGGACGTTCTCGGCTCGGATGTCCGCGGCATCCTGGTGCGCACCGACGCGTGGCGCGCGCTCGACGGTCTCGATTCGGCGCTGGCGGGCGCGGACGAAGGCCTCGACCTCGGTGTGCGCGCGCGTCTGCGCGGCGGCCGTGTCGTCCTCGCGCCCCAGGCTTTCGTCGCCATCGCAGATCCCGATCGCACCGACCCGCCGACCCTCGGCGACCGCTTCGAGCCGGTCGGGGTGCGTCGGGCCTACAGCCGCCGCACGGCGCAACTGCACCGTCGACTCGTGTACGCGCCGGCGGTCGCCGTCCCGCTGCACTGGCTCTCCCTGCTGCCGCTGGCGGTCCTCCGCTCGGTCGCCCTGCTCCTCGGCAAGCGTCCGTCGATGATCGGTCCGGAATGGGGCGCCACGCTGACGGTGCTGCTGCGTCCCGCCGCCGTCGCCCGCGCACGCCGCGGCATCCGTGGCGGCCGCCGCGTCTCCTGGGCGCAGCTGGCACCGCTGCGGGTCAGTCGGGTCGAGCTGCGTCAGCGTCTCGACGACGACGTGATCATCGACGGCACCGCGCGCGGTGAACTGCACTTCTTCTCCGGGGGCGGTGCCTGGATCGTCCTCGGAGCCCTGCTCGTCTCGGTCCTCGCCTTCCTGTCGCTGCTCGCGTGGCCGGTGCTCGGCGGGGGAGGCCTTGCGCCGCTGCGGGCGACCGTCGGCCAGCTCTGGGCCGATGCGGCATCCGGGGCCCGGCCTCTCGGCTGGGACACGCAGGGGCCGGCCGACCCGTTCAGTGCCGTCGTCGCCGTGCTCGGCTCGCTCTGGCCCGCCGCGCCCTCGCGCGTCCTCGTCGTCGTCTGGGTGCTGGCGATCCCCCTGTCCGCCCTGGGCGCCTGGTTCGCCGCCACGCGTCTGACCGACAACGCGCTCGCCCGCGCCGTCGTGGCCGTGGGCTACGCGCTGGCGCCGAGCCTGCTCGACGCGCTGGCATCGGGACGACCGACGGTCGTCATCGCACATCTGCTGCTTCCCTGGTTGCTGTGGACCGCCGTCGCCGCGCACCGCTCGTGGACGGCGGCGGGCATGGGGTCGGTGATCGCCGTCGCGGTGCTCGCCAGCGCCCCGTCGCTGGCTCCGGCCCTCGTCGTGCTGTGGCTGGTCGCGATCGTGCTCACGGCAGCGCTCGGTCGCGGTCGAGGACTCGCACGGGTCGTCTGGCTGCTCGTTCCGTCGGTGGTCGTCTGGGCGCCGATGATCTGGCGCCGTCTCAGCTCTGGCGAGCCATGGGCCCTGATCGCCGACCCGGGGGTGCCGCTGCCGTCGGGGGAGTCGACCGATCTCGCCCGCCGCGTCGCCCTCGCGTTCGGGTTTCCCACCGCGGGCGGCTCGGACTGGGGTCAGCTCGTCGACAGCGCGGGGCCCTGGCCGTTCCTGCTCGTCGTGCCTCTGATCGTGCTCGCGGCGGCGGCTCCCATCGTGTCGCGCACGGCGTCGTCCGCGGTCGTCCTCCTCATCGCGCTGAGCGGCCTCGCGACGGCGGTCGCGGTCATCGGCATCGTCGTCACCTCGGATGCCGCAACCGGCATCGCGGTCTGGCCGGGCGCTGCCCTGAGCCTGTACTGGCTCGCCCTGCTGGCATCGGCGGCGCTGACGATCGACGCGCTCCCGGCGCGGGCCCGACTTCGCGCACCCCTGGCCGCACTGGTGATGACCGCTCTCGCGGTCAGTGCGGTCCCCATGATCACCGCGCTGCCTCGGGGGACCTCGGCCGTCACCAACGGTCCGAGCAGTACCCTGCCCGCCTATGTCGAGGCGGAGGGCAGATCGGGGCTGGACAACGCCACCTTCGTGCTCACCGCCGCGTCCGACGGATCGGTCGTCACGGACGTGGTCTGGGGCGAGACCTCGGCCCTGGGCGGACAGAGCACCCTGCGCTCGGCGCGCTCGTCCACCGACGCCGGTGATGCCGAGGCCGCGGAGCTGACCGCCGAACTCATCGCCGTGCCCTCGGGTGACGCGGTCGCGCGTCTGGGCGCGCACGGGGTCGCATTCGTCCTGCTCGGCGGCACCGCCGACGGCGAGAGCGACGCGGCGCGCGCGGTGCGCATCGCCGCCGAGACCGCGCTCGATCAGCGCCAGGACCTCGAGATCGTCGGCGACACGACGAAGGGCAAGCTGTGGCGGGTCACCGCTCCGGTCACGGATCGCGTTGCTGCATCGGCGGTCGACAACGCCCGCACCGCCGCGGTGCAGATCGGGGTTGTGCTGATCGCGTTGCTGCTCGCCCTGCCCACCCGGCGCTCACTGCGGCTGAACCGTCGTCGCCCGCGCATCATCGGCGCGCGACGCGTACCCGGAGGAGGACTCCGATGAGCAACCGCCTGCCCGGCGTTCGTCGCCTGACGACCGTGCGGTTCGCCGTCGGCGGCGTGATCACGGCGGCCGCGGTGGCGGCGGGCGTGGCCCTGGCCGCGTTGCCGCTTCCTTCGCACACGGCCGACTCCACGCTCTCGATCGCTGCGCATCCGCCCGCGACGGCATCGATAGCGACGTGCGTCGGACCCGTGCTGGCCGCGGGGCGCGACGCGACCCGCGCCGCCCAGCTCACCGACGCCGCTCCGGCGGCGCTCACCTCTGCCGCGGTGTCGAAGGCGGCCCCGACGGATGCCGCGACCTCCACATTGGCCGCCCCCGACGTCACCGGCGGAACCGGGCCGACCACGTTGCGCGCCGCTCCCGTGGACGGGGAGCCCGCCGACATCGCCGCAGCGACCTCGGCGCAAGTGAGCGCGGACGACCTCGCCGGGTTCGCCGCGTCATCCTGCGCCCGGCCCGAGATGGAATCGTGGCTCGTCGGCGGCTCCGGGGCGACCGGCGCCTCGGATCTGGTCGTTCTCGAGAATCCGGGTGTGGTCGCGGCGCGCGTGACGATCACCGTGTACGGCGCCGGCGGCGGCGCCGTCCCCGTCGCGGGCAACGCGATCGTCGTCGCCGCCGGCACGCAGCGGATCATCCCGCTCGCCTCCCTCGCGCTGCGCGAGGACAACCCGGTGCTGCGCGTGACATCGGCGCAGGCCCCGATCCGCGCCGCTCTGCAGACCAGCCTCACGCGCGTGCTCGTGGCCGGAGGTGTCGATCAGGTCGGCGCCACCGCCGTTCCGGACACCGATCTCGTGATCCCAGGTGTCCCGGTCGTGACGACGCAGGGCGGCGCCGGCGAGAGCAACGTCCCGACGTCGCTGCGGCTGCTCTCGCCGGGCGCCGACGCCCAGGCGACCGTCACCGTCGTGCGCGACGGTGCGGCCGTGGGTGCTCCGCAGACGGTACCCCTGCAGGCGGGGGTGCCTCTCAAGCTCGACCTGGGCGGACTCGCCACCGGCACCTACGCAGTGCGGGTGAGCGCGACGGCCCCGGTGACGGGCGCCGTCTGGGCCACCTCCGGGTTCGCAGCCGGAAGCGATTTCGGCTGGTTCGTCGCCGCCGATGCGATCACCGCGCCCGCGCTCGTCGCCGTCGCCGCCGGAGCGGCCCCGACCATCACCTTCGTCTCGTCGACAGGAGAGCCGCAGACGGTCGTGCTCACGGCGTCATCCGGCGCCGGAGCGAAGACCGACGTCGCGGTGCCGGGGGGCGGTGCGGTCACGATCCCGGTGCGCCCCGGTGAGGTCTACCGTATCGATCCGGGCGCGGGCAGCGTCCGGGCCGGCGTGACGTATGCTGCCGCCGGCGCTATCGCCGGCTACCCCGTCGCGCCGAGCGCATCGGCGGCGTCGGTCGTCACCGTCTACCCTCGCTGAGTCCTCGCGGGCCACTCACGCCCACGCGGAACGGTCAGAGGAAGCGGAACCGCTCCGGTCCGAGATCCCAGGGGTCGCGATCGAGGTATTGCGCCGCCGCGCGGAAGACGCAGCCCTCGATGGCCATGCGCCGATGCAGCTCGTCCTCGCGATGCAGGCTGCCCAGTCGTTCGATGGGCAGACGGTACAGCACGATGCGCCGCTCCTCGGTCGAGACCGTCCACCGCGGGATGCCGTCCTCGTCGGACGCCGGCGGCATGGCCGCCACCTCGAAGCGCACGTCTCGCAGTTCCGGCCAGGCGCTGCGCAGGAACTCCGCCGCCGTGCCGACGACGAAGTCGAAGCGTTCTTCGCGCGTCTCCTGCGCCGGAAGCGGCGGCCGCACGACGGGACTGCGGTCCTCGCGACCATGCCGTCCGTGGCGGGACGGCCGCACCCGCGGGGGAGTGCTCGCGCGCCGCCTCATCATGTTCCGAGTCTAGGTCAGCGTCCCCCGTCCGGGTCGTCGATGCGTCCGGCGGCGGCGCGGCATCCCGCGCCCCGTGCGCCGCCGCCGGTAGCGTGAGGGTGATGCGTACCCGACTGTGTTCGAAGGTGGGCTGTGCCCGCGAGGCCGTGACGACCCTGACCTACGACTACGGCGATCAGATGGCCGCCCTCGGCCCGCTCGGCGCGGCGACCGACCCGCACGCGCACGACCTCTGCGCCATCCACACCGACCGCCTGTCGGTGCCCAAGGGGTGGGTCGTCGTCCGTCACGAGACGCTGCGCGTCTGAGGCTCGGCCGGCGTCCGGACGAGGGTGCGAGAATGGGCGGATGCCGACCACTGCCGCCCCCGCCCGCATCCATGACTTCGTCGTCGCCGACCTGAGCCTCGCCGAGGCAGGCCGTCATCAGCTGCGCCTCGCCGAGAACGAGATGCCCGGTCTGATGGCCCTCCGTGAGGAGTTCGGTCCGCTCCAGCCGCTCGCCGGTGCCCGCATCGCCGGCTCGCTGCACATGACCGTGCAGACCGCGGTGCTCATCGAGACGCTCGTGGCGCTCGGCGCACAGGTGCGCTGGGCCAGCTGCAACATCTTCTCCACCCAGGACGAGGCCGCCGCCGCCGTCGCCGTGGGTCCGCACGGCACCGTGGACCAGCCGGCCGGCGTTCCGGTCTTCGCCTTCAAGGGCGAGACGCTCGAGGAATACTGGCAGCTGGCCGATCGCATCTTCGACTGGTCGGCCGAGGGCTTCGACGGGCCCAACCTGATCCTGGACGACGGCGGCGACGCGACGCTCCTCGTGCACAAGGGTGTTGAGTTCGAGGCGGCCGGTGCGGTGCCCGCGGCATCCGAGAACGACTCCCTCGAGTACCGCATCGTGCTCGACACGCTCCGGGCGAGCCTCGCCCGCGACCCGCAGCGTTTCACCCGCATGGCCGCGCAGATCGTCGGCGTCACCGAGGAGACCACGACCGGCGTTCATCGACTGTACGAGCTCGCGGCAGCCGGAAAGCTGCTGTTCCCGGGCATCAACGTCAACGACTCGGTCACCAAGAGCAAGTTCGACAACAAGTACGGCATCCGCCACTCGCTTCCGGACGGTCTCAACCGTGCGACCGACGTGCTCATCGGCGGCAAGGTCGCCTACGTCGTCGGCTACGGCGATGTCGGCAAGGGAGCGGCCGAGGCGCTGCGCGGTCAGGGAGCTCGCGTGATCATCGGGGAGGTCGACCCCATCTGCGCACTGCAGGCGGCGATGGACGGCTTCCAGGTCGCACGTCTGGAGTCGGTCATCGGCGACGTCGACATCCTCATCACCGGCACGGGGAACACGCGCGTGGTCACGGTCGAGCACCTTCAGAACCTCAAGCACCTCGCCATCGTGGGCAACGTCGGTCACTTCGACGACGAGATCGACATGGCCGGGCTCGAGGCGATTGCGGGTGTCGAGAAGATCGAGATCAAGCCGCAGGTGCACGAGTACCGTCTGCCCGCCAGCGCCGGTCGTGCGCCGCGCAGCATCCTGGTCATGAGCGAGGGGCGGCTCATGAACCTCGGCAACGCGACCGGGCATCCCTCCTTCGTGATGAGCGCGTCGTTCACCAACCAGGTGCTGGCCCAGATCGAGCTGTACACGAAGCGGGAGCAGTATCCCGTCGGCGTGTACGTGCTGCCGAAGATCCTGGATGAGAAGGTGGCGCGACTGCATCTGGCGGCGCTCGGTGTTCAGCTCACCGAGCTCACGCCGGAGCAGGCCGCATACATCGGTGTTCCCGTGGAGGGGCCCTACAAGCTGGAGCATTACCGCTACTGACGGTCGATGTTCCCCGGACCGGGTGCAGGTGATCCATAGCTGCGGCACAGCGAATGTTCACCCCACTTTTGTTTTGATTTCTTCAAAACTAGGTAAGGTGGAGGCATGGCCTCGCTCGCAACACCCGCGCACGGCGCAGACGCCGCCGACGCCGCGGCGGCGCTGCGGGCGGCAGGGCTGAAGGTCACGGATTCGCGTGCAGCGGTCTACGACACGCTGCGAACGCACGCGCACGCCAGCGCGGAGGACGTCTTCCTCGCGATTGTGGAGCGGATGCCGCGTGCGAGCCGCCAATCGGTGTACAACGCGTTGGGTGATTTCGCCGATGCGGGGCTCGTACGCCGAATCGAGTCGGCGGGCCGGCCGATGCTCTTCGAGCTGCGGGTCAGTGACAACCACCATCACCTCGTGTGCACCTCGTGCGGCGCGGTCGTCGACGTGGACTGCGCCATCGGCGCGGCGCCGTGTCTCGAGCCCTCCGACAGCCACGGCTTCATCCTCACCACGGCGGAGGTGACGTACTGGGGCGTGTGCCCCGCGTGCGCACGAGCCGCCACCCCACCCCTCACGGAAGGAACATCATGACAGACCAGGACCCGACCAGCGCCGGCATCGGCGCTGACGCGACCGACATCGACCAGTCCGTCACCGTCACCGACACCGACGAGGCGTACGCCGAGGAGGCCGCGACCTGCCCGGTCATCCACGCGCAGCCGCACCCGACGAGCGGGTCGGCCAACCGGGTCTGGTGGCCCAACCAGCTCAACCTCAAGATCCTCGCCAAGAACCCCCAGGTGCGTAACCCTCTGGACGCGGACTTCGACTACGCCGCCGCCTTCGAGTCGCTCGACCTGGCGGCCGTCAAGAAGGACATCGAAGAGCTACTCACCACCAGCCAGGACTGGTGGCCCGCCGACTTCGGCCACTACGGACCGCTGATGATCCGCATGGCGTGGCACTCGGCCGGCACGTACCGGGTGACCGACGGTCGCGGCGGCGGCGGCGCCGGTCAGCAGCGATTCGCACCGTTGAACAGCTGGCCCGACAACGTCAACCTCGACAAGGCGCGCCGACTGCTCTGGCCCGTCAAGAAGAAGTACGGCCAGTCGATCTCCTGGGCCGACCTCATGATCCTCGCCGGCAACGTCGCGCTGGAGTCGATGGGTTTCCGCACGTTCGGCTTCGCCGGCGGCCGCGCCGACGTCTGGGAGCCCGATGACGACGTGTACTGGGGTCCCGAGACCACCTGGCTGGGCGACGAGCGCTACTCCGGAGACCGCGAGCTGGACAAGCCTCTCGCGGCCGTGCAGATGGGCCTCATCTACGTCAACCCGGAAGGACCGAACGGCAATCCCGACCCGCTGGCCTCCGCCCGCGACATCCGTGAGACGTTCGGTCGCATGGCGATGAACGACGAGGAGACCGTCGCGCTGATCGCGGGCGGCCACACGTTCGGAAAGACGCACGGCGCGGCATCCGACGACAACCTCGACGACAACCCGGAGGCTGCGGGCCTGGAGGCTCAGGGCCTCGGCTGGAAGAACAACCACGGCACGGGGCGCGGTGACGACACGATCACGTCCGGCCTCGAGGTCACGTGGACCTATCACCCCACGCGCTGGGACAACGAGTTCTTCCACATCCTCTACGCGTACGAGTGGGAGCTCATGAAGAGCCCCGCCGGTGCGCACCAGTGGCGGCCGAAGGGCGGCCAGGGCGCCGACATGGTTCCGCTCGCGCACAGCGACGGCAAGCGCGAGCCGCGCATGCTCACGAGCGATCTCGCCCTGCGTATGGACCCGGAGTACGACAAGATCTCGCGGAAGTTCAAGGACGACCCCGACGCCTTCGCCGATGCGTTCGCCCGTGCATGGTTCAAACTCACGCACCGCGACATGGGACCCGTCACCCGTTACCTCGGACCGGAGGTGCCGGCGGAGGAGCTGCTCTGGCAGGACCCGGTCCCCGCGCCGACCGGCACCGGGCTGGACAGCACGCAGGTCGCCGACCTGAAGGCGCGCGTGCTCGACTCGGGTCTGACGGTCTCCGAACTGGTCGCGACGACGTGGGCGGCGGCATCCTCCTTCCGCGGCAGTGACAAGCGCGGGGGCGTCAACGGCGCACGCATCCGCCTCGCGCCGCAGAAGGACTGGGAGGTCAACAACCCCGCCCAGCTGCACCGGGTGCTCGGCGTGCTCGGCGGTATCAAGACGGATGCCGCCCAGGCCGGTATCGACGTCTCCCTCGCCGACCTGATCGTCATCGCGGGCAATGCCGCCGTCGAGAAGGCGGCGGCCGATGCGGGCGTCGCGGTGGACGTGCCGTTCCACGCGGGACGCACCGACGCCTCGGAGCAGCAGACCGAAGTCGAGTCCTTCGCCTACCTGGAGCCCGCGGCCGATGGCTTCCGCAACTACCAGGGTCCGCTGGCCCCGATGCCCGCGGAGTACCACCTCATCGACAAGGCGAACCTCCTCACCCTCACGGCTCCGGAGATGACCGTCCTGGTCGGAGGCCTGCGTGTGCTGGGCGCGAACTGGGACGGTTCGCCGTACGGCGTGTTCACGGACCGGGTCGGGGTGCTCTCGAACGACTTCTTCGTGAATCTGCTCGACCTCGGGACGACGTGGACGCCGCTGGACCCCGGCTCCCACGCCTTCGCGGGGGTCAAGGACGGCTCGGGCGAGAAGGTCGGCGTCGGCACGCGCGTCGATCTGCTCTTCAGCTCGAACTCCGAGCTGCGCGCGCTTGCCGAGGTGTACGCCTCGGACGACGCGACCGAGAAGTTCGTCCGCGATTTCGTCGCCGCGTGGACCAAGGTCACCGAGCTGGACCGCTTCGACCTCCACCGCTGAGCACGCATCCACACGACGCCGGGGCCCCTTCCGATCGGAAGGGGCCCCGCCGTCGTCCTGCGCGGCACGCGGTCTCAACCCAGACACGTCGGATACTGTGTTGTTGCGCCCTGCCGCGCCGCGGCATCCGGCCCACCCGAAGGACGAATCAGGCCATATGACTTCCCGCATCCTCGTTGTCGACGACGACATCGCGCTCGCCGAGATGATCGGTATCGTGCTGCGCACCGAGGGCTTCGAACCGCTGTTCTGCGCCGACGGCACCGCCGCCGTCGAGATGTGGCGGGAGGAGCGGCCCGACCTCGTGCTCTTGGACCTGATGCTGCCCGGCATGGACGGCATCGAGATCTGCACGCGCATCCGCTCCGAATCGGGCGTTCCGATCATCATGCTCACCGCGCGCACCGATACGGCCGACGTCGTCCGCGGGCTCGAGTCGGGCGCCGACGACTACATCGTCAAGCCGTTCAACCCGAAAGAGCTCGTGGCGCGGATCCGCACGCGGCTTCGTCCCGCCGCCGAGGCGACCGGCGGCGATCTGCGCATCGGCGACGTCATCGTCGACGTCGCCGCCCATGAGGTGCGCCGGGGGAGCGAGGTCATCGCGCTCACCCCGCTGGAGTTCGAGTTGCTCGTGGCGCTCGCCTCGAAACCGCAGCAGGTGTTCTCGCGCGAAATGCTGCTCGAGCAGGTCTGGGGCTACCACTACAAGGCCGACACCCGTCTCGTGAATGTGCACGTGCAGCGGCTGCGCGCGAAGGTCGAGATCGATCCCGACAACCCGCGGATCGTCATGACGGTGCGCGGCGTCGGCTATCGCGCCGGCGCGGTGGTGTGATCGGCCGCTCATGACGCCGCAGACGGCGACCGTGCCGACGTTGACCGGCTGGCGCGATTGGCGCAGCTGGCCTCGCCGGGTGGCGTACGCCTGGACCCGGTCGCTGCGTTTTCGCACGCTCGTCATCACGATCGGTGCGACGGCTCTCGCCATCCTCATCGCCTTCGTCGCGATGGCGCTTGCGATCCAGAACGATCTCTTCGAGTCCCGCGTCCAGCAGGTGCAGGAAGCCGTGCAGCGCGCCACGCAGTCCACCCAGCAGACACTCAACGCCGCTCAGATCGATGGCGACGGCGCCGCCTTGCAGTCGCTCTGGAACAATGCGACCGACTCGATCGCCCGCCAAGCCGGCACCGACATGATCGCCGCGTTCCGCATTTCGGATGAGCCGTCGACGATCGCCCCGCAGGACTTCCAGCGCGGCGGGCTGAACGCAGGATTGATCACGCCCGGGCTGCGCGGCGCCGTTCAAGGTGACAGCCAGAAGCGCTGGTGGCAGTCCGTCGGTCTGCCGGCAGCCGACGGCAGTACGGTGCCCGGGATCATCGTCGGGCAGCAGCTCGAGTTTCCCGAGGTCGGTGCCTACGAGTTCTACTTCGCCTACGACTTCGCCCCGGAGCAGCAGACCCTGCAGTTCGTCCAGATCACGCTGTGGCTCGTCGGTGCCGGGCTGGTGCTCCTGATCGCCGCGATCTCCTCCTTCGTGCTGCGCTCGGTGACCGTCCCGATCGCCGAGGCCGCCGAAACGAGTGCGACCCTCGCCGCCGGCGATCTCGCCGTGCGTCTGCCGGTACGGGGTGAGGACGAGTTCGCGATCCTCGGCCGCTCGTTCAACGCGATGGCCGACAGCATCGAATCCCAGATCAAGGAGCTCGCCGAGCTCTCGCTCGTGCAGCAGCGCTTCGTCTCCGACGTGTCCCATGAGCTGCGCACACCGTTGACGACGATCCGCCTGGCCAGCGACATGCTCAACGATCAGCGCGACTCCTTCGATCCGACCACCGCCCGCGCCGCGGAGCTGCTGCATGCACAGGTGCAGCGCTTCGAGACGCTTCTGACCGACCTGCTGGAGATCAGCCGCTACGACGCGGGGTCGGTGCAGCTGGAGTATGAGCCGACCAGCCTCGCGCATCTCGCCGAGGACGTCATCGCCTCGATGCAGCAGTTGGCCGATCAGCACGGGACGGATGTGCGCCTGGTCGCTCCGGGAGGCTACTCTCCGGTCGATATGGATCCCCGCCGCGTCCGCAGGGTCGTGCGCAACCTGCTCGGCAACGCCATCGAGCACGGCGAGGGCCGTCCCATCGTCGTCACCGTGGACAGCAACCAGCGGGCGGTTGCGATCGGTGTCCGTGACTATGGACTCGGCATGAGCGCCGCCGACGCCGAGCGCGTGTTCGACCGCTTCTGGCGCGCCGACCCGTCGCGCAAGCGCACGATCGGCGGCACGGGATTGGGGCTGTCGATCGCGCTCGGCGATGCGAAGCTGCACGGGGGCACTCTGGCTGTCTGGTCGGATCTCGGCCGCGGCACGAACTTCGTGCTGACGCTGCCGCGGCAGGGTCAGCCCATCGACGGCTCGTCACCCGTTGCCCTCGACCCGGGCGAGGACGGCGTCTCGCTCGACGACCTCGGCTTGACGCAGCCGATCACCGTATTCGACAAGGGGGGACGCTCATGAGTCTTCGGCGTCTGCGCCGGGCGAGCATCACCGTGCTCGCGGGGGCGCTCATGGTGGCCCTCGCCGCGTGCGCGGGGCTGCCGACCTCCGGACCGGTCAACCCGGGCGTGCGGATCGTGGACGACGGGACCTCCGGTGACATCGCGTTCATCCCGAAGGGGCCGGTGAAGGACGCCACGCCCCAGCAGATCGTCGAGGGCTTCATCGCGGCCGGTACCGGCCCCACCAACAACTGGGAGACGGCGCAGCAGTTCCTCGCCCCCAGCTACAAAGGCACCTGGAAGCCGCAGGCCGGCGTCACGATCTACGCGTCCGGGCAGCGCACCCTGCAGCAGAGCGCATCCGGCGACATCGTGCTGACGGTCTCGCCGGTGGCGACGGTGGATGCCACGGGGGAGATGAGCCCGGCATCCGACAACGGCCCCATTCCCCTGACCTTCAAGCTCGCTCAGCAGGACGACGGGCAGTGGCGGATCACCCAGGCGCCCGACGGGATCGTGCTCGACAAAGCCCAGTTCCTGGCCGTGTTCGGGAACTACTCGCTGATGTACTTCGATCCGACGTGGACCTACCTGGTGCCCGACGGGCGGTGGTTCCCTCGGTACTACGCCGCCACCAACATCGCTCAGGGCCTCGTCGACGGTGCGCCCGCGCCCTGGCTGCGCGGCGCGGTCGTGAGCGCGTTCACCGACGGTGCGCGACTGGAGCTGACCTCTGTCCCGCGCCAGTCCAACGTCGCGCAGGTGACCCTGCAGGACGGCGCCCGCTCGCTCGACCAGACCGCGCTGAACCGCATGCAGACCCAGCTCGAGGCGAGCCTGGACGTCCCCGGGATCACGAGCGTGGACATGCTGCTTCCCGGGGGCCAGCAGCTGACGGCCCAGCGTGTGGACGTGCGTTCCACCGCGGTGGCGGCCAACCCCTTGGTTCGCACCGATGACGCCTTCGGTTTCGTATCGGGCACGACCATCTCGCCGATCGCGGGGCTCTCCGACGCGCTGATGCAGATCTCGGCGACCGACATCGAGGTCAATGCCGATCGCACCGCCGCCGCTGTCCGCGACGTGTCGGGAGCGGTTCTCGAGGTCCCCGCCGACGGCCCCATCCGCCGCCTCGACACGCGTCCGGATCTCGTCGCTCCCTCCATCGATCCCGCGGGATACGTGTGGTCGGTGCCGTCGGACGCGCCCGGATCGGTGATCGCGTACGCACCGGGCGGCACCGCCGTTCCGATGTCCGGGGGATGGGCGGGCGCCTCCGCGGTCATCGCGCAGCGCGTCTCACGCGACGGGACGAGACTCGTCGCCGTGGTGCGCGACGGTGACCGCTACGCCGTATGGGGGGCGGGGATCCAGCGGGACCGCACCGGGGCGCCCACCGCGCTCGCGTCTCCCGTGAAGAAGCTCGCGACGCTGTCGGATGCCGCAACGGATCTCACCTGGCTCGATGCGAGCACCCTCGGCGTGCTCGCCGGCACCGGGCAGGACCAGTACGTCGAGGCGGTGCACGTGGGCGGCTTCCCGGACGCGCCGATCCGTACGCCCGGGGACACCTCGACGCTCTCGGGGCAGACGTCGAACGCGAGCGTGAGTGACACCGACGGCGAGCTCTATGCGCAGCGGGGTGCCAACTGGCAGCAGCTGATGGGGGGCGTCCGGGTACTGGCGGTGCAGCAGGGGATGCCGCGCTGAGGCGGATCCTCCTCCCCGCGTCGCGCTGAGAGAGCGCTCCTCCACAGATGCGCATCGGGGTCCCCGCACGTGACGTGCATTCGACACGGTGGCATCATGCTCGATCCGGCTTGGCTCCGCGCACCCGTCTGGCGCCGCGTGGGCGACGCTGCGGCCGGGGCGCTCTCGCTGGTACTGCCCGTGTGGTGCGCGGGCTGCGATGAGCCAGACGTCGGTCTCTGCGTGCGCTGCCGTGAACTCCTTCTGCCACGGGTGCGCGCACGTTCGCTGCTGCCGGGGCTCGCCGTCTGCTCCGCACTGGATTTCTCCGGCGTGCCGGCGCGCGTCCTGCGCGCGTTCAAAGAGGACGGGCGTACGGGGCTGGCCCGACCGCTCGGCGGTGCCCTGGCCGCTGCTGTGGCGCGCGTCGAAGGCGCCGGCGCCGAGGTGGCGATCGTGCCCGTGCCCTCGTCGCGACGTGCGTTTCGCCGGCGAGGATACGAGACCAGCGCCCTGCTGGCGCGCCGGGGCGGTCTGGAGCCGCTGCGGGCGCTGAGCTCGCGCGGCGCGGTCGCCGACCAGCGTGGTCTCGGCCGCGAGGCGCGCGCGCAGAACGTCGCGGGAACCCTCCGGGCGCGCGGCGTTGCGGGGCTGTCCGTCATCGTCGTCGACGACGTGCTGACCACCGGCGCGACGTTGCGCGAGGCCGCGCGAGCCCTGACGGCCGGCGGTGCGCGCGTGATCGGGGCCGCGACCGTCGCTGCCACCGCCCGACACGCCCCGTGAGCGCGGATCCATTGCGGATCCTCAGGGGATCGGTCCGTTACTCCCGGGATTGGCGCGTGACAGTACCGCCGCACCCCGATAGCGTGGGAGAGACCAAGGCGAACTCAGGGTCCGCCCTTGACCGGCCGGACCCGGAACAAGGAGGTCAGGATGGAAACCAGCATCGTCGGCGTGGGTGTGAGCATCTCGGATCGTTTCCGCACCGTCACCGAAGAGAAGTCCGTCCGCATCGGAACGCTGTCCCCCCGAGCGCAGCGTCTCGACGTCAAGGTCACGCACCGCGCGTATCACAATGGAAGCCGCGAAGAGGAGACGGTCGAGCTGACCGTCACGGGCAAGGGCCCACTCGTGCGTGCGGAGGCCACCGACAGCGACAAGTTCACGGCGCTCGACATGGCGGTCGACAAGCTCGCCGAGCAGCTGCGTCGTGCCAAGGACAAGCGCGTGGACGCCCGAAACCACCCGCGTGGCGCCAAGCTCGACAAGGGGAGCGGTGCGCTGTCCGGCATCGATGTGCAGCCGGCATCCGTGGAGACGCTGCGTGCTGTCGCGACCGGCGAGATCCCGATCGCCGTCGGCGACGAGGGCGAGGACGACTACACCCCGGTCGTGATCCGCACCAAGAACTTCGACGCCGAGTGGATGACGGTCGAAGAAGCCGTCGACCGCATGGAGCTCGTCGGACACGACTTCTTCCTCTTCATCGACGCCCGCACCGACCACCCGAGTGTCGTCTACCGCCGCAAGGGCTGGGACTACGGCGTGATCTCGCTCACGGCCAGCGCTCCGCCGGCCGCGGAGCTCGCGTCCTGACCGACCCGACCGGCCCCCGGAAACGGGGCGAGTGAACAGAATCGGATGCCGCCGCGCGCGGCATCCGGTTCTGTTTCTGCGATCCGATTCTGTTTCTCCGATCCGGGTCGGCACGTGCGCCGGGCGGGGCGAACTCAGTCGAAGATGCCGTCCAGGATGCTGCCGATCACGAGGCCGCCGAGGATGCCGCCGACCATGTCGCCGCCGCTTCCGCCGCGCCGGCTGCCTCCCCATCCGCCACCATTTCCCCAGCCGCCGTCATTCGGGCGGGAGGAGTCGATGTCGCGCTGGGCCAGCTGCAGAGCCTCCGCCGCCAGCTGCCCGCATCGACGGGCGTCGGCGAGGGCCTGTTCACGATCGTCCTCGCCGATGGGCTGTGCGCTCAGCGCCGCCAGGTCCAGACGGATCCGTTCCGCTTCGGCCAGACGGGTACGCGCATCGGCTCCGATCCACCCTCGATGGCCGGAGATGACGCTGCGGGCGACGCCGAGCTGGCGGTCCGCGTCGTCGATCGCGTGCCGCACGTGCGTCTCCGGGGGAGCGGGGTTGGCCAGCCGGGCGCGGGCCTTCGCGACCGCGGCATCCAGGGCGGCGTTCGCCTCGCGCAGACGCGTGAGCTCGCCGAAGGGGTCGGGCAGCCCGCCGGCCGGGGTGAGGGCCATCAGCTCCTTCTCCAGCGTCGCCATCGCCGTCGCCACGGCGGGGATGCTCTGCAGCTCACGAGCGGCCACGAGGTCGCCGCGCGAATCCTCCACGATGGCGTCAAGCGTGGATTCGGCACGCAACGCCTCCACTTCGAAGGCGTCCACGGCATCCAACAGGGTGGTCGCGCGGCGCACCGCCTCCATCGCCGTCTCCAGCGCGAGGTTCGCCTGCTCCCGCTGACCACTCTCGCGTCGTGCCGTGGAGACATCGGCGCCGTGCGTGGCGAAGGCGAAGAGCTGGGCAGCTTCGGTGGCGTTCTTCTCGATGCGTCGCACCGCGGCAGGCGCGTACCGGGCGTGCACGCGCGCGAGAGTCGCCTCGGCGCGTTCGAGTCGCTGTGTGCCCCGTTCGACGTCGGCGCGGATGCCGGCGATGATCTCCGGAGCGCGGCGGGCGCGCTCGACGGGCTCGGCGAGAGCTTGGAGGCGATCGTCGAGGAGCTCCTGTGCCCAGTCGCACAGCTGGATGATGCGCGCGTTGCGCGTGCGCAGCTCCTCGGGGGTGTCCGGGATGTGGTCGTGGTTGAGCTGATTCAGCTGGAACGCCTCGCCCATGTGGCTGCGAACCGCCTTCAGTGCCTCGCGGAGGCTCTGCGTGGGCTCGATGCCCAACTCGATCTCGGCGAAGACGAGCTCATCCTCCGCGGTGCGCAGCCGCTCATCGATCGCGACGAGGGCCGCGTCCGCCCGGCGGCCGAGTTCGGCATCCTCCGCTGCCCGCTGCTCGCGTTCCTGCTTGCGTGCGCCCCAGAATCCGGCCATGTCACGATCCTATGCGCGTGTTTTCGAGGTCTCGCGCAGGTAAGCAAAGTCACAGCCAGGTAACATGGCCCCGTATGCCGTGCCTTCGCGCGCGGTCGAGGCGGCGTCGCGCGTCGCCCGCACCCGATAGATGGAGATGCTCCGTGGCCAACCCTCTCGAGAAACTGCTCCGCGCCGGCGAAGGACGCATCCTGCGGCGGCTTCAGCAGGTCGTGAAGGCGGTCGGCGCCCTGGAAGAGGACTACGCGCAGCTGACCGACGAGGAGCTGCGCGGGGAGACCGCCGAGCTGCGCGCCCGTCACGAGGCGGGAGAGAGCCTCGACAAGTTGATGCCGGAGGCCTTCGCGGCCGTGCGCGAGGCCGCCAAGCGCACGCTCGGCCAGCGTCCGTACGACGTCCAGATCATGGGTGGCGCGGCGCTGCATCTCGGCAACATCGCGGAGATGAAGACCGGTGAGGGAAAGACGCTGACCGCGACCTTCGCGGTCTACCTCAACGCCATCGCCGGCAAGGGCGTGCACGTCATCACCGTCAACGATTTCCTCGCGTCGTATCAGGCCGAGCTCATGGGTCGCGTCTACCGCGCACTCGGCATGTCGACCGGCACGATCGTCGCCGGGCAGACACCCGAGGTGCGCCGTGAGCAGTACAACGCCGACATCACCTACGGCACGAACAACGAGTTCGGCTTCGATTACCTGCGCGACAACATGGCCTGGCAGAAGCAGGACCTCGTCCAGCGCGGTCACTTCTTCGCGATCGTCGACGAGGTCGACTCGATCCTCATCGACGAGGCGCGCACGCCGCTCATCATCTCCGGCCCGTCCTCCGGCGAGGCGAACCGCTGGTTCGTCGAGTTCGCGAAGATCGCGAAGACTCTCGAAGCCGGCGTCGACTACGAGGTCGACGAGAAGAAGCGCACGATCGGTGTTCTCGAGCCCGGCATCGAGAAGGTGGAGGACTACCTCGGCATCGACAACCTGTACGAATCGGCCAACACCCCGCTCATCTCCTTCCTGAACAACTCGATCAAGGCGCTGGCGCTGTTCAAGCGCGACACCGACTACGTCGTGATGAACGACGAAGTCATGATCGTCGACGAGCACACCGGCCGCATCCTGGTCGGGCGCCGGTACAACGAGGGCATCCACCAGGCGATCGAGGCCAAGGAGAACGTCCCGGTCAAGGCAGAGAACCAGACACTCGCGACGGTGACGTTGCAGAACTACTTCCGCCTGTACGAGAAGCTCGCCGGCATGACCGGCACCGCCGAGACCGAGGCGGCAGAGTTCATGTCGACCTATAAGCTCGGCGTCGTCCCGATCCCGACGAACAAGCCGATGATCCGCAAGGACCAGCCCGACCTCGTCTACAAGAACGAGCAGGCGAAGTTCGCTCAGGTGGTGGAGGACATCGCGCGCCGTCATGAGAGCGGGCAGCCGGTGCTCGTCGGTACCGTCAGCGTCGAGAAGAGCGAGTACCTCTCGCGCCTGCTCGCCAAGAAGGGCATCAAGCACGAGGTCCTCAACGCCAAGAACCACGCGCGTGAGGCCGAGATCGTCGCTCGCGCCGGTCGCCTCGGCGCCGTCACCGTCGCCACCAACATGGCCGGCCGCGGCACCGACATCATGCTCGGCGGCAACGCCGAGTTCCTGGCGGTGCAGGAGGTCAAGGCGAAGGGACTGGACCCCGTCGAGACGCCCGACGAGTACGACGCCGCATGGACCGAGACCTACGCCGCGATGCGCGACATCGTCGCCGAAGAGGCGACGAAGGTCGTCGAGGCCGGCGGACTGTACGTCCTCGGAACCGAGCGTCATGAGTCCCGCCGTATCGACAACCAGCTGCGCGGCCGCTCGGGCCGTCAGGGCGACCCCGGCGAGAGCCGCTTCTATCTGTCGCTGACCGACGACCTGATGCGCCTGTTCCAGTCCGGCGCCGCCGAGGCGATCCTCGCCCGCACGAACTTCCCGGACGATGTCGCGATCGAGTCGACCATGGTTTCGCGCGCGATCAAGAGTGCGCAGTCGCAGGTGGAAGCCCGCAACGCGGAGATCCGCAAGAACGTGCTCAAGTACGACGACGTCCTCAACCGCCAGCGCGAGGCGATCTACGCCGACCGCCGGCAGATGCTCGAGGGCGACGACCTCTCCGACCGCGTCCACCACTTCATCGAGGACGCCATCGGCGCGATCATCGACGACCACACCGGTACGGGCCACAACGAGAGCTGGGACTTCGACGCGCTGTGGACGGAGCTGAAGACGCTGTACCCGGTGTCGGTGACGATCGACGAGGTCGTCGCCGAGAGCGGCAGCAAGGGCCGCGTCACGCCCGAGGTGCTCAAGCGCGAGATCCTCTCCGACGCGAAGATCGCGTACGCGGCGCGCGAGGAGAAGCTCGGTGAGCCCGCGATGCGCGAGCTCGAGCGGCGGGTCGTGCTGCAGGTGCTCGACCGCCGGTGGCGCGATCACCTCTACGAGATGGACTACCTCAAGGACGGCATCGGCCTGCGCGCGATGGCACAGCGCGATCCGCTGATCGAGTACCAGCGCGAGGGCTACGAGATGTTCCAGACGATGATGGGGCAGATCAAGGAGGAGTCCGTCGGCTTCCTCTACAACCTCGAGGTCGAGGTGCGTCAGAGCGGCGAGGAGGTCGAGGCGAAGGGCCTGCAGGTCGCGCCCTCGGTCGAGAACCAGAAGCTCCAGTACACGGCCGCCAACGATGCGGGCGAGGTTGAGGTCCGCAACGACCGCGGACAGGTGCAGCAGGCGGCGACGAGCAAACTCCGCCAGCAGAGCGCGCCCTCCGAGCAGGCCTCGCCCGCCGCCGAGGCTCCGCGCGGGGCATTCGGGCAGCGCACGGATGCCGCGGCATCCGCGCCTGCGGCGAACAACCGCGCCGAGCGTCGGGCCGCCGGCAAGAAGAAGTAGTCGCCGGTCGGCGCTGTCCGGGCCACCGGTCGGCGATTGGCCTCGTCGGGGCGGCGATATCCTGATCCGATGAGTCCCCGCATCCTCGACCAGTCATCCAAGCTCAAGGACGTTCTCTACGAGATCCGTGGAGCCGCCCTTGTCGAAGCTGACCGGCTCGAGGCCGACGGCCACCGCATCCTCAAACTCAACACCGGCAATCCCGCCGTGTTCGGCTTCGAGGCGCCGTACCAGATCGTGCGCGACATGATCGAGGCGGTCCCGCACGCACACGGCTACAGCGACAGCCGCGGCATCATGTCGGCGCGCCGCGCCGTCGTGTCGCGGTACGAGCAGGTTCCCGGGTTCCCGACGTTCGATCCGGACGATGTCTACCTGGGTAACGGTGTCTCCGAGCTGATCACCATGACCATGCAGGCGCTGCTGGACAGCGGCGACGAGGTTCTCATCCCCGCTCCGGACTATCCGCTGTGGACGGCCATGACGAGCCTGGCCGGAGGCACTCCCGTGCACTACCGCTGCGACAACGAGAACGGGTGGCAGCCCGACCTCGAAGACATCCGGTCGAAGGTGACGCCGGCCACGAAGGCGATCGTCGTCATCAACCCGAACAACCCGACCGGGGCGGTGTACTCCCGTGAGGTGCTCGAGGAAATCGTGGAGATCGCCCGGGAGCACTCGCTGTTGCTGCTCAGCGACGAGATCTACGACCGCATCCTGTTCGACGACGCCGTGCACATCCCGCTCGCCACGCTCGCTCCGGATCTGCTCTGCCTGACCTTCAACGGCCTGTCCAAGACGTATCGCGTGGCCGGGTACCGCTCGGGCTGGATGGTCATCACCGGCCCCAAGAAGCACGCCACCGGGTTCCTGGAGGGCATCCAGCTGCTCGCCTCGACGCGGCTGTGTCCCAATGTGCCCGCTCAGCACGCGGTGCAGGCTGCGCTGTCCGGTGTGCAGTCGATCGACGCGCTGATCGCTCCCACCGGACGGCTCCATGAGCAGCGGGATGCCGCCTTCGAGGCTCTCACCGCGATTCCGGGGGTGCAGTGCCACAAGCCGCGCGGCGCCCTCTACGCGTTCCCCCGACTCGATCCTGAGATCTACGAGATCCACGACGATGCCAAGTTCGTCTACGACTTCCTCGTCGCCGAGCACGTGCTGCTCGTGCAGGGAACAGGCTTCAACTGGCCGACGCCGGATCACTTCCGGATCGTGACGCTGCCGGAGGCGCGCGTGCTCACCGAGGCGATCGAACGGCTCGGCAACTTCCTCTCCTCGTACCGGCAGTAGGGATCGGCGACAGCGCCGGCCCCGTTCTGCGGATGGTCACAGAAGCGCGAGGGACGTGGCGCGCCAGCGCCCGTCCCAGCCCTCCAAGCGGAGGGCGACGGCGCGGGTGCGCGCCGGTCCTGCCACGATGACCACTCCCTCGATGACGCCGTCGGCGGGGGAGGAATGACGTGTCGAGAGGATGTGGTGCACGGGGCGGGCCGGCGCGACGCCTCGGGCGCTGCGTGCGCGAGCCGACAGATTGGCTCGTGTGATCAGAGCACGAAACGCGTCCTCGCCGAACCAGCGTGCGAGTTGATCGACCTCGCGCACCCCGGCGAGCGCTTCGAGGACGCCGATGGTCAGGTTCTTCAGCAGCGGCTCCGGGGCGGGCAGCGCGTCGGTACCGGTGCGCTGGGGGGCGAAGTACTCGGCGACCTCCAGGGCGGAGCCGCGCCGCGGTGTCGAAACGCTCCGCCGGGTCGTGCCGGCAGCGTCGGGGGATGCGGTGGCCATGCGCCGTCCTCCTCTGTCGTCGTCTGCCCGGTCGGGCGTCTGACGAGTACAGCACAGCCCACGCACAGGGTGGATGAGAATCCTCCAACCTGTGGAGAGGCTCCTGTGGACAGAATCGGCGGGCGGCGGCATCCCTCCTCTAGGGTCACCGCGTGCGCTGGGACCGCTTCTTCGAGGATCTGGAAGACCAACTCGACTCCGAGTGGGAGGCTGAGCGCGCCGCCCTGGACACCGAAGCGGAGCGCCTGCGTCTGGCGCGCATCCCCGTCCGCGATCGGCTCGTGGTGCTCGCGGAGACCGCCGATGTCGCCGTCGGCCTCGAGCTCACGGACGGTACGACGCTGTCGGGGACCGTCACGCGCGTCGGATCGGACTGGGTCGCCGTCACCGTGGAGGGCGGATCGTCGGGCACGGTCTGGATCGTGCCCATGGCCGCCGTGGCGACCATGGCGCTCGCCACGCAGCAGCTTCTCGGCAGTGTGCGCGCCGCTCATCCCGGCGGCGCACTCGCGCAGCGCATGTCCCTGGGCTTCGTCGTGCGCGATCTCGTCCGCCGGCGCATCCCGGTGACGGTGCATCTCGTGACGGGGCGCGCATTGTCGGGCACGATCGACCGCGCCGGCGCCGATCATCTCGATCTCGCACTGCACGAGATCGGTGGGGTGCGCCGCGCCGATCAGGTGCGCGGCTTCCGGATCGTTCCGTTCGCGGCGGTGGCCGCGATGCGGATGGATGCGCTCGTCGACCTCGTCTGACGGTATCGACGGGCCCGCGGCGATCAGTCCGGGTTGCGCACCGCGCCCCGACCCCACAGCTCGGGAAAACTCGCCGCATTCGATTCACGCCACAGGGCCATCCGCCGCGCGTCTTCCGCTTGATCGTCGAGGTAGACGGCGACGCTGCCGGCGTCGATGCGCCAGCGCGCCGGCGAGCCCGCCTTCATCCCTCGGAGTCGGCCGTCGATGACGAGAGCGACCACCTCGTCGACGGCGATCTGCAGCATCTCCGCCACTTGGGCGGGTGTCAGCAGGCGCGCGCCGGCGTCGGGCGATTCGGGCATGAGGCCATTATGCGGTCCGGCAGCCGAGGCCTCGCCGGTCCACGCCGCGCTGTGGATAACCAGCCCGCGCCGGCGGCACGCTGCGTCACCATATCGACATGAGCGACTCCGTCACGACCCGACCGCGCCCTCGCGCTTTCTGGGCAGACCTACGATTCCTCCTCGGGATCGCGCTGATCGTCGTCTCGGTGGCCGGCGTCTGGTTCGTGGTCGCCGCGGCGCGGCAGACGGCGCCCGTGTTCGCCGCCGCCACGACGCTGCTCCCGGGGGAGACCGTCGAATCCGCCGACCTGCGCGTGGTCGATGTCGCGCTCGGCCCGATTCACGATTCCTATGCGTCGCCGACGACGCTTCGGCCGGGAGCCGTCGCGACCCGTGTCGTGCGCGCCGGCGAGCTCGTGCCGAACGATGCGCTCGGCGACGCGGCCGGCGTGCGCAGCACCACCGTCGTCATCACGAGCGCGAGCGAGGTGCCCGCCACCGTCGGCACGGGATCATCGGTCGATGTCTGGGCCGCGGCGCCGCGGGAGCGCGGTGCCTACGACACGCCCCGCATCCTGGTCGGCTCCGCGACGGTCGCGTCGGTAGATCGCGACCGGTCGATGATGGGCGCGACCGCCGTCGCGGTCGAGATCGTGATCGACCGCGCCGACGTCGCCGCCACCCTCGCCGCGATCGCCGACGGGTCCAGCCTGTCGATCGTCCCCAGCGGCGGAGCGGGCTCATGAGCGTGCGCGTGGTGCTGGCGTCCGACCGGCTGGACACCCCCGTCGTCGTGGACGGTCTCCGCGACGACGATGCCGAGGTTCTTCTCGTCGTGGCAGCGGATGCTCCGGCGGATGCCGCCGCCGACGCCGTCACGGGCCGCGCCGCGGCGGAACTGCTCGGCGCGCTCGCCGCCGCCGACGTCCTCGCCGTCGACGCCGGCCGAGACACGCTGACTCCTCAGCTGGTCACCGTGTGCGACCGCTTCGGAGTGCGCATCGTCGCGGTCTGCGACGGCGCGGCCGATCGCCGACTCGCCGAGATGTTCGGCATCGCCACGTGCGCGCCGGACGGCGTCCGCACCGCGGTGCTGCACGCGGCGACCGCGCCGCCGACGGCGCCCCCGCGCGGTCGCATCATCGCGGTCTGGGGCCCCGCGGGCGCTCCGGGACGCACCACCATGGCCATCGAGATGGCCGCGGAGCTCGCCCGGGATGGGCGCCGTGTCGGCCTCATCGACGCGGACACTCATGCCCCATCGGTCGCGATGCTGACCGGGCTCGCCGACGAGGGGCCGGGCTTCGCCGCGGCCTGTCGAGCGGCGGAGCGCGGGACGTTGAGCGCCGCCGAGCTCGAACGGATCGCCCTGCCCCTCGGTGATGTCGCGGTTCTGGCGGGGATCAACCGGCCGGGGCGCTGGCCGGAGCTGTCCTCGGCGCGGGTCGGCGGTGCACTCGAGCAGTGTCGCACGTGGGTCGAGGATCTCATCGTCGACGTCGCGGCGCCGCTGGAGCGCGACGAGGAGATCGTGAGCGATGTGGAGGGCCCGCGTCGCAACGCCGCCACGCTCGCGGTCCTGGCCGCGGCCGACATCGTCGTCGCGGTCGTCTCCGCAGACCCCGTCGGCGTTGCACGCTTCGTCCGTGCGCATGCCGATCTGCGCGCCGCGGCCGGCGCCGCGCCCATCCACGTCCTGGTCAACAAGACGCGGACCTCGACGCTCGGGATCGACGCGCGATCGCAGGTGCGCCGCACGCTCGATCGCTACGTCGGCGTCGCCGCGTGCTGGTTCGTCCCGTGGGATCCGAAGGCTGCCGACGCCGCGGTCCTGCAGGCGCAGCCGGTGGGTCGTGTGGCGCCACGCTCCTCGCTGTCTGGGGCCGTTCGTCGTTTCGTCGGCGAGGCGATCGAGCCGCCTCCGGCGCGCGCAGCGGTGCGTCGATCGCGTGTGGCACCCGGCGCCGATACCGAGGGCCGGCGCAGGGACGCTCACCTCCGGACGCGACGCACTCTTCGCGGCGTGGCCTGAGGCGGCTCGGCCGCGTCACCGATGAACGATCTCGCCTAGGCTGGGTGCGTGTCGACGCTCAGCGATCTCGTCTATGCCCAGGGCCGATCCACGGGGGCTGACATCGAGTGGCTGCACCGCCTCGCCGGCGACGGCCAGCTCCTCGCCGACCTGGCCTTCGCCGACATCGTGATCTGGGTACCGACGGTGGACGACTCGTTCATCGCCGTCGCCCACACCCGGCCGAGCGGTGCGGCGACCCTGTTCTACCGGGACATCGTGGGCGACATGGTGCGCCCGCAGTGGCGCACGCAGGTTCGTGACGCGTTCACGCGGGTCGAGATCGTCGATTCGGCATCCCCGGACTGGTTCGAAGAGACCCCCACGCGTGTGCGCGCGGTGCCGATCGTGCGCGCGGCCGGCGCCGGTGAGCAGTCGCCCGTGGTGGTGGGCGTGCTCACGCGGCACACCAACCTCGGCGAGGCGCGCACCCCGTCACGCCAGCAGATCACCTTCAACGACTGCGCCGACGACCTCTTCGGCATGATCGCGAGCGCCGACTTCCCCGACCTCGCCGCACCGACTTCTCCACGACGGGGTGCCCCGCGCGCCTCCGACGGTCTGATCCGCATCGATGTCGACGGCACCACCACCTTCGCCAGCCCCAACGCCCTCTCCGCGTTCAACCGCCTCGGCTTCGACGACGAGCTCGAAGGGGAGTCCCTGCTCGAAGTGGCCACCGGCATCCTGCCGAAAGGGCGCGACTTCGATGAGTCGTTGCCGATCGTCATGGCCGGTCGTGCACCGTGGCGGGCCGACCTGGAGGCGCGCGGGGTCACGGTGTCACTTCGCACCATCCCGCTCAAGGACCACGGCACCCGGATCGGCGCCATCGTGCTGTGCCGGGACGTCACGGAGATCCGCCACCAGGAGCAGGAACTGATCACCAAGGATGCGACGATCCGGGAGATCCACCATCGCGTCAAGAACAACCTGCAGACGGTCGCGTCGCTGCTGCGCATCCAGTCGCGGCGCACGCACTCGGATGAGGCGCGCGACGCCTTGACGCATGCCATGCGCCGGGTCGCGGCGATCGCCGTGGTCCACGACACGCTGTCGGAGGGGCTCGCTCAGAACGTCGACTTCGACGACGTCTTCGATCGGGTGCTCAAGCTCGTCGCGGAAGTCGCCGCGTCGCCCAACACCCGCGCGCGTACGCGGAAGACCGGCACGTTCGGCACGCTGCCCAGCGAGTACGCCACGCCTCTCGCTCTTGCTCTCACAGAGCTCGTCACCAACGCCGTCGAGCACGGTCTGGTCGACCAGGAGGGCGAGGTCGAGATCATCGCGGAGCGCACCGAGGATCGACTCGGCGTGAAGGTGCGTGACACCGGCGTCGGCCTGCCGGAAGGGCAAGTCGGTCGGGGACTGGGCACGCAGATCGTCCGCACTCTCATTCAGGGCGAACTCAGCGGCACGATCGACTGGCACACGCTCGTCGGCTCGGGCACCGAGGTGACCATCGAGATCCCGATGCGCTACCTGGGGCGCACCCAGAGCTGAGCTCCAGCAACACCGGCGAGATCATCGTCGACGGTGCGAGCGGGAGCGGGCGGGCGCCGCCTCAGCTTGCGCGGCGGGCGCGGGCAGCGCGGCGCTTCAGAGCCCGGCGCTCGTCCTCGGACAGCCCGCCCCACACGCCCGAGTCCTGACCGGTCTCGAGGGCGTACTGCAGGCAGACCTCCGTGACGGTGCAGCGCGCGCACACGGACTTGGCTTTCTCGATCTGATCGACAGCAGGCCCGGTGTTCCCTACGGGGAAGAACAGCTCGGGGTCGACGGTCAGGCAGGCGGCTTTGTCGCGCCAATCCATAGGGGGTGCTCCTTGATGCGGGATGAGAAGTCGGGTGGGTGTGACGTCGGGCGTCGATTACCCTGATGGTGTGCGAGCAGACGCTCGCCCCACGCCACTGTGGGAGCACACGGATAGATCAATGCTCCCATGGTCATTCAGATGAATCAAGGGTGAACTCGGCATTTCCCCCGGCGTGTGCTGTGTACTGCCTGTATCGGAGGGCCTGCCCGCATGATGACGACGCCAGCAGAGCGGACCGGTTCGGCCATTCTGGCGCTGGAGGCGCTCGCCGTCCTCCTCGTGACCGGCTGGGAGATCGTTGCCCTGGTCACCGGCGACACCGACGACGCGGTCAGCTCGATCGCGCTCATCGTCCTCACGGCGATCGGGGCGGTGGCCCTCGCCGCCTTCGCGCTCGCCGTCTGGCGGGGTCATTCCTGGGGGCGGTCCGGGGGGATCGTCAGTCAGCTCCTGGTCATCGCGGTGGCGCTCGGCGCCATCACGGGCCCGACTCCGTCCGTCTCCACGGCGCTGCTCACAGCGATTCCCGCCGTCATCGGATTGGTCGCCCTCTTTCTCGCGGCCCGGACAGCCGCCGCGCGGCGCGGCGACGATCGCAGCTGAGGCGGACGCGACGGGTCAGCCGACGCCGAGCAGGGAGCGGACGCGGGCGACGTGCCCGGTGGCCTTGACGTTGTACAGAGCGTGCGTGACGAGACCCTCGGCATCCACGACGATCGTCGAGCGGATGACGCCCTCCACCGTCTTGCCGTAGTTCATCTTCTCGCCCCACGCGCCGTAGGCGTCGTGCACGGCGTGATCGGGGTCGCTGAGCAGCGGGTAGGTGAGACCGTCGCGTTCGCGGAAGCGGCGCAGGGTCGCTGTGTCGTCGCGCGAGACGCCCATCACCGCGTAGCCCGCCGCCTGCAGCGGTGCCAAGCTGTCGCGGAAGTCGCAGGCTTCCGTCGTGCACCCGGGCGTCATGGCGGCGGGGTAGAAGAACAGGATGATCGGGGTGCCGCGCAGATCGTGAAGGCTGACCGGTGCGTCGTCCTGATCGACGAGCGTGAAGTCGGGGGCGGGGGTACCGGGTTCGAGGCGTGCCATAGCCACAGCCTACGATCAGGCGAAGGTGGAGAGCAGACGTTGCAGCGAATCCAGTCGCGCCGCTCCGCGCTCGCCCAGCCGTCCCTCGGCCACCGCCTCGATCAGTGCGCAATCGGGCGCGTCGGGAAGATGCGTGCAGCCGCGAGGACACTCCTCGGCGATGACCGCCAGATCCGTGAAGGCGCGGAGGATGTTCGCCGGGTCGACGTGTCCGAGCCCGAACGACCGCACGCCGGGGGTGTCGATCACCCAGCCGCGCCCCTCCGCCGTCACGTAGCGCAGCGACACCGTCGAACTCGACGTGTGACGGCCTCGGCCGGTGACCTCGTTCACGTGGCCCGTTGCGCGATCGGCCGTGGGGACGAGGGCGTTGACCAGCGTCGACTTGCCGACACCGGAGTGGCCGACGAAGACGGTCGAGTGGCCGATCAGGCGTCGCCCGATTTCCTCGACGGGCATCTGGCCGCGGCCGCTCGTGAAAATCTCCAGATCGTCCACGCCCTCGAAGTGCGCAACGAAGGAGGCGGGATCGGCCAGGTCGGTCTTGGTCACGACCAGGAGCGGATGGATGCCGGCGTCCAGAGCCGCGATGAGGTAGCGGTCGACTAGCCGAGGCCGCGGCTCGGGATCGGCGGCGGCGACGACGACGAGCATCTGGTCGGCGTTGGCGACCACGACCCTCTCCACCTGGTCGGTGTCGTCGGCGCTGCGCCGCAGGAGCGATGTGCGCTCCTCGAGCCCGACGATGCGCGTCAGAGTGCCCTCATCGCCGCTGGTGTCGCCCACGACGCGCGCACGGTCGCCGGTGACGATCGGCTGCTTGCGCAGTTCGCGCGCCCGGGCGGCGAGAGCGGTGTGCTCGTCGGGACCGTCTTCGTCGATCAACACGGTGTAGCGGCCCCGGTCGACGCCGAGCACCCGACCGATCACCGCATCAGCGTGGGCGGGGCGCCGTTTCGTGCGCGGGCGATTCGCCTTCGGATTGGGGCGTACCCGGATGTCGGTCTCGTCGAACTCGAGTTCGTCGTCATCGTCGTCGAGATCGAGCCAGCTCATTGCACGCCTCGCACCGGCCGGCTCAGTCGTTCGCAGACCCGGACAGCATCCCGCTCCACAGGGCGGGAAACTCCGGCATGGTCTTCGCGGTGGTCTCGATGTGGTCGACCTCGACGCCGGGCACGCGCAAGCCGATGAGGGCGCCGGCTGTGGCGATGCGGTGATCGTGGTGCGCGCGCCACAGGCCGCCATGCAGGGGAGCAGGCACGATGCGGATGCCGTCGGCAAGCTCCTGTGCGCTTCCGCCGAGTGCCTCCAGGTTGCCGATGAGCGCGTCGATGCGGTTCGTCTCGTGGCCGCGGATGTGTCCGATGCCGTGGAGGGTCGTCGGGGCGTCGGCGAAGGCGGCCAGCGCGAACAGGGTCGGCGTCAGCTCGCTCGCCGCGCTCAGGTCGAGGTCGACGCCGGCGATGCGGGGACCGCCGGTCACGGTGAGAGCGCCGCCGCGGCGGGTTGCCCGCCCGCCCAGGAGAGTGAGGATCTCGGGCAGGAGCGCGCCGGGCTGTGTCGAACTCGCGGGCCACCCGGGGATCGTCACCGAGCCCTCCGTCAGCATCGCCGCAGCGAGGAAAGGCGCCGCGTTCGACAGATCCGGCTCGATCGCGGCGTCGCGTCCGCGCAGGGTGCCAGCGGGAACGACCCACTCAGTGGGTGTGGGGTGCTCGACCTGGATGCCGCGACGCGCGAGCGTCTCGATGGTCATGTCGATATGGGGGACCGACGGGAGGCGCTCGCCGGAGTGGATGAGGTGAAGGCCCACGTCGAAGCGGGGCGCGGCCAGGAGCAGTCCGGAGACGAACTGGCTCGAGCCGCTCGCGTCGATCGTGACCTCGCCGCCACGGATGTGCCCGCGCCCGCGGACCGTGAAGGGCAGCGACCAGGTGCCACCGTCGTCGATGTCGGCACCGATCTCGCGTAGAGCCTTGATCATCTCGCCCATCGGGCGGTGCAGGGCGCTCGGGTGTGCCGTGAGGGTGACGTCGCCGTGGGCCAGTCCGGCGAGGGGGGCGATGAAGCGCATGACGGTGCCGGCCTGACCGCAATCGATCTCGACGTCACCGCGGAAGGATGCCGGAGGGGTCACCAGCAGGTCGGGTCCGAACCGACCGGAGCCGGGCACCTCGGAGACCTCCACGCCCAGTGCGCGCAGCGCCGCGATCATGCGTTCCGAGTCCTCGGAGTGCAGGGGTGAGGTGAGCGTGCTGGGGCCGTCGGCCAGTGCGGCGAGGACGAGCTTGCGGTTGGTGAGCGACTTCGAGCCGGGCACCGAGACCGTCGCATGCACGGCCTCGTCCGCACGCGGCGCCGGCCAGGGAGAACCTGCCGGCGGAAGAGGGGAATACCCGGTGACTGTCATCGGGTTCTACCCTAACGAACCCGTCCGACAGTGCCGCCTTCGGCGCGACGGGTGCAGCCTGCCGAACGGTGGACGCCGACGAAGAGAGGAGCCCCGTGACCGCGACACTCGCACCCCTGGTGCCGGACATCGCCGACGTAGACTGGGCCCTGATGGAAGAGCACGCGGCCCTCGAGTCGCCGACCCCCGAAACCCCGGCCACAGACCTCGTCCCGGCGGACGAGGTCGACAGCGCCGCGGACGCCCGTGCGCAGTTCGAGCAGCAGGCGCTGCCGTTCATGGATCAGCTGTACGCCGCGGGCATGCGGATGACGCGCAACCCGGCGGATGCGGCCGATCTGGTGCAGGAGACGTTCGTCAAGGCCTTCGCATCCTGGTCCTCTTTCACGCAGGGCACGAACCTCAAGGCGTGGCTGTACCGCATCCTGACGAACACGTACATCAACACGTACCGCAAGAAGCAGCGCGAGCCCTATCAGGGCACGATCGACGATCTCGAGGACTGGCAGCTCGGCGGCGCGGAGTCCACGACCGCCACCAGGAGCCGCTCGGCGGAGGCGGAGGCGATCGACCACATGCCGGCATCCGCGGTCAAGGACGCGCTGCAGTCGATTCCGGAGGATTTCCGTCTCGCGGTGTACCTCGCCGACGTCGAGGGCTTCGCGTATCAGGAGATCGCGGACATCATGAAGACCCCCATCGGCACGGTCATGAGCCGCCTGCATCGTGGCAGGCGCATGCTGCGTGACCTCCTCGCCGACTACGCGCGCGAGCGCGGCATGGACGTGCCGGTGCCCGCGACTTCATCAGGGAGCAAGAAATGAGTGACTGCGGCTGCGACAAAGCCCGCAAGGACCTGGAAGAGTACCTCCGCAACGAGGTCTGCAAGACCGAGCACGCCGACATCCGCGCGCACCTGGAGAACTGTCCGTCCTGCCGCGACGAGGCGCTGGTGGCCACGACGCTGACCGCCGTCGTCGCACGGGCCTGCAAGGAGACGGCTCCCGAGGAGCTGCGCGACCAGGTCTTGGCCCGCTTGCGCGCGGAGCAGGCGAGCCACCACTGACCGCAACCGTCGGATCGGTTCGTGACCCGGCCCGGAAACGAGATCAGTGCGGCGCCGGCGCGAAGACGCGGAGCGCACCGGGAACGACGTCGATCTCCAGTGGCAGCATCCCCACCGCATCGCCGTCGGCGTAGGCGGTGGTCGCGGGCGCGGACAGTCGCACCCGCCGTACGCGTGCGGCGACGACCTCGTCCAGGCCGGCATGCGTGCCGCGGTAGACGCGGGGCAGCAGCCGGAGCAGGCGCGTCCGTCCGAGCGGGCGCACGAGCGTGACGTCGAGCAGGCCGTCGGCGAGGTCGGCATCCGGACAGATGGGGATGCCGCCGCCATAGGTCGGGCCGTTGCCCACCGTCGCCATGAGCAGGTCCTCGCCGCGGCGTTCGATCGTGCCGTCGTCGTGCTCGAGCCCCACCTCGAAGGCGACGCAGCGCAGTCGCAGGAACTCGATGAGGATCGCGAGGTCGTAGCGGACGTGGCCGCGGGGCCAGCGCATGCGGTTGGCGCAGTCGTTCACCCGCGAGTCGAATCCGCTCGCCAGCACGGTCGCGTACAACGACGTCGAGCCGTCCGCGCGACGCACGCGCGCGAGATCGATCGTGCGTGTGGACCCCGCCGCGACGGCTTCGGCGGCTCCGCGCGCGTCGCGCTCGCGCAGCCCGAGGGCGGTCGCCACGTCGTTACCGGTGCCCGTCGGTACGATGCCGAGGGGGATGCCGGTTCCCGCGAGCTCCTGCGCGGCGAGATTGACCGTGCCGTCCCCGCCCGCGACGAGCACGGCATCGGCACCCGCCTGGAGGGCGAGGCGCAGCAGGTCGGTGGACTCGACGGCGCTGCCGCCCGCGATCAACGTCGTGCGGATGCCGTGGGCACGCAGGAGCGCGGCGACGTCCTCCGCGGCGTGGGTGCGCGCGGAGGCGCGGGCCGTCGGATTGACGAGGAGTGCGACGTCCATGTCGTCCTGTCGGAAGGTCGGCCGGTGCGAGCTCGGCGGCGTGCGGGTGTTCGCCTCATCATGCCCTGTCGCAAGATCGCGACACGGTCGCGACGCGGCTGCGACATCCGTTTCGTAACGTTGTCTGCATGAACACGGTACGCCGCCCTCTCGCTCTGTCCTTCGCGCTCCTGATCGCGGGCTGCGCACTCGCCGGCTGCAGTGTCCGGGTGTCCGACGCCGGCGCCGCGACCTCTACGGCCGCAGATACGGCCGCATCCACGTCTCCGACGGCAGCGGCGCCCTCGCCGTCGCCGAGCGACAGCGCGAACGTGCGCGGTGTCGTCGATGACGAGCGCATGGCGAAGCTGCAGCGCAGTCGCTGGAGCGACAAAGTCACGCAGCACGTGGCGTGCGTGGACGGCGCGTACACGGTCGACCGCAACGCCGACGCACTGGTCGTGGAGGTGACAGGCGACTGCCGGGAGGTCACGATCCTGGCCTCGGCGGCCACCGTCCTGCTGCCCGCCGTCGACGAGCTCAGCGTTCAGGGCGACGGGAACATCGTCATCGTCGCCGCGGCCCGCGAGATCGTGCTGGATGCGGGAGCGGACGCGAACCTCGTCGGCTGGGAGAGCGGCACGGCTGTCGTCAAGGATGCCGGCACCCTCAACGGCACGACGCCGATCTCCTGATCGGTACGATCCGTTCATGACCTCCGCGCCGCCGCGTCTGCTCCTCGTCGACGATGAGAGCTCGATCACCGACGGCCTCGCCCCGTTCCTCACCCGGAGCGGCTTCGAGGTGCGCGTTGCGGCGGACGGGCAGCAGGCGTGGGACATGGTCTCGCACTGGGTTCCCGACATCATCGTCAGCGATGTGATGATGCCGGTGCTGGACGGTCGGGAGTTCGTTCGCCGGCTGCGCGCGGCCGGAGACAGCACGCCGGCGATCCTGCTCACGCGGGTCGGAGAGTCGGGCGAGCGTTCGGCCGCGCTCGAAGAAGGCGCCGACGACTACCTCAACAAGCCGTTCGACCCGCAGGAGCTCGTTGCCCGCGCACGCGCGGTGCTGCGCCGCGTCGCCGCGGGAGCCGCCCCGTTGGTCACGTCGCAGACGCTCGTCACCGACGGCCTGAGACTGGATCGCACCGGACGTCGCGTCTGGCGGGGGGACGCCGAGGTGCCGTTGACCCCGAAGGCGTTCCAGCTGCTGGAGTACCTCATGGCGCGCCCTGGCGAGGTGCACGCGCGCGAGAGACTGCTGTCGGCACTGTGGGGCTTCGACTTCGCCTCGCACACGCGAGCGGTCGACCACCGTGTCGCGGAGCTGCGGTCTGCTCTCGGCGACGACGCGACGGACCCGCGCTACGTGGAGACCGTTGCGGGTGTCGGCTATCGGTTCCGTGCCGAGGTGCGCCGCGCATGAACACTCGCGTCGGGGTGCTGGTTCTCGCCGCTGCCGCTGTCGTCTCAGCCGGTGCCGCCGTCGCCGGCGTCATCGGAGGAGACCGGCGATCGATCGTGGTCGAGGCCGGCGTTCCGGCCGTAGGCGTGGGCGCCGCGGTCCTGTTCGCCGCGGCGGCCGCGGCTCTCGCTCTCGCGGCTCACCGCCGGAGTCGTCTCCTCGAGACGACACGGCTCACCACGCGCGACACGGCGGCCTCGGAGCACCGACGCTTTCTCGCTCGACTCGACCACGAGTTGAAGAATCCCGTGACGGCGATCCGCGTCGCCGTCGCCGCGAGCGAGGCCGATACGCCCCAGCTCGCGACCATCGATGCCCAGACGGCCCGGCTCTCGCGGCTGGTCGCCGACCTTCGCAAACTTTCCGAACTGCAGACGTCCGAGGTCGAGCGCTCGCGTGTGTCGGTCTCCGCGCTGGTGACGGACGTCGTCGACGCGGTCCGCGACGCTCACGGGCGCGAGGTGGCGGTGACCCTGCCGGCGGCGCCCTGGCCGCTGCCGGACGTGGTGGGCGATCCCGACCTGTTGTTCGTGGCTCTGTTCAATGTGGTGGCGAACGCGGCCAAGTACTCCGAGCCGAGCGATGTGATCGAGATCCGCGGCGACGAGAAGCACGGTGCCGTCGTCCTCGACGTCGCCGACACCGGCCGCGGCATCCCCGCCGACGAGATCGATGCGGTCTTCGACGAGTTGGCTCGGGGCCGAAACGCGCGTGATCGCGCAGGCAGCGGTTTGGGCCTGGCACTCGTGCGCACCATCGTCGACAGACACGGCGGCGAGGTCACGATCGCCTCCCGCGAGGGCGACGGCACGCGTGTGCGCCTGGCGCTGCCCGCCGCCGGATGAGCGGCAGTCAGGTCAGACGGTGAGAGCCTTCTCGAGGATCGCGGCCTGCTCGCGCGCGTGCACCTTCGGTGAGCCGGTCGCGGTGGAGGCGGCGGCGGCGCGGGACACGCGGCGGATCGTGCGTCCGTGCAGGTGCTTGACGACCTCGAGCGCGATGAACGGCCAGGCGCCCTGGTTCTCGGGCTCGTCCTGCACCCAGACCAGCTGGGCGTTCGGGTAGCGGTCGATCACGGCGTTCAGCTGATCGATCGGAGCCGGGTACAGCTGCTCGAGACGGACGAGAGCGACCTGCGGGTTCGGCTTCTTGTCGAGCTCGGCCTTGAGGTCCCAGTGGATCTTGCCCGAGTGCAGCAGCACCTTGGCGACCGCCGACGGGTCGAGGTTGCGATCGTCGTCCAGCACGGGCTCGAACCGTCCGGTGGTGAAGGCCTCGACGGGACTCGTCGCTCCGCGAAGGCGCAGCATCGCCTTGGGGGTGAACACGATCAGGGGACGACGGGGACGGGCGTACGCCTGGCGGCGCAGCAGGTGGAAGTACGACGCCGGGGTCGAGGGTCGCGCAACGGTCATGTTCTCCTGCGCGCACATCTGCAGGTAGCGCTCGATGCGGGCGGAGGAGTGGTCGGGACCCTGACCCTCGTAGCCGTGGGGGAGCAGCAGCACGACGCTCGACTGCTGGCCCCATTTCTGGTCGGCCGCGGAGATGTACTCGTCGATGACCGACTGGGCGCCGTTCGCGAAATCGCCGAACTGCGCCTCCCACAGGGTGAGGGTGTCGGGACGCTCGACGGAGTACCCGTACTCGAACGCCATCGCCGCATACTCGCTGAGAAGGGAGTCGTAGACGTAGAACCGGCCCTGGCTCTCGGACAGGTTCGCCAGCGGCAGCCACTCTTGTCCGTTCGCCCGGTCGTGGAGCACGGCGTGGCGCTGGACGAACGTTCCGCGGCGGGCGTCCTGGCCTGCCAGGCGCACGTTCGTGCCTTCCATCAGCACCGACCCGAAGGCCAGCAGTTCGCCGAAGCCCCAGTCGATCTGACCGTTGCGGCTCATGTCGAGGCGCTTCTCGAGCAGCTGCTGCAGCTTGTTGTGCACCGTGAAGCCGTCGGGCTTGTTGACGAACGCGTCGCCGATCTGGTGCACGACCTCGGTCGAGACGCCGGTCGTCTCGGGCTCACCGACGGCCTGCTCCACGCCGCCCGTGACGGCGGGGGAGACGATGCCGGTCGCGCCGGTCTCGGCGGCGTGGGTCTCGGCGAACGCGATCTCGAGGCGGTTCTGGAAGTCCTGCTTGGCCTTCTCGTACTCTTCCTCGGTGATGTCGCCGCGACCGACGAGCGACTCGGTGTAGAGCCGGCGCACGGAGCGCTTCGCCTCGATGAGGTTTGTCATCAGCGGCTGCGTCATCGACGGGTCGTCGCCCTCGTTGTGTCCGCGGCGGCGGTAGCAGACGAGGTCGATGACGACATCGCGGTTGAACTCCTGGCGGTACGCGACGGCGAGCTCGGCGACGCGGACCACGGCTTCGGGGTCGTCGCCGTTCACGTGGAAGATCGGCGCCTGGATGGTCTTGGCGACATCGGTCGCATAGACCGAGGTGCGGCCGTCCTGGGGCAGCGTCGTGAAGCCGACCTGGTTGTTGACGACCACATGCACGGTGCCGCCCGTGCGGTATCCGCGCAGCTGCGACATCTGCAGCGTCTCGACGACGACGCCCTGCCCGGCGAAGGCCGCGTCGCCGTGGACGAGGATCGGCAGCCAGGAGAACGAGCCGATCGGCATGCGGTCCTGCTTGGCGCGGACGATGCCCTCCAGCACGCCGTCGACCGTCTCGAGGTGCGACGGGTTGGCGGCCAGGTACACCGGCAGCTCCTCACCGGCATCCGACACGAACGTGCCCTGCGTACCGAGGTGGTACTTGACGTCACCGGAGCCGCTCTTCGAGCCGATCGCGACGGAGCCCTCGAACTCGCGGAAGATCTGGCTGTAGGTCTTTCCGGCGATGTTGGTCAGGACGTTCAGGCGCCCACGGTGCGCCATGCCGATGGCGGCGCCGTCGAGACCCGCGCCCGCTGCCCCCTGCAGGATCTGATCCAGCAGTGGGATGAGCGACTCGCCGCCCTCGAGGCTGAAGCGCTTCTGGCCGACGTACTTCGTCTGCAGGAACGTCTCGAAGGCCTCGGCCTGGTTGAGCTTGTCGAGGATGCGCAGCTGCTCGTCATGGCTCGGCTTCTGGTACTTGACCTCGACGTTGTCCTGGAACCACTTGCGCTGGGCCGGGTCCTGGATGTGCATGTACTCGACGCCGGTCGTGCGGCAGTAGGAGTCGCGGAGCACGCCGAGGATGTCGCGGAGCTTCATGAGCCTTCTGCCGCCGAAACCTCCCGTGACGAACTCGCGGTCGAGGTCCCAGAAGGTGAGGCCGTGGTTCTCGATCTCGAGGTCGGGGTGCGTGCGCTGAACGTACTCGAGGGGATCCGTGTCGGCCATGAGGTGGCCGCGGACGCGGTAGGAGTTGATGAGCTCCTGCACGCGGGCGGTCTTGTCGACGCGCTCGGCGATGTCGACGTTGATGTCGCCGGCCCAGTGGATCGGGGCGTACGGAATGCGCAGGGCCGCGAAGATGCCCTCGTAGAAGCCGCGCTGACCGGTGAGCAGCTCGTGCACGATCTTCAGGAACTCGCCCGAGCCCGCGCCCTGGATGACGCGGTGGTCGTACGTGCTGGTCAGCGTGATCGTCTTGCCGATGCCGAGCTCGACGAGGGTCTTCTCGCTCGAGCCCTGGAACTCGGCCGGGTACTCGAGGGCGCCCGCGCCGACGATGCAGCCCTGTCCCTTCATGAGGCGCGGCACGGAGTGGACCGTCCCGATGCCGCCGGGATTGGTCAGCGAGATCGTGGTGCCCTGGAAGTCGGCCGCCGTCAGCTTGTTGCCGCGGGCGCGCTTGACGAGGTCCTCGTAGGCAGCGAGGTACTCGCCGAAGGTGAGCGATTCGGCCTGCTTGATCGAGGGGACCATCAGCGCGCGCGAGCCGTCGGGCTTGGGTAGATCGATCGCGATGCCGAGGTTGATGTGCGCCGGCGCGACGACGGAGGGCTTGCCGTCGATCTCGGCGTAGGACACGTTCTGGCTGGGGAAGGCCTTGAGGGCTTGGATCAGGGCCCAGCCGATGAGGTGCGTGAAGCTCACCTTGCCGCCGCGGGTGCGCGACATGTGGTTGTTGATCACGATGCGGTTGTCGATCATGAGCTTCGCCGGCACGGTGCGCACGCTCGTCGCGGTGGGCACGGTCAGCGACTCGTCCATGTTCGCGGCAAGAGTCTTCGGCATGCCGCGCAGCGGTGTCACGACGTCCTCGCGGGCGGCGGGAGCCGGCGTCGGCTCGGTGCTCGGCGCCTGCGCCGGCACAGGCTGCGGGGAGGCGGGGCGGGCCGTCGTGCGGGCGACCGGCTGGGCGCCGACGACCGGGATCGGTGCCGTCATCGGGCGCGGCTCGGCGGCCGCCGCCGGCGACGCGGCGGGAGCGGGCGCGGCGGGAGCGGTGGGAGCGGGCGCAGCATCCTTCTGAGTCTTCTCGTACGCCTCAAGCACAGGCCACCACGCCCGGTCGACCGAGTCGCGATCCTTCGCGAACTGGTCGTACATCTCGGCGACGAGCCATTCGTTGGCCCCGAATTCGCCGTCGCTCGAAGTTCCCACGCCGGTCACCTGACTGGACACGGTTGCGCCTGCTTTCATCGATGAACTTCAGATCGTGCGAGGCCCGCTGCCGTGTATGGCGCGGCCCACACGCACACGTTCATCAAGGGTATCCCAGGTTTTCTGTCGGTACCGTGGGAGTCATGCAGTTCTCCGGCGCACAGCCCACCGTCGACCTCACGTACTCGGACGTCTTCCTCGTGCCGCGACGATCCGGTGTGACCAGCCGCCTGGACGTCGATCTGTCGCCCCGCGACGGGACCTCGGCGACGATCCCGCTCGTCGCCTCCAACATGAACTCCGTCACCGGACCGCGTCTGGCCGCCGCCCTCGCCCGACGCGGAGGGCTCGGTGTGCTGCCGCAGGACATGCCGCTGCAGGAGATCGACACGGCGATCCGCTGGGTCAAGGACCAGCCCGTGCGGTGGGACACCCCGCTCGTGCTCGGCGCCGATGCGACCGTCTCCCAGGCGGCGGCGCTGCTGCCCGCGACCGAGGGCCACGGCATCGTCGTCGTCTCCGGAGACCTCACGCAGGTGCACGTCGACGACATCCTGGGCGTCGTCCCGGCGACGCGGCTGGGCACGGCCCTGCCCGACGCCCGCCTGGGTGACCTCACCCGCGGTCGCGGTGTCTCGATCGACGCCGACGACGTCACCGACGCCCGCCACGCCTTCGATCTGCTCGTCGCCGCGGATGCCGAGACCGTGTGCGTCCTGCATCACGGCTACCTCGTCGGCACCCTCTCGCAGCGCACCGCGCTGCGCTCGACGCTCTACCGGCCCGCGGTCGACGCGCACGGTCGGCTGATCGCCGCGGCTGCGGTCGGCATCAACGGCGACGTCGCCGCGAAGGCGAAGGCGCTCGCCGCCGCCGGGGTTGACGTGCTCGTCGTCGACACCGCGCACGGCCACCAGGAGGGCATGCTGCGCGCCCTGCAGACCGTGTCGGGGCTCGGCCTCGGCATCCCCATCGCGGCCGGCAACATCGTGACGGCGGAAGGCGTGCACGACCTCGTCGGAGCCGGCGCGTCGATCCTGAAGGTCGGGGTGGGGCCCGGCGCGATGTGCACCACCCGCATGATGACGGCCGTCGGCCGCCCCCAGTTCTCCGCGGTGCTGGAGACCGCGCAGGCGGCGGCCGAGCTCGGGGCTCACGTCTGGGCCGACGGCGGCGTCCGCTATCCGCGCGATGTCGCGCTCGCCCTGGCGGCGGGGGCGGCATCGGTCATGATCGGCTCGTGGTTCGCCGGCACCATCGAAGCGCCCGGGCAGCTGCAGGTCGATGAGGGGGGCCGCGTCTACAAGGAGTCGTGGGGCATGGCGTCCACGAAGGCGGTCCAGGGGCGGTTCGGTCGGCTGGACGCCTACGAGCGTGCGCGCAAGGAGCTGTTCGCCGAGGGGATCTCGTCGTCGAAGATCTACCTCGATCCGCTGCGGCCGTCGGTCGAGGACCTCGTCGACATGATCACCTCGGGCGTGCGCTCGTCGTTCACCTACGCGGGGGCGTCGACCGTCCCCGAATTCCATGAGCGTGCCACGGTGGGACTGCAATCCGCAGCCGGCTACGAAGAGGGCAAGGCCCTGCCTGTCAGCTGGTGACAGCCCGCGGCATCCACTCCCGCTCGCGCGGCCGAAATCGGCTCGCGCTGCGTTGATTTGAGGAGCGGATGCCGATATCGGCAGCGCGAGCGCGGTCAGCGCAACACCGGATCGCGGGAGTGGGGCCGCGGTTTGATGCTGCGCAGGCCATCGGCGGTGAGGATGTCGTAGACGCGTTGCGGGCGGTCGGCGTCGGTGGCTTCGAGGCGCGAGAACCCGCGCACCTCGCGGCGGATCTCGTTCTCACGGTTCTTCTCGTCGATGACGATGGCCGCAGGCGTCCGCCCCGCCGTGTATTCGGGACTGAGATACTTCCCGCGCCCGTCGATCTCGAGCCAGTGATCGGCATCCGGGAAGTACAGATCGCCGTACACCAGCCGGCCGCTGCGCAGCACCCGCCGCTCCTGCAACCGCGTCGGCGGAAACCCGAGCGCCGCCACCAGCAGCCGCACGTGGGTCTCACGGACGTTTGCCGACAGCGGCGCCGACGATGCGAGCGCACGGCGCGCACGAGCATCGCCCCGCACGGGCCTCTCGTCGTCGAGGAGCGCTTCGATCTCGGCCGCCGTCGTGAGCGCTCCTCCGGCGCGTCCGGTCCACAACGCCTGATCGATCGCCGTCACTGCGCGCAGGAACGGCAGCAGACGGGCGATATCCAGCGCGGTCTGGGCGGGAGTGGTGATCCGGTGGCGCCCGAACGGCACCGACATCCGTCCATCGCGCCCGAGCGCTCGCCGAGTGATCGCTCCTCCAGAGCGACCGCCCGTGGCGCGGTCGACGGTCACCTCGACCCGCGTCGGCCAGGCGCCGAGCACATCGATGCCCCACACGGCCGCCGCTGCGAAATGCGAGACGAGCGCGGGAGCGCGTACCCGCGCCATCACCTCCTGGACCCGAAGGCAGTGCTGCGCCACGGGGGCCAGCTGCCGCCAGTCGGCGCCCATGACGAAAGCCCCCGGCGCGACGCGCACCCAGGTGCCGTCCGCCAGCATCCGCCGTGCGCGCCGATCGTCCAGCGGTTCGTGCAGTTCACGTCGGCGCAGAACCGCGATGCCCACAGAAGCCGTCATGTGTCGACCCTCGCAGGCGCCGACGCCCCGGCATCCATGCCGACCGGACCCCGTGGACACCCGCGCCCGCAGCCCTGCCGGGGGAGGAGGCTGTGTGCTCCCTCTCGCGCGGTCGAAATCGGCTCGCGTGGCGTCGATTTCGGGCGCCGATGCCGATTTCGGCAGCGGCTGCCCGGTGGATGCCGAGTGGCGGCATCCAGCCCCGACACGGGCCGGGTGCCGTAAACTTCTTCGCACCATGGACGACCCTCCCAGTTGCAGACGATCGCCCCACCGACCCTCCCCGAGCATGATCGGGGGTGACGTGTGATGGAACTCGTCATGCTGGGCGTGGGGCTCCTGCTCACCATCGGAACCGGACTTTTCGTCGCGAGCGAGTTCGCGCTCGTCAACCTCGACCGCGCCGACCTCGAGGCCCGCCAGGCGGCCGGGGAATCGCGGTTGTCGCTGACCATCAGCGCGTTGCGGATCACCTCGACGCACCTGTCCAGCGCGCAGCTCGGCATCACGCTGACCACCCTGCTCACCGGCTACACGATGGAACCGGCCCTCACCACCCTGCTCAGCCCCGTGCTGACGGCGTGGGGCGTTCCCGACGCGGTGGTTCGCGTCGTCGCCACGACCGTCGCGATCGCCGTCGCCACGACGTTCTCCATGATCCTGGGTGAGCTCGTACCGAAGAACTTCGCGCTGGCCATCCCGCGTCAGACCGCGAAACTCGTCATGCCGTTCCAGGTCGCGTTCACCACGGTGTTCCGTCCTGCGATCACCGTCCTGAACGGTTCGGCCAACGGCATCCTGCGGGGGATGGGGATCGAACCCAAGGAGGAGCTTTCCGGAGCCCGCACGGCAGAAGAGCTCTCCAGCCTGGTGCGACGCTCGGCCAGTGCCGGTGTGCTGGAGGAGGACACCGCCTCGCTGCTGGATCGCACGCTCACCTTCGCGCGGCTGACGACCGCGGATGTCATGACGCCGCGTCCCAGCATCCATGCGGTCGCCGCCGGCGACAGTGTCGAGGACGTCATCCAGCTGGCCCGCCGCACGGGCCACAGTCGCTTCCCGGTGTTCGACGAGTCGATGGACGACATCACCGGCATCGTCCACCTCAAACAGGCCGTCAGCGTGCCGCGCGAGCGTCGCGGCGACGTTCCTGCGGCCGCCATCGCGGAAGAGCCGCTGCGAGTGCCCGAAGCCGTCCACCTCGACGCCGTCATGTCGGAGCTGCGCTCGCGCGGCTATCAGATGGCCGTCGTCGTCGACGAGTACGGCGGCACCGCCGGCGTGGTGACGCTGGAGGACCTCGTCGAGGAGATCGTCGGCGAGGTGCTCGACGAGCACGATCGCTCCCGCGCGGGCGTCGTGCGCGTGGCTGGGGCGGTGACGTTCCCGGCGGAGCTGCGTCCCGACGAAGTGCTCGATCGCACCGGCATCCGCGTGCCCGAGGCTGACGTGTACGACACCGTCGGCGGTTTCTTCATGTCGACGCTCGAGCGCATCCCCGTCGTCGGCGACCGCATCGAGCTGGAGGACGGCACGCTGGAGGTGCAGCGCATGGACGGCCGACGCGTCGACCGCGTCAAGTTCACACCCCACCCGTTGCCGGAGGGTGCCGAGGCGTCCGACGCGGCGAACGAGGCAGGTGAGGGTCGATGAGCGACTGGGCCGGAATCGCGTGGCTGGTCGTGCTGCTCGCGTTCAACGCGTTCTTCGTCGGCGCCGAGTTCGCCGTCATCTCCGCACGTCGATCGCAGATCGAGCCCCTGGCCGAGAAGGGCTCCAAGACCGCGGTGACCGCGCTGTACGCGATGGAGCACGCCACGCTGATGCTCGCGACGAGTCAACTCGGCATCACCATCTGCTCGCTGCTGATCCTGAACGTGTCGGAGCCGGCGATCCATCACCTCCTCGAAGTGCCGCTGGGGCTGACGGGCTGGAACGAGGCGGTCATCGGCGGCGTCGCGTTCGCCATCGCCCTGGTCCTCGTGTCGTATCTGCACGTCGTGTTCGGCGAGATGGTGCCGAAGAACCTCGCGTTCTCGCTCCCGGATCGGGCCGTGCTGATGCTGGCGACACCGCTGGTGTGGACCTCGAAGATCTTCTACCCGATCATCGTGGCGCTGAACTGGCTGGCTAACCACATCGTGCGCCTGTTCCGGGTCGAGCCGAGGAACGAGGCGGCGTCGACGTTCACCCTCGACGAGGTGGCCACGATCGTGAACCAGTCACGGATCGAGGGTGTGCTCGACGACGCTTCCGGTGCCGTGACGGCCGCGCTGGAGTTCACCGACAAGAAGGCGCGGGACGTCGCCGTGCCCCTGTCGGAGCTCGTGACGCTTCCCGAGACGACGACGCCCGACGAGATCGAGCGCGCCGTCGCCAAGCACGGTTTCTCGCGCTACGTGATCGTGGATGCCGAGGGCATCCCTCTCGGCTACGTCCACCTCAAGGACGTACTCCGCGCGGCTGAGGGCGCCGGCGCCGATGAGAAGGTCGCCGTGCCGATCAAGCCGAAGCGCATCCACCACATGGTGCCGGTCGCCGAGACGACCGACCTGGAGGATGCACTGGCCCTCATGCGCCGCACCAGCCGTCACCTCGCGCAGGTGCGCAACGCCCAGGGCGAGACGACGGCGGTGCTCTTCCTCGAGGACATCATCGAGGAGCTCGTCGGCGAAGTTCACGACGCGACGCGCCGGGGCTACTGAGTCGGAGCGGCGTTTCGACTCGGCCCCCGGTCGTTGAGCGAGCGGAGCGAGTCGAAACGCCCTTGCGTCCTCAGTGGGTCGCGGGGCGGGCGCGCAGGTACTGCGGCGGCCAGAGGCCGGCATCGGCCTCGCCGAGCTCCACCTGGGCGCGAAGGGCGAAGTGCGGGTCGCGCAGCCACTCTCGGCCCGCGAGGATCACATCGGCGTCGCCGGAGGCCAGGATCGCCTCTGCCTGTGCACCGGAGGTGATCTCGCCCACGGCGCTCACGGGCACGGCGCCGTCGCTGCGCACCTCGGCGGCGAGCGGTACCTGGTAGCCGGGGCCGATCGTGATGCGCTGGTGGGCGACGAGACCGCCGCTGGAGATGTCGAAGAAATCGACGCCGCGCGCGGCTGCCCATCCGGCGACGGTCGCCGTCTGCGCGGCATCCCAGCCGCCGTCGGCCCAGTCGGATGCCGAGAAGCGCACGAGAACCGCGGCATCTGGGGCGGCGCTGCGGACGGCGTCGACGACCTCCAGCAGCAGCCGGGCGCGGTTCTCCAGGCTGCCGCCGTACTCGTCCTCCCGGAGGTTCGAGAGCGGGGAGAGGAACTGGTGCAGCAGGTACCCGTGGGCCGCGTGGATCTCCAGCACGTCGAAGCCCGCGGCGACGGAGCGCTCCGCGGCGGCGGCGAACGCCTCGACGATGCGGCGGATGCCCGCGGCATCCAAGGCCTCCGGCGCCGCGAACCCGTCGTAGGCGATGGCGGAGGGGGCGAGCGTGGTCCATCCGCCGTCGGAGGCGGGGACGCTGCCGCGGCGCCCGGAGAACGGTGAGAAGGTCGAGGCCTTGCGCCCGGCGTGGGCCAGCTGCACGCCGGGAAGAGCTCCGCGGGCGCGGATCGCGGCAGCGATGGGCCTCCACGCGTCGCGCTGTTCGTCGTTCCAGAGGCCCACGTCCTCGGGGGAGATGCGTCCCTCGGGGGTCACCGCGGTCGCCTCGGCGATGACGACACCGGCGCCGCCGGACGCGAACTGGGCGAGGTGAACGTGATGCCAGTCGTTGGGCACACCGTCGGTCGCCGAGTACTGACACATCGGCGCGACCCAGAGGCGGTTGCGGACGGTGCGTCCGGCCAGTTCGTACGGGGTGAACAGCAGGCTCATGATGGCTCTCCGCGGGCTCGATGCGGGTGGGCGTTTCGACTCGGCGCTTTGCGCCTCGCTCAACGACCGGGGACGGGGACGGGTAGGGTGGCGCGCATGAGCGCACCCTCGCCGTGGACGGCGCCGGAGACGGCCACCTTCCTCAGGGTGCCAACGGCGAACGACGACAAGTATTCCCGTGGCGTGGTGGGCATGCGCACCGGGTCGGAGGAGTTTCCCGGAGCGGCTGTTCTGGGCGTCGAGGCCGCGTGGCGGACAGGGACGGGGATGGTGCGCTACCTCGGTCCGCGCCGGGCCACCGATCTCGTGCTCCAGCGTCGCCCCGAGACGGTGACGGCCGACGGGCGGGTGCAGGCGTGGGTGGTCGGCTCGGGCACGTCTCCCGCCACCCGCACCGCTGCCGAGACCGCGGCGGTGCGGACGATCCTCGCCGGTCAGGTGCCGGTCGTCGTCGATGCCGGCGCGCTGGATCTCGTCGTCGCGGCATCCGCCCTCACCGGGGATCGTGCGCCGCTGGTGCTGACGCCCCACGATCGCGAGCATGCCGCACTGCGCGATCGACTGGGTCTGGCCCCGGTAGGCGACCGGGAGCAGGCTGCCCTCGAGACGGCCGCCGTCACCGGCGCCGTCCTGCTGCTGAAGGGGGCCACGACGCTGATCGCAACGCCCTCGGGGACGCTGCGTTCGGTGACGGCGGGTGTCGCGTGGCTGGCGACGGCCGGCACGGGAGATGTCCTCGCCGGCATCCTGGGGGCGCTGGTGGCCGGAGCTCCGGATCGTCTTGCGGATGCCGCCGCCTGCGCGGCCTGGGTGCACGGGCGGGCGGGAGCTGCCGCGTCCGCCCGCCACGGCGGGGGTCCGCTGGTCGCTCTCGACGTGGCACGCGCGGTGTCGAGGGTCGTGGGCGAGCTCGTCTCGGAACGCTGAGGTCGCCTCCCTAGGATGGGGGGATGATGAGGCGGAGCGTGCTGTGGACCGCCTTCGCGATCGTTCACGTCGGTGTCGCCTGGCTCGGCTTCGTCCTGCCCAACGAACCGATGGGAGACGTCTACCGCGTCTACGAACCGTGGTCGACGAGCGCACTGCAGGGGCACGGCATCGTCGGCATCGACCAGTCGTGGGTGTATCCCCAGCTCGCGCTGCTGCCCATGCTGCTGGCGCACGCGTTCGCGTGGATCGCCGGTTACACCGTCGGCTGGGCGATCGTCGTGATCGCCGCGGATGCCGTCGCGTTCGCCGTCCTCATCGGGCGCGCCCGCTCGACGGGACGCGTGACGGCCGCATGGTTCTGGCTCGCCTACGTGGCGGTGCTCGGTCCGGTCGGGCTGTACCGGCTCGACGGGTTCACCGTGGCGCTGGCCGTGCTCGGGTGTCTCTGGCTCATCGGGCGTCCGTGGGCGGCGTCGGTGCTGCTGTCGGTCGCGACATGGATGAAGGTGTGGCCCGCCGCGGTGCTGGCCGCTGCGGTCGTCACGCTGCGTCGCCGCGGCGCGCTCGTGGGCGGTGCGGTGCTCGTGAGCGCGGCGACACTGCTCGCGGTCGGCGCTCTCGGCGGTGGGGCGCACGCCTTCGGCTTCATCGGCGATCAGACGACGCGCGGTCTCCAGGTGGAGGCGCCGGTCAGCATGCCGTACCTCTGGGGCGCTCTGCTCGGCATCCCGGGGTTCTGGGTGTATTACGACCAGCATCTGCTGACGTTCCAGGTCACCGGCACTCAGATCGATCCCGTGATCGCCGCGATGACTCCCGCGCTGGTCGTGGCGATGATGGTGGTCGCCGCCCTCGGCGTGTGGGCCGTGACGCGCGGCGTGCGGTACGCGACGCTGTTCCCGACGCTCTCGCTCGCCTTCGTTCTCGGGTTCATCGTCTTCAACAAGGTGGGCTCGCCGCAGTACCTGTGCTGGCTGGTGCCGTCGGTGGTGCTCGGGCTCGTCATCGATCGTCGCCGCTGGATGGCCCCGGCGTCGGTAGCGCTGTTCGCCGCGCTGCTCACGCAGCTCGTCTACCCGCTCACCTACAACGGCGTGCTCTCCCCGCAGCTCGTGCCGGTGAGTCTGCTGACCCTTCGCAACCTCGCGCTCTGTGCGATGTTCGTGTGGATGATCGTGCGCCTCGTGGCCATCGCCCGTCGTGCGCCCGCATCGGCCGCATCCGCACGCGCGCCCCGCGAGTCCGCCGCCGCCCCGCTCGTGCCCTGACCCCGTCGTCACCGATCCCGTCGTCACCGATCCGAAGGAGCTCTCATGCTCGTCGCCTTCTCCGTCGCCCCCAGCGGCACCGCCCCTCACACGCCGACCGCCGCAGACGGGTCGGTGCACGACGCGGTCGCCGCCGCCGTGAAGGTCGTCCGCGACTCGGGTCTGCCGCACCGCACGACCTCGATGTTCACCGAGATCGAGGGGGAGTGGGACGAGGTGTTCGCGGTCGTGAAGGCCGCGACGGATGCCGTCATGCCGTTCGGATCACGCGTCTCGCTGGTGCTCAAGGCCGACATCCGCCCGGGCCGCACCGGCGAGCTCGATGGAAAGATCGAACGGTTGGAGACGGCGATCGCGGCGTTGGAGGTCGACGGGTAGGCCGCCCGGGACGCCGCCGGCGCACGGTAGCATGGCCGGGTGATCTCCTCGACCCCGTCGAGGGGTGCGGCGATGTGGGCGCTCCTCTCCCTCGCCATCGGCTCGTTCGGCATCGGCATGACCGAGTTCGTCGTCATGGGCCTGCTCCCGAACATCTCCGCCGACCTGCTGCCGACGACGTGGGCCTCCTCTCCCGAGGATGCCGTCGCGCAGGCGGGGTGGCTCATCACCCTGTACGCGCTCGGCGTCGTCATCGGCGCCCCCACGATCGCGGGAATCGTCGCGAAGTATCCGCGCCATCGCGTGATGCTGGCGCTGGCGGCGGCTCTGACGCTCGGCAACACGCTGACGCTGCTGGCTCCGACCTTCGAGCTGGTCGCGGCATCCCGCGTGCTGGCCGGGCTGCCGCACGGCGCATACTTCGGTATCGGCGCCCTTGTCGCCGCCGACGTCATGGGGCCGGGAAACCGCGCCAAGGGCGTCGCCTTCGTGCTCACGGGCCTCACGGTCGCCAACGTCGTCGGTGTGCCGTTCGGCACCTTCCTCGGGCAGCGCTTCGGGTGGCGGATCGCATTCCTCGTCGTCGCCCTCATCTTCGCCCTCGCCGCAGTGATGATCGCGCTGACCGTACCGGCCCATGCGGGCGATCCCGGACGGACGCTCCGCGCGGAGCTGCGCGCGCTGCGGATCGGCCAGGTGTGGCTGACCCTGGGGGTCGGTGCGATCGGGTTCGGCGGGTTCTTCGCGGCCTACAGCTACGTCGCGTCGATCGTCACCGAGGTCGCGGGAGCTCCCGCCGCGGTGGTGCCGGTGATCCTCATCGTCATGGGCATCGGCATGACGATCGGGAATCTCGTCGGCGGCCACCTTGCTGATCGCGACCTGAAACGCACGATGCTGGCGGGCCTCGGCGCTCTCACCGTGGTGCAGGTGCTTCTCGCGTTCACGGCGGGACTGCTCGTCGCGCTCGGCCTGTTCATCTTCCTCGTCGGCTTCGTGTCCTCGGTGCTGAGCCCGTCGATCCAGACGCGGCTCATGGACGTCGCCGGCGACAACCAGTCGATCGCCGCGGCGCTGAACCACTCCGCGCTGAACATCGGCAACGCCACCGGGGCGTTTCTCGGCGGCGTCGTGATCGCGGCCGGCTTCGGCTTCGTCGCACCGGTCTGGGTGGGAGCGCTGCTCGCGGCATCCGGCCTCGTGCTCGCCCTCGTGAGCTTCGGGATCGAGGCGCGCTCCGCACGAACCGCCGCCGCGGTGGCCTGACGCCGGGATCAGGCCTGCAGCAACCGCCGCAGGTGCGCGCCGACGGCGGTCGTCTCGATGAGGAAGCCGTCGTGACCGAAGTCGCTCGACAGCACGATGGCGCCGTCGTCGATCGTCGAGCGGATGCCGCGGGCGATGCGGTGCTGCCCGTCGATCGGGAACAGGCGGTCGCTGTCGGTGCCGAGCACGAGCGTCGTCGCGGTGACGCGCGCGAGCGCGTCCTCGACGCCGCCGCGATCGCGCCCGACGTCGTGCGAGTTCATGGCCTCGACCAGCGTGATGTACGCGTTCGCGTCGAAGCGGCGCGTGAACTTGTTGCCGTGGAAGTCGAGATAGCTCTCCACGGCGAAGCGGCCGCCGTGACCGAGCGGGCTCTTGCCCGACTGCCACGAGCGCTGGAAGCGTTGGTTGAGCTCGGTGGGGCTGCGGTAGTTGAGCAGGGCCATGCGTCGCGCGAGCGCGAGGCCGCGGTGCGGCCCTTCCCCGTCGGGAGCGTCGTAGTACTCGCCGTCGGCGAAGCGCGGATCGATCTGGATGGCCTCCAGCTGCACGCCGTTGAGCGCGATCTGGTCGGCCGTCGTGGTGGGGGGAGAGGAGAGCACCGCGAGCCGCGCGACGCGATCGGGCAGTCCCACGCCCCATTCGAGGGCGTGCATGCCGCCCATCGAACCGCCGATGACCGCTGCCCACACCTGAATTCCCAGGCTGTCGGCGAGGAGCACCTGCGCGGCGACCTGGTCGCGGATCGTGAGGTACGGAAAGCGTCGCGCCCACTCGTAGCCGTCGGGGGCGATCGAGGACGGACCGGTCGAGCCCTGGCATCCGCCGAGCATGTTCGGGGCCACGACGAACCAGCGGTCGGTGTCGATGGGAGCTCCGGGACCCACGATGTCGTCCCACCATCCCGCGGTGGGGTGTCCGGGACCGGCCGCGCCCCGCACGTGGCTGTCGCCGGTGAGCGCGTGCAGCACGAGCACCGCGTTGTCGCGGGCGGGGGACAGCTCTCCCCACGTCTCGTACGCGATGCGGATGCCGGGAAGCTCCCGGCCGCCCTCGGTGGTGAACGCGCCGAAGGCAGCGAAGCGGCGGTCTCCGGCGGGGTCGCCGTCGCGCCAGGCGCCTGTTGCGGGAGGACGGCCGCGCAGCAGGCGCGCATCGGCCTCCGTGATCGGTGCGCTCGGCACCGTGTCCTCGGAGGTCTGCCAGTCCATGGCGTCCATTCTCCCGGGTCGCGTCCGTCCCGAACGGACTGTTACGACCACGAACTCCGCAGAAACGCACGAACTCCGCAGCCGAATGCGTGATCGGTTGCGGAGTTCGCGGCATCCTGCGGAGTTCATGCACCCGTCGGACGGGTCTCGTGCTCCGCCCAGGAGAAGGGTTCAGGCGCGGGCGGTCTCGGAGACCTTGCGCGCGGCGGCGAGGGCCTGCTCGAGGTCGGCCTTCAGATCCTCGACGTTCTTCAGACCCACCGACAGACGGACCAGGCCCGGGGTCACACCGGTCGTGAGCTGCTGCTCCGGCGTCAGCTGCGAGTGCGTGGTGGATGCCGGGTGGATGACGAGCGAGCGGACATCGCCGATGTTGGCGAGGTGGCTGAACAGCTCGAGCGCGTTCACGAACTCGCGACCGGCCTGGACGCCGCCCTTGAGCTCGAACGACAGCACGGCGCCCACGCCCTTCGGGGCGTAGCGGTTCGCGGCCGCGTACCAGGGCGAGGTCGGCAGGCCGGAGTAGTTGACCGAGGCGATGTCGTCGTGGTTCTCCAGCCACTCGGCGATCTCCTGCGCGTTCTGCACGTGGCGCTCGATGCGCAGCGACAGGGTCTCGATGCCCTGGATGAGCAGCCACGCGCTCTGCGGCGAGATGGCGGCGCCGAGGTCGCGCAGCAGCTGCACGCGCGCCTTGATGACGTAGGCCAGGCCGTCGCCGACCGCCTGCGTGTAGACCGCGCCGTGGTAGGAGGGGTCGGGCGTGGTCAGGCCGGGGAAGCGGTCGGCGTGCTGCGACCACGGGAAGGTGCCGCCGTCGACGATGGCGCCGCCGATGACGGTGCCGTGGCCGCCGAGGAACTTGGTGGCCGAGTGCACGACGATGTCGGCGCCGTGCTCGAACGGGCGGATGAGGTAGGGCGTCGCGATCGTGTTGTCGACGATGAGCGGCACACCGGCCTCGTGGGCGACGTCGGCGACGGTGCGGATGTCGAGCACGTTGATCTGCGGGTTGCCGATCGTCTCGGCGAAGAACAGCTTCGTGTTGGGGCGGACCGCGCGGCGCCACTCCTCCGGGTCATCCTGGTTCTCGACGAACGTGACCTCGATGCCGAGCTTGCCCAGCGTGTACTTGAAGAGGTTGTAGGTGCCGCCGTAGATCGAGCTCGACGACACGAAGTGGTCGCCGGCCTCCGCGATGTTGAGGATCGCGAACGTCTCCGCCGCCTGGCCCGACGCGACGAGGAGGGCGCCGGTGCCCCCCTCGAGGGCCGCGATGCGCTGTTCGACGACGTCCTGCGTGGGGTTCTGGATGCGGGTGTAGATGTTGCCGAACTCCGCCAGCGCGAACAGGTTCGCGGCGTGGTCGGCGTTGTCGAACACGTAGGAGGTGGTCTGGTAGATCGGCGTGGCTCGCGCCTTGGTCACGGGGTCGGGCTGCGCGCCCGCGTGGATCTGCGTGGTCTCGAAGCGCCAGTTCTCGGATGCGGACATGTCGGGCTCCATCGGGTGAATCGGAAGTGGTGGGGAGCCGGGGTCGGATGCCGCGGCCACCACCGACAGTAGAGTTCGCGCCCGTTGTCAACAACGGTCGGGAAATGTGACGTAACGAACGGCGCTCGTCTCGGCATCCGATGCCGTGACGTAGCGTGGGGGCATGACTTCGCCGCAGGAGAGTTCTCAGGGCCATCGTCGTCGCGCCGTGGTGACGGGAGCCAGCTCCGGCATCGGTGCGGCGACCGTACGTGCCCTGCGGGCGTCGGGCTGGGACGTGGTGGGCGTGGCTCGCCGCGCGGAGCGGCTGGTCGCGCTGGATCGCGAAACCGGGTCGGCCTCGTTCGCCGCCGACCTGGCGAACGAGGCCGACGTGGCGGCGCTGGCCGAGCACGTGGCGCGCACCGGGGCGGTGCACGCCCTCGTGCACGTCGCCGGCGGTGCGCGGGGCACCGACCGGGTCGAAGACGGCGACCCGGCGGACTGGCGCTGGATGTTCGAGGCGAACGTGCTGTCGGCGCAGCTGGTCACGGCGGCCCTGCTGCCGTTGCTGCGGGCAGGGATCGACGACGGCGGCCACGCCGACACGCTGTATGTCACCTCGACCGCGGCACAGACGGCGTATCCCGGAGGAGCCGGTTACAACGCGGCGAAGGCGGGCGAGGCGATGCTCGTGCACGCCCTGCGCCTGGAGCTGAACGGCGAGCCGATCCGCGTGACCGAGGTCGCGCCGGGCATGGTCTACACCGAGGAGTTCACCCTAAACCGACTGGGCGGCGACCGCGCCACGGCCGAGAAGGTCTACGAGGGCGTCGAGCACCCGCTCACCGCGGACGATGTCGCGGATGTCATCGCGTACGCCCTCAACGCGCCCGGCCACGTCAACCTCGACCTGGTGACGATGCGCCCGGTCGCCCAGTCCGCGCAGCACCTGCTGGCGCGCGGTCGCCTCCGCCCGCGCGCCTGACCCCGCGAAAGAGGCCGGCGGCGTCAGGACGCGGGGGCGTCGGCGAACGCGACCTTCGGAACGAACACGAGCAGCAGGGCGGCGAGGAATCCGCCGCCGGCGCAGATCGCCCACACCGTCAGGTAGCCACCGAGGGAGGCCGCGGTCTGGCTGGTCACGGCGCCGGCGCCGGCCGCGAGCACCACGCCGAACACGGCTGAGGAGAACGATCCGCCGATCGTCTTGGTCGTGTTGGTCAGTGCCGTCGCGATGCCGGTCTGCCCGCGCGGGGCGGCGGCGGCCGCGGCGGCGGGAAGCGCACCGACCAGCGCGCCGCAGCCGAGCCCGGCGATCGAGAGGTTGAGCAGCACCTGCCACAGCTCCCGGTGGAACGGCAGGAAGAGCAGATAGCCGATACCCACGAGCAGGGATGCCGCGATCAGTACGACTCGTGGGCTCGCCCGCCGCGAGGTCACGGCGAACAGCACGGCGCCCACGATGAGTGACACGAGGTAGACCCCGATGATGTTCGAGCGCTCCGTGGCATCCAGCCCGAGTCCGTAGCCGAGGGAGGGATCGGTGCCGGCGTACGTCGACAACGGTCCCTGCGCGCCGAGCAGGCTGATCCCGATGAGGAAGGCCGTCGCCTGCACCGGCCACATCTCGGGTCGACGCAGCACCCGGATGTCCACCGCCGGGTCGTCCTGGCGCAGTTCGAAGCGCACGAACCATACGAACACCGCGACCCCGGCCAGCAGCAGGGCGACGACCCAGATCCAGGCGGCGGTGCCGAGCGCCAGCTCGCCGATCATCCGCATCCAGGCCAGACCGCCCGTCACGAGCAGCAGTGCCCACGCGAGCAGTACAAAGCCCCTCGTGTCGAGGCGTCGTCCGCCCTCGGGTGCGGATTCGGGAACGCCGATCCAGATGACGAGTGCGACGAGCGTGACGGCGATCGCCGGCACGACGAGCGTCGCGGTGAGGTTCTGGCCGCTTGCGGCGAAGATCCGTCCGGCGGCGAGAGCACCGATGATCGCGCCTGCCTCCAGCCCGACGACCAGCAGACCCGCCGCGCGGCGGGTCGTCGACACTCCGCGCTGCTGCACCCGCCCGCGCTCGAAGATGAGGGCGATCTCCAACGGCAGCCAGACGACGTAGAAGCCCTGCAACGCCCAGGCGATCAGAAAGCTCCAGAACGAGGTCGCGAACACCAGCCACCAGGTCGCCCCGGCCGTGAGGATCGCGGCGATCAGCAGGATGCGCTTGTGCCCGTACATGTCGCCGAGTTTCGCGAGCACCGGCACGACGAGCGCCGACAGCAGCAGCTGCGCCGCCTCGAACCAGTTGACGTCGGAGTCGTGGATGCCGAGGGAGACGACGATGTCGCTGAACAGCGGCACGTAATAGCCCTGCAGGATGCCGCTGACGATCTCGACCAGGATGAACCATCCGATGAGGCCGGCGGTGATGCCGAGGCCCCGGGGAAGGCGGGCCGAGCGGGTGCGGGGGCTCTTCGCCGTCGAGGAGCCTGCGGAGGAGGAGGTCACGGCGTTCACTCTATCCACGCGTGTGTGTCGCGCACCGCGGCGGCGCCTAGGCTGAATGCCGTGACGAGCGAGCGCGAAGTACTGACGTGGAACGGTTTCGGTGAGGCGACCCGGGCGTTGTCCCGATCGATCGTGGCGGACGGGTTCGTTCCCGACGTCGTGGTGGCGATCGCCCGCGGGGGCCTGCTGCCCGCCGGCGCCATCGCCTACGGCCTGGGGGTGAAGAGCTGCGGCGCTTTGAACGTGGAGTTCTACACCGGCATCGGCACCGTGCTGGAGGCGCCGGCGCTGCTGCCGCCCGACCTCGACCTCGGTTACCTGCCCGGCAAGCGCGTCCTGCTCGTCGATGACGTCGCCGACAGTGGGCGCACGCTCGCCCTCGCCGTCAAGATGCTGCGCGACGCCGATGCCGACGTGCGATCGGTCTGCATCTACACGAAGCCCGGCAGTGTCGCCCAGCCCGACTTCTCGTGGCGCGAGACCGACCGCTGGATCGACTTCCCGTGGTCGGCCGCCGGTTCGGTGATCGAGGAGGACGCCGGCGCGGAGGCGAGCGCCTGATGGCGATGGCCCTCGATGAGCTGGCCGATGCCGGACTCATCGACGCCGATTGGGCGCGCGCGCTCGCTCCGGTCGCGCCCGACATCGCGGCGCTCGGCGAACGACTGCGCGCCGAGACCGCGGCAGGGCGGCCGTATCTCCCCGCGGGCGACAAGGTGCTCCGCGCCTTCGCGAGGCCGCTCGCCGAGGTCAAGGTGCTCATCGTCGGGCAGGACCCCTACCCGACCCCGGGCCACCCGATCGGGCTCTCGTTCGCCGTCGATGCGCACGTGAGGCCCCTGCCGCGAAGCCTCGCCAACATCTACCAGGAGCTGGAAGCCGACCTCGGCATCGCACGGGCACCGCACGGCGACCTCTCCGCGTGGAGCGACCAGGGCGTCATGCTGCTCAACCGCGTGCTGACGGTGGCTCCCGGCGCTCCCGCGTCGCACCGCGGGTGGGGATGGGAGACGGTCACCGAGCACGCCATCCGCACCCTCGTCGCCCGGGATCGGCCGCTGGCCGCGGTGCTGTGGGGGCGGGATGCCGCGAACCTGCGGCCCCTTCTCGCGGGGACCCCGACCGTGGAGTCCGCCCACCCTTCGCCGCTGTCGGCCAGTCGGGGCTTCTTCGGCTCGCGTCCCTTCTCGCGTGTCAATGAGCTGCTCGTCCAGCAGGGTGCGACGCCGGTCGACTGGCGTTTAGGCTGAGCCACATGCTGGAGGAGGAGTACGACAAGAGTCGGCGGCGGCTGCCCGTGCACCTGCGCCGCAGCGAGCAGGAGCGCCCCTTCTCCTACGAGATCCGGCCCGTGCGGGACGGCGATATTCCGGACATCCGCGAGATCTACAACTACTACGTCACCAACTCGGTGGTGACCTTCGACGAGAAGAAGTGGTCGCTCGCCCAGTGGCGCGAGAAGCTCGAGCACCTGGCCAAGCTCGGCATGCCGTTCCTCGTGGCGCAGTCGCCCAGCGGGCAGATCCTCGGCTATGCACTCGTGCAGCCGATGTCGGCCAAGTCGGCGTACCGCTACAGCGTGGAGAACTCGATCTACCTGGGGCAGGCGGCGACGGGCAAGGGACTCGGCCGTGCGCTCCTGGAGGCGCTGATCGCGGTCAGCGAGGCGGCCGGCATCCATCAGATGGTCGCGGTGATCAGCGACAAGGGGGCCGAGTCCTCCATCGCCCTGCACGAGAAGCTCGGCTTCGTCGAGGTCGGACGCATGGGACGCGTCGGCTTCAAGTTCGGCCGCTGGCTCGGCACGATCTACCTGCAGAAGCAGCTGTCGCCGGTGAAGAAGAAGCGTTCGCTGTTCTCGCGCTCGGAGCGCTCAGAGGGGTGAGGGCGCGGCGTCGCGGACCGCGTCGATCAAGGTGCGCCAGGCGCCCTCGGCGTCCGCCTCGCTGACGATCGCACGGTGGGAACGACCGTCGACGTGAGCTTCGATGGTCCAGGTGAATCGGTCGGCGCCCTGCGCGGTGGGGGCAGCGGCCGAGCTCGGGCGACGCTCGCCCCTGTCCTCGGCATCCCAGGGGCAACGTTCCACGAGCTGCTTCCAGCGCGCACTCTCGTGGGGAGGTGCCGAGAGGTGCCAGCGGCGCGTGAATCCCGCGACGCCGCCGGAGCGGACCATGCTCACGGTCAGGGCGTGCGCATCGGCGTCATTCGCGGTCTCCGGCAGATCGCGCGGATCGGGATGGTTCGTCACGGGCGGTCACACCGACGGCGTTCCACGCGGTGCGGACGGCGTCGGCTTCCTCCGATCTCTCACCGTACTCCCGCTGCGCGACCGCCGTGGTCGCCGCCGCGAACGCCGAGAAATCCGCCGTCGGCGGCACGGCGCCCTGCGTCACGGTGAGGTACCAGATGCGGCCCGCTCGTTCCCACGCGTGACCGCCGAGCGCGGTGGCGACGAGGTGGAAAGCCTTGTTCGGGATGCCGGAGTTGATGTGCACGCCGCCGTTGTCCTCGCTCGTGCGGACGTAGTCGCGCATGTGGGCGGGCTGAGGGTCTTTGCCGAGAACATCGTCGTCGTAGGCCGTGCCGGGTGCCTTCATCGAGCGCAGCGCCACGCCCTGAACGGCGTCGGTGAAGATGCCGGCCCCGATCAGCCACGACGCCTCCGCGGCGCTCTCGCCAGCGCGATGCTGCTCTGTCAGCGCGCCAAAGACGTCGGCGACGGACTCGTTGAGCGCTCCCGACTGTCCCTGGTACTCGAGACCGCCGCCGTGTTCGATCACGCCGTGGCCGAGCTCGTGCCCGATGACGCTGATCGAGGAGGTGAAGCCCCGGAACACCTCGCCGTCGCCGTCGCCGAAGACCATCCGCTCGCCGTTCCAGAACGCGTTGTCATAGCGGTCGCCGTAGTGCACGCTCGCCGCGAGGGTTCCGCCCGCGCCGTCGATCGAACGGCGTGCGAACGCATCCCAGAACAGCTCGAAGCTCGCGCCGAGCCCCTCGAAGGCCTCGTTCACGGCGACGTCGGCGACGGGCGGGTCGTCGTCACCGCGCACGCGCACGCCGGGAAGCGTTTCGCGGTGCTGCGCGTCGGAGATGACGCGGTCGGGCGCCGGCTCACCCTGCAGGATGAGGGCGTCGCCGTCGACCGACAGGTCGAGCCGTGCCCGACTACGCGCGGGCGCCGGGTGGGAGGGCCGTGCGATCGCCAGGGTCGCGCGGGCGGCCTCTGCGGCGTTCGCGAGGTGCGGGGCATCGGTGGCGGCCAGGCGAGACAGCAGATACGGCGGGACGATCGCGAACATGGCGTCACCCTACGCCCGGCATCCGACGTGCGCGCCTGTCCGATGCCTCGCCCACGTAGCGATCAGTCCCGCGGTGGGTCGATCACCGGGATGGAGGCGAGCAGTCGACGGGTGTAGGCGACCTGCGGCGCGAGCAGGACCTTCTCGGTGGGGCCCTCCTCGACGATGCGGCCGTCCGTCATGACGATCACTTCGTCGCAGAGGTTCTGCACGACGCCGATGTCGTGCGACACCATCACGAGGGTGAGACTCTCCCGCTGCCGCAGCTCGCGCAGCAGTTCCAGGATCTGCGCGCGCACCGTGACATCGAGCGCCGAGAGCGGTTCATCGCCGACGAGGATGCGAGGGCGGTGCACGATCGCGCGTGCCAGAGCGATGCGCTGGCGTTGCCCGCCGGAGAACTCGTGCGGGTAGCGGTCGGCCATCGCGGCCTCGAGCCCGACGGCCTCGAGTACCTCGCGCACGCGCGCACGGCGATCTCCCGGTATGTCCAGCGCCCAGAGCGGCTCGCCGACGATCCGTCCGATGCTCATTCGGGGGTCCAGCGACGCGTACGGATCCTGGAACACGATGCCGGTCGCGCGGCGCAGCCAGTGCAGCGACCGCGCCGAGGCGCGCGCATCGACCGAGCGGCCCGCCATCGTGACGGTGCCTGTCGTGGGGGCGTCCAACCCCAACAGCAGCCTGACGAGCGTCGACTTACCGGAGCCCGACTCGCCGATGATGCCGACGGCGGAGCCCTCGAAGACGTCGACGTCGGCGTCTTCGAGCGCGGTCGTCCATCGCGCCCGCTCGAACAGTCCGCCTCCGCGTTGGCGGAAGCGGCGGGTGAGCGCGCGTGCGCTCAGCAACGCCGGGTCCACCGCCCTCATCGGGCACCTCCCGGTCGCCACAGCGTCGCGGTGGCGTCGCGCAGCAGGCCTTGCGTCACCGGGGATGCCGGTGCCGTGAGCAGTCGTGAGAGCGGCCCGTGCTCGACCACGCGCCCGTCTTCGAGCACGACGGCGTGCGTAGCGATCTGGGAGAGCACCGCCAGGTCGTGCGTGATGAACACCAGCGACATGCCGTCCCTCGCGACGAGGCCGGCGAGCAGTTCGAGCACCTCCGCCTGGATCGTGACGTCCAGGGCCGTCGTCGGCTCGTCGGCGATCAGGAGGCGCGGACGGCAGGCGAGGGCCATGGCGATGGCCACGCGCTGGCGCTGGCCGCCGGAGAGCTGGTGCGGGTAGCGGCGGACGATCTGGACCGGCTCGGGCAGACGCACGCGCTCGGCCTCGGCGATGGCGCGCGCCGCGGCATCCCGGCGTCCGAGCCCCTCGTGAATGCGCACGGACTCGGCGATCTGGCGGCCGACGGTGCGGATCGGATTGAGGGCGGTGCGCGGCTCCTGGAAGACGATGCCGATCTCATCGCCGCGCAGACGGGCGAGCTCGCGGTCCGGCAGACCGATCAGCTCGCGCTCGTTCCATCGGATGCTGCCCGTGGCCGTGGCGGCATCCGGCAGCAGGCCGAGGATCGCGAGGGCGGTGAGGGACTTGCCCGACCCCGACTCTCCGATCAGGCCCACGCGCGCGCCGTCGGGGACGTCGAAGGAGATGTCGTCCACGACGCGGCGACCGTCGATCTCGATCGAGAGGTTGCGCACCAGCAGGCTCATGAGATCACCGCCGTCGTGTGGGTCTGCGCCGCCGTGCGCCGGCGCGTGAGGGTGGGGTCGGTCGCCTCGCGCAGTGCGTCCCCGAGGAGGTTGAGCCCCAGCACCGTGATCGTGATCGCCAGTCCCGGCCAGACGACGCTGAGCGGGTGCACGGAGATGTACTGCTGCAGATCCTTCAGCAGCAGCCCCCAGCTGGGCTCGGTGAGCGGGGCGCCGAAGCCGAGGTAGCTGAGCCCGGCCTCGGCGAGCACGGCGACGGCCATGCCCCACGACAGCTGCACGATGAACACCGGCGCGACGTTCGGCAGCAGGTGGCGGTACAGGTTCTGGAAGGGAGTGAGACCGGCGGCTCGACCGGCGAGAACGAAGTCGCTGTGCAGCACGCGGCGCAGCTCGGGGCGCGTCACCCGCGCGATGTTGACGCCGAAGCCGATGCCGACCGAGACGATCACGACCCACAGCGAGCCGCCCCAGACCGACGAGATCATCATGGCGATCAGGAGCACGGGGAACGCGATCAGGATGTCGACGAGCACCGCGACGCTCTCCCGCACCCACCGCGCGGTGAGGGCGCCGAGGGTCGCGAGGGCGACGCCGATGACGGTCGCCACGAATCCGGCTCCCAGAGCCACCCACACCGTCGTGCGCGCTCCGGCCATGAGCAGGCTCAGGATGTCGCGGCCCGCGCCGTCCGTGCCGAGCAGGTGCGGCCACCCCGGGGCAGCCCAGCGTCCGTCGACGTCGACCGTCTGAGGATCGAACGGCAGCCAGAATCGGGCGACCAGCGCGACGGCGCCGATCGCCAGCGAGACGACGAGGCCGAAGCGTCCGGTCGACAGCGCCCACAGTCGACGCAGCCAGGCGAACCTGCTCATTCTGCCTCCCGCTGTCGAGGGTCGATGAGGTGGTGGATGAGGTCGACGACGAAGCCGACGACGAGCACGAAGCCGGTGAGCACGAGCAGCTCGCCCTGCACCTTGAGCAGGTCGCGCTTGCCGACGTCCTCGACGAGCATGCGTCCGATGCCGGGCAGACTGAACAGCTGCTCGATGACGACGGCGCCGACGATGATGCCTGCCACCTGCAGTCCCAGAACCGTGATGATCGACAGCCCCACCGTGGGCAGTCCGTGCCGGATGAGGGCTTGCGTGCGGGTGAGGCCCTTCGCCGCCGCCGTGCGGACGAAATCCTCTCCCGTCGCCTGGAGGGTCGCCGAACGCACGAACCGCATCAGCATCGCCCCTTCGACGACGCCGATCGTGATCGCCGGCAGCAGCAGCGCCCGGACGGCGGATGCCGGGTCGCTCCATCCTGCGCGCGGGAATCCCTGGGCGGGCAGCCAGCCGAGCCAGACAGCGAACACGAGCACCAGCATCATCCCGGCCCACACCACCGGGACAGCGGCGACGGTCTGGGCCCCGACCGACAGCGCGGTGCCGTCGGGGCGGCCGCGGCGGACGGCGGAGAGGACACCGAACGGCAGTGCGATCAGCAGGGCGACGGTCATCGCCATGAGTCCGAGCGGAATCGTCACCTGGGCCTTCTCGGCGAGCTGGGCCGCCACAGGGGCACCGGTCAGCAGCGACTGGCCGAGGTCTCCACGGAGGACACCGCCGATCCAGGACAGGTACTGCACCGCAAGGGGCTCTGCGAGCCCGAGGCGCTCACGGATCGCGGCGACCTGCGCCGGGCCCGCATCGATCCCGGCGATGAGCTGCGCCACATCGCCGGGAAGGATCCGCAGCGTCAGGAAGATCAGCGCGCTGGCGACGAACAGGCCCAGCACGAGCAGGGCCAGTCGCGTCAGCGCGTAGCGGATCACCCCTTGCTCTTGGCCAGCTCGGCGAGGTTGATGCGCTCGTTGACGTTGACCGACGGGAATCCGCTCACATTGGTGCCCACGGCGACGATCGACGCGCCGTTGTACAGCCAGTCGGCGGCCTGATCGTCGGCGACGATCTTCGCGGCCTGTGCCAGCAGGTCAGCGGATGTCTGCTCGTCGGTCGCGCTGAGCGACTGCTGGTAGAGCTTCTGCACCTCGGGGTTGTTGTAGGTGTAGTAGTAGTTCGGGTTCGCCCAGTTCTCGAAGTCGCGAGCCTCGGTGTGCAGCACGAAGCTGAGGTCGTAGTTCTTGTTCATGTAGACGTCGTTGAGCCACGTCGGGAACTCGACGGCCTTCACCTTCAGCGTGATGCCCACGTCATTCAGATTCGACACGAGGATCTGAGACACCGTGGTGCCGTAGAACGAGGGGATCGTGAGCGTGAGCGTGAAGTCTTTCACACCGGCGTCGGCGAGGAGCTTCTTCGCGGCGGCCGGGTCGAAGGGGGCGGTGGAGGACAGATCCGCGTAGCCGGGGTCGAGCTCGGGGATCGGGCCGTTCAAGGTCTGGCCGGCGCCGAGCGCCTTGACGATGGCGTTGTGGTCGATGGCCTGGCGGATCGCCTGGCGCACGCGCTTGTCGGACAGGGGCGCCTTCGTCGAGTTCATCGCGAGCGTGCCCTTGTCGGTCGACTTTCCGAGCACGAGAGTGAAGTCACCGTTCGCCTCGACCTGGTCCTTGAGGTTGGCGTCGAAGCCCGTGACCACGTCGAGCTCGTGGGCGAGGGCACCGTTGAGCGCGGCCTGGTTGTCGGGAATGTAGCTGAAGACCACCTCCTTGACCTTGGCCTTGTCGCCCCAGTAGGCGTCGTTGCGGTCGAAGGTGATCGAGTCGCCCTGCTTCCAGCTGGTCAGCTTGTACGGCCCGGTGCCGTTGGCCTTCGTCTTGCGATCGGTGGTGTCGTCCTTCTTGAGGACGAGACCTGCCCGTCCGGTGAGGTTCCACAGCAGGCTGGAATCGGGCTGGCTGAGCGTGAGCACGACGTCCTTGCCGTTCGCGGCGATGCTCTGTACGCGTGCGAGTCGGTCGGAGTCGCTGTAGGACGCGGTGGACTTGACCTGCTCCAGCGACCAGACGACGTCATCGACGGTGAGCGGCGACCCGTTGTGGAAGGTGACGCCGTCGCGGAGCGTGAACGTGTAGGTGAGGCCGTCGGGCGAGACCTTGTAGTCGCTGGCCAGCTCCGGCTCGATCTTCTGGTCGGGAGTACGTGAGACGAGGCCCTGGTAGACGTTGTCGATCAGGATCTGGTCCAGGGCGGCACCGGCGGTCTCGCGGATGTCGAGGTTGCTCGGCTCGGAGACGAGGCGCACGTTCACGACCGCGTCAGGGTCGGGGGTGACGACGGTCGGGGACGCATCGGGCGTGGAACCGCCGGAGCAAGCGGTCAGCAGCAGGGCGCCGACGGCGAGGAGCGCGGCGGCAGCGACGGTGGTGCGGCGAAGCATGTGAGAGGTGTCCTTTCGGCAGCGCGGGCATGCGCGCGTGCTGGGCGCAGCTGCCCGCTGACTCGGGTGCGCGTTACAGCCTAGGCTTTGCGACGGCGGGTGCGGTCATCCGTGTTCGCTGCGGCGACACCGAGCGTCATGCGATCGGTCGCGTCAGCCGCGCGCGATCTGCACGATGAGCCGGGCGAGTTCGACCGGCTGCTCCTCCTGCACGTTGTGGCCCGAGTCGACCTCGACGAGGGATGCCGCCGGGAGGCGACGATGGAAGTCCTCGGCATCCGGGGGCGTCACGAAGCCGCGGCCTCCGCGCACGAGAGTGATCGGGGCCGTGGCGGCAGCGAGGTGATCCCACCCTTCGGCGGTGAGCGCGCCGCGGATCGCGTGACGTTGCGCCTCTGCGCTCGCCGCGGCATCCGCGTCGCCGGACAGCGCGTTCGCGAGGTGCGCGAAGTGGTGCTTCCACTCGACGCGGCCGTCCGCACGCACACGCGAGTTGAGGGCGACACCGCGGGTCGCGGCCTCGCGGGAGCCGCCGAGTCCGAACCAGAGCGCCCGCTCGACGAGTTCCTCGCGGCTGGCCCAGTCGGTGGGGCCGGCGAAGAAGGCGGCGATCTGCGCGGCGTCGCCGTCCGGGTCGATGCCGGGCGTGATGTCGACGACGATCAGCTCGCGCACGAGCTCGGGGTGCGCGGCGGCGAGCGCGGCGGCGGTCAGGCCACCGAGCGATTGACCGACGAGCACCTGTGGCGTGCCCGCTGTCCACGCGGCGACGGCCGGGGCGACGTCGGCGGCGAGGACGCCTCCGGTGTACGCGGCATCCGCCCGCCACGACGAGTCGCCGTGCCCGGGCAGGTCGACGGCGAGGGCGGGGATGCCGAGGGCGAGCACCGTCGTGTCCCACGTGTGCGCGTTGAGGCCGGCGCCGTGCAGGAACGTCACCTGCGGGGGAGTGAAGGCTGCCGTGACGGGATCCCCGTACTGCAGTGCGCTGACGACGCGGCCGTCGTCGAGGCGGTGGGTGAGGCGGCGGACGGGCGGGACGGCATCGATGCCGAGCTCGGCGGCCTGATCGGCCAGGAAGGAGAACTCATCCATCCGGACATTGTGCCTCCATCCGCGTTCGCACCAGTGATTTCGACGCACGCCTGCGCCGCGCGCTCGCCCGCTCGAGCGGGCCCACCCGTCCTAGGCTGATCGCATGAGCACCGAGCGTCGCGTTCACCTGTCCCGGTCGGCCCGTCCCGCGTACGACGCGCTGGAGGTGTTCTCGAAGACGGTCGGCGCGATCGCCGCCGAGGCGGGCATCGATGCGCGCCTGCGGGAGCTGGTGCTCATCCACGCGTCGCAGCTCAACGGATGCCCGTACTGCGTGCGCGTGCACGTCGACCGCGCGGTCGCGGCGGGTCTCGGCATCGATGAGATCGCCCAGCTCGCCGCCTGGCGGGACTCGGGCGTGTTCTCGGCCCGCGAACGCGCGGCTCTCGAACTGGCGGAGTGCTACGTCTTCATCCACGAGGAGGGTGTGCCCGACGAGGTCTACGACCGCGTCGGCGGCATCCTCTCGGAGCAGGAGTACGTCGCGATCAGCTGGCTGCTCGTGTCGATCAACGCCTTCAACCGCATCACGATCGCCGGAAAGTACCCGGTCCCGCCGCGCGGGGGCCAGACGGGCGCGGGAGACGATCCGGCGTGAGCATCGTCTCCGGCGCTCTGAACTTCCGCGACGTCGGCGGGCTCCCGGCGGGCGGTGGCGTCACGCGTGCGGGTGTGCTGTTCCGTTCCGGCAATCTCGCCGGGCTGGACGAGGCCGGCCGCGAGGATCTCGTCGGTCTCGGAATCCGTCGCGTCGTCGACCTCCGCGCCGACGACGAAGTGGCCGTCGAGCCCAGCCGCGTCGCCGGCCTCGATCTCGAGACGATCCGGATCCCGCTCTTCCTCGGTTCGGTCGCCTCCTTCTTCGTCGAGGACCGCTCGCTCGCCGACGTCTACCGCGGCCTCGTCGACGAGTCGGCCGATCGGATGGTCGAGGTCGTCCGCGCCGTCCTCGAGGGCGCACCGGCGCTCGTGCACTGCACCGTCGGGAAGGACCGCACGGGCGTCGCCGTCGCGCTGCTGTTGGACGCCGTCGGCGTCGAGCATGACGCGATCGTGGCCGATTACGCGCGTACGGAACAGCTGCTCCCGGCGCGGCGCAATGCTCGCGTGCTCGCCTATCTGCGCAGCGTGCACCCCGACGCTCGCCATCTCGAAGACCTCGCGACACGCTCGCCGGCACCCGTCATGCAGGCGCTGTTGGAGGATGTGCGCGAGCGCTTCGGGTCGGCGGCGGGCTACCTCGTCACGCACGGCCTCCGCCGCGACGAGGTGGACGCGCTCGCGACGATCCTCATCGAACGCTGAGGTAAGGCTCGCCTTAATGGGCGTATGATCGAAGGATCATGACCTCCTCCGCGCTGCGTGCTGTGCACGACGAGTCCGCCTGCAAGGCGTCTCGTCACGCGCGGGTGCAGCAGCTCATCACGGCGGACGAGCACGCGCTGGCCGAGCTCGAGGCGCTCATCGCGACGCTGCCGATCTGCTCGACCGGTCGTGTCTTCATCGAGGTTCCCGACGCCTCGTGGATCACGCCGATCGCGGTTCCGGCGCGGATGGTCGTCACCTGGCTCGACCGCTCACGTCGCAGCGGCCAGCCCGGAACCGGCCGCTCCTGTGCTCCCGGCCAGGCCGTCAGCCGGGCCGTGACGGCGTGGGCCGATGAGATGCTCTGCGCAGACGGCGATGAGCCGACGTGCCAGGACGGCACCCGCATCCACCTTCTCGGCGGATTCCTCGGCACCGCCGACATCTTCGACCACCTCACCGAGCGCCTCGGCATCTCGTCGGCGGCGGTGCACACACCGGCGCGTTTCGGGCTGGTCAGCTCTCGCTGACCGTGCCTGCCGATGCTCCGCGCGGCACATAGTTGCCCTCTTCGAGGCCGGCGAGAATCTCGAACCTGTTCGTCAGCGGGTTGCGTCCCGCCAGGGCGTACAGCAGCGGCATGAGAAAGCCGTAACGGCGCCACTGGCGCGCGTGCACCGCTTCATGCCGCAGCACGGCCTCGCTGATGCGGGGTGAGTCGGTCAGGAAGCAGCCGCCGACGCAGACACCTCCGCGGCCGAACGTCCACGACGGCATCCCCGTGAACACCCAGAGGCCCCCGCGACGCTCGATGCGACCCGTCGACCACAGCGACCCCCAGATCCAGCCGACGGCCGTTCCCCACCAGAAACCCACGAGGCTGACGGGGGAGTCGAGCAGGATGCTGGGGATCAGTGCATCCAGACGGCATCCGCGCTCCACCGCGCGGGCCGCACGCTGCTGCCAGCCGGGCGGCGGCGACGCGATCACGCGAGAGCTCCGACGACCCGCAGGATGGTCCCCAGATCGTCGACGGCGGCGGCGGGCGAAGCCGGCGCGAAGCCGGCGATGGACGCTCCCACCAGCGGAGCCGTGCGTCGCACGGCGGCGATGGCTGCGGTCAGCTCCCCGAGCGTCGCACCGAACGGCATCGGCTGGGTCACGCCGGTGAGCTCGGCGGGATCGAGCACGTCGAGGTCGACGTGGATGTAGACGGCGTCGGCGCCCGTCGCCGCCACGGCGGCGGCGACCGCGGCGCCGTCGCCGATCGCGTCGGCCGGGACCCCGCGGATGTCGCTGACGGCGAGGTACGCAGCCTCAGCGGGGTCGAGGTCACGGGCGCCGACCAGCACCACGCGATCGGCCGTCACGGCACCGCTTCCCGGCACCGGTCCGCTTTCGTACGCCGCCCGCAGCGCCATGCCGCCGAACGCGCCCGACGGTGACGTCGCGGGCGTGTGGAGGTCGCCGTGCGCGTCGAACCAGACCACCGCGAGGTTCCGGTGTCGGGCGGCGGCGTGGGCGATCGCGGGGACGGCGACACCGCAGTCTCCGCCCACGACCAGCGCCGGTTCACCTCCGGTCGCGAGTTCCGCGGTGAGAGCGTCGGCGACCCGGCTCAGCGCGCTGAAGCGGCGCACGCCGGTCTCCAGCGCCTCGCCGGCCTCGGCGGGCACCTCCACACGGGCAGTCGCCGCGCGGGGCAGGTCGCCGGCGATCGCCTCGGCGCCGTCCACGAGCAGCATCGCGCGCGCGGCGGGGGAGCCCTGCCACTGCGGAACCACCACGAAGCGGGTCATCTTGCCGTCCCTCCCTGCGCGCCACGCGCACCGCGACGTCCGCGTCCCGGCGTCCACCGTGTGGCGGACCCCGGGACGCCGACCGTCCTGTCTACTGCTCGAGCGCTGCCGTGCCGGTGCCGCCGCTCTTCAGGGCGGCCAGGCGCGCCTCGACCTCGGTGAGCTCGCCGACATCCTCGAGCTCGTTGAACTGGGCGTCCAGACTGGATGCCGCGAGCTCCGCCTTGCCGGCGGCGAGAGCCTCCTGGCGGCGCACCTTGTCTTCGAAGCGACCGAGCTCGCTCGTGGGATCGAGCACGTCGATCGACGTGACCGCGTCGTGCACCTTGTTCTGCGCCTCGGCCGTCTTCGCGCGCGCCAGCAGCTCGCTGCGCTTGGCCTTCAGCTGCTCGAGCTTCTGCTTCATGCCGTTGAGGCCGTCCTTGAGCTTGTCGACGACCTCCGTCTGAGACGCGATCGTGGGAGCCACGGCCTTGGCCTCGTTCTCCTCGCTGATCTGGCGCTGCAGGGCGATCTTGGCGAGGTTGTCGAACTTGTCGGCATCCGCCGTGTTGCCGCTCCCGCGCAGCTCGTCGGCCTTGCGGCTGGCGGCGAGGGCCTTGTTGCCCCATTCGGCGGCGGCGCGCACGTCTTCTTCATGGTCGCGCTCGAGCAGGCGCAGGTTGCCGATGGTCTCGGCGATCGCGGACTCGGCGTCGGCGATGGAGTTGGTGTAATCGCGCACCAGCTGGTCGAGCATCTTCTGCGGGTCTTCGGCGGCGTCGAGCATGGCGTTGACGTTCGCCTTCACGAGCGTCGAGATGCGACCGAAGATGGACTGCTTTGCCATCGTTTTTCCTTTCCTAACGGGAGAGTTCCCAGCGTGCGAGGGGATCGTGCGGTCGGAGGGGGCGAGCGGATGCCGAGCTCAGAAGCGACCTCCGCCGCGTCGCGAGCGGCTGCCGGCGCCGCCGAAACCACCGGGGGAGATGCTGCCGCCCCCGCCGTGGCCGCCGAAACCTCCACCGGAGCGCGAGCGGCCGCCCCCGCCGCCGTTCAGCAGCGAGTTGATGACGATGCCGCCCAGGATGGCTCCCATCATGTCGCCGCCCGTGCCCGTGCGCTGCGATCCGCCGGAGCCGCCGAACATGCCGCCCTGGAAGACGCCGACGTCGCTCTGCGCCGCCTGCATCGCCTGCGTCGCCAGCTCGTGCGCGCGCTGCGCGGCGGCAAGAGCCTGTGCGGGATCGTTCGGCTGCAGCTGGCGGGCCTGCACGAGCGATGCGCCGGCTTCGGCGAGGCGGGTGCGGGCCTCGGCGCCGACCGCACCTCGGCGCGAGGAGATGAAGTCCTCCGCCGCGGAGATCTCGCCCTGCGCCTGTGCGATGAGTCCGCCGAGCTGCGCCGACGCGCGCGCCGCGCGCTCCTGCTCGTCGCGGACGCCGGCCAGGACTGCGTCGATCTGTGCGTTGGCGCGGTCCAGGCCCTCGCGGGCGAAGAGGGGACGCTTGGCGGGGCCGGAGACCAGCGGCCGTGCCGCCTCCACCTGGGCGCGCGTGGCCGCGATCATGGGAGCCAGGCGGCCGTCCCGATCCGGCAGGGCCGTCGCCGCGGCGATGTCGGTCTCAAGGTCGGCGATGAGGGCCGCCGCATCCGTCTCCGCCTGTGCGAGGTCGGCGCGCGTGCGGGCGATGGCGTTCTGCAGCACCTCGGCCTGTGTCACGGCGTCCTCCGCGGCGCGGATGCTGACCGCCGCGGCCGCCGTGTTGCCGGCGGCGATCTGCGCGGCGGCGGTGTCCAGCAGCGTGTCGGCGAACGCGAGGCGCTGCGACGCCTGCTCGGGGTTGTCGGCGATCGCGGTCAGGGCCAGGGGGTCGTACGCGCTCGTCAGGCCGGTGAGCGTCGCGACGGCGGCGTCGTGCGCGCCGGCCACGTTCGCCTTCCTCTCGCGGAGGCGTGCGAGTGCATCGGGGGCGTTCTGCTCGAGCTTGCGCAGTTCTTCGAACGCCGCAGCCTTCTCGTCGAGCTGCGCGTTGGCCGCGTCGCACAGCTCGATGATGCGCATGTTCCAGGCGCGCGTGTCGTCGTCGCTGTCGGGAGTCTCATCGTCGAGCTTCTGCTTGAGGGAGAAGGCCTCGTCGAGCTGAGCCTTCGCACTGGCCAGCGCCGTTTCGAACTCGCGGGAGGCCTCGTCGCCGAACTGCGCCCGGGCGAACCCGAGCTCCTGCTCGCTCGTCTTGACGGCGTCGTCCGTCTGGACGAGGGCCGAGGACGCGCGGCGCGCGAGATCTTCGAGGCTCACCGGCGGAGGCGAGGGTGATCCCGGGAACGAGCTCGCGGGCGATCGACGCCTGCGCGAGCGGATCACGATCCAGATGATGAGCCCGGCCAGGGCGATCACCACGATGACGAGCAGGATCGGCGTGATGATCCCGGCGGCGTCGACCCCGGCGCCGCCGGTTCCTCCCGCGATGGCGTCGGCCAGGCCGTCGGCAGCGGAGGTGGCGGCGCCGACCCAGTTACCCGCTGACAGTGCCGGCTGCACCCGTTCGCGTTCGATCGTGGTGAGCTCATCACCGGTCACGGGGCCGGCGGAGGAGCCCGACAGGTAGTACTGACGGCCGTCGGTCGAAATCGCCAGGAGGTACTGGTGCGGTCCCAGACCGTTGTTCTGCGCCGTCTGGTTCGCCCAGTCCTCGGGCGCCGACGGATCGGTGAACTGGGGGACGTACGCGACCCAGAGATCGACGCCCGACTTTGCGGTGAGGGCGCGCAAGCGCGTATCGACCTCGGAGATCTGCGCACCGGAGAGCACACCGGACTGATCCACGACGCGCGACGAGCTGAGAGCGACGGGACCCGTGGCGGTCGCCGCGGTCGCGCCGCCCAGGACGATCGCCGTGGCGCTGCCCAGGACGATCGCCGCCGCCGTCAGCGCCAGCCACAGACGCGCACGCATGCGTGTTCCTCCCCTGCGCGAGGTGCGGGAACCTCGCTCCTCACGCCGATCCTATGTCGCGAACGGCATGACCCGATAGGCGAGCTGCGGGCATGCCGTGGGTCTTGCCCTCCCCGGCCTGTCCCCGCGCCCGCGGCGGCGGGGGCGGGTATGGTGTCGCGTTCGGAGGAACCATGAACAAGGACGGATTCGGCCCCGATCGCTATGGCGCAGACGTTCTGGCCGCGGGATGGCGGGACGCGGGGCGCCGCGCGGTGCCGCGCGTGGCGGCCGCGCCGGACCTCGTCGTGGAGATCGCCGGCGACGGCTTCTGCGGCGCCGTCACCGGCATCCAGTCGGGTCATGTCGAGCTGGAGGACCGCCGCGGTCGCCGTCGACTGTTCCCCCTCGGCGGCGGCTTCCTGATCGATGGACAGGCGGTCGTCCTGGAGGCGCCGAAGGCCGCGGCATCCGGACCCCGCCGCACCGCTTCCGGCTCGTTCGCCGCCGACACGACTCGCGCCCGCGTGGCCCGCGCCTCGCGGATCCTCGTCGAAGGCCGCCACGACGCCGAGCTCGTCGAGAAGGTGTGGGGCGACGATCTTCGCGTCGAGGGCGTCGTCGTCGAGTACCTGCAGGGCGTCGACCTGCTCGAAGAGGTGCTGCGCGAGGAGCCGCCCGGACCGGGACGACGCTACGGAGTGCTCGTCGATCACCTCGTGCCCGGCTCGAAGGAGTCGCGCATCGCCGACGCCGTCGCCCGGGGGCCGCACGGCCCTCACGTGCGGATCGTCGGCCACCCCCACATCGATGTGTGGCAGTGCGTGACCCCGCGTGCGCTCGGCATCGCGGCGTGGCCGGACGTGCCCCGCGGCATCGAGTGGAAGGTGGGCGTGAGCCGGGCTCTCGGGTGGCCCGCCCGCGACCAGGCCGACATCGCCCGCACGTGGCAGCGCATCCTCGCAGCGGTGCACAGCTACCGCGACCTCGACCCGGCGCTGCTGGGACGCGTCGAAGAGCTCATCGACTTCGTCACCGCCTGAACCCGTCGTCACCTCTATAACCGTAGTGCTCGCCGGTACCCTGGTCGGATGCCGCACGAGACAGATGCTCCCCGTTTCCGCGACAGGCCCGTCTCGTTCGTGCGCCGCAGCGGCCGGATGAGCGACGCGCAGGAGCGCGCCTGGGCGGAGCTGGCCTCGCGGTACGCCATCGACGTGCAGCGCGATGCCGCGGCGACCAGCGTGCTTCCGGGGACCTCGATCGTGCCCGCCGAGGTGTTCGGCCGCGCCGCGCCCCTGACCGTGGAGGTCGGATCGGGCCAGGGTCATGCGATCGTCAGCGCTGCGGCCGCCGCGCCCGACCGCGACTTTCTCGCGGTGGAGGTGTTCCGCGCGGGGCTGGCCCGCACGATGCTCGACGCCGACCGCGCCGGCATCCGCAACCTCCGCCTCGTCGAGGCGAACGCCCCCGAGGTCCTCGAGCACCTGCTGCCGGAGGCCAGCGTGGACGAGTTGTGGATCTTCTTCCCCGACCCCTGGCACAAGGCCAAGCACAACAAGCGTCGACTGATCGCGCCGCCGTTTCCGCCGCTGGCGGCACGGGCGCTGCGCGACGGCGGACGCCTGCGGCTCGCGACCGACTGGGAGGACTACGCGCGGCAGATGCGTGAGGTCCTGGCCGATGCCGAGGAGTTCGTCCCGGCGTTCGACGGTGAATGGGCCGAGCGGTTCGACGGGCGCGTGATGACGGCGTTCGAGCGCAAGGGCATCGCGAAGGGTCGCGAGATCCGCGACCTCGTCTACCGCCGCCTGCCGCGCGCGACGTCCGACGCGTGAACGCGCCGTCGACCGTGACAGAGGGCGCCGGCGCACGGCGGCTCGGGATGGGCGTCCTTCCCGCCGGGGCGGTGTGCCTGGCCGCCCCGGCGTTCTTCGTCTTCCGCCAGCCGCTGCTCGGCATCGCCCTTCTGGTCGTCGGGGTCGCGGTCGCGATCGCCCTCGAGCGGGGCCGGGTCGCGGCATCCACGCCGTCGCTCGCGCGGGATCTGTCGCTCATCGCGATGGGGATGCTGGTGGTGAGCTCGATCTCGCTGGAGGCGAAGCTCGACACCGTCTCGATGCTGCGGTTCACTCTGGCGCTGGGCGGCGCGGTCGCGCTGCCGTATGCCGTGTCGCGATGGGTCTACCGCGATCGCGCGATCCGCTTCCCCTGGCGCGGCGGGGGACAGCCCCGACCTCATCGCCCGGCTCTTCGTCGGCGTCGGCGCCGTGGGCATCTGGGACGAGCTCTTCTTCATCTGCACGGTGTTCGCACTGCTGCGTCGCCATCTCCCGGATGCCGCGGCCAATCTGCTGCAGGCGGTCGTGTTCGTCTCCTTCCTCTGGGAGCTCGGTTACCGCGCCTGGGGGCCGGTGCTCACCATCCCGTTCGCTCTCCTGCAAGCGGTCATCTTCCTCAAGACCCGTTCGCTGGGCTACGTCGTGACGGTGCATCTGCTCATCGACGCCGTCGTCTTCGCGGTCCTCGTGCACGCACCCAGTCCGGGGCTGTGGGACGCGGTCTTCCTCGTCGCGCCCGGCTCGTGATCAGGAAGAACAGCTCGTCTGCACGAAGACCCCGACAGGGTCTCCGGACGAGGGATCCCAGTACCCGGTGAGCGACAAGACTGGCCGGACGGTCACGTCATGTCCTGGGTCATCCTCATCGTCTCCGGCGTTCTCGAAGCGGTCTGGGCGACCGCGCTCGGCACGTCCGAAGGTTTCAGCCGACGTGTTCCGACGATCGTGTTCGCCGTCTCGCTGACCGCCAGCATGGGCGGTCTGGCGTGGGCCATGCGCGACATCTCCACCGGCACCGCGTACGCCGTGTGGGTCGGTATCGGGGCCTCGCTCACCGTCGCCTACGCCATGATCACCGGCGACGAGCAGTTCTCGCTCGTGCGGCTGCTGCTCATCCTCGGCCTCAAGCTCGTCGGTCACGACTGAGCGCGCCGCGGCGTCCGTCGACGCTCAGCGCTCGCCGCGCAGCAACTCCAGCCCCGCGCTCGCGAACTGCCGTGTCGTCGCGGAGGGCAGGAACGCGCGCGTGAGTCCCGCCCCGATCCGCGGCAGGTCGGCCTCGTCGCGGAACAGCAGCGACATGGTCTCGTAGCGCGGGTGGAACTTGTGCTTGAAGCGGTGCAGCGACTGGAATCCGTACAACGGTTCGAGCGCGTCGGACAGTCGTGTGCTCAGCGCCGCCAGCCCCTGGGCCTCGGGCGGGTACTCGTGGGTGAGCGGCGCGCCCGACAGCGACATGAACTCGGCGCCCTCGTCCCGGAAGGCTAGGGCTGAGCTGCCGATCAGATACTCCATCACCGGCCCGAACCCGTGCTCGCGGCGGCGCATCAGGTCAAGCGTCCAGCCGCGCACGACGCCTTCGCCGTACACCGGCATCCACGACAGGAAGCCGTGCACATCGCCGCGCGCGTCGAGGGCGAGCGCGATGCGCACCTCGGGATCGTCCGCTTCGGCGAGCGTTCCCAACGTGAAGCGCATCTCGGGCAGCTGCTTCTCGCCGACCCACTGGTTCGAGATCGCCTGCAGCTGCGTGCGCACGCCCCACGACTCGTCGCGCAGGTGCGTCAAGCGGAAGGTCATCTCCTCGCGGCTGGCCCGGTTGAGGGTGGTGCGCACCGAGTTCCACCGCTTGCCGGTGTAGGCCAGACCCGGCAGGTCGACGATCGCGTCGTCCGCGACGACGAGCGCGCGCCACGAGTCCGGCACGGCCGCCTGCGTGGCGGCTCCCGCGCTGAAGAAGCACGGGATGAGGGCCGCCTCCTCGGATGCCGCGATGAACTCGGCCACAGAGGCGGAACGTCCCTCTTCGGGCCCCAGCGGGTCGGCGAGGGCGATCGCCGCCCCGGCGCGGATCTGATACGCGACGACGCCGGTGCTCGTGCGCAGGTAGCTGTTGCCCTCCCACGTCGTCATCCACGACAGCGTGCCGCCGCCGTGCGTGCGGATGAGGTCGGCGACCTCGGCGGTGCTCGGCTGCGCGCCTGGCGCCCCGAGCGCGCTGCGTCGGGCGCCGGAGAACGCGGCGCGCACCACGATCAGATAGACGAGCAGCACGAGCGCGATCAGGCCGCTGCCGATCTCGATCGCCGTCTCGCCGTCGACGGGGACGCCGAGGTCGAGCCGCACGTCCAGCGTGACGATGACCGCGAGCAGCGCCGCGGCCAGGATGTTCAGCGCCAGCAGCACGAGAGCGCAGATCCACGCCCAGCGCCGCGCGCGCCGGAGGCCCTGTGCGATCACGAGCACCACGACGACGTCGATGGCCGTCGTCGTCCAGTCGCTGGAGAGCGGGTCGGTGGTCCCGAACGGGCCGTAGGTAGGGATGAGCGTCAGGATCACTTCGATGCCGACGAAGGCGAGCATGCCGATGAAGGCGATCAGGCGCTGCTCGCGGATGGTGGCGCGACGCGGTCGCAGGGTCCGATCGAACGCGAGCACGACGAGCACGGCGATGAGGTGGGAGAGGTCCGCCACGGTTCCCAGCACGAGGACGCCGACGATGACGACCGCGATGAGCACGAGCCATGCTCGCAGCCGCCACGGCGAGGCGAGCAGACCGATCACGGCGGCGATGCATGCGAAGGTGCCGCCGCTGGCACCGACATCGAGCGTGGTGGCGGTGTCTTGCACCCACTCCCAGCCGGAGAAGACGCTGAGCGCGGCCAACAGCAGCGATGTCGCCAGGACGGCGACGATCTGGCCGACCCAGAAGTACGCGAGGGCCACCCGGGTGCCGCGGGCGTACTCGAGCACACCCATCCCGACGAATCCGATCAGGGTCGGCAGGAACAGCCAGGGCTCAGCGACGAAGAACGTGCCGGTGATCGGCGTCCACCATCGACCGGCTTCGAGCGCGGGCAGACCGTACGCCCACGTGTCCATGCCTGCGCTTTCGTCGAAGGGCGACCACAGGCCCTGCGAAAGGAGGCCGACGATGAACACGGCGGCCACGGTGAGCAGCGTGGCCGGCAGATGGCGCATGAGACGCACGAGAGCGTGGGCCCGCGTCGTCGCGAGCTGATCTGCGCCTGCGGGGGAGGCGGCAGGCGCTGTCTCCGTCATGCCTTCACCGTACCGGCAGCGACGGTCACCGCGTCGTCTCCGGGCGGTCGCCGAACGCTCAGAAGCGAGCCAGCAGAGCGGGACCGAAGACGAGGAGGGCTGCGACGGCAACGACGAGCAGGCCGATGGCGATGACGCCGATCGCCACCATGCTTCCGAGCACCGAGAGGATGGCGGCGCGGACGGAGGACGAGGAACGGGTGAGGCTCGAGGTGGTCATGTCTCGACGCTATGAACCGCAGGGCGGGCTCCACATCGTGCCACGGGTGCATCGGCATCCCCCGGGAGGATGATCCTCCCAGGCCTCTCACACCGGGGCGATAGGTTGCCTCTGACACGATCTGTCGGTGTCTCGAACGTCTCGTCCCGTCTCACGCCGCGTGCAGATCCGGCGCCGCCGGGTGACCGTGGGAGTTCTCGCCGTGTTCGTCGCAGCCGTCATCGCGGTGGTGGCCGTTGTGGCCTCCGACCTCAACGGCATCCACCGCTCCGACATCGCGATGCCGTCGGCCAGCCCCGGGGTCGCGCAGAACACGGGTGAGGTCAACATCCTGGTGATGGGACTGGACAGTCGCGTCGATCAGGACGGCAAGCCCTTCCCGCAGGAGATCTACGACGCGATCCACGCGGAGGATGAGAGCGTCGGCGGCTACAACACGAACGTGCTGATGTTCATCCACATCCCGGCCAACGGCGGCAAGGCGGTCGGCATTTCGATCCCGAGGGATGACTACGTCGACTACGCGAACGCACCCGACGGGGTCACGAAGGGCAACATCAAAGAGGACTACGGCCGCACGTTCCAGGCCACGTACGACGAGCTGACCGGCAACGGCACCGACGATGCGACGGCGTATCAGCGAGCCCGCGACGCCGCGCGGCAGGCGCAGATCCAGACCGTCTCGTCGTTTCTCGGCGGCGTGCGCATCGACCACTTCGTCGAAGTGACGATGGCAGCGTTCTATCGCGTCGCACAGGCGGTGCAGCCGATCACGGTGTGCCTCAACCAGGCGACGGCCGACACGTTCTCGGGCGCGAACTTCGCCGCGGGGATGCAGCAGATCGATGCCGCGCAGGCGATGGCGTTCGTGCGGCAGCGTCGCGACACGCAGTACGAGAACGTCGATCTCACCGACCTCGACCGCACGCGCCGGCAGCAGGCGTTCATGATCTCGCTCGCGGTCACGCTCAAGAGTGCGCAGACGTTCACGGACTTCGGGGCGATGCGCTCGCTCATCGACACGGCGAAGCAGTACGTGGCGATCGATCAGGGCTTCGACCTGCTGAGCCTCGCGAGCACCGCGCAGCGCCTCGCCGGCGGTGACATCACCTTCCAGACGCTGCCGGTCGAGCGGTTCGGCACGATCGACGGCGAGAGCGTCAACATCGTCGACCAGGACAAGATCGCCGGCATCGTGCGCGACCTGCTCAACCCGCCGTCGGCGACCGCCGCGCCGACCGACGCCGCGAGCGACGCGCCGAGCTCTCCCTCAGGCGAGACCGACGGGTCCTCACCGTCGCCGTCGGTGTCCCCGACCCCGCAGAGCTACACCAACTCGCAACAGCCGATGGTCTCGGGTGCGGTGCCCTGCGTGAACTGACCCTCGACGGGTCCCTGGCTGCGCGCCCTGTCGATGGCGTCGGGTGTCGCGTACCCGTGGGGGCCGCCGAGTAGCTCACGTCGGCGATGGTGGCGCACAGTGTGAGCGCGTGGAGTGCCCCCGACAGGAATCGAACCTGCGACCTTTGGTACCGGAAACCAACGCTCTATCCCCTGAGCTACGGAGGCGTACCGATCGAGAGTATCACCGACGACGGCTCCGCCACGCCGCCGGTGGCCCGGATCTGCGGCGATCGACGGTCGGCGGGGGTGCGTTGCGGCATCCCTCTGGAGGGTCGAAACGTCGGTGTACGCGGAGGCCATCGCGGCGTGCGAGGATACTGCGGTGCAACGCCTCGTGACCGCCGAACTGGACCTCGATCTCGGGGCTTCCGTCGACCTCATCTTCCAGATCGCCGCGGCCCAACCGGCGCCCGTTCTGCGGGAGGAACTGACGTTCACGCAAGGCGATCGCGTCTACACGCCCACCGAGATCATCGACCAGTCCGGCAGCCGCCTGCACCGACTGCTCGGCGAGGCCGGCCGCCTCGAGGTGCGCTACGAAGCCCTCATCGACGGGCAGGTCACGCAGCGCGCCACAAGCGACCTCGAAGCCATCACCTACCTGCGTCCGAGCCGCTACTGCCAGTCTGACGAGGTGTTCTCGCAGGCGCGCCGCCAGTTCCGCGGCCTGCAGGGGCTCGAGCTGATCACTACGGTCAGCGAGTTCGTCGCCTCCAGCACGACGTACACGCCGGGACTGAGCCAGGGCACCGACTCGGCCGTCACCACACTCATGACCGGCCAGGGCGTCTGCCGTGACTACGCCCACGTCGTCATCGCGCTGCTGCGCGCCATGGACATGCCCGCCCGTTACGCCGCGTGCTTTGCTCCCGGCCTTCGCCCGATGGACTTCCACGCCGTCGCCGAGGCCTACCTCGACGGCAGCTGGTACGTCATCGACGCCACCCGGCTCGCCAACCGCCGCTCGCTCGTGCGCATTGCGACCGGTCGCGACGCCGCCGACTGTGCCTTCCTCAGCTACCACGGCGGCTATGTGGGCCTGCAGCGCATGCGCGTCGACGCGTGCGTCCTTCCCGACGATGCGGCCGACGTGGGGGCGCAGGATGCCGCCGCGGCGGCATCCGACCCCGCTCTGGACGACTTCGCCGAACTCATCCAGCTCGCCTGACCGCGACCGGTGGCTGCTCGGCGGCGCGCACCCCAGCGTGGATGCCGAGGTGCGCACGCAGGTGGGGGAGAGTGGGCGCCCGTAGACTTGACGGGCTATGAATCCCGATGCCCTCGCCGCCGCCCTCCTCGCCGCCATCGCCCCGCTCGCCGAGGCGCGACGTCCCGGCTCGAGCGCCGGTCTGACCGCGGCCGATTTCCCCCTGGAGCGCCCGCGCAACCGTGACCACGGCGACTGGGCGTCCAACGCCGCCCTGAAGCTCGGCAAGGTCGTCGGGGTCAACCCGCGCGAGTTCGCGCAGGAGATCGCCGACGCGCTCGCCGCGACCGACGGCGTCGCCAGCGTCGAGGTCGCCGGGCCGGGGTTCATCAACATCCGCCTCGAGGCGGGCGCGGCCGGCGCCCTCGCCAAGACCATCGTCGAGGCAGGCGCGGCCTACGGCACCAACGACACCCAGCGCGGACAGAGCATCAACCTCGAGTTCGTCAGCGCCAACCCCACCGGGCCCATGCACATCGGGCACACCCGGTGGGCAGCGCTCGGCGACGCGATCGCCCGCGTGCTGCTGGCCAGCGGCGCGACGCTCGTGCGCGAGTTCTACATCAACGACGCAGGCGCGCAGATGGACCGCTTCGGACGTTCCGTCCTCGCCGCGATCAAGGGCGAACCGACGCCCGAGGACGGCTACCCGGGCTCCTACATCGGCGATCTCGCCAGCCGCGTGCTCGCCGAGCTGCCCGGCATCCTCGATCTCTCCGACGATGAGCAGCTGGTGCAGGCACGTGACCGCGCCTACGCCCTGCAGCTCGCCGATCTGCAGGCGTCGCTGGAGAAGTTCAACGTGCACTTCGACGTCTTCTTCAGCGAGCGCACGCTCCACGCGCACGGCCCGAACGGCGAGCCCAGCCTCGTCGACGAGGCCGTCGACCGTCTGCGCGCGCAGGGCCACGTGTTCGAGCAGGACGACGCCATCTGGGTGCGCACGACCGACTTCGGCGACGACAAGGATCGTGTCATCCGCCGCTCCAACGGCGAGTACACCTACTTCGCCGCCGACGCCGCGTACTACCTCAACAAGAGCGACCGCGGCTTCGCGCACAAGATCTATCTGCTCGGCGCCGACCACCACGGCTACGTCCACCGTCTCAAGGCGCTCGCCGGTGCTGCCGGCGACGACCCCGAGAAGGACATCGAGGTGCTCATCGGTCAGCTCGTGTCGGTCAACGGTGCCCGCCTGTCCAAGCGCGCCGGCAACATCATCGAGCTGGACGACCTGCGCGACTGGCTCGGCACCGACGCGCTGCGCTACTCGCTGGCGCGCTACCCCGCCGACTCGCCGCTGACGCTCGATCCCGAGATCCTCACGAAGCGCACGAACGACAACCCCGTGTTCTACGTGCAGTACGCGCACGCCCGCACGCACAACGTCGCCCGCAACGGCGCCGACTCCGGTGTCGATCGCAGCGTCTTCGCCCCCGAGTTGCTCGAGCACGAGACCGAGTCGGCGCTGCTCGGGGCACTGCAGGAGTTCCCGCGCATCGTGGCCTACGCCGCCGAGGTGCGCGAGCCGCACCGCGTCGCGCGCTACCTCGAAGAGCTCGCGAGCCTGTACCACCGGTGGTACGACAACTGCCGCGTGACCCCGCTCGGCGACGAGCCCGTCACCGACCTGCACCGCACGCGCCTCTGGCTCAACGACGCCACCGGCCAGGTGCTCCGCAACGGCTTGGACCTGCTCGGAGTGAGCGCACCGGAGCGGATGTGACGTGAACGACCAGCACCCCACGCAGCCGCTTGCCGACCCCTCTGCGCGGTGGGTGCTGTCGACGGATGCCGCGGCATCCGCCCCTCGGCGGCGAGGCCGCCGCTGGCCCTGGCTGATCGCCGTGATTGCCGTCGCAGTGCTCGCGGCGGGCGCGTGGTTCGCGGGGGAGCACATCGCCCGCGGCATCGTGGAGCGGACGATTCGCGACCAGGTCGCCTCCCGCCTGGACATCCCCGCCGACCGGCACGTCGACGTCGATGTGCGCGGCGCGGTGATCCCGCAGCTGATCGGCGGTCGTCTCGACGACGTCACGGTCTCGGCCGCCGACGTGAGCCTGGGCGCGCTGACCGGCGATGTCGAAGTGCATGCGGCGGGTGTGCCCATCCGCGGTGACGCCCCGCTGCAGAGCGCGAGCGCGACGGTGCGGCTCGACCAGGATCAGGTGCGGGCGCTGCTGGGTACCGTCGACGGATTTCCCGCGGATGCCGTCACCGTCGAGGCTCCCGACATCGTGATGTCGACGGAGCTGAAGGCGTTCTCCCTCTCGGTGCCCGTCGGCGTGAGCCTCACGCCGTCGGCATCCGGCGGCGATCTCGTTCTCACCCCTCGCACCCTCCGTGTCTCGGGAGCCGAGGTGTCCGCCGATGTGCTGATCGACCAGTTCGGAGCGCTGGCGCGCACCGTGGTGCGCGACTGGAACGTGTGCGTGAGGCAATACCTGCCGGCCGGGCTCACGCTCACCGCCGTGCGCGTGGACGGCGCGCAGGTGGTCGCCGACATCGCCATCGATCCGCGGATCACCGTCGATGCGGCGCTGCAGCAGAAGGGCACCTGCAGCTGAGGGAGCCTCTCCCACCGACGCATCACATGCGCGGGCCGGAATGCGCAGGTGCCCTAGACTTCTAGGACTGCCGGGCGTGACGTCACCGACGGCAGCCCGACCCCACACGATTGGTTCCGCACGTGTCCGCCGCCTCCGACCGCCCGCTCGTGCCCGCGTGGCTTGCCGAACCGGCCGACGCGAACGCGCTCGCCCCGCTGGTGTGGCCGTCCTCGGCCGCGCGTGATGCCGACGGCCAGCTCGAGATCGCGGGCGTCGGCGTTCGGGACCTGCGCGCGCGGTTCGGCACTCCTTTGTACGTCCTCGACGAGGACGGTGTCCGCACGCGCGCACGAGAGGTGCGCGAAGCGTTCACCGTGGCGGCCGCGCGCCGCGGCGTGCAGGCACGCATCTATTACGCCGGCAAGGCGTTCCTCTCGACCGAGGTCGTGCGCTGGGTGACCGAGGAAGGCCTCGCCGTCGACGTCGCCACCGGCGGCGAGCTCGCTGTCGCCCTCGCCGCCGGCGCCGACCCGTCCCGCCTCGGCCTGCACGGCAACAACAAGTCGGTCGCCGAGCTCGAGCGCGCCGTCGAGATCGGCATCGGCTCGATCGTGATCGACTCACGTATCGAGCTCGAGCGTCTCGCCGCGATCGTCGAGCGGCGCCGCGCGGACGATGCGGCCCCGCAGGCGGTGCTCGTCCGCGTCAACAGTGGCGTGCACGCCGAGACACACGATTTCCTGGCGACCGCCCATGAAGACCAGAAGTTCGGCTTCGCCCTGTCCGACGCCCCCGCGGTCGTCGCCCGCATCCGCGAGCTTCCGGGCCTGCGGTTCGTCGGGCTGCACTGCCATATCGGCTCGCAGATCTTCGGTACCCGCGGATTCGAAGAGTCCGCGGCGCGCGTGGTCGACCTCCACGCCGAGCTGCTCGCGGGCGGCGACATCCCGCTCCTCAACCTCGGTGGCGGCTTCGGCATCGCCTACACATCGGTCGACGAGCCCACGCCGATCGCCGATCTCGCCGAGGGCATCGTCGAGGCCGTCGCGCGGGAGTGCGACGTGCGCGGCATCCCCCTGCCGAATCTCGCGTTCGAGCCGGGCCGCACGATCGTCGGACGCGCCGGCGTCACGCTCTACGAAGTCGGCACGGTCAAGCCCGTCCACGCCAGCGACGACCTCACCCGCCTCTACGTGAGTGTCGACGGCGGCATGAGCGACAACGCCCGGCCCGCGCTGTACGGCGCACAGTACTCGGCGCGCCTCGCCTCACGCGCCTCGGATGTCGCGCCCGCCCTCTCCCGTGTGGTGGGCCGTCACTGCGAGTCCGGGGACATCGTCGTCGACGCCGAGTACCTGCCCGGCGACATCACTCCCGGCGATCTCCTCGCCGTGCCCGCGACCGGCGCCTACTGCTTCTCGCTATCGAGCAACTACAACTACGTGCCCCGTCCGCCGGTCGTCGCCGTGCGGGGCGGCACCGCCCGCGTGATCGTCCGCGGCGAGAGCATCGATGACCTGCTGGCGCGCGATCTGGGGGTCGCGACCCCCGCATCCGCCGAGACGTCCCCGGCCGAGGAGAAGGAATGACCGACTACCGTCGACTGCGCGTGGCCCTGCTCGGAGCCGGAGCCGTCGGATCCCAGGTGGCGGACCTCCTGCGCACGCACGCCGACGAGCTCTCCGACCGTGCCGGCGCGGCTCTCGAGCTCGTGGGGATCGCCGTACGCAACCCGGACGCTCCGCGCGACGCCGATCTGCCGCGCGAGCTGTTCACCACCGATTCGGAACAGCTGATCGTCGGCGCCGACATCGTCATCGAGCTCATGGGCGGCATCGAGCCCGCGCGCACCGACATTCTGCTCGCGCTGTCGTCGGGCGCCGATGTCGTCACCGCGAACAAGGCGCTGCTGGCCACACACGGCCCCGAGATCTTCGACGCTGCCGACCAGGTGGGCGCCTCCGTCTATTACGAGGCCGCCGCCGCCGGCGCCATCCCGATCATCCGCCCGCTGCGCGATTCGCTGGCCGGCGACCGCGTGCAGCGCATCATGGGCATCGTCAACGGCACGACGAACTACATCCTCGACCGCATGGACACCGAGGGCAGCGAGTTCGCAGACGTCCTCGCCGACGCGCAGCGGCTGGGCTACGCCGAAGCCGATCCCACGGCCGATGTCGAAGGCTTCGACGCGGCTCAGAAGGCCGCCATCCTCGCGTCGCTCGCGTTCCACACGGCCGTTCCCTTGGAAGCGGTGCACCGCGAGGGCATCACCGCCATCGACCGTCAGACGATGGAAGCGGCCCGCCACGCCGGGTACGTCATCAAGCTGCTCGCGGTGTGCGAGCGGATCACGGATGCCGAGGCGAACTCGCCCACCGGCGAAGCCATCTCGGTGCGGGTGTACCCCGCGCTGATTCCGCGCGAGCATCCGCTGGCGAGCGTCCACGGCGCCAACAATGCGGTGTTCGTGCAGGCCGAGGCCGCCGGAAACCTCATGTTCTACGGCGCGGGTGCCGGCGGCGTGCAGACCGCGTCGGCGGTGCTCGGCGATGTCGTCTCGGCCGCCCGCCGCCACATCGCCGGCGGTGTGGGCGTCGGTGAGTCCACGCGTGCGAACCTTCCGGTCGTGCCGATCGGCCGCGTGACGACGCGCTACCAGATCACCCTCGAGGTCTCCGACGAGCCGGGCGTCCTCGCCACCGTCGCCGGCATCCTCAGTGAGGGTCGGGTCTCGATCGCGACGATCGAGCAGACCATCGAACCGGCTGCGGAGGCGAAGAGCCTGCTCCCCGCCGCACAGGGCGTCGCGGGCATCGCGCGCCTCGTCATCGGCACCCACACGGCCCGCGAGCAGGATCTCAGCGACACCGTCGACCGTCTCGCCGCCAGCGGCGTGGTCGACCGGGTCGTGTCGGTCCTGCGCGTCGAAGGAAACTGAACTCGCGGTCGCGGCACCGCAAGAAGGAGATGGAGATGGCACACGTCTGGCAGGGAGTCCTGCGCGAGTACGCCGATCGGCTCGGTGTCACCGAGGCGTCCACGGTCGTGACGCTCGGCGAGGGAGGCACGCCGCTGATTCCGGCCGCCGCGCTGTCGCAGCAGACCGGCGCGAACGTCTTCATCAAGTTCGAGGGCATGAACCCGACGGGCTCGTTCAAGGACCGCGGCATGACCGTCGCGCTCTCGCGCGCCGTCGAGCACGGTGCGAAGGCCGTCATCTGTGCCTCGACCGGCAACACCTCGGCATCCGCTGCCGCCTACGCGGCCCACGCGGGCATCACTGCGGCTGTGCTGGTGCCGGAGGGCAAGATCGCGATGGGCAAGCTCAGTCAGGCGGTCGTGCACGGCGGTCGGCTGATCCAGGTGCGCGGCAACTTCGACGACTGCCTCGAGATCGCTCGCGAGCTCGCCGACAACTACCCCGTCCACCTCGTCAACTCGGTCAACCCCGACCGCATCGAGGGGCAGAAGACGGCCGCCTACGAGGTCGTCTCGCAGCTCGGCGACGCGCCCGACTTCCACCTGATCCCGGTCGGAAATGCCGGCAACTACACGGCGTACTCGCGCGGGTACCGCGAAGAGGCGGCGCGTGGCGTGGCGACCAAGGTGCCGCGGATGTTCGGCTTCCAGGCCGAAGGCTCGGCGCCTCTCGTGCGCGGCGAGGTCGTCCGCAACCCCGAGACGATCGCCTCGGCCATCCGCATCGGCAACCCCGCGTCGTGGGAGCTCGCGCTCGAAGCCCGCGATGCGACGCAGGGCTGGTTCGGCGCGATCGACGACGCGCGCATCCTCGCGGCGCAGAAGCTGCTGGCCAGCACGGCCGGCGTCTTCGTGGAGCCGGCGTCGGCCATCGGCGTCGCGGGTCTGCTCGACCGTGCCGCCGCGAGCATCATCCCCGCGGGCGCCACGGTCGTCATCACGGTCACCGGACACGGTCTGAAGGACCCCCAGTGGGCCCTGCGCAACGCCGATGGCACCGAGGTCGAGCCCACGGTGGTCGATGCGACCACCAGTGAGGTCGCGTCCGTCCTCGACCTGGCATGACCACCCTCGCTTCCGTGGAACGCTCCGTCGCGGTCCGTGTACCCGCCACGAGTGCCAACCTCGGTCCCGGGTTCGATACTCTGGGCCTCGCTCTGAGCTCGTATGACGAACTCACCGTCACCGCTCTGCCGGAGCGTGGACTGGAGATTCTTGTGTCGGGCGAGGGGGCGGCCGATGTCCCGACCGATGCTTCGCACCTCGTCGTGCGCTCGATGGCCTACGCCTTCGAGGCCGTCGGGCGCGAGATGCCCGGCATCCGTCTGGAGGCGCACAACACGATTCCGCACGGGCGGGGCATGGGATCGTCGGGTGCCGCCGTCGTCGCGGGTCTGCTCGCGGCGAAGGGCCTGCTCGCCGGCGAGGTCGAGATCGGCCCCGATGCGCTGCTGCGCCTCGCGACCGAGCTCGAAGGACATCCCGACAACGTCGCTCCCGCGCTGTTCGGCGGACTGACGATCGCGTGGATGGACGAGAACGGTCCGCAACACAAGAAGCTCCTCGTGCACCGCGGCGTCTCGCCGCTGGTGTTCGTTCCCGACTTCACGATGTCGACGGCCGTCGCCCGGGGGCTCGCACCTCTTCAGGTGCCTCGTGAGGATGCCGTGTTCAACGTCTCGCGCTCTGCGCTGCTGATCGCGGCGCTCACGCAGAGCCCGGAGCTGCTGATGGCCGCCACCGAGGACAAGCTCCACCAGTCGTACCGCGCGCAGGCGATGCCGGCGACCGATCAGCTCGTCCGCGCGCTGCGGGCACGCGGCTTCGCCGCCGTCGTCTCCGGCGCAGGGCCCAGCGTGCTCGTGCTCGCGGACGGCCCGGGTCAGCGTCTGGAGGCGGCGGAGGTCGCGGCATCCGTGACGGACACCCCGTGGGAGCCGCGCTTGCTCGCCGTCGACGTCAAGGGTGGTACAGTGAGGAACCATACGGAGGGTGCCACGGCGTGACCGTGAATCTGGCCTCCGTCGCAATTCTGCGAACCACCGCATAACCCTCACGTTGCACCATCGCGCGTCTGAGCTAGACGTGCATGCGCGCACGAGAGCGGTAGCGCCTGTCGTGGACGGCGCGATGCGGACGGTATCCGTCCACATGCCTACGAAGGAGAACTCGTGGAGTCCCTCTCCGAGATCCAGACCGAGAACACCGAGAACGTCGAGAGCGCGCAGTCCGCCGGCGCCGAGGAGAACACCGCCGAGGCGACCCCGGTCGCCGAGAGCACCGAGACCGCTGAGGTCGAGGCTCCCGCCGAGGAGTCCGCCGCCGCTATCGCCGAGGCCGTTCAGACCGAGGCCCCCGACGTGGAGGTGGCCTCGGATGTCGAGGCTCCCGCCGCCGCCGAGGTCGAGCCCGCCCCCGTGGAGGCCGAACCCGCTGCGGCGGAGGCCGAACCCGCTGCGGCGGAGGCCGAGCCCGCTGCGGCGGAGGAGGCGCCCGTCGTCGCGGAGGAGAAGCCCGCGAAGGCTCCCCGCAAGCGTGCGCCGCGCCGCGCGAAGAGCGCCGACGTCGCGCCCGCTGAGGATGCCGCCACGGACGCGGTGACCGAGACCGCTGCCGCCGCGCAGGACCCGGCAGAGTCCGCCGCTTCGACGCCGACGGCGGCCGATGAGACCCCCGCGGCCGAGGCTGCGGCCGAGACTCCTGCCGCCGACGCCGCCGAGACCGCCGCCGCCGGCGACGCGTCGGGTGCCGAGACTACGGACAGCGCCGCGGCAGACGCGGCAGGCGCCGCCGAGGGCGAGACCCCCAGCCGCAGCCGCTCGCGCAGCCGCAGCCGCAGCCGCAACCGCGGTCAGCGCGGCGAGAACGGCCAGAACGCTCAGGGTGCGCAGAACGCCCAGAACAACGCTCCGACCGCTCCGGCCGCCGAAGAGAGCGCAGACGGCGACGACGAGCAGTCCCAGGGCCGCGGTCGCCAGCGCAACAAGCGTCGGGGCCCGGCGCAGAACGGCGACGAGTTCGAGACCGAGATCGGCGAGGACGACGTCCTCATCCCGATCGCCGGCATCCTCGACGTCCTCGACAACTACGCCTTCGTGCGCACCACCGGCTACCTGCCGGGGGCGAGCGACGTCTACGTGTCGCTCGGCCAGGTCAAGAAGTACAACCTGCGCAAGGGCGACGCCGTCGTCGGCGCCATCAAGCAGCCGCGCGAGGGCGAGCAGTCCAGCCGCCAGAAGTACAACGCGCTGGTCAAGGTCGACGCCATCAACGGGCTGTCGGTCGACGACGCCGCCGAGCGTGTCGAGTTCGGTAAGCTCACCCCGCTCTACCCGCAGGAGCGCCTGCGCCTGGAGACGGCGCCGGAGAAGCTCACGCAGCGCATCATCGACCTCGTCGCGCCCATCGGAAAGGGCCAGCGCGGCCTCATCGTCGCGCCCCCCAAGGCCGGCAAGACGATCGTGCTGCAGCAGATCGCCAACGCGATCGCGACGAACAACCCCGAGGTCCACCTCATGGTCGTGCTCGTCGACGAGCGTCCCGAAGAGGTCACCGACATGCAGCGGACCGTCAAGGGTGAGGTCATCGCCTCCACCTTCGACCGTCCCGCCGAAGACCACACCACGGTCGCGGAGCTGGCCATCGAGCGCGCGAAGCGCCTCGTCGAGCTCGGCCGCGATGTCGTCGTGCTCCTCGACTCGATCACGCGCCTGGGCCGCGCGTACAACGTCTCTGCACCCACGAGCGGCCGCGTGCTCAGCGGCGGCGTCGACGCGTCGGCGCTGTACCCGCCCAAGCGCTTCTTCGGGGCAGCCCGCAACATCGAGAACGGCGGCTCGCTGACCATTCTCGCCACGGCGCTCGTGGAGACCGGCTCGAAGATGGACGAGGTCATCTTCGAGGAGTTCAAGGGCACCGGCAACAGCGAGCTGCGCCTGTCGCGCCAGCTGGCCGACAAGCGGATCTTCCCGGCCGTCGACGTCAACGCGTCCTCGACCCGCCGCGAGGAGATGCTGCTGAACCCCGATGAGGTGAAGATCACCTGGAAGCTGCGTCGCGCCCTCGCCGGCCTCGACCCGCAGCAAGCCCTCGAGGTGGTGCTCGGCAAGCTCAAGGAGACGAGCTCCAACGTCGAGTTCCTCTACCAGATGCAGAACGTGCAGATGAAGTCGGTGTCCACGGCCGGCGGCGGCCACAGCCACGGGCACGAGAACAGCATCCGCTGAGCGGGCTCTTCGTGTTCGAGTCCGTCCAGGCGCTGATCGACGAGCACCGCGCGGTCCAGGAGGAACTCTCCGACCCCGCGGTGCACGCCGATGCCGCGCGCGCCAAGCGCGTCAACCGGCGCTACGCCGAGCTGTCCAGGATCGTCGCGGCCCACGACGCATGGCGGGCGGCGGACGACGACCTCGCGGCGGCGCGTGAACTCGCCCGCGAGGACGACGCTTTCGCCGAGGAGGTCCCGGCGCTCGAAGAACGGGTCGCGGCGACGCAGGAGAAGCTGCGGCGCCTGCTCATCCCACGCGACCCCGACGATGCGCGCGACGTGATCCTCGAGGTCAAAGCGGGTGAGGGCGGTGCCGAGTCGGCGCTGTTCGCGGCCGATCTGCTGCGGATGTATCTGCAGTACGCGGCATCCATGGGCTGGAAGACCGAGCTGCTGGAGCGCAACGAGTCCGACCTCGGCGGCTACAAGGACGTCCAGGTCGCCATCAAGGGAAGCTCGACCGATCCGGCGCAGGGCGTGTGGGCCCACCTCAAGTACGAGGGCGGCGTGCACCGCGTGCAGCGGGTTCCCGCGACCGAGTCGCAGGGGCGCATCCACACCTCGACGACCGGGGTGCTGGTCTTCCCGGAGGTCGACGAGCCCGAAGAGGTGCAGATCGACGCCAACGACCTGAAGATCGACGTGTTCCGCTCCTCGGGACCGGGGGGACAGTCGGTCAACACGACCGACTCCGCCGTGCGCATCACGCACCTTCCGAGCGGCATCGTCGTCTCGATGCAGAACGAGAAGAGCCAGCTGCAGAACCGCGAGGCGGGCATGCGCGTACTGCGTGCGCGACTGCTCGCGAAGCAGCAGGAGGAGCGGGATGCCGCGGCATCCGACGCCCGTCGTTCGCAGATCCGGGGGATGGACCGTTCGGAGCGCATCCGCACGTACAACTTCCCCGAGAACCGCATCGCGGACCACCGCACGGGCTACAAGGCCTACAACCTCGATCAGGTGATGGACGGGGCGCTCGGCCCGCTCATCGAGTCGGCGATCGCCGCCGACGAAGAGGCGCGACTCGCGGCGCTGGGCGCCGACTGACCCCCGCGGACGGATCGAGGCTCGCAGGGGCGCTGCGCTCGCGTCATGATCACGTTCCTGCTGCGAGCCGCCGTCTTTCTCGCCTCCGCTGCGGTCGGCCTCATCGTCGCCGTGCTGCAGAGCGTCCTCGCGCCGTGGTTGGCCCGGGTGGCGCAGAGAAACGCTCCCGCCTTCCTCGGAGGCATCGGGATCGTCTCGACCTTCGTCGCGCTGGTGGTCACAGCGCTCATCCCCGGCGCCGGACTCACCATCGGCCTCCCGTGGTGGACCTGGATCGTCGCGCCGATGATCGTCTGGGTCGTCACCGCGAATCGCGGCGTTCCTGCTGCCGGCGGTGCTGCTGAAGAAGAAGGTCCAGGACCGACGCGAGAGCTGAGGCGCCGGGTCCGGCGTCTCAGATGGAGTACTCGGGCGTCGTCAGCAGCGCGCGCGTCTCTTCCCCCGCGCGGCGGGAGCGAGCCGTGGCGGGGACGCCGACCAGCACGGAATCCGCGGGAGCGTCGCGAGTGACGACGGCATTGGCGCCGACGACCGAACCGGCGCCGATCGTCACCGGTCCGAGGATCTTCGCTCCCGCGCCGACCGCGACGCCGTCACCGAGGGTGGGGTGCCGCTTACCGGCGTCGCGTGTACGTCCGCCCAGCGTCACGCCGTGGTAGAGCATCACGTCGTCGCCGATCTCGGCGGTCTCACCGATCACCACGCCCATGCCGTGATCGATGAAGAAGCGGCGGCCGATCGTCGCGCCGGGGTGGATCTCCACTCCCGTCACCCACCGCGCCGCCTGGGAGAGAGCCCGCGCGGCGAAGCGCCACCCGCGACGCCACAGCGCGTGCGCGACGCGATAGATCCAGATGGCGTGCAGACCGGAGTACAGAACCGCGATCTCCGCTGCGCCGCGGGCTGCGGGGTCTCTCAGCTTCGCGGCCGCGATGTCTTCACGGACGCGTGCGAAGGCCCCGAGCCGCGGCGCAGCGGTATCGGTAGAGGTGCCACTCACGCGGGGGATCAGTCCTCGCGCAGGTGCTCGTAGAGCGCGGTGGAGAGGTAGCGCTCGCCGAAGGAGGGGATGATCACGACGATGTTCTTGCCCTCGGCCTCCGGACGCGCGGCGATCTGCAGGGCTGCCCAGATGGCGGCGCCCGACGAGATGCCGACCAGGATCCCCTCGGTGGTCGCCACCTCTCGTGCCACGCGGATGGCGTCGTCGAACTCGACATCCACGACCTCGTCGATCACGTCCTGGTCGAGGATCTCCGGAATGAAGTTGGGACCGATGCCCTGGATCTTGTGGGGTCCGGGGGTTCCCTTGGTCAACAGCGGGGAGTCGGCGGGCTCGACGGCGATGACCTTCGCCTCGGGCACGCGCTCCTTGAGGACCTGGCCGACACCCGTGATGGTTCCGCCGGTGCCGATGCCGGCGACGAAGTAGCCGATCTCCCCGTCGGTGTCGCGGAGGATCTCCTCCGCCGTCGTCTTGCGGTGGATGGCGGGGTTCGCCTCGTTCGCGAACTGCTTGGCCAGGACCGCGCCCGGCGTGGCGGCGGCGATCTCCTCGGCCTTCGCGACCGCGCCCTTCATCCCGAGTGCGGGCTCGGTGAGCACGAGCTCCGCTCCGTATGCCTTCAGGAGCATGCGGCGCTCGACCGACATCGATGCCGGCATCGTGAGGATGACCTTGTAGCCGCGTGCGGCGCCGACCATCGCCAGTGCGATGCCGGTGTTGCCGCTCGTGCCCTCGACGATCGTGCCGCCGGGCTGCAGGGCACCGGAGGCTTCGGCCGCATCGACGATGGCGATGCCCAGACGGTCCTTCACGGAGGACGCGGGGTTGTAGAACTCGAGCTTGGCGAGCACCGTGCCGGGCAGGCCCTCGCTGATGCGGTTCAGGCGCACCAGTGGGGTGTTGCCGAATGCGCTCGTGATGTCGGAGTGGATGCCGGACATGGCTTGCCTTTCGTGCGGGGCGGGTGTCGCCGGGTCGCGCGTTCGTGCGCTCCCTCGTCAGCGTGTCGAACCAGCCTAAGCGTCGCCTGTATTCCCGAGTCGAATGTGACGAATCTTCACGGTGGGTGCGGGGCTCCCGCGGCGGGTCCGAGCGCTCGCGGCTAGGGTGGAGAAGCTGATGACCTCTCCGCCTGTCTCCGGCCCGCCTGCCGACCTGTCCGCGCTGCTGCGCGCCGCGTCGGCGACCCTCGCCGCCGCGGGCGTCCCCACGCCCGACGTCGATGCCGAGTTGCTCGCCGCCCATGTGCTCTCCCTTCCGCGGGGTGAACTGCTCGCCGCTGCTCTGCGCGGCGATCGGGCTCCGGACGATACCGCGGCGTTCGACGAGCTCATCCGCCGCCGTGCGACGAGGGAGCCTCTCCAGCACCTCATCGGCGTCGCACCGTTCCGCCATCTGGAACTGCGCGTCGGGCCCGGGGTGTTCGTCCCGCGTCCCGAGACGGAGATGGTCGCCCAACTCGCGATCGACGCGTTGCGTGCCGTGCCGGATGCCGCGCCCATCGCCGTTGACCTCGGGACGGGATCCGGGGCGATCGCCCTGGCAATGGCGACCGAGGTTCCGCACGCGCGCGTGCACGCCGCCGAGAACGCCGTCGACGCGTATGTCTGGGCGAAGGAGAACTTCGCGGCCCACGCCCCCCAGGCGCGACTCGCGTTCATCGACCTCGCCGATGCCTTCCGCGAACTCGACGGCACGGTCGCGGTGCTGGTGTCCAATCCGCCCTACGTTCCCGATGCCGCCATCCCGCGTGACCCGGAGGTACGACACTGGGACCCTCCGAGCGCCCTCTATGGCGGAGCGGATGGCCTGGACGTCGTCCGAGTGCTCTCCGAGGTCGGGCTGCGCCTGCTGCGTTCGGGCGGAACACTCGTGATCGAGCACGGAGAGTGGCAGGGGGCGCCGATCCGTGCGCTCCTGGACGCGGCCGGGTGGCGGGCGTGCGCCACGCATCCGGACCTCACCCTGCGCGACCGGGCGACGACGGCCGTACGTCCCTGACCGCTGCGGTCGTTGAGCGATCCGAGCCGCTCGAAACGTAGACTGGTGGGGATATGTCTGAGTTCTTCGACGCACGCGACGCCGAGCAGCTGCTCCCCGGGCTGCGCAAGGCGCGCCAGGCCATCGGTCGCGGCGAGCTCATCGTGATGCCGACGGACACGGTCTACGGCATCGCCGCCGATGCCTTCAGCGCCAGCGCCGTCGCGGCTCTCCTCGCCGCCAAGGGTCGCGGGAGGCAGTCGCCGCCCCCCGTGCTCGTTGCCGGTCTGTCGACCATGCGCGCGCTCGTGGCCGAGGTGCCGGCCCCCGTGGAACGGCTCGTCGAGGAGTTCTGGCCCGGGGGACTGACGATCGTCCTACCGTCGCAGCCCTCGCTGTCATGGGATCTGGGTGACACCCACGGTACCGTCGCGGTGCGCATGCCTGCCGATCGCATCGCGCTCGAGCTGTTGGAGGACTGCGGGCCGCTCGCGGTCTCCAGCGCCAACCTCACGGGCAAGGCCGCGGCCGTCGACGCGCACAACGCCTACAACATGCTGCGTGACAGTGTCGCGGTGTATCTGGACGGCGGCCCCTCCACGCACGGCGTCGCTTCGACGATCGTGGACGCGACCGGGCTGGTCGGCGCCGGCGATCGTCCCGTCCGGGTCCTGCGTGAGGGCGCCGTGTCGCGCGCGCGCCTGCGCGAGGTGCTCGGTGACCTGCTCGAACCCGATCCCGAACCGCTCCACGACGCCTCCGCGTCATGAGGTTCTATCTGCTCACCGTCCTGCTGACGGGCGCGGCGACGCTCGCCTTCACGTGGGCGGTGTGGCGGATCGGCATGCGCTTCAAGCTCTATCCCGAGATCCGCGAGCGCGACGTGCACACCACACCCAAGCCGCGCGTCGGCGGCGTCGCGATGTTCCTCGGCGTGCTCGTCGCCTTCGCGCTGTCGTCGCAGATCCCGTACTTCTCCATCTTCTGGGCCGATCCCGCCGTGATCTGGTCGCTGCTGGGCGCCTCCGCACTGATCGTCGTCGTGGGCGTCGCCGACGACCTCTTCGACCTGGACTGGATGATCAAGCTCGGGGCGCAGTTCCTCGCCGCCGGCATCGTCGTCGGCTTCGGCGGCATCCAGATCTTCTTCATCCCCTTCGGACAGCAGTTCGTCGTGTCGAGCTTCGCCAGCTTCGCGATGTCGGTCGTCGCCATCGTCATCGTGATGAACGCGGTCAACTTCATCGACGGCCTCGACGGCCTCGTCGCCGGTGTCGCTCTCATCTCCAACGCCGTCTTCTTCGTCTACTCGTATCTCGTCGCCCGCGATACCGGCGCGTCGAGTTACTCGAGCCTGGCATCGTTCATCGCCGTCGCGCTGATCGGCGTGTGCATCGGGTTCCTTCCCCTCAACTGGAATCCGTCGAAGCTGTTCATGGGCGACTCCGGAGCGCTGCTGCTCGGCCTTCTCATGGCGTCGTCGGCGATCGTGTTCACGGGCAACCTGCCGCCGGCGCTGCTGGGCGACAACGACGTGTTCGGGCGTTCGCAGCTGCTCGGCGCGTTCATCCCGATCCTGCTGCCCGTGGTCGTCGTGCTGCTGCCGCTGCTCGATTTCGGCATGGCGATCGTCCGCCGGATGGCGCGCGGCAAGTCTCCCTTCTCACCCGATCGCAAGCACCTGCACCACCGCATGCTCGATATGGGACACAGCGACCGTGATGCCGTGCTCATCTTCTACGCGTGGACCGCCGTCGTCTCGGTGGGCGTGCTGCTCATGTACATCGGCACGACCCAGGCGTGGCCGGGTGACTACTGGATCGGCGTCGTGTTCGTGCTCATCGGCGTCGCGGCCTGCCTCGTCGTCACCCTGCAGCCGTCCGTGCGTCCGCCCGCGTCACCGACCGGTGCCGCCACGTTGTCCGATCCGACCCCGAGGAATCCATGACCTCCCTCTCCAGCACCCCCGTCCTGCGCACCACACTGCTGTGGTCGGCCGCGGCCACCGCCGCGCTCGCGGTGGCCGGCGCGATCATCGGATTCGCCGTCGCCGGCGCGTCCGGGCTGTGGAGCGCGATCATCGCCATCGTCCTCGCCGCCGTGTTCCTCGGCTTCACCGCGGGGACGATACTGATCGCGAACCGGTGGTACGGCGACGCGCTCTACGTGCCGATCTTCTTCGGCGCCGTCATGGGCGGCTGGCTCCTGAAGTTCGTCGTCTTCCTGGTCGTGCTGTTCCTGCTGAGGGGACAGTCGTGGCTCAACCCCGGAGTCTTCTTCGTGGCGCTGGTGGTCAGTGTGGTCGCTTCCCTCGTCATCGACGCGGTCGTCATGACCCGGATGCGCATCCCCGCCGTCAGCGACGTGACGCTGCCCACCCTTGCGGATATCGCCGACGAGGCGCGTCAGCCGGCACCGCCGGAGGAGGGGGATGCCGCGAGCGGTACGTCGCACGCGGACGATAACGCCCCGCGGGGCTGATAGGCTGTCTCTGCGCCCGTTCGCGCTCCGCGAAACGCGTGCGCAGTGACGCTCACACCGACCATCGTCGCCCCGGATCACTCCGGTGCCCCGAAGCTGGAGCCAGCGCTGTTTACCCAAGCTGCGACACTGATCGCCAAGACCGCCGAAGACGGCGGCTTCCACGGCCCGTCCATCGATGAGTTCTTCCCGGACGTCCTTTTCAGCGTCCTGGGTGTCCCGGTCACGCGGATCCACCTCATCCAGTTCATCGCGACGATCGGTCTCGTGCTCTTCCTGTGGCTCGGCACTCGCCGTATGCGGGTGGTTCCGGGTCGGTTCCAGAGCATCGCGGAGATGGGCCTCGACTTCGTGCGGGTCAACATCGCCGAAGACCTGCTGGGCAAGAAGGACGGCCAGCGGTTCCTGCCGATCCTGACGACCATGTTCTTCATGATCCTGTTCTTCAACATCACAGGAATCATCCCGTTCATGAACCTGGCGGGCACGAGCATCATCGCCGTCCCGCTCATGCTGGCGGTCATCAGCTACGTCACGTTCATCTACGCCGGGATCAAGAAGAGCCCGAAGAACTTCTTCAAGAACGCACTGTTCCCCTCGGGCGTGCCCCCGTTCCTGTACATCATCGTCACGCCGCTCGAGTTCCTCTCGACGTTCATCATCCGACCCGTCACCCTGACGCTGCGACTGCTGATGAACATGATCGTCGGACACCTGATGCTCGTCCTGTTCTTCTCAGCGACGCAGTTCTTCCTCATCACCCTCGGTGGCTGGTGGTCGGCTCTGGCGGCGGGTTCGCTCGCCTTCGGTCTCGCCTTCACGCTGTTCGAGATCCTGGTGGCCTTCCTCCAGGCGTACGTCTTCACCATCCTCACCGCGGTCTACATCCAGCTCGCGGTCGCAGAAGAGCACTGAGCGGGAGCGGCTTCCGCCTCTCCCACCCAACCCCGAAAGGAAACACCCCGTGGACGCAATTACGGTTCTCGCCGAGCTCAAGGGCAACGTCGCGACGATGGGCTACGGCCTCGCCGCCATCGGCCCCGCCATCGGCGTGGGCATCGTCGTCGGCAAGACGATCGAGGGCGTCGCCCGTCAGCCCGAGCTGGCCGGTCGACTGCAGGTCCTGATGTGGATCGGTATCGCCTTCACCGAGGCGCTCGCCTTCATCGGCATCGCCGCCGGCTTCATCTTCGTCTGATCGCCCGCACCAGTTCTTAAGGAGACAGGATGCGCAATCTTGTCGCGTACGCCGCGGAGGAAACGGGTCACAACCCGCTCATCCCCGCCTGGTACGACATCATCTGGTCGGGTGTCTGCTTCATCGTCATCCTCATCGTTGTGTGGAAGGTCGCCCTCCCCAAGATGAAGGTGCTGCTGGATCAGCGCGCCGCCGCCATCGAAGGCAACATCGCGAAGGCCGACGAGGCCCAGCGAAAGGCCGAAGCCGCTCTTGAGGAGTACACGGCGCAGCTCGCCGAGGCTCGCAAGGAGGCCGGCGAGATCCGTGACGCCGCCCGCGAGGACGGCAAGAAGATCGTCGCCGAGGCCAAAGAGACGGCATCCGCCGAGGCCGCGCGCCTCACCGCCACCGCGCACACGCAGATCGAGGCGGAGCGTCAGTCGGCGCTCGTGTCGCTGCGCAGCGAGGTCGGCACCCTGGCGCTCGACCTGGCCGGTGGTGTCATCGGCGAGTCGCTGACCGACGACGCCAAGGCGAAGGGCGTCGTGGACCGCTTCCTCGCCGACCTCGAGAAGGCGAAGTAATGGGCAGCGCGACCACTCAGGCACTGGCGACGACCACGGCGGAGCTGACGACGGCGAACGTGGGGGACCTCACGGTCGCTCGCGAGCTGTTCTCGGCCGCGCGCGAGATCGCCGACTCGGCGCAGCTGAGCGGCGCGCTCTCCTCGTGGGGCGCGCCCGCAGAGGCGCGCGCACAGGTCGCCAAGGTCGTCTTCGCCGGGTACAGCCCCGTTGCGGTCCAGCTGCTGACCTCGGCCGTCTCGCAGCGCTGGTCGTCCACGACGGATCTGATCTCCGGCATCGAGGAACTCGCGATCCGCGCCGCGGCGATCGGCTCACCCGCGACCGACGTCGAGGGCGAGCTGTTCCAGATCGCCCGCCTGGTTGCGGCGAACCCGGAGCTCGAGCTCGCGCTCGGCAGCCGCCTGGGCGATGCCGCTGCGAAGGGCGAGCTCATCGAGAAGCTCCTCGACGGACGCGCGGGCGAGGCGACGGTGCTCATCGCGTCCCAGCTCGTGCAGCAGCCCCGGGAGCGCCGCGTGCGCTTCCTTCTGAACCGCGCGCTGCAGCTGGTCGCCGATCAGCGTGGCAAGAAGGTCGCGACCGTGCGGGTGGCGGGCCCGCTGGATGCCGCGCAGCAGGAGCGCCTCGCGGGCGCGCTCAGCACCCGATACGGCGCCGACGTCACGGTCAACGTGGTCGTCGATCCCGAGGTGCTCGGCGGTATGCGCGTGGAGATCGGTGACGACGTCATCGACGGCACCGTCTCCTCTCGAATCAACGACTTGCGCCAGCGCCTCGCTGGCTAGAACAGAAGGAACACCATGGCAGATCTGACCATCAGCCCCGACGTCATCCGTGACGCGCTGAAAGACTTCGTCGCCGCTTACGAGCCCACCGGCGCCGCCGCCACCGAGGTCGGCACGGTCGTCGACGCCGCCGACGGCATCGCCCACGTCGAGGGTCTTCCCGGCGTCATGGCCAATGAGCTCGTGCGGTTCGAGAACGGCGTCGAGGGTCTGGCGCTGAACCTGGACGAGAACGAGATCGGTGTCGTCGTGCTCGGCGAGTTCTCCGGCATCGAGGCAGGCCAGAAGGTCACCCGCACCGGCGAGGTTCTCTCCGTCGCCGTCGGCGATGGCTACCTCGGGCGCGTCGTCGACCCGCTGGGCAACCCCATCGACGGACTCGGCGAGATCGCGACCGAGGGCCGCCGCGCCCTCGAGCTGCAGGCCCCCGGCGTCATGCAGCGTAAGAGCGTGCACGAGCCCATGCAGACCGGCATCAAGGCCATCGACGCGATGATCCCCGTCGGACGAGGCCAGCGTCAGCTGATCATCGGCGACCGCCAGACCGGCAAGACCGCGATCGCGATCGACACGATCATCAACCAGAAGGCCAACTGGGAGTCGGGCGACGTCAACAAGCAGGTGCGCTGCATTTACGTCGCGATCGGTCAGAAGGGCTCGACGATCGCCTCCGTCAAGGGTGCGCTCGAGGATGCCGGTGCGATGGAGTACACGACGATCGTCGCGGCTCCGGCATCCGACCCGGCCGGCTTCAAGTACCTCGCCCCGTACACCGGCTCGGCCATCGGTCAGCACTGGATGTACGGCGGCAAGCACGTCCTGATCATCTTCGACGACCTGTCGAAGCAGGCCGAGGCCTACCGTGCCGTGTCGCTGCTGCTGCGCCGCCCGCCGGGCCGCGAGGCGTACCCCGGTGACGTCTTCTACCTCCACTCGCGTCTGCTGGAGCGTTGCGCCAAGCTGAGCGACGAGCTGGGTGCGGGATCGATGACGGGTCTGCCCATCATCGAGACCAAGGCCAACGACGTCTCGGCGTACATCCCGACCAACGTGATCTCCATCACGGACGGCCAGATCTTCCTGCAGTCCGACCTGTTCAACGCCAACCAGCGCCCCGCGGTCGACGTGGGTATCTCGGTCTCTCGCGTCGGCGGTGACGCCCAGGTGAAGTCGATCAAGAAGGTCTCCGGAACGCTCAAGCTCGAGCTGGCCCAGTACCGCTCGCTCGAGGCGTTCGCGATGTTCGCCTCCGACCTGGACGCGGCCTCGCGCCGCCAGCTCGAGCGTGGTGCCCGTCTGACCGAGCTGCTCAAGCAGCCCCAGTACGACCCGTACCCCGTCGAGGAGCAGGTCGTCTCGATCTGGGCCGGCACCAACGGCAAGCTCGACACGATCGCGGTCGAGGATGTGCTCCGTTTCGAGCGCGACCTTCTCGACTACCTCAAGCGCAACACGACCATCCTGGACACGCTGCGTGACACCAACGTGCTCGACGACGCCACCGTCGCAGAGCTCACCAAGGTCACCGACGAGTTCATCCTGGAGTTCCAGGGCGGCAAGGGCCAGGCGATCAACAAGCCGGGTCACGAAGAGGTCGCCGCCGCGCACGAGGAGGACGTGAACCAGGAGCAGATCGTCAAGGGTCGTCGCGGCTGAGGCCGGGCGCAATCTGAGACCGAGAACTCATGGGAGCACAACTCAGGGTCTACAAGCAGAAGATCGCTTCTGCTCAGACGACCAAGAAGATCACGAAGGCGATGGAACTCATCGCGGCTTCGCGCATCCAGAAGGCGATGGCGCGCGTGCGCGCATCCTCGCCCTTCGCGCGGGCCGTGACGCGAGCCGTCTCCGCCGTGGCGACGCATTCGAACGTGCAGCACCCGCTGACGACCGAGCGCGAGACGATCCGCCGGTCGGCGGTCGTCATCTTCGCCTCGGACCGGGGCCTGGCGGGCGCGTTCAACTCGCAGATCCTGCGCGAGGGGCTGCAGCTCGGCGAGCTGCTGCGTTCGCAGGGCAAGGAGGTCGAGTACTTCCTCGTCGGGCGCAAGGCAGTGGGCTACTTCCAGTTCCGTCGGATGGCATCGGCAGGGGAGTGGGTGGGTGACACCGACACGCCGCACTTCAACACGGCGGAGCAGATCGCCGGCGCCCTTCTGGACGCCTACGACCGCGGCGGCCAGGAGCAGGGCGGCGTCGACGAGATCCACCTCGTGTTCAACCGCTTCGTCAGCATGATGACGCAGGAGCCGCAGACCGTGCGTCTGCTGCCCCTGGAAGTCGTCGAGGCCGACGAGGTCGTCGAGTCCGCCGGAGCGAGCAGTCAGGTCTATCCGCTGTACGAGTTCGAGCCCAGCCCCGAGGTCGTGCTCGACGCTCTGCTGCCGGTGTACGTGCAGAGCCGCGTGTTCAACGCACTTCTGCAGTCGTCGGCCGCGAAGCACGCTGCGACCCAGAAGGCGATGAAGAGCGCCAGCGACAACGCCGACAAGCTCATCACCGACTACACCCGCCTGCGCAACAACGCGCGTCAGGCCGAGATCACTCAGCAGATCGCCGAGATCGTCGGCGGCGCCGACGCGCTGGCGTCCGGCAAGTAACGACCACACCGAAAGAGACAGACAATGACTGCCACCGCCACCGCCGATAAGGCCGAGACGACGGTCGTCGGGCGCGTTGCACGCGTCACCGGCCCGGTCGTCGACATCGAGTTCCCGCACGATGCGATCCCCGACATCTACAACGCGCTGAAGACGACGATCACGATCGGCGACGAGTCGACCGAGATCACGCTCGAGGTCGCACAGCACCTCGGCGACGATCTGGTGCGCGCCATCTCGCTCAAGCCCACCGACGGCATGGTCCGCGGTCAGGAAGTGCGCGACACCGGCGGCCCCATCACGGTTCCCGTCGGCGACGTCACCAAGGGCAAGGTCTTCAACGTCACCGGTGACGTGCTGAACGCCGCCCCCGGTGAGACCATCGAGGTCACCGAGCGCTGGGGCATCCACCGCCAGGCGCCGAACTTCGACCAGCTCGAGTCGAAGACCGAGATGTTCGAGACCGGCATCAAGTCCATCGACCTGCTCACCCCTTACGTCCAGGGTGGCAAGATCGGCCTGTTCGGCGGCGCCGGCGTCGGCAAGACCGTCCTGATCCAGGAGATGATCCAGCGCGTCGCTCAGGACCACGGCGGCGTGTCGGTGTTCGCCGGCGTCGGTGAGCGCACCCGTGAGGGCAACGACCTGATCGGCGAGATGGAGGAGGCGGGAGTCTTCGACAAGACGGCCCTCGTCTTCGGCCAGATGGACGAGCCGCCGGGGACGCGTCTGCGTGTCGCTCTGTCGGCCCTCACGATGGCGGAGTACTTCCGCGACGTGCAGAAGCAGGACGTGCTGCTGTTCATCGACAACATCTTCCGCTTCACCCAGGCCGGCTCGGAGGTCTCGACGCTGCTCGGCCGTATGCCGTCCGCCGTGGGTTACCAGCCCAACCTGGCCGATGAGATGGGTGTGCTCCAGGAGCGCATCACCTCGACCCGCGGTCACTCGATCACCTCGCTGCAGGCGATCTACGTCCCGGCCGACGACTACACCGACCCGGCCCCGGCGACGACGTTCGCCCACCTCGACGCGACGACCGAGCTTTCGCGCGAGATCGCGTCGAAGGGTCTGTACCCCGCCATCGACCCGCTGACGTCGACCAGCCGGATCCTCGACCCCCGTTACATCGGTGAGGATCACTACCGCGTCGCCACGGCCGTGAAGCAGATCCTCCAGAAGAACAAGGAACTGCAGGAGATCATCGCCATCCTGGGTGTCGACGAGCTCTCCGAAGAGGACAAGATCGTCGTGTCGCGCGCACGCCGCATTCAGCAGTTCCTCTCGCAGAACACCTACATGGCGAAGAAGTTCACCGGTGTGGAAGGCTCCACGGTTCCGATCAAGGAGACCATCGAGTCCTTCGACGCGATCGTGAAGGGTGACTTCGACCACGTCGCCGAGCAGGCGTTCTTCAACGTCGGCGGCATCTCCGACGTCGAGGAGAAGTGGGCGCAGATCCAGAAGGAGAACAGCTGACATGGCGCTGACCGTCACCCTCGTCTCCGCGGAGGAGGAGGTCTGGCACGGCGAGGCGAACCTCGTCGTGGCGAAGACCGTCGAGGGCGAGATCGGCTTCATGACCGGTCACGAGCCCGTCCTCGCGATCCTTGCCGAAGGCCAGGTGCGCATCACGCAGTCCGACGGTACGAAGGTCGTCGCCAGTGCGCAGGACGGCTTCCTCTCGATGGAAGGCAATGAGCTGACCATCGTGGCCGGTCACGCCGCTCTCGAGTCCTGATCGGCCGCTGAGTACCGCCAGCAACCACTCCCCGCTCGAGAACGCATCGTTTCTCGGGCGGGGAGTGGTTTTCGTTGTGCGCGAGGAGACCACCCATGCTGATCCTGTTGCCGCCGTCGGAGACCAAGCGTCCCGGCGGGCGTGAGCGATCTCTCGACATCGGCGCGCTCGCGCTCCCCGAGCTGCGCGCGGCGCGCGACGCGGCGGTGGACGCGCTCGTCGCATTGAGTGGCGACGAAGAGCACGCTGCGCGCGTGCTCAAGCTGTCGCGGCGCCAGCGCGAGGACATCGCCCACAATGCGACGCTGCGCAGCGCACCGACGTTGCCGGCGGTCGACCGCTACACGGGGGTGCTCTTCGATGCGCTGGATGCCGCCACCTTGGACGCGGCGTCGCGGCGTTGGCTGGGCGCTCACGTGCTCATCCACTCCGCACCCTTCGCGCCGGTCGGCGCTCTCGACGCCATCCCGACCTATCGGCTCGCCGCCGGAACGGCGCTTCCCGGCATCCCGCCCCTGCGACGACACTGGGCGGGTGAGGTCACCGAGGCTTTACGTGCCGCCGCGCCCTCGTTCATCCTGGATCTGCGCTCCGAGGCCTACGTCGCCCTCGGCCCCGTTCCCGCGGAGGTGGATTCGGCCTACCTGCGGGTGGTGACGATCGGTGAGGATGGCGTGACGCGCGCGCTCAACCACTTCAACAAGCACGGCAAAGGCGCCGTGGTCAGACGGCTCGCGCAGACCCGCCCGCGCATCGCGACGCGCAAGGCGCTGATGGCGTGGGCCGACACGGCCGGGGTAGCTTTGCGCGACGGTGCGTCGGGAGAGATCGACCTCGTCGTCTGATCAGTCGTGTTCCGTGTTGGCGGCGGTCCGCTCGGTGTTCTCGGCAATGGCTACGAGGGCGACCCCGGACTCGATGATGAAGCGCAGCACGACGACGGCGAGGAACGCGACGACGGGAACGACGATCAACGTCGACAGGATGAGCGCGATGCCACCGCCCACGTTCCACCACAGCGAACCGATGCCGGAGATGAGGCCCCACAGGAACGTCGCGATGAAGGCGATGCCGATCGCGACGAGGCCCACGAGATAGAAGACGCTTGCCAATCTGCGAGTGATGAACCGCGTGAACGACAGGTCGAACAGGGCGGAGAGGAAGCCGCGACCGATGTCGTCGAGGTCGCCGACCAGCCGTGGAACCCCCGTGTCGTCGACACCGGCGATGCCCGCCCCGGATGCCGTGTCGCGCGACACCTCCTCTGCGGGACGTTCCGGCAACGGCGGCAGTGTGGGCTCGGTCATCGGTGGATCCTTCCGGCGCGGGCGGGGGTGGCCCCAGGGTAGCGCTCCGGCCGACGCGCGATGCGACGAAACGCTCCGCGGGATCCCTCGCGCCCGTGGCTCCACTACCAATACGATGTGAGCCGGAGCCGGCCACGGTGGTCGCGCTCGACGGCGAGAATCGCCGGGGGAGGTACTCATGGATGATTACTCGGGCGGGAGCGCTGCGGCCGCCGCAGCTGCCCTGATCGTGTTTGCGTTCTTCATCTTCATCTTCGCGGTGATCGGCTACGTGATCAGTGCGTTCTTCCTGATGAAGATCTTCGACAAGGCGGGAGTCCAGGGCAAGTGGCGCGCCTGGGTGCCGATCTACAACTTCATGGTGTTCGCCAAGCTCGGCGACGTCAGCCCGTGGGTCATGCTGGGCGCCATCCTGGTGTCCGGTGTGCTGAACCAGGTCCCGGTTCTCGGGTGGATCATCGCGCTGCTCCCGGTCGCTGTGGGTGCACTGGCCGCGTGGCGAGTGGGCCTGAAGCTGCAGAAGGAGACCCCCTGGGTCATCCTCTATGTGCTGCTCGGCCTGGTCTGGCTCGGCATCCTCGCCTTCGACAAGTCGCGCTGGAACACGAACGTGCCGCCCGCGCCGTGGGCGGCGAACGGCTTCCTCGCCGATCGCACCGTCTGGCAGGGCGTTCCCGTCCAGACGTCGGCGGCGCCCGGAGGCTACACGCCTCCGGCGGGCTACCAGCCTCCGGCGCCTCCGGCGGGCTACCAGCCGCCGGCGCCTCCGGCCGGATACCAGCCGCCCGCGCCGCCCGCGGCCACCGAGCCGCCGGCGGCCCCTGAGTCGCCGACCACGGAGCCGCCCAGCGCTCCGGAGCCGCCGCGCTCCTGAGCGGCATCGACCGTCCTCGCCCGCCCGGGTGCACTGACAGCGCACCCGGGCGGGCGCGCGTGGCGGTCCGGTGGCCTGATGCTCGACCTGCTCCTTCGAGGCGCCCGCCGGTGCCGCGGCGGACTCCGCCCCGGATGCGCCGCCTGTCGGCGGGGTGCAGACCCGCCCCGTCCACTAGAGTGGGACTGTGCCCGAAGCCGCGACTCACTCGCGCACCCTCCCGCTCGCGGATGGTGCGATCGAACTGCAGTGGGCGGAGCTGACCCACACGGGGCGTCGGCGTGAGGTCAACCAGGACGCCGTCCTCGCACGCTACCCGCTGTTCGTGGTCGCCGACGGGATGGGCGGCCACATCGGTGGTGAGATCGCCAGCAGCAGCACGATCGCACGCCTGGAGTCGATGGTCGGCAAGGGCGAGGTCAGCCCCAAGAACATCGAGAAGGCGCTCTCCAAGGCGGTCGGGGACATCGCTTCGCACCCCGAAGCCACCGATGACGGCACCGGGACGACGGTGACCGGGGTCTACCTCGACACGTCTACCGCCGAACCCACGTGGGTGACTCTCAACATCGGCGATTCGCGGGTCTATCTCTTCCGCGACGGTGGCCTTGCCCAGGTCACGACCGATCATTCCGTCGTCCAAGAGCTCATCGCTGCGGGACGCCTCAGCCCTGAAGAGGCCGAGAACCACCCGTACGGAAACGTGATCACGCGCGCCGTCGGTCCCTCCGACGGTGTCGCGCCCGACTACGTGCGACTCGAGGTCGTCGACGGCGATCGCTTCGTGATCTGCAGCGATGGCCTCACGAAAGAGCTGACGGATTACGGCATCCTGCACTTCCTCCTGCAGCACGACGATCCGGCCGCCGCGGCGGCGGCCATGCTCGACGCCGCGCTGGAGAACGGCGGTCGCGACAACATCACGATCATCGTGCTGAACGTGCACCGCACCGGCTCCTCCCCAACGGTGGACTGACGTCCGTCGTGCACCGGTCGCCCCGGTGCGCGTCGCACCGGGGCGCCGCCCCGCTTGACTGCAGGCATGACCGATGTCGACGATCTCGACGACGAGCCGCTCCGCCTGCCGCCCGCCCCGACGCCGCCGGCGCGGGCACCGCTGCCGATCCTGACCGCCATCGTTCCCGTCGTCGGTGCGCTGGTGCTCTGGCGCATCACGGGGTCGGTTCACTCCCTCTGGTTCGCCGCGCTCGGACCGCTCGTCGCGGGGGCCTCGTTCGTCGACGGGCTGCGGACGGCCCGGCGTGCCCGACGGCGTGCCGGGCGTGAGGACCTCCGTGCGCTGGCGCACCTGGAGGAGGCGGTCGCTCGGCGGCACGAGGCGGAGCGTCGCCGTGCGTGGCGGCGTACCCCCGACGTGGCGACGCTGTGCGCCGACGAGGCAGAGGTGTGGCGCTCGGTGCCCGGACGTGATGAGGCACTGGTGGTCGGTCGCGGGGAGGGAGTGAGCACTCTGCGGATGGAGGGCGAGCCCGCCGACGACGCCGCGCGCGCGTTGCGACGGCGAGCCCGGCGCCTGGAGGACGCGCCCGTGACCGTGCCTCTGCATGCGGGACTCGCCGTGCGCGGCCCCGCGGCACAGGCCACGGCGGTGGTCCGGGCACTCGTGATGCAGATCTGCCTCGTGCGTGCTCCCGGTCGGGTCCGGATCGCCGACCCCGAGGCCGTGGGGGAGATCCTGGGCGACGTGTCGCCTCTGCCGCATGCGTTCGCGAGTGCCGGGGATGCGCTGGTGCTCGCCGACGGCGCGGCCCGCCTCGCCTCGGATGCCGATATCCCGATCGTCGTCCTGGCCGACGACGCCCCGCCGCCGACGCGCTGTCGCGCCGTCCTGACTCTCCACGGTGGTGATGAGGCGGTCCTTGACCACGAGGGATCGACGCGTTCGGTGCGCATCGAGGCGTTGTCGGCGGCGCAGGCGTCCGAAGTGGCGGCCATGCTCTCGGAGCGAGCTCGCGAGCTGGGTCACCGCGGTGATGCTCCCGTCGCATTCGAGGAGCTCGTCGACGATTGCTCCGGCGCGGGACTGACCGCCGCCATCGGCGTGAGCGCGGGAGAGGTCGTCACGGTCGACCTCGTGGCCGACGGGCCGCACGCGGTCGTGGTGGGTACAACCGGCTCCGGCAAGAGCGAGCTGCTCGTCACCTGGGCGGCCGGCCTGTGTCGCGGACGACACATCGGTGAGGTCTGCCTGCTCCTCATCGACTTCAAGGGCGGCCGGTCCTTCGACGCCCTCGCGGCGCTCCCGCACGTCGCCGGGATCGTGACCGACCTGGATGACCGCACGGCGGTGCGTGCGGTGGAGAGCCTGCGAGCCGAGATCCAACGTCGAGAACGCGTTCTCGCCGAGCACGGTGCTCGTGATGTGGAGGAGGCCGCGGGAGCGCTGCCGCGGCTCGTCGTGATCGTCGACGAGTTCGCCGCGCTGGTGGCCGCGCACCCCGAGATGCACGAACTGTTCTCGGATGTCGCGGCGCGTGGCCGGGCACTCGGCATCCACGCGATCCTGGCATCCCAGCGCGCAGCCGGAGCGTTCCGCGATGGGCTGCTGGCCAATGCGCCGCTGCGGATCGCACTGCGCACCCTCGACGCCGCAGACTCGCGGGCCGTGATCGGGGTCGACGACGCCGTGCGGCTGCCTGGGCGCGCCGAGGCCCGGGGGACGGCGCTCCTGCGGCGTGCGGCTGACGTCGATCCACAGCGCGTGCGGATGGCGCGATGCTCCCCGGTCGCGCTCGCGGCGATCAGCGATGCGGCGGGAAATGACCGCGCGACGGCGCCGTGGCTGCCCCCGCTTCCTCCCGTGGTGGGCCTGGATCGGGTTGCGGTGACCGGTCGTATCGCGCTGGGGCTTTCGGACGAACCGGAGCATCAGCGGCAGGCACCGGTGCTGCTTCCCCTGGCGGCGACGGCGCTGGCGGTGATCGGAGCACCGGGAAGCGGACGCTCCTCGTTGCTGCGCGCGATCGCCCGTCAGCTGCCGCAGCCCCCGACGTGGGTGTCCGACGACCCCGAGGCGGCATGGGATGCCGTGGGCGCCGCCGTCGGCCGGCGCGACGGGACGGGTGTGGTGGTCGACGACGTCGATGCGCTGCTGACCCGCTATCCCGCGGAGTACGCGGCGGAGATGATGGTGCGCATCGAGCGGCTCGTGCGGGACGCCGGACAGAGCGGAGGCCTCGTCGTGCTCTCCGCGGCGAGATGTGCGGGGTCGCTCGCCCGTCTGCTGGAGCTGATCCCGCACCGCGCCATCTTGCCGCTGGCGACACGCGCCGACCACGTGGCGGCCGGAGGCGACGGACCCGACCATGTCCGTGACCAGCCGCCCGGGCGGGGCCGCTGGGGACGCGTGCTGGTGCAGTTCATCCGTGACGACGCACCCACGACACCAACGGTGGTCGGCTCCCCACCGCCCACTTGGACTCCCGGTGAGGCCGACACGGCCGGTCTCGTGGTCGCTCACGGTTTCGCCCGTGACGGCCTGCATCGCGCGAGTGCGGCAGGAGATGCTCCGATCATCAGCGTCGATGAGGCGGCGTCGCGCGGCGGGGCGTCTTCGCGGGCTCTCGTGGTCGGCACGCCCGAGGAGTGGCTCGCCCAGTGGAAGCTGTTGGGCGAACTTCGCACACGTCACGAGTTCGTCGTCTCCGCCGAGTGCAGCGCAGAATACCGCGCGCTCACCGGGCGACGAGATCTTCCCGTCTACGCCGCTGCACGTGCCGACCGTGCCTGGCGCCTCGTGCCGGACGGTGCCGCACAGCGCGTGCTGCTGCCCTGGTCGTGACCAGCCGAGGAGGAGGAGACGCCGGGCCGCGACAACATCGGAACGCCGTAACGCGCCGGGTCAGACGGTGGGGCGGATGCGTCCCACCTCGCGGCCTCCGCCGGTGATCTCCAGCGGCAGCTGGTCGAGCGTCGCGGCGACGTCCGCCGACGACAGAGCGCCCACGCGCTCCAGCAGACGGATCGCGACAGCCGTCGCCACCCGGCCGCTGCCGTCCAGCGTCTTGAGTGCGACCGTGGCGCCGTTGGGTGCCGTCATGATCATGATTCCCTCGGCGCCTCCCTTGGCGAACACGCCGAGCCGCTCGATCGCGATGGTGTCCGGCCGCCCCGGTCCGTCGATCGCCCACGGGTTCTCGCGGACCGCGCGCACCAGCGCTCCGGCGAGGCGGTGGAGGGCGAAGGGGGAGCGCTCCGAGGCGGTGCCGATCCGGTGCGCGGCGCGAGCGAGGGCGGTCAGGCTCATGGCGTACACCGGGGCCCCGCAGCCGTCGATGGCGGTCGTGGAGATCTTCGTCCCCGTGAGGCGTTCGATGACCTCACGGATATGCACCTGCAGCGGATGCTGCGGATCGAGATAGCTGTCGGTGTCCCACCCGTTCGCGGTGCAGGCCAGCAGCATGGTCGCGTGCTTGCCGGAGCAGTTCATGCGGACGCGCGCCGGCTGTCCGAGCTCGCGTACGAGCTCGTCGCGCGTGGCGGTGTCACCGGGCCACGCCGGCGGGCACTGCAGGTGGTCCTCGCCGAGACCGGCGGTCGTGAGGATCTCGCGGACGACGCGGGCGTGTCGGTCGGTGCCACTGTGGCTGGCGGTGGACAGGGCCAGCTGCTCGCCTTCCAGCGTGACACCGGCGGTCAGGCAGCCGAGCGCCTGCAACGGCTTCATGCTCGAGCGCGGCAGGATCGGCGTGTCGACGTCGCCGAGGCTCAGCTGGATCACACCCTCGGGGTCCAGCACGATCGCCGCTCCCGCGTGTCGCGACTCGACGAAGCCACTGCGCTCGACGACGGCGAGTTCCACCGCATCGGCGACCGCGATGGTGCCGGACGGTGCGGAGGGACGGGACACGGTGAGAGGATCTGACACGCAGAAGAGCCTACTTCGCCGCGCACTGCGCGACGGGTCGGCTGGGACCACCGAGGAGATGGGCATGCGCCAGCTGGACGAGGTCGCCGACGGCATCTGGGTCACGACGAGCCGGCGCATGGCCACCACGAGCACCGTCATCGTCGGTGGCGAAGAAGCACTGCTCGTGGATCCCGCGTGGGACGCCGACGAACTCGACGCTCTGGCTGCCACGCTGGGCGTGCGCAACCTGCACGTGCGCGCGGGGTTTGCGACCCACGCCCATCACGACCATCTGCTGTGGCACCCGGCGTTCGGGGACGTCCCGCGGTGGGCCTCCCACGACACGGCCGCGCTCGCCGTCTCGCAGCGCGCGGACCTGGTCGCAGCGCTGAGCGAGGACGCACCGCCGTGGCTCGTCGAGCTCATGGGGCGGGTCGACGGGATCGGCGACAGCTTCCCCTCCGACAGTGCGCCGACCGGTGTGCAGATCGAACCTGTCTTCCATGACGGGCACGCGCCGGGGCACACGGCCCTCTGGCTGCCGGAGCGGCGGGTGCTGATCGTCGGCGACATGCTCAGCGACATCGAACTGCCCCTGCCGTTCTTCCCCGATGACCTGCCGGCATACCTCGCCGCGCTCGACCGCCTCGCGCCTCTCGCCGCCCGCGCCGCCGTCATCGTGCCCGGTCACGGGACGGTGTGCGAGGATGCGCTGGCCCGCCTCGACGCCGACCGGCGCTACCTCGACGACATGATCCACCGTGGACGCTCCGACGATCCGCGTGTCGCAAACCCCGGCATGGCCGAGGAGCACGCGCATCTGGCGGAGCTCGCGGCCGCGTACCGCGATCCGGATGGGAGACTGGCGGGATGATCGGCGAACACCGCTACGCACTGCACGCCCGGTGGACAGGCAACCGCGGCACCGGAACCAGCGGCTATCGCGACTACGACCGCTCGGTCACGCTGTCCGTCCACGGCAAGCCCGCGCTGGATGCCTCGAGCGATCGCCCGTTCCGCGGCGATCCCTCGAAGTGGAACCCCGAGGACATGCTGCTGGCCGCGCTGTCGGAGTGCCATCTGCTGTCCTACCTGCACGCGTGTGTGCACGCGGGTGTCGTCGTCGTGTCCTACACGGACGACGCGACGGGACGGATGACCGAGGACGGTCGAGGGGGCGGCGCCTTCACCGAGGTCGTGCTGAGACCGCGGGTCGAGGTCGCCACGGCCGCCATGGTCGCCGCTGCAGAGACCGCTCACGCGCAGGCGCACGAGTGGTGCTTCATCGCGAACTCGGTCAACTTCCCGGTTCGTCACGACGCCGTCGTCACGGTGGCCCCGGATGGCGCCGTCAGCGGCGTTCGTGCGGAAGAACCTGCTTGAGACGTTCGACGGGATTGGACGCCGGGGCCTCGTTGTACGCGTTGGCCAGCTCCTGGCCGGAGAGTGCATGGATCGCGGCCATGATCTCGTCGGTCGCCTGACGGCGGGCGCGCCCGGAGTCGGCGGAGCCGTGGTGGGACAGGTCGAGCGGCTCGCCGAAGCGCACCGTCACCCGCGGACGCAGGCGCGGGAACTTCGCCCCGACGGGCATGATCTCGTTGGTTGCGACCAGGCCCACCGGAATCACGGGTGCGCCGGTCTGCAGCGCGAGGAATGCGACACCGGTGCGGCCCTTGTACAGGCGGCCGTCCAGCGAGCGCGTTCCTTCCGGGTACAGCGCCGTCGACCACCCCGCCTCCAGCATCCGTCGCTGCTGCTCGAGAGCATCGAGGGCCGCCTGGCCCGCCCCGCGCTGAACGGGGAATGCGCCGACGGCGTAGAAGAACTGCCGCGAGAACCATCCCTTCAGCCCCGGACCGTCGAAGTAGCTCGACTTGGCGAGGAAGCGCACCGGGCGAGGAGCGGCCATCGGAATGACGAAGGAGTCGATGAACGACAGATGATTGCTGGCGAGGATGACCGCACCCTTGCGGGGGAAGTTCTTGCGCCCCTCGATGCGCGGCCGGTACAGCAGCCGCGCGAGCGGGGCCACGACCCACCGGCCGATGACGTAGGTGGGGCCGATTCCGGTGACGTCATGGGCGCCGTCCGGGGGCTGCAGCTCGCCGGCGGCGTCGGGGGCGGGCTCTGCGGATGTCACCAGACGAGGGTACTCCCGATCGCATGCCGCCATGAGCATGGCGGGAGCGTGGCGCTCCCAGCGCACGCAGAACAAAGTAGGGGAGGATGAGTGTGAATCCGTCTTCCATCTGTGAGGTCCTATCGTGCGCCTGCGCCCGCTCGTCGCTGTTTCCGTCGCCGCCGTGTCCGTCATCCTGCTTGCGGGCTGCTCCGGGTCCACCGGCGCCACCGCGTCGGGGAGCCCGACCGCCGCGCCGGCTGCGGACCTCTGTGACGCGCAGGTCTCCTCGGGTGCCGCTGCCGACGCGGTGACGGTCAGCGGGGATGCGGGAGTGGCTCCCACGCTGTCGTTCACGGCGCCGATCCAGATCGACACCCTGCAGGCCAAGACCATCGACAAGGGGTCGGGTACGCCCGTGACGGCGGGGCAGTTCATCTCCTACGCCATGACGGCCTACGACGCCGAGACCGGTCAGAAGCTCGGCGACATCGGCTACAAGCCCGGGCAGCTGCTTCCCGCGCAGATCTCGGCATCCAGCCCTCTCGGCCAGGTTCTCGGCTGCGGTGCGCCGGGCGAGCGCGTCGTCGCGACGTTCCCGGCGAGCGAGCAGGGTGCGGCGCAGGTCTACGTCGTCGACCTGCTCGGCATCGTCCCGAGCGCCGCATGGGGCGCCGAGCAGGCACCCGTGGCGGGGATGCCGACGGTGTCGCTGGCCGACACCGGAGCGCCCACGATCACGCTGCCGGGCGGCAACCCGCCCACCGAGACGCAGATCGCCACCCTGAAGAAGGGCGACGGGGCCGCAGTCCAGAGCGGCGACCAGGTGCTGGTGCAGTACACCGGCGTGCGCTGGTCGGACGGCAAGACCTTCGACTCGACGTGGGACAAGGGCGGCGTGCCGACGAGCTTCACCACCACCGGTGTCGTTCCCGGCTTCCGCAAGGCCCTGGAAGGCCAGACCGTCGGCTCGCAGGTGCTCGTGACGATGCCCCCGGCGGACGGCTACGGCGAGGGCGAGATCAACACGAACGACCTCAAGGGCGAGACCCTGGTGTTCGTCGTCGACATCCTGGGCGCCCAGACCTCCGCGGCCCAGTAAGTGCCCGCCGGTAGGCTGGCCGCATGCGGCGCATCCTGATCCTCGGTTCGACCGGTTCCATCGGCACCCAGGCTCTGGATGTGATCCGCGCCCGTCGCGACCAGTTCGAGGTGGTGGGACTCGCCGCCGGAAGTGACGCGGCGGGCGTCGCCGCGCAGGCGGCCGAGTTCCAGGTCGAGCACACGGCGCTCGGCGCCGACGAGGCCGAACAGCTCGTGCGGGATGTGGATGCCGACGTCGTACTCAACGGCATCACCGGATCGGTAGGCCTCGGCCCGACACTGGCCGCGCTCGAAGCCGGACGCACGCTCGCGCTGGCCAACAAGGAGTCGCTCATCGTCGGCGGCGATCTGGTCACCGCCATCGCGGCCCCGGGACAGATCGTCCCGGTCGACTCGGAGCACTCCGCGATCGCGCAGGCCCTGCGCGCCGGCACGAGCGACGAGGTGCGCAGGCTCGTGCTGACCGCCTCGGGCGGCCCCTTCCGCGGTCGCTCCCGCGGCGAACTCGAGGGCGTGACTCCGACCCAGGCGCTGGCGCACCCGACCTGGGATATGGGTCGGGTGGTCACCACCAACTCGGCGACCTTGGTCAACAAGGGGCTCGAGGTGATCGAAGCCCACCTGCTGTTCGGCGTCGATTACGACCGCATCGACGTCGTCGTTCATCCCCAGTCGATCGTGCACTCGATGGTCGAGTTCATCGACGGATCGACCATCGCGCAGGCATCGCCGCCCGATATGCGGCTGCCGATCTCGTTGGGCCTCGACTGGCCCCACCGTGTGGGCGGCGTCGGGGTGCCGCTGGATTGGACCCGGGCGGCCTCGTGGAGCTTCGAGCCTCTCGACGAGGGGGCCTTTCCGGCGGTCGCCCTCGCCAAGCAGGTGGGGCGCGCCGGCGCGACCTACCCCGCCGTGTTCAATGCGGCCAACGAACAGGCGGTCGATGCGTTCCACGCGGGACGCCTGAGCTTTCCCGGCATCCTGGACACGGTCCAGCGCATCGTCGATGCGCACGACGCGCCGCCCGTGCTCTCACGCGGGGCGCTGGTCGACGCGGAGGGCTGGGCCCGCGCCGCCGCCGACGAGGCTATTGCCGCCGGCTGAGGCGAGGCGCCCGCGCGCGCGACGGAGAGGACCGGACCGCCCGCAGAGGATGGGGAGGGCGGTCCGGTCAGCGCCCGATCGGGGGACGATCCGGGCGAGCGGCCGCGGGGGAAGCGGCGGCCGGGGGTAGGGTGAAAAGGTCAGTACGTGAGCAGGCCGTGAGCGCGGAACTGCTCGCGGACCCGGTCGACGAGGTCGACGGAGGGGGGTTCGGTCTCGGCCAGACGGTAGTCGCGCCCGAGCGCGTCCCACTTGTCTCGGCCCATCTGGTGGAACGGCAGCACCTCGACGCGGGTGACCGTCTCGGGGCGGATCTCATTGAGTGACGCGGCGTACGCAGCGACCGCTTCGACGTTGTCGACGTCGTCGGTCAGGCCCGGAACGAGGACGAAGCGGATCCACACCTCGGGCCCCTCGGGCCGAGCGGCCAGACGGCGACCGAACGCCAGCGTGGGTTCGAGCTCGCGCCCCGTCACCTCGCGGTAGGTCTCGGGGTCACCGCTCTTGACGTCCAGAAGGACGAGGTCGACGTCGTCGAGCATGGCGTCGGATGCCGCGGCGCCGAGGTAGCCGGACGTGTCGATGGCGGTGTGGATGCCGAGCTCCTTCGCGCCGCGCAGGATCCGTGCTGCGAAGGCGGGCTGCATGAGCACCTCGCCGCCGGAGAGGGTGATGCCGCCCCCGGTGGCCTGGAAAACCGCGGTGTAGCGCGCGATGCGGGTGAGCAGCTCATCGCTCGTGACGGGCTGACCGTCCTTCATCGCGAGGGTGTCGGGGTTGTGGCAGTAGAGGCACTGCAGCGGGCATCCGCTGAGGAACGTGGTCAGCCGCGTTCCCGGCCCGTCCACGGCGGTGACGAGCTCCCACGAGTGCACGGAGCCGAGCCGGCCCTCGCGCATTGCGGTCAGTCGCTCATGACGATCGACATCCGAGACCGCGAGCCCGTCGAGGCCGGCGCCCGCGCGCCGGTGGGCGGGCGCCTGGAGGGGGACCTCCAGGCGCACCGCGTCATCGGGGAGTGCGGGAAGGGTGGACGGCACCGCGTTGCACGGGTGGCGACGGAGCATCGCCTTGGCCATTGTCCTCAGCTTCTCTCTGCGTGTCGGTTCGTCTGCCGGAGGATCCGGATCACATGGAGCCGTGGAACGTACGCGACAGGACGTCGAGCTGCTGCTCGCGTGTGAGGCGGACGAAGTTCACGGCGTAGCCGGAGACCCGGATGGTCAGCTGCGGGTAGTTCTCCGGGTGCTCCATGGCATCTTCGAGCGTCTCGCGGTTCAGCACGTTGACGTTCATGTGATAGCCGTGTGAGCCCACGTAGGCGTCGAGCAGACCGGCGAGGTTGCGCACCTGCTCCCCGACGGTGCGCCCGAGGCCGCTGGGGACGACGGTGTTGGTCAGCGAGATGCCGTCCTGCGATTGGGCGTAGGGGATCTTGGCGACCGACAGCGCCGAGGCGAGCATGCCGTGCGTGTCACGACCGTTCATGGGGTTGGCACCCGGGGCGAACGGCTCGCCGGCGCGGCGACCGTCGGGCGTGTTGCCCGTCGCCTTGCCGTAGACGACGTTCGAGGTGATCGTGAGCACCGACTGCGTGGGCAGGGCGCCCCGGTACATCGGGTGACGGCGGATCTTCGACATGAAGCTCTCCACCAAGCCGACGGCGATCTGGTCGGCGCGGTCGTCGTCGTTGCCGTAGCTCGGGAACTCGCCCTCGGTGAGGTAGTCCACCACGATGCCGCGTTCGTCGCGCACCGGGGTCACGGTGGCGTACTTGATGGCCGACAGCGAATCCGCCGCCACCGAGAGCCCCGCGATTCCGCAGGCCATCGTGCGCAGCACGTCCTTGTCGTGCAGGGCCATCTCGATGCGCTCGTACGCGTACTTGTCGTGCGACCAGTGGATGCAGTTGAGGGCCTCGACATAGGTCTCGGCCAGCCAGTCCATCGTCTTGTCGAAGCGTTCCATGACGTCGTCGAAGTCCAGCGGTCCGTCGCCGACGGGTGCCGTCACCGGCGAGACCTGCTTGCCGGTGACCTCGTCGCGGCCTCCGTTGATCGCGTAGAGCAGCGTCTTGGCGAGGTTCACGCGCGCACCGAAGAACTGCATCTGCTTGCCGACGCGCATGGGGCTCACGCAGCAGGCGATCGCGGCGTCATCGCCCCAGGCGGGGCGGATGATCTCGTCCGACTCGTACTGCACCGCCGACGTGTCGATGGACACCCGTGCGCAGTAGTCCTTGAACCCCTGCGGCAGCTCGGGGCTCCAGAACACGGTCATGTTCGGCTCGGGCGCCGGACCCAGGTTGTACAGGGTCTGCAGGAACCGGAAGGAGTTCTTCGTCACGAGGGGGCGACCGTCCTCGCCCATGCCGCCGATCGTCTCGGTGACCCAGGTCGGGTCGCCGGAGAACAGGCTGTCGTACTCGGGGGTGCGCAGGAAGCGGACGATGCGCAGCTTGATGACGAAGTCGTCGATGATCTCCTGCGCCTCGGTCTCGGTGATCAAGCCCGACTGCAGGTCCCGCTCGATGAAGACGTCGAGGAACGTCGAGGTGCGTCCGAGCGACATCGCGGCGCCGTTCTGCTCCTTCACGGCGGCGAGGTAGCCGAAGTACAGCCACTGCACCGCTTCCCGCGCGGTGGTCGCCGGCCCGGAGATGTCGAAGCCGTACGCCGCTGCCATCTGCTTCAGTTCGCCGAGCGCGCGGATCTGTTCCGCGTGCTCCTCGCGCATGCGGACGACCTCTTCCGAGAACGGCGTGGTGTCCAGACCGAGCTTGTCGACCTTCTTGGCGGCGATCAGCTGGTCGATTCCGTACAGCGCGACGCGGCGGTAGTCGCCGATGATGCGGCCGCGGCCGTAGGCGTCCGGGAGTCCGGTGATGACGTGCGAGCTGCGCGCGGCGCGGACGTTCGGCGAGTACACGTCGAAGACGGCCTCGTTGTGCGTCTTGCGGTAGCTCGTGAAGATCTCCTTGAGGGTCTGGTCGACCTCGTAGCCGTAGGTCTCGAGCGCGCCCTCGACCATGCGCCAGCCGCCGTTGGGCATGATCGCGCGCTTCAGCGGCGCGTCGGTCTGCAGGCCGACGATGAGCTCGTCGTCCTTCGCGATGTACCCGGGGCCGTGGGCGGTGATGCCGGCGGGCGTGTGCGCGTCGACGTCGTAGATGCCCTTCTCGCGCTCGACCGGGAACATCGCCGACAGCGTGCTCCAGATCCGCGTGGTGCGGGCCGTGGCGCCGGTCAGGAACGAGGCGTCGCCGAGGTACGGCGTGTAGTTGCGCTGAATGAAGTCGCGCACATCGATCACGTCCTGCCACGGGCCGGCGGTGAAGCCGTTCCAGGCGACGGGCTGCGTGTCCTGTGCGGAGGGGGTGACGGTGGTCATGATTCGCTTCCTCAAATCCTCGTGGGAGCGGCCCGTCCACCCATCCGTGGGCGAGTCGTTGAGATCAGCGTAGCGCTTGTGGTCAGACCACAAAGAGAGCATGGATGCCGCCGACAATCGACTCTCCGGAAAGACGGACGCCCCTTGTGGTCAGTCCACAAGGGGCGTCGCGGGGTTGCGGGTGTCGCTGGTCTCAGGCGGGGCGCGTCGGATCGGAGTCCGGCGTGGAATCCCGCGGGTAGAGGGCACCACCCACGACGGTGCCGGCGGGGCCCATCCGGCTGCGGCGAGGGCTCGGCGTGCGAGCTCTCGCGCCGAGTACGGCACACGAGCGCCTCGGATGTCGCGATAGTCCTGGTGGCCGGGGCCCGCCCAGAGAATCGCGTCGCCGTCGCCGACGCGCGAGATCGCCTCGACGATCGCCCGTTCCGGCGGCGAGATCTCGAGGATCTCGGTGGCCGACACGGCGGCGCGAGCGCCGGTGAGCAGTTCGGCGCGGATGTCGTCGGGGTTCTCGTGTCGCGGATGGTGATCGGTGATGATGAGGATGTCGCTGCCGAGCGCGGCAGTGCGTCCCATATCGAATCTCTTGGTCGTGTCGCGGTCGCCGTCGGCGCCGAACAGCATCCGAACGCGTCCCGGGGTGATGCGCCGCACGGCGGCGAGTGTCTTCTCGAACGCGTCGGGGGAGTGGCCGAAGTCGACGTAGACCGCCGGGCCGCTCTCTCCGGACACGCGCTGTGTCCGCCCCGGGACAGCCGCCTCGATCCGGCGGCCGTCGAGGGCCGCGGCCAGCCGCTCCCACGCGTAGCCCGCCTCTCGGAGCATCACGATGGCGAGCGCCGCGTTGGAGGCCATGTGCGGGCCGATCACCGGAACAGTGGTCGTCAGCAACTGCCCATCGGGGCCGTGAGGAGCGAAAGTGGTGCCGTGTTGTCGCTCGGCGACGATGTCCACGGTCCAATCCGCCGCGACCGGCTCCACGGCCAGGGCCGGGGTGATGATCGTCGTGGTGGGAACCCTCGCTGCCGCGACGACCTCGACGCCGTATTCGGAGTCGAGGCTCACCACCGCCCGACGACTGCGTTCGGGGGTGAACAGCGGCAGCTTCGCGCGGAGGTAGGTGCCCATGTCGCCGAAGTCGTCGAGATGGTCGTGCGTGAGGTTGGTGAAGCCCGCGACATCGAAGACGATCCCGTCGACGCGGTGACGTGCCAGTGCCTGCGCGCTGACTTCGTCGGCCACCGCCTCCACTCCGCGCTCGCGCATGTGCGCGAGCAGAGCGTGGAACTCGGGCGCCTCCAGAATCGCCTTGAGGAGATGTGCGACGCTCGTCTTGTCGTTCGTTCCCGTGACGCCGAGCATGATCGGCACGTTCTGCTCCGTGCCGTAGATCCAGGCCGAGATCTCGCCGAGGATGCCGCGCGGATCGTCCACCACGGCGATCGGCACGCCGGCGTCGGCTGACAGCTCCGCACCCGCGCGGTCGGTGATGACGGCTGCCGCCCCCGCCGCGACGGCAGCCCCCACGAACTGCGCACCGTGATGGTTGCGGCCGGGGAGCGCGACGAACAGATCGCCGAGACGCAGGTCGTCCGTTGCCAGCGTCACTCCGGAGCGAGAGCCATGACCAGGCTACCTCGTTCATTTCGGCACGCGGCCCGGTCGCCGCACGGGCGGCGACCGGGCCGCTGGCCAGGACGAGCCGGGTATCCGTCAGGCGCGGCGTCGACGCACCAGCGCGACGACGAGCGCTGCGATCGCGGCGGCGAGGGCGCCACCGCTCAACCAGCGTGCGACCGGGTCGGCATCCGACGCCGCCGCGGCGGTCGTGGCGGCGTGCGCATCTGCATCGCCGTCGGTCGTCGACGCATGCCCGTGGTCGCCAGAGCCGGTCGACACGGCACCGACCGCGACGACGGGGGCAGGCGCTTTCAGATCGTCTTCGCTCTGCCCCTCGGCGGCGACCTCCGACCAGTCGGTCGACCCGGTTTCGCACGTCTGCAGGACGGGGAAGGCCACCGAGGTGTTCGCGGCGCTCGACGAGAAGATCACATCGAGCGCGACCGAGGCCGCTACGCCGGAGTCGACCGGCGTGATCGCCGTGAACGTGACGGAGGACGGGATGCCATCCGTGTTCAGCTCGCGGGTGATCTTCCATGCGCCGTCGAGCACCGGCTTCACGCCGTCGATGCCCTGGGGGATGGTGATCTTCACTGCGGTGGTGGGCGAGTCCTCGCAGCCGTGGCTGAACGAGAACGCGAGGCGTGTGGTCGACCCGGCATCCGACGCGTCCGGCGTGACGTGCACGTGAGCCGATGCGGCGAGGGGGGGCGCAAGCACGAGGGCGGCGCCGGCGAGGATGCCGGCGATCGTGCGTGCGCGGCGGCGGGAGTCAGGGGTGACAGTCATCAGGGTGCTCTTTCTGTTCGTTCGTGGCGCGGCGGATGCCGCGATGACGGGTGCGGCGGTGCCGCGGGGTGCCGCGGGTGCGGCGGTGCTCAGCGTGCGAACGCCGGTGGACCCCGTCGAGTGAGAACGGACAGGTGGGCATCGGCACGCGCGACGCGCGGGCCGGGAGAGGGAATGACGACCCACGGGAAGCTCTGCGGTGCCGGCGAGTGGGTACGGTTCAGGACGCGCCGGATGCCGCGGGCCAGAACCGCCACAAGCCGCTCGCCGTAGGCCACGAGCGCGATGGTGACGACCGCCGCCAGGGCGTGGGCGAGCAGCATCCCGACGCCGAGGTGGGCGGCGGAGTGTCCGGAGCCGGCAACGGCCGGACCGATCGAGAGCGCGCCGTGCACGTGCCCGGTGCCGGCGGCGGGGAGGGAGGCGGGTCCGATCACGGCGAACATCGTGTGCAGTGCGATCTGCGCCGCCGCGATGGCCGCTGCCGTCCGAAGGAGACTCCGGCGTCGGCCGACGAGAGCGACGGCGACGGGTGAGGCGAGAACGGTGACGGCCACGATCAGCCACAGCGGGGGTGCCTGTCCGCCGCCCAACGTGTGCCCCGTCGAGGCGATCGTCGTCGCGATCGCCGCTGCGGTCGTGCCGCGCAGGGCGCGCACACGGCGGCTCGTCGATCGGTGGGGCACCTGATGAGCCTACCGGCGCCGAAAGGGGCGTGCCGCGCGAGGGCTGAGCAAACTCAAAGCGGCGACCGGTAGCCTCTTGGCTCGTGACCCTCATCGCCTTCATCGTCGGCGTCGTGCTGCTGGTCGTGGGGCTCGCGGCATCGATCGCTCTGCACGAGGTCGGGCATCTCGTGCCCGCCAAGCTCTTCGGCGTGCGAGTGGGCCGCTACATGGTGGGTCTCGGGCCGACGCTGTGGTCTCGCCGGTTCGGTGAGACGGAGTACGGCGTGAAGCTCCTGCCGCTCGGCGGCTACATCTCCATGGCGGGTATGTATCCGCCGGCCCCGCAGACCGTGGCGGCCACGGCCGCCTCGCGGGCGCGCGCCGGCTTCTTCGCGTCGATGGTGCAGGATGCGCGGGCCGCCAACGAGGAGACCCTCGACGGTGTGGACCGCACCGGAACCTTCTACGCCCTCCCCGTGTGGCGGCGGATCGTCATCATGCTCGGTGGCCCGGTCATGAACCTTCTGCTGGCGATGCTCCTGTTCGCGATCGTCTTCAGCGGCATCGGCGTGCAGACCGCGACGACCACCATCGCCGCGGTGAACCAGTGCGTGCTGCCGGCAGGATCGACCCAGACCGCGTGCGCGGCAGACGATCCCGTCTCACCGGCCGCGGCGGCCGGCATCCAGACCGGTGACGTGATCGTGTCGGTCGACGGCACGTCGGTGCAGACGTTCGAGGAGGCGTCGGCGATCATCCAGGCCTCGCCCAACCGCGCCATCGCCGTCGTCGTCCGCCGCGACGGTGTCGAGCAGACCCTCCAGGTCACACCGCTGCTCGCGCAACGTCAGATCGCGGGGCCCGACGGCACCACCGTCACCGCCGACGTCGGCTTCGTCGGAATGACCGCGATGACGGACTATGTGCACCAGCCGCTGTGGGCGGGTCCCGCCGCAGCGGTGCAGCAGGCCGGTCAGGTCGTCGGCATCATGGGGCAACTGCCGGCACGCGTCTACCAGACGGCGTCCGACATGATCACCGGGGCTCCGCGCGATCCGAACGGGCCGCTGTCGGTGGTCGGCGTCGGCCGGCTCGCCGGCGAGGCCGCGGCCACCGATGCGCCGGTGCTCAACCGCGTCGCCACCATTCTCGGGCTGTTGGGCTCGCTCAACCTGGCACTGTTCGTCTTCAACCTCATCCCGCTGCTGCCGCTGGACGGTGGCCACGTGGTGATCGCCCTCTGGGAGGGCGTGAAGCGCGCCTGGGCCCGGCTGTGGCGCCGCCCGCCGCCGCGCCCCGTCGATGCGACCACGCTCGTCCCGGTGACGTTCGTCGTGGTCGTCGCGATCGTCGTGATGGGCGGCATCCTGATCCTGGCGGACATCGTGAATCCGCTCAAGATCTTCGGCTGAGTCAGTCGAGAGCCCAGGACACCAGTCGTTCGAGCGTGTCGAGGCCGTCGCGCGAGAGGATCGACTCCAGGTGCCCCTGCACCGAGGCGTAGCCCGGTCCGCGCAGGGCGTAGACGTCACCGGAGGCCCCATCCGCCGAGATCTCCGTGCGCCCGAGGCGGGCCGTTCCCGGGTTCACGCGGGCCGTGAACGTGTTGTAGAACCCGATCGACGATGGTTCTCCGAAGACGTCCACGGTCTTCTGCAGGCCCTGATGGGGCGTCGCCAGGGGAGCGAGGTCCAGGCCGAGCCGGTCGGCGAGGATCTGGTGGCTCAGACAGACCGCCAGGAGGGGCCTACCGCCGTCGAGGCGGGCGGCGACGGCGTCGCGCATGGCGCGGATGCGTGCGCTGCCGTCGTCCCGCGGATCGCCCGGCCCGGGTCCCGCGACGACGATGTCGGCCGCCGCGAGAGCGTCGGCTTCCGCCGCGGCACGGCTCCAGGGCACGATCGAGGTGGCGAAGCCGAGGTGACGCAGCTGGTGGGCGAGCATCGTGGTGAAACGGTCCTCGGCATCCACCACCACCGCCGTTCGGCCGACGTGGGGACCCGCGGCAGCGGTCTGCTGCGGGTTCAGCCAGAAGGGGGCGAGCCGCTCGTTGCGCGCCGCGAGCAGCGCGGCGATCGACGGATCGTCGGCCAGGCGGGGCGCGGTCGATGCCGGGGCGTCCTCGTCGAGGAGCGTGTCGGGGGCCGCATCGCGTGCCACGGCGCCGATGGCCCCGAGCACGCCGGCCGCTTTGCCGTGGGTCTCTCCGACTTCGCCCTCGGGGTCGGAGTGGCGCACGAGCGTGGCGCCCACGGGAACGCGCAGGGTGCCGTCGACCAGGTAGGCGGTGCGGATGAGGATGGGCGCATCCAGGTCGTGGCGACCGTCGGCGGTGGGGGTGAACAGTGCCGCGACGCCGGAGTAGTAGCCGCGGGGCTCGCGTTCGTGCCGCTGGATGACGGTGCACGCGTTCTGCATGGGCGATCCGGTGACCGTCGGTGCGAACATCGTCTCGCGCAGGATGTCCCGCGGGTCCATCGTGCTCGTGCCACGCAGCATGTACTCGGTGTGCGTCAACCGCGACATCTCCTTGAGATGCGGGCCGGTGATGCGTCCGCCGTCGCTGCAGACGGCGCTCATCATCTTGAGCTCCTCGTCGACGACCATGAAGAGCTCCTCGGTCTCCTTCGTCGACGACAGGAACGCGGTGAGCGTCTCGGCCGTGGCTCCTCCGACGGGGTGGCGGAAGGTGCCCGAGATCGGGTTCATCGTGACGACGCTGGTGCCCGCGATCGTCGCGCCGTCGCGCCGCGCGCTGACGTGGGCCTCCGGGCTCGCGCCGACCGCGAGATGACCGGGCGTGGACACGAGGAAGGTCCAGTAGGCGCCGCGTTCGTGCTCCAGCAGGGCGCGGAACCAGGTGAGTCCCGCGGTGACCGCGTCGGTGTCGACGGATGCCGTGAAGTCACGGCGGATGACGAAGTTCGCGCCTTCGCCGCGGCCGATCTCGTCGGCGATGACGCGGCGGACGATCGTCGCATACTCGTCATCGCTGACGTCGAATCCGGCGTCGGCCAGCGGAATGGTCTCGGACGGCAGCGTCGACAGCAGCGCGGCGCGCTCGACTGTCACGTGCTCGTCGACCACGAGACAGCGCAGCGGCGCGCCGTCGTCGTGGCACGCGAAGCCCCGCTCGACGACCTGCCGATAGGGCACGAGCGCCAGCACCTCTCGCGGGGTGCCCGTCGCATCCGTCAGCGGGATGTCGGACAGCAGGGGGACGTCGACCACCTCGCCGACGAGGAGCTCGACGGTGCCGGCATCCCGGGCGATCAGGGCGAACGGACGTTCCGCGCGCAGCACGGACTCCAGCGGGGAGGGGCTCGGGGTCATCGCCGGGCCTTTCTTCAGGTCGGGCGGGCTGCATTCGTCCGGGAACGAAAAGACCGCCTCGAGGGCGGTCTGTGTCGTGGGTCGCGAGCACACCGCCTCAGCGGGTGGGCCACCAGGAGGTGTTCGCGAACATGCGGTCACGATATCAGAACGAGCGATGACGATCACCGCGCAGCCCCCGCGCAGTGTGCGCGGCGTAGTCTGGTGCAGTGCCAGCAGTGAACATCGGGATGCCGCGCGTGCCGGACGTCCTCGCCCCCCGCCGCAAGAGCCGTCAGATCAAGGTCGGGAAGGTGCTCGTCGGTGGCGACGCCCCCGTGAGCGTGCAGTCGATGACCACGACGCCGACGACGAACATCAACGCGACCCTCCAGCAGATCGCCGAGCTGACGGCATCCGGCTGCGAGATCGTGCGCGTGGCCGTGCCCAGCCAGGACGACGCCGATGTGCTGCACATCATCGCGAAGAAGAGTCAGATCCCCGTCATCGCGGACATCCACTTCCAGCCTAAGTACGTCTTCCAGGCGATCGACGCCGGGTGCGGCGCGGTGCGGGTGAACCCGGGCAACATCCGCAAGTTCGACGACCAGGTCGGCGCCATCGCGAAGGCGGCGAAGGATGCCGGTGTGTCGCTGCGCATCGGGGTGAACGCCGGCTCGCTCGACAAGCGGCTGCTCGAGAAGTACGGCAAGGCGACCCCGGAGGCGCTCGTGGAGAGTGCGGTCTGGGAGGCGTCGCTGTTCGAAGAGCATGACTTCCACGACTTCAAGATCTCGGTGAAGCACAACGACCCGGTCGTGATGGTGAAGGCGTACCGCATGCTCGCCGAGCGGGGCGACTGGCCCCTGCACCTCGGTGTGACCGAGGCAGGTCCTGCGTTCCAGGGCACGATCAAGAGCGCCACCGCCTTCGGCATCCTTCTGGGCGAGGGCATCGGTGACACGATCCGCGTCTCGCTGTCGGCGCCGCCGGCGGAAGAGGTCAAGGTCGGCCACCAGATCCTGCAGTCGCTGAACCTCCGCGAGCGCAAGCTCGAGATCGTGTCGTGCCCGTCGTGCGGCCGTGCGCAGGTGGACGTGTACACGCTCGCCAACGACGTCACCGAGGGTCTCAAGGACATGACGGTGCCCCTGCGCGTCGCTGTGATGGGATGCGTCGTCAACGGACCGGGTGAGGCGCGGGAAGCCGATCTGGGCGTCGCCTCGGGCAACGGCAAGGGCCAGATCTTCGTCAAGGGCGAGGTGATCAAGACCGTTCCCGAGGCCGAGATCGTCGCCACTCTGATCGAAGAAGCCAACCGCATCGCCGACGAGATGGGCCCCGACGCCCCGATCGGCACGGCGCAGGTCGTCACCGCCTGAGCCACGTTCTTCGTGGACGGCCTCGTATGCCGTCGGCGGCATGGGCGTGATCAGATCGTTGTCCCGTAGCGTGCGCCGTCCCGCCGCGCGCTGACACGTGACCGCCGGCGACCTCTGGTTCCTCGCCACGGCATCCCCGATGGGCGATGACGTTCTCGCCAGCGACGGGACGAACCTGATCCGCGTGCACGTCAACGCGGGTCAGATCGCACCGGACGTCGCAGAGCGAGCGATCGCTGCTCTCGCCCAGGAGTGAGTATCGCCGATCGCCTCCGGCGCGTCAGTGCACCGTGGTCGCCGTCGACTTCCCGTCGCGGGTGAGCGCCAGAGCCTGCCTGAGGTCGTCGAACAGATCGTCGACGTGTTCGAGACCGATCGACAGGCGCAGGATGTCGGCGTCGGGCCGGGCCTCGGGCGCGACCGGGCGGTGCGTGAGGGCGGCCGGATGCTGGATCAGCGAGTCCACGCCGCCCAGCGAGACGGCATGGGTGAACAGGCGCGTGGATGCCGCGACGCGCGCCGCGGCATCGTAGCCGCCGCGCAGGCGGAGTGAGACCATCGCGCCGGTGCCGTGCTGCTGGCGGGCGAGCAGCCCCGTCGGGTCGCCGTGCAGTCCCGGGTAGAACACCTCCGCGATCGCATCGTGCTCGAGCAGGCGCCGGGCGATCTTCGCGGCCGTCTCCTGCTGCGCGCGCATGCGCAGGGGAAGGGTCGGCAGGCCGCGATGCAGCAGATACGCCGCGAGGGGGTGGAGGATGCCGCCGGTGATCGCTCGTACGCGTCGGAGTGCGGCGGCGCATTCGGAGCCGCATGCGATGACGCCTCCGACGACGTCGCCGTGGCCGCCGAGGTATTTCGTCGCGCTGTGCAGCGACATCGTCGCGCCGTGGGCGAGCGGTTGCTGGAGGACCGGCGTGGCGAACGTGTTGTCGACGAGGACCGGAACGTCGTTCGCCTGCGCGACGACGGCGGCGATGTCGACGAGTTCGAGTGTCGGGTTCGCCGGCGTCTCCACGATGACCAGTCCGGTCTCCGGGCGCAGTGATGCGCCGACCTCGTCCGGACCGCAGAAGGTCACGTCCGTGCCCAGCAGTCCGGTCGCGAGCAGGTGATCGCTGCCGCCGTAGAGCGGTCGGACCGCCACGACGTGCGGATGCCCGATCGAGACCGTGTGCGAGACGATCGCCGCCGTCAGCGCCGCCATTCCGGAGGCGAACGCCACGGAGGCCTCTGCCGCTTCGAGCGTGGCCAGGGCCTCCTCGAAGCGGGACACCGTCGGGTTCCACAGGCGGGCGTACACGTGGCTGCCCCCGGGGATCGGCGTTCCGCCGGTCGCGAGCGCCTCGTACGAGTCCCCGCCGCGCTCGACGTCGGGCAACGGGTAGGTCGACGACAGATCGAGCGGCGGGGTGTGCACGCCGAGGGAGGCGAAGTCCGCGCGCCCGGCGTGCACGGCGAGCGTGTCGAGATGGTCCATGCCGCGAGTATGGAGGAAAGTGCGGCAGGGGTTCGGTGCGATTGTGAAATCCGCAATCACCTGATCGAATTGTGCCGAACTGAGCAATCCGAGACGATCGTTCAGGAGGCGCACTTGGCTGAACAGCAAAGCACGGCATCCGCCCTCGATGAGCTCGACCTGCGGATTCTCGCGGCCGTGGTCCGCGCGCCCGGCCGGTCCAACAAAGCGCTCGCCGAAGAACTCGGCGTCGCGGAGTCGACCTGCGCATACCGCATTCGCTCCCTCCGCGTTCGCGGGGTGCTGGCCGGCGTCCGCGTCCTCGTCGACCCGGCATCCCTCGGTCTTCCGCTGCAAGCTGTCATCCGCGTGCGTCTCGGTCGACACACTCGCGAGGGGGTCGGGCAGCTGTTCGACGCGATCGTGGCGACGCCCGGCGTGATCGAGGCCTTTCACGTGGCAGGCGAGGACGACTTCCTCGTGCATGTGGCCGTGGAGGATGCCGCGGCGCTGCGCGACATCGTCCTCCAGCACATCACGGTGCACGAGGCGGTACTCACCACCGAAACCCACCCCGTCTTCGAGCGGCGCGAGGGAGTGGGGCCGCTCGCCCGCGTCACCGGGAGGCGCTCGGGTCCCAGAGCGAGTGATACGCGTTGATCGCCGGCTGCCCACCGAGGTGCGCGTACAACACGGTGGACGATGCCGGAATGTCGCGGGAGCCGACGAGGTCGATCAGCCCGGCCAGGGACTTCCCCTCGTAGACGGGGTCCGTGATCATCGCTTCCAGCCGTGCGCCGAGTTCGATGGCCTCCATCGTGGAGTCGACGGGGATGCCGTACAGCTCACCCGCCCACCCCTCCAGAACCTGGATCTCGTCATCGCGCAGATCGCGGCCGAGCTCGATGAGCTGCGCCGTATGCCGAGCGATGCGCGCGACCTGATCGCGAGTCTTCCGGAGGGTCGCGGAAGCGTCGATTCCCAGCACGCGACGTCGGACGCCGGTCGCCTCTTCGAGCGCGGCGAATCCCGCGATCATTCCGGCATGGGTCGATCCGGTGACGGTGCAGACGATGATCGTGTCGAAGAAGACGCCGAGCTGCTTCTCCTGCTCGGCGACTTCGAACGCCCAGTTGGCGAAGCCCAGACCTCCGAGCGGGTGCTCGCTCGCTCCGGCGGGGATGGGGTAGGGCGTACCGCCGCCGGCTTCGACCTCGGCCAGCGCCTGCTTCCACGAGTCGCGGATGCCGATGTCGAAGCCGGCATCGTCGAGGCGCGAATCCGCGCCCATCATGCGCGAGAGCAGGATGTTGCCGACCTTGTCGTTGGTGGGGTCGTCCCACGGAACCCACTTCTCCTGGACGAGTCGCGCCTTCAACCCGAGATGCGCCGCGACGGCCGCGTGTGGTTGGACTGGTAGCCGCCGATCGAGACGATCGTGTCGGCGCCGGAGGCGAGGATGTCGGGGACGATGTACTCGAGCTTGCGCACCTTGTTGCCGCCGAACGCGAGGCCGCTGTTCACATCCTCGCGTTTCGCCCAGATCTGCGCGCCCCCGAGGTGGTCGCTGAGCCGCGCCAGGTGCTGCAACGGGCTGGGCCCGAAGGTGAGCGGGTGGCGAGCGAACTCCTGCAGCTTCATGAGGGATCCTGTTCAGTGGGGGCGGGGGAGATGGTGAGGGAGTGCCAGGCGCTCTCGGCGAGGCGTGCGGCGTCGTCGGCGGCGCCGGCCGCGCACAGCGCGATCAGGCGGTCGTGGCGGTCGGCGGAGGCCGCGCCTTCGTGGGAGGCGAACCGCAGGCGCTCGACGCGACGCAAAACGGGTTCGTAGCGGGCGATGACGGCGGTGACGGCAGCGTTCGCGCACAGGTCGAGGGCGACGCGGTGAAAGCGCGCATCCGCCTCGAGGGCGCCGTCGAGGTCGCCGGCGCTCAGCGCGGCACGAAACGCCGCGTTCGCCGCGCGCATCGCATCGAGGTCGCGCGTCGTCATGCGCGGTGTCGCCGTGCGGACGGCAAGGGCATGCAGGGCGCCAACGACGGCCTGCGCGTCGCGGAGGGCGCCGGGGTCGATCGGGGCGACGACGGTGGAGCGCCCGGGTGTCGCCTGCACGAGCCCGGCCTGAGCGAGTTCGAGCAGCGCCTCTCGCACGGGCGTGCGACTGACGCCGAGTCGCTCGGCCAGTTCTGCGTCGCGCAGTTGCTCACCGGGGGCGAGGCTGCCGTCGACGATCGCCTCCTGCAGGCGCGCGTGCACGTCGTCGCGAAGAAGTGCGCGGGGCACGGGGACGGCAGCGAGTGGCACGGTATGCAATATATCGCAGGTGGGACGCGACGCCCGTCGCACATCCGTCTCGGGCGGAGGCCGTCAGACGACGCTGAACCGGACGGTTCCCTCGTCAACGGACGCCGCATCCAGCCGCAGACGTACGAGGGTGCCGGGCGCAGCCGCCACGCGCGCCACGCGCGCCTCGACGGCCGGTTGCATGAGCTGGATGCGTGCCTCGTCCCCGCGTCTGCTGAGCACGAGTGCGTCGAACTCGTCCCCGACGTGTCCGGCCAGCAGCGCCGCCTCGACGCGATCGATCGCCCCGGAGCTGAGCTGGGCGGCGATCGACGAACTGCGCGCCATGATCGCGGGGAGGATGGGAAGTGATGCGCGCGCCCACCCGGGAACCTCTTCACCGTTCACGAGAGCATGGCAGATCACCAGCGACCATCTGTCGACCACGCGTCGCAGGGGAGCAGTCGTGTGAGCGTACGGGGCGCCGATCGCAGCCTGCGATCGCTGTTCAGGCAGCTCGCCGTCGAAGGTCGCGTAGCCCGCTCCGCGGAACAGGCCCGCCGCGTATTCGCGAACAGCGAGAGCGGCGGGCGAACGGTCGAGGCTGCGCAGATAGTCGCCGTAGGCGACGTCGGTGGTCCACGGCAGTCCCAAAGCCACCGTCTGTGACCGGAACTCCTCCACGTCGGTCGACGCGGCCGGAGGCATGGTCCGCAGGATGCCGACGCGACCGTCGATCATGATCTGCGCCGCCGCCATGCCGGTGAGCAACGAGACATCGGCGTTCCAATCCTCCAACGCCACACCGTCGGCGCGCTCGAGACCGTAGGCGTCGTCCTCCGCCGCCGTGACGATACGCGTCTCCGGCAGGTTCAGGCTCGCGCCCCCGCGCTCGCGCTCCCGTTCGGCCCGGGCGGCGCCGAACCATGGCAGCGCGGCGAGGGTGGCGGGGGCAGTGCCGGCGTCGATCGCCGCCTGCGCCTCGGAGTAGGACCATTGGCGCCGCGACCGCACGATCGCGCGGGTGATGGTCGTCTCCGTCGGGCGGGCGCCCTCGTCCAGCACGAACCGCCACACGTACGCGCGTCGGTCCACGCCCGGCAGCAGGGACGCGTGGTCCTCGCTGATCACCGCCGGGTGCAGGGGGATCCGTCCGTCCGGCGCGTACAGCGTCTGCCCGCGACGGCGGGTCTCGGCATCCAGCGCGCCGTCGGGTGCCACGAATGCCGGAACGTCCGCGATCGCGTAGTGCAGGACGGCGCCCGTCGAGGTGCGCTCCAGGTGCAGCGCCTGGTCGAGGTCGGTCGATCCGGCCGGGTCGACCGTGAGGAAGGCGACATCGCGGAGATCGGCGAGGCCGGTCGCGGTCGGATCCGTCGAGACGCGTGCCGCGGCGGCCATCGCCTCGGCAAGTGCGTCACGGGGGTATCCGTCCGGCAGAGCGAGCTGATGTCGCAGCGCAGACAGCGACGCGGCCAGTTCACCGCGCAGAGATCGAGCGACGAAGCGGGAGCGGCGGTGCGGCACCCGGCCAGTGTAGGGCGGTCGGGTGAGGTGGCTGCGGACTAGGCTTGACGCTCGTGGTCACCCGTCTGTCGAACTTCTTCCTCCGCACGCTTCGCGAAGACCCTTCGGATGCCGAGGTCACGAGCCATCGCCTGCTCGTGCGCGCCGGCTACATCCGCCGCCAGGCACCGGGAATCTTCGCGTGGCTGCCGCTGGGGCTGCGGGTCAAGTCGCGGATCGAGAACATCATCCGCGAGGAGATGGCGGCCGCCGGCGCACAGGAAGTGCACTTCCCGGCACTGATGCCGCGCGACCCCTATGAGGCGACCGGACGCTGGGAGGAGTACGGCGACGGCATCTTCCGTCTGAAGGACCGCAAGGGCGCCGATTACCTGCTCGCCCCGACGCACGAAGAGGCGTTCACGCTGCTGGTCAAGGACCTGTACGGCTCGTACAAGGATCTGCCCCTGACGATCTACCAGATTCAGGACAAGTACCGCGACGAGGCACGTCCGCGCGCGGGACTCCTGCGCGGCCGCGAGTTCACGATGAAGGACGCGTACTCCTTCGACTACACCGACGCCGGGCTCGACACCAGCTACATGGCGCAGCGCGACGCCTACGAGCGCATCTTCCAGCGGCTGGGGCTGGAGTACGTCATCGTCCAGGCGGATGCCGGGGCGATGGGCGGCTCGCGCAGCGAGGAGTTCCTGCACCCGACGGCGATCGGCGAGGACACGTTCGTGCGTTCGGCCGGCGGCTACGCGGCCAACGTGGAGGCGTTCGAGACCCTGGCGCCCGAGCCCATCGCGTTCGACGGGTTCGGCGAGCCGGTGATCTTCGACTCCCCGAACACGCCCACGATCGAGACGCTCGTGGCGCACACCAACGCCGTGCTCGACGGCGAGTACACCGCCGCCGACACCCTCAAGAACGTCGTCCTCGCGCTCACACACCTCGACGGCAGCCGCGAGCTCGTCGTCGTCGGTCTCCCCGGCGATCGCGACGTCGACGAGAAGCGCGTCGAGGTGGCGTTCGCGCCCGCCGAGGTCGAGCCCGCCACGCCCGAGGACTTCGAGAAGCACCCGCTGCTGGTCAAGGGGTACATCGGGCCGTGGTCTCCCCAGGGCGCGATCCTGGGCGAGGAGTCAGCCACCGGCATCCGCTACGTCCTCGACCCCCGCGTCGTGGACGGCACGCGCTGGATCACCGGTGCGAACATCGATCAGAAGCACGTGCACTCGCTCGTCGCCGGACGCGACTTCGCCGCCGACGGCTACGTCGAGGTCGCAACGGTGCGGCCGGGCGATCCGGCGCCCGATGGTTCGGGACCTGTCGAGCTTGCGCGCGGCATGGAGATCGGTCACGTCTTCCAGCTGGGGCGCAAGTACGCCGAGGCGCTGGGGCTGAAGGTGCTCGACGAGAACGGCAAGCTCGTCACCGTCACGATGGGCTCCTACGGCATCGGCGTCACGCGGATCCTCGCGATCATCGCCGAGCTGAACAACGACGACAAGGGCCTCATCTGGCCCGCAGCCGTCGCGCCGTTCGACGTGCAGGTCGTGGCGACGGGGCGGGATGCCGCGGCCTTCGAACTCGCCGAGAAGCTGTCGGCGGATCTCGATGCGGTCGGTCTCGACGTGCTCTACGACGATCGACCGAAGGTCTCGCCCGGCGTCAAGTTCGGCGACGCCGAGCTCGTGGGAGTGCCGCAGATCGTGATCGCCGGCCGGGGCGCCGCCGAGGGTGAGGTGGAGCTCTGGGATCGTCGCTCCGGCGAACGCACGCTCGTCTCGGCCGCCGAGGCCGTCACCCGCCTCGCCGCGCGCTGACCGTCGCTCGCACCGCTCGCACCGCTCTTCGAGGGGCCCGCGCGAGCCGCCCGCGTGGCGCACGTGCGCACACGTGCGTGTGGCGTGTGCGGGTCAGAACGGTGCCGCGCGGTCGTCCGACGGCGCTGCGCGCTCTGAGGGTTCCGCCGCTCGGAACACCGGCATGCGTCGTTCCGGCTCCACGAGATAGCGCCGGCCGTACGGCGACGTCCACTCCACGACACCGCCGCTGTCGGGGAGCTGCACCACCGTCCAGCCGCCGTGATGCTTCACCGTGTGGTGCCCGGCGCACAGGGGTGCGAGATTGTCGGCGGAGGTGTTCCCGCCGTCGAACCAGGCCACGGTGTGGTCGATGTCGCATCGCGAGGCGGGCATGACGCAGCCCGGAGCCATGCACCGTTCCGCCCGCCACCTGACGAGCCGACGCAACTCAGGCGGCGGGTCGTAGCGGTGGCGCCCGACCGACAGAACCGCGCCCGTCTCGGGGTGGGTCAGAACGCGCAGCCAGCTCGTGGCGCCGCCGCTGAGTCGTCGTGCCTGGTCGATCGGAACGGGACCCACACCTTCGACGGTGGCCGGCTCGGACGCCGCGCGGGAATCGTCGAGCAGCGACAGCACCGGCACTGTCACGACGACTGTCGGACGGATGCCCGCCACAGCCGGAGCGTGGCCGTCGCAGCGACCGTCGATGAGCAGATCGCCCAGAATGTCCGCGCGTACCTGGTCGAGCGTTCGCTCGTCGGGCGGAACCTCGTCTGCGGGCGCGGCGCCGGGGGTCGCCAGCGCGGCATCCGCCCCGCCACGACCGGTTCGATGGCCCGCGATGGCCTTTCCCATGCGGGTGAGGCGGTCGAAGATGGCGTGGGCCTCGACGCTCGGCAGATACGCGGTCAGGAGGGACATGCCGTCGCCCGCGGGGGCGACGGACACCCGCCGCTCGTCGACGGCGCGCGCATGCTTGTCGGCAAGGGCCTCTGCGGTCGCCGCGGTGGCCAGATCGCGCAGCCGGCGGCGGAAGGTTCCCGCGGGGAGGCGTTCGGCCAGCGACACCGCGTCATCGATCAGCCGCGACCCGATCGCGGGATCGACGCTGTCGAGCACGTCCACGAGGAAACGTGCGTGCTGGTCGGTGATGCGTGCCCCGTGAAGTGCATCCCATGCCGCCGGGTAGCGCTCGACCAACGCCGTCGCGCGGGCCATCAGATCGCCGGCCGCGTACTCGGTGATCCGAAGCGCCGCCGCCAGCTCGAGTCGCAGCGACCGGTCGATCATGTCGTCGGTGCACGCGTGCGGTGCCGCGGCGGCCATCGCATCGCTTCGCGCGGCGGCGACGCAGGCGTACTGCTCCGCCGTGTGGACGGCGACCACCGCGGCGATATCGGTGACCTGCGCGACGGGATCGCGCGGCGGCAGTGACGACTCGATCGCCACGATGTCCGCCCAGAAGCCGGGGTCCGGCTCGAGGTCGGTGTCGATGTTCATGATCCGAGTATAGAACATATGTTCTAATATGGGAAGCGTGTTGGGCCATGGTCGAGCAAGCGTTTGGGGACCAGCGGCGACGCGGCGAGCGCCGGGTCGCTACTCTGGGGGCGGCGAGATCGTCGACGATGCCACCTGTCGCGAGACGCCGACCACCCCCGCAGTTGGCATCGAAAGGAATGCGCATGCGCGATCGTCGTCGTCCCCTCGGCATCCGCCGCCTCATGAGCATCGCGGCGCTCGCCGTCAGCGCGGTGCTGGCCGTCGGCGCCGTGGCCCCGCTGTCGGCGCACGCCGCTGCGGACGGGTGGTGGCACACCTCGGGCTCGCGCATCGTCGCCGCGGACGGAAGCACCGTCACCATCAAAGCGGCGAACTGGTTCGGGCTGGAGACTCCCAACTGCGCGCCGCACGGGCTGTGGTCGATCACCCTCGACGAGGGCCTCGCGCAGATCGCGGCCATGGGGTTCAACACGGTGCGACTGCCGTACTCGAACCAGTGCCTCGCGGCATCCACGACATCGTCCATCGACGCCTCGCGCAACCCCGACCTGGTCGCGCTGACGCCGTTGCAGCTGATGGATGCGGTCATCGCCAAGGCGCGCGCCCACGGGCTGCGCGTCATCCTCGACCGTCACCGCATCGAGTCGTCGGGCCAGTCCGAGCTCTGGTACACCTCGACCTACAGCGAGAAGCGCTGGATCGACGACTGGGTCATGCTCGCGAACCGCTACCGCGATGACCCGACGGTGGTCGGCGCCGACCTCCACAACGAGCCGCACGGTTCCGCCTGCTGGGGGTGCGGCGATACCTCCCGCGACTGGTGGGCGGCGGCGACGCGCGCCGGCAATGCCGTGCTCGCCGCCAACCCCCGACTGCTGATCATCGTCGAAGGCGTGGAGCGCCAGAACGATGCCAGCACGACCTGGTGGGGAGGCGGCCTGAAGGATGCCGGCGCCAAGCCCGTGGTGTTCGCGACATCGAACCGGGTCGTCTATTCGCCGCACGAGTATCCCGCCTCGGTGTACGGGCAGTCGTGGTTCTCGGCGCCGAACTACCCCGCCAACCTGCCGTCGGTCTGGGACGCGAACTGGGGATATCTGGCCCGCACCGGCTCCGCGCCGATCTTCGTCGGGGAGTTCGGCACGAAGCTCGAGACGACGAGTGACGCCCAATGGTTGAGGGCTCTGGTGTCCTACCTGGGGACGAACGGCCTGAGCTTCGGCTACTGGTCGTTCAACCCGAACAGCGGCGATACCGGCGGGCTCGTCGCGGACGACTGGAAGACGCCGCAGACAGCAAAGCTCGCCGCGCTCGCGCCGGTGCTCGCCGGCGGGTCCGCCACCCCGATGCCATCGCCGACCGCGTCCGCCACCCGGACACCGTCGCCCACGCCTACGCCGTCGCCCACGCCCAGGACGTCGCCCACGCCTACGTCGTCGCCCACGCCTACGCCGTCGCCCACGCCCAGGACGTCGCCCACGCCCACGTCCCTCCCGTCCCCGGGCTCCGCACCGGTTTCCGCCACCTGGATGCTGCAGAGCGCGTGGCAGGACGGCTATGTGGCGGAGTTCTCCGTCAGCGCTTCTCGCGCGGTCGCCGGTTGGACGATCTCCTGGTCCAGCCCGGGAGCGACGCAGGTGGTCAACGCCTGGGGCATGTCGTGTACGGTCGCCTCCGGCTCCATCGCCTGTACCGGAAAGGACTGGGCCGGCGCGCTCGCCGCCGGTCAGAGCGTGCGCGTCGGCCTGCAGGTCGCCGCGGCTTCCGCGCCGGTGAGTCCGCGCCTGACGGTGGCGGGGAAAGAGACCCGCGTTCGGTGATCGTTCACCCGATAACCGTCGAGGATGCGAGGGTGGGGACATGGCAGAACGCTCCACGCTCCCTCCCGCGGTGACCGACGGCATCCGACGCCTGCTGGACGAGGCCGGCGTCGTCGAGGATGCAGATCTCATCGCACGCATCCTCGCGACGGGCGTCGGCATGGGTCTCGACCGCGCCGATCGCCTCGACCTCAAGATCACATCGGCTGCTCTCACCGAGATGCGCGCCGCGTTCCAACTGTTCGCGCCGTTTCGAGGTGTCCCGAAGGTGACGGTGTTCGGCTCGGCGCGCACGGCCCCGGACTCGCCGTTGTACCGGCTCACGGTGGAACTGACTGCAGCCCTCGCCGCTCGCGGCTGGATGACCGTGACCGGAGCAGGCCCGGGAATCATGCAAGCCGCCGCCGAGGGCGCCGGACCCACACACTCTCTCGGCGTCTCGATCCGCCTGCCGTTCGAGGAGAAACCGAACGCGATCATCGCCGCGCACGAGCGCAACGTCGCGATGAAGTACTTCTTCACCCGCAAGCTCATGCTCGTGAAGGAATCCAGTGGCTTCGTCTGCTTGCCGGGAGGCTTCGGCACGCTCGACGAGATGTTCGAGCTGCTGACGCTGCAGCAGACGGGAAAAGCCGTTCCCACGCCGATCGTGCTGCTCGATCGCCCGGGAGGCGCCTTCTGGGCGGGGCTGCGCCGCTTCGCCGATGAACAGCTCATTCCCGACGGCGTGATCTCCGCCGACGATCTCGATCGCGTCGTGATGACGGACTCGGTCGATGCCGCCGTCGAGGAGATCACGGGCTTCTATCGCAATTACGTCTCGTTGCGATGGGTCGGGCGACGCCTCGTGCTGCGGCTGCGCTCCGAACCGACGGATGCCGAGGTGTCGGCACTCAACGACAGGTTCGCGGATCTGCTCGCCGACGGTGCGATCGAGCGCCGCGGCCCGCTGAAAGCAGAGCGCGAGGACGAGGACGACCTCGCGGCACCGCGCCTCGTCATGACGTTCGCACAGCGCCGCGTCGGTGATCTGCATCACCTGATCCGCGCCGTCAACGCCCTGCCGAGCGCGCCTGCCGAAGCGCGTCCCGCCTGATCAGGCCGACGGGAGCCGGCCCGATGCGGTCCTCAGCACATCAGCTTGCCGTGGTTCATCGTGTCGTCGGGGGCGTCGCGAGTGACCAGAGCCTTGAGCATGCCGGCCGCCATGACGAGCCTGCCGTGGGCGGGTTCCCAGAACTCCGTCTCGACCGGTGTGACTTTCAGCAGTGCGATGTCGGGCGTGTCGAGTCGCGTGCTCATCGGCCGGCTGGCGAGGCGTCCCGCGGCATCCACGGTGGTGAGCATGGTGATGTCGATGTCCTCGACGAGTGCCTTCACGCGGTCGCGGGCCTCGGTTCCAGTGATTTCGCTCATGCCCCGAGCCTGCCCGCCCGCCCACGGCCGCCCCAGGGCCTTGACAGCCGGTCCCGCAGGCCTCAGAGCCGCGCGTAGCGCGCCCGAAAGCCGCAGAAGACGCCGTAGGCCACCAGCCCGATCCCGAGGGTCACGGCGATGGCGCGCCCGGCCGGCAGTGTGAGCAGTCCGTCGACGGCGCTGTCCAGGCCGCCCGCACGTGCGGCATCCGCATGGGCGGCGGCCACGAGCAGCAGGACGCCGAGGATGCCGAGCGCGGCCCCCTTGGCGATGAAGCCCGCGACCCCCAGCGAGCGGACCAGCGTGCCGAGCGCGGATCGCGGGATGGACATGCGCTTTTCGAACGAGCGACGCACGCCCATCACGACGAAGACCACACCGGCCACCGCGATGCCCACTCCGACGGCGGCCAGGACGAATGGCCCACCCGTCATCGCGAGGATGCCGCGACTGGCCGCCCGCGCGCTCCCATCGGCATCGGGCGCCGCGCCCAGGGCGATCGAGGCGGCGAGCGTGCCGACGGCGGCGAAGACGATGCCCTGGCTCCACTCCGAGGCCCGCCGCCCCCAGCGCCCGTCGCCGCGAGCCGTGATGCCCGCGGCCAGATGCCACAGCGCCAGGCCCCAGAGGCCGATCGCGATCGCCCACACCAGAACGGCGCCCCACGGTACCGCGGCGACCGTCCGGAGCGCGCCGACCTGATCGGCCTCGCCCCGACCGCCGGCCGCGATGGCGACGACCAGGGTGCCGATCAACGCATGGACGAGGCCGTTGGCGGCGAAGCCGGCCCGCGCGAGTGCCTGCACCAGCGGGTGGCGCCGCGTCGCGGCAGCCGCGCGGCGGGCGTCGTTCACGGGTGTTCGGCGGGCACGTCGCCCCGGCGGATCCACGGCGGCCCGAGGGGGACGATGTGGCGGCCCATCGTGCGCCAGGCGAACTTGTCCACGAGCATGTAGAACGCCAGCGCCGACGCGCCGATCAGCAGCCATGCTCCGACGGTGCCCAGCGTCGCCGCGCCGGCAAAGGCGGCGACCGCTTCCAGTGCCAGGCCTCCCGCCACGAGCAGCAGTGTCAGGGGCAGTGCCGAATTGTGAGTGGCGCCGGCGAAGGTGAACCCGAGCGCGAGCACCGCGAACATCATCGAGAACAGGGGGCGCGCCGGGCCCGACACCTCGAAGAATCCGAGCTCCCCGCCGAGGAGGAATCCGGGCATGCAGATCCAGTACCACCCGAAGGCGTTGTAGACGATGAAATGGAAGTCGTCGCCGACGAAGTAGGAGAGCATTCCCGCGATCACCTGGACGACACCCCCGAACACCGCGCCCACCCAGAACACCGCGCTCTCGTTCTGCACACCCAGATGCGCCAGCTGAGCGGTGAGGGTCGCGATCACGAACCCCAGCAGGCCGATCAGACCGGGGTCGGCGCGCCGCGGCTCCGGGACCACGTGTGCGCGGGCGGGGACTGTGGCATCCATTCCGTCAGTATGCACGGCCGCGGAGTCCGCCAGCGGAGGCCATCGGGTAAAATCGGCCGGGTGACCGAGGGTGACCTCGCGTCGAGAGCTGAATAGGGAGGCACCTGTGGACATCGATCTGGGACTGCTACGGACGGTCGAGCGCGAGAAGGAGATCCCGTTCGACGAACTGGTCGGGATCATCGAGCAGGCGATTCTCACCGCCTACGCCAAGCACACCTCTCCAGACGGGGAGCTTCCCGAGGGCGCACGTGCGCTCCTGGACCGCAAGACCGGTCACGTCGCCGTCTACATTCCCCTGCGCGACGAGGACGGCGCGATCATCGGCGAGGAGGAGTCGACGCCCGAGGACTTCGGCCGCATCGCCGCCTACGCCGCCAAGCAGGTGATCGGCCAGCGTCTGCGTGACATCGCCGATGACGCCATCCTGGGCGAGTTCCGGGGCAAGGAGGGCGACATCGTCGCCGGTGTGATCCAGCAGGGGCCCAACCCCCGCATGGTCCACGTCGACCTCGGCACCGTCGAGGCCATCCTTCCGCCCGAGGAGCAGGTCGCCGGTGAGCAGTACGCCCATGGCTCACGTCTGCGCGTCTACGTGACGTCGGTGTCGAAGGGCACCAAGGGTCCGCAGATCACCGTCTCGCGCACCCACCCCGGCCTTGTCCGCAAGCTCTTCGCCCTCGAGGTGCCGGAGATCGCGTCGGGGCTCGTGGAGATCACCTCTCTCGCACGTGAGGCCGGCCATCGCACCAAGGTCGCGGTCACGGCCAAGGATCCGGCGATCAACGCCAAGGGCGCCTGCATCGGCGAGCTCGGACGACGCGTGCGCGCCGTCACCGAAGAGCTGGGCGGCGAGAAGATCGACATCGTCGACTACGACCCGGAGCTCGCGAAGTTCGTCGCCAACGCCCTGTCGCCCGCCAAGGTCACGTCCAGCTTCGTGCTGGACGCCGGCACCAAGGCGGTGCGCGCGCTCGTTCCCGATTATCAGCTGTCGCTCGCCATCGGCAAGGAGGGTCAGAACGCCCGCCTGGCCGCGAAGCTCACCGGCGCCAAGATCGACATCCAGCCCGACTCGATCCTCGAGTCGTGACCGAGAGATCCGGCCCGGCTGCTCGCTCTCGCCCCGCATCGCAATCTCCGCGTGGCGAGTGGGGGTAAGATGGATCCTGTTCGAACGTGCGTGGGATGCCGCGCGCGCGTCTCCCGGTCCAGCCTCCTGAGGGTGGTGGACAGGGGCGGTGTCCTCGTCGCCGACGAGAAAGCCGTCCTCCCCGGGCGAGGTGCGTGGGTGCATGACACGGATGCGTGTGTGGATGCCGCGATCCGGCGCCGCGCCTTCGGACGAGCACTGCGTGTGTCGGGACCACTCGACACGCAGACCTTTCAGAACACCCACCAGCGAAACGGCTGAACGGCTATGGACACAAAGTGAACGGCTCGAAATGAGACCCGTCCGCAAGTAACGGTCTGCCCTGTCCGGGGGAGACCTCAGACAGGAGAATTGTGGCAAACCCACGCGTGCACGAGATCGCTTCGGAGATCGGCGTCGACAGTAAAGTCGCCCTCGCGAAGCTGAAGGAGCTCGGCGAATACGTCAAGAGCCCCTCATCGACCATTGCGCCCCCGGTGGCGCGCAAGCTCCGCGCGGCCCTCGAGGCCGAGGGTGCAGCGAAGAAGCCGGCGGACTCCGCTGCCGCCCCGGCGGCGGGCGCGGCTCCCAAGGCCCCCACGCCGGGCGCTCGCCCGGCGGCGCGTCCCGGACCGGCGAAGCCCGCCGCACCGGCCACGCCCGCCGCGGCCGCCACGCCGGCTCCCGCGACGCCGGCGGCTCCCGCCGCTCCGGCTGCTCCCGCGGCCGCTGAGGCGGCACCCGCCGCACCGGCGACCCCTGGTGCCAGCACCCCGCAGGCACCGCGTCCGGGCGGTGCACCGCGACCGGGCAACAACCCCTTCTCGTCCGCGCAGGGCATGGGGCAGCGCCCCGCCGGCCCGCGTCCCGGCAACAACCCCTTCGCGTCCGCGCAGGGCATGGGCCAGCGCCCGACGCCGGGCAACATCCCGCGTCCGCAGGCCCCTCGCCCCGGCGCGCCGCGTCCGGGTGCCCCGCGTCCCGGTGGCGCCGGTCGGCCCGGCGGCGGTGGCCGTCCGGGTGCACCGTTCCAACAGCGTCCCGGTGGTCCGGGTCGTCCCGGTGGTGCCGGTGGATTCCAGCGCCCCGGCGGCACGGGCGGACCGGGAGCTCCCGGCGGTTTCGCGGGTCGTCCGGCCGGTGGCGGCGGTCGTGGCCGTGGTCCCGGCGGCGGCACCGCTGGTGCCTTCGGTAAGGGTGGCGGCAAGAGCAAGCAGCGTAAGTCGCGTCGTGCGAAGCGGCAGGAATTCGAGATGCGGTCGGCGCCCGTCGTCGGCGGCGTCAACGTCCAGAAGGGCAACGGCGAGATCATTCGCCTGCGCCGCGGTGCATCCATCGCCGACTTCGCGGACAAGCTCGAGGCCCTGCGCGGTTACACCGTGCAGCCCGGAACGCTCGTGACGATCCTCTTCAACCTGGGCGAGATGGCCACGGCGACGGAGTCGCTCGATGAGGCCACCTTCGAGGTGCTCGGTGCCGAGCTCGGTTACAAGATCCAGATGGTCTCGCCCGAGGACGAGGACAAGGAGCTCCTCGAGGGCTTCGGTCTCGACCTGGAGGCCGAACTGGCGGCGGAGAGCGAGGACGACCTCGAGATCCGTCCTCCGGTGGTGACCGTCATGGGCCACGTCGACCACGGTAAGACGCGACTGCTCGACGCGATCCGCCAGACCAACGTGGTCGCGGGCGAAGCCGGTGGCATCACCCAGCACATCGGTGCCTACCAGGTGTGGACCGAGCACGAAGGCATCGAGCGCGCCATCACCTTCATCGACACCCCCGGTCACGAGGCGTTCACCGCCATGCGTGCCCGTGGTGCGCAGGTCACCGACATCGCGATCCTCGTGGTCGCCGCCGACGACGGCATCATGCCGCAGACGGTGGAAGCCCTCAACCACGCGCAGGCCGCAGGCGTGCCGATCGTGGTCGCGGTGAACAAGGTCGACAAGCCCGACGCGAACCCCGCGAAGGTGCGCCAGCAGCTCACCGAGTACGGGCTGGTCGCCGAGGAGTACGGCGGGGACGTCATGTTCGTCGACGTGTCGGCGCGTCAGGGCACGAACATCCAGGCGCTTCTGGATGCCGTCCTGCTGACGGCCGACGCCGGGCTCGACCTCACGGCGAACCCGAACAAGGCCGCCCGCGGTGTCGCGATCGAAGCGAAGCTCGACAAGGGCCGCGGTTCGGTGGCGACGGTGCTCATCCAGTCCGGGACGCTCCGCGTCGGCGATGCGATCGTGGCGGGAACGGCCTACGGTCGCGTCCGCGCCATGATCGACGAGAACGGCGACGCGGTCGACGAGGCCTACCCCTCGCGTCCCGTCCAGGTGCAGGGTCTGAACTCGGTGCCCCGCGCCGGCGACGTCTTCATCGTCACCGAGGAGGACCGCCTGGCTCGCCAGATCGCCGAGAAGCGCGAGGCCGCCGAGCGCAACGCTCAGCTGGCCAAGGCCCGCAAGCGCATCTCGCTCGAGGACTTCACCCGTGCTCTCGAAGAGGGCAAGGTCGAGTCGCTCAACCTCATCATCAAGGGCGACGTCTCCGGTGCCGTCGAGGCGCTGGAAGAGTCGCTGCTGAAGATCGAGGTCGACGACAGCGTCCAGCTGCGCATCATCCACCGCGGCGTCGGCGCGATCACCGAGTCGGACATCAACCTCGCCACGATCGACAACGCGATCGTGATCGGCTTCAACGTCCGTCCCGACACCAAGGCCCGCGAGCGTGCCGCCCGCGAGGGCGTGGACGTGCGCTTCTACTCGGTCATCTACAACGCGATCGACGACGTCGAGCAGTCGCTCAAGGGCCTGCTCAAGCCGGAGTTCGAAGAGGTGCAGTCGGGTGTCGCCGAGATCCGCGAGGTGTTCCGCTCCTCGAAGTTCGGCAACATCGCCGGTGTCATCGTGCGCTCGGGAACGATCACGCGCAATGCCAAGGCTCGCGTCATCCGCGACGGCGTCGTGGTGGCCGACGGCCTGGCCATCGAGTCGCTGCGCCGCTTCAAGGACGACGTCACCGAGGTCCGCACCGACTTCGAGGCCGGTATCGGACTGGGCAAGTACAACGACATCCAGGTCGGCGACGAGATCGAGACGACCGAGATGGTGGAGAAGCCGCGAGGCTGATCCTCCCTCCTTGGCTGCGGCTGCGCCGGTCGCGCCGCGGAGGCAAGAGCGGGGCCCCTACCCCGATTGCCTCCGCGACGCGGCCGGGTCCGCCTTTGCCGTGACTGCGGTGCAGCCGCATTGCTGTGGTGTGAAGGGAAGAGAAGATGTCGAACGAACGGCAGGCGAGACTCGCCGACCGCATCCGCGTGCTCATCGCCGAGCGGCTCGAGAAGGGGCTGCGCGACCCGCGCCTCGGCTTCGTGACGATCACCGACGTGCGCGTCACGGGCGACCTGCAGCACGCTTCGGTGTTCTACACGGTGTACGGCGACGACCAGGCGCGCGAGGACTCCGCCGCTGCGCTCAAGGCCGCGACCGGCATGCTGCGCAGCGAGGTGGGCAAGCGTCTCGGCATCCGTCTCACCCCGTCGCTGGAGTTCATCCCCGACGCGCTTCCCGAGAACGCGGGACACATCGCGCAGCTGCTGCGCGAAGCGCAGGAGCGCGATGCGGCCGTGGCAGGACTTGCGGCCGGGGCCGCGTACGCGGGTGATGCCGACCCGTACGTCAAGCCGCGTGAGGACGACGACGAGGACTGAGCCTCACCGCTCACTGCGGCAGGCGCAGGTTGCCGTCGACGACCTCGACGAGTCCGTCGACGATGAGCGAGTCGATCGCACGATCACGTTGCGCGGGAGTCGGCCAGTCGGCGGCGACGTCGTCGGCGGGCAGCGCATGTGACGGCGCCGCCCGCAGGGCGTGCAGCACCGCTCCGCGCGCCTGACGGTCGCTGCCCTCGTAGGCAGCCTGCTTGCGGCGCAGATCGCCGGTGTCGGGGTAGCCCGCGGCGCGCCAGGCGCAGAGCGCGGAGATCGGACACACGTCGCATCGCGCTGCACGCGCGGTGCACACGAGCGCGCCGAGCTCCATCATGGCGGCGTTCACGATCGCGGCATCCTGATCGTCGCGCGGAAGCAGCGCCGTCATCGCCGCCAGATCACCGCGAGCCGGCGGTCCCGGCTGAGAGCGTCCGTCGACGGCCCGCGCGATGACGCGCCGGGTGTTCGTGTCGACCACCGGGTGACGCTCGCCGTAGGCGAACACGGCCACGGCACGCGCCGTGTAGTCGCCGATGCCCGTCAGGGCGAGAAGGGCCTCGACCTCACGCGGCACGACCCCGTCGTGACGGTCGCGGATCTCCACCGCGGCGCGGTGCAGCCACAGCGCCCGCCGCGGGTAGCCGAGGTTCGCCCACTGTGCGACGGCCGCGGCGGGCGGATCGGCGGCCAGAGCCGTGGGTGTCGGCCAGCGCGTCAGCCAGGCTTCGAGCAGCGGGATGACGCGTGCCACCGGCGTCTGCTGCAACATGAACTCGCTCACCAGCACACCCCAGGCCCCGAACCCCTCCGCGCGCCAGGGCAGATCGCGGGCGTTGTCGCGGTACCAGGCGATGAGCGGCGTCGCGAGGTCGGGCATCGCACCAGCCTACGGTCGCCGACGCGTTGCGTATTCAGTCTCCGCACGATCGCGGCATCCGCGCTCCCGCGACTTCTCGACGATCCGCACTCTGCCGCGGCAGCGCGGACTGAACACGGAACAGGCCGGACGGCAGGGGAGAAGAGGCGAGGCAGACGGGGCCACAGCGTGACGCGGGGCCACCCTGTGATGTGGGCCGTTGCGGTGCGCGCAGACACGGCGAGATGTGGCGCCGCGCCTAGGCTGGAGCAATGCCCGCTTCTCTGCTTGCTGCCCCCAACGGCGTCCTCCTCGTGGACAAGCCGCAGGCGATCACGAGCCACGACGTGGTCGCACGGGCGCGCCGCGCCCTGAACACCCGCAAGATCGGACACGCCGGCACGCTCGACCCGATGGCCACCGGGCTGCTCATCCTGGGGGTCGGACCGGCGACCCGGCTGCTCACCTTCATCGTCGGGCTCGGCAAGACGTACGAGGCCACCGTGCTGCTGGGCGTTGCGACCGACTCCGACGACGCGGACGGCATCGAGACCGCGTGGGCGGATGCCGAGGCCCTCGCGGCCGTGACCGACGAGCGCATCGCCGCCGGCATCGCGGCGCTCACGGGCGAGATCGATCAGGTTCCGAGCACCGTGTCGGCGATCAAGGTCGCCGGCAGACGCGCCTACGACCTCGCCCGAGCGGGAGAGAGCGTCGAGCTGGCAGCCCGCCGGGTGACGGTCGATCGTTTCGACATCGTCCGCCGCCGCGACACCGCCGAGGGGCGCATCGAACTCGACGTCGTCGTCGATTGTTCCAGCGGCACGTACATCCGCGCCCTGGCGCGCGATCTCGGCGCCGCTCTGGGAGTCGGCGGCCACCTGACGGCGCTGCGGCGCACGCGCATCGGCGCGTTCGAGGTGCGCGACGCCGTCTCCGAGATCGCTGCGGACGCGCCGCTGCTGTCGCCGGCGCAGGTCGCGGCATCCGTGCTCGGTGCCCTCCCCGTCACTGCGGACGAAGCGCGCGACCTCCGCCACGGCAAGTGTCTGGTCGGCGCGGCACCGCGGCTGGAGGGGGCGATGTCACCGACGCCGGCGGCGATCGATCCCGACGGCCGGCTCGTCGGGATCGTCGAGCGACGCGGTGCCGACATCAAGAGCACGATGAACATGGCGGAGGACGCATGATCGAGTGGTTCGCCATCGTGCAGGTCGCCGTCGCCGTCGTGGCGGGACTCGTCGCGATCATCCTCGGACTCGCCGGCCGTCGACCGAGCGATCTCACTGTCGGCGCGATGGCGCTGATCCTGCTGCTCCTGCTCGCCCAGGTGGTCATCGCGATCGTCGCCCCCCTCGTCGGCAACCCGCCGGCCGGCAGTGCGCTGGAGTTCTGGGTCTACCTCGTCTCGGCCGTGCTCATCCCCCCGGCATCCGTCATCTGGGCGCTCATAGAACGCAGCCGCTGGAGCACGGTGATCATGGGCATCGCTGCGTTGTCGGTCGCGGTCATGGTGTGGCGCATGCAGGTCATCTGGACCACCGCGGGCATGTGAGTCCGCCGCTGCCGCGGAGGCGGGCGCCTATCATTGACAGGTCATGACTGCGCCACACACCGACGCCGCCGCCTCGACCCGGATGACGGGAATCGGGCGCGTGCTCGTCGTCGTCTACGCGGTCATGGCGCTGGCGGCAACCGGACGCTCGTTCGTTCAGATCGTGCAGGACTTCGCCGCCGCGCCGCTGGCGTACACCCTGTCGGCGGCGGCGGCCGTCGTCTACGTGCTCGCTACCGTTGCCCTCGTCAAGTCGGACAGCCGCCGGTGGTACCTCGTGGCCTGGGTGGCGATCTGCTTCGAGCTGGCAGGCGTGCTCATCGTCGGAACGCTCAGCCTCACGCATCCCGAGCTCTTCCTCCACGACGCGACCGTCTGGTCCGGCTATGGCTTCGGCTACTTCTGGGTGCCGCTCGTGCTGCCGTTCGTCGGTCTGTGGTGGCTGCGCAGCGGAGGCCGCGAGCGCGCCGAAGAGGTGGATGCCGCGGCAGCCGCGTGCGACGAGGCGGGCCTTGGCGCCGCGCGCACCGAGGGGAGCTCCAGCTGGTGATCGTCTTTCACGACCCCGCGGAGGTGCCGGCCGGGTTCGGCCCCAGCGTCGTCGCGATCGGCAAGTTCGACGGCGTGCACTCCGGACATCGTGCGGTGATCGACCGTGCGCGTGTCGCCGCGGAGGATGCCGGGGCGCGGGTGGTGGCCGTCACATTCGATCGCAACCCCTTGAGCCTGCTGCGCCCCAAACGGTGCCCGCAGCCCGTGTGCAGCCTCCCGCAGAAGCTCGACCTGCTCGCCGCCGCCGGGGTCGACGCCACCCTCGTGCTCCGCTTCGACGAGGCGCTGGCCTCTCTCGATCCCCGTGCCTTCGTCGAGCATGTGCTCGTCGGCCTGGGAGTGGTCAACGTGATGGTCGGCGACGACTTCCGCTTCGGCAACGGGGGAGCGGGCGATCCCGACACCCTGGTGCGCCTGGGGGCGGAGTACGGCTTCCACGTCGATGTCGTCGGGGACGTGCAGGGCGGAGGCCGCCGTGTGTCGTCCACGTGGGTGCGGGATCTGCTCGCAGCGGGCGACGTCGAGGGCGCCGCGCGCCTGCTGGGACGTCCCCACGCGGTGCAGGGCGAGGTCGTGCACGGCCTCAAGCGCGGCCGCGAGCTCGGCTACCCGACCGCGAACCTGTCACCCGATGCACAGGGTTTCATCCCGGCCGATGGCGTGTATGCCGGGTGGCTCGTCGACCTCGGCACCGACGGTGCGACGGTGACGACCCGCTACCCGGCGGCGATCTCGGTGGGGACCAACCCGACGTTCGATGATGTTCCGACGCGCCAGGTCGAGGCGTACGTGCTGGATGAGACGGGGCTCGACCTCTACGGGCATCGCGTGCAGATCCGGTTCACGAACCGCATCCGCGGCATGGTCGCCTTCGAGGGGATCGAGGCGCTCATCGCCCAGATGGACGACGACGTCACCCGGGTGCGTGCCGCGCTCGGCTGAGCCGCGCGCACCCGGGCGGGGTCAGTACGACGAGGTGTCGACGGCGCCCGACGCCTGCTCGCCGGCATCCACACGGCGCGCCTCGCCGAGGATGACGGCGCTGCCGCTGGTGCCGAGCCGGGTCGCCCCGGCGGCGAGCATCGCGAGGGCGTCGGCGTAGCTGCGCACCCCGCCGGAGGCCTTCACCTGCACGTCCGGGCCGACGCTGGAGCGCATGAGCTCGACATGGGGGACGGTCGCCCCGCCGCCGGCGAAGCCCGTGGAGGTCTTGACGAAGTCGGCGCCACCGGCTTCGGTCAGTCGGCTGCCGCGGGCGATCTGCTCGTCGTCCAGGAGTGAGGTCTCGAGGATGACCTTCGTCACCTTGCCGGCCGCGGCCGCGACCACCGCCTGGATGTCGGCGACGACGGCGTCGTCGAAGCCCGAGCGCAGGGCGCCGATGTTGATCACCATGTCGAACTCGACCGCACCGTCGGCGAGGGCCTGGCGGACCTCGGCGACCTTCGCGGCGCTGGAGGTGGTGCCGTGCGGAAAGCCGATGACGGTGCCGACGGTGACGCCGGTGCCCGCCAGACGCTCGACGGCGTGCGCGATGTCGCTCGGGCGGACGCACACGCTGAACACGCGCCATTCGGCGGCGATGTCGAGTTCGGCGTCGACATCGGCGCGCGTCATTTCGGGCTTCAGGATGGCGTGATCGATCGTCGCGGCAAGGTCGCGTTCGGTGATGCTGAACATGTTCCCAGCCTACGCCAGCACTGTGCGGGAATACCCCAGGGGGGTATCATGGTTGTCATCGACAGCCGACGCCGATCCGCGCCGTCGGCGAAAGGAGTTCCCATGTCCACGCACACGTACGCCGTCGAGGGGATGACCTGCGCCCACTGCGCCGGGGCGGTCACCCGTGAGGTCCGGAAGGTCGACGGCGTGACCGATGTCGCCGTCGACGTCACCGAGGGCACGCTCACCGTCACCGTCGAGGGCGCCGCGCCCGATGACGAGATCGCCGCCGCCGTCGACGAGGCCGGTTACGCCGTCGTCGCACGCTGACGCGAGGGGACGATCATGGAGGCGATCACGTCGGACGCCGAGCCGCGGGCAGAGGCGGTGCTGGAGATCGAGGGCATGACCTGCGCGAGCTGTGTCGCGCGCGTCGAGAAACGGCTGGAGCGGATCGACGGCGTCTCGGCATCCGTGAATCTCGCGACCGAGTCCGCGCGGGTGGATTACCCGAGCGGTGTCGATGCCGCGGCTCTCATCGCCGCGGTGCGCGAGGCGGGGTATGACGCCCGCGTGCGCCAGCGCGGCGGGCACGCACACGAGGCGGTGCACGCCTCCGCGACGGGAGCGCACGACGAGCACGGCTCGCAGGGGGGCATGTCCATGATGTGGAGGACCGGCCGGGCGCGACACCGCTGATGACCCGACTGTGGGTGAGCGCCGCGCTGGCCGTTCCGGTCGTCGTGCTGGGCATGATCCCGGCGTGGCACTTCCCGGGCTGGCAGTGGGTTTCATTCGTCCTGGCGGTGCCGGTCGTGGTGTGGGGCGGGTGGCCTTTCCACCGCGCGACGATCGCGAACGCGCGTCACGGCGCGATGACGATGGACACGCTCATCACACTCGGCACGGGAGCGGCGACACTGTGGAGCATCTGGGCGCTGTTGTTCGGAACCGCCGGACGGCTCGACATGCGCCACGAGGGAGGCACGTTCGCTCCTGTCCACGACCCCTCCTCGTTGGTGTACTTCGAGGTCGCCGCGGTGGTGACGGTGTTCCTCCTGCTCGGACGTGTCATCGAGCAGCGTTCGAAGCGCACCGCCGGCGCAGCCGTGCGCGCGCTCATGGAACTGTCCGCTCGCGACGTCAAGCTCGAGGACGGCCGCCGCGTGCCGATCGAGATGCTCCGTGTCGGCGACGCCTTCGTCGTGCGCCCGGGGGAGAAGGTCGCGACCGATGGCGTCGTCCGCAGCGGACAGGCGTCGATCGACGAGAGCATGATCACGGGGGAGTCCGTTCCCATCGATGTGGAGGCCGGTTCCGCCGTCACCGGCGGCACCATCGCCGCCGACGGCCGCCTCGTCGTGGAGGCGACCTCGATCGGTGACGACACCCGCCTCGCCCGGATGGCTCGGCTCATCGAAGACGCGCAAGCCGGAAAGAGTCGCGTCCAGCGCCTGGCCGATCGCATCTCGGGGATCTTCGTTCCCGTGGTCATCGGCCTCTCCCTCCTCACGCTGCTCGTGTGGCTGCTGGTGGGAGGATTCACCGGCCAAGCGCTCGCCTCGGGCTTCACCGCCGCCGTCGCGGTGCTCATCATCGCCTGCCCCTGCGCGCTCGGGCTGGCGACGCCCATCGCGATCCTCGTCGGCACCGGACGCGGCGCGCAACTGGGCGTCTTGATCACAGGCCCCGAAGCGCTCGAGGCCGCCGACAGGATCGACACGGTGATCCTCGACAAGACCGGTACCGTCACCGAGGGGGCGATGACGGTCGCCGCCGTCACGCCGATCGGCGGAGCCGACATCGCCATGGTGCGACTGCTTGTCGGCTCGCTGGAGAGGGCGTCCGAGCATCCCGTCGCGCGCGCCGTCGCAGCGCTCGCCGAGAACCCTCGGGAGGTCAGCGACTTCGCCGGGCGTGCCGGGCTCGGCGTGACCGGTGTCGTCGACGGTCACCGCGTGTTCGCGGGTCGACCGGCGTTCGCCCTCGATCAGGCCGCCGCGTCCGACCCGGAGCGGGCCGCTGCGGTGGAGGACGCCGTCGATCGCGCGCAGCGAGGCGGTGCGACCGCGATCGTCGCCGGGTGGGACGGCCGTATCAACGCTGTCATCGCCGTCGCCGACACCGTTCGTCACGACAGTGCTCAGACGGTCACGGCGCTGCGGGAGATGGGCCTCGAGGTCGTGCTGTTGACCGGCGACAATGCGGGCGCCGCGCGGGCGGTCGCCGGTGCCGTCGGCATCCGCGAGGTCATCGCCGGCGTGCTCCCGGAGGGCAAGGTCGCCGAGGTCGAGCGGCTGCGTGCCGTCGGACACCGGGTCGCCATGGTGGGCGACGGTGTCAACGACGCGGCCGCGCTGGCGACCGCCGATCTCGGCATCGCGATGGGGTCGGGGACGGATGCCGCGATGCATGCGAGCGACATCGCGGTCACCGGCAGCGGCTTGTCACCGGTGCTCACCGCGATCCGCCTCAGCCGGCGCACCATGCGCATCATCCGCGGCAACCTCTTCTGGGCCTTCGCCTACAACGTCGCCGCCCTGCCGTTGGCAGCGCTCGGCGTGCTCAATCCGATGATCGCCGGAGCGGCCATGGCCTTCTCGAGCGTCTTCGTCGTCCTCAACAGCCTGCGGCTGCGCCGGTGACCCGGCCGCCGCTCGCGGCGATGGGGGAGGGCGCGCTAGACTGAGGGGGAGGTCCGCGCCGTTCGTCGCCGCAGCTCGCAGAAGCGAGTACCCGCAGCCGAAGGATACGCGCCTCGCCCTACCCCGCGGCGACCGCTGCGGAATGACTGACCGGTCATCCGACCGGACCCACGCCGGTCTTCCGGCGCTTCACGCTCAGGAGGAGCATGCCGACCACGGCATCCACTGCCACCTCGTCACGCCGACGCGGCTCGTCCCATCGCGGCTCGTCCGCCCGTCGCGACGACGACGCCCCGCTGATCCCGATCCTCGCCCGCAAAGTGCGCGAGGTCGAGGCGAAGGCCCAGAAGGGCAAACTCGGTCCGACCAACCGTGTCAAGTTCCAGGTCATCGCCTTCCTCGTCCGCGAGGAGCGCGCGCGCGTCAAGGCCGACGAGACCGTGCCCACCGCAGCGCGTGCCGAGCTGCTCAAGCGCCTCGACGGCGTTGCGACGATCCTCGCCAAGACCGCGGCCCGCGACACCTCGCTGATCCAGCTGCTCGAGGTCGACCAGGCCACCTCGCCGGTCGCCAAGCGCATGCGCCGCGACTGGCTGCTCGAGTCGGGGGCGGAGCTGCCCGATGACGAGCTCATCATCACCGACGCCGCGCCCGCCGCTCAGGGGTGGGGACAGACTCCCGTCGTGCCCGCGGCGCTCGCCGAGCGCCAGGTCGTGCCGCCGCAGATCGAGGCGCGCCGTGAGGCGAACCCGTTCCTGGCTCCCGACGTGGCACTGCGCGCACCGGCATCCACCGCCCGCCGCCGGCTGGACGGCTGGGAGCTGATGGGGCCGCTGTACAAGGCGTTCGAGATCGGGGCCGGCGGCGCGAGCGCCTCCATGGAGCTTCCGCCCGTTCCCGAGTTCGATCGGATCTCGCCCAAGGGGCTCGAGATCATGCCGCACCAGTCGCGCTTCCTGGAGGCCGTGCGCGCCGGTCACCGGTCGTTCCTGCTGGCCGACGAGCCGGGCCTCGGCAAGACCGCACAGTCGGTGCTGGCCGCCTCCGTCGCCGATGCGTATCCGCTGCTGGCGGTCGTGCCCAATGTCGTCAAGATGAACTGGGCGCGTGAGGTCGAGCGGTGGACGCCGCAGCGACGTGCGACCGTCATCCACGGCGACGGCGACACCGTCGACGCGTTCGCCGACGTCTTCATCGTCAATTACGAGGTGCTCGATCGGCACCTGTCCTGGCTCGGCTCGCTCGGCCTGAAGGGCATGGTCGTCGACGAGGCCCACTTCATCAAGAACCTCAGCTCGCAGCGTTCCCAGAACGTGCTCGCCCTGGGCGGGCGCATCCGCGAGCAGGTGCGCAACCCGCTGATGCTCGCCCTCACGGGAACGCCGCTGATCAACGACGTCGAGGACTTCGACGCGATCTGGCGCTTCCTCGGCTGGACCAACGGCGAGAAGCCGGGCCCCGAGCTCATGGAGAAGCTCGACGCGACGGGATTCACGCCGGCGGACAAGGCTTTCTACCCCGAGGCGCGCGACGCCGTGATCTCGATGGGCATCGTCCGTCGCAAGAAGAAGGACGTCGCAGCCGACCTTCCCGACAAGCTCGTCGCCGACCTGCCGGTGGAGCTCGACGACGAGTTCGGACGCTCCATCCGCGAAGCCGAGCGTGAGCTCGGGTCGCGCCTGGCGGCCAAGTACCGCCGCATCATCGAAGCGCGCGGCGACAAGGTGCTCATCGGCGAGGTCGACGAGGACATCGTCCGCCTCGTCGCGCACGGCGAGCTCGAAGAGGCGAAGGCGTCGGCCTCCGGCGCGGACAACGTCTTCACGATGGTCCGCAAGATCGGTCAGGCCAAGGCGCACCTCGCCGCCGACTATGCCGTGCAGCTGCAGCGCTCGGTCGGCAAGGTGGTGTTCTTCGCGAAGCACATCGACGTGATGGATGCCGCAGAGGCGCACTTCGCGGCATCCGGCCTGCGGACGATCTCGATCCGCGGTGATCAGACGACGACCGCCCGCCAGCAGGCCATCGACGCCTTCAACACCGACCCCGGTGTGGCGATCGCCGTCTGTTCGCTGACGGCGGCCGGCGTCGGACTGAACATGCAGGCGGCATCCAACGTCGTTCTCGCCGAGCTCTCCTGGACCGCCGCCGAGCAGACCCAGGCGATCGATCGGGTGCACCGCATCGGTCAGGACGAGCCCGTCACGGCATGGCGGATCATCGCCGCGCACACGATCGACACGAAGATCGCGGAGCTGATCGACTCGAAGCAGGGGCTCGCCCAGCGCGCCCTGGACGGCGCCCAGCTGGACCCCACCTCGAGCGATTCCGTGCAGCTGTCGGCGCTCATGCACCTGCTGCGCCAGGCGCTCGGCGCCGCCTGAGGCGGGCCGGGATTATCGACGGCGGATGCGGTGGCATCCGCCGTCGATACGGCGATAGTGTCGAGGAGGCAGCGTCGCCGAATCACATCCCGAATCACCAAAGGATCTCCACATGAAGATCGGTATCCTCACCAGCGGCGGAGACTGCCCCGGACTGAACGCGGTCATCCGCGGTGTGGTCCTCAAGGGCACCACGAACTACAACATCGAGTTCGTCGGCATCCGTGACGGCTGGCGTGGCGTCGTCGACGGCGACTTCTTCCCGCTGACCCGGCACGAGGTCAAGGGCCTCTCGAAGGTCGGCGGCACGATTCTCGGCACGAGCCGCACCAACCCCTACGAGGGTCCCCGCGGCGGCGCGGAGAACATCGCGAAGACACTCTACGGCCACCACATCGACGGGATCATCGCCATCGGTGGCGAGGGCACGCTCGCCGCGGCCAACCGGCTGTGGAACGACGGCATCAATGTCATGGGCGTGCCCAAGACGATCGACAACGACCTCCGCGCCACCGACTACTCGTTCGGCTTCGACACCGCCGTCAACATCGCCACCGACGCCATGGATCGCCTGCGCACCACCGGAGACTCGCACCAGCGCTGCATGGTCGCCGAGGTCATGGGTCGGCACGTGGGGTGGATCGCCCTGCACTCCGGCATCGCGGCCGGTGCGCACGTGATCTGCATCCCCGAGGTGCCCATGTCGATCACCGAGATCGCCGCGCAGGTGCAGAAGGCGCATGACCGCGGTCGCGCGCCGCTCGTCGTCGTCTCGGAGGGCTTCACGCTCACGGGCATGGACGAAGCCTTCAGCGACAAGGGGCTCGACGCCTTCAACCGCCCTCGCCTGGGCGGCATCAGCGAGGTCCTGGCGCCCGAGATCGAGCGTCTGACCGGCATCGAGACGCGTGCGACCGTGCTCGGTCACATCCAGCGCGGCGGCTCGCCCTCCGGTTTCGACCGGGTGCTGGCGACGCGCCTGGGTCTGCATGCCGCAGACTCCGTCTACGAGCAGGCCTGGGGCCAGATGGTCTCGCTGAAGGGCACCGACATCGTGCGGGTGCCGTTTGCGGAGGCTCTCGGTGAGCTGAACACGGTGCCGATCTACCGCTACGAAGAGGCCGCCGCGCTCTTCGGCTGAGCCCGCCACCGGGACACCGCAGATTCCGTGTCCCACTTTTCGCTGGCGTTGTCCCACTTCCGCCGTGCCGTGTCCCGCTTTCTGCTGTGCAGGAGGCCACCGGACAGCAGGAAGTGGGACACGTCCTGCGAGGGTCACTCTCACTGACCACGCCCTACGCAGGTTCCTCCCCGGCCGCGTCGGGCTCCGAGGTTTCCACCGTTCGGTGCTCAGCCACCAGAGCATCGCTGCGCACGGGTGACGCTTGCGCGATGACGACCTCGAGCGACCTGCCGCTGAGTCTGCCGGACGCGTTCACCGTCGCGCAGGCGCGAGATGCGGGCGTGAGCCCCGGGCGGCTGCGGGGACGCGATCTGTCGCGTCCCTTCCACGGCGTCCGCGCGCGAGCGGAGCCCACTCCTGGCTCGCTCGAGGCATCGTGTCGGGCGCTGCTGCCGAGGCTGCGCATCGGGCAGTTCTTCAGCCACGAGACCGCCCTGTATCTTCTCGGAGTGCCTCAGCCGGAGTGGCCGTATGAGCCGACCATCCACGTGTCCACCCACCGTCCTGCGCGCGAACCCCGTACTCACGCCGTGGTGGGTCATCGGCTGCAGCTGCGAACGCCGGCCCAGACGACGGTGGGCGGGATGCCGGTCGAGCACCCGGCGCGTGCCTGGCGTCAAACGGGCACGCTCTGGCGGCTCGACGACCTCGTTGCCGCGGCAGATCACCTGATCTCAGGCCGGAGCCCGCTGGCGAGTGCGGCCGAGCTTCGCGGTGAGATCGAGGTGATGGGCGACGTGCGCGGCGGAATTCTCCGCAGGGCGCTGGCGCTCGCTCGCGGTGGCGTGCGCTCTCCTCGCGAAACGCGCTTGCGACTGCTGCTGAGTCGCGCGGGCCTGCCGGAGGCCGAGGTGGCCTGGAACCTGTTCGACGATCGGGGGACGTTCGTCGCGGAGCTCGATCTGGCCTTTCCCCGCTACCGTCTCGCGGTCGAGTACGACGGCCGCGTCCACGCTGACGATGCGCGTCAGTTCGCGCGCGACGCCGACCGGTGGGCGGCCATTCGCGGCCTGGGTTGGCAGCACGAGCGCGTGCTGGCTCATCACCTCGTCGGCGATGGCCGGCTCGCGGTCGCGATGGTACGAGACGCCCTGCAGCGTGCGGGGTGGACGCCCGGGCGCTGACGCCGGGGCACAGAGGCGCGGCGCCGGAGCTGTGTGTCCCACATCCTGCTGCCTGGGAGCGCTGTCAAGCACAGATAGTGGGACACGCCTCGGCATAAGTGGGACACGCCTCGGCATAAGTGGGACACGCCTCGGCATAAGTGGGACATGCCGCGGCGTGCGGGGGACAGGTCCGGGGGCAGGTACGGGGAGGGGGGAATCAGTCCTCGGCGAGGCCCAGCACGTCCAGTAACCAGGCGAGCTCGAAGGCGCGCTGCTGCCAGGAGTTGTAGCGCCCGGAGACACCGCCGTGGCCCGCGACCATCTCGCACTTCAGCAGTGCGTCAGCACCGACCTCGCGCAATCGCGCCACCCACTTGGCGGGTTCCACGTAGTAGACGCGGGTGTCGTTGAGCGAGGTGGTCGCGAGGATCCGCGGATACGTCACTCCCTCGCGCACGTTCTCGTACGGCGTGTACGACTTCATGTACGCGTAGACCTCCGCGTCGTGCAGCGGATCGCCCCACTCGTCCCACTCGATCACCGTCAGCGGGAGCGAAGGATCGAGGATGGTCGTCAGGGCATCGACGAAGGGGACGTCGGCGAGGATGCCGGCGAACAGCTCGGGGGCGAGATTCGCGACCGCGCCCATCAGCAGACCGCCCGCAGAACCGCCTTCGGCGACGAGGCGGTCGGGTGCGGTGACGCCCGTGTCGATCAGATGACGCGCGACCGCGACGAAGTCGGTGAAGGTGTTGCGCTTGTGCTGCAGCTTGCCGTCCTCGTACCACTGCCGTCCGAGTTCGCCGCCGCCGCGAACGTGCGCGACGGCGAAGACGACGCCGCGATCGAGCATCGACAGACGCGCCACCGAGAAACCGGGTTCGATGGAGTGCTCGTAGGACCCGTACCCGTAGAGGTGCAGCGGACGCGGCGCGTTCCCCGGCTCGCCGAACGACCGCTTCCACACGATCGAGACGGGCACGTGGGTGCCGTCGGATGCCGTGACCCACTCGCGCCGCTGCCCGTAGGCCGACGGATCGTATCCGCCGAGCACGGGCTGGCGCTTGCGCAGGTGCAACTCACGCGCCGCCACGTCGTAGTCGTAGATGGTCCCGGGGGTGAGGAACGAGCCGTAACCGAGCCGCACCACGGGCGGGGCCCATTCGGGATTGCCGCCGGCTCCGGCGGTGTAGAGCTCCTCCTCGAAGGCGAGCTCGTCGATGCTGCCGGTGGCGTAGTCCAGGATCCCCATTCGCGACAGCCCGTCGCGTCGGTACGACACGACCCCCCAGTCGCGGAAGGCGGACATATCCAGCACGCGCCGCCCGGGAGTGTGGGCCAGCACGACGTCGCGTTGGCCCTGCGGATCGGATGCTGCGACGCGCACCAGTTCGAAATCGAGCGCGCCGTCGTTGTGCACGATGTAGAGCACGTCCTCGCCGCCCACGACGGCATGGGTGGCCGAGTACTCGACGCCTTCTCGACGCGGCCAGATGGATCGCGGTTCGGAACGCAGATCGGTCGCGTCGACGAGGTACTCCTCGGTCGTGATGGAGGAGCCCACCTCGATGACCAGGTACTTCTCGCTGCGCGTGAAGCCGGCACCCACCCAGTAGCGCTCGTCCGGCTCGTGGAACAGGCGCGCGTCGGCTGCGGCATCGGTGCCGACCTCGTGCAGCCACACGGTGTCGGGTCGCCACGCGTCGTCGACCGTCGTGTAGATGATGTACCGGCCGTCGGGGGAGAACGACGCTCCCGCCGAGGTGTTCTCGATGACGTCGGGCAGGTCCTTCCCGCTGACGAGGTCGCGCACACGCAGCGTGTAGCGCTCGTCGCCCTCCACATCGACACCGAAGAGCAGTCGAGAACCGTCGGTCGAGACGTCGAAGCTGCCCAGGGAGAAGAACTCGTGACCGTCGGCCTCGACGTTGCCGTCGAGCAGGACGATCTCGGCGGGGACGTCGACGCCCGGCGTCAGGACAGGCGGCGTCCAGTCGTCGGGGCCGGCCAGAGGCGCGCGGCATTGGATGCCATACTGCTTGCCCTCGACGGTGCGCCCGTAGTACCACCATGCGCCCTGACGCGTCGGAACGGACAGGTCGGTCTCGAGGGTGCGAGCCTTGATCTCGTCGAAGATGCGCTGGCGCAGCCCCGCGAGGTGGGCCGTGCGCTGCTCGGTGAAGGCGTTCTCGGCTTCGAGGTGCGCGATGACCTCGGCATCCTCCTTCTCCCGCAGCCACTCGTAGTCGTCTCGCACCTCGTCGCCGTGATGATGGCGAAGCGTCGGACGGGCGGCGGCGACGGGGGCGGACAGCGGCGTGGAGGACGTCTCTCGGGTCACCGCTCCACGCTAATCCACGCCCGGCGTGTCGGGGCGGGATCGCCGTTCTGCGAGGGGCCTTGAGTGTGGGAGTATTTCTGTGGTCCGGTTGCCGGAGTATGAACCCACGGTGAACTCTTCGTTCGCATCGCCGATTCCGTCGGCTCCCTTCCTGTGAATCCCGACGAAAGCGAACTGTGGAAACCGCTGCCCTCATCGTCGTGCTGGTGATCGCGCTGGCGCTGTTCTTCGACTTCACGAACGGCTTTCACGACACCGCGAACGCGATGGCCACCCCGATCGCGACCGGTGCCCTCAAGCCCAAAGTCGCCGTTCTGCTCGCCGCGAGTCTCAATCTCGTCGGCGCCTTCCTGTCCACCGAGGTGTCGAAGACGATCTCGCACGGGATCATCCGCGAGGACCAGATTGAGCCGCTCGCGTTCCTGCCGATCATCTTCGCCGGCCTGATCGGTGCGATCACCTGGAACATGCTGACCTGGCTGCTGGGTCTGCCCTCCAGCTCCTCGCACGCCCTGTTCGGCGGGTTGATCGGGGCGACGCTCGTCGGCGCGAGCGCGGCGGCCATCGATTTCGGCATGGTGCTGAGCAAGGTCGTCCTGCCGGCATTGATCGCCCCGTTCACGGCCGGTGTCATCGCCTTCCTGGCGACGCGGCTCGCCTACGCGATGACGCGTCGCTACGACAACAAGCCCGACGGTCGCGACGGGTTCCGCTGGGGCCAGATCTTCACCTCCTCCCTCGTCGCCCTCGCCCACGGCACGAACGATGCGCAGAAGACGATGGGTGTCATCACCCTCGCGCTGATCATGGCGGGCTGGCAGAGCGGTGCCCATGCCGACCCGCAGCTGTGGGTGATCCTGGCCTGTGCGTTCACGATCGCGCTCGGCACCTACATGGGCGGCTGGCGCATCATCCGTACGCTCGGCAAGGGGCTCACCGACGTGAAGCCCGCACAGGGCTTCTCCGCCGAGACGTCCACGGCGGCGACCATCCTCGCCTCCAGCGCGCTCGGCTTCGCGCTGTCGACGACGCAGGTCGCCTCGGGCTCGGTCATCGGCTCCGGACTCGGGCGGCGGGGCTCGAAAGTGCGCTGGCGCACCGTCGGGCGCATCGCCGTGGGATGGGTGCTGACGCTGCCCGCCTCGGCCGCCGTCGGTGCCTTCGCCGCACTGCTGGTCGTCTGGTTCGCAGGCGCCGGCATCGTCATCGACGCGGTGCTCGCCGTCGCGATCATCGTCGGTCTGTTCCTGCGCTCGCGTCGCACGCACGTGGACTCGTCGAATGCGATGAGCGAGGTCGCCGACTCGGGGCTCGCGGTCAAGGTCAAGCGCAACCCGCCGCCCACGCGTCGTCAGCGCGCGATCCTGCGCGCCGAGCGCGCGCAGCAGAAGGCAGACCGGGCGAAGGAGCGGGCGAAGAGCACGGCGCCCGGCGGGAAGAAGCCCTCGGCCACGAAGCCTTTGGCCACGAAGCCTTCCGCCGAGAAGTCCGGTGCTGAGAAGACGGGGGAGCGCTGATGGGTATCAGCATCGACTGGTTGGCCTTCGTCCAGGTCTTCGCCGCCGCCTTGATCGGTGCGCTGCTCGTCGTCGGCTTCTATGCGGGCGGTCTGCGGCTGCTGGTACGTGGCGGACGGGCGCCCATCGTCGCTCCCGCAGAGTTCACCGACGCGATCACCGTGATCAGCGAGAAGGAGGCGCGTCGTGCGGCCAAAGCCGCCGCGAAGGCGGCGAAGAAGAGCCCCCTGACCGACGGGCAGAAGCGTCTGGCGCTGATCGGTGCCTACCTGTCATTCGCACTGTGCGGCGTCGCGGTTCTCGCTGGGCTCGCCCTGATCGTCCTGCACTGACCCACCGGCATCGCGATCGCGGGCGCCTCACGCCCGGAACTGCGGGAGGGTCCGCCCCGCGTCGGCGGCGGCGCCTAGGCTGACCTCATGGCCCCTGCCTCGTTCTCGTTCGGCATCCATCCGCCCGCCCAGCGCGTGATCGTCCATCTCAGCGATACGCATCTGCTCGCCGGGAACCGGCCCCTCGGTGGCCGATACGACACCGCCGCCAACCTCATCGCGACATTGGCGGCAGTCGAGCGCACCGGCGTCAAGGCCGACGCCATCGTGTTCACGGGCGACCTGACCGATCTGGGTGAGCCGGACGCCTACGCCGCCCTGCGCGCCGAGGTCGAACCCGTCGCTGCGCGGCTGGGTGCGCCCATCGTGTGGGTCGCGGGAAATCATGACGAGCGCCCCGCGTTGCGTGCGGGACTTCTCGACGAGGCGCCGAGTCTCGAACCCGTCACCGGTGTGTGGGACCTCGGCGGACTGCGCCTGATCGCTCTCGATTCCTCCGTGCCGGGGTGGCATCACGGTGACCTGGATGCCGCACAGCTGGACTGGCTCCGCGGCATCCTCGCCGAACCGGCGCCGCTGGGCACCGTGCTGGCTCTGCATCATCCGCCGCTGCCGAGCCACATCCCGTTCTTCGATATCCTCGAACTCCGTCATCAGAGCGAGTTCGCGGCGGCGCTCGCCGGCAGCGACGTCCGCGCCATCCTCGCCGGACACCTCCACTACGCCACGGCGGGCACCTTCGCCGGCATCCCGGTCAGCGTCGCATCGGCGACCTGTTACACGATGAACCTCCAGCGTCCGCCGCAGGAGGTCAACGGCATGGACGGCGGACAGTCCTTCCATCTCGTGCACGTCTACGACGACACCATCACGCACAGCGTCGTCCCGGTCGGTGAGGCCGAGACGGCCGAGGTCTTCAGCGAGGAATGGACACGGGCGATGGCCGCACTCGACCCGGAGGAGCGGCTCGAGGCCTTCTCCCGAAAGCGCTGAGATCGCGAGGTGTCCCGGGCGCGGCAGATGCGCTCATGCGGCTTGACTTCGAGTGCACTCGAAGTTCTACCGTGGGCACATGACCCTGCTCCCCGTCCCCGCGCGCGAGGGCGTCTCGATCGCCGAGGCCGCCGCCGCCACCGACGTCTCGACGCACACCCTGCGCTACTACGAGCGCGAGGGGCTCATGCTGACGCCGATCGACCGCGCCTCCTCCTCGCACCGCCGCTACTCGGATGCCGACATCTCCTGGGTGCGCTTCCTGACGCGGCTGCGCCTCACGGGCATGCCGATCGCCGGCATCCGCCGCTACACCGAGCTGGTGCGCGTGGGGGAGTCCACCGTGCCCGAGCGCCGGGAGCTGCTCGTCGCCCATCGCGAACGTGTGCGCGCACAGCTCGACGAGATCACCGCGAGCCTGCGGGCCATCGACCACAAGATCGACATCTACGACAAGGAGATCTCACTCTCATGAAGACCACCACTCTGGGAACCTCCACCCCCATCGAGGTCAGCCGCATCGGCCTCGGACTGATGGGCATCAGCGCCTTCTACACCGGCGCCGGCCAGGACGACGCCGACGGGGCGCGCACGATCCTCGGCGCCCTCGACCGCGGCGTCACCTTCCTCGACACTGCGGAGATGTACGGGCCGTACACGAACGAGGAACTCCTCGGCAAGACGCTGGCCGAGGCGGGCCGCCGGGACGACGTCGTCATCGCCACGAAGTTCGGCACGATCCGCCACACGACGACCGGCGAGCGCGGGCTGGACGGCACACCGGCCAACGTGCGGCTGGCCGTCGAGGGGTCGCTGCGCCGGCTGCGCACCGATCGCATCGACATCTACTACCAGCACCGGATGGACCCTGCGACGCCCATCGAGGACACGGTCGGCGCGCTGGCCGAGCTCGTCGCCGAAGGCAAGATCCGCGGCTACGGCCTCTCGGAGGCCTCGGTCGCGACGATCCGTCGCGCGCACGCGGTCCATCCCGTGACCGCGATTCAGACCGAGTACTCACTGTGGACGCGCGACCCCGAGGCGGAGCTGCTGCCGGCGCTCGCCGAGCTCGGCATCGGGTTCGTTCCGTACTCTCCCCTCGGGCGGGGGTTCCTCACCGGCGCGATCCGCTCGCTGGACGCGCTCGACGAGGATGACTTCCGCAAGAGCAACCCGCGTTTCGCCGACGGCGCGTTCCAGGCCAACCTCGCGATCGTCGACGAGGTCGAGAAGGTCGCCGCGGATGCCGGCGCCACCCCCGCTCAGGTGGCGCTGGCGTGGCTGCTGGCCCAGGGGGAGCACATCGCGCCGATCCCTGGCACGCGAAAGCTCACCCGCGTCGAGGAGAACATCGCAGCGGTCGACCTGGTGCTGACGCAGGACCAGGTGGCCGCGCTGGCCGCCGTCGGCTCTCCGGTCGGCGACCGCTACGCCGACATGTCGACCGTCAACCGCTGACCGTCGAGGTGCCCTTCGTCGCGGCCTCGGCCGCGGCGGAGGGCACCCGTCTGTCCGGGTGTACGCCGTGTACACCCGGAACGTATCGACGCCGCGGGTAGGCTCGACCCCGACCACCCGAGGCGACGACCCAAAAGGACTGCACTCATGGCACCTGCCGCAACGACGCGCACCGAGACCGACTCCCTGGGATCGATGGAGATCCCCGCCGATGCATACTGGGGCATCCACACCGCCCGGGCCCTGGAGAACTTCCCGATCTCCATGCGGCCCATCTCCGTCTACAAGGACCTCGTGACCGCGCTCGCGATGGTCAAGCAGGCATCCGCCCGCGCGAACCTCGAGATCGGGGTGCTCGACGCCGAACGCGCCGACCTCATCGACCGCGCTGCCCAGCGCGTCATCGACGGGGATTTCCACGACCAGTTCGTCGTCGGCGTCGTGCAGGGCGGCGCCGGCACCTCCACCAACATGAACGCGAACGAGGTGATCACCAACATCGCGCTCGAGCTCGCGGGTCGTCCCAAGGGTGACTACGCGTACCTCTCGCCGATCGATCACACCAACCGCTCGCAGTCGACCAACGATGTCTACCCGACCGCGGTGAAGGTGGGGCTCAGTCTCGATCTGAAGACCCTTCTGGAGGAGCTGGACCTCCTGCGCCAATCGTTCCTTTCGAAGGCGGTCGAGTTCCACGACATCCTCAAGATCGGTCGCACCCAGCTGCAGGATGCCGTGCCGATGACCCTCGGCCAGGAGTTCCACGGTTTCGCGACGACCCTCGGCTACGACCACCAGCGCCTCACCGAGAACGCGTACCTGCTGTTCGAGATCAACATGGGCGCCACGGCGATCGGCACCGGCATCACGACCCACCCCGGTTATGCGCCCGCCGTCCTACGCCACCTGCGGGAGATCACGGGCCTCGACCTGGCGACCGCCGACGATCTGGTCGAAGCCACGAGCGACACGGGGTCGTTCATGTCGTTCTCCTCGACCCTCAAGCGCAACGCGATCAAGCTCTCGAAGATCGCCAACGACCTGCGGCTCCTCTCGAGCGGACCGCAGGCGGGCCTCGGCGAGATCAACCTTCCGGCCCGTCAAGCCGGATCCAGCATCATGCCCGGCAAGGTGAATCCGGTCATCCCCGAGGTCGTCAATCAGGTCGCGTTCTCCGTCGCCGGTGCCGACCTCACCGTCACGATGGCCGTCGAAGGCGGTCAGCTCCAGCTGAACGCGTTCGAGCCGATCATCGCCCACTCGATCTTCCAGTCGATCACGTGGATGCGACGCGCCATGCGCACCTTCCGCATCAACTGCGTCGACGGCATCACCGCGAACCGCGAGCGTCTCGGCGCCATGGTCGGCTCCTCGGTCGGTGTCGTCACGGCCCTCACCCCGTTCATCGGCTACGCGGCGTCGGCGGCTCTCGCCAAGACCGCGCTGCTGACCCACCGCAACGTCGGTGACCTCGTCGTCGAAGCCGGGCTCATGACTCGCGACGAGGTCGACAAGCAGCTCTCTCCGGCGCGGCTGTCGGGCCTGGAGGCGATCACGCAGGCCATTCCCGTCGTACAGCCCGCCGAGAACCTCGTCGAGAGCTGACGAATCCTTTGCGCGAGACGCGCGCGGGCCGATAACGTCGCTGTCAGCAACGCGCCGCACCGGCCGACCGAGGAGAGACGCATGACCGACCCCACCCAGCCCCCTGTGAATCCGCAGACTCCGCCGCCCGCCGCGCCGCCCGCCGCGCCGCCGCCGTACCAGCAGAGCGGCTACGCGGCCGCTCCCGCGTACAACGGCGGACCCGCGGCATCCACGGCCGTGCCGGGACGCACGCTGGGGATCGTCGCCCTCGTCCTCGCCATCGTCCCTGTGGGACTGCAGCTGATCGGCCTCATCCTCGGCATCGTCGCCCTCGTGCAGTCCAAGAAGGCCGGCGCGAAGAACGGCATGGCGGTCGCCGCCATCATCGTCAGCTCCGTGCTGATCGTGATCGGCATCATCATCGGCATCGTCGTCGCGGTCGTGTTCGCCAACACGGCCGGCGACCTCATCCAGTTCTGCGCCAACAACCCGAGCGGGGTGTACGAGCTCAACGGCAAGACCATCACCTGCAACGGCGGCTGAGTCGCCCGCAGACGACGCCCCGGTGTCCGCCGACGCGGATCACCGGGGCGTCGTGCGTTCAGTCGAGAATGCGGCAGTGAGTGGTGAGCTCACCGATGCCGTCGATACCCACTGTCACGATCGAGCGGTCGCGCAGGAAGATCTGCGGATCGCGAGAATACCCCGCCCCTCCTGGGCTTCCGGTCGAGATCAGGGTGCCGGGCAGCAGCGTCGCCGACTGCGACAGATGCGCGATCAGGGTTGCCACCGAGCGGATCATCTGTCCCGTCGAGGCGTCCTGCACGGTCTGACCGTCGACGACCGCCCAGATGTGCAAGTTCTGCGGGTCGGCGATCTCGTCGGCGGTGACGACGAAGGGACCGTTGGGGGTGAAGCCGTCGAACGACTTGCAGCGTGACCACTGCGCTTCTGAGAACTGGATGTCGCGCGCGGTGATGTCATTGACCACCGTGTACCCCCAGACATGGGCCAGCGCGTCCTCCGCGGCGACGTCCTTGGCGGACGTACCGATCACGACTCCGAGTTCCGATTCGTAGTCGACCGACTCGCTGAGCGATCGCGGCCACGAGGTCGTGGCGTCGTGTCCGGACAGCGAGTTCGGCCAGAGCGCGAACACGGTCGGAGCAGTGTCGGCCTTGAGTCCGAGCTCGCTGGAGTGCGCCGCGTAGTTCAAACCGACGGCCAGGACGATGGGCGGCGCGTCGACCGCGGGGCCGAATGTCAGGCCGTCCAGAGGGATGCCGTCGACATCGCGGGCAGCCTCGCGCACGCGAGCGAGGAGCTCGTCGCCCCCCTCGATCAGGGCCTGCAGCGTGCGCGGAGCCGCGTCGAACAGGTCCGCCACGGGGGCGATCCGTCCGGGTGCGACCACGACGACCAGCTGCGGATCGTCCGTTTCGGGCAGGAGGACGTGGGCGAAACGCATCCCTCCAGGGTAGTGCGGGGCGATGAACTCCGCAGGTTTTGGTGATTTCGGTCACCGCGCATCTGCCGTACAGATTCTGCTCATACACAGACTCAGCGCCCGGTGCCGCGGCGATGCCTGCGTGTCTCCCGGGCGCTGAGTTGGCCTGCATTCATTGTGTTCCGAGCTCTCGGAGGGTGTCAAGAGGGTGCCCGGCCCATCCGCGCATGCTTGGATGGGGGTATGACCGAAGAGCGCACCAAGCCCGAGTTCGACGCCCCCGCAGGACCTGCTCCCGCCGACCTCGTCATCCGCGACATCATCGTGGGTGACGGCGACGAGGCGAAGCCCGGCGACAACGTCACCGTGCACTACGCCGGCGTCGAGTACGAGTCCGGTGAGGAGTTCGACTCCTCGTGGGGTCGCGGCGAGTCGATCCAGTTCCCGCTGCGCGGACTGATCCAGGGATGGCAGGACGGCATCCCCGGAATGAAGGTGGGCGGACGTCGCGAGCTGATCATCCCGCCCCACCTGGCCTACGGCCCCGCCGGTGGTCACTTCCTCGGTGGCAAGACGCTGATCTTCATCATCGATCTGCTCAAGGTCGGCTGATCGGACGCTTTCGTGGGGAGGGGGTGGATGCCGCGGCATCCACCCCCTCCTCGTCTCTCCCGGATTGTTCCTCGAGAGTTTTTCCATGTGTGGGAATACATACGGATTCCGCGTGTTGACTAGCCGCAGACCGTTTCCCCGACGAAGGATGGCAGACATGACCGACACCACCACCGTTCCCGAGATCCCTGGCTACAAGGCCGGCACCTGGGTGCTCGACCCCGCGCACAGCGAGGTCACCTTCAGCCTCCGCCACATGATGATCTCGAAGGTGCGCGGCGTCTTCGGTCTCAAGAGCGCCACCATCGATGCTCCGGAGAACCCGCTCGAGGCGAAGGTCAGCGCGACCGTCGACGTCGCCTCCATCAACACGAACGACGAGAACCGCGACAACCACCTGCGCAGCGCCGACTTCTTCGATGTGGCGCAGTTCCCGACGATCGAGTTCGTCTCCACCGGTGTTCGTTACCAGGACGGCGACTTCCTCGTCGACGGCGACCTCACGATCCACGGTGTCACCAAGCCGGTGACCTTCGAGCTCGAGTTCGGCGGCTTCGGCACCGACCCCTACGGCAACTACAAGGCCGGTGCCACTGCGACGGGCGTCATCAACCGCGAGGACTTCGGTCTGACGTGGAACGCGGCCCTCGAGACCGGTGGCGTGCTCGTCGGCAAGGACGTCACGATCACGCTCGACCTGCAGGGTTCGCTCCAGGCCTGAGTCCCTCCGTCCGACGGCGGTCGTTCCCGTTCCCGCGGGACGGCCGCCGTTGCGGCATTCGGAGTCGGTTCTGCGCGAGGAGGATGCCGAGGAATACGATCCCGGCGCCGACCGGCTCGTGCCAGCCGATGCGTTCACCGAGGACGAGAAAGCCCAGCGCCACGCCCACGACCGGCGTGATGTACGTCACGGTCGACGCGGCCGTGGGCCCCCAGGCCCGCAGCGTGTTCTGGTTCCAGATGTAGGCCACGCCCGTGCCGAGGCAGCCCAGCAGCACCATGCTCACCACGATCCACGGGTCCAGCCGTACGGGCGTGAGGGCCACGGCCGGCGCCACGATCGTCATGATCACCGCGGCGATCCCGATGTTCACGAACGAGAAGGCGAGAGGGCTCATGCCCGAGTTCGCGAGGAAGCGGCGCATGTACGCGAGGCTGAAGCCGTAGCACGCGGTCGCGCCGAGAAGGGCGAGCTGAGCGAGCAGGCTCTGCGTGAGGTCGAGGCCGGTCCACGGTGCGATGATCACGACCACCCCGCCGATGCCGAGGGCGATGCCCGCGATCTGCACCGGCTTCAGACGCTCCACGCGGAACACGAGCGCTGCCATGATCGCGGTCATGATCGGCGTCGTCGCGTTGTAGATGCTTCCGAGGCCCGACGACACGTGCTGCTCGGCCCACGAGAACAGCAGGAACGGCACGACGCAGAAGCTCACCGCGAGCACCGTCATATGGCCCCACACCCGCGCGTTCTCGCGGCCCAGACCGGGCAGTCGGTCGCGACGGATGAGGACGAAGACCCCGAGCGTGGCCGCGCCCAGCACGAGACGCCCCCACGCGACCTGCGCGGGAGAGATGCCGCCGAGGGCGACCTTCATGAACAGGAAGCTCGATCCCCAGATGATCCCCATCAGGACGAACTGGACGGCGATCGCCGCCGAGGACGGCCCCGGGCGAACCGGGGTGGGAGCGGGCGAGCGGGTCACGCGCCGACTCTAGCGGCGGCCACGGACGCCGTCGGCGCCCGTGGTATGCCACGTCCGAAACCCGCCGAAGCCTGGCAGGAATCGGCCGCGGCATCGGGCGTCAGGGATCGAGCGTTAGGGGACGGGGTTCTCGGCGTCGTAGCTGCGGAACCCCGGGTACAGACGCGCGAGGGTCGCGACGATCGCGACGATCAGGATGCCGCCCACCAGCGGCGGGAACCAGAGCGTGGTGATCGTGGCGAGCGTCCCCGCGTAGAGGGCTCCGATGCGGGGGCCGCCGGCCACGACGACGATGAAGATTCCTTGCAGCCGTCCCCGCACGGCATCCGGCACCGCAGCCTGCAGCATGGTGGAGCGGTAGATCGCGCTCACGTTGTCGGCGGCGCCGCCGACGGCCAGCGCCACGCAGGCGGCGACGATCATCGCGATGTTCGCGTGGTCGGCATCCACTGCATTCGGGGCGCCGACGCCGACCGCGGCGAGCACCAACGCGAGAGCGAAGGCGCCGATGGCCGCGCCGTACACCTCGACCGCGCGCGCGATGCCTCGTCCATGCCAGCGATATCCGCCGACGCGCCCGGAGAACAGGCTCGAGAGGAAGGCGCCGGCCGCGATCGCGGCGGTGAGGATGCCGGCCGTGACCGGCCCGCCCCCGAGCAGCACCATGCCGAGTGCCGGGAAGAGGGCGAGCGGCTGGCCGAAGGTCATCGCGACGGTGTCCATCACGAACTGCAGGCGGATGTTCGGCGCGCGTTTCAGGAACGCGATCCCGTCCTTGAGCGACTCCAGTCCCGGGCGCACCGTCTCGCCCTCGGGGCGCATGGCGGGCAGTGTCCAGAGCCCGAGGAACAGGCTGAGCATGAGGATGACGTCGATCGAGTAGGTCCAGGCGTATCCGGTGGTCGCCACCAGGATCCCCGCCAGTGCGGGGCCGGCCATCACCATGATGCCCACCGTGACGCCCTGCAGGGCCGCTGCGGAGGGCAGCAGCTCGCGGGGGAGAAGGCGTGGGATGATCGCGGAGCGGCTCGCCATCACGATGGAGTTGGCGGCCGCGTTGACGACGCTGAGGACATAGAGCGACCAGACCGCCTCCTGCTGCGTCCAGGCCAGAACGGCCAGCAGCAGCGTGGAGGCGAAGGTGACGGTCGCGGCCGTCAGAGCCACCGTGCGTCGGTCGAAGGCGTCGGCGAGCATGCCGCCGTAGATGCCCGCGAGCACCATCGGCACCAAACCCGCCACGGCGATCATCGAGACGGCGAACGTCGACGATGTCAGTGCGTACATGTGCAGCATGACGGCCATGATCGTGAGCTGGCCGCCGAGCCCCGACAGCGTCGAGCCGATCCACAGCCGCGCGAACGCAGGGCTGTGCCGGAACGGCGTCAGATCGATCAGGTGGCTGCCGCTCATGCGTCCACCTCGACGCGCTTGTGACGCGAGGCGTGTCCGCGGAGGATCGTGACGTCGCGCGGCGCCACGCCGAAGTGATCGGCGAGTACGCGCGTCACCGCGTCGTTGGCTGCGCCGTCGACGGCGCGCTCGCGCACGAAGACCGTGAGGCCCTCGGCATCCTGCTCGACGAGGGGGCCCTTGCGGCTGCCGGGTTTGACGTGGACGGAGAACTGCACGCCTGAAGCCTAAGAGGATTCGCCCGGGCCGCGGCGCCGAGTTTCCGCGACGGGCTCGGCGCTGGTAGACTCCTGAGGTTGCCGTTCGATCGGCCGCGGATAAAGAGAGCCCACGCATCAGGCGTCGGGCGCCGCGCAACGAAGAGGAAGGGGATCACCTATGGCACTGGAAGCAGACGTCAAGAAGGCGATCATCGAAGAGTACGCGACGCACCCCGGTGACACCGGATCCCCCGAGGTGCAGGTCGCGATGCTGACGCAGCGCATCAAGGACCTCACCGAGCACCTCAAGGAGCACAAGCACGACCACCACTCGCGTCGTGGCCTGTTCCTGCTCGTCGGTCAGCGTCGTCGCCTGCTGGGTTACCTGCAGGACATCGACATCAACCGTTACCGCTCGCTCATCGAGCGTCTCGGTCTGCGCCGCTAAGGCTTCGCGCCCAGCGTTCAATCGCGCAAAACATTCTTGGAGAGCCTCCCCACGGTGTGGGGAGGCTCTCGTCATTCCACGGCATCGTGAGGCGCTGACGCCCGGCGCCGGCGTCAGGCGCGGGCGGCGAGCAGGTCGGCGTGCCAGCGCTCGGCGACGTCGGGATGCGCGCGCAGGCGCGACTTGAGGGCGTTCTCGCCGTAGAGGCCGTGAATCGGGTTCGTCGGGTCCTGCGTCACCCCGCGCGCCTGCGCGGCCATCTCCAGCGGCAGTTCGATGAGCGGCAGCCGCGCATCGAGGGCGGGGTTGAAGAAGAAGGGCACCGAGATGCGGTCGTCCGGATGCCGCGGCGAGACGACTCGGTGATTGGTGGCGATGAGATAGCCGCCGGTCGCGTACTCGAGCATCTCGCCGATGTTCACGACGAAGGCTCCCGGCACGGGCGGCGCGTCGACCCATTCGCCGTCACGCTCGACCTGGAGCCCACCCTTGCCGGGCTCGACCCACAGCAGTGTGACGACGCCTGAGTCTTTGTGCGCACCCACGCCCTGCGCGGGCTCGGGGGAGGCCGAGCCGGGGTAGCGCACGATCTTCAGCAGCGTCGAGGGTTCTCCGAAGTGGTCGTCGAAGTATCCTTCGGAGGCGCCGAGGGCGAGCGCCCACGCGCGCAGCAGCTTTCGCGCGACGCCGGTGAGGTGCTCCTGCCACAGCGCGGCGACCTCGCGCAGTTCTGGCTGAGCCGCCGGCCAGAGGTTCGGGCCGATCAGTCGCGCGAAGTCGGGAGCGGCGGGGTCCGTGACCGCCTCCCGTTCCGGCCCGATGTCGATCTGCTCGCGCCAGTCGACCTTTCCCTGGGTGCGTTCCCCGCCCACCCGCGTGTACCCGCGGAAGTGCGGGCTCGTCACGTTCTCGATCGCGAGCTTGTCGGCCTCCGGCAAGGCGAAGAAGTCCCGCGCTGCGCGATGCAGGCGCTGTTCCAGCTCGGGGGTGACGCCGGTGCCGGTGAGATAGAAGAACCCGACGTCGTGCGTCGCCGATCGCAGCTCGTCGCGGAAGCGCGCTGCCGCCGCCGGCCCCGCGTCCAGCAGCGAGAGGTCGAGCACGGGGAGAGTGGGATCGCTCATGAGGCGAGGGTAGGCGTCCTGGTGCCGGCGCCGGCGGCATGTTGCGTCCGGTTACCGGTGTGCGGGTCGGGAATAACTTGGACACCGCGGTGTTGTACGAGATACATTCACTTGCATGGAATGGATGCCGAGGCATCCGGAAGGCGAAGGACACCGTGAACGAGAAGAGCCCGCAGATGCAGTTCGGCATCTTCACCGTCAGCGACATCACGCAGGACCCCACCACGGGCCACACGCCGAGCGAGGCCGAGCGCATCCGCGCCACCGTGGAGATCGCGAAGCACGCCGAAGAGGTGGGCCTGGACGTCTTCGCGCTCGGCGAGCACCACAACCCGCCGTTCTGGTCGTCGTCGCCCACGACGACGCTGGCGTACATCGCCGCCCAGACCGAGCGGCTCATCGTCTCGACCTCGACGACGCTGATCACCACGAATGACCCCGTGAAGATCGCCGAGGACTACGCGATGCTGCAGCACCTCTCCGGTGGCCGCATGGACCTCATGCTCGGCCGCGGCAACACGGGGCCTGTCTACCCCTGGTTCGGCAAGGACATCCGTCAGGGCCTTCCGCTGTCGATCGAGAACTACGCGCTGCTGCACAAGCTGTGGCGTGAGGACGTCGTGGACTGGGAGGGCAAGTTCCGCACCTCGCTGCAGGGCTTCACCGCGACCCCGCGGCCCCTCGACGGCGTCGCGCCCTTCGTCTGGCACGGCTCGATCCGCACGCCCGAGATCGCGGAGCAGGCCGCGTATTACGGCGACGGCTTCTTCGCGAACAACATCTTCTGGCCGGCCGAGCACTACCAGCGCCTCATCGGTCTCTACCGCCAGCGCTGGGAGCACTACGGCCACGGCGCACCGGAGACGGCGATCGTGGGCCTGGGCGGCCAGGCGTTCATGGCGAAGAACTCGCAGGATGCCGTGAACCAGTTCCGTCCGTACTTCGACAACGCCCCGGTGTACGGCCACGGCCCGTCGATGGAGGACTTCACCGAGATGACGCCGCTGACCGTCGGCTCGCCGCAGCAGGTCATCGACCGCTACGCGGGGATGCGCGACATCTTCGGCGACTACCAGCGCCAGCTGTTCCTCATGGATCACGCCGGCCTGCCGCTGAAGACGGTGCTGGAGCAGCTCGACTTCCTCGGCGGCGAGGTCGTGCCGGTGCTGCGCAAGGAGTTCGCGAAGGACCGTCCCGAGAACGTGCCGGACGCCCCGACGCACGCCTCTCTGGTCCGCGCCGCCTACGGCGACGGACCCTCACGCCAGGCGACGCCGCGCGCCAACCGCGGTGACAACCTGAGCGGGCCGTCGCCCTACCAGGACGCCCCCGCCCCCGCCGGTGCCGCGTTCGGAGTGGGGGCGACCCGATGAGCGCGCGTCGCATCGCCGTGGTCTCGGCCGGCCTGTCGAATCCCTCGTCCACGCGCATGCTCGCCGACCGCCTGGCGGCGGCGACGGTCGCGGCGCTGGCTGAGCTGACGGGTCCTGACGGCGCGCCCATCCAGGCCACCGTCGACACGATCGAACTGCGCGATCTCGCACACGACATCACGAACAACCTCCTGACCGGCTTCGCTCCACCCGCGCTGGAGTCGGCCATCAACACGGTCGTGTCGGCTGACGCCCTCATCGTGGTCACCCCGATCTTCTCCACGAGCTACTCGGGGCTGTTCAAGTCGTTCATCGACGTGCTCGACCCCGACGCGCTCACGGGCAAGCCCGTGCTGATCGGCGCCAATGCCGGCACGGCGCGGCATTCGCTCGCGATCGACTACGCCATCCGCCCGCTGTTCGCCTACCTGCACGCCGAAGCCGTCTCGACGGGTGTGTTCGCGGCATCCAGCGACTGGGGCGCCGCAGCCGATCAGGTCGCGCCGCTGAGCTCGCGCGTCGAGCGCGGTGCCCGCGAACTGGCCGAGGCCGTCGCGCGCCGTCAGCCCGCCGGCAGCGACGACCCGTTCGACCCCGCGAACTACCTCGGAGAGGGACGTTCCTTCGGTCACCTGCTCGGCGGTCTCGCCGGGGAGTGACTCCTGACGACGCCCCCGATCACGCTCCGGCGCGATCGGGGGCATCGCCGTCTCAGCCGGCTGCGGCCTCGGCGCGGGCGAGGGCGGATGCCGCGCGCACGAGAGCCAGGTGCGAGAGCGCCTGCGGGGTGTTGCCGGCCTGCCGCTTCTCGGCCACGTCGTACTCCTCGGACAGCAGGCCGACATCGTTCGCGCGGGCACAGGCGCGGTCCATGAGCGCCCGCGCATCGGCGAGACGGCCGCTCGCCGCGTACTGCTCGACGAGCCAGAACGAACACGCCAGGAACGGGTTCTCCGTGCCTTCCAGCCCGTCCACCCCCGACTCGGTGCGATAGCGCAGCACGAGGCCGTCGACCACGAGGGTGCGCTCGATCTCGGCCACGGTGGCCAGCATGCGCGGGTCGTCCGCGGCGCAGAATCCGACCGTCGGAAGCAACAGCAGCGAGGCATCGACCGCGTCCGTCGCGGTGTGCTGCACGAAATGGCCTCGTGGGGAGACTCCGTGAGCGTCGATGTCGGCGCGCACCCGGTCGCGCAGCTGCTCCCAGTGCGCGTCGGGGCCGTGCAGACCGTGTTCGCGCACCGAGCGCACGCCGCGATCGAATGCCGCCCACACCATGGCCCGGGAGTGCACGAAAACCTGCGGCGCACCGCGGATCTCCCAGATGCCCTGATCGGGTTCGTCGATGCGCTCCTCGGCACGGCGCAGCAGCGCGCGCTCCAACGGCCACGAGATCGCCGACTGCTCGATGCCGGCCGCACGCGCGGCGAACAGGCACGTCATGACCTCACCGGTCACGTCGGCCTGGTACTGCTGCGCCGCACCGTTGCCGATCCGCACGGGCGCGGCACCCCCGTAACCGGGCAGGTCGCCGAGCTCCCGTTCCATGAGGTCGCGCTCGCCGGCGATGCCGTAGACGATCTGCAGGTCGGCCGGGTCGCCCGCGATCGCCCGCAGCAGCCAGCGCTGCCAGTGCGCCACGACGTGCGCGAAGCCCTGGCCGAGCAGCACCTCGATCGTCAGCGAAGCGTCTCGCAACCAGACGAAGCGGTAGTCCCAGTTGCGCTCGCCGCCGAACTGTTCGGGCAGCGACGTGGTGGGTGCGGCGATGATGCCGCCCGTGTCGCGGTGCGTGAGCGCGCGTAAGGTCAACAGCGAACGCACGACGACGTCGCGGTGCGGCCCGTGCACGTCGATGCGTTCGGCCCACGCGCTCCACCATTCGCGCGTGCACTGCAGGGCATCCTCGACGTCCAGCGGGGCGGGGACAGGGCGGTGCGAGGCATGCCAGGTGAGCGTGAGGTCGCGGTGCTCGCCGGCGGCGACGCTCAGCGTGCCGCGGTGCACGTGGTCGGTGGCCGTCAACGGTGCACCGCGCAGGGCCACAGCATCCGGTCCGGCGATCGCCGTCACCTCGGGGGCGTCGGCCGTCCCGGTCTGGCGCACCCACGGCAGCGCGCGGGCGTAGTCGAAGCGCAGTCGCACCTGCTGCTCGAACGCGACGCGGCCGCTGATGCCGACGACGCGGCGCACCAGGTCGACGCGGTGTACGACGTCGAGATGCCGGGGATCGACGGGCAGACAATCGTGCACCTCGGCCACGCCGTCCGCGCTCTCCCAGCGCGTGATAAGGGTGAAGGTGTCGCCGTCGTAGTGCCGTGTCGCCTGCGCGTCGGGATCGGCGGGCCGCAGCGCCCATCGTCCCTGATGGTCGTCGCCGAGGAGGGCGGCGAACACGGATGCCGAATCGAACCGCGGCAGGCACAGCCAGTCGATCGATCCGTCGCGCGAGACCAGCGCCGCCGTGCGGCAGCTGCTCAGGAGCGCGTAATCCTCGATGGGCGTGGGGGAGGGGATCCGGCCCGCGTATGCATCTGCCACGGAATGATTCTGCCCCCTCGCCGCCCCGCACCGGGCGACATAGGGTGTGCACATGGCTGACGTGTCGACACTGGTGATCATCGGGGCAAGCGGCGATCTGACGCAGCGACTGCTGCTGCCGGCGCTCGCCGATCTGCTGCGAGGACAACCGCAACGGCAGCTGCATCTGGTCGGTGTCGGTCGCACCGAGATCAGCGACGCGCAGTGGCGGCGACGTGTGCGGACCGCGTTCCGGGAAGCCGGAGCGGACGATGCCTTCTCCGCTGTCGCGTCGACGCCGTTCATCACGGCCGACGCGACGACCGCCGCGGGCCTGCGCGCGGTGATCGGCGCCGTCCCGGAGGGGCGGCTCGTGCTCTACTTCGCCGTGCCGCCCGCTGCGGCGGCGGCCGCCTGCGCGGCGCTGTCTCCGGCCGATCTGCCCGAGGGGACGATCCTCGCGTTGGAGAAGCCGTTCGGTGAGGACGAAGCCAGCGCGCGTGAACTCAATGCGGTACTGCTGAAGCTGCTGCCCGAGGAGCAGGTCTTCCGCGTCGATCACTTCCTCGGCCGCTCCACCGTTCTCGACGTGCTCGGCGCCCGGTTCGCGAACCGGCTTCTGGAGCCCATCTGGTCAGCGGAGCACATCGAGCGGGTCGAGATCCGCTTCGACGAGACCCTCGGGTTGGAGGGGCGTGCGGGCTTCTACGATCACGCCGGGGCACTCATCGACATGATCCAAAGCCATCTGCTGCAGGTGATGGCCGTCGTCGCGATGGAGCCCCCCGCGGCCCTCACCGCGACGGACGTGCGTGACGCCACCGCGGCGGTGCTGCGGGCGACGCACGTCTGGGACGACAACGCCGTGCGCTCCTCGCACCGCGCGCGCTACACGGCCGGCACGGCGGGCGAGGAACGGATGCCGTCGTACGTCGACGAGCCGGGCGTCGATCCCGCGCGGGAGACCGAGACGCTCGCCCAGGTGCGCGTCGAGGTGCGAAACGCCCGGTGGGCGGGCGTGCCGTTCACCCTGCGCTCCGGGAAGGCCCTGGCCGCCAAGCGGGCAGAGGTCGACGTCGTCCTGCGTCCCGTGCGCCACCTGCCGCTGGGGTTCACCGGCGATGCGAGCGGTGCCGTCCTGCGCTTCGGACTCGGGCCGGACAAGCTCACGATGGAGATCTCGGTCAATGGGGGTGACGAGCCGTTCGCCCTGCACCGTGCGACGCTCGAGGCCGACCTCGGCCTCGGCGCGCACGCCGCGTACACGGAGGTTCTCGCCGCGATCCTCGACGGCGACGCCATGCTGGCCGTGCGCGGCGACGCCGCCGAGGAGTGCTGGCGCATCATCCAGCCCGTCCGCGACGCGTGGCGGCGTGGCGACGTGCCCATGGACGACTACCCTGCCGGATCGGACGGTCCCGACGGGTGGGGCGTTTCCTGAGTCATCTCCAGCGGTACTCGGTCTCCGGCCGTCCGCGCGTGCCGTAGCGGGGCGTGCGCTCGACACGGCCGGCCTCGGCGAGGTGCTCGAGGTAGCGCCGGGCTGCCACGCGCGACATTCCCAAGGCGTCGGCGGCTTCGGTCGCCGAGAGTCCGCCGCCGTCGCGGACGGCGTGGGACACCCGTTCCAGCGACGCGGGGGACAGCCCCTTCGGCAGTCCGATCGTGCCCGTCGGACGCAGCGCCCCCAGCATCGCGTCGATCTCGGACTGGGTCGCTGCCCCCGATGTCGCGCGGGCGCGCTCGCGATATGCGCGATATTGCTCCATCCGGTCGTGGAAGGTCGCGAAGGTGAACGGCTTGACGAGGTACTGCGCCGCGCCGAGGGCGACCACCTGACGGACGACGCCGGCGTCGCGTACCGAGGTGATCGCGATGACGTCGACGTCGGCGGCGTGTGCGCGCACGTGGCGCAGGACGTCCAGGCCCGAGCCGTCGGGCATGGTCATGTCCAAAAGGACGAGGTCGATGCGCTCCCGGTCGGGCGCGTCCAGAATCGCCGAGACAGCGGCCCGCGCGCCCGCGCACTCGGCGACCACCTCGAAACCGTCGACCCGCTCGATGTACGAGCGGTGCAGCTCGAGCGTCAGCGCCTCGTCGTCGACGAGCAGGACGCCGATCATGACCGCACCGTCGGCAGGACGACGCGGAACGTCGTCGGGGAGATCTCGACGGTGACCGTCCCGCCGATCTCGTCGATGACGGCACGCACCAGCGCCAGCCCGACGCCCCGACCGTCGCTGCCGGCCGGTTTTGTCGAGAATCCTCGCTCGAACATTCGTGCACGCACCTCCTCGTCGGGGCCGTCCCCGGAGTCGGAGACGGTGAGCAGCAGTTCGTCCTCCGCCGTGCGCGACATGTGCACGCGCACCCACCTCGGCGCCGGACCGCTCGCGGCAGCGTCCAGGGCGTTGTCGATGAGGTTGCCGACCAGCGCGACCGCGTCGATCGGGCTGAGCAGCGAGCGGGGAGCGTCGGGGGCGATGTCGGTCGACCAGTCGATCCCGCGTTCCATCGCCTGCGAGGCTTTGCCGAGCAGCAGCGCTCCGACGGTGGGATCGCCCTCGGTGCGGGCCGCGACCTGGTCCACCAGCGCCTGACTCTGACGCGCCGAATCCGTCAGGATGCCGATCGCATCATCCGTGCGTCCCAGTTCGATGAGTGCGACGGCAGCGTGCATGCGATTGCCGTGCTCGTGCGTCTGTGCGCGCAGGGCCTCGCCGAGCGTGCGCATCGACTCGGCGGATGCCAGGGTGTCGCGGATGGCGCCGGCGGGGAGGTCGCCGGCGACCAAGCGCGTCGCGCGGCGGGCGAGCACCGCGCCGGCGAGCCCGGCGCCGACGAGCACGAGGCCGACGGCGGCGACCACGAGCAGCCGCGGCACCACGTGCGCGGTGACCGTTCGGATCGTCACGCCGACCGAGACCCAGCCGACGAGGCGTCCGCCCGCCTCCACCGGCACGATCGTGCGCAGCGACGGTCCGAGGGTCCCGCTGAACTCTTCGGTGAGGGCTGTCGGCGTGTTCGGGATGGTGCCGATGTAGCGCTTTCCGATCTGCGCCGGGTCGCGGTGCGTCACGCGGATGCCGTCGGCATCCATGATCGTGACGAAGTCGACACCCGCGTCCGACATGACCGCCGTCGCCATCGGCTGCAGCGCCTGGCTGGCGGCGACGTCTTCGCTGTGCGCGAGAGCCGTGGAGACCTCCTCCAGGTCGGCGAGGGTGGCCGACACCGCCTGCGTCACACGCTCGGCCTCGGCGCGTGCCGTGCGCTGCGCCTCCAGAACCAGCAGTCCGGCGGTGGCCAGAGCCAGCACGAGAGCGGCGCCGGCCAGCCACAGGAAGATCCGGGACGCGGCGCTGCGTCCGATTCTTCGGGTCATGGCGTCCTCGGCGGTCGATGGCGGGTCGTCGGCCGTCCCGACGAGTATCGGAGCGGCCGCCGGGACCAATACGACCACAAGTGAACCACGAGGCGGCCGACGCTGTACTCTGTGCGTGTGGCCGCCAGCGTCGGCGCCACCCGAACAACGACCCGTTCACACCTGGAGGCGGACATGGCCCTCACATCATCTTTCAAGCTCCCCGGCTACAACTGGCGCCGCGGCAAGAGCTCGTGGGACAAGCACACCTGGCTGTACGTGGCGGTGATCATCGCGGTGGTCCTGGGCGCGGTGGTCGGCCTCGTCTGGCCGGAGTTCGCGAAGGGGCTCGAGCCGGTCGGCAAGGCCTTCGTGAACCTCATCAAGATGATGATCGCGCCGATCATCTTCTGCACCATCGTCGTCGGGGTGGGATCGATCGCGAAAGCGGCGACGGTCGGCAAGATCGGGGGCCTCGCACTGCTCTACTTCCTCGTGATGTCGACCTTCGCCCTCGCGATCGGCCTCGTGGTCGGCAACATCATCCACCCGGGTGAAGGGCTGAACATGGCCGGTGCCACGTACGACGCCGGCAAGTCCGGAGAGGCCACCGACACCGTGAGCTTCCTCCTCGGGATCATCCCCACGACGTTCTTCAGCGCCTTCACCGGCCCGAGCGTCCTGCAGGTGCTCTTCATCGCGCTGTTGGTGGGCTTCGCCCTGCAGCAGCTCGGAAAGAAGGGCGAGCCGATCATGTTCGCGGTCAAGCAGCTGCAGGTGCTGGTGTTCCGCATCCTCGGAATGATCCTCTGGCTCGCTCCGATCGGCGCCTTCGGCGCGATCGCGGCGGTCGTCGGCAAGACCGGCGTCTCGGCCATCGTGAGCCTCGGCATCCTGATGATCGCCTTCTACATCACGTGCGCGGTGTTCATCATCGGCGTGCTCGGGTCGCTGCTGTACGCGGTCACCCGGGTCAACATCTTCAGCCTCATCAAGTACCTCGCGCGCGAGTACCTGCTCATCATCGGCACCAGCTCCTCCGAGTCGGCTCTGCCGCGTCTGATCGGAAAGATGGAGCACATCGGTGTGTCCAAGCCCGTCGTGGGCATCACCGTGCCCACCGGCTACTCCTTCAACCTCGACGGCACCGCGATCTACCTGACGATGGCGTCGCTGTTCATCGCGACGGGGATGGGGATGCCGATGTCGATCCCCGAGCAGATCGGCCTGCTGGTGTTCATGATCATCGCCTCCAAGGGCGCCGCGGGCGTCACCGGTGCGGGCCTGGCGACCCTCGCCGGGGGTCTGCAGGCGTTCCGCCCCGATCTGGTCAACGGTGTCGGGGTCATCGTCGGCATCGACCGCTTCATGTCCGAGGGTCGCGCGGTCACCAACTTCACCGGCAACGCGGTGGCCACTCTCCTCATCGGCACCTGGACGAAGCAGATCGACCGTGACCGCGTGCGCGATGTGCTCGCCGGCCGCATCCCCTTCGACGAGGCCACCCTCACCGGCGACGGTCACGATGGCATGTCGACCGACACCGCGGCGGTCGGCACCCAGGGGCTGGAGGAGGCGGCGATCGCCGAAGCCGAGGCGAAGCAGGAGCGTGCCCGCGAGCGCGCCGGGGTCCGCTGACCCGAACCGCCTACAACGGCGCCGCGCCCCCGATCACGCGTCGGGGGCGCGGCGCCGTTGTGCGCGGGCCACGATCGCGTCCGCCGCCGCGCCGAGCACGATCGCCACGACGACCGAGGCTATGACCGCGGCGACGGTGCCGCCCGGGATCAGTGCGGCGACGGCCGCCCCCAGCAGGGCCTGATAGAGCGCCCACGCGCTCGCCGCCGGCGCCGCCAGCAGCAGGTATCGCCGCATCGGCATCCGCGAGGCGCCCGCGACGAGATTCACGGCGAGGCGGGCGAACGGGATGAAGCGGGCCGTGAACATCAACGTCGCGCCGCGGCGGTCCAAGGCGCTGCGCGCCCCGCCGAGAGCCGCCGCCACTCTCGGACCGCGCATCCAGCGCCATCGTTCGAGGCCCGCGGTGCGGCCGACGAGGTAGCAGCCGAGGTCTCCGATCAGTGCGGCTGCCGCCGCGACGACGATGACGGCGGCGAGCGGGGGAGAGCCTTCCGCGACGGCGAGCGCCCCGAGCGTCGTGACGGCGGCTTCGCCGGGGATGACGACGAGGAAGGCGTCGCCGACGACGAGGGCGGCCATCGCGGGGAGGGCCCAGGGACTCTGGGCGAGGGCCTGCAGCCACGCGTCGGTCACGCCTTCGGAATAGCACGCCGTCGTGAACGCGCGGGGAACGGCGCGTGCGACGGTGACGTCGGGATGGCCGCCGCGGGACCGTTCGGCGAACACTGTGTTCCCGAGGCCGATTCGGCCCCGTCGCACGCGCTGCAGCCGCAACGCTGGACCCATGAGAGTCGCGTTCGTCGCCGAGTCGTTCCTGCCTCATATGAACGGGGTCACCGGTTCGGTGCTGCAGTCGGTTCGCCATCTCACCGCGAGCGGGCACGAGGCCCTCGTCGTCGCCCCGGGCGCTCCGGGGGCGCGCTCTGACGCTCAGACTCGTCTGCTGCCCTCGATGCCGCTGCCGGGCTACCCACAGGTCCGCGTGGCGCTCGGGCGCACCGGAACCCTGGCCGGCATCCTGCGCGACTACCGTCCCGACGTCGTGCACCTCGCCTCGCCGTTCGTGCTGGGCTGGCGTGCCGTTGCAGCGGCGGCGAGCCTGGACCTGCCGACCGTGGCCGTCTACCAGACCGACGTCATCGCCTACGCCAGAAAGTACGGTCTGCCGCGGGCGACGGCCGTCACCGCGGCGCACGTCGCCCGCTTGCATGCGCGTGCGACTCTCACCCTCGCCCCGTCGTCGTCGGCGCTGGCGCAGCTGCACGAGCTCGGCGTCGATCGCACCCGCCTGTGGGGTCGCGGCGTCGACACCGAGCGTTTCCACCCCGACCGCCGCAGTGACGCGTGGCGCCACTGGATCGCTCCCGGCGAGGTCATCGTCGGCTATGTCGGGCGCCTCGCCCCCGAGAAGCAGGTGGAGGATCTGGCCGCGATCGCCCGGATGCCGGGCGTGCGGCTGGTCATCGTCGGCGACGGGCCCGCGCGTGCACGGCTGGAGCGCACGCTGCCGGGCGCGGTGTTCCTCGGCCACCTCTCGGGTCTGGAGCTCGCCCAGGCGATGGCCGGCTTCGACGTCTTCGTGCACCCGGGGGAGAGCGAGACGTTCGGTCAGACGATCCAGGAGGCGCACGCCAGCGGGGTTCCCGTGGTGGCCACCGGACGTGGCGGCCCCGTCGACCTGGTCCGCTCCAGCGTGGACGGCTGGCTCTACCGGCCCAGAGATCTCGGCGATCTGCGTGAGCGCGTGCGTGACCTCGTCGGAGACGTGACCAAGCGGCGCGCCTTCGGTACGGCGGCGCGCGCCGGCGTCGAAGGACGCACCTGGCCGGCACTCGTCGACGTGCTCCACGGCTACTACCTCGAGGCGCAGCAGCTGCATGCCGCCGACGCGGCGCGCACACCGGGGCCGCACCCGGCATCCCTCGCGCCCGCGCCCTCACCCCGGTCGTGGAGCCGCGTCGTGGCGCTCGGCGACTCGCTCACCGAGGGCCTGTGCGACACGTCACGGATGCCCGAAGGCCAGTACCGCGGTTGGGCCGACCGTCTGGCGACGCTCCTTGCACAGCGGTCGTCGTCGACGGTGCGCTACGCGAACCTCGCCGTCCGCAGCCGCCGAGTAGGGGATCTCCTCGAGGAGCAGCTGCCACGGGCTCTCGAGCTCGCGCCGGATCTGACCACCGTGCTGATCGGCGCGAACGACCTCGTGTCGCATCGCGCCGATCCCGACGCGCTCGCCGATCGCCTGGACGACGCCGTCGGCGCGCTGCGGGCCGCCGGCAGCGACGTGCTGCTCGTGACACCGTTTCTTCCCGCTCGTCGCGCATCGGGCCTTTTCGCGCGCCGGTTCGCCCGTTTCGCCGAGCGGCTGCGCGAGACGGCGTCGGCCCACGGGGCGTTCCTGCTCGACCTCGACAGCGATCCGGACGTCGGGGAACTCGAGAAGTGGGCGCACGACAAGGTGCACCTGAGCTCGCGGGGCCACCGTTTCGTCTCGTACCGCGCCGCGGAGGTGCTCGGGCTGCCCGATGTGGAAACGCTCGGGGCGCTCGATGCCGCCCTGCACGCGGAAGAGGACCGCCCGGTCTCCGGGACCTGGCTGCTGCGCGACGCTCTGCCCTGGGTCTGGCGGCGCCTGCGCGGACGCACAGCGGGCGACGAGATCACCGCAAAGCACACCGACTACATCGAACTGCCGGCCGGAGGATCCACCGCGCGCACGCGCGCGGCGCAGCCATGAGGAGCGAACGTCAGCCGCTCTTGCGTCGGAACTCCCGCTTCGTGACCGCGCCGTGGGTGCCGTGCACCGCGGAGTCGCCGTCGAGGTGGGCCTCTCCGGTGCGACGCTGCGCGTTCTTCTTGTCGAGCGCCTCCTTGAACTTGCGCTTCATCTCCTCGGATGCCGTCGTGTCGTCGGTGCTCATGGCATCAACCATACGCACGCCGAGGTGCGACTGATAGGGTTGAGCAGGTTGCCGTGGATCTTCCGCGGCATCCGGAGCAGGCCGGCAGGAAGCTGGTCCCCTGTGGTGGGTTCCCGTTCGACACGATCCGATGCGAACGGTGGCTTTCTACTGGTGGCCAGCGCTGATCGTCCCGGCGGCGCCGCACGCGGAGCCGCCGCGCGTCTGGATCTGCCTGTTCCTGCTCCTTCGCACGATCTCGTGCGCGAAACGCGCGCGCGAGTCTAAACAAAGAAGGAGAGACCTCTTGGAAGGTCCAGAAATCACCGCCGCCGAAGCCGTTCTCGACAACGGCCGATTCGGCACCCGCACGATCCGGTTCGAGACCGGACGACTGGCGCAGCAGGCACAGGGTGCCGTCGCCGCCTACCTCGACGAAGAGACCATGCTGCTGTCGGCCACGAGCGCGGGCAAGCACCCGCGTGAGGGCTTCGACTTCTTCCCGCTGACCGTCGACGTCGAAGAGCGTTCGTACGCGGCCGGCAAGATCCCGGGATCGTTCTTCCGCCGCGAGGGCCGTCCCTCCACCGAGGCGATCCTCGTGTGCCGCCTCATCGACCGCCCGCTGCGCCCGTCGTTCGTCGACGGCCTGCGCAACGAGGTCCAGATCGTCGTCACCGTGCTGAGCATCGCCCCGGGCGAGTTCTACGACGCGCTGGCGATCAACGCGGCATCCCTGTCGACGCAGATCTCCGGCCTGCCGTTCTCCGGCCCCATCGCCGGTGTCCGCCTCGCGCTCATCCCGGGCCACGGCGAGCACGCCGACCAGTGGGTCGCCTTCCCGACGGCCGCGCAGGTCGAGGAGGCCGTGTTCGACCTGATGGTCGCCGGTCGCGTCCTCGAGGACGGCGACGTCGCGATCATGATGGTCGAGGCCGAGGCGACCGAGAACAGCTGGAACCTCATCAAGGCCGGCGCGACCAAGCCCAGCGAGGAGATCGTCGCGCAGGGTCTGGAGGCCGCCAAGCCCTTCATCAAGGAGCTCGTCGCCGCGCAGAACGTCGTCGCGAACACCGCGGCCAAGGAGATCCAGCCCTACCCGGTCTTCCCGGCGTACGCGAAGGAGACCTACGACTTCGTCGCCGGTCGCGCCTACGATCGCCTCGTGCCGGTCTACCAGATCGCCGACAAGATCGAGCGCCAGAACGCCGACGACGCCGTCAAGGACGACGTCAAGGCGCAGCTCGTGGCCGCCGTCGAGGCGGGCGAGCTGCCCGAGAGCGCACTGGCCGAGTTCGGCGGCGCCTACAAGTCGGTCACCAAGCTCATCGTGCGCAGCCGCATTCTCACCGAGGGTGTGCGCATCGACGGCCGTGGCCTGGCGGACATCCGTCCGCTGGATGCCGAGGTCCAGGTCATCCCGCGCGTGCACGGCTCCGCGATCTTCCAGCGCGGCGAGACCCAGATCCTGGGTGTCACCACGCTGAACATGCTGAAGATGGAGCAGCAGATCGACTCGCTGTCGCCCACGACGAGCAAGCGGTACATGCACCACTACAACTTCCCGCCGTACTCGACCGGTGAGACCGGCCGCGTGGGCTCGCCCAAGCGTCGTGAGATCGGGCACGGCTTCCTCGCCGAGCGCGCCCTCGTGCCGGTGCTGCCCAGCCGCGAGGAGTTCCCCTACGCGATCCGTCAGGTCTCCGAGGCTCTCGGCTCCAACGGCTCGACGTCGATGGGCTCGGTCTGCGCCTCGACGCTGTCGCTGCTCAACGCGGGTGTGCCGCTGCGCGCCCCCGTGGCCGGCATCGCGATGGGCCTCGTCTCCGACCAGGTCGACGGCCAGACCCGCTATGCGGCGCTGACCGACATCCTCGGCGCCGAGGATGCCCTCGGCGACATGGACTTCAAGGTCGCAGGCACGAGCGAGTTCGTCACGGCGATCCAGCTCGACACGAAGCTCGACGGCATCCCGTCGTCGGTGCTCACGGCCGCGCTGACGCAGGCCAAGGACGCGCGCATGACGATCCTGAACGTCCTCAACGCCGCCATCGACGGACCGGACGAGATGGCGCCGACCGCGCCGCGCGTCATCAGCGTGCAGATCCCCGTCGACAAGATCGGTGAGCTGATCGGCCCGAAGGGCAAGACGATCAACGCGATCCAGGACGAGACCGGCGCGCAGATCTCCATCGAGGAGGACGGCACCGTCTACATCGGCGCGACCGATGGCCCGTCGGCGGAGGCCGCGCGCGCTCAGGTCAACGCGATCGCCAACCCCACCAACCCGGAGGTGGGCGAGCAGTTCCTCGGAACCGTCGTCAAGCTCGCGGCGTTCGGTGCCTTCATCTCGCTGCTGCCCGGCAAGGACGGCCTGCTGCACATCAGTGAGGTGCGCAAGCTCGCCGGTGGCAAGCGCGTCGAGAACGTCGAAGACGTGCTCGGCGTCGGCCAGAAGCTGCTCGTCAAGATCACCAAGATCGACGACCGCGGCAAGCTTTCGCTCGAGCCGGTGCTCGAAGAGGCCGCCGACCAGGAAGGCCGTGCGGCGGCCAGCGAAGGCCCGGAGGCCCCCGCCGAAGGCTGAGTTCTTCGTCGCCCGGCGCTGAGGGATGCACCCTGAGCGTGCCGCGGCGGCGACCCGGACACGGATGCCCGCTTCCTCCCGTCTCGGAGGGGCGGGCATCCGTTCGTTCATCCGGTGTCCGCCGGATGGGGGACACCGCCCCCGCACACAGCGACGCCGTGACGCAAGCGTTATGGAATGTTTACCGTTCGTTGGGCTCAATGCGCGGACCGTACCCGCGTCTGCCCTACCCTCGGAACTACGCATCGGGGGGTGGGTAGACAAGAAGAGCGACACCGCATCCGCGGTTCGTGAAGGGGGTGAACGGATGGGTTACTTCGGTATCGGCGCGACACCGACGGCCGTCAGAACCGCGCCGCCCGCGCATCCCTCCGCTCCCATTCCCGTTCAGGGGGCACCCGTGGGAGCCGGCATCCGCGTTCCGCTCGGCGAGTCCGGGCTTGAGGTCTTTCCGTTCCTCCTCGGTGCCGCCGAGTTCGGCTGGCATGTCGATCTCACCGCCGCGCACGCGATTCTCGACGCGTACCACGCGCGTGGTGGCAACGCGGTGCACACGTCCGACGGATATGCGGCGGGGCGCAGCGAGCACATCGTCGGGCAGTGGCTGCAGCGCCGCGGCATCCGCGACGACATCGTCGTCGCCGTTCGTGTCGGAGCCAACCCCGACCACCCCGGGCTCGGACCGGTGAACCTCATCCGCGCGGTCGAGGCGTCGCTGACGCGCCTGCACACGGACCGGATCGACCTGCTCTACCTCGACGCGCTGTCGGATGACGCGACAACCCTCGAAGACACCCTGGCGACGGTGGAATGGCTGATCGAGTCGGGAAAGGTGCGCGCCGTGGGAGCCTACGGCCACACGGCCGCCCAGCTGGTCGAAGCCCGGATTCTCGCATCGGCGGGTTACCCCCGCCTCACGGTGCTGGACGTCCCGTACAACATCCTTCGGCAGTCCGAGTTCGATGGCGATCTGCGTCTCGTGGCCAGCGCGCAGGGTATCGCCGTGACGCCCTCGCAGGCGCTCGAGCACGGCTATCTCGCCGGGGTGCACCGCGACCGTGCGCAGGTCGCGTATTCGGTACGCGGCATCCAATTGGCTGCGGCCATGAACCGGCGCGGATCGCGTACGCTGCGTGCGCTGGACCGGATCGGTGACGAACTGTCGGTGCCGCCGTCCGCCGTCGCCATCGCTTGGCTGCTGGCGCAGCGCGCGGTGGTCGCCCCCATCGTGAACGTCTTTGCCGTGGCCCACGTCGAAGAACTCGTGCAGGGTGTGGGCGCGCGGCTCAGTCGCTCCCACCTGGGCGAGATCTCGCGCGCCACGCAGTAGAGGCGGCGCGGCCTCCCGTGTCAAGACCCGGGTCGACGTCGACCGCCTGACGTAGGCTGGGAGCTGCCCCACCCCCAGGCGAGACGAGTATGACGTGACGCATTACCTGTACCTCGTGCGACACGGAGAACATCTCGACGCGGAGCACGGTCTGGAAGACGGGCCGCTGTCGCCGCGGGGGAGACGCCAGGCGGAGCTTCTCGCCGACCGCCTCTCCGGCGTGCCGTTGGATGCTGTGTGGCACTCGCCCCTGGAGCGCGCGGCCGAGACGGCTCGCGCCGTGTCGGGCCGCCTTCCCTCGGTGACCCCGAAGCCGTCCGCACTGCTGTTCGACTGCATCCCCACCGGGATGCTGCCCGAGACGCCGTCGATCTACGAGCCGTTCTTCGGGTCCTACACCGAGGCGGAGGTCGAGGCCGGGCGGGCGCAGATGGGGGACGCGGTCGCGGAGTTCCTCGTGCGAAAGCCCGCGGCCCACGAGCTGCTCATCACCCACAACGCGGTGATCGCCTGGTTCGTCCGCGAGGTGCTCGACGCGCCCGATTGGCGCTGGATGACCATCAACCAGGCCCATTGCGGGCTGACGGTGCTCGCGCAGCGCAAGGGACGACCCTGGGCTCTCGTGACCCACAACGACCTCGCCCATCTGCCGATGGAGCTGCGTACGGGCCTGCCCGAGGTTCCTCCGGTCTGAGCGAACGCGGCATGAGCGGCGACCGCTTCAGGGGCCCGGCATCCGCCGCTGCGCGATCGGTCGTCCGCGTTCACAACTCCGGAGATTCTCGCCGGGCCGTCGGGACGCCTGCGCCCCCGCGCGGAAACCCGGGCGCGAGTCGACGAAACTCCGGAGTTGTGAACACGCCGCGTGGCTGATCAGTCGCTGCGTGCGAGGATCCGCGTGGCGATGCGGCGGATCTCCGCGACGAGCGGCGCCAGCTCCCCGTCGACCTCGGCGATGTCGTCGTACTCGTCGTCGAGCACCGCCAGCAGATCGATCGCCTGGTCGCCGGAGTCGTGATGGTACCGGGAGTGTGCCCACCGTGTGAGTTCACGCGGGCTCAGCTGATCACAGAGAACGAGGCGGCACAGCCGACGCGTGACGACCGGGTCGAGGTCCGCGTGAACGGCCTCGGCGATGCCCGCGTCAATCGCTGCCCGGTCGATCAACGTGTCGACGTCGAACCGGCTTGCGGCTTCATCGATCAGCGCCAGCTGCACCAGGTCGTCGCCGCCTTTGCCGGCGATCAGCGCCGCCGTTGCCGCGTCGGCGAGCAGTGTTCGTGCGCGGGGCAGATCGGCGCGCCACCAGGCCATGGCCTCCACGAGTTCGGTGACGTCGTGTTCCCCAGCGGGCATGTCGACATCCTTCCACGCGCCTCGGCCGGTCAGTCGATGCAGCCGCCCGAGCTCAGAGCACCTTGCCGTACCAGCGCGTCGCGTTCGGGTTGTCGTTGTAGGGCTCGATGGCGGTGAAACCGGCCCGTGCGTAGAGCGCGCCGGCGGCCTCCAGCGTGTGGTGGGTGTCGAGCACGAGCTCTGCCGCGCCGAACGCGCGGGCCCGCTCCTCGAGCGCGTCCAGCAGCAGCCGACCCCAGCCGCGACCGCGGGTGCGCGGCTGCAGGTACAGATGCTTGACCTCGTACCGCACGCCCGCCGGTCCGTCCTCGACCCTGCGGATGCCGCCGCACCCGGCATCCGCCCCGTCATCGTCGACGAGCACGAGAAAGACGCCTGCCGGCGGCGTGAAGACGGATGCCGCGGGGAAGACCGGACGGTACGCCTGCCCCTGAGGGAACGCGTCGGCGCGCATCCGGAAGTACTCCTCCAGGACGGCACGTGCGCGCGGGTCGTCGGCGGCGAGGGCGTGGAGCAGCACCATCCCTCGAGCGTAACCGTGTCGGTCGCACGGCCTAGGCTGGAACCATGACGACGAGAGTGGCCCTCGTGGGCGGCACCGGCAAGCTCGGTGCGATCATCGCCGGCGTGATCGATGAGCTCGACGACTTCGAGACGGTCGCCGTTCTCGGCTCTGCGAGCGATCTCGCCGAGATCGACGCGGCCGATCTCGTCGTCGACGCGTCGACACCCGGCGTGTCGATCGATGTGGTGCGGGCGGCGATCGAACGCGGGAAGAACGTGCTCGTCGGCACCTCGGGCTGGTCGACCGAACGGATCGCGCTGGTGCGCCCCCTCGTCGAGGCGGCGGGTACGGGGGCGGTCTTCATTCCCAACTTCTCCCTGGGCTCGGTCGTCGCGACGGCACTGGCGGCGGCGGCGGCACCTCTGTTCCCCTCGGTCGAGATCGTCGAGACGCATCGCGAGACGAAAGTCGACTCGCCGAGTGGCACGGCGGTGCGCACCGCCGAACTCATCGCCGACGCTCGCGTCGGGGTCGGCCCGGTCGAATCGCCGCACGTCGACCAGAGGGCGCGCGGCCAGCAGGTCGCCAGTGTTCCCATCCACTCTCTGCGACGACCCGGTGTCATCGCGAAGCAGGAGACGATCCTGTCGGGGCCGGGGGAGTCGCTGACCATCGTCCACGACACGATCGAGCCGGCGCGCGCGTACGCGCCCGGCATCCGCGTCGCCCTTGCGGCGGCGCGGGACGCGCGCGGGGTGACGATCGGCCTCGACGCGCTCATCGATCTCGGTCTCGGCGCGCCGCGCCCCGCAGCGCCGGTCATCGAGGTCGTCGACGAGGGCGCCGTTCCCGGGCAAGTCGCCCGCGCCACCGGGGCATGAAGGCCCGCGCGGGCGTCGCCGTCATGGCGGCGCTGCTCGTCCTCTACATCGTCCTCGTCGCGCAGCGCGCGTGGCTGTTGCTGATCTCGGGGCAGATCATCGGCGTCGCCATGGGTGTGGCGCTGCTCGTCCTGCCCGTCATCGCGGGGTGGGCGCTCTGGCGGGAGCTCTCATTCGGGAGCAGCGCCGAGCGCCTCGCCAGGCGGCTGGAGGCCGAAGGCGCGCTCCCGAGCGAGGAGATGGATGTCCGTGTGAGCGGCCGTCCCGACCGTGCGCAGGCCGATGCGGTGTTCCCGCACTACCGGCACGACGTCGAGGCGCACCCCACCGATTGGCGCGTCTGGTTCCGGCTGGGGCTGGCCTACGACGGCGCCGGTGATCGACGCCGCGCCCGCGAAGCCATCCGACGGGCGATCACGCTCGAGAAGAACCCGCCGACGTGCTGATCAGGCCGGCACCGCGGCGGCCACGGCATCCTCGACCGTCGGGTGCGAGAAGACGAAGCCGGATGCCGTGAGCGCCTCGGGAACCACATTCATGTCGCACGTGAGCAGTCCCTCTGCCGCGTCACGCCCGAGGACCAGCTTCAGCGCCCACTCCGGTACGCGCAGGAGGTAAGGGCGATTCATCCGCCTCGCGAGAGCGAACCCGAGATCGTTGGCGGTCGTGCGCTCGGGTCCTGCGAGGTTGACCGGGCCGACGAGGCCGTTGTCGATGACGTGGCGGATCGCGCGGACCTCGTCGTCGAGAGAGATCAGCGGCCAGACCTGGGTTCCGCGCCCGATCGGGCCCGACACGCCGAGCTTGGTCAGCAGCAGAAGCGGCTTGAGAACACCGTCGGCGTGCACGACCGGCGCGGTCCGCAGCAGGGACACGCGGGCACGATCCCCGGCGCCGCGCGTCGCGGCCGTCTCCCACTCGCCGCAGAGGTCTGCGAGGAAGGAGTCTCCGCGGGGCGACGACTCCGTGAAGGTGACTCCCGCCGCCGATGGGTAGTAGCCGACCGCGGACGACGACACGAAGTGCGGGGCATCATCGCCGAGGGCGCGCACGGCTGCCGCCAATGCCTGGGTCGGCGCGATCCGCGACCACACGAGATCGTGCTTGTACCGTCGCGTCCACGGAAAGTGCCCGAGCGTTGCGCCATTGAGCCCGACGACGGCTCGCGCGCCTTCGAGTGCGGCCGCGGGCAGCGGCTGGGTGGCCGGATCCCAGGAGATCTCGTCGGGCGCGGCGCTCACGCGGCGCACGAGGCGCGTCACGGCGATGCCGTCGGCGCGCAGGCTCGCCACGAGAGCGCGGCCGATGAGACCGGAGGCTCCCGCGACGACGACGCGCCCCTCGGCGCGCGATGGGTCGTTCTCAGGCAAGCGTCGCCTCGAGCGTGATCTCGATGCCGGCCAGGGCGGCCGAGACGGGGCAGCCCGTCTTCGCCTCGCCCGCGATGCGGGCGAAGTCCTCGGCCGACAGTCCCGGGACCACCGCGTTGACGTTCAAGTGCGAGCCGGTGATGCCCGTGCCCGGGATGAAGGTGACGGATGCCGTGGTCTCGATGCTCTCCGGGGGCGTTCCGTTGCCGGCGAGCGCGTGCGAGAGGGCCATGCTGAAGCACGAGGAGTGCGCCGCGGCGAGCAGCTCCTCCGGCGTCGTGACCGATGAGGAGCCTTCGCTGCGGGCCTTCCAGTTGACGGCGAACGGACCCTGGTTCGAACTCTCCAGGGCGACCTCGCCGGATCCGTCGGTGAGGGAGCCCTTCCAGCTCGTGGACGCTTCGCTCGTGACGCTCATGTGTGCTCCTCGTGTCGGATGCGGGCCGCGTGGCGGCGGTGTGCATCCGAGCCTAGACGGGCCCGTGCCCCCACGGAACCGGTCGGGCTGGTGGCAGGAGCGGCCCCTCAGACGGCGGCGGGGGTGCCGGTGACGCGTCCGAGCTCCAGCTCGATCGCGCTGCGGCTGGGGGTGCCGCCGAAGCGGGTCTGGATGGCCCCGTCGCGGTCGAGGATCAACGTCGTCGGCGTCTGGAGCACGTGGAAGTGCTTCGCGATGTCGGGACGGTCGGTGAGGTCGACGTCCAGGTGCATAACGCCGTCATGGGTGTCGGCGATCGATCCGAGCACGCGGTGCACGCCGGGGCAGCGCGCGCACATCTGCGTGCTGAACTGCAGCAGGGTGGCCCGCTCGCCGAGGGCGTCGGCTCCGAGGCGTCGCGGTTCCACGACTTCATCGGTCGAGGCGCGGCGGGGACGATTCTGCGTCCACCGCAGCAGCAGTCCGACGGCGAGGGTCACGGCGAGCAGTGCGGTCAGCACGAGCACGGCATCGACGATGTTCACGGTCTGCCACGATACCGCCTCCGGAGGTGCACCGGCTCCGATGACGGGCCGTGCGTAACAGTCCCGGCGTTGGCGGGCGAGGGTAGGGTGGCTGGCGTGAGCGCGGCATCCATCCCCACCCCCTACGAAGAACTCCTCCGCGAGGTGCTCGCCGACGGCGTACACAAGGACGATCGCACCGGCACCGGCACGACGAGTGTGTTCGGACGCCAGATCCGTTTCGACCTGTCGCAGGGCTTCCCGCTCATCACGACAAAGCGTGTGCACATGAAGTCGATCGCCTATGAACTGCTCTGGTTCCTGCGAGGTGAGTCGAACGTCTCGTGGCTCCAGCAGCACGGTGTGACCATCTGGGACGAATGGGCGGATGCCGACGGCGAGCTCGGGCCGGTCTACGGAGTGCAGTGGCGCTCGTGGCCGACGCCGTCCGGCGAGCAGATCGACCAGATCTCACAGGTCATCGACCAGATCCACGCCAACCCCGACTCGCGCCGGCTCATCGTGTCGGCGTGGAACCCGGCCGACATCCCGCAGATGGCACTCGCTCCCTGCCACGCGTTGTTCCAGTTCTACGTCGCGGACGGCAAGCTGTCGTGCCAGCTGTATCAGCGCAGCGCCGACATGTTTCTCGGTGTGCCGTTCAACATCGCGTCCTACGCGCTGCTGACGATGATGATCGCCCAGCAGACGGGGCTCGAGCCCGGCGATTTCGTGTGGACCGGCGGTGATTGCCACGTCTACGACAACCACCTCGAGCAGGTCCGCGAGCAGCTCACGCGGGAGCCGTATCCGTATCCCCGCCTCTCGTTCGCACGGACGCCCGAGTCGATCTTCGACTACACGTACGAGGACATCGTCGTGGAGGGCTATCAGCACCACCCCACGATCCGGGCCGCGGTCGCGGTATGACCCGGCTCGGCCTGATCTGGGCCGAGGCGCGCGGCGGCGTCATCGGTAAGGACGGCGCAATGCCGTGGCATGTGCCGGAAGACCTCGCGCACTTCCGCGCCGCGACGATGGGGGATCCGGTCATCATGGGGCGCCGGACGTGGGAGTCCTTCCCGCCCCGCTTCCGGCCCCTTCCGGGTCGCCGGAACATCGTCGTCACGCGCAACGACTCCTGGCAGGACGACGGCGCCGAGCGGGCCGTCTCGCTCGATCAGGCGCTGGAGCTCGTGCACGGGGAAGAATCGGCCTGGGTCATCGGGGGAGCGGGGCTGTTCGCCGAGGCGATCGCGCGCGCCGACGTGCTCGAGGTCACCGAGCTCGATCTCGAGGTCGACGGTGACACGTTCGCCCCCGAGCGGCACGGCTGGAGCGTGGCGCGGGTGGACCCGAAGGACGGATGGTCGGTCTCGCGCACAGGCATCCCCTACCGGTTCCTGACGCTGATCCGTCCCTGAGCGGTTCGCACGGCGAGCAGCAGCGACCAGCAGTGACCGCGCCGCACTCCGGGACATCGCCGAGCGCCTGGGCGCCGACTACCGTGTTCAGGTCGAGGTGCTGGCGGCGGACCTCGTCGCCGATGACGGTCTGGCCGCGGTCGTCGCCCGCGTCGCCGACCGCGATCGGCCGATCGGCATCCTGGTCAACAACGCCGGATTCGGACTCGATCTCGACTTCGCGGCGGGCGACATCACCGACGAGCAGCGTCATCTCGATCTGCACGTGCGCGCGACGATGCACCTGACGCACGCCGCGCTGGGCGCCATGCTCGAGCGGGGACACGGGCGCATCGTCAACGTCGCCTCGGTCGCGGGATTCATGCCTCGCGGAACGTACGGCGCGGTCAAGGCGTGGGTGATCTCCTTCAGCCGGTGGGCCAACGTGGTCTACGCGCCGCGCGGCGTCAGCGTGACGGCGCTCTGCCCCGGCTTCACGCACACGAACTTCCACGAGCGACTGGGACTGCCGCAGGGGCGGGAAGGCATCCCGTCGGTGATGTGGCTCGACGCCGCGGACGTCGTCCGCGAAGGGCTGCGCCTCGGTGCGCTACAAGCTGCTCGTGGCGGCGATGCGTCTGCTGCCGAGCCCCCTGGCCGCCCGTCTGGCCCGCACCGGACGGTGACGGCCCGCACCGGACGGTGACGGACGGGGATGACGCGCCCGTGGTCTGCTCCGACGGGGTCGCCGCGAGCCGGTAGCCTGGAGGCATGACGCACTCGGGCAATCCCTTCGGACAGGTCCTCGTCGCGCTCGTCACTCCGATGACGGCCGACGGTGAAGTCGACTGGCCCGCCGTCGAGAAGCACATCGACGACGTCATCACCGCCGGAGCCGACGGCATCGTCGTCACCGGCACCACCGGCGAGACGAGCACCCTCACCGATCCCGAGAAGCTGAAGCTCGTCGAGGTCGGAAAGTCCGTCTCCGCCGGCCGGGCGAAGATCATCACCGGCGGCGGCTCGAACGAGACCGCCCACGCGATCGAGCTCTACAAGGCCAGCGAGAAGGCCGGCGCCGACGGCATCATGATCGTCACGCCGTACTACAACAAGCCGACGCAGGCCGGCATCCTGACGCACTTCCGTCTGGTCGCCGACGCCACCGACCTTCCCGTCATCCTCTACGACATCCCCGGTCGCACCGGCGTGCCGATCAAGTACGAGACGATCCTGCGGCTCGCCAACCACCCGAACATCCTCGCGGTCAAGGACGCGAAGGGTGACTTCAGCGAGGTCAGCCGGGTGCTCAACCAGACCGACCTGATGTACTTCTCCGGTGACGATGCGAACGTCCTGCCGCACCTGTCGATCGGCGCGTCGGGCCTGATCGGCGTGACGGCGAACATCACGGCGACGCCCTACCGCGTCATCGTGGATGCCGTGAACCGCGGCGACCTGGCCACCGCCACCGCCGCGCACCAGCAGCTCGAACCGCTCGTCCGCGCCGTCATGACCCATGTGCCCGGCACGGTGAGCGCGAAGTACATACTGCACGGCCTGGGCCGCATCTCCAGCCCGCGCGTGCGTCTGCCGCTCGTCGGCCCCGAAGAGTGGGAGGCCGCCCTCATCGAGGACGAGCTCGCACTCGTCAAGGGCGTCGACGGGGCCGACTTCTCCAACTTCCGACCCGACCGCAACGCCGCCGCCGGCGGCGCGCTCCCCAAGGTCCACGGCACCACCCGCTGAGCGACCGCGATACCGGTGGATGCCGCGGCATCCACGAAAGGCAGACGATGCCCACGACGTTCTCCGAGCCCCCCGCGCTCGCCCCGCAGACCCTTCGCGTCATCCCGCTCGGCGGGCTGGGCGAGATCGGTCGCAACATGACGGTCTTCGAATACGAGGGCAAGCTCCTCGTCGTCGACTGCGGTGTGCTCTTCCCCGAGGAGCACCAGCCCGGTGTCGACCTCATCCTCCCCGACTTCGAGCCGATCAAGGACCGGCTCGACGACGTCGTGGGCGTCGTGCTCACGCACGGCCACGAGGACCACATCGGCGCGGTGCCCTACCTGCTGCGGTTGAAGAGCGACATTCCCCTCATCGGTTCCAAGCTCACCCTCGCGCTCGTCGAAGCGAAGCTCAAGGAACACCGCATCAAGGCCTACACGCTGACCGTGCAGGAAGGGCAGGAAGAGCAGGTCGGTCCGTTCGACCTCGAGTTCGTCGCCGTCAACCACTCGATCCCCGACGCACTCGCTGTCGCGATCCACACCGACGCCGGTACGGTGCTGGCCACCGGCGACTTCAAGATGGATCAGCTGCCCCTGGACGGCCGCCTCACGGACCTCCGCGCGTTCGCGAGCCTCGGCGAGGACGGCGTGGACCTCTTCCTCGTCGACTCCACGAACGCCGACGTGCCCGGCTTCACCCCCCTCGAGCGGGACATCGGTCCGGTGCTCGACCAGGTGATCGCCAAGGCTCCCCGGCGCGTCATCGTGGCGAGCTTCTCCAGCCACGTCCACCGCGTGCAGCAGGTCATCGACGCGGCCGCGGCGAACGGGCGTCGTCTCGCGTTCCTCGGGCGCTCGATGGTGCGCAACATGACGATCGCCGAGGATCTCGGCTATCTGCGCGTTCCCGACGGCGTGCTGATCGACTACAAGAAGGCGCAGGATCTTCCCGACGACAAGATCGTCTACATGTCGACCGGGTCGCAGGGCGAGCCGATGGCCGTGCTCAGCCGCATGGCGAACCTGGACCACGCGATCGAGCCCGGGCCGGGTGACACGGTCATCCTCGCCTCGAGCCTGATCCCGGGCAACGAGAACGCGGTCTACCGCGTGATCGACGGCCTCACCAAGCTGGGAGCCAACGTGGTGCACAAGGGCAACGCCAAGGTGCACGTGTCGGGTCACGCGGCGGCGGGCGAGCTGCTGTACTGCTACAACATCCTCCAGCCGCGCAACGTCATGCCGGTGCACGGCGAGTACCGTCACCTCATCGCGAACGCGAAGCTCGCGCAGGACACCGGCATCCCCGCGGGGAACACGATCATCGCCGAGAACGGCACCGTCGTCGACCTCAAGGACGGCGTCGCCCGCGTCGTCGGCCAGCTCGATCTCGGCTTCGTCTACGTCGACGGATCGACCGTGGGTGAGATCACCGACGCCGACCTCAAGGATCGCCGGATCCTCGGCGAGGAGGGCTTCATCTCGGTGATCGTCGTCGTCGATGCCGCGACGGGGCGGATCATCACCGGCCCCGAGATCCACGCGCGTGGTTTCGCGGAGGACGACAAGGTGTTCGACGACGTCAAGCCCAAGATCGCCGCGGCCCTCACTGAGGCGGCTCAATCGGGCGTCCGCGACACCCACGCGCTGTCGCAGGTCGTGCGCCGCACGATCGGTCGGTGGGTGAACCAGCGGCTGCGTCGTCGCCCGATGATCGTCCCCCTCGTCATCGAAGCCTGAGCGGTCGCGGCGCAGCGCTACGATCGGCTCCATGCCCGTCAGCTTTCGTGTGCGCCCCGCGACACAGGCCGATGGGGCGTTCCTGGGCGACATGGTCGTCGAAGCGGCGAACTGGCGGCAGGGGGGCGCGCGCCTGCGGCACGAGGTGCTGACGCATCCTGACCACAACCGCTACATCTCGGGGTGGATGCGTCCCGGCGACGCCGGCTTCGTCGCGATCGACGCGCAGGACAGCCCGGTCGGCGCGGCGTGGTATCGGATGCTGCCGCGCAGCGACCCCGGCTTCGGGTACATCGGCACGGGCGTGCCGGAGCTCATCATCGGTGTGAGGCCGCTCTGGCGCGCGCACGGCGTCGGACGCGCCCTGCTCCAGCGACTGTGCGAGCATGCGCGGGCCGAGGGCTACGGCCGCATCAGTCTGTCGGTGGAACGGGGCAACTACGCCCAGACGCTCTATCGCAGCGAGGGCTTCGCGCTCACCCAGGCCGGTCACGGTCGCGACACCATGGTCAAGCGATTGCGCTGACGCGGCGGCGCCGCGGATGCCGGGCACGTCTCGGGCCGCGTCAATCCGCGGATCCGGGCGTCCCTGCGCCTACCGTGGAGTAATGGCACGATCCACGAGCACGCCCACGAACGCCCGCGCGTCCGCGAAGGGCTCATCGACCCGTGCCCGCAAGCCCGCGCCGGCTCCCACGAAGTACGTCGACGACACCGACCGCCCGCCGCTCGCCGTCCGCGCCTGGCTCGGCGTCGCGCACGCCGTCGGCGGCATGTTCCGCGCTTTCGGCCTCGAGACGCTCGAGAAGGACCAGCGCCGCGACGGCTTCCCGTTCCTGCTCGTCGTGCTGGCCGCGCTCGGCGCCGTCAACGAATGGTTCTTCATCGGCAACGACGCCGCGACGCAGATCAGCGCCTACACCGTGGGGCTGTTCGTCGGCCGCGTCGCCTTCATCATGCCCGTGCTCCTGCTGGTGCTGGCGGGTTGGCTGTTCCGGCACCCGCCGTCCATCCACGACAACGGGCGCATCGGCATCGGCTTCGGACTGTTCGTGCTCTCGATCGCCGGCTTCTGCCATGTTGCGGGCGGTCGGCCGCAGCCGTCGCAGGGCATGCCGGCGCTCAGCGCCGCGGGCGGTCTGTTCGGGTGGACCATCGGCGAGCCGCTGTCGCTGCTCACGCCGATCGGCGCCTACATCCTCCTGGGTGCGCTGACACTGCTGAGCATTCTCATCCTCACCAAGACCCCGCCCAACCGCATCGGCCGCCGTCTCGGAGACCTGTACGCGTGGATGTTCGGCGCCGAGCGCCCCGACGCGCCCGCGGCCGACGCACCCACGGTCGCCTTCGGCGAGACGGACGATGCCGCGGAGAAGGACCTGCCGTGGTGGCGCCGCAACAAGTCCGGCCGTGAGGAGGATGTCGACGGCCACCTCGGCTCGGACGACCTGACGGCGCTGTTGGACACCAGCGGCGACGGCAGCTTCGAGCAGGCCGTCGCGATGCCGGCCGCTGTTCCGCCGGTCCCGCCGCTTCCGGAGGCGCCGACCGAGATCATCGATCCGGCCGTGATCGCCCACGCCAAGAAGGCCGCGCGTCGCGCCGACACCGGCATCCGCGAGGACAGCGGCGAGATCATCCTCGACGACGGGATCCTCCCGGGTATCTCCGCCCTGGGGGACGACCACGACGGTCAGCCGCCGCAGGCGCCGTATCGCCTTCCGTCGGTGGCCGCGCTGGCGCAGGGCGACCCGCCGAAGGCGCGATCGGAGGCGAACGACCGCGTGGTCGCGGCCATCAGAGGCGTCTTCGAGCAGTTCGGTGTCGATGCGCGCGTCACGGGCTTCTCGCGCGGGCCGACGGTGACCCAGTACGAGATCTCGCTCGGCCCCGGCGTCAAGGTCGAGCGCATCACGGCGCTCACCAACAACATCGCGTACGCCGTCGCGTCGAACGAGGTGCGCATCCTCGCGCCCATCCCCGGCAAGAGCGCCATCGGTGTCGAGATTCCCAACACCGACCGTGAGATCGTCACCCTGGGAGACGTGCTGCGCTCGCAGGCGGCGACCAGTCAGACGCATCCGATGACGATCGGCGTCGGCAAGGACGTCGGCGGCGGCTACGTCGTCGCGAACCTGGCCAAGATGCCCCACCTGCTCGTGGCCGGTTCCACCGGCTCGGGCAAGTCGAGTTTCGTGAACTCGATGATCACGAGCCTGCTGATGCGCGCCAAGCCCTCCGAGGTGCGCATGGTGCTCATCGACCCCAAGCGTGTCGAGCTCACGAGCTATGCCGGCGTCCCGCACCTGATCACGCCCATCATCACGAACCCGAAGAAGGCCGCGGAGGCGCTGCAGTGGGTCGTGAAGGAGATGGACATGCGGTACGACGACCTCGCGTCGTTCGGCTTCCGCCACATCGACGACTTCAATCGCGCGGTGGTCGCGGGGGAGATCAACCTCCCCGTCGGCAGTGAGCGCGTGCTCAAGCCCTACCCCTATCTGCTCGTGGTCGTGGACGAGCTCGCCGACCTCATGATGGTCGCCCCGCGCGACGTCGAGGACTCGATCGTGCGGATCACCCAGCTCGCCCGCGCCAGCGGCATCCACCTCGTGCTCGCGACGCAGCGGCCCTCCGTCGACGTGGTCACGGGTCTGATCAAGGCGAACGTGCCCTCGCGCCTGGCGTTCGCCGTCACGAGCGTCACCGATTCGCGCGTCATCCTCGACCAGCCCGGTGCCGACCGACTCATCGGCCAGGGCGACGGCCTGTTCCTGCCGATGGGGGCGTCGAAGGCGATCCGCGTGCAGGGCGCGTGGGTGGCGGAGAGCGAGATCGAGAAGGTCGTCACGCACGTCAAGAACCAGGCTCGGCCGGAGTACCGCGCCGATGTCGCCGCGGTCGCCGAGAGGAAGGAGATCGACGCCGACATCGGTGACGACCTCGAGTTGCTGCTGGCGGCGGCCGAGCAGATCATCTCGACGCAGTTCGGCTCGACCTCGATGCTGCAGCGCAAGCTCCGCGTCGGCTTCGCGAAGGCCGGTCGTCTCATGGATCTGCTGGAGTCGCGAGAGGTCGTCGGCCCCTCGGAGGGGTCGAAGGCTCGCGACGTGCTCGTCACGCCGGATCAGCTGCCCGAGGTGCTCGCCCGCCTGCGCGGCGACGACCCCCCGGCTACCCACGCGGCGCCGGCGAATGACCCGTACGGGCCGGATGCGGTCGGTGCCCAGTTCGACGGGCTTCCGGTGGTCGATGGCGACGACGGGTCCGAAGACGCGTGGAGCCTCACCGGCCGCGACTGAGCTCGCCTGGGGCCCGTGCGGACCACCGGCCCCGAGTAGGCTCGCCTCGTGGCGATTCCCCGGCAGCTCCCCAACGCGATCACGATCGTCCGCATCCTGTGCGCGCCGGTCTTCCTCTGGATGCTCCTGGCCGATCAGGGCGGCGACGGCCCGCTGCGGTGGTGGGCAGGTGTGCTGTTCATCGTCGCGATCGCGACGGACGGCATCGACGGCTACCTGGCGCGCACGTACGAGATCGTCACCGACCTCGGCAAGCTCCTCGACCCGATCGCAGACAAGGCTCTGACCGGCTGTGCCTTCGTCGGGCTCTCCCTCCTGGGCGAGCTCCCCTGGGCCGTCACGATCGTTGTTCTCGTCCGCGAGGTCGGCATCACAGTGCATCGCCTCATCGTCGCGAGCAGTCACGTGGTCGCGGCGGCGTGGATGGGCAAGCTGAAGACCGTCGCGCAGGCGGTCGCGCTCTCCCTCGCGCTGCTGCCGCTGTGGAACGTGGTCGGTGAGTGGGTCCACGTCGTGAACACCGCGGCGATGTGGATCGCGGTGGTCCTCACGGTGGCGAGCGGCGTCGACTACGTGGTCACCGAAATCCGTGGAGCCCGAGCCGCCCGCGGCGGCACCGTGACGGGCACGCGTCGATGAGCGCCTCGTCCCGGCGTGGGGGCGCGCACGACGAACATCCGGATGCCGAGGGAGACGACCTCGAGAGCACCCTGGTCTCCGCGGGTCGTCGCAGTAGCGAGCCGGAGCGCCTCGTCGCCCGACTCGCCGACCTCGGCTGGAGCATCGCGGCGGCCGAGTCGTTGACCGGGGGACTGCTCGCCGCCTCCATCGTCTCGGTATCGGGGGCCTCGCGCGTCTTCCGCGGCGGGATCGTCGCCTACGCGACGGACGTGAAGGCGAGCCTTCTGGGCGTCGAGCAGCATCTGCTCGACGCGCACGGGCCGGTGCATCCCCGGGTCGCCAGCCAGATGGCGGAGGGTGTGCGCCGCGCGCTCGGACGTGACGGCGTGCCCGCCGACGTGGGCGTGGCGACGACCGGCATCGCGGGCCCGCTATCACCGGACGGCCAGCCCGTCGGCACGGTGCATATCGCCGTCGCCACTCCGCTGGGCTCACGGGTCGAGTCCGTGCTGATCGACGGCGACCGCGCCGCCATCCGCACCGAGACGGCGGCGCGCGCCGTCCGGCTGGTGCTGGACGCGCTCTGAGCCCTCAGATGATGCGGGGAATACCGCTCGTGTCGACGCCGTTACATGACAGCGATTCCCATTCATTACCCAGCACGAGGGGGCTATCGTGACCAGCACGTGGGGTACTGTTGTCCACCCGGGCACCGATACCCGGTGGGAATCTCGAGTAGAGGAGGGGGCCCGAACATGATCCTGGTTCGTCAGGAGATCGGCGAAGTGCTTCGCGACTTCCGCCTGCAGAAGGGTCGTACCCTCCGCCAGGTCGCCGGCCGTGCGAGTGTCGCCCTCGGATATCTCAGCGAGGTCGAGCGCGGTCAGAAGGAGGCCTCGAGCGAGATCCTCGCCGCGGTCGCCGAGGCGCTGGACGTCCCGATCTCGACCATCATGCGCGAGGTCGGAGACCGGCTGTCGGTGCTGGAGGGCCTGCAGGTCTTCCCCGACGTGGTTCCCGACGATCTCGCCGGGCTCGAGGACGGCCTCGTCCAGCCCGAGCTGTCGCTGCGCTGACGTGCGGCGCAGCGAGTTCACGCGAGCCGTCGAGGACGAGTTCGGCAATCGCGCAGCGATGTTGGTCGCCGACCTCGCTCTGCCCGGTGTGGGTCACCGGACCGCAGCCGAAGCCCTCGCCGACGGCGTCGAGCCGCGCGAGATCTGGTTTGCTCTGTGCGACGAGACGGACGTCCCCGCTTCGCGGCGCCACGGCGTCGGCCTGATGGAGCCGCGTCGACGCTGATCCGCGACGGACGCGCGGCGTGTCGCGTGATCGAAACTCTGTTCGATGGGCGTAGGCTCCTGCACATGAGGTGACTCGGGACGTTTGTCCACATTCGAGGCCTGTCGCCCACCGATGTCGGAGACCGTCTCTAGCGTGGACACCGTCATCACGACACCTCCGCCTTGTCGCAGCATCCTTCCCGCCGGGAGGGGGCGTGACAGCCTACAGGCGACGGAATCCCGAGGCCGGCAGCGCCGTCCACGGCAGAGCACAAGGAGCACGTCATGCCCTCACCCGCTGACCGCGAGAAGGCCCTCGAGTCGGCCCTCGCCCAGATCGACCGGCAGTTCGGAAAGGGCTCGGTCATGCGACTGGGCAGCGACGACCGTGCCCCCGTCGAAGTCATCCCCACCGGTTCGATCGCCCTCGATGTCGCTCTCGGCGTGGGAGGTCTTCCCCGCGGGCGCATCATCGAGATCTACGGTCCCGAATCCTCGGGTAAGACGACGCTCACGCTCCACGCGATCGCCAACGTGCAGCGCGCCGGCGGCATCGCCGCCTTCATCGACGCCGAACACGCGCTCGACCCCGACTATGCGCAGAAGCTCGGTGTCGACATCGATCAGCTGCTCGTGTCGCAGCCCGACACGGGGGAGCAGGCGCTGGAGATCGCCGACATGCTGGTTCGTTCGGGAGCGATCGATCTGGTCGTCATCGACTCCGTCGCTGCGCTCGTCCCCAAGGCCGAGATCGAAGGCGAGATGGGCGACTCCCACGTCGGCCTGCAGGCTCGCCTCATGTCTCAGGCGCTGCGCAAGCTGACCGGTGGCCTCAACCAGACCAATACGACGATGATCTTCATCAACCAGCTGCGCGAGAAGATCGGCGTGTTCTTCGGCTCACCCGAGACCACCGCCGGCGGAAAGGCGTTGAAGTTCTACGCCTCGGTGCGTCTCGACATCCGTCGCATCGAGACGCTGAAGGACGGCACCGACGCGGTCGGCAACCGGACGCGCGTCAAGGTCGTCAAGAACAAGATGGCGCCGCCGTTCAAGCAGGCCGAGTTCGACATCCTCTACGGCACCGGCATCTCGCGCGAAGGCTCGCTCATCGACTTCGGCGTCGAGCACGCCCTCGTGAAGAAGTCCGGCGCCTGGTACACCTACGACGGTGAGCAGCTCGGTCAGGGCAAGGAGAACGCCCGCAACTTCCTGCTGAAGAACCCCGACATCGCGGCGGAGATCGAAACCAAGATCAAGCAGAAGCTGGGAATCGGTCAGCCGCGCGGCGGGGCAGAGGTCGCGCCTGCCGATGATCTGGCCGCGCGCCGACCGGCCTGATGACGACGTCGCGACACGGGGGCGAGTCCGAGCGGCTCGCCCCCGTGATCCCGCTGTTCGGTGGAGATGCCGCCGACGCACGCGTCTCCTCCGCCTCCGCGAACCAGCCACAGGATGAGGCAGGTCCGCGCGACCCGCAACCCGCGACACCCCCCGTGTTCCCTGGTCCGTCCGGGCGTAGAGGCGGTGTGGGCGATCTCAGCTGGCATCCGACCTGGACGGAGGAGCCCGTCGACGCGGCGTGGGAGGACGACATCGCGACCGTCGTCGATGATGCGGAGGCCGCGCTGATCAAGCGCTTGCGAACGCGCTCCCTGTCCGAACGGGAGGCATCGCGATTCTTGCGCGAACGCGAGCTCGGCGATGCGGCGATCGACCACGTCATCGACCGCATGAGGAGCCTCGGATATCTCGACGACTCGGCACTGGCGGAGCAGCTCGTGCACAGTGGCGTCGAACGAAAGGGACAGGGGCGCGCGATGCTCGTGCAGACCTTGTCGGCCCGCGGCATCCCGCGCGAGGTCATCGACGAGGCACTCGATGCGCTGCCTGACGATGATGCGGACCGTGCTCTCGAGTTCGCGCGGCAGAAGGCCCGGACGATGCGCGACCTCGATCGCGATACGGCGCTGCGGCGGCTCTCGGGCCAACTCGCGCGGCGCGGGTACGGTGCGAGCGCGCTGACCGCAGCGCGGCAGGCCCTCGAAGAACTCGGGCGACCGGTTCGGCGTGCGCCGGCGGGAACCGTGCGCTTCGAGTGAGCCGTTTGCCCGGTGCGCGGGACCTCGGGTTCGTGCATGGTGACGGATCGTAGAATGAACGCATCATGACTTCTCCGTCCGCCGCCCCCACGCTGATCGCGCCATCGGACGCCGCCGTCGCCGCCGACGGTCGTGCCCGGACCTACGAGGTGCGCACCTTCGGCTGCCAGATGAACGTGCACGATTCCGAGCGACTTTCCGGCTCGTTGGAGAGCGCCGGATACGTGCGAGCGGAGGAGGGCTCCGAGGCCGATGTCGTCGTGATCAACACGTGTGCGGTGCGCGACAACGCCGCCGGCAAGCTGTACGGCACCCTCGGGCATCTGAAGAGTCGCAAGGATCGTCACGAGGGCATGCAGATCGCCGTCGGCGGCTGTATGGCTCAGATGGACAAAGAGGCCGTGCTCGAGAAGGCGCCGTGGGTCGACGTCGTCTTCGGCACCCACAACATGGGCTCGCTGCCCAGCCTCCTCGAGCGGGCGCGCCACAACGGCGATGCAGAACTGGAGATCCTCGAGGCGCTCGAGGTCTTCCCCTCGACCCTGCCGACCAAGCGCGACGCCGTCCACAGCGGCTGGGTGTCGATCTCCGTGGGCTGCAACAACACGTGCACGTTCTGCATCGTGCCGAGCCTGCGTGGCAAGGAGAAGGACCGCCGCCCCGGCGACATCCTGAACGAGATCCGGCTCCTCGTCGAGGACGGCGCGATCGAGGTCACGCTCCTCGGTCAGAACGTGAACAGCTACGGGGTCGAGTTCGGTGATCGTCAGGCGTTCGGCAAGCTGCTGCGTGCCGCCGGGCAGATCCCGGGGCTCGAGCGCATCCGCTTCACGAGTCCGCACCCGGCCGCCTTCACCGACGACGTCATCGATGCCATGGCCGAGACTCCTCAGGTCATGCCGCAGCTGCACATGCCGCTGCAGTCCGGATCCGATCGCGTCCTACGGGCGATGCGGCGCTCCTACCGCAGTGACCGCTTCCTCGGCATCCTCGAGCGGGTCCGCGACCGCATCCCGCACGCGGCGATCTCCACCGACATCATCGTCGGCTTCCCCGGTGAGACCGATGAGGATTTCGAGGACACGATGCGTGTCGTCGCGCAGGCACGGTTCGCCAGCGCCTTCACCTTCCAGTACTCGATCCGTGAGGGCACCCCCGCCGCGACGATGCCCGACCAGGTGCCGAAGGCCGTGGTGCAAGAGCGGTACGAGCGGCTCATCGCCCTGCAGGAGCGCATCAGCCTCGAAGAGAACCAGGCCCAGATCGGCCGCGAGCTGCAGGTGCTGGTCTCGACCGGCGAGGGAAAGAAGGATGCCGAGACCCACCGCCTGACCGGCCGCGCCGAAGACAATCGGCTCGTCCACTTCGAGCTGCCTCGGGGCTCGGCCGTTCCGCGCCCCGGAGACGTCGTGACGGTGACCGTGACGCACGCCGCTCCGTTCCACCTGCTCGCCGATAGCCCCGACGGGGCGCCGCTGCGCGTTCGGCGCACGCGCGCGGGCGACGCCTGGGATCGCACCCAGGCGGAGTCATGCGGCGTGCCGACATCCTCGGGCGTCGCGGGCGAGACGGGCGCACCCCGCGCGGTGTCGCTCGGGTTGCCGACGCTCCGCCTCGGGTGACCGGGCGTCTGTGGGGCGTCGTGGGCGCCACGGGCACGGGCAAGTCCGATCTGTCCCTGCGGCTCGCGGAAGCGCTCACCGCCCGCGGTCGCCCGGCGGAGATCGTCAACGCCGACGCCATGCAGCTGTATCGCGGGATGGACATCGGCACCGCCAAGCTGTCGGTCGCCGAGCGCCGCGGCATCCCGCACCATCTCTTCGACGTGCTCGAGGTCACGGATGAGGCCGCGGTTGCCGCGTACCAGGAAGCGGCCCGTACCGTCATCTCAGAGATCTTCCACCGCGGAGCGGACGCCATCCTCGTCGGCGGCTCGGGCCTCTACGTCTCGAGTGTCGTCTACGACTTCCGTTTCCCGCCGCACGACGACATCCTGCGCGCACAGCTGGAAGCGGATCTCGAAGAGGGCGGCCCCGGGCCGCTCCTGGAGCGTCTGCGCGCACTGGACCCGGCGACCGCCGACCGTATCGATGCGCGCAACGCTCGGCGGATCGTGCGCGCCCTCGAGGTCGCCGTGCAGGGCGACCGCGGTCACGGCGCCGTCCTGCCCGCAGATCCCGTGCTCTGGCACGTGCCGACGACCCTCATCGGTGTGGAGGTCGAGCGTGCAACCCTCGTCGCGCGCCTCGACGAGCGGGTGACCCGCATGTGGCGCGAGGGCCTTCTCACCGAAGTCGCAGCCCTCCGCGACCGCGGTCTCGAGCAGGGCGTGACGGCCAGCCGGGCCATCGGCTACGCGCAGGCGTTGGCGCACGTGGCGGGTGAGCTCGATGCGTCCGAGGCCATCGCCCAGACGCAGGCGCTCACCCGACGCTACGCGCGGCGCCAGGTGTCGTGGTTTCGCCGGTATGCCGACGTGCGCTGGGTCGCGCCCGACGTCGACGCGGTCGTCCTGGCAGCATCGGTGGCGTGAGCGAAGTCCGCACACTCACCGTGCAGCCCGAGCCGCTCCTCGTCGTTCAGTCGGCGTGCTCGGGGGGCCAGACGACGCGGAAGCGTTCGAAGACGATCTCGTCCTCCTCCGACCATTCGGCTCCGCGGGCGGCGGCGACGCGCGTCCAGTAGCGGCGGTGCTCGCGCTGCCAGCTCTCCAGCGATCCGTCGTCCTCGCCCTCGTCGGCGGCGAATGCCGCGTCGCCGCTGGTGAAAGGACCCAACCTCAGTTCGGTCGTGCGCATGATGATGCGCGGTGCGCCGGAGCTGTCGCACGCGATCCAGTGCGATCCGATGCGCGGCACGAGATCGCCCCGAGCGACGAAGTCGGCCACGAGCTCTGCCGTCGCTCGTTTCCGCCCCGACAGCACGATGTCGAGGAGTTCGTCGGCGAGCCGGACGTTGTCACCGAAGTGCTCGACGGTGTACTCGCCCCCGGCGAGCACCGCTTCGGGCCGCGCGGCGCGGTAGGCCTCCCACATCGCGGCCGCAGCATCGCTGTCGAGGGGGAGCGCGTGAGAGGAGAGAGCGGGTTCTGCCACCCTCAGATCCTGCCACGTCGCTCGCGCGCGGCCGGCCGGGCCTCGGGCTGTGGACCGTAGACTGACCGGGTGGCAGAGTCGATCGCATTCACCAAGGGTCACGGCACGGGCAACGACTTCGTGATCGTCCCGGACGACGAGGGCGTCCTCGACCTGTCGGCCGACCAGATCGCCGCGCTCTGCGACCGCCGCTTCGGCATCGGCGGCGACGGCATCCTGCGGGTCGTCCGCAGCGCCCGCATCCGTGAGGGCGAGGCGATGACGGATGCCGAGTGGTTCATGGACTACCGCAACGCCGACGGCTCCGCCGCCGAGATGTGCGGCAACGGCATCCGCGTCTTCGCGAAGTACCTCGTCGACACCGGTCGCGCCGACATCGACGCCGCACCGCTGCGCATCGGCACGCGCGCCGGCATCAAGACCCTCACCCGCAGCGACCCCGGGTTCGAGGTCGACCTCGGCGTCTTCGCCATCGACGGCGAGACCGTCGTCAAGGCGCGGGGACTCGACGTCGCCCGCCCCGGTCAAGGCGTCGATGTCGGCAACCCGCACGTCGTCGTGGCGCTCTCCAGCGCGGGTGAGCTCGAGGAGCTCGACCTCACCGTGCAGCCGTTGCTGCATCCGGAGCCGGTCGCCGGGGCGAACGTGGAGTTCGTCGTTCCGGCCGATCCGCTCGTCAAGAACGGCGTCGGCAGCATCCGTATGCGGGTCTTCGAGCGCGGTGTGGGTGAGACGCTCTCCTGCGGCACGGGTGTCGCAGCAGCGGCGCTCGCCGTCCGCCACTGGGCCGGACCCGCGGCGCCCGATCGCTGGAGTGTCGAGGTGCCCGGCGGCATCCTGGGCGTTCGCATCGTCGCCGACGGCGACGGCGACCACGTGCTGCTGTCGGGTCCGGCGACCCTCGTCTACTCGGGCGAGGTGCGCCTGGCCTGACGCGCGGTCGATCGCGGGCGACTCAGGGAAGTTCGATCGCGCCGGTCGGCACCGCGCCGTGCCGGCGCACCTTCAGCACCCGGAAGCCGCGTCCGGTCGCCGCACGCGTCACCGAGTGTCCGTCGTCGAATGTCGCCGCCAGCCACCGCTGCAGGGAGTCGGACCCGAGGTTGCGCTGCACGACCAGCCACGCGTCGCTGCGTTCGTCCAAGCGCGGCAGCCACGTCTCCAGCAGACCGTGAAGCTCGTTCTTGCCGACGCGGATGGGGGGATTGGACCGGATGCCGCGGAAGCGGACGTCGCCCGGAACATCCTCGGGACGCACCGCGTTGATGTTGGTGAGACCCCACTCCTGCGCGTTTCGTCGCACCAGGTCGAGAGCGCGGTCGTTCACGTCCACCGCCCACACCGTGGCGTGCGGCGACTGCACGGCGAGGCTGAGCGCGATCGGCCCCCAGCCGCAGCCGAGGTCGAGCAGGTGGCCGCCCGGAGGGGGCGGCGGAGTATTCGCGAGTAGCACCGCCGTCCCGCCGTCGACGTGGTCGGGGCTGAACACCCCGCCCGCGGTCGTGACCTCGCCGGTGCGTCCGCCGAGGGACACACGGATGCGACGGAGGCTCTCGGCGCTGGACGGGGAGGCGCTGAAGTAGTGGTCACTCCCCATCCTGCGAGCGTACCGGAGCCACCGGCCTGTGCGGGAGGCTAGACTGCAAGGCTGACCTGGAAGGAATCCATGACCCACACCACCGAGACCACCGACGCGCACGGCGAGGACACGCCGCTCGATCCGGTGGATCGCGTGCTGGCACGTACCGAGGGCCGCTCCCGCGCGAGCGTCTTCGGTGCCGCCCAGGCGCTGCAGGATGCGGCGACCGTCGCCTATGGCGACACCGACGGCGATCAGTGGGACCGTGAGGAGCGCGCGGCGCTGCGCCGCGTGCCGGGTCTGTCCACGGAACTCGAAGACGTCACGGAGGTCGAGTACCGCCAGCTGCGGCTGGAGAACGTCGTGCTCGTCGGGGTCTACCCCCAGGGGTCGCAGGAAGACGCGGAGAACTCCCTGCGCGAGCTCGCCGCGCTCGCCGAGACCGCCGGCGCGGTCGTTCTCGACGGGGTGCTGCAGCGACGTCCGCACCCCGACCCGGCGACCTACATCGGCCGCGGCAAGGCGGCGGAGTTGCGCGACCTCGTCGCCGCGGTCGGCGCCGACACCGTCATCGCCGACACGGAGCTCGCTCCGAGCCAGCGTCGCGCGCTGGAGGACGTCGTCAAGGTCAAGGTCATCGACCGCACCACCGTCATCCTCGACATCTTCAGCCAGCACGCCAAGAGCCGCGAGGGCAAGGCGCAGGTCGAGCTCGCCCAGCTCGAGTACCTGCTTCCGCGTCTGCGCGGCTGGGGTGAGTCGATGAGCCGTCAGGCCGGTGGCCAGGTCGGGGCCGGAGGCGCCGGCATGGGCTCACGCGGACCGGGTGAGACCAAGATCGAGCTCGACCGCCGGCGCATCCGCACGAAGATGGCGCAGCTGCGCAGGCAGCTGCGCGACTTCGCGCCCGCTCGCGAGGCCAAGCGCAGCGAACGCAAGCGCAACACGATCCCGTCCGTCGCGATCGCCGGCTACACCAACGCCGGCAAGTCGAGCCTGCTCAACCGGCTCACGAGCGCCGGCGTGCTCGTGGAGAACGCGCTGTTCGCGACGCTGGACGCGACGGTGCGCCGTGCCCAAGCGGTCGACGGGCGCGTCTACACCCTCACCGACACGGTCGGCTTCGTGCGGAACCTGCCGCACCAGCTCGTCGAGGCGTTCCGCTCGACGCTGGAAGAGGTGGGCGACGCCGACGTGCTGGTACACGTCGTGGACGGCTCCCATCCCGACCCCGCGGCGCAGCTCGCGACCGTACGCGATGTGATGGGCGACGTGGGTGCGCGCTCGACGCGCGAGATCGTCGTCTTCAACAAGGCGGACCTCGTCGACGACGACACCCGACTGGTGCTGCGCGGTCTTGAGCCGAGCGCGCTGTTCGTGTCGTCGCGCACGGGCGAGGGCATCGATCAGCTGCGCACCGTCATCGAGGACGCCCTGCCGCTGCCGGCGGTCGAGGTGCGCGCGCTCGTGCCGTATGAGCGTGGAGACCTCATCAACGCGGTGCACGAGTCGGGGCACATCGTCTCGACGGCCCACGAGGAAGGCGGTACCGCCGTGCACGCGCACGTCTCGGAGCGACTCGCGGCGGAGCTCGCACCCTACGCGCTCTGACGCACGCCTAGCCTGCCGTCAGCTCGATCGCCGGCACGCCGGGCGTCGGAAAGCCGAACACCTGGCCGAGGAAAGCGAGCTCGCTCTCCAGCGCGTGCACGACCGCCTCAGCGCCGCGGAACCCGTGTCCTTCGCCCTCGTAGAGCACGTAGGCGTGCGGGATGCCGCGCGCGGCGAGAGCGTCGCGGATCGCTTCGGCCTGCGACGGAGGCACGACCGCGTCATCCGCGCCCTGCAGCAGCAGCACGGGCACGCGGAACCCGTCGATATGCGTCAACGGGGAGCGCTCGATGTAGAGCTCCTCGGCATCCGGCAGGGGCCCGATGAGTCCGTCGAGATACCGTGACTCGAAATCGTGCGTATCGGCGGCCAGGGTGCGGGCGTCGCCGACGCCGTAGCGGGAGATGCCCGCGCGGAAGACGTCGGTGCGCGCGAGCGCCGCGAGCACCGTCCAGCCGCCTGCCGATCCGCCCTTGATCGCCAGGCGGGCGCCATCGGCGGCGCCGGTGGCGGCCAGGCCGGAAGCGGCCGCCGCGACGTCCGCCACGTCGCCGACGCCCCACTGTCCGCGCAGGCGCTCCCGGTACGCGCGGCCGTACCCGGTCGAGCCGCCGTAGTTCACCTCCAGTACTCCGATGCCGCGACTCGTGAAGAACAGCGTCTTCGCATCGGCGACGCCGCCCTCGTGGCCTGTCGGACCGCCGTGCACCAGCACGAGATAGGGCGGACGTTCTGCGTCGGATGCCGCGACACGCGGATGGTGGGGAGGGTGCACGAACGCGTGCACCGTCCCCGTCGGACCCTCCACAGAGAACGGGCGCGTCTCGGGAAGCCACGCATCGAGATCCTCACCCGCGATCTCTGCACGGCATCCGACGATGAGATCGACGTGCACCGTCGCCCCCGGCGCATCGAAGTCCACCAGCCAGATGCCGCTCAGGCCCGGTGCCACGCCGGAGATCAGCGCCCGGTGGCCGACGACCGCCTCGACGGCGAGGGATGCGGTGGCGGGGATGTCGATCACGGTCTCGGTGCCCGCGGCATCCCGCCAGACGAGCTCGTCCGCGCCGTTCGTGCGGACAGCGATCACCCCGCCGTCGGACGTCGCACCGAACCAGCGGCTGCCGAGTGACCACAGCGGGCCCCCCGTGTCCGCATCGGCCGGGGCGAGAGGCGCCCGCGGCAGGTCGGCATCCAGGCGCAGGCTCCAGATGTTCCACCGACCGGTCGCGTCGTCCAGGTAGAGCAGGGCGTCCTCGTCGGTCCATTCGGGCTGGAGCGCTGCCGTGCTGCCGTCGGTCACGTCGGCCCACTCGACCACGGCGCCGTCCTCGAGGCGACCGATACGCAGCGTCGTGCGGTCCCACGGCATGTCGGGGTGGTTCCAGGCCACCCACGCGAGCCGGTCCCCGCGCGGGGACAGTGCGGGTTGAGCGACGAAATCGCTGCCCGCGACAAGGTCGCTCGCTCCCGCACCGTCGAGGTCGATGCGCACGATCGCCCGCTCGCGGCCGGCGCGCTCGCGGATGCCGAGCAGCATCCCGCCGGTCGCGCGAAGTCCGCCGTAGCGGACATCCGCATCGTCCGTCAGGGGACGAGGGTCCGAGCCGGGCTCCCGCACCCACACCTGCTGATCGCGGCGTTCGACGAAGAACAGCCGACCGGCATCGTCGACCGCCCACGACCCGCCGCCGTACTCGTGGACGCCGGATCGGGCGTTCCACGGCGCCGGCAGGACGAGGTGCACCGTGCCGGTCGCATCGCGCCGGAACACGGCCGTGCGGCCGGCCTCTTCGGCCACCGACTGCGCCCACCACACCTCGTCGCCCACGAGTGCGGCGCCGTCGATCCGGGGAGAAGCCGAAGAAGCCCAGGCGGCGGTGAACGGGGAGGGCCAGGATCCATAGGGGTGCACATCGACCATGGCTGCCACGCTACGCGTGTGCGACCTGCCACGTCGGCAGACACGTGCCGTCACACGCGGGTGAGGGAACGGCGCTGGCTCTACAGTGGGGCATCGAGGCCGCGGCCGACCGGCTGCAGGACCCCGACCCGAGAGGGAACTGAGCGATGATGTCCCACGAACCCCGCGTCGACGCTCCGGCGGTCGCCGGCACGGCCTCGCCGCGGGTACCGTTCTCGTTCGAGATCTACCCTCCGCGCACCCCCGAGCAGCTGCCTGCTCTCTACGAGACCATTCGCGTGCTCGCCGCCGCCGGTCCGCGCTTCATCTCCGTGACGTTCGGCGCGGGCGGCTCGACGACCGACCGCTCGCTCACCGTGCTGACGCACATCCTCCGCGAGACGACCGTTCCGCCCGTCGCGCACGTGACCTGTGTCGGCAGCAGCTACGCCGAAGCCACGACGGTCATCCGCGACTTCCTCGATGCCGGCATCACCCGCTTCCTGGCGCTGCGGGGCGACCCGCCCGCCGGCGTCGGCGAGGACGACATCGTGGTCGGCGATCTGGAGTCGGCCGCTCAGCTCGTGCAGCTGATCGGCCGGGTGCAGGCGGAGCGCTCGCCGTATCGCGAGCGTGAGATCCCGGGGCTTCCGGGAGCCGTGCAGGTCACCGACGGCGACCGCGTCGAGATCGCCGTCGCGGCGTTCCCGAACGGTCACCCGCGTTCGCGTCACCGCTACGAGGACATCGACGCACTTCTGGCCAAACAGGCCGCCGGGGCGACGTCCGCCCTGACACAGCTCTTCTTCCACGCCGACGAGTACCTCGACTTCGTCGAGCGCGCCCGCGCCGCCGGGGTCGTCATCCCGATCGTGCCCGGGATCATGCCCATCACCTCTCCGGGGCGACTGCGCCGAGTGCTCGAGCTCACCGGGGATGCGCGCCCCGACTCCCTCGCCGCGGCGCTCGAGTCGGCTCCGGATGCCGCCGCGCAGCGCGCCGTCGGCCTCGCCCATGCCGCCGACCTCGCGCGGTCCGTTGTCGCCGGCGGCGCCGACGGCACCCACCTCTACGCCTTCAACAACCACGACACCGTTCTGGGCGTGCTGCGCGCCGCAGAGCTGATCCCCGAAGCGAGCCCGTGACGCCGTCCGCTCAGTCGGACGACTCGTCCGCCGCCGCGCGGCGAAGACCCCAACGACTCCACGCGCGGCGAAGAGCCGCCGCCCGCGCGGACTGACCGGCGAGCCACGCTCCGGCGGCGACGGCGAGAGCGATCGCCAGAGCTGCCCCGGCGGCGCCGACCGCCGCCGACACCAGCTGGTCGTAGACGGCGGCCGCCGCGGCCGGCGTGAGGGCCGTCCCGGTTGCGGCGGACGATACGGCCGCCCGGCCCGCCGCGGCCGCGATCAGCAGCGCTCCGAGGCCCGCCGCCGCCGCGAGCGCGGCCCGCCGCAGGGCGTCGAAGCGTCGCCGAGCGAGCGCGATCCCGGTGAGGAACAGGATCGCGGTGGCGACCGGCATCCACCATCCGGCCTTCACGCCGAGCGCATATCCCGTTCGAATGGCGGCCAGGGCGTCTCCGGAGCCGATGACCACGACGTGATCGACGGAGGGGATGAGCGTCGCCCACGCCACGCCCTGCGCGCTCAGACTTTCCTTCACGCCCGCCACCACGGCGCCGACCTGGATGCCGAGTCCGGCCTTGGTCTGCACCACGACGCCGGAGCCATCGGAGGTCGCGGCGAGCGTGAGCGCGCGGTGAGACTGTCGAAGAAGCCGGTCCCACAGTGCCCCGAAGCTGTCGGAGCGGATCGCACCGGCGATCGTGTCGTGCACGAGACCCTGCGCGGCGGCGGCGGCGGGCGCTTGCAGCCGCCGCCAGCTGCACCCGCGCCCAGACGCTCAGGATGGACAACGGGAGGCAGACGACGGCCAGGACGATCGCGACGGCCGATGCGAGGGCGCGCGCCCGCGACATGATCAGATCGCGCGCAGGACGGCCACGACGCGACCGAGGACCACCGCGTCGTCGCCGAGGATGGGCTCGAAGGAGGAGTTGCGGGGGAGCAGCCACGTGTGGCCGTCCCGCTGCCGGAAGGTCTTCACCGTCGCTTCGCCGTCGAGCATCGCCGCGACGATGTCGCCGTTGTCCGCGGTCGGCTGCGATCTCACGACGACCCAGTCGCCGTCGCAGATGGCGGCGTCGATCATCGACTCGCCGCTGACCTTGAGCATGAACAGGTCGCCCTTGCCGACGAGCTGGCGGGGGAGGGGGAAGATCTCCTCGACCTGCTGGTCTGCCGTGATCGGCACGCCCGCCGCGATGCGCCCCACCAGAGGGACCAGTGCCGCATCGCCCACGGCCGGAGCGAGGTCGGCGGGATTCTCGGCGGCGGCACCCGGCAGATCGATGAGGACCTCCATCGCGCGCGTCTTGCCGGCGTCGCGGCGGAGGTAGCCGCTCAGCTCCAGCTGGTTGAGCTGGTGGGTGACGCTGGACAGCGACTTCAGGCCCACGGCATCGCCGATCTCGCGCATGCTCGGCGGGTAGCCGTGGCGCGCGATGGAGGTCTGGATCACCTCGAGGATCTTCAGCTGCTTGTCGCTGAGGCTCTTCCGCCTGCGTGTCTGAGGCTTCTCGGCCATATCGCGCGCTCCTTCGATCGCGTCCCCGGAAGGCAGAGCCTTCGAATGTCGGAGGTTGGTGATGGGGTCGTCTTGTCGAAACCGTATCCGGTTTTCGCACGGTCGGACGGCACGCGTGCGCGTGTCGGATTCGATTCATCTGCGAGAACCGTATCGCTTGACACTCGAATACTATCGAAGATAGATTCGGAACAGAGATTCGCATCCGGCTCTCCCGGCCGAGAGGCGGATGCGAATCTCGACTCGAATCTTCGAGGTGACGCTCTCACCCCCGACGCCGCGGCGCGGGACACGTCTCAAGGAGGAACCCATGACCACGATCGACATCCTCGGCGCCTCGCCCCGCGGCCGTGTCATCGCGGCGGCCCCCGCCACCCGTCTGCGCCTGACGGTTCGTGGTCGCCGGGTGCTCGCCTTCCTCGCCTCCATCCCCGTCATCGTCGCGCTCGGTATCGGCATCGTGTCCGGCGGCGGCGCGCTGGCCTCCAATGAGGGATCCTCGGGAGTCACGTTCACCCACGTCACGGTTCAGCCGGGCGACACGCTCTGGTCGATCGCACGCGCGGTCGCACCTGACGTCGACCCGCGCGACGCCGTCGACGCGATCGTTCGACTCAACGCCTTGGACTCGGGCAGCCTCGATGCCGGACAGAGCATCGCGATCCCCGCCGAGTACTCCGCCGGCCACTGATCAGCCTCGTCCGCTCATCACGGTGACCTCTACGATGGTGAGGGTGAGCGTTCGACTCGATGACCTTCCCCTCAGAGACGACCTGCGCGGCCTGACGCCCTACGGCGCTCCCCAGGCTCCGCTGCCCGTCGCGCTGAACGTCAACGAAAACACGCATCCGGTGCCCGAAGCGGTCGCGGACGACATCCTCGACAGCATCGCCCGTGCGCTCCGGGAGGTGAACCGCTATCCGGATCGCGAGTTCACCGCCGTGCGGGAGGGCTTCGCGGACTACCTGGGTCATGGCCTGTCGGCCGCGCAGATCTGGGCGGCGAACGGATCCAATGAGGTTTTGCAGCACCTTCTGCAAGCGTTCGCTGGCCCCGGTCGGACGGCCTTCGGTTTCGCACCGACCTACTCGATGTACCCGCTGCTCACTCGTGCCACTGGCGCGACGTACGTGAGCGGGACGCGCGGCGTCGACTACACACTCGCCCCCGAAGACGCGGCCGCTCAGGTCGACCGTGCGCAGCCGGATGTCGTCTTTCTGTGCGCGCCGAACAACCCGACCGGAACGCCACTCGGACTCGATGTGATCGAGGCCGTCTATGACGCCGCACCGGGCATTGTGATCGTCGACGAGGCCTACCAGGAGTTCGCGCCCCGCGATTCCCGGTCGGCACTGACGCTGCTGCCCGATCGGCCGCGGCTGGTCGTGTCTCGCACGATGAGCAAGGCCTTCGCATTCGCCGGCGCTCGCGTCGGCTACCTCGCGGCCGACCCCGCCGTCATCGATGCTCTGCGTCTGGTGCGGCTTCCCTACCACCTCAGTGCGCTGACGCAGGCGGCGGCATCGGCCGCGCTGCGTCACGCGCCGGCGATGCTCGCGATGGTCGACGAGATCGTCGCTCAGCGCGACCGTATCTCCGCGACACTCGACGCGCTCGGCTACCGCCCCTTCGAGAGCTGGACGAACTTCGTGCTCTTCTCCGGTGTGGAAGATCCTGCGGCGACGTGGCAGGGGCTCTACGACCGCGGCGTTCTGATCCGCGATGTCGGCATCGCCCACAGTCTGCGTGTCACGGCGGGCACCGCGGAGGAGTCGACGGCGTTCCTCGACGCGCTCGCCTCACTCGGCCCGGGCGGTTCCGGCGCGCACTGACGGTGAACGCCGGGGTAACACGCCGGGCCGGCGCGCGGGCTCTCGGTAGACTCGGCTCATGAGCACCCCGGCCCCCCGCACGGCATCCTTGCGACGCGCGACCAGCGAGTCCACGGTCGAACTCGATCTCGACCTCGACGGCACCGGGCACAGCAGCATCGACACCACGGTGCCGTTCTTCGACCACCTGCTCACAGCCTTCGCAAAGCACTCGCTCACCGATCTCACGGTACGCGCCTCGGGAGACACCGACATCGATGCGCACCACACCGTCGAAGACACCGCGATCGTCCTGGGTCAGGCGATCCGTCAGGCGCTCGGCGACAAGAGCGGCATCTCGCGCTACGGGGATGCGCTCGTTCCCCTGGACGAGGCGCTGGCCCAGGCCGTGGTCGACATCAGCGGGCGCCCCTATCTGGTCCACACCGGGGAGCCGGTCGGGTTCGAGCACCATCTCATCGGCGGCCACTTCACCGGGTCGCTCGTGCGTCACACGTTCGAAGCGCTCGCTTTCAATGCCGGTCTGACGATGCACGTCACGGTGCTCGGCGGACGGGACCCGCACCACATCGCCGAAGCCGAGTACAAAGCGTTCGCGCGGGCCTTCCGGCAGGCGAAGGCGCTCGACCCCCTGGTCCACGGCATCCCCAGTACGAAGGGCGCCCTATGACCGACGCCACCGCAGGGCTCGAGGCCGGTACCCGCATCGAGGAGCGGCCTCTCGTGGCTGTGCTCGACTACGGGTCGGGCAATGTCCACTCCGCGGTGAAGGCCCTCGTCGCCGCGGGAGCCGATGCGCGGCTCACGGCCGATCGTGGCCTGATCCACGACGCCGCAGGTCTGGTCGTACCCGGCGTCGGAGCCTTCCGGGCCGTGATGGAGTCCCTGCGCGCCACGCGCGGCGACGAGATCATCGAACGTCGTCTCGCCGGAGGTCTGCCGGTGCTGGGCATCTGTGTCGGCATGCAGGTGATGTTCGAGCACGGTGTGGAACGCGGTGACGACACCGAGGGGCTCGGCGAGTGGCCCGGCGCGGTCACCGAACTCGACGCGCCGGTGCTCCCGCACATGGGCTGGAACACGGTGCGGGTGGGCGAAGGCTCGACTCTTTTTCGCGGCCTGGAGCACGAACGGTTCTACTTCGTGCACTCCTACGCCGCCCAGCACTGGTCGCTCGAGGTCACGCGGCCGTTCCGTCAACCCGCCCTCACGTGGTGCGACTACGGCACGCCGTTCCTCGCCGCCGTCGAGAACGGGCCGCTGTCGGCGACGCAGTTCCATCCCGAGAAGAGCGGCGAGGCCGGCATCCGGCTTCTCGCGAACTGGATCTCCTCGCTTCCGCAAGACCTCACCCGCACCCGGTAGTAGTCTCTCTGCTTGTGTGTCCTCGTGTCCGCGCATGGCGGGCACTGAACCCTTCCTGGAGCCATGAACGATTTCGCGTCGACCCCCGAACTGATCCTCCTGCCCGCCGTCGACGTCGCCGACGGCAAGGCGGTACGTCTGACGCAGGGTGAGGCCGGCACCGAGACGAGCTACGGCGATCCCGTCGACGCGGCGTTGGCTTGGGCGCGCGACGGCGCCCAGTGGATCCACCTCGTGGATCTGGATGCCGCCTTCGGACGCGGCAACAACGCCGCCGTGCTGCGCAAGGTCATCAAGCAGCTCAAGGGCGTGCAGGTGGAGCTGTCCGGAGGAATCCGCGACGATGCGACCTTGGAGGCCGCCCTCGAGTCGGGGGCGAGCCGCATCAACCTCGGCACCGCGGCGCTGGAGAACCCGGAGTGGGCGGCGGACGTCATCGGCCGCTACGGCGACGCGATCGCGGTCGGACTCGACGTGCGTGGAACCACGCTCGCTGCGCGCGGGTGGACGCGCGACGGCGGCGACCTCTGGCAGGTGCTCCAGCGCCTCGAAGACGCCGGGTGCAGCCGTTACGTCGTCACCGACGTCACCAAGGACGGCACGCTGAAGGGCCCGAACCTCGAGCTGCTGCGCGAGGTCACCACCCGCACCGTCAAGCCGGTCGTCGCCTCGGGGGGCATCTCGAACCTCGACGACATCGCGGCCCTGCGCGAGCTCGTTCCGCTCGGCGTCGAAGGGGCCATCGTGGGTAAGGCACTCTATGCGGGGGCCTTCACCCTCGCCGAGGCGCTGGATGTCGCCGCAGGCTGAGAGTCCCGACGACGCCGCAGCCCACGCCTGCGCCGCGGATTCCGCAGGCGTCCCCTGGGAGGGGCGCTCCTTCGAGCCCAATCCGCACGCCGGCGACGACGGCTCTGCAGACGCTGCGCTGCTGTCGGCACTGCTGAGCTTCCGCCGGGGCGAGGGTGATGCTCGTGCGGTCGTCGACGCCTACCGCACGGCACGCCTGTTGATCCCGCTGGTCGCCGAGGCCGGCGATGTGGGCGTCGCCCCGTCCGGCCACACCGTCGACAAGACGCAGGAGCTGTCCATCGTAACGGTCGCCGCGCCCGACGGGCGGCGTGTGCTGCCCGTGTTCACGTCGGTGCGCACGATGGCGGCGTGGGATCCGAAAGCGCGACCGGTGCCGGCCGACGGCATCCGTACCGCCTTGGCCGCCGCTGCCGACGATACGGACCTGATCGTGATCGACCCGGCATCCGAGACCGAGTTCGTTCTGCGTCGCCCCGCGGTGTGGGCCCTCGGTCAAGGGCTGGCCTGGGAACCCGCGCACACCTCGCCGGAGGTCTATGCCGGGCTGCAGGACTCGATCGGCTCCGAGCTGGGCGTGCTCGACCTGTCGGTGGCGCCGGGGGATCCGCAGGCGCGTCTGCGCGGCCCGGAACTGATCGTCCGTCTGCAGCTCGTGGATGGGCTCGACCAGTCTCAGCTCGACGCCACCCTGCAGCGGCTGGCGGCACGGTGGGCCGCCGACGATCGCATTGCGGTGCTGCTCGACTCGCTCACGGTCAAGCTCGTCCGCGGCTGAGCGCCGCGCCGGGTCTCACGTGACGGGCCCGGTCCACTTCTCGCCCGGGCCCTTGCCGATCGGGTCGGGGATGACCGAGGCCTCGCGGAACGCGAGCTGCAGCGAGCGCAGTCCATCGCGCAGTGACCGCGCGTGCATGTCGCTGATCTCCGGCGCTCCGGCCGTGATCAGCCCCGCCAGGGCGTTGATCAGCTTGCGTGCCTCGTCGAGATCCAGCTGCGTCTCGGGATCGTCCGCGAGACCGGTCTTGACGGCGGCTGCGCTCATGAGATGCACCGCGGCCGTCGTGATGACCTCCACCGCCGGCACGTCGGCGATGTCGCGGGTGGCGGCGGCGGAGGCACGCTCCTGTTCCTCCCATCGGGCGAGCCGTTCGGCCTCGTGACGGTCGGGGGAGGAAGGAATCGTGTCCACGTGCTGCTCTCTGCTAGACTGTGCGGGCGCCGGAGTGTTCTGCTCCGGAACGAAAGAGGATCACATCCCACCCGCGCTTGCCGCTCCAGGCTACCGGGTCACGCGCTCCGCCTCGTCCGTCGAGGTTGTCGCACCGAGCAATCGGTGCGGGTGAGGGTGCAGGAACGAAGCCGACGTGCGCGTCGTGCGGGGTGGACGTGACGATCTTCCGCCCGAGACACATCCCTGTGTCCGGTGGCACCCACCCGTACGACTAAGGAGTTCCGCATCAGCGATCCCCGCACCAATGACCGCATTCGCGTTCCCGAGGTCCGCCTCGTCGGACCCGCGGGTGAGCAGGTCGGCGTCGTCCGCATCGAGGTCGCTCTGCGCCTCGCTCAGGAAGCAGATCTCGACCTCGTCGAGGTCGCCCCCAACTCGAAGCCGCCCGTGGTCAAGATCATGGACTACGGCAAGTTCAAGTACGAGGCGGCGCAGAAGGCGAAGGAAGCGCGTCGCAATCAGGCGAACACGGTTCTCAAAGAGGTCCGTTTCCGACTGAAGATCGAAGCGCACGACTACACGACCAAGCTCAAGCGTGCCGAAGGCTTCCTGCAGGCCGGTGACAAGGTCAAGGCCATGATCCTCTTCCGAGGCCGCGAGCAGTCGCGTCCGGAGCAGGGTGTACGGCTGCTGCGCAAGTTCGCCGAGGACGTCGCCGAGTACGGAACCGTCGAGTCGAACCCCACGATCGACGGACGCAACATGGTCATGGTCATCGCCCCGCACAAGAACAAGTCCGAGGTGAAGACCGAGCAGAACGCCCAGCGTGCTGCGAACAAGGAGGCGGCGCGCCAGGCGCGCGGAACCACGGGCGCCGAGCCCGAGGCCGCCCCCGCCGCCGAGCCCGCTCCCGCGGAGTAAGGCCGCCGGCCGGAGGCGCAGCCTCTCGGCCCCCAGAGCTCCCGCCCCGCGGGAACCACAACGAAGGATAGAGACATGCCGAAGCAGAAGACCCACTCGGGTGCCAAGAAGCGCTTCAAGGTCACCGGTAGCGGGAAGATCAAGAAGCAGCAGGCGAACCTCCGCCACAACTTCGAAGGCAAGCCCACCAAGCGCACGCGCCGCCTGTCGGCCGACAAGATCCTGGCTCCCGGCGACGCGAAGGTCGCCAAGAAGCTCCTCGGCATCTGAGCGCTGACGCAGACGAGAAAGTAGAAGAAAATGGCTAGAGTCAAGCGGGCCGTCAACGCCCACAAGAAGCGTCGCGTCATCCTCGAGCGCGCATCCGGTTACCGCGGGCAGCGTTCGCGCCTGTACCGCAAGGCCAAGGAGCAGGTCACCCACTCGCTGGTCTACGCGTACCGTGACCGCCGCAAGCGCAAGGGCGACTTCCGCCGCCTGTGGATCCAGCGCATCAACGCCGCGGCCCGTCAGAACGGCATCACCTACAACCGCTTCATCCAGGGCCTCGGCCTGGCGGGCGTGCAGGTCGACCGTCGCATGCTGGCCGAGCTGGCCGTCAACGAGCCGGCCACCTTCGCCTCGCTCGTCGAGACCGCGAAGAAGGCGCTGCCGGCGGACGTGAACGCGCCCAAGGCGTAATCACTGCCCACACAGCACGAGAAGGGGTGTCCTCCGAACGGGGGACGCCCCTTCTTCATTCCCTAGGATGAGATCGTGCTCGAAAATCCTCGTTCTCCCCGTGTGCGCGCCGTCGCCAAGCTGACCAAGCGCAGCGCCCGACAGGAGACCGGGCTATTCCTGCTGGAGGGACCCCAGGCGGCCCGCGAGGCTCTCGCCTTCCGCCCCGACACCCTCGTCGAGCTCTTCGCCACGCCCACGGCGATGGAGCGACATCAAGACATCCGGGATGCGGCCGCGGACGCAGGCCTGGACATCGTCTTCACGACCGAGGCGGTGCTGGATGCGATGGCCGACACGGTGACCCCGCAGGGGATCGTCGCCGTCGCGCGACAGTCGCCGACGTCACTCAAAGACATCTTCGCCGCATCGCCGACCCTCATCGCGATCTGCGAAGAGGTACGCGATCCGGGCAACCTCGGCACCATCATCCGCGCCGCCGACGCCGCCGGTGCGGATGCCGTCGTGCTGACCGGACGCACGGTCGATCCCTACAACCCCAAGGTCGTGCGCGCCACGACCGGCTCGCTGTTCCACGTGCCCGTCGCCGTCGCCGCGGAGCTGCCGGCCACCGTCGAACGGGCACATGCGGCGGGCCTGCGCATCGTCGCCGCGGACGTCGGGGGAGAGGACTTCCTCGCCCGCCGAGACGTGCTCGCCGCACCCACGGCCTGGCTGTTCGGCAACGAGGCACGGGGCCTGGACGACGATGCGCTGGCGCTCGCCGACCTCTCCCTGCGACTGCCGATCTACGGTCGCGCCGAGTCGCTGAATCTCGCCACCGCGGCGAGCGTCTGCCTGTACGAGACGGCCTTCGCACAGCGCGGCGATCGCTGACGCGAATTGTTCCGGGTCGGTTACGACTCGGTCAAGATCCTGTGCATAAGTTGGTCGTCTTCCACAGGATCTGCCTAGGCTGGCCCGCATGTCGATTCCGAATGCGACCCCGGCGACGTCCAACATCACCGTGCGCCGCGGGGATCCCCTCGTCGTGGTCAGCAACGTCGAGAAGCACTACGGCGACTTCCACGCGCTGAAGAACATCGATATGACGGTCAACCGCGGTGAGGTCGTCGTGGTGATCGGCCCCTCCGGCTCGGGCAAGTCGACGCTCTGCCGCACGATCAACCGCCTCGAAACGATCACGAGCGGCACGATCACCATCGACGGCAAAGAGTTGCCGAAGGAGGGAAAGGCGCTCGCGGCTCTGCGTGCAGACGTGGGCATGGTGTTCCAGTCCTTCAACCTCTTCTCCCACCTCACGATCCTCGAGAACGTCACGCTCGGCCCCATCAAGGTCAAGAAGATGAAGAAGGCGGATGCCGAAGCCGAAGCCAAGGTGCTGCTGGAGCGCGTGGGCGTCGGGCATCAGGCATCCAAGCTGCCGGGACAGCTTTCCGGCGGTCAGCAGCAGCGTGTCGCGATCGCCCGGGCGCTGGCGATGAAGCCCAAGGTCATGCTGTTCGACGAGCCCACCAGCGCGCTCGACCCGGAGATGATCAACGAGGTGCTCGACGTCATGGTCGGTCTCGCCCAGGACGGCATGACGATGATCGTCGTCACGCACGAGATGGGGTTCGCGCGTAAAGCGGCCGATCGAGTGGTCTTCATGGCCGACGGCCAGATCATCGAGCAGGCACGCCCCGACCAGTTCTTCACGGCCCCCACGAGCGACCGGGCGAAGGACTTCCTCTCCAAGCTGATCACGCACTGACCGAGACGTCCGCGCCTGGCACCGGCGCGGTCAACGAGAGATGGATACGAAACAGGAGGATCACATGCTGAAGAAGAACAGAATCGCCGGCAGCATCGCGGGGATCGCCCTCGCCGCGCTCGCCCTCACCGCGTGCAACAGCGGTACGCCCGGCGCGGAGCCGGGCTCCACCGGCGGTGCCTCGGGTGCCGCCGAGAATCCCTGGACGGTCGCCACCGACGTGACGATCGAGGGCAGCCCCACCTTCGACAAGATCAAGAGCTCCGGCACCGTCACCGTCGGCGTCAAGGAGGACCAGCCGGGCCTGGGTTACCTGGACCCGGTGACCAACACGCGCAGCGGCTTCGACGTCGACATCGCGCGCTGGATCGCCGCCTCGCTCGGCGTCGCCGAGGACAAGATCCAGTTCCAGCCGATCGCCTCGGCCAACCGGGAACAGGCCCTCGTGAACGGTGACATCGACTACTACGTCGGCACCTACTCGATCACCGACAAGCGCAAGCAGCAGATCTCCTTCGCCGGTCCGTACTTCATCACCGGACAGGGCCTGCTGGTCGCCGCCGACAACGACAAGATCACGGGCAAAGACTCTCTGACCGCGGACGACACCGTCTGCTCGGCGACCGGCTCGACCTCGATTCAGCGGATCAAGGATCAGACTCCCGCCAAGACCAAGGAGTACGACACCTACTCGGCGTGCGTCGAAGACCTCAAGAACGGTCAGGTCGACGCGGTCACGACCGATGAAGCGATCCTCATCGGGTACGCGGCCCAGGCTCCCGACAAGCTCAAGGTCGTCGGCGAACCGTTCAGCGAGGAGCGCTACGGCGTCGGCATCGCCAAGGGCGACACCGCGCTGCAGACGTTCATCAACACGATGTTCACCGACGGCGGGTCGACCTGGCAGGCGATCTTCGACAAGAACCTCGGCGCCTCCGGTGTGAAGGCGACGCAGCCCCCGGTCGACGCCGCGAGCTGAGCGGGGCCGGCGGCAGCGACGACCGCGCTGCCGCCGGCATCCGGCACCGAGACGACGACAACGAGAACGACGGAAGGCGGGGCGGTGGAGATCATCACCAACAACCTCGATCTCTGGGGCGAGGCGCTCAGAGGAACGATGGTGCTGTTCATCGGCGGTGGCATTCTCGCGCTGGTGCTCGGCTTCATCGTCGGTGCCATGCGCGTCTCGCCGATCCCCGCGGCGCGGGCGGTGGGCACGGTCTACGTCAACTGGATCCGCAACACACCGCTGACCCTCGTCATGTTCTTCTTCGCGTTCTGTCTGCCGATCCTGCTGCGTGAGCGCATCGATGCGATCCTGTTGGCAACGCTCGCCCTCGGCGTCTACACGGCGACCTACGTCGCCGAGACGCTGCGTTCGGGGATCAATACGGTCCCGTTGGGGCAGGCTGAGGCCGCGCGCGCTCTCGGGCTCACGTTCGGTCAGGTGATGACGCTCGTCGTCCTACCGCAGGCGACGCGCTCGGTCATCCCGCCCATGATGAGCGTGTTCATCGCCCTGCTGAAGAACACGACGGTCGCCGCGGGCTTCTCGGTGCTCAACCTCGGCTCCGTGCGCAGCAACCTCAGCGAGCGCGGCGAGAACCAGCTCGTGACGCTTCTGTGGGTCATGGTCATCTTCGTCGCCCTCGTGCTGCTGCTCGCGTGGCTGCAACGGGCGATGGAGCGCAGATGGAAGGTCGCCCGATGAGTTCCGTCCTCTACGACGTCCCCGGGCCGAAGGCGATCACCCGCAACCGGGTGCTCGGTGCGGTGACGATCGTCGTGATCGCGGCGGCGGCGGGATGGGTGATCTGGCGCTTCGCCGCCACCGGTCAGTTCGCCGCCGACAAGTGGGAGATCTTCACCTACGGGACGATCTGGCAGCGTCTGCTCGACGGTGCCCTCGCGACGCTCGCCGCCTTCGCGGCGGCGGCGGCGGGTGCGCTCGCGCTGGGGTTGGTCCTCGCAATCGGGCGTCTGTCGGATCGTGCCTGGATACGCACGCCCGTCGGGTGGGTGACCGAGGTTCTCCGCGCGGTTCCGGTGCTCGTGTTCATGATGCTCCTCTATTACGGACTTCCCGTTGTCGGCATCCGCATGGAGCCCTACTGGGCGGTCGTGATCGCGCTCGTCGCCTACAACGGCTCCGTCCTCGCCGAGGTGATCCGTGCCGGCGTCGAGTCGCTGCCGCGCGGCCAGAGCGAGGCCGGCTACGCGATCGGTCTGCGCAAGGCCGGGGTGCTCCGCCTCATCCTGCTGCCCCAAGCGATCCGCGCCATGATGCCCGTGATCGTCGCCCAGCTGGTCGTCACGCTCAAGGACACCGCGCTCGGCTTCATCATCACCTACCCCGAGCTGCTGTACGTCATCAAGCTGCTCGGCTCGAACGCGGTGTACAGCTCACCGCTGATACAGACGGCCATCGTCGGCGGCACGATCTACGTCGCCATGTGCCTGGCGTTGAGCTACGTCGCGTACCGCATCGAGCAGCGCACGAAGCGTCGTCAGCAGCAGCAGGCCGCGGAAGGAGGCGCGCTGCACCACCCGGTGGGCGCAACGACCGACACCCAGTTGATCGGTCTGCAGCAGGCGACCGATCGCGCCACGGGCAACGAGGGCGGCGGGCCCGGCCGTCTGCCGCGCCGACCGCACTGATCGGCGGGGATCAGCGCGGCGGGGATGGTTGCCCGCCCCCCCCGGTAGACTCCTCTCTTGTGTCTGACGCACCCGAGATCACTCCAGAGAACGTCGATGCCGCTGTCGCGGACGCGCTGTCAGCGGTCGCCGCGGCAGGCTCCACGCTCGAGCTGAAGACCGCTCGTGCCGCTCACGCCGGCGAGGGCTCGCCACTCGCCCAGCTGAACGCCCAGCTGCGCCATGTGCCGAACGATCAGAAGGCGGCGTTCGGCAAGCTCGTCGGCCAGGCTCGCGGCCGCCTCGCGCAGGCGCTCGCCGCCCGCGAGGAGGAGCTCGCAGCCGCGGAGTCTGCTGCCCGGCTCGAAGCCGAGCGCGTCGACATCACCGCGATCTCACCGCGAGCGCGTGTCGGGGCTCGGCATCCCGTGTCTCTTCTGCAGGAGGAGATCGCCGACCTGTTCGTCGGCATGGGATGGGAGATCGCCGAGGGGCCCGAGCTCGAGCACGAGTGGTACAACTTCGACGGGCTGAACTTCGACATCGATCACCCGGCGCGCCAGCTGCAGGACACCTTCTTCGTTGATCCGATCGCGCGGCACCTCGTGCTGCGCACGCAGACCAGCCCGGTGCAGATGCGATCGATGCTCGAGCGCGACCTTCCCATCTACGTGCTCTCGCCCGGACGTGTTTACCGCACCGACGAGTTCGATGCGACGCACCTGCCGGCCTTCCACCAGTTCGAGGGCCTCGTCGTCGACAAGGGCATCACGATGGCGAACCTCAAGGGCACGCTGGATCACGCGGCGAAGGTGCTCTTCGGCGCCGAGGCGAAAACGCGCTTTCGCACCAACTACTTCCCCTTCACCGAGCCGTCCGCCGAGCTCGATCTCTGGCACCCCACGTTCAAGGGCGGGCCGCGCTGGATCGAGTGGGGCGGCTGCGGAATGGTCAACCCGAACGTGCTGCGCGCGGCCGGGATCGACCCCGAGGTCTACTCGGGGTTCGCGTTCGGAATGGGCATCGAGCGCACGCTCATGTTCCGCTCGGACGTGCAGGACATGCGTGACATGGCCGAGGGCGATGTCCGCTTCAGTGAGCAGTTCGGAATGGTGGTCTGATGCGCGTCCCTCTGTCGTGGCTGCGTGAGTACGTCGAGCTTCCCGAGGGCGCCACGACCGACGACGTCTTCGCGGCGCTCGTGTCGGTGGGCTTCGAGGAGGAAGAGGCGATCGGCTTCGAGATCAGCGGACCGGTCGTGGTCGGCCAGGTGCTCTCCTTCGAAGCGGAGCCGCAGTCCAACGGCAAGACGATCCGCTGGTGCCAGGTGGATGTCGGCGCGGCGAACGGTGGCGTCCGCGGCATCGTCTGCGGCGCGTCCAACTTCGTCGAAGGGGACAAGGTCGTCGTCTCCCTGCCCGGTGCCACCCTTCCGGGGCCCTTCCCGATCTCCGCGCGCAAGACCTACGGTCACGTCTCGGACGGCATGATCGCCTCGGCCCGCGAGCTCGGGCTGGGTGACGAGCACAACGGCATCCTGCGGCTCGTCGAGCTGGGCCTCGATCCGGAGGTCGGCACCGACGCGATCGCCCTGCTGGGCCTCGACGACGTCGCCGTCGACGTCAACGTCACCCCTGACCGTGGCTACGCCCTGTCGATCCGTGGCATCGCCCGTGAGTACTCGCACGCGACCGGTGCCGCCTTCTCCGACCCCGCCGCCCACGCGTGGGACGACGTCCAGCCCGGCTCCGGATTCGCGATCGTCGTGGACGACCGTGCGCCGCTGCGCGGCCGCGTCGGGGCCAGCGAGTTCGTCGCCCGCGTGGTTCGCGGGGTCGACCCGGCGCGGCCGACACCGCCCTGGATGGTGGCGCGGTTGGCCCTCGCCGGCATCCGCTCGCTCGGCATCCTGATCGACATCACCAACTACGTCATGCTGGAGCTCGGCAACCCGATCCACGGGTACGACCTCGACAGGCTGCAGGGCGGCATCACCGTCCGGCGCGCCGGCGAGGGGGAGAAGCTCACAACCCTCGACGGCAAAGAGCGCACGCTCAGCGCCGAGGACCTGCTCATCACCGACGATTCCGGCCCGATCGGCCTCGCCGGCGTGATGGGCGGCGGCACGACGGAGATGACGGACGCCACGCGCAACGTCCTCGTCGAGGCGGCGATTTTCGATCCCACCACGATCGCCCGGACGGCCCGTCGCCACAAGCTGCCCTCGGAGGCCTCCCGCCGCTTCGAGCGCGGCGTCGACCCGCTGCTGCCGTTCGTGGCAGCCCGCCGCGTCGCCGACCTCATGGTCGAGCTTGCCGGCGGCACTCTCGATCCGGAGTTCGGCGGTGCGGTGTTCGGCGAGGTCGTCGTCGACGGCATCGAGCTGCCTCGGCCCTTCATCCCGGGCCTCATCGGCGTCGACTACACGGATGCCGAGATCATCGACGCGCTGGAGATGGTGGGCTGTGAGGTGACCGACGTCGACCAGGCCTTCGCCGAGGCCCTGGTGCTCGACGGGGAGGAGCCGGCGGACATCCCCGGTGGGGGATGGTTCGTCATCCCGCCGACGTGGCGTCCGGACCTCACCGACAAGTGGACGCTCGCCGAGGAGGTCGCGCGCATCCACGGACTCGAGCGGATCCCGTCGGTGCTGCCGACTCCGCCCTCCGGTCGCGGCCTCACACCGCTGCAAAAGGGGCGACGTCGCGTGGCCAACGCGCTCGCCGCCGCCGGCTTCGTCGAGACTCCGTCCTTCCCGTTCTCCACGGCGGAGGCCAACGCGCTGCACGGGTCGGCGTCGGGGGACCCGATGGCGTCCGTCAAGCTCGCGAACCCCCTCGACGGCCAGGCTCCGTATCTGCGCCGTTCGCTCGTCCCGGGGCTGCTTCAGGTCGCGCACCGCAACCAGGCGCGCGGCTTCGCCGATCTCGCGCTGTTCGAGACGGGGCTCGTGTTCATGCCCGAGGAGGGCGTCGTCTACGGCACCGACACCGTGCCGCCGCTGGCCGTGCGTCCGGACGACGAGACGCTCGCCGCTCTGAACACCGCGCTGCCGCCGCAGCCGCGCCACGTGGCCGTCCTGCTCACCGGCGACGTCGTGGCCAAGCAGCCCGGCCACAGCCCCGTCGCCGCCGACCTCTCGGACGTCCTCGGCGCCGTGCAGGCTATCGCGGCCGGCGCGGGCGTGCGGATCGAGGTCGCGCAGGGGCAGCGCGCCGCGCTCCACCCCGGCCGTGCGGGCATCCTGACGGTCGCCGGTCAGGAGGTCGGCTACGTCGGACAGGTGCTGCCGCAGGTGGCCGCCGACGCCGACCTGCACGGAGCCGTCTACGTCGCCGAGCTCGACCTCGACCTCATCCTGCGCCTCGCGGGTGCGCCCGACGTGGCGCCGTCGCTGTCGGGGTATCCGGCCGCGACGCAGGACGTCTCCCTCGTGGTCGCAGAAGACGTCGTCGCGGGAGATGTCGAGTCGGCACTGCGCGAGGGCGCGGGCGCGTTGCTGGAGGCCGTTCGCCTCGTCGACGACTACCGCGGCGGCGGGCTCGTCGAGGGCACCAAGAGCCTCACGTTCGCGCTGCGGTTCCGGGCACCGGACCGCACGCTCACCGCTGCCGAAGCCACGGAGGCCAAGCTGGCCGGCGTGGCGGTGGCCGCCGAGCGTTTCGGGGCGAGCATCCGGGAGTAGTGCGGCCTCGGGGTCCGTTCACCGCGACCCCCAATGCCAGGCGGGAACGTCTATGAACCCTTGGCCGACGACGGCGGTGCCGTTCTGATCCTTGCGCAACTCGACGCGAGCCGTCGCCGGGAGTGCCTCGACCAGCTCCCGCGCGTGCGAGACGACGAGCACCTGCGTGTGCTGGGCGGCATGCTGGATCAGCCGGGCGAGGGGTGCGAGCAGCGACACATGCAGGCTCGCCTCCGGCTCGTTGAGCACCAGCAGCGGCGCGGGCCGCGCCGGCAGGAGGGCCGTGCACAACAGGAGATAGCGCAGCGTTCCGTCCGACAGTTCCGCCGCCTCCAGCGGGCGGAGCAGGCCGCTCTGGTGCAGGACCAGACGGAACAGGCCCTCGTTCGCCTGGACCTCCACGCGGGACCCCGGGAAGGCGTCGCGGACGGCCCGGTCCAGGGCGTCGCCGTGGCCGGCATCCACGATCGTAGCCCACGTGGCCGCCAGCGTCGCCCCGTCGTGCGACAGCGTCTGGGTGCGCGTCCCGACCTGCGGCCGGCGCGCGGGAGCCTCGGCATCCACGCGGAAATGGTCGTAGAACCGCCACCCGCCCATCGTGCGCCGCAGCGCCAGCAGCTCGGGCGCGGTATCGCCGTCGGCCAGGTCGGTCACGATGCTCTCGTAGGGCGCGAGACGCTGGTCGAGCTCGGTCCATCCGCCCTCGCGCACACGTGTGCTCTGTCGCCGCCGATCGATCAGCAGCGCCGCGGGTTTGGCCACCGGACCGGCGAAGACCTGCTCGCGCTTGATCTCCGGGTCGCGGGCGAACGGGTTGGCGACGGAAGGGTCGGACTGCGGGATGCCGAGGTCGATGAGGTAGCCGAGCTCGTCGGAGGAGAACCCCAGCCTGAGGGCGATCGGGCCACGGCGCACCGTGCCCTGAGTGCCGCCGTTCTCCGGACCCGCCCACAGGACGGACGGCAGTCCTCCCTCGCGCGCCACGGCACCGATCACCTCGCCACGCGCTGCGGCGGCGAGAAGGCGCAGTGCGCGGTAGAGGTTGGACTTTCCCGACCCGTTGGGGCCGGTGACCACGGTGAGCCCGCCCAGAGGCACCACGACATCCCGGAGGGAGCGGTAACCGGCGACGGCGAGGGTCTGCAGCATGCGGTCATCGTGCCGGAGCCTTCCGACACCCCGCAGAGGTCGGGCTAGGCTCGGCGGGGATGACTGATACGCAGATGGTGCCCGCCCTGCAGCTTGCAGGCCTCGTGAAGCGCTTCGGCGACAAGACCGCGGTGGGCGGCGTCGACCTGGTCGTTCCCGCCGGATCGTTCTACGGGCTGGTCGGGCCCAACGGGGCCGGAAAGACGACGACACTGTCGATGGCCACCGGCCTGTTGCGACCCGACGCCGGCGGCGCCTGGGTGCACGGCGTCGACGTGTGGGCCGACCCCGTGCGCGCCAAAGCCCTCATCGGCAACCTCGCTGACGGCGTCCGTCTGTTCGATCGACTCACGGGCGAGCAGCTCATCACCTACACGGCGATGATGTTCTCGGTGCCGCGCGATCAGATCGCGCCTCGCGTGGCCGACCTGATCGCTCTGATGGACCTCGGCGAGGCCGCCGGAACGATCGTCGCCGACTACTCCGCGGGCATGACGAAGAAGGTCGCGCTTGCGTGCGCACTGGTGCACGCGCCGCGTCTCCTGGTGCTCGACGAGCCGTTCGAATCGGTCGACCCGGTCTCGGCGGCCAACATCGAGGACGTCCTGCGCTCCTACACGTCCTCGGGCGGCACGATCATCATCTCCAGCCACTCGATGGACCTCGTGCAGCGTATGTGCGACCACGTCGCCGTCATCGCGGCCGGTCGCGTCCTGGCCGCCGGAACGGTCGACGAGGTGCGCGCGGGTGAGAGCCTGCAGGACCGTTTCCTCTCGCTCGTGGGAGGTCGCCACACGTCGGAGGGACCGCAGTGGTTGCGACAGTCCTGAGGCTGAGGTACCGCATCCTCGGCAACAGCCTCGCGCGTCGCCCCTGGCAGCTGGTCGGCTTCTGCTTCGGCATTCTCTGGGCGCTCGGCATCCTCACGTCCGTGGTCGCGGGCCTCGTCGCCGTCGCGGTGTTCCAGGGCCTCGAGGCGGCGCGGGCCACGGTCGTGATCGGCGGATCCGCGCTCGTGCTCGGGTGGGTGCTGGGACCCGTGCTGATCGCGGGGATGGACACGACGGTGGATGCCGAGAAGCTCGCCCCGTTCCCGCTCAGCGCGACGCAGATCATGGCTGCACTGACCGCCACAGGCGTCACCGGGATCCCCGGGATCGCCACGTCGATCGCCGCTCTCGCGACGATCGCGCTGTGGGTGCGCTGGCCCCTCGCCGCGATCGCCGCGGTCGTCTGCATCGTCCTCGGCGTGCTCACGTGCGTCGTCGCCTCCCGACTCGTCTCGGCGCTGTCCAGCGGTCTCGGCGGCAACCGCCGCGGCCGCGAGTTCGTGGGCACGATCGTGCTCATCCTGCTGATCATGGCCGGCCCGATGGTGACCGGGACCCTCGCCCTCACCTCCACCGCCGACGTCCGCGACCGGATACCGCGGATCGCGGACGTGCTCGGGTGGACGCCCATCGGCGCGGTGTGGGCCGTCCCCGCCGACGTCGCGGCCGGACAGGGGGTGAGCGCCGTGGCACGTCTGCTCATCGCCGCGGCGACGCTCGCCGCGCTCTGGCTGCTGTGGGCGCGCGCTCTTCGCGGCGCCGTCACGACGCCGCGGCAGCGCGCGGCGAAGGTGGCCCGCTCGGGGGCGCTGGGGCTGTTCGGCCGCATGCCCACCGGCGGCGTCGGCGCGACCTGGGCGCGATCGCTCACGGCGTGGCTGCGCGATCCGCGATACCTCCGCCAACTGCTGATCGTGCCGCTGTTCCCGCTGCTGTTCGCGTTCACGAGCGGTATCGACGGGTTCATGTTCTCGAGCTCGGCGGTGCTCGTCGCTCTCGTGCTGTGCCTCTCCGGCTACACCGACGTCTCCTACGACGGCACCGCTTTCGCCTCGGTGCTCGCGACCGGCATCCGCGGCCGCGACGACCGCCTGGGACGCCTTCTCGGCGCCGCGAGCATCGGCATCCCGCTGATCGTGCTGCTCGCCGTCGTGACCACGGCCGTCGGCGGCCGGCTCGAACATCTGCCCGGCATCCTCGGCGCCTCGCTGGGGCTGGTGCTCGGCGGCTACGGCGTCTCGGCCGTGTCCTCCGCTCTGCTCGTGACGCCGGTCGCCGCCCCCGGCGACAGCCCGTTCAAGAGCGTGCCGGGCCAGACGTTCCTGACCGGTCTGCTCGTGTTCGTCGTGATGGGCGCCTGCCTCGTCATCGGAGCGCCGGCTATCGCGTTCGCCGTCGCCGGGTTCATCACCGGCGCGGCCGTCTGGGGGTGGGTGGCGCTCGTCGTCGGCATCGTCGTCGGCGGGGGCGCCGCGGTCCTGGGGGTGTGGCTCGGCGGCCGGACGCTGGATCGCACCGGTCCTGACCTGCTCCAGCGCATCAGGGCCTTCCCGACGACATGACCGATGTTCTGATCCTCGGCGGCACCGGCTGGCTTTCGGGCCGGATCGCCCGGCGCTGGCGGGATGCCGGTGCCGCCGTGACGGTACTCGCCCGCGGCGGCCGCGACGCGCCGGCCGGCACCCGGCTGGTCGTCGCCGATCGGGAGCGCGACGATGCCTACACCGCCGTCGCGGATCGCGAGTGGGACGTGGCGGGCGCCGACGAGTCCGCCGCCCTCGCCGTCGCCGCCGAACCCGGCGACCCGTACGACTACCGGCGCGAGAAGGCCGCCGCCGAGCAGGCCGTGACAGCCGCCCTCGGCCGCCGTGCGGCCGTGGTGCGCCCGGGACTGATCGTCGGCCAGGGTGACCCCACCGATCGCTTCGGCTACGGGGTCGCCCGCCTCGCCGCCGCGGCGGCCGAGCCCGTGCTGATTCCCGACGCACCCGGCGCGCGGGTGCAGGTGATCGACGTCGACGACCTGACCGACTTCGTGGTCGAGGTGGGCGCGGCGCGCTTCACCGGTGCCGTCAATGCCGTCGGCGACAGTCTTCCGCTGGAGGCGGTGCTCGCCATCGCTCGCAGCGTCGCCGGTCACACCGGTGCGCTCGTCCCGGCATCCGCGCCGTGGCTCGTCGCGCACGGCGTGGGGTACTGGGCGGGGGAGCGATCGCTGCCGCTGTGGCTGCCCGACGATGTGCCCGGCTTCGCGACTCGCGCCAATGGCACCTATCGCATTCTCGGCGGACGCCACAGGCCGCTGGAGGACGTGCTGCGGCGCGTGCTCGCCGATGAGCGCGAACGGGGACTGGACCGTCCCCGCTCCGCCGGGCTCACGCGCGCCGACGAGCGCGAGCTCCTCGATGCCCTTGCGCAGTGACGGCATCGATTTGCGGCGACGACGCGCCGCGCGATAGCGTCTCCGCATGCACGCCGCCGGTCCCGTCACCGTTGCCACGGTGCTGCGCGCGCGCCGACGTCAGGACGGCCGCCGACTCTAGGCGACCCCGCGAGCTCCCTGTCGTCGTGACGGGTCGAGTCGCCGGTGTCGCCGCTTCGAGCCCACCGTTTGCCGACTCACGTCACAATAAGGTTGAACAATGACCCTTTCGGTCGCCGTCTCCGGCGCTTCCGGCTATGCCGGCGGCGAGATCCTGCGCCTCCTCGCCGCTCATCCCGACGTCCACATCCGCACCGTCACCGCGCACAGCAACGCCGGCGATGCGCTCATCCAGCATCAGCCCCACCTGCGTTCGCTGGCCGACCTCACCCTGCAGCCGACGACGCCCGAGGTGCTCGCGGGCCACGACGTGGTCTTCCTCGCGCTCCCGCACGGTCAGTCCGGTCAGTACACCGACGCGCTCGCCGACACGCCCCTGGTCATCGACGCCGGTGCCGACCACCGTCTGATCTCGCCGGCGGCGTGGGACGCGTTCTACGGCGGCGCCTTCCACGAGCCGTGGACCTACGGCGTGCCGGAGCTGATCGTCGGCGCGGGCGGGCAGAAGCAGCGTGAGCACCTCGTCGGCGCCTCCCGCATCGCCGCCCCGGGCTGCAACGCCTCCACGGTGGCGCTGAGCCTCGTCCCCGGCGTCGCGGCCGGCGTCATCGATGCCCGCGACATCGTCAGCGTGCTGGCCGTGGGGTCCTCCGGGGCGGGTAAGAGCCTGAAGACGAACCTGCTCGCCTCCGAGATCCTCGGCACCGCGAACCCGTATGCCGTCGGCGGCACGCACCGCCACATCCCCGAGATCCAGCAGGCGCTCGCGGCCGCCGGTGCTCCCGATGCCCGCGTCTCGTTCACGCCGGTGCTGGTGCCGATGGCCCGCGGCATCCTGGCCACCTCCACGGCACCGATCGTGGACGGCGTGACGGATGCCGAGATCCGCTCGGCCTGGGAGAGCGCGTACGACGGTGAGACGTTCGTGCAGCTGCTGCCCGAGGGGCAGTTCCCCCGCACGGCGGACGTTCTGGGCGCCAACACCGCCCTCGTCGGACTCGCGGTCGACCGCGCCGCGAACCGCGTCGTCGTCGTGACGGCCGTCGACAACCTCGTCAAGGGCACCGCCGGTGCCGCCATCCAGTCGATGAACATCGCCCTGGGCCTTCCCGAGGCCACGGGTCTGACCGTGAACGGAGTGGCACCGTGAGCGTCACCGCCCCTGCAGGATTCGCCGCCGCCGGCGTCGTGGCCGGTCTCAAATCGACCGGCAGGCCCGACGTCGCCGTCGTCGTCAACCGCGGCCCGCTGAAGGTCGGAGCCGCCGTGTTCACCAGCAATCGTGCCAAGGCCAACCCGATCCTGTGGTCGCAGCAGGCCATTCAGGACGGCACCGTCGAGGCGATCGTGCTCAACTCGGGCGGCGCCAACTGCTTCACCGGGGCGTTCGGTTTCCAGACCACTCATCAGACGGCGGAGAAGGCCGCCGAGCTGCTGAGCATCAGCCCCGGCGACGTGCTCGTGTGCTCCACCGGGCTCATCGGCACGGGCGACGAGGTCTTCCGCGGGAAGGTCCTTGCCGGTACCGAGGCGGCGATCTCCGCCCTCTCGGACGACGGCGGCGACCACGCGGCGCGCGCCATCATGACGACCGACACCGTACCCAAGACCGCTGTCTTCGCCGGTGACGGGTGGACCATCGGGGCGATGGCCAAGGGTGCGGGGATGCTCGCTCCGGGCCTTGCCACGATGCTCGTGGTCATCGCGACCGACGCGGTGCTGTCGGCCGACGAGGCGGATGCGCATCTGCGCGCCGCCACCCGGGTGAGCTTCGACCGACTCGACTCCGACGGCTGCATGTCGACCAACGATCAGGTGACGCTGATGGTCAGTGGCGCGAGCGGCGTGACGCCCGACGCGGACGCGTTCCGTGCGGCTCTCGTCGAGGTGTGCACGAGTCTCGCTCGACAGCTCCAGGCGGATGCCGAGGGTGCGAGCCACGACATCACCATCCGGGTGGTGGGCGCGGCATCCGAGGACGACGCCGTCGAGGTGGGGCGCTCCGTCGCACGCAACAACCTCTTCAAGGCCGCGATCTTCGGAAACGACCCCAACTGGGGCCGCGTGCTGGCCGCGATCGGGACGACGCAGGCGGCCTTCGATCCGTACGCCGTCGACGTCAGCTTCAACGGGGTGCGACTGTGCAGCGCGGGCGCACCGGACCGCCCCCGGGAGGAGGTCGACCTCACGCCGCGCGCGACCGACGTGCTCATCGACCTCAAGGAGGGCGAGGAGGAGGCGACGATCTTCACGAACGACCTGACGCACGACTACGTGCACGAGAACAGCGCGTACAGCTCATGACTGGCAAGATCCAGCAGACCACGCCCGAGGAAGCCGCCGAGAAGGCCGCCGTCCTCATCGAGTCGCTGCCGTGGCTGCAGCGCTTCCGCGAGCAGATCATCGTGATCAAGTACGGCGGCAACGCCATGGTCTCCGAAGAGTTGCAGGACGCGTTCGCGCAGGACATCGCGTACCTCCGGTTCGTCGGTGTCAAGCCGGTCGTCGTGCACGGGGGAGGCCCGCAGATCTCGCAGATGCTCGATCGGCTCGCCATCCCCAGCGAGTTCAAGGGCGGCTACCGGGTGACCTCGACCGAGGCGATCAGCGTCGTGCGGATGGTGCTCACCGGTCAGGTGAACCCGCAGCTGGTCGGGCGCATCAACGCGTTCGGCCCCTTCGCCGTCGGGGTGTCGGGGGAGGATGCGGGGCTCTTCCAGGGGCGGCGGCGCGGCGTGGTGATCGACGGCACCGAGCACGACCTCGGCGCCGTCGGCGATGTCGTCCGCGTCGACCCGCAGCCGGTGCTCGACCAGCTCGCCGCCGGTCGTATCCCGGTGGTCTCCTCGATCGCACCCGACCTGGACAACCCCGGGCACTCGCTGAACGTCAACGCGGATGCCGCGGCAGCCGCTCTGGCCGTCGCGCTGGGCGCGGCGAAGCTCGTCGTGCTCACGGATGTCGCGGGCCTCTACGCCGACTGGCCGAATCGCGACTCGCTGGTCTCGCATCTGACCGCCGATGAGCTGCGCGCGATGCTGCCGCGGCTGGAGTCGGGCATGATCCCGAAGATGCAGGCGTGCCTCGACGCCGTCGACGGCGGCGTCGACACGGCGGCGATCATCGACGGACGCCAGCCCCATTCGGTGCTGGTCGAGGTCTTCACGGAACAGGGAATCGGAACAGAGGTGGTGGCGCAGTGAGCGGCGTACAGGAGCAGACGACGGCAGCGACGATGTGGCAGGAGGACGCCGGGCGCGACCTCGTCCGCAACGCCGGCGACCGGATGGCTCTGTTCGTCCGCGGCGAGGGGTCGTCGCTGTGGGACGCGGACGGACGCCGCTACCTCGATTTCCTCGGCGGCATCGCCGTCACCTCGCTCGGTCACGCACACCCCGTCTTCGTGGAGGCCGTGTCGCGCCAGGCCGCGACGCTGTCGCACGTGTCGAACTTCTTCGCGACGCCGCCGCAGCTGGCACTGGCCGCCGAGCTCAAGCGCCTGTCGGGTGCCGCAGACACCGGACGCGTGTACTTCGCGAACTCGGGCGCCGAAGCGAACGAGGCCGCGTTCAAGCTCGCCCGCCTGCACGGCGCGGCGACGGACGCGCGCGCCGCGCGCCCCCGCATCCTGGCGCTGAAGGATGCGTTCCACGGCCGCACGATGGGAACGCTCGCCCTCACCGGAAAGCCGTACATGCAGGCACCGTTCCTGCCGATGGTCCCCGGGGTCGAGTTCCTCGACTCGACGGTGGAAGCCCTCGAGGCGGCCATGGACGACGACGTGGCGGCCCTGTTCGTCGAGCCGATCAAGGGTGAGGCGGGTGTCGTGCCGCTGCCGGAGGGATACCTCACCGCGGCACGCGAGATCACCGCGCGTCACGGTGCGCTGCTGATCGTCGATGAGATCCAGACGGGCGCGGGTCGCACCGGCGCCTGGTTCGCCTTCCAGCACGAGGACATCGTGCCCGACGCGATCACCGTCGCCAAGGGCATCGGCGGCGGCTTCCCGATCGGCGCGCTCATCACCTTCGGCGCCGCCAGCGACCTCTTCTACCCGGGCACGCACGGCTCGACCTTCGGCGGCAATCCGCTCGCGACGGCGACCTCCCTGGCCGTGCTCGGCGAGATCGATCGCGCGGGACTCGTCGCCAACGCCGCCGTCCGCGGCGAGCAGCTGCGCGCCGCGATCGCTCAGATCGACTCCGCACTGATCGAAGGATGCCGCGGACGCGGTCTGCTGCTGGGCGTCGCGCTGCGGCATCCCGTGGCCGGCGCGCTCGTCGCCGCCGCGCAGCAGCACGGCCTCATCGTCAACGCTGCCAACGACAGCACGATCCGCATCGCGCCCGCGCTGACCATCGGCGACGTCGAGATCGACGAGTTCATCGACCTGTTCACCCGCTCCCTCGCGACCGTCGCCGACGCCCTCGTGCTCGACGCGTCCGACCCCTCGACCCCGGAGGCCTCCGCATGACCCGCCACCTGCTCCGCGATGACGATCTCACCCCGGCCGAGCAGGCCGAGATCCTCGATCTGGCCGTCGCCCTGAAGAAGGATCGCTGGAAGCTGAAGCCCCTCGAAGGCCCCCAGACCGTGGCGGTCATCTTCGACAAGAGCTCGACGCGCACGCGCGTGTCGTTCGCGGTGGGCATCGCCGATCTCGGCGGATCGCCGCTGATCATCTCGACCGCCAACAGCCAGCTCGGGGGCAAGGAGACGCCGTCCGACACCGCGCGGGTGCTGGAGCGCCAGGTCGCGGCCATCGTGTGGCGCACCTACGCGCAGGCGGGCCTGGAGGAGATGGCGCGCGGCACGACCGTTCCGGTGATCAACGCCCTCAGCGATGACTTCCACCCGTGCCAGCTGCTCGCCGACCTGCTCACCATCCGCGAGCACAAGGGCGAGCTGAAGGGTCTGACCCTCACGTTCTTCGGCGACGGCACCTCCAACATGGGGCACTCCTATGTGCTGGCCGGCGTCACAGCCGGCATGCACGTGCGCGTCGCCTCGCCCGCCGCGTATGCCCCCCGCGCCGACGTCATCGCCGATGCCGATCGCATCGCGGCGACGACCGGCGGCTCGGTCACGCTCTTCACCGATCCGGCCGAGGCGGCCGCCGGCTCCGACGTCATCGTCACCGACACCTGGGTGTCGATGGGCAAGGAGGAGGAGAAGATCCAGCGCGTCCACGACCTCGGCGGATACAAGGTCACGCAGGAGACGATGGACCTCGCCGATCCCGACGCGATCTTCATCCACTGCCTCCCCGCCGACCGCGGCTACGAGGTGGATGCCGAGGTCATCGACGGACCGCAGAGTGTGGTCTGGGATGAGGCGGAGAACCGGCTGCACGCCCAGAAGGCCCTGCTGGTCTGGCTGTTGCGCCAGCAGTGATCGGGATGCGGACGGTGGGACGACGATGACGGCCCCCCGTCCGCTCCGCGCGCGCACGTTGGATGGCGACGGCAGGCTCGCCGGCGTCGATCTCGCGCGGGGTCTCGCGGTGTTCGGGATGTTCGCCGCGCACCTGCTGGTGATCGCCCATTTCGATGCTGCGCAGCCCGCGACGTGGGTCGATCTCGTCAACGGGCGGTCCTCGATCTTGTTCGCGACGCTCGCGGGAGTCTCGATCGCTCTCATGACCGGTGCGCGGGCGAGCGCGGGGAGCAGGCCCGCGACGGGTCGCGCGCTCGTCGTCGCGCGGCGACGCCTGGTCGTGCGGGCGGCGATCATCTGGGGCATCGGGATGCTGCTGAATGCCACGGGTGTGCCGGTCTACATGATCCTGCCGGCCTACGGCATCCTGTTCCTCCTCGCGGTGCCGCTGCTGCGCCTGTCGGCATCCACCCTCTGGGTGCTCGCCGCCGTCATCGGCGTCGGCGCCCCCTGGGTTCTGCCACTGGCGGATCGGGCGCTCGTGGACGCCGGGACGATCGGTGGCGACCTCGTTCTGCTGCTGGGCTGGCACTATCCCTTCCTCGTGTGGGCGGCCTTCCTGATCGCGGGGCTGGCCGCCGCACGCTCCGACTTGCGCTCCCTGCGCACTCTCGTCGCGCTGGTCGTCGGTGGCGCGGCGTGCGCGATGGCCGCCGCCGCGGCATCCACGGTCATCGACCTGCCCGAGGACTCCTACCTCGGACGTGTGCTGGCCGACGGTGCCCACTCCGGCGGTGTGCTCGAGACGGTCGGGTCGGGCGGCTTCGCCCTGGCGGTCGTGGGCTTGTGCCTGCTGATCTGCCGCACGCCCGCGCGCATCGTGCTGCTGCCCGTGCGCGCCGTGGGATCGATGCCGCTCACCGCGTACGTCGGCCAGATCGTCGCGTGGGCCGTGTGGGCCTCCCTTGCCCTGGGCGACGTCGGCGACTTGTCGGGCTTTCGCGCCCTGCAGCCGTTCTGGCCGTTCGTCGGCGCGACGCTCGTGTTCTGCACCGCGTGGGCCCTCGTCGTCGGTCGGGGCCCCCTGGAACGCGCCCTGGCATACGCCACCCGCGCGGTCATCCGCGGTTGAGTCGTTCATCCGTCCCCTCCCGCCGCATCTGCAGCGGCGACACGACCCCACGGGACGGATGAACGGCGAAGCTCGCCGCGAGCCAACGCTGCGGCGATCTTCGCGGCAGCGGGCGCAGCGTCCCGATGCAGGTCTGCGGCCGTCAGGCGCACGACCTCCCATCCCGCGGCCACGCAGGCCGCGTGCTTCTCGATGTCGCGCTGCCATTGCTTCGGCGATCGGCGGTGGTGATCGCCCTCGTACTCCACGAGGACGCCGTGGTCCGGGAAAGCCAGTTCGGTGAAGCCGATGGGTCTGCCGTCCACGCCGAACACGTCGACGTCGAGGAGAGGCTCGGGTAGCTGCCGGCGCACGCACGCGAGACGTATCCGCGTCTCCGGTGGCGAGGCCGCCCCGACCCGGATCAGCCCCAGCGCCGCGCGCAGTCGCGCAGCACCGACGCGGCGGCCGGCCTCCATCGCCTCCACCAGGTCGTCACGCGCCGCCAAGGCGTCAGCGGGCGTGCCGCGATGCATCCCCCGTCGCCGCGGGATGTGCACGACGGCGTCGCCCAGCTCGACGAGCTCGCCCACCGACAGCAGCGGAGCCAGCTGCACCCACACCGATGCCGGCGCGGCCACGCGCAACCCGCGCCGCACGCCGGTCCTCGTGAGCTCGGCGCGCAGCTGATGGCCCCGCACACCCACGCCCTTCGGTGCTCGCCGCTCGCCGAGCACGGCGACGTCGATCGCTTCGGCGCCGCGACGCAGCAGCCGCAGCGGAAGCGGCAGATCCCAGATCACCGCCGCCGTGACGTGGGTGTACAGGATGCCGGGGACCGCCCGGGCCGCATACGCGCGCGCCGCCCGCTGGATCGTCAGCCGCAGCCGCGCATTCTCGTTCGCAGCGGGCGACGCGTCATCGTCCACCGCAGCCGCGGACTCCGCCGGAGGCCGCGATCGCACGCCCCGGAACGGCGAGGCCAGATCGCGCGCGCGGAGCCGGCGCGGCGATACCCCGGCATCCTGCGCCTGCGCGACGGAGAACGACTCCGGAAGGCTGTCGGGCAGCGGCGACGGGCGACGACTCATCATCGCAGCGTGGCGCGCCTCCTCGCGCGCGACGGGTCGGGCGGCGGCATCTGTGCATACGTGAGCGGCGGGGCGGTGTGGGGAGGGGTCCGCGGCTCGCTCATCCGTCTCGTCTGGTCGCATCGGATGCCGCGATGCGGCACGTCGGGACGGATGAACGCGCTGCGGCGGGCTCTGCGCCGTGCGGAGCGCACCGGGCGGAGCGTCGGCGCGGTGCTCGCTAGGCTGGTGCGGTGAGCGAAACGACACCGCACGGCACGAACGACGGCGCACTCTGGGGGGCACGCTTCGCGTCGGGGCCCTCACCGGAACTTGCGACCCTCAGCCGTTCCACGCACTTCGATTGGGTGCTCGCGCTCTACGACATCGCCGGTTCGCACGCGCACGCCGCGGCGCTCGCCGCCGCCGGGTACCTCACCGCCGACGAAGAGGCGCGGATGCACGCGGGGCTCGATGCCCTCGCGGCGGCGGTCGCCGACGGCTCACTGGTCGCCCAGCCGACGGATGAGGACGTGCACGGCGCGCTGGAAGCCGCCCTCATCGCCGAGATCGGTCCGGCGCTCGGCGGCAAGCTCCGCGCGGGTCGGAGCCGCAACGATCAGATCGCCACTCTCGTGCGGCTGTACCTGCTCGACCACGCCCGCGTGATCGCCCGCGATCTCCTGCGTGTCGTCGATGCCATCGTGTCGCAGGCCGAGGCGCACGCCGAGGCGATCATGCCGGGGCGCACCCACCTGCAGCACGCGCAGCCGATCCTGCTGGCCCACCACCTGCAGGCCCACGGCTGGCCCCTCGTTCGCGATCTCGAGCGGCTCCGTGACTGGGCGGCGCGGGCATCGGTCTCGCCCTACGGCGGGGGAGCGCTCGCCGGCGCCACCCTCGGCCTCGATCCGCAGCTCGTCGCCGACCGGCTCGGCCTCGCGCGACCCGCGGAGAACTCGCTCGATGGCACGAGTTCGCGCGACGTCGTGGCGGAGTTCGCCTTCATCGCGGCGATGATCGCCGTCGACATCTCGCGCTTCGCTGAGGACGTCATCATCTGGAACACCCGCGAGTTCGGCTTCGTCACGCTCGACGACGGCTACTCCACGGGCTCCAGCATCATGCCGCAGAAGAAGAACCCCGACATCGCCGAGCTCGCCCGCGGCAAGGCAGGGCGCCTCATCGGCAACCTGTCGGGCCTGCTCGCCACGCTCAAGGCGCTGCCGCTCGCATACAACCGCGACCTGCAGGAGGACAAGGAGCCGGTCTTCGATTCCGTCGCGACCCTCGAGGTCGTACTGCCCGCCTTCGCCGGCATGATCGCGACTCTCCGTTTCGACACCGACCGGATGGCCGAGCTCGCCCCGGCGGGTTTCTCCCTCGCGACCGACGTCGCCGAGTGGCTCGTGAAGCAGGGCGTGCCGTTCCGCGATGCGCATGAGATCTCGGGCGCGCTGGTGCGCGCCTGTGAAGAGCGGGGGATCGGGCTCGAGGATGCCGACGACGCGCTGCTCGCGCAGGTCTCCGCACACCTGGTGCCGGCGGTCCGTGATGTCCTGTCGATCGAGGGTTCGGTGGCGAGCCGCACCGGCGTCGGCGGCACGGCCGGGGTCAGGGTGGCGGAGCAACGCGCCGAGCTCATCGCCCGCGCGCAGGCGGCGCTGCATGCGCTGCGCGGTGAGGCTGGCTGAACTCGTTGCAAGCAATAAGTCCTGAGCTTCTCGAATCGGACTTATCAGCAAAAGCTTGATCTTACGTCGACATCAGTGGAAGACTGATGTCATGGTCGCCGCCGTCATCGCCGATATCGTCGGCTCGCGTGAGCTCGAGGACCGTGTCGCGGCGCAGCGCGCGCTCGACGCGGCGCTCGCCGACCTTGCGGCAGCGGGGCCCCGGGCTGTGCGTGCCATGCTCCCGACCGTGGGCGACGAACTGCAGGGGGTGTATCCCGATCTCGCAGGAGCCCTGACGGCGACGTTGCTCCTCCAGCTCACCCTGCCCGAGACGATCGAACTGCGCTTCGGCATCGGCCTCGGCGAGATCCAGTCCATCCCGTCGGCGGCGGGTCCGCTGTCGGAGGGGGAGGCGTGGTGGGCGGCCCGCGCGGCGATCGAGCACGTCGAGCGCCTCGCGCGTCGTGCCGCCCCGAGCGCGCGCACCTGGGTCGCCGCCCCAGACGAGGCCCCCGCGGAGGTTGCCGAGCTGGTGCGGGTGGCCAATGCCGGGCTGCTGGTGCGCGACCGCGCGTTTGCTCAGCTCACTCCTCGCACCCGGCGCCTCGTCCGCGGGCGCTGGGAGGGACGCACCCAGCGCGAGTTGGCGGATGCCGAGGGGATCACCCAGCCGGCGGTGTCCCAGGCGCTGGCGACAGCGGACGGCGCGGCCCTCATCGAAGGGCTGCGCGCGCTCGGCGCCATGCCGGGGAGCGCCTGAGACCCCGCGATGCGCATGCCGCAGCGGCTGAGACCCCGTCGCGCGCGTGCCGGGCAGCGCCTGAGACTCGAGCCGCGTCACCAGATCGCGAGCCGGATGACACCGGCCACCGCGCACGCCCACAGCAGGCTCGCCATCGTGCCGACGATGAACCGCTCGCGTGCGGCGGGGGTCGCGAGCTCCGTGAACCGGCCCACGCCCTTGAGTGCCACGACCACGGCGACGACGCCGGGGAAGCCGGCGAGGATGCCGAGCGTCACAGATGCCCGTTCCAGGTAGCCGATCGTGGTGCCCCCGCGCAGGATCTCCTCCTGCCGAGGCGGGGTCGCTGCGGCGCTGTCCGCCATGAGCTCGACCAGGATGCCGCCGCGAGGCCCCTCCGCCGTGCGCCCGCCGTCGGCGACGCCGAGGATCCACCGGGTGAACGGGTTGCCGCCGAGCGTCGCGAGCGCCGTGCCGAGGACGGCGAGGACGGCGCCGAACAGCACTGGCACGTCGTACGGCAGCACCGCCACGACGATGAGGCACAGCACGACCAGTCCGCCCGCGACGCCGAGCGGTGCGGCCGCCGGCGTGCGCAGCGCCACCGTGACGAGCACGAGCGCGGCGCACAGCGCGAGGAACAGGAAGATCGTCAGCACGGCGATGGCGATCGCCTCGGCCTGGATGTCCATGGCGTCAGTCTGGCACGGCCCTCGGACGGGGCCGTGCCCGCCGCTGATAGCCTGGACCGCGTGTCTGAAACCGTCGCTGTGAGCGCTCTGGCGCCCGCCAACGACCCGTCGTTCGAGAACGTCTGGGACGAGATCGTGTGGCGTGGCCTGGTGCATGTGTCCACCGATCAGGAGGCGCTGCGCGCCCTGCTCGCCGGGGACCCGATCACGTATTACTGCGGCTTCGACCCGACCGCGCCGAGCCTGCACCTGGGCAACCTCGTGCAGCTGCTGCTGCTGCGCCGGCTGCAGCTGGCCGGGCACAAGCCGCTGGGTCTCGTCGGTGGCTCGACCGGGCTGATCGGCGACCCTCGGCCCACCGCGGAGCGCACGCTCAATACGAAGGACACCGTCGCCGAGTGGGTCGGATACCTCCGTGCGCAGGTCGAGCGATTCCTGAGTTTCGAGGGCGACAACGCGGCCCGCATGGTCAACAACCTCGACTGGACGGCGCCGCTGTCGGCGATCGACTTCCTGCGTGAGATCGGCAAGCACTACCGCGTCGGCACGATGCTCAAGAAGGATGCCGTCAGCGCCCGCCTGAACTCCGAGGCCGGCATCAGCTACACCGAGTTCAGCTACCAGATCCTGCAGGGCATGGACTACCTGGAGCTCTACCGCCAGTACGACTGCGTGCTGCAGACCGGCGGCAGCGATCAGTGGGGCAACCTCACGAGCGGCGCTGACCTCATTCACCGGGTCGAGGGCGTGAGCGTCCACGCGATCGGCACGCCGCTGATCACGAACAGCGACGGCACCAAGTTCGGCAAGAGCGAGGGCAACGCGATCTGGCTGGACGCAGCGATGTGCAGCCCGTACCGCATGTACCAGTTCTGGCTGTCGACGGCGGATGCCGACGTCGTGGACCGCCTGAAGATCTTCACGTTCCTCACGCGCGCTGAGATCGAGGAGTACGCCGCGTTGGTCGCGTCCGAGCCGTTCCGTCGCGCCGCGCAGAAGCGACTCGCCCTCGAGGTGACGACCTTCGTCCACGGTGCGGATGCCGCGGAGGCGGTCATCGCGGCATCCGAGGCGCTCTTCGGCAGTGGTGACCTCACCGTGCTCGACGCGCAGACGCTGCGCAGCGCGCTCGAGGAGCTGCCGCACGCCGAGGTCGCGCCGGGCACACCGGTCGTGCAGGCGCTCGTCGAAACGGGCCTGGTCGCGAGCCTGTCCGAGGCGCGCCGCGCGATCGCCCAGGGAGGGGTGTCGCTCGACGGCGCCAAGGTCGAGGACGACGCAGCCGTGGTGACGGGTGCGCTCCCGGGCGACGTCTCGGTGCTGCGCCGCGGCAAGAAGACCCTCGCCGGCCTCTTCGTGGCGCGCTGACGCCCTCGCATCGGGGGAGACCCACCCGTGCCCTTCACTCCGAGCCACGCCGTCGTCGCGCTGCCGTTCGTGCGCACGCCCCTGCTGCCGGCGGCGATCGCGGTGGGCGCGATGGCACCCGACCTGCCGCTGTTCCTGCGCGGCACCCCGCTCACATACCAGCAAACGCATACGAACGTGGCGCTCACCGCGCTGATCGCTCTCGTGCTGCTCGCGCTCTGGTACGCCGTGCTGCGGCCGGCCGTGCGCGAGCTGTCGCCCGGGTGGCTGGCCGGGCGTCTGCCGACCGACTGGGACGCCGTGGGCCGCGCCGTCTGGGAGAGCGTGCGGGTGCCGCGGGAGGGCGCCCGCCATGACGTATGGCGAGACTCGGCGGTGTTCTCCGTGCTGGTGGCCCTCTCGCTTGTGCTGGGTGTCGTCTCGCACATCGTCTGGGACGCGTTCACGCACGAGGGCCGCTGGGGGCTCGCCGCCTTCCCCGCACTGGAACAGCAGTGGGGGCCGCTCCTCGGCTACAAGTGGATGCAGTACGGATCATCTTTCGGCGGCCTGGTCATCCTGGGCGCCTTCGCCGTGTCGTGGCTGCGCCGCCGCGACGACGGAGCACCCGTCGATCGCGTCCTCGCGCCGGGTATCCGCATCGCGTGGTGGCTGTCACTCCCCGGCATCCTCGTCATCGCATGGCTCATCGGGCTCGCGGCATACGGACCCCTCAGCCCCACGTGGACGGCGCAGCACCTCGCTTACCGCGTGCTCCCGCCGGCATGCGCGGTCTGGGGTGCGGTGACCCTGGCGCTGTGCGTGGTCGTCGTGGTCCGCCGGCGAAGCCGCGCGTAACGGCCGCCGCTCGCCGCACGAATGGTCCCGTCGCGGGGGGGGGTACAACGCGACCGTGACCGTCGAACGACGCAGTGGCCGACAGGAGAGCTCCTGTCGGCCACTGTTCGAACGATGCGACTACTTGAGCAGCGCAAGCCGCGCGGGGTCGTTTGCGAAGACCTCCTTGGCGTTGGCCTTCGTGACCACGACCGGGTCGAGCAGGTAGACGTCGACATCCTTCTTGCCGTTGTCTGCCGTCTCGTCGGGCGTGGGCAGACCCTTGCCGGACTGCAGGTCCTTGATCAGATCGATCGTCTTTCCGACCAGCTCCTCTGTGGGCTTGGCCACGGTGGAGTACTGCTTGCCTTCCCAGATGGACACGACCGACTCGTTCTCGGCGTCCAGACCTGTCACCACGGGCAGCTCCTGGCCGGCCTGCTCCGACGCGGTCAGGATCGCACGGGCGATACCGTCGTTGGGCGACAGGACGCCGTCGATCTTCTTGTCGCTGTAGAAGCCGGACAGCAGCGAATCCATGCGCGACTGGGCCTTGGCGTTGTCCCAGTCCTGCGTGGCGGCCTGCGTGAAGTCGGTCTGACCGGAGACCACGACGAGCGTGCCGTCATCGATCTTCGGCTGCAGGACCGACATCGCACCCTTGAAGAAGTTCGGCGCGTTCGGGTCGGCGGGACCGCCGCCGAACAGCTCGATGTTGTATGGGCCGGCTCCCTTGCGCTCGGCGAGACCGTCCAGCAGCGACTGGCCCTGCAGTTCGCCGGTACGGATGCTGCCGAACTGCACGACGGCGTCGACCGCAGCGGTGTTCTCGATCAGGCGGTCGTAACCGATGACGGTGACGCCCGCGTCGTGTGCGGTCTCGAGCACGGTGCCCAGCTGGGTGCCGTCGACGGGGCCGACGACGATGACCTTCGCGCCTTGCTCGATCATGGCCTCGATCTGCTGCTGCTGCTGCGGAACCTTGTTGTCGGCGGCCTGCACGAGCGGGTTGAACCCGGCATCCTTCAAGTCCTTGGTGAAGAGGGTCTCCGCCTCCTTCCAGTTCTGTGTGCCGAGCCAGGGCAGGGACACACCGATCGTCGCGTCGGCCGCGAACCCGGCGCCGGCGCTCTCGGACGGGTCCGCCTCGCCACGGGTGCTGCCGCTGCACGCGCTCAGGGCGAGAGCACCCACGGCGAGAAGCGCGGCCGCGGTGCCGAGCTTCGTTCTCTTGAGCTTCATAGTGTTTTCCTTACTGTGGTGGTGGTTACTGCGGGTTCGTGCGCGCACTCGACCATGCCCTCCGCTGCGAGGGCTCGGTTCCGGCCGCGTACGGGTGGGGTCAGGAGCGACGCGAGGCGTCCTCGGTCTCCTTCGGGGCTGAGGGGTCGTCGCGCAGTCCGGCGGACACGGCGACGGGGGTCTCGGGGGCCGACGTGCCGCCGACCGACCCCGGCTGCTTGCTGGCGAAGAGGCGTCCGGTGATGGACGGCCGGCCCTGCTGCTTGTTGTAGACGTCGAAGGCGACCGCCGCCAGCAGGACGAGTCCCTTGATGATCTGGGTCTTGTCGGCGCCGACCCCCATGAGCATGAGTCCCGAGTTGAGCACCGCCATGACGAGGCCTCCGACCATCGAGCCGATGACGGTTCCGATGCCACCGGAGACGGCCGCGCCGCCGATGAAGACGGCCGCGATGGCGTCGAGCTCCCACATGGTGCCGTCGGATGGGCCCGCCGAGGTGGAACGACCGACGAACAGCAGGCCAGCGAGGGCAGCCAGGATCGACATGTTCATCATCACGAGGAAGTAGGTGCGCTGCGTGTTTACCCCGGACAGTGCGGCGGCGGCTTTGTTGCCCCCCACGGCGTAGATGTGGCGGCCGAACACCGTGCGCTGGGTGATGGTGTGGTAGACGATGATCAGCACGACGAGGATCAGGCCGGGAACCGGGAAGGACGTGCCGGGTCGGCCCGACCCGAAGATCCACGTGAGGTAGCCGAGGACGACCGCGATCAGGCCGAAGCGCGTCACGCTCACCCACACGGGCGGCGCTTCGGCGCCGGAGCGGGCCAGGGCGCGGCGGCGGCGCAGCTCGGACCAGCCGAAGAACAGGATGGCGATGATTCCGAGCAGGAGGGTCGAGTTGTTCATGCCGGTGAAGGCCGGCCCCCACTCGGGCAGGTAGCCGGCACCGAAGTACCGGAACTCGTCGGGCACGGGCACGCTGATGGAGTCGCTCATCCAGATCACGGCGCCGCGGAAGATCATCATTCCCGCGAGGGTCGTGATGAATCCGGGAATGCCGAGCTTGGCGAGCCAGAAGCCCTGCCAGGCGCCGATCACCGCGCCGATGAGAAGTCCGGCCAGCATCGCCATCCACCAGGTGAAGCCGAGATCTCGCGCCGACAGTGCTGCGCTCATCCCGACGACGCCGGCCACGGAGCCGACGGAGAGGTCGATCTGGCCGATGACGATCACCATCACCATGCCGATCGCGAGGATGAGCACGTAGGCGTTTCCGGAGAGCAGGTTCTGGAAGTTGGAGGAGGTGAGCATCCGTCCTCCCGACCAGACATTGAACGCGAGTAGCAGCGCGATCAATGCGAAGACCATCGTGTACTGGCGGAGGTCGCCGCCCAGCACCTGCTTGAGTGACTTCATCGTCCTTGTCCTTCGTCTGTGTTGCGGAGTCGATTGTTGGTGGTGTTACGCGGCATCGGCCGACGTGGTGGTCATGAGGCGCATGAGGGACTCCTGGTCGGCTTCCTCGCGGGGGAGCTCGCCGGTGATCCGGCCCTCGCAGATCGTGTAGATCCGGTCACTGATGCCGAGCAGCTCCGGCAGCTCGGAAGAGATGACGATCACGGCCTTGCCCGCGTCGGCCAGCCGCTGGATGAGCTTGTAGATCTCGTACTTCGCGCCGACGTCGATGCCTCGCGTCGGCTCGTCGAGGATCAGCACGTCGGGGTCGGGGTACATCCACTTGGCGAGCACGACCTTCTGCTGGTTTCCGCCTGACAGCGTCGAGACGCCGACGTCCACCGAAGGCGCCTTGATCCGCAGCGAGTGGCGGTAGTCGCTGGCGATGCGGAACTCATCGTCGGAGTTGATGAGGCCACGACGCACGATGGCGCCGAGGTTGGCCGACACGATCGTCGATTTGATCGTGTCGAGCAGGTTCAGCCCGAGGCTCTTCCGGTCTTCGGGGACGTACGCCAGACCCTCCTCGATCGCCTGGTGCACCGTGGTGGGGTGGATTTCCTTGCCGCCGAGGAACATCTCGCCCGAGCGGTAGTGACCGTACGAGCGACCGAACAGCGAGCGAGCGAGCTCCGTACGTCCCGCGCCCATCAGGCCCGCGAAGCCGACGATCTCGCCGCGGCGGACGGTGAAGCTGGAGTTCTTGCAGATCAGTCGACCGGGCAGCTGAGGGTGTTCGACGACCCAGTCGCGCACCTCGAACAGCACCTCGCCGATCTGCGGTGTGTGGTCGGGATAGCGGTGGTCGAGAGAACGCCCGACCATCGCGCGGATGATGCGGTCCTCGTCGACATGGCCCGCCTCGACGTCGTACGTCTCGACCGTGCGGCCGTCGCGGATCACGGTGACCGAGTCCGAGACCGCGGCGATCTCGTTGAGCTTGTGCGAGATCATGATCTGCGCGATGCCGCGGGCGCGCAGGCCCCTCATCAGCTCCAGCAGGTTCGCCGAGTCCTCTTCGTTGAGCGCTGAGGTCGGCTCGTCGAGGATGAGGAGTCGAACGTTCTTGGACAGCGCACGGGCGATCTCGACGAGCTGCTGCTGGCCCACACCGAGGCTCTTGATCGGGGTGTTCGGATCCGTCTCGAGCCCGACGCGCGCCATGAGCTCGAGCGCGCGGAGCCGAGCCCCGTCCCAGTCGATGACACCGCGACGGACGATCTCGTTACCGAGGAAGATGTTCTCCGTCACGGAGAGCTCGGGGATGAGAGCGAGTTCCTGATGGATGATGACGATGCCGGAGCGTTCGGATGCCTTGATGTCGTGGAACTGCATCTCCTCGCCGTCGAGGAGGATCTCGCCTTCGTAGGTACCGTGGGGGTAGACACCCGAGAGCACCTTCATCAGCGTCGACTTGCCCGCGCCGTTTTCGCCGCAGATCGAATGGATCTCGCCTCTGCGCACAGCCATCGTCACGTCGTCGAGCGCCCGTACGCCCGGGAACTCCTTCACGATGTGGCGCATCTCGAGGATGACCGAGTTGTCTGCCATGAGAATCTCAACGTCCTTGTGTCGATCTTGTTCGTCGCTGTTGACAGTCCCGAAGGTAGAGTCGCGAGGCCGCTTGCGCAATCGAGTTTCGTAGGCGATATCAAACTGTTACCTTCGAGACTCGATGCCAAGACCGCCAACCGCTCGCGAGGATGCGACATTTCCGGCGTCTGACAGCGGGATCACCGGCAGTCGGTGCCCGTCGTCGCGTCGTACCCGCCTCGCTGACGGAGTATGTCTTCAAGAGATGAACTCATCTGTGCGATTCGATTCGAGAGTTGAACCCTGCGCGCCACCGCCAGGCTACGATGCCGGGTGTGAGGACGTCGACGCCCCGGTTCGGGTCGCAGTCGGCGTTGCGTGAGGCCAACAGCCAGCGCATCGTCGAAGCGATCCGGCGCCACGGTGCCCTCACTCAGGTGGAGATCGCCGCGACGACCGGGCTGTCGCAGGCGACGGTGTCCACGATCGTCAAACTCCTGCTCAGTCAAGGGGTGGTGGACACCCGCACCACCGTCCGAACCGGTCGGCGCGCGCAGCTCGTCACTCTCGCGCAACGTACCGGACTCGCCGTCGGCATCCACATCGGCCAGCGGTCGCTGCGCGTGCTCGTCGGTGACAGCGGTCATGACGCCCTGTCCGAACGAGTGCTGCCACTTCCCCCCGACCATCGCGTGGACACGACTCTCGACCGCGCGGCCCTGCTGGTCGTCGACCTCGTGGAGGCGCTCGGGGCAGAGCTGTCAGAGGTCGTCGGCGCGGGCGTGGCACTTCCGGCCGCGGTCGACCCCCGCGCCGGAGTCATCAGGGCGCGCTGGGTGTTGGACGGATGGGATGACGTCGACGTACGTGATGTCCTCGCGCGCCGGCTCGGAGTCCCGGTCGTCGTCGAGAAGGATGCCACGGCCGGCGTGATCGGGGAGAGTCGCTTCGGTGCGGGTCGCGGCTACTCCGACGTCGCGTTCGTTCGCGCCTCGTACCTGGTGGGCGCCGGACTCGTGGTGAACGGACAGGCGCACCGCGGTCGGCGGGGCATCGTCGCAGAGATCGGACACGTGGAGGTCGACCCCTCGGGCGCAATCTGCCCGTGCGGGAGTCGCGGGTGCCTGAACACGGTGGTTGGAGCCAAGGCGCTGACCGGTCTGCTGCGCATGTCTCGCGGCGGGATCACCCTGCGCGACCTCATAAGGCTGGCCGTCGAAGGCGATCCCGGGTGCCGCCAAGTGATCGCGGACGCGGGAGCCGCCATCGGTGCGGTCGTCGCCGGTCTCGCGCTCGCACTCGATCCGCAACGTGTCGTCGTGGGCGGTGAACTGGCCGAGACCGGGGAACTCCTGCTCGCGCCGCTGCGCGACGCGGTCACTCGTCGCGTGCCGCTGACCGGGGATGACGGCGTCGACGTGGTGCGCGGGGAGCTCGGCCTGCAGGCAGAAGTACGGGGCCTGGTCGCGCTCGCGTTCGACCACGCGCGATCGACGGGTCTTGTTCTCGGGGGGAAGGAGTAGACATGGCTCGTGATGATGCGCCCGTGCTTGAGCTCACGGGGGTCACGAAGCGGTTCCGTGCGGTGGAGGCGCTCGTGGACGCCGATCTCGTGGTGCACCGTCGCGAGGTGGTGGCACTGGTGGGGGACAATGCCGCAGGAAAGTCGACGCTGGCGAGAATCGTGTCGGGCGTGTACGTGCCCGACGAGGGCACGATCCGCCTGGACGGCGTCGTCACCGAGCTGGCGAGCCCGTCCAGTGCGTTCCGGCATGGCGTCGCCGCCGTGTTCCAAGAGCTTGCGCTGGCCGAGAACCTCGACGTCGTGGCGAACATCTTCCTCGGGCATGAAGTGATTCGTGGCGGTCTGATGGACAACGACAGGATGGATCATCTCGCGCGCATCTACCTCGACCAGCTCGGTGGCGGCATCCCGCTGTTGCACGCCCCGGTCTCCGAGCTGTCCGCGGGGCAACGCCAGTGCGTGGCGATCGCACGCACGCTCGTCGGCTCGCCGCGACTGGTCGTTCTGGATGAACCCACGGCGTCGCTGTCGATCGCGCAGACGGCACAGGTGCTGAGCTACATTGAGCACCTGCGCGAACTGGGAGTCGGCGTGATCCTGATCAGCCACAGCATCAGCGATGTGCGCGCTGTCGCCGACCGTATCGAAGTGCTCCGACACGGCCGCAACAACGGCGCGTTCGACGCGCGAACCACCCGGTACGAGGATGTGATCGCCGCCATCACCGGCGCGAGCCAGTGGCGCCCTGCCCAGGGGGGGTCCCGCGCATGACGATGCCGACCGCCGTGATGTGGGACATGGACGGGACCCTTACCGACACAGAGCCGTTGTGGCTGGAAGCCGAGCTGCGGCTCGCTCAGCGATACCGCGCTCAGTGGACCCATGAGGATGCGCTCGCTGTCGTCGGCACGCCGTTGATCAACACGGCACGCCGTCTGCATGAGCGCGGCGTTGCCCTGCCCCCGGAACGAATCGTGCGTGTCATGGCGCAGGAGGTGGCCAGTCGAATCGACCACGCAGCGGCAGGCGGAGTCGCGCCATGGCATCGCGGGGCGATCGAGCTGGCGACGGAGGTCGCGGCGGCGGGCATTCCGCAGGCGCTTGTGACGTCGTCGCCGATCGAGGTCGCCTCGGCCGTCGCCCGGGCGGCGGGCGTGTTCGCCGTCGTCGTCTCGGGGGACGACGTCTCGCAGCCCAAGCCCGATCCGGCGCCCTACCGACAGGCGGCCGCGGACCTGGGCGTACACCCCCGCGATACGGTCGTGCTCGAGGACTCTCCTTCGGGGATCGCTGCCGGGCGGGCAGTGGGCGCGTGCGTCATCGCCGTGGAGACGGCTCTGCCCGTGAGACCCCAGCCCGGGCTGCGAATCGTTGACTCCCTGACCCAGCTGCGGCTGGCCGATCTGTCACTCGGGTCGTGATGCGGCCCCCGTGCCGTCTCCAATCGCGTCCGGCGCCGACCGACGACGGCGAGTCACGGAATTCGGTGTTGACCGGGGAAGTCACGGCGTGTCGCGGGTCGGCGCCCGGCGCGACACGCCCGGGATGCGAGCCCGATTTGCCGGATCGTCGGAACCCACGTAACTTATTACTTGTTCGCCCCACAGGGAAGAGCGAAGGGCCGGAAGGCCTCGCCCCCTCAAGCGGAGAACCACCCCATCCCAAACCTCTCGTAGAGAGAACAAGACCTTCTGGTCTAGGATGGGATCCCACTCCTCACCGCCGTGAATGAGTGCTGCTGGAGACGACAGAAACAGTCACAGCGGCCGATTTGACAGGCAGAGCGAGAAGGGATAAGATAGAGAAGTTGCCCGCCGGGCTGGCTTGAAGCCGAAACGACGGGGAGCCGATCTAGCTTCGTGAGATGCGCGTCATCGTGTCCTGACTTCGTCAGAAACGCCGATTTGACAAGCGAAACACGAAGTATAAGATAGAGAAGTTGCCCTGCGGGGGAGGCCGAGAGCCTGAACGGCAGGAGCATCCGATCCTTGAGAACTCAACAGCGTGCACTTGTCAAATGCCAAAAAACCTCGATTCAACCTCGGTTGAATGAGATTCCTTTGGATCAAAGTCCGGCACTCCGGTGCCGGCAACGGAAGTCAGTAATGACATCCCTTTGGTCAGATCAAACTCGCTGCTTCAGTCAATTTCCGGCTGATCGCAGCAACATTTCTTTACGGAGAGTTTGATCCTGGCTCAGGATGAACGCTGGCGGCGTGCTTAACACATGCAAGTCGAACGGTGAAAGCGGAGCTTGCTCTGCTGGATCAGTGGCGAACGGGTGAGTAACACGTGAGCAATCTGCCCTTGACTCTGGGATAAGCGCTGGAAACGGCGTCTAATACTGGATACGAACCGTGGAGGCATCTTCAACGGTTGGAAAGATTTTTTGGTCAGGGATGAGCTCGCGGCCTATCAGCTTGTTGGTGAGGTAATGGCTCACCAAGGCGTCGACGGGTAGCCGGCCTGAGAGGGTGACCGGCCACACTGGGACTGAGACACGGCCCAGACTCCTACGGGAGGCAGCAGTGGGGAATATTGCACAATGGGCGCAAGCCTGATGCAGCAACGCCGCGTGAGGGATGACGGCCTTCGGGTTGTAAACCTCTTTTAGCAGGGAAGAAGCGAAAGTGACGGTACCTGCAGAAAAAGCGCCGGCTAACTACGTGCCAGCAGCCGCGGTAATACGTAGGGCGCAAGCGTTATCCGGAATTATTGGGCGTAAAGAGCTCGTAGGCGGTTTGTCGCGTCTGCTGTGAAATCCCGAGGCTCAACTTCGGGTCTGCAGTGGGTACGGGCAGACTAGAGTGCGGTAGGGGAGATTGGAATTCCTGGTGTAGCGGTGGAATGCGCAGATATCAGGAGGAACACCGATGGCGAAGGCAGATCTCTGGGCCGTAACTGACGCTGAGGAGCGAAAGGGTGGGGAGCAAACAGGCTTAGATACCCTGGTAGTCCACCCCGTAAACGTTGGGAACTAGTTGTGGGGTCCATTCCACGGATTCCGTGACGCAGCTAACGCATTAAGTTCCCCGCCTGGGGAGTACGGCCGCAAGGCTAAAACTCAAAGGAATTGACGGGGACCCGCACAAGCGGCGGAGCATGCGGATTAATTCGATGCAACGCGAAGAACCTTACCAAGGCTTGACATATACGAGAACGCTGCAGAAATGTAGAACTCTTTGGACACTCGTAAACAGGTGGTGCATGGTTGTCGTCAGCTCGTGTCGTGAGATGTTGGGTTAAGTCCCGCAACGAGCGCAACCCTCGTTCTATGTTGCCAGCACGTAATGGTGGGAACTCATGGGATACTGCCGGGGTCAACTCGGAGGAAGGTGGGGATGACGTCAAATCATCATGCCCCTTATGTCTTGGGCTTCACGCATGCTACAATGGCCGGTACAAAGGGCTGCAATACCGTGAGGTGGAGCGAATCCCAAAAAGCCGGTCCCAGTTCGGATTGAGGTCTGCAACTCGACCTCATGAAGTCGGAGTCGCTAGTAATCGCAGATCAGCAACGCTGCGGTGAATACGTTCCCGGGTCTTGTACACACCGCCCGTCAAGTCATGAAAGTCGGTAACACCTGAAGCCGGTGGCCCAACCCTTGTGGAGGGAGCCGTCGAAGGTGGGATCGGTAATTAGGACTAAGTCGTAACAAGGTAGCCGTACCGGAAGGTGCGGCTGGATCACCTCCTTTCTAAGGAGCACTGCGCTCTTCGGAGTGACAGAGCCCTGATCAGAGCGAATGTCTCTGCAGGGAGCTCATGGGTGGAACATTTGATGGGGTGTCGGGGATTGAGTTTCTGGTGAGTACGGCCTTCGGGTTGGGAAAGCTGGGGGTGATTGCGTCGGCACATGCACGCTGTTGGGTCCTGAGGGACCGGATGCGCTTTCATCTTCGGATGGGGAGCAGACGAACCTCAGGACTCTTTCTGTTGCCGGCTGGTGCTGGTGCGGGGAGGGTACCGCCCGTACTTTGAGAACTACACAGTGGACGCGAGCATCTTCGAGATGATTTTTCATCTCGTGAAGATGATCTTAAAGATCATTAGTCAATTTTGATTGACGATTCGAACTCATGTGATTTCAAGTCTTTAAGAGCAAACGGTGGATGCCTTGGCATCTGGAGCCGAAGAAGGACGTAGCAATCTGCGATAAGCCTCGGGGAACTGATAAGCAAGTTTTGATCCGAGGGTGTCCGAATGGGGAAACCCCGCCAGGGCGCGTGCGTACCTGGTGACTCCCGCCTGAATATATAGGGCGGGTAGAGGGAACGTGGGGAAGTGAAACATCTCAGTACCCACAGGAAGAGAAAGCAACCGCGATTCCGTTAGTAGTGGCGAGCGAAACCGGAACAGGCTAAACCTAGCGTGTGTGATAGCCGGCAGGCGTTGCACGTTGGGGGTTGTGGGACTTTTCAGACATGTCTGCCGATGTGTCGGCGTTACAAGAAGGTATAGACGAACCGCATTGAAAGGCGGGTCATAGAGGGTGCCAACCCCGTAGTCGAAATGCTTCTCTTGGCGCGAAGAGTATCCCAAGTAGCACGGGGCCCGAGAAATCCCGTGTGAATCTGTCAGGACCATCTGATAAGCCTAAATACTCCCAGATGACCGATAGCGGACAAGTACCGTGAGGGAAAGGTGAAAAGTACCCCGGGAGGGGAGTGAAATAGTACCTGAAACCGTTTGCTTACAAACCGTTGGAGCCTCCTTAGTAGGGGTGACAGCGTGCCTTTTGAAGAATGAGCCTGCGAGTTAGCGATACGTGGCGAGGTTAACCCGTGTGGGGTAGCCGTAGCGAAAGCGAGTCTGAATAGGGCGATTCAGTCGCGTGTCCTAGACCCGAAGCGAAGTGATCTATCCATGGCCAGGCTGAAGCGACGGTAAGACGTCGTGGAGGGCCGAACCCACTTAGGTTGAAAACTGAGGGGATGAGCTGTGGATAGGGGTGAAAGGCCAATCAAACTTCGTGATAGCTGGTTCTCTCCGAAATGCATTTAGGTGCAGCGTTGCGTGTTTCTTGCCGGAGGTAGAGCTACTGGATGGCCGATGGGCCCTACAAGGTTACTGACGTCAGCCAAACTCCGAATGCCGGTAAGTGAGAGCGCAGCAGTGAGACTGTGGGGGATAAGCTTCATAGTCGAGAGGGAAACAACCCAGACCACCAACTAAGGTCCCAAAGCGCGTGCTAAGTGGGAAAGGATGTGGAGTTGCCTTGACAACCAGGAGGTTGGCTTAGAAGCAGCCACCCTTGAAAGAGTGCGTAATAGCTCACTGGTCAAGTGATTCCGCGCCGACAATGTAACGGGGCTCAAGCACGCCACCGAAGTTGTGGCATTGACATTTTTGGTAGGCCTTCGTGGTCCAGCCGTGTTGATGGGTAGGAGAGCGTCGTGTGGCCAGCGAAGCGGCGGTGTGAACCAGCCGTGGAGGCTACACGAGTGAGAATGCAGGCATGAGTAGCGAAAGACGTGTGAGAAACACGTCCTCCGAAAGACCAAGGGTTCCAGGGTCAAGCTAATCTTCCCTGGGTAAGTCGGGACCTAAGGCGAGGCCGACAGGCGTAGTCGATGGACAACGGGTTGATATTCCCGTACCGGCGAAGAACCGCCCAAGCTAATCCAGTGGTGCTAAGTGCCCGAATCCTGTCGTATCGATCCCTTCGGGGTGAGAGCTTCAGGGCTAGCGCACGACCCCATGCTGGTGCGGTTAGCGTATTAACAGGTGTGACGCAGGAAGGTAGCCCAAGCCAGGCGATGGTTGTCCTGGTGCAAGTGCGTAGGCCGAGTCATAGGCAAATCCGTGACTCGTTACGGCTGAGACACGATGCGGATAAAAAGTGGGTGATCCTATGCTGCCAAGAAAAGCATCGACGCGAGGTTCTAGCTGCCCGTACCCCAAACCGACTCAGGTGGTCAGGTAGAGAATACCAAGGAGATCGAGAGAATCGTGGTTAAGGAACTCGGCAAAATGCCCCCGTAACTTCGGGAGAAGGGGGGCCATCCGCTTATATGAGCTTGCCTCAAAAAGGGTGTGGTGGCCGCAGAGACTAGTGGGTAGCGACTGTTTATTAAAAACACAGGTCCGTGCCAAGTCGCAAGACGATGTATACGGACTGACGCCTGCCCGGTGCTGGAAGGTTAAGAGGACCGGTTAGCCGCAAGGCGAAGCTGAGAATTTAAGCCCCAGTAAACGGCGGTGGTAACTATAACCATCCTAAGGTAGCGAAATTCCTTGTCGGGTAAGTTCCGACCTGCACGAATGGCGTAACGACTTCCCAACTGTCTCAACCGCGAACTCGGCGAAATTGCACTACGAGTAAAGATGCTCGTTACGCGCAGCAGGACGGAAAGACCCCGTGACCTTTACTACAGCTTGGTATTGGTGTTCGGTGTGGCTTGTGTAGGATAGGTGGGAGACTGTGAAGCGGTGACGCTAGTTACCGTGGAGTCGTTGTTGAAATACCACTCTGGTCACTCTGGATATCTAACTTCGAACCGTGATCCGGTTCAGGGACAGTGCCTGGTGGGTAGTTTAACTGGGGCGGTTGCCTCCCAAAAAGTAACGGAGGCGCCCAAAGGTTCCCTCAACCTGGTTGGCAATCAGGTGGCGAGTGTAAGTGCACAAGGGAGCTTGACTGTGAGACTGACAGGTCGAGCAGGGACGAAAGTCGGGACTAGTGATCCGGCAGTGGCTTGTGGAAGCGCTGTCGCTCAACGGATAAAAGGTACCTCGGGGATAACAGGCTGATCTTGCCCAAGAGTCCATATCGACGGCATGGTTTGGCACCTCGATGTCGGCTCGTCGCATCCTGGGGCTGGAGTAGGTCCCAAGGGTTGGGCTGTTCGCCCATTAAAGCGGTACGCGAGCTGGGTTTAGAACGTCGTGAGACAGTTCGGTCCCTATCCGCTGCGCGCGTAGGAAATTTGAGAGGATCTGACCCTAGTACGAGAGGACCGGGTTGGACGAACCTCTGGTGTGCCAGTTGTTCCGCCAGGAGCACCGCTGGTTAGCTACGTTCGGGATGGATAACCGCTGAAAGCATCTAAGCGGGAAGCCGGCCTCAAGATGAGATTTCCATACCTTCGGGTGAGAGGCTCCCAGCCAGACTACTGGGTTGATAGGCCGGATGTGGAAGCGTGGCAACACGTGAAGCTGACCGGTACTAATAAGCCGATGACTTGATAACACACCGTTTTGGTGCTTGCGTCCACTGAGTGGTTCTCGATGTACGGTCGAGAACACACACAAACATCATTTTTGATCGTTGTGTGCTTGATGAAACATCAATAGTGTTTCGGCGGCCATAGCGTGAGGGAAACGCCCGGTCACATTCCGAACCCGGAAGCTAAGCCTCACAGCGCCGATGGTACTGCAGGGGGGACCCTGTGGGAGAGTAGGACACCGCCGGACTTCTTTTCAGGAAATGGCCACCCAACGCTGGGTGGCCATTTCCCGTTAACACGACCCGAAGCATCGCCATGAACGATGCCGGCGGCTTCGCTGTCGCCGCGGTCGTGTCGGCGTCGGCGACTATCGTGGAGGGTATGTCCATGAACGCCGACGACTCGCACGCCCGCCGCGAGGATCTGCTGTCCGCGCTCGAAGTGATCGAGGAGCAGCCGCTCGCTGAACGTGCGGCCGCCTATGTCGCGTTGCACGACGATCTCGCGCGCCGGCTCGAGTCCGGTCCGCGCGACGGCGCGCAGTGACGGCTCGACTCGACGCGGCCTTGGCCTCTCGCGGGCTGTCCCGGTCGCGCACGCAGGCGGCCCGCGACATCGAGGCGGGTCTGGTCACCGTCGACGGTGTCTACGTGCTCAAGCCGTCGATGCCGGTGTCGGATGACGCTGTGCTCGTGGTCGACGGCGCCGATCACTACGTGAGCCGGGCAGCACACAAGCTCCTGGCAGCCCTCGACGCCTTCGACGTGGAGGTCGCGGGTCGCGAAGCGCTCGACCTCGGGGCGTCGACGGGCGGGTTCACTCAGGTACTGCGCGAGCGTGGAGCGAGTCGGGTCGTCGCGGTCGACGTCGGCCACGACCAGTTGGCTCCCTTGATCCGAAGCGATGCGGGCGTCTGCGTCGTGGAGGGGTTCAATGTCCGGTACATGACGGCCGCGTCGGTGTCCGACGCGGCCGGCTTTCCCATCCACCCCGATGTGATCGTTGCGGACTTGTCGTTCATTTCGCTCACGCTGGTGATGCCGGCCATTGCGGCTGTCGCGCCGGCGCACAGCGACATCATCCTGCTGATCAAGCCGCAGTTCGAGGTGGGGCGCACCGGTGTGCGTGAGGGCCTGGTCACGGATGCCGCGGCTCGCGCCGACGCTGCGGCCGGGGTGCTGTGGGCTGCGTGGGATGCGGGGCTGGCGACGGCGGGATTCATCTCTTCGCCCCTCACCGGCACGCACGGCAATCACGAGTACCTCGTCCACCTGCGCCCGCGCGATCAGCGTCCACCGGATGATGGCGACGCGCTGGCCTCCCATGGCAATCCGACAGAATGGCTGAGGACGATCGACGAAGCGACGGGAGCGGTATGACAGATCCGACAACGCCGCGCTCCATCCTCGTCGTGGCGCACGCGCGCCGCGACGACACGGTGGCAGCGGCTCGGCGCGTGATCGCCGCGCTCATCGCCGCCGATGCTCGTCCGGTGCTCGCGGTGGACGATCCGCAGCTGGTGGATGCGCTGTCGGATCTCGGCCCCCTCGCCGCCCTGGGGACCGACGTCGCGGTCACCGACATCGAGCTGGCGGTGGTGTTGGGCGGCGACGGCACGATTCTGCGCGCCGCCGAGCTCGTGCGCGACGGTGCCGCCCCGATCCTCGGCATCAACATGGGGCACGTCGGCTTCCTTGCCGAGATCGATCCGGACGACATCGACGATGCGATGCGTCGCATCATCGCCTGCGACTATCAGGTCGAGGAGCGGATGACGCTCTCCGTGCGCGTCAAGGACGCGGGCGGAGACGTCATCTACGAGACCTGGGCCCTCAACGAGGCCACCGTCGAGAAGGCGGCGCGGGAGCGGATGATGGAGGTCGTCATGGAGATCGACCGCCGACCGCTGTCGAGTTTCGGTTGCGACGGCGTCGTGATCGCCACCCCGACCGGCTCCACCGCCTACAACTTCTCAGCCGGCGGCCCGGTGATCTGGCCCACCGTCGACGCGATCGCCGTCGTTCCGCTGTCGGCTCACGCGCTGTTCGCGCGCCCGCTGGTGGTGGGACCAGAAGCCACTGTTGCGATCGAGGTGCTCGCGCGCACGGACGGCACGGGAATCATGTGGTGCGACGGCAGACGCTCTCACGACCTGCCGCCCGGGGCTCGCGTCGTCGTACGCAAGTCCTCGCAGCCCGTGCGCCTTGCGCGCCTGCATCCGGCTCCGTTCACCGACCGGCTGGTGCGGAAGTTCCAGCTGCCGGTGACCGGATGGCGCGGTCCCGATGAGACCTCAGCATCACGGCCGATGGGCGCGGAGGGGCGCGCGTGATCGAGCAGATGACGCTTCGGGACCTCGGTGTCATCGCTCACGCGACGCTTCCGATGGGTCCCGGCTTCACCGCCATCACCGGAGAGACCGGAGCCGGAAAGACGATGGTCGTCACCGGGCTCGGCCTCCTTCTCGGCGCGCGCGCCGACTCGGGCGTCGTCCGCGCCGGCGCGGCCCAGGCGGCCGTCGAGGGCGTGTGGCTGGTCCCCGAGTCGGGCGCCGTGGCTGACCGCGTGGCGGATGCCGGGGGAGAGGTCGAACCGATCGGTGACGGGCGCGCCGAGCTGTACCTGGGCCGCACGGTCACCGCGGAGGGACGCAGCCGCGCGAGCGTCGGCGGTCGCGCCGCGCCCGCGGGCGTGCTCGCCGATCTCGCCGAGCAGCTCGTCGTCGTCCACGGCCAGTCCGATCAGCTCCGGTTGCGTTCGGGCGGAGCCCAGCGCGATGCGCTCGACCGCTTCGGCGCCGCGGAGATCGGGCCCGTCCTGGAGCAGTACCGGCGGGCCTACGCCGCGCAGCGTGAGCTCGCCGCCCAGATCGCGGAGATCACCGGCAACGCCGAGGCGCGCGCTGCCGAAGCCGAACAACTGCGTGCTGCTCTTGCCGAGATTGAGCAGGTCGATCCGCAGCCGGGCGAAGACGTCGAGCTCGCCCAACGTGCCGAACGACTGTCGAACGTCGAGGAACTGCGCCAGGCGGCCGCCATCGCCCACGATGCGCTGTCGGGCGGCGGTGACGTCCCGGATGTGGGACTGCTCGTCGCCGAGGCGCGTCGCGCGCTGGAGAGGGTGGTCCGCGCCGACACCGTGCTGGCCTCCCATGCAGCGATCCTCGACGACATCTCATATCGGGTCGCTGATCTCGCCACCGAGCTGAGCGTGTACCTGGCGGATCTGGACGATGCCGGCCCCCACGAACTCGCCGCGGTTGAGGAGCGCCGGGCCGCCGTGACGAGCATCGTGCGTGCCCACGGCAGCCTGGAAGCCGCGCTCGAGCTGGCTCGCTCGGGGGCGTTCCGTCTCGCCGAGCTCGACGACGACGGAGAGCGCATCGCGCGTCTGCGCGGCGACGAGCGCGACGCCGCGGCCGTCCTGGACACGGCCGCCGAACGGCTCACGGCCGCTCGTCGCGCGGCGGCGGAGCGGCTCGCGACCGCCGTCACCGAGGAACTGCACGCGCTCGCGCTGCCCGACGCGCGCGTCGTCGTCGCCGTCGAGGAGGGCGGGGCGTCGGCATCCGGTCGGGACGAGGTGACGATTCTGCTGGCGCCGCACCCGGGCGCCGAGCCCCGCCCGGTCGCCAAGAGCGCGTCCGGGGGCGAGCTCAGCCGCGTCATGCTCGCGATCGAGGTGGTCATCGCGGGCACCGGCGGCGTGCCGACCTTCGTGTTCGACGAAGTGGATGCCGGGATCGGCGGCGCCGCCGCGATCGAGGTGGGGCGCCGCCTGGCACGCCTCGCGGAGACGAGTCAGGTGATCGTCGTCACCCATCTCGCCCAGGTGGCGGCCTTCGCCTCGAACCACCTCAGCGTGGTCAAAGCCGGCGACGGCTCGGTCACCGCCTCGAGCGTGCGCGCGCTCACCGGCGCCGACCGTGAGGCCGAGATGGCGCGACTGCTGTCGGGGCTGGCCGATTCGACGACCGCACTCGAGCACGCCCGGGAGCTTCTGAGCCTCGGCCACTCCGGACTGATAGGATGAAAGCCCGTGACGGACACTCATTCAGCAGGTAAGACGGCGGGCAAGACTTCAAGCGACACCACCAAGCACATCTTCGTGACGGGCGGTGTCGTTTCGTCTTTGGGGAAGGGTCTGACCGCCGCGTCTCTGGGCAATCTGCTGACGGCGCGCGGACTGCGCGTGGTGATGCAGAAGCTCGACCCGTACCTGAACGTCGACCCGGGCACGATGAACCCGTTCCAGCACGGCGAGGTGTTCGTCACCGACGACGGTGCGGAGACCGACCTCGACATCGGGCACTACGAGCGCTTTCTCGACATCGAGCTGAGTCAGGCCGCCAACGTGACCACGGGGCAGATCTACTCCCAGGTGATCGCGCGCGAGCGCCGCGGCGAATACCTCGGCGACACGGTGCAGGTCATCCCGCACATCACCGACGAGATCAAGCGCCGCATGCGCCTGCAGGCCGACGAGACGCCCAAGCCCGACGTGATCATCACCGAGATCGGCGGCACCGTCGGCGACATCGAGTCGCAGCCGTTCATCGAGTCGGCGCGTCAGATCCGCCATGAGCTCGGACGCAAGAACGTGTTCTTCGTGCACGTGTCGCTCGTGCCGTTCATGGGCGCGTCGGGCGAGCAGAAGACCAAGCCCACCCAGCACTCCGTGGCGGCCCTGCGTTCGATCGGCATCCAGCCCGACGCTCTCGTGCTGCGCAGCGACCGCCCCGTCACCGAGTCGAACAAGCGCAAGATCGCGCTGATGTGCGACGTGGACGAGGATGCCGTGGTCAACGCGATCGACGTGCCCTCCATCTACGACATCCCCACGATGCTCAACGAGCAGGGCCTCGACAGCTACATCGTCGATGCGCTCGGTCTCGGCGCCAAGGCGGCCGAGGTCGACTGGACGCGCTGGAGCAAGGTCCTCAACGCCGTGCACAACCCCAAGCACGAGGTGACGATCGGTCTCGTAGGCAAGTACATCGACCTGCCCGACGCCTACCTGTCGGTCACCGAGGCGCTCAAGGCCGGTGGTTTCGCGCAGGAGACCAAGGTGCAGGTCCAGTGGATCGCCTCCGACCTCTGCGAGACGCCGGAGGGCGCGGAGAAGGCGCTCGGCGCGCTCGACGGCATCGTCGTTCCCGGTGGCTTCGGCATCCGCGGCATCGAGGGCAAGCTCGGCGCCCTGCGCTTCGCCCGCGAGCAGGGCATCCCGACCCTCGGCATCTGCCTGGGACTGCAGTGCATGGTCATCGAGTACGCGCGCAACGTCGCCGGCATCGAGGGAGCCTCCTCCAGCGAGTTCGATCCCGACACCACGCACCCGGTGATCGCGACGATGGCCGAGCAGGTCGACATCATCGACCACGGCGACATGGGCGGCACGATGCGGCTCGGGCTCTACGAGGCCGAACTGGCCGCGGGGTCGCTGGCGGCCGAGGTGTACGGCGCCGAGCGCGCCAGCGAGCGTCACCGCCACCGCTACGAGGTCAACAACCGTTACCGCGATCAGATCGCCGACGCCGGCATGTGGTTCTCGGGTCTGTCGCCCGACCACGGGCTCGTCGAGTACGTCGAGCTGCCGCGCGACGTGCACCCGTACTACATCGCCACGCAGGCGCACCCCGAGCTGCGTTCGCGGCCGACCGAAGCGAACCCTCTGTTCCGCGGGCTCATCGCGGCTGCACTGGACCGGCACCGCTCGAGCGAGCTCTTCGAGGTCGAGGGTGACTGACCCGGCGGCGGCGGCGCCACTGACCGACGAGGCGGTCGAGGTCGAGGTCGTCCGCAGCGAGACGCCGTTCGTCGGACGGGTGTGGAACATCCGTCGCGACGAGGTCGCCTACAACGGGGCGTCCATCGTCCGGGAGTACATGGATCACTCCGGCGCGGTGGCGGTGTTCGCGCTCGATGAGAACGATCGGGTGCTGCTCATCAAGCAGTACCGCCACCCGGTGCGGCTGCGTGACTGGGAGATCCCGGCGGGGCTGCTCGACATCGGCGGTGAGTCGCCGCTCGTGGCGGCTCAGCGCGAGCTGGCCGAAGAAGCGGACCTTGTCGCGGCATCCTGGCACGTGCTGGGGGAGTTCATGACCTCGCCCGGCGGCAGCGACGAGACCATCCGCATCTACCTCGCACGCGATCTGCGTGCGGCGGAGGAGACGTTCGCCCGGGAGGCGGAAGAAGCCGACATCGAGGTGCGGTGGGTGCCGCTGGACGAGGTCGTCGACGCCGTGCTCGCGCGCCGCGTGCAGAATCCGTCACTGGTCGTCGGGGCGCTCGCCGCCCACGCGTCCCGCGCGCGGGACTGGGCGACGCTGGCTCCGGGCGACGCACCCTGGCCGCGGCGGTCACGGAGCATCGGCGAGGACGGATCCGGCCACGCGCGGTGACGGGCATCGGTGAGCATGCGTCGGAGCGGATGATGCGGTGAAGCTCGAGCGTGCGATCGACGCGTACCTGCGTCACATCACGATCGAGCGCGGCCTTTCGGAGCATACGATCGCGGCGTACCGGCGCGATCTCGAAGGCTATGGTGAGTGGCTCGCCGCCGCCGGCGTCGAGGACACATCCGACATCACCCCGGCTGTCGTCGCGCAGTTCGCCGCCGAGCGCGCCGCCGCCGATCCGCCGCCGGCGGCGACGTCTCTGGCGCGGTTGCAATCGTCGGTGCGCGGCTTGCACCGCTTCCTGGTGCGGGAGGGGATCGAGGTCTCCGACGCGAGCGATCGTCTGACCCCGCCGAAGACGCCCCAACGCCTTCCGAAGGCGTTGACGATCGATCAGATCGCGGCGCTTCTGGATGCCGCCGGCCCCGCGCCCGGCATCGCCACCGAGACCGACGCGATCCGCCTTCGCGACCGCGCTCTGCTCGAACTGCTCTACGCCACCGGCGCGCGCGTCTCGGAGCTGATGCAGCTCGACGTCGACGACATCGCGGGCGACACCGAACTGCTGCGCGTGCGCGGAAAGGGGCAGAAGGAGCGCATCGTCCCGGTCGGCTCGTACGCCCGCGCCGCCGTCGACGCCTATCTGGCCCGTTCTCGCCCGGAGCTCTCACGTCGCGGGCACGCGAGCCCGCGCCTGTTCCTCGGCGCTCGCGGGGCGCCGCTGTCGCGCCAGGGCGCGTGGCTGATCATCCAGGCGGCGGCCGAACGCGCCGGCCTGCAGGCGCACGTGTCGCCGCACACCTTCCGGCACTCGTTCGCGACGCACCTCCTCCAGGGCGGGGCCGATGTGCGCGTCGTACAGGAGCTGCTCGGTCACGCCTCCGTCGCGACGACGCAGATCTACACGCACGTGACCGTCGACGCCCTGCGTGACGTGTACCTCACGTCGCACCCGCGGGCGCGCTGACTCGCCCACGGCCGCAATCGGGCCATGTCGGCGGGATAAATCCGGCGCATCCAGACCGCACGGCGACCCGCGGCGAGAGACGATGGCGCCATGACCGCTGCGCCTTCTCCCCTCGCGACCGCTCCCGCGGCGCCTCGCCTCCACCGTCCGCGGCGGGGCCTGGCGATCTGGTGGATCGTCGCCGGAGCACTCGGCGGTATCGTCGCGTTCCTGCTGTACCTCGAGTACATCGGCCAGTTGACGGGCGGGACGCCGCTCATCAGCTGCAGCATCAGCCCGATCGTGACGTGCGGCCCGAACCTGCTGTCACCGGGGGGCAACCTGCTGGGATTCAGCAACGCGATCATCGGCATCATGCTGTTCTTCGGGCCCATCTATGCGGGCGTCTCGGCACTGGCCGCCCCCGCGGGGCTGCGCACCTGGTTCTGGCGGGTGTATGCGATCTTCGTCGCGGGCGCGTTCGTGTTCGTGCACGTGCTCGCGTACCGCAGCGTCTTCGAGTACGGGTCGCTCTGCCCCTGGTGCATGGTGATCTGGCTCGTGACGATCCCGCTGTTCTGGACGGTGCTGGGCTGGACTCTCGCCGACGGCGTCTGGGGCGGCGCGGACGTCGCGCGGCGCATCGGCGCCGTGGTGCTGTCGTGGCTGCCTCTGGTCGTCGTGCTGGACTACCTCGTGATCGCGGTGGCGGCCCAGCTGCGGCTGGACGTCATCGGCAGCCTCATCTGAGCCTCGGCGGCGCCCGGATCTTTCACGGCCGGAGCGCCGCCGCGGGAAGGGGGGTTCCGACCACAATGGCGGCATGGATGCCGCGCGCCGCCCGACCCGACGAGGGCTCTTCGGTCGGCGCGCCGAGGAAGCGCCCGTCACCCGCGTTGCCGAGGCGAGATCCGCGGGCCGTCCGGGTTTCGACTATCTGGACAGCGACGAGGTCTACCTCGACTCCGCCTGCCAGACGCTGCGACCCCAGCCGGTGATCGACGCCGTCCAGGACTACTACCTGCACCTCTACGCCTGCGGCGGGCGTGTGCGCTATGACGCGGGGCGGCGGGTGGATGCCGAGGTGGCACGGGTGCGAGAACGGACGCTCGCCGCCCTGGAACTGTCACCTCGCCGCTACTCGTGCGCCTTCACGCTGAACACCACCTACGGACTCAACCTGCTCCTGTCGGCGCTGGCGCCCGGGCGCTTCGCCCGCATCGTCACCACCGTCACCGAGCACAATGCGGTGTTCCTCTCGACGATCGCGGCCGCGCGGCGTGCCGGCATCCCTCGCGTCGTCGTGGAGCGGGACGACGATGCACGCGTGCTCGTCGATGCGGAGACGATGCGCGACGCGGTCGTGGTCGTGTCGGCGATGGACAACGTGATCGGTGCGGTGACGCCGGACCTCCGCGAACTCATCACCAGCGTGCACCGCGTCGGCGGCATCGTGATCGTCGACGCCGCGCAGGCGGCCGGTCACGCCCTGGAGTCTCTGCGCGGTCTTGACGCCGACGCGATCTGCTTCTCGGCACACAAGATGTACGGACCGTCGCTCGGCGTCGTCGTCGCCACCCGTGAGTTGCTGCTCTCGCTCGAGCCCGTCATGGTCGGCGGCGGCCAAGTGAGTGCCGTGACCGCCGACGACTTCGCACTGCTGCCCGATCCGCACACCCGGCTCGAACCGGGTCTGCAGGCATGGGCGGAGATCATCGGCTTCGGCGCCGCCCTGGAGTGGATCGGCGATTTCCGCAGCGGCGCGGGAGAGACGCTCGCCGCCCACGAGGCGCGGCTCGGTGCCCGGTTGCACGCGGGGCTCGCCGCGCTCCCGCGCCTGCAGATGATCGGTGACGCGTCGCCCGTGATCTCGGTGCTGCCCGAGCGCGTCGACGGGCACCGGCTCGCCGCCTTCCTCGCGCGCGGCGGCATTGCCGTCCGCAGCGGCGCGTTCTGCGCGCACTACTGGATTCTGGAGCGTCGCGGCCTCGGCCCGCTCGTGCGCTTCAGCGTGGGCGCCCACAACACCGACGCGGACATCGACCGCACCCTCGAGGTCATGACCGCGATGATGAAGGGACTGTGACGTGGTCTGCATCGTCGCGTTCTTCGTCGTGCTCGTGCTCTCTGCCGTGTCGGCGAAATATCGCAAGCTCCTCGGGAAGGCGTGGGGGTGCGCGTGGCGCCGGGTGACGCTGCGCCCGTGCGACACGACCTTCCGCGACGACGTCAAGAACTCGCTCCTGGCGCCCCTGGCGGTGCGCGCGCCCCGCCTCGTACGGCCGGCCAGCATCGCGATCGAGGTCCTCGCCTGGCTCATGGTGCTGAGCCTCATCGTCAGCCTCTATCTCGTCGGGCGCAGCGGCCTGAACCTCCTCGTCTACGGCACGTGCGACAAGCAGAACGCGCAGGCCTGCTCACTCGCCGCGCAGGCGTGCTCGATCGACTCCATCCAGCCCGGGTTCTGGGAGTCGATCGGAGAGGGCGACGTGTTCGGCGCCTTCGGCCGCGAGTTCGCGTCGGTGGGCGACACGATCGCGACGGTCCCCGGTCGGCTGCGCACCTGGGATGCCGCGGACTTCGCCCCCGCCGATGCCACCTACCTCGGCGGGTACACCGCCGGGCGTCCCACGGCGCTGGAGGTGCTCGATCCCGGCTGCCACTACTGCGCGCAGCTGTTCCGCAACATGCGCGAGGCCGGCTTCGATCAGACGCACAACGTGACCTACCTCGCCTATCCGATCCGCGCCGGCGTCGGCGACAAGTTCGCCAACTCGCAGCTGATCGCCACCTACCTCACCGCGATCCGTGCGTTCGAGGCCGAGCGCGCGCCGGCCGGCTCGACGAACGCCGCCGCCGAGACCGGTGACTGGTTCATCCTCGAGCAGCTGTTCACGACGCAGGCGGCCGACGGCACCACGACCCAGGAGTGGATGAACCGCGCGAGCGCCGCCGACGCCACCCTGCGTCTGCAGCAGTGGCTGAGCGACGACGGCTACACCGCGGACGACATCGCGCGGATCGTCGAGCTCACCGGGTCACCGGAGGTCGCGGCATCCCTCCAGCACGCACGCGACGCCGTCGAGAACGAGATCCGGACCGTATCGATCCCGTCGCTGATCGCCGGTGGAGGGCTTCACGCCGGGCTCGTCGACGTCGACACCCTGCGGGGCCTCGGCTGAGCCGCCGCCACCCTGTGCGAGAATCGAGGAACACGGCGGCGCAGGTCCGCCAGGCCCTGGGAAGGGCATCAGGAAGCAGGAGTGTCGGTGGCGGATAAGACGCGGGGGACGAAGAAGGCCCTCTCGGAGGACGTGCCCATCGGTCCCACCGGTCGGCCGTACCAGGGCTTCCCGACCCCGCCGCCGCTGTCGGCGCACGGCCCCGCGCGCATCATCGCCCTCTGCAACCAGAAGGGCGGCGTCGGCAAGACGACGACCACGATCAACCTGGCCGCCTCGCTCGCCCAGTACGGGCGTCGCGTGCTCGCCATCGACTTCGACCCCCAGGGTGCGCTGTCGGCGGGCCTGGGCATCCAGACCCACGACATCCCCACGATCTACGACCTGCTCCTGGACACGAAGCGCGATCCGCACGAGACGATCGTCCACACCTCGGTCGAGGGTCTCGATGTCATCCCGGCCAACATCGACCTGTCGGCGGCGGAGGTGCACCTCGTCAACGAGGTCGCCCGCGAGACGATCCTCGCGCGCGTGCTGCGCAAGGTCGCGGGGGAGTACGACGTCATCCTCATCGATTGCCAGCCGTCGCTGGGACTGCTCACGGTCAACGCCCTCACGGCGAGCCATGGTGTGCTCATCCCGCTGGAGTGCGAGTTCTTCGCCCTGCGCGGGGTCGCCCTGCTCATCGAGACGATCGACAAGGTGCGCGACCGGCTCAACCCGGCGATCGAGCTGGACGGTGTGCTCGCGACGATGTACGACCCGCGGACGCTCCACTCGCGCGAGGTGCTCGAGCGGGTCGTGGAAGCGTTCGGCGACGACGTCCTGGAGACGGTGATCGGGCGCACGGTGAAGTTCCCGGACGCGTCGGTGTCGGGCGTTCCCATCACCACGTTCGCCCCGGAGCACGCCGCCGCCCAGGCCTACCTGCGCCTCGCGCGGGAGCTGGTGGCTCGTGGCGCCGTCGCCTGAGGACCCCGAGGTCATCACCGCCGAGACTCCGACCGCCCCGGAGGGCGAGCCGACCGGGTTCCGGGTCTCGCTGGGCAACTTCGACGGTCCGTTCGATCTGCTGCTGACGTTGCTCGGCACGCACGAGTTGGACATCACCGAGATCTCGCTCAGCAAAGTCACCGACGAGTTCATCTCGTACCTGAAGGGCCTCGAATCCGACGACGAGCTCGACCAGGCATCCGAGTTCCTCGTCGTCGCCGCGACCCTGCTGGACATGAAGGTCGCGGGCCTGCTGCCGCAGGGTGAACTCGTGGATGCCGAGTCCGTCGCCCTGCTCGAAGCGCGCGACCTGCTGTTCGCGCGGCTGCTGCAGTACCGCGCGTTCAAGGAGGTGTCGGCCTGGTTCGAACGGAGCCTGCGTCGCGAAGACCGGCGGCACGTGCGCGCGGTGCGCCTCGACGAGAAGTACCGTCGCGCCGTTCCCGAGCTCGTCTGGACGCTGTCGAAAGAGGACTTCGCCGCCCTCGCGATGCTCGCCTTCGCCCCCAAGGAGATTCCGCACGTCGGAATCGACCACCTGCACGCGCCGCTCGTATCCATCCGCGAGCAGGCCGCGATCGTCGTGACGCTGCTGCGTGACGCCGGAACCCTCAACTTCCGAGAGCTCGTCGCCGGGGTCGCGCAGACCGGCGTCGTCGTCGCGCGCTTCCTCGCGGTGCTCGAGCTCTACCGTCACGCCGCCCTCTCGTTCGAGCAGCTCGAGCCGCTCGGCGAGCTGACCCTGCGCTGGACCGCCGAGCGGTGGTCCGAAGAGAACCTCGCCACCTTGGGAGCCGACTATGACCACTGAGACCGACAGCGACACCGCCCCACCGGTGCGCTCACAGGCGCCCGCTGACGTCGCGCGCCGCATCGAGGCCATCCTGCTGATCGTCGACGAGCCGCAGAGCCTCGTCGCTCTCGCCGCCGCCGTCGGTGCCCCGGTGCCGGCCCTGCGTCAGGCCGTCGAGGGACTCGTCGCCGACTACGACGGCGAGACGGGCGGCCCTCGCCGTGGTTTCGAGCTTCGCGAAGTGGGTGGCGGCTGGCGGCTGTACGTGCGCGATGAGCACGACGACCTCATCGCCGAGTACGTCGGCGGCCAGGCCCCGTCGCGCCTGTCGCAGGCGGCGCTGGAGACGCTCGCCGTCATCGCGTACAAGCAGCCCGTCACTCGCAGCCAGGTCGCCTCGATCCGCGCCGTCAACGTCGACTCGGTGGTGCGCACGCTGCTGGCGCGAGGCCTCATCACCGAGCTGTTCACCGACCCCGAGACCGGGGCGATCAACTACGGCACGACCGACGCGCTGCTGGTGAACCTGGGCATCAACTCCCTCGACGAGCTGCCGCACATCTCGCCGCTGCTCGACGACGGCTCGGACGGTTTCGATGCGGAGGTGCTGCGATGACGAACACACCGGATGCCGAGGGCGTGCGCCTGCAGAAGGTGCTCGCCAATGCCGGAGTCGCCTCGCGTCGGGTCTGCGAGCAGTACATCGTGGAGGGCCGCATCCGGGTGAACGGAGAGGTCGTCACCGAGCTCGGACGCCGCATCGACCCGGCATCCGACCTCGTCGATGTGGACGGCACAGCGATCCAACTCGACACCACCAAGCGCTACGTCATGCTCAACAAGCCGACCGGCGTCGTCTCGTCGATGAAGGACGAGCAGGGCCGCCCCGACCTCCGCCGTTTCACGAAGGACTGGGACGAGCGGCTCTACAACGTCGGCCGGCTGGATGCCGAGACCTCGGGACTGCTCGTGCTGACCAACGACGGCGAGCTCGCCCATGTGCTGGCCCACCCCTCGTTCGGCGTCACCAAGGTCTACATCGCGAAGGTCACCGGTCGCGTGACCGCCCAGACGATCGCGCAGCTGACCGCGGGCGTCGACTTGGAGGACGGACCCATCGCCGCCGACAAGGCGCGCCTGCTCGACACCTCCGGCGGCACCTCTCTGGTGGAGCTCACGTTGCACTCCGGGCGCAACCGCATCGTCCGGCGCATGATGGCGGCCGTCGGCCACCCCGTCGTCGACCTCGTGCGACGTCAGTTCGGGCCGCTCCACCTGGGAACCCTCCCGGCGGGGCGGGCCCGCGAGTTGACTACAGTGGAACGCGGCGCACTGCTCACCGTGGCGCGCCAGGCGGCGCCCACGCCGCCCGGGGACAGCTGAGGCGGAGAACAGTGACCGAACAGGCCGTTGCCGATCTGCGCACCCGCGCGGCCCGCACCTCCGGCACGGTCCGGATCGTCGGTGCCGGGCTGCTCGGTGCCAGCATCGGCCATGCGTTGCGCGCGCTCGGCGTCGACGTCGCGCTCGCCGACGCATCGCCCGCCCAGTTGCGTCTGGCGATCGACTACGGTGCCGGCCGCGCCGCGCGTGACGGTGACCGCCCGCTGCTCGTGGTCGTCGCCGTCCCGCCGGACGTCGTCGCCGACGTCGTCGAGCGCGAACTGGCCGCGTTCCCGGATGCCGTCGTCACCGATGTCGCGAGCGTGAAGCTCGATCCGCTCCGCGAACTGCGCCGACGCGGCGTCGACCTCACGCACTACATCGGCTCGCATCCGATGGCCGGGCGCGAGCGCGGCGGGGCCATCTCGGCGCGCGCCGACATCTTCGTGGGCCGCCCCTGGGTCGTGTGCCGCGACGAGGAGACCCCGGCATCCGATCTCGCACTCGTCGAAGGGCTCGCGCTCGACCTCGGCGCGACGCCCATCGAGATGACGCCCGACGAGCACGACCGCGCGGTCGCGCTCGTGTCGCACGTGCCGCAGCTGGTGGCGTCGCTGCTCGCGGGCCGGTTCGTCGACGCGCCCGACGGCTCGCTGCGGCTGGCCGGACAGGGCGTGCGCGACACGACCCGTATCGCGGCCTCCGCGCCGGAGCTGTGGGTGCAGATTCTCGGTGCGAACTCCGCCCCCGTCGTCGACGTGCTCGACGCTCTCTCCGACGACCTGCGTGCCGTCGCGGACGCCCTGCGCGCCCCCGAGGCCCCCGGCGCGCGCCGCGCCGTCGCCGACACCATCCGCCGCGGCAACGACGGTGTGGAGCGCCTGCCCGGCAAGCACGGGCAGAACCGCCGGTACGAGAGCCTCGTCGTCATGGTCGACGACACGCCGGGTCAGCTGGGCCGCCTGTTCGGCGAGCTCGGGGAGCTGGGGGTCAACGTCGAAGACCTGCGCCTGGAGCATTCGCCCGGTGCGCAGTTCGGTCTGGCCGAGATCAGTGTCGACCCGACGATCCTCCGTCACGCCGAGGACGGCCTGACGGCGCGCGGCTGGAAGATCGCGAGCCTGCCCTCATGACCGTCACGATCGCCATCGACGGGCCCGCGGGCTCGGGCAAGTCCAGCGTGTCCAAGCAGGTGGCGCGCGCCCTCGGCTACGGCTACCTCGACACCGGCGCCGCCTACCGAGCCCTCGCATGGCACGTGCTGGCGCGGGGCGCCGGTGCCGCGTCCGACACGGCGGACGAGGCGGTCGTGGTGGCCGCGGCATCCGACTTCCCCTACGCCATCTCGCTCGACCCCGACGACTACTGGGTGCGGGTGGGGGAGACCGACGTCACCGCCGCGATCCGCGAGCCGCGGGTGACCGCCGCCGTCAGCGGCGTCGCCCGCGTTCCCGCCGTGCGTGCGCAGGTCAACGAGCTGTTCCGCCGGCTCGTCCGCAACTCGGGCCGGCCCGGGGTCGTCGTGGAAGGCCGCGACATCACCACCGTTGTCGCCCCCGACGCGCCGGTGCGGATCCTCCTCACCGCCGCACCCGAGGTGCGCGCCGCCCGGCGCAGCGCCGAGCTGTCCGGCGAGGATGCCGATGCCGTCGCCGCGGCACTTCACCGCCGGGATGCCGCCGACAGCACCGTCGTCGACTTCCTCACCGCCGCCGACGGCGTCACGGTCGTCGATTCGACCGAACTTGATTTCGCTCAGACCGTGGAGGCCGTCCTCGACGTGATCTCTGCGACTGACCCCACCCCACAGGAGAACCACGATGGCCGCTGAAGACGAGTACGAGGCCGGTCCCGACCAGATCGAGGAGAAGCTCGCGAACCTCGACGAGGAACTCGCGGAACAGCGGGCGGCGGCGCTGCGCGCCTCGCTCGCCGACTACGACCTGGACGATGAGGACGACGACCTGCTCGCGGGCTTCACCGCCGGCGGCGAGGTCGTCGAGATGCTGCCCGCGCTGCCGGTCGTCGCGATCGTCGGACGGCCGAACGTCGGCAAGTCGGCGCTCGTGAACCGCATCCTCGGCCGCCGCGAAGCGGTCGTCGAAGACACCCCGGGCGTGACGCGAGACCGCGTCACCTACAAGGCCGAGTGGATGGACCGCCGTTTCTCGCTCGTCGACACCGGCGGGTGGGAGCCCGACGCCCGCGGCATCGATCGCTCCGTCGCCGCGCAGGCAGAGGTCGCCATCGACCTCTGCGACGTCGTGCTGTTCGTCGTCGACGCCATGGTCGGCGCCACCGCGACCGACGAGGCCGTCGTGAAGCTGCTGCGCACGACCAAGAAGCCCGTCTTCCTCGTCGCCAACAAGATCGACGACGCCCGCCAGGAGCCCGAGGCTGCGGCGCTGTGGAACCTGGGCCTGGGCGAGCCGCACCCCGTGTCGGCCATTCACGGTCGCGGGGTCGCCGACCTGCTCGACGAGGTCATGAAGGTACTCCCGGAGGTCTCGGCCGTCGCCAAGGGCGAGCTCGGCGGCCCGCGTCGCGTCGCGATCCTCGGCCGCCCGAACGTCGGCAAGTCCTCGCTGCTGAACAAGGCCGCCGGTGAGGAGCGCGTCGTCGTCAACGAGCTCGCCGGCACCACCCGCGACCCGGTGGACGAGATCGTCGAGCTCGGCGGCAAGCTGTGGCGCTTCGTCGACACCGCCGGCATCCGCCGCCGTGTGCACCTGCAGCAGGGCGCCGACTTCTACGCGTCGCTTCGCACCTCCGCCGCGCTCGAGAAGGCCGAAGTGGCCGTCGTCGTGCTCGACGTCTCGCAGTCGATCAGCGTGCAGGACCTCAACATCATCGACCTGGTGCTCGAGTCGGGCCGTGCGCTCGTGCTCGCCTTCAACAAGTGGGACCGCCTGAACGACGACGACATGGAGAACTCCGACCGGCGCCGCTACCTCGAGCGCGAGATCGAGCAGGACCTCGCACACGTCGCGTGGGCTCCGCGCGTGAACATCTCCGCGCGCACCGGTCGTCACCTCGACAAGCTCGTCCCGGCGCTGGAGACGGCGCTGGAGTCGTGGGATCAGCGCATTCCGACCGGAAAGTTCAACGCGTTCCTCGCCGAGCTCATCGCGGAGCACCCGCATCCGCTGCGCGGAGGCAAGCAGCCGCGCATCCTGTTCGGCACGCAGGCGGGCACCCGTCCGCCGACCTTCGTGCTGTTCACGACCGGATTCCTCGACCCGGGTTACCGTCGGTTCATCCAGCGGCGCCTGCGCGAGATCTTCGGCTTCGAAGGTACGCCGATCGTCGTCAACATGCGGGTGCGCGAGCGTCGCCAGCGTTGAGTCCCGCTGTCGCCGTGGCGGGCCGTCTGTGGTGCCGGCGCGGGCTGTGGCGGCGGCGCGCCGCTGACCGAACTGCAAGGCCTCTGCGCCGACACGCGGTGTGATGCGCGGATGCAGCGGCGTGTCGCCCCGCATCCCTTGCAGTTCGGGTGGGTGGGTGGCCGGCCGGGCCGCGCGCCGAGCGGGCTCGGCCGAGCCGGCTGGTCTGTCGGCTCGCGGGGGGTTGGTCACGCCAGGTGCTTCGTCCCGGTCGTCGAGCGAATGGGGCTCTTCGCAGATGAGGGTGTAGTCGTGGGCCGGCTGGTGGTTCGCGGATAGGCGTCGAGGTCTTCCAGGATGGAAGTTCCTACGCTGCCCATCCGAAAGACCTCGACGTGCACCACCCTACGTTCGCGACCCCTGACCTGACCACGTTCTGCCGCCTCGACGAGCTCGGCCTCGAGGCTGTTGGACAGCTGCTCGAGCCAGACCGGGCAGTGCTTGAGTGCCGTGTCATCAATGATGACCCGTGGTGCCGGAAGTGCGGTGCGGAGGGCGTGGCGCGTGACACGGTCACGCGGCCGCTCGCGCATGAGCCGTTCGGGCACCGGCCGACGACGCTGCTGATCCGGGTGCGCCGCTACCGGTGCGCGCACTGCCGGCGCACCTGGCGGCAGGACACGACGAAAGCGGCGGCGCCACGGGCGAAGATCTCGCGCGGCGGGATCGGGTGGGCACTCACCACGATCGTGGTCGACCACCTCACCGTCTCCCGCGCCGCAGCAGGACTCGGGGTGTCGTGGCACACCGCGAACACCGCGATCCTCGCCGAAGGCAAGCGACGGCTGATCGACGACCCCACGCGGTTCGATGGGGTGACCACGATCGGTGTCGACGAGCACGTCTGGCGCCACACACGGTTCGGCGACAAGTACGTGACCGTGATCATCGACCTCACCCCGGTCCGCGAGAAGAGCGGCCCGGCCCGGCTGCTGGACATGGTCGAGGGGCGGTCGAAGCAGGTGTTCAAGCAGTGGCTCGCCGCCCGGCCCGCGGACTGGTCGAAGGCGATCGAGGTGGTCGCGATGGATGGGTTCAGCGGGTTCAAGACCGCCGCGGCCGAGGAACTCCCCGACGCCGTCCCCGTCATGGACCCGTTCCACGTCGTCCGCCTCGCCGGCGACGCCCTGGACCGCACCCGGCAGCGTGTTCAGCAGGACAACCTCGGCCACCGCGGCCACGCCGGTGACCCGCTCTACGGTGTCCGCCGCACCCTTCACACCGGCGCGAGCTTGCTCACCGAGAAGCAGACCGCACGCCTCGACGCGGTGTTCGCCGCCGAGGAGCACATCGAGGTCGAAGCGACCTGGGGCATCTACCAGCGCATCGTCGCGGCCTACCGCGAACCCGACAAGAACAAGGCCAAGGAGATGATGCGCGCAGTGATCGACGCCGTCAGCAGCGGCGTCCCCGCCGCTCTCACCGAGATCCGCCGACTCGGGCGGACCTTGAAGCAGCGCGCAGCCGACGTGCTCGCGTTCTTCGACCGCCCCGGCACCTCGAACGGACCCACCGAGGCAATCAACGGGCGCCTCGAACACCTCCGCGGATCGGCCCTGGGCTTCCGCAACCTGACTCACTACATCGCGCGGTCGCTGCTCGAAGCCGGCGGCTTCAGACCACTCCTACACCCTCGATTGCGATGAGCCGCGAATGGCGCCGGCCGGTGTCACCCGAACTGCAAGGCCTCAGCGCCGACATGCGGTGTGGTGCGCGGATGCCGCGGCGTGTCGCCCCGCATCCCTTGCAGTTCGGGTGGGTGGGCGGCCGGGCGGAGGGCTTGTAGTTCGGGCAGTGGCCAGCGCGACGGCGCCACGCGCGCTCGCCCCGGTCCCGGTCGTTGAGCGAGCGGCGCAGCCGCGAGTCGAAACGCGCGGGCGTCAGCGGATGACCAGCGAGCGGAACCGCTCCACCGGCAGGTCGTCCAAGCGCAGGGGAGCAGCCTCGGCATCCGTCGTGCTCACGCGGGGCAGCGGCTGTCGCGCTCCCGTCTCGCGGAACCGCTGCACGGCCCACGTGTCGACGCCCGCGTCGGCGAGACGGCATCCGAGTTCGCGGAGTCCCGCGTCGTCGATCGCCGCCGGGTGCACGGTGGTGCGCACCTCGTAGTCGAGCGGGTGATCCGATCCGGCGCGCAGCAGCCGGTTGCCGAGCACGAGTTCGAGCGAGCGCCAGGCGTGTCCGCCGCTGGGGGCGCGGCCGGTGACGGTGGCGTAGTCGTCGGGCACGGCTTTGATGTCCAGTCCCACCCAATCGACGTAGGGCAGCGCACGAGCCAGCAGCCCCGGGTAGGCGCCCGCGGTGTGCAGGCCCACCCTGAAGCCGAGCGTGCGCACCATCTGCATCGCCGGAACCAGCGCGTGCTGCAGGGTGGGCTCGCCGCCGGAGAAGACGACGCCGTCGAGCAGTCCCATCCGTTCGCAGAGCAGGTCGGTGACGTCAGCCCACGTGACGGCGCCCTCCGCCCGCGGATCGATGAGCGCCGGGTTGTGGCAATAGAAGCAGTTCCACGGGCAGCCCTGCAGGAAGACCGTCGCGGTCATCATGTCGGGCCAGTCCACGGTCGAGAACGCCGTGACCCCCGCGATGTTCAGTTCACAGGCTGCAGCGGTGCGGACCATGTCGCCTCCTCGGCGGGAAGGGCAGCGGAGAAGTATTCCCGCTCCTCAGCTTCGCCCTTCTTCCCGATGTTGAAGCTGGCGATCGGCCGGAAGTAACCCATCACGCGCGTCCACACCTCGCACGCGGCTCCGCAGTCGGGGCACTGCTCGTGGTGGCCGGACCGGTAGCCGTGACGGGGACAGATCGAGAAGGTGGGCGTCACCGTGATGTACGGCAGTCGGAAGCGCGACAGCGACCGGCGGACGAGGTCGCGGCAGGCCTCGGCCGACGGCATCGCTTCTCCCATGTAGAGGTGCAGCACCGTCCCGCCGGTGTATTTCGCCTGCAGCGCCTCTTGCATCTGCATCGCGAGGAACGGGTCGCTGGTGTAGCCGACGGGCAGCTGCGAGGAGTTCGTGTAGTAGGGGTTGTCGGCGGTGCCCGCATGGCGGATGCCGGGAAGGCGCGCGATGTCTTCCTTCGCGAACCGGTAGGTCGTTCCTTCGGCGGGCGTGGCCTCGAGGTTGAACATGTGCCCGGTCTGCTCCTGGAACTCGACCATGCGCGCGCGGACGTGGTCGAGCAGGCGCGTGGCCAGGCTCATGCCGCGTGCGGTGGTGATGTCGTCGGCATCGCGCGTGAAGTTGCGGACGTACTCGTTGAGGCCGTTGACGCCGATCGTGGAGAAGTGGTTGTCGAGCGTGCCGAGGTAGCGCTGCGTGTAGGGGAAGAGGCCGCCGTCGAGGTGGCGGGCGATGACGGCGCGCTTGGCGACGAGGCTGTCGCGCGCGATCTCGAGCAGCTCGTCGAGGCGGGCGATGGCGGCATCCTCGTCGCCGGAGTGCACGAACCCGAGGCGTGCGCAGTTGATGGTCACGACGCCGATCGATCCGGTCTGCTCGGCGGAGCCAAACAGACCGTTGCCGCGTTTGAGCAGCTCGGTGAGGTCGAGTTGCAACCGGCAGCACATCGAGCGGATCATGTGCGGGTCGAGGTCGGAGGTCACGAAGTTCTGGAAGTAGGGCAGGCCGTACTTGGCGGTCATCGCGAAGAGGGCGTCGGTGTTGGGGCCGTGCCAGTCGAAGTCCTTCGTGATGTTGTAGGTCGGGATGGGGAACGTGAAGGCGCGGCCGTCTTGGTCGCCCTCGGTCATCACGTCGATGAAGGCGCGGTTGATGACGGCCATCTCTGCGGCCAGGTCGCCGTAGGCGAACGCCTGCACCCGGCCGCCGACGAGGGGATGCTGATCGGCGAGGTCGTCGGGGCAGACCCAGTCGAAGGTCAGGTTGGTGAACGGTGTCTGCGTGCCCCAGCGGGACGGCACGTTGAGGTTGAAGATGAACTCCTGCATCGCCTGGCGCACGTCGTCGTAGCTCAGGTCGTCGATGCGCACGTAGGGGGCCAGATACGTGTCGAACGAGCTGAACGCCTGCGCACCGGCCCACTCGTTCTGGAGCGTCCCGAGGAAGTTGACCAGTTGGCCGAGGGCGCTGGAGAAGTGGCGGGGAGGTGCCGAGGCGATCTTGCCGGGCACGCCGTTGAAGCCCTGTTCGAGCACCATCCTCAGCGACCACCCGGCGCAGTAGCCGGCGAAGACGTCGAGGTCGTGGATGTGGAGGTCGCCCTCGCGGTGTGCGGTGCCCGCCTCGGGTGCGTAGACCTCGTCGAGCCAGTAGTTGGCGATGAGCTTTCCCGCCGCGTTCAGGATCATGCCGCCCAGCGAGTACCCCTGGTTCGCGTTCGCGTTGACCCGCCAGTCGGCGCGGGCGAGGTACTCGTCGATGGTCTCGGCGACGGAGACGGAACGGGGGGAGGTCATGATGATCCTGCCTTCGATATCTAGGGAGGCGAGCTTGGTCTGACCACAATATGTGGGGGTGTGAGTCGCTGTCGCGTCCAGATGTGGGCGTGTCGCGGAGTCATGCGCCGTGCAAAACTTCGCCGTACGGCGGTCGCTGGCGCCGGGGTGTGACAGGCTGGGCGGATGACGATCGTGCCTCCCGCCCCCGGTGAGCCGCGCCGCCCCGATGGGCCGCGCGATCCCGGTGACACGTGGGTGGTGACCGATGACGGGACGCGCTACTGGGGTCGTTTCGGCGCGGCGGGTCTGCTCGCCGTCGATCCGCAGCGCGGCGTGCTCTTGCAGCACCGCGTGGCCTGGAGCCACTTCGGCGACACGTGGGGGTTGCCGGGTGGTGCGCGCCATCAGGACGAGTCCGCGTGCGAGGGGGCGTTGCGCGAGTCGGCGGAAGAGGCGGGAGTGCCGGCATCCGCCGTGCAGCCGCGCCTGATCAGTGTCTACGACGTGGGCGTGTGGAGTTACGCCACGGTCGTCGCGGATGTCGTCGTGCCGTTCGAGCCGGTGATCAGCGATCCGGAGAGCCGTGAGCTGGCGTGGGTGCCCGTGGATGCCGTCGACTCCTACCCGCTGCATCCGGGGTTCGCCGCGTCATGGCCGCTGTTGCGGTCGCTGCTGAAGGTGCGGCCCGCTGTGGTGGTCGACGCGGCGAACGTGGTCGGATCGGTGCCGGACGGCTGGTGGAAGGATCGGGCCGGCGCGACCGCGCGGCTGCTGGAACGGCTGCGCGCACTGTCGGTGCAGGGAATGGATGCCGGGCGGCTGGGGCTTGTCGCGGACGTGTGGTTCCCCGAGCTGCGTGTCGTGGTCGAGGGGCAGGCGCGAGCGGTCGAGGAGGTTCCGGGCGTCGCTGTCGTGCGCGCCGACGCTGAGGGTGACGACGCGATCGTCGCGGAAGTGGCCGCGCTCACTGCTGCGGGGCGGCGTGTGGTCGTGGTAACGAGCGATCGGGAACTGCGGGCGCGCGTGGGCGCGCTCGGTGCGGCGGCGCACGGGCCGTCGTGGCTCGACCTCGACTGAGGTCGCCGGGCGGTCAGTCGTCGTCGGTCGCGTAGCCGGTGACAGCGTCGCGTCCGCGCAGCCGATCGATGTCGCGGCGCTCGCGTTTGGTGGGCCTTCCTGCGCCGCGGTCGCGGACGGCGAGCAGCGCCACGCGCTCGCGTGGCGGCGTGCGGTCTTCGGCGGCGAGGGCGGCGATCGGCGCTCCCACACGTTTCGTCAGCAGTTGTCGCACGACCAGCATCCGGTCGAAGCCGGCGATGCGTACGCGGATCTCATCGCCGATGCGCACGGGTTGTGAGGCTTTCGCCTTCTCTCCGCCGATGCGCACGTGGCCGGCGCGGCATGCCGTGGTTGCGGCGGAACGGGTCTTGTAAACGCGCACGGCCCACAGCCAGCTGTCGATGCGGACGGACGGCTCGCTCATCCCTCGATTCTGCCGTGTCGATCTCGTGTCCAGTCACGCCACCGTGAGCGAGACGATCGGTCGTGTGGGGCCGGGTCTGGCCACCTCGACGAAGCCCGCGTCGACGAAGCTCGAGAGCGCGCCGTGATAGAGATCGTTCGAGGAGGTCTTGCCGGCGCTGGTGTCGACGGGATAGCCCTCGACGACCCGTGCGCCGTGCGTACGCGCGTGGTCGACGGCGGCGTCGAGCAGGCGCCCCGCCAGACCCTGCCCACGGAACTCCTTCCGGACCACGAAGCACGTGATCGCCCAGACGGACTCGTCGTCGAACGGCTCTGGCGATTGCTGGAAAGCGCGCGTGGCGGCCAGACGCGGCTGATCCGGTCGTGGTGACACCTTGACCCACCCGGCGGCGACGCCGTCGAGGTACGCGATGAGCGCGGAGGCCGGGGAAGTGGCGAGGTCGCCCCGCAGCAGTTCGCGACGCTCGTCGGTCGTGGCGGCTTGGAAGTCCTTGTTGCGCAGCATCCACCACTGGCACCAGCACGAGGCGCCGTCGCCTCCGCCGGTGAGAGCGTGCTCCGCGTCGGCGAAGCGATCGACGGATGCCGGGAGGATCTCGATCTGGCTCATGAGCAGACCGTACTCCTGACTTGCGACACGCGTTCGCGAGTGCTCCACGAAACCGGTAGGATAGGGGAGTTGTCCGCGAGTGGACAGCAGACCGGGATGTGGCGCAGCTTGGTAGCGCACTTGACTGGGGGTCAGGTGAGTTGGAGCGGCGGGGCAGCACGAAAACTAAACAACGGGATGTGGCGCAGCTTGGTAGCGCACTTGACTGGGGGTCAAGGGGTCGCAGGTTCAAATCCTGTCATCCCGACAAAAAGCCCTGGTGAGAGGCAACTTTCACCAGGGCTTCGTCGTTTCTGGGAGTGGTCACTGGCTGGTCCACTCGCTCGGGCTGCTCGATCCGGCCGCCGCCGAAGTGGACCAATCCTGTTCGGCGTTCTCGCCCGCGAAGTGCACCAGAAGGTGCCCGTGGAGTGGACCAGAATCCGGGCAGGACGGTGCTCCGGCCCTCTCTTGGAGGGTCGGAGCGTGGGTTCACGGGCGGTCACAGGCGGGGTCCGTCGCGGCGGGTGGTGTCCCTTCTGGTGGGGGCTGCGGAGAGGAACTGGTTGGCCTGTCTGGCGGCTTCGGCGAGGTGTCGATGGTCGGGGTGCAGGTAGCCCTTGGTGGTCTCGATCGACTGGTGCCCGAGGATCTCTTGGAGCACGTGCAGGGCTATTCCGGCGTCGGCCATCCAGGTCGCTCCGGTGTGGCGCAGCCCGTGCCGGGTGAGGTTGTCGAACCCGAGCTTCGCCACGAGGTCGTCCCAGTGCGTCGCGTCGCGGACGGTGGCGGTGGTGAGGACGCCACCGCGCGGCCCGCGCAGGAGCGGATCGTCGGGCGCCTTGCCTTCGGTGAGACGTTCGAGGGTGGGTTCGAGCGCGTCGAGCATCGGCACGGGGCGGTCTCTGCGGCCTTTGGTCTGCTTGATGACGAGGCCGCCTTTGCCGGGATAGTGCTGTCGTCTGATCCAGACGATGCGGTTGCCCCAGTCCACGTCCCCGGCTCGCAGCCCTGCGACCTCAGAGCCGCGGGCAGCCAGAAGGGCGGCGAGCATGACGTGATCGGAATACGACTGGTGCACCTTCCCACACGCGGTGGCGAGCCTCTGCAACGTGGGAAGGTCCGGGAGGGCGTACTGGCGGAGCGCTCCGGTGGTGTGTGTGACGTGCTTGCCGAGGTTCCGGCGGGCGCGATGCTTGGCGGGGTTGATCGAGATGATGTCGTCACGGACGGCCTCGTCCAAGACGCGGACGAGCGGGGCGATGGAGTTCTTGATAGTCGAGGCGGAGTGCTCAGCCTCCCAACCGTCGATGGTGCGGTCGATCATCCCGGCGGTGATCTTCGCGACCCGGATGTGCCCGAGCGCGGGCAGCACGCGGAGCCGAAGCCCGGTGTCATAGAGCTCAGCCGTGGACGTGGGATCGAGGCCCCGCTGCCACCTGTCACCGATCGACGCTGCGTAGGCGGCGAGGGTGACGGTGGTGTCGTTGCCCGTCTCGGTCGCGGCGCGCATCTGCTCGAAGAACTCCTCGACCTCCTCCGCAGTGCGCACGTGTGAGACTCGGCCGACGCGCTTCTTGGTCGAGGGGTCGGTCCAGCGCACGCGGGCGCGGAAGCCCTCGGTGCGCCGCTCGACATCGGTGGTGAGCTTGACGCCGACCGGCGGCATCCTGTGGTTGCGAGGGTCAGCCATGCGCGGTCTCCTGCTCGCTGACCCAGGCCCGGACGGTCGCCGGGGTGTAGCGGTAGACACCGCCGACCTGGACGAACGGAGGGCCGACCTTCTCCCGTCGCCACCGGGAGAGGGTGGCCTGGGAGACGGTCAGGAACTCCGACGCCTCCCTGGGGCACCACAGCGGCTCGACGTTGCCGCTGCCGCGGTCACTGAGTGGGCTCGTCATCGTCGGGCACCTCGCCGGTTTCCGGGGCTGCGCCGAGGCTGGCGTAGAAGGCGTCCTCGGCGGCCTGGCGTCGGGCGACATCGGCCTTGACGAACGCCCGGAAGTCCGACGCCCGATTAGGGATCACGACGTCCTCGATCGCCTCGATGGGCGTCTCGCCGGGCCATGCGGTCTGCCGGGTGGCGCGGTCGCGGTCCAGACGGGTGCCGCAGGCGGCCACCCAGTCGCGCAGGCGCTGTCGGGCGTCGGCGAAGTCGCGGTGCCAGCCGTTCGGTGCTGACCCGTTCTCCTCCGGGTCGTACGCGCATAGCCAGTGCAGGTGCAGGGCGGACAGCTCCCACACCAGCTCCGGGTGGCGGTGCCAGAACGGCGGGACCACCGACGCGGGGAGCCCGTAGGTGTGGCGCAGCCAGGTCACCCACTTGTCGAGCTCGGCCCACTCGCCGGCGGCCTCCTCGGCAGTGAGGAGGTTCCAGTTCACCGGATGCGGCGGCTCCGCGAGTACGCCGACGTCCTCCTCCGGTGCCTCGGTGTCGTCGGTGTCGTCGTCCAGGGGAGCGGGCTCTGGCTCCTCTTGCTCGGGGATGTCATTGACCACGGCCATCATCGTCTCCTCGGTCACAGCCCGGGCCCCGGCGCGGCAGATTCGCGGATACGACGCGGATCATCGTTTCGGACGGCCTCTCTGCTTGCCGCTGCTGCCGGAGCCTCCTGCTCCGCGGTGCGGGTGTTGCGCTGGCTGCGGTCGACTTCGTAGCTGGTGCGGGCGAGGTCGTGGCCGATCTTCTTGGCGACGAACTCCTCACCCTGTACCGTCTGCCCGTCCCGTTCGTACTCGTACGGGTGCGTGTAGCCCTCGGCGACGAAGCTGTCGCCCTTCGCGAACCGCTCGTGCGCCCGCTCAGCCGTTGCTCGATAGGCCACGAGGTCGTGGAAGGTGGTGTCCAGCTCCGTGAACGACCCGTCCGGCTCCTTGCGGTAGTGCTCCTGCCCGACGCGGGCGTAGAACCTCGCCTCGCCCTTGCCGGTGTGGCTGAGCTGCGGGTCCGAGGCGATGAAGCCTGTGAACGACTCCTGCGTGTGGATCGCCATGACGACCGTCCCTTCCTGGCATCGGCGGCCCCATGACAGAACCGCTCTTGTCAGGCAGGTGCGTCAGAGCTCCCCAGCGGGCGGCGTTGCAGCAGCACCTCGATGTCGGCTCGGTCGGCGCGCAGCGTCATAGCGTCGGGCCGGTCGGTCCACATCCGGGTGCGGGTGACGATGGGCGGTGCTGCGCGCAGCAGGACAAGTGCGGTGCCGAACGGGAGGGTGCGGATGGTGTCGGGCGGCATGATCGGCACGCGGCGGATGGAGCGTTGCGCGGAGCGGGAGCCGTGGTCGCCGATCGTGGTGGAGTCGGTCACCTCGTCGCGTTCCCCGATGAGCGTGGTCAGATCGTGCAAGTCCTTGGAGTTCGATGCCCCGCCGAGGATGATCTTCACGATGCTCGCGTCCCAGATCGCGCCGGCGGCGTTCTCCGACCACTTCTCCCGCGCCTGCGCGAGCGACTGGAGCACGGGCATGGTCGTGATCCCGGTGCCGCCGCCTTCGGCCATGAGCGTCGGCAACGACGGCAGCGGGGCGAGGTTGCCGACCTCGTCTAGGGCGAGCAGCAGAGGCGGGTCGAGGCGGGCGCCAGGGCTGGTCGCGGCGATGCGGCGGGCGGCTTCCACGAGGTCTTCCACGAACGCCGCCACCAGCGCTGCGCTGTTGTTAGCTCCGGCGCCGGTGGCGAGCAGGTAGAGGGTGCCCTTGGCGCGGAGAAACGCTTCGGGGTCGAAGTCCTCGCCTTCCCGCGGCGATACGGCGTCGAGCACGCGCGGGTCTGCGAGAGCGGCCAGGGCGAGGGAGACGCCTTGCCAGACGGAGTCGCGGGTGCGGGGGTCGGAGTCGATCATCGCCTGCAACGACTCCGCCCAGCCCACGGCCGCGTGCGGGTTCGCGGCGAGGATCGCGACCGCGTCTGCGGCGGCGGAGGGGTCTAGGGTCCAGCGGAACAACTCTGAGGGTGGCCGGTGGTCGAGGGCGGCGGCGTGGAGGAGGGCTTGGAGTGCGGTGCGGGTCTTGCCTTCCCAGAACCCGCCGCCTTCGACGCCTCCGGCGGACAGCCCGGTGCCGGCGGCGAGCCCGGTGGCGCGGATCATCGCGGTCAAAGGGTCTTCGCACCCTCGGATGGGTGACCATCTGAGTCCGGCGGGTACGCCTTCGGCGAGGTGCTGGGGGTCGAACACTGCGACCGGGCCGGTCTTCTTGCGGGCGCGGAGGGTGGCGGTGAGGTTGTCGGGCCGGGTGCTCGTGGTGACGACCGCGCCGGGCGCGTCGAGGATCATGTTGATGACGATCCCTGCGCCTTTCCCGGATCGGGGCGGGCCGAGCAGCAGGATCGAGTCTTCGACCGACGCCCACACGCCGGGGCCTTGACCCCGGATCGTGGACACGGTGTCATTTCGGTTATGCCGCTTCCGTGAGGGTAGCTGATCTCGCGGCCGCGTAGGTGTTCTCGTAGCTGTTCGGGGTGATCTGGCCGATCGCGGAGTGGCGTCGGCGCGTGTTGTATCGGTTCGTCCACCGGAACACGGCCCGGTAGGCGGTGGCTTGATCGGGGAACGCCGACGCGCCTTGGAGGAGCTCGCGTTTGAGCGCGGCGTTGAAGCTCTCGGCCAGCGAGTTGTCGGCGCTCGTGCCCACCGCGCCCATGGACTGGGTCACCTTGAGCTGCTCGCAGAGTGCTGCGTAGGCTTTCGACGCGTAGACCGAGCCGTGGTCGCTGTGGAACACTGCGCCGGCCAGCGATCCGCGGTCGCGGTGCGCGCCGCGGAGAGCGCCTTCGACGAGTTCGGTGCGCATGTGGTCGGCGACCTGCCAGCCGGCGAGCTTGCGCGACCCGAGGTCGATGCAGGTCGCCAGATACAGGTTGCTGCCGTCCGCGATGGGGAGGTAGGTGATATCGCCGACATACCTGCGGTTCGGCTCCCCGGTGCTGAAGTCCCGCCCGACCAGGTCGGGGAACTTCCGTCCGGACTGGTCCGGGATCGTGGTCTTCACCCGGCGGCGCAGTCGGATCCCCGCGAGCGCGTGTTCCCGCATCACCCGAGCGACCCGCTTATGATTCACCCGCCCGGCGGCGGGGACGCCGTCGTTGAGGTCGGCAGTGATCCTCGGTGCCCCGTAGGCGCGGTCACCACCCTGCGCGGGGTCCTGCAGCACCCGGATCCGTGCCGCCAACCGGGCGTCGTCCGCGGCTCGCGCGGCCCGTCCCGGGGCTGCGGCCAGCCACGCGTAGAACGAGGACCGGGCGATCTCGATGACCTCACACAACCGCTTCACGCCGTAGGCGTCCTTGTGGTCCTCGACGAACTGGAAGCGGTTCACCAGTTCGTCTCCGCAGCGAAATACTTCGCCGCCTGACGGAGGATGTCCCGCTCCGTCTCGAGCTTGACCTGCTCCGCTCTCGAGACCGCTAACTCGGCTTCCAACCGGATGATCCTCGCCGCCTGCGACTCCGACCGCACCGACACCGGCGGCGACACCGAACCGGCCGCAGCGGTCCCGGATCCGAGCTTGTCGACCCATTCCTTCAACGCACCACGGGAGATCCCCAAATCGGCCGCGATCGCTTTCAGCGTCGCGCCCGGCGTGGACTCGTACAAATCCACCGCACGCTGCCGGAACTCGTCCGTGTAGTTCTTCCTTGCCATCCCTCAGATTCTCGCTTCCCCAGCATCGTGCTGGAATCAGCGTGTCCAAGATCAGGGGTCAAGCCCCCCGCGCCCGCGGGAGGCGCCGATGCGGTATCCGACATCCTGCGGTGCGGGCTTGTCGAGGGACGGGCGCAGGTGTCCGGCGCGGCGTAGCAGTGCGGGTTCGGAGGCGGCCCGGGCGACCTCACCCTTGGTGGCGATCCCGGCAATGCGGTACGGGTCGGCCTTCACCTGGCGGCCGTGCTCGCGGAAGAGCCGCCACCCCCACCAGCCGCCCGCCCCGGCAGCAAGGATCAGCAGGCCCGCGGTGATCCAGTACGCCACGACGTGCAGCCCTTCTGCGTCGAGCGCGGCTGCCGGGTCTGCGGGGTTCAGCAGTACCCCCAGGCCCGCCTCGATGCCGCCTGCGGGCTGGGCGGTGCCGGTGATCCAGGCGGCGACCGATCCGGCCGCGCGCAGGATGCCGGCCATCAGCGCGGCTGCGATGAGGATGCCGATGCCGAGGTTGCTGAGCTCGTCACCGAGTGACCCGGCGGGGCGTGGGGTGCTCATTCGGGGTGTCCGATGGTGAGGGTTCCCGAGATGCGGCCGAGCAGGACGATTTCGCGGGTCGGGCTTGCGTTGGCTTGTTCGGCGGTGAGGAGGGCGCGTATGGTGCCGTCAGGGGCGGCGTCGCCGTGCGCGATCACGATCGCGATTCCCACGTCCTCGCCGGGCACGAACCCCTCCCCGTGGAGCGTGACGAGCTCCGGCATCACCTGTCGCGACGGTGGCGGGGGCGGTGCGGGCTCTGGTTGGGGGCGGCGGCGTGTGCTGGGGGTGATGATGTCGGTGAACGTCGTCCCGTCCGCCTCATGCACCTCGACTCGCAGCGGCGAACGGTGCTGGGCGGTGAGCTGGTCCAGGACGCGGGCGAAGTCTTCCCGCCGCCACGCCAGGGCGAACGGCTCCGGCTCGTAGGGTGTCCCGTCGACGGTGACGGTCATCCGCCCGTCCGGGGCGATGTCCATGACGACGTGCGGGAGCGAGACCGGGACGGGCTCGTCTCGGGGTTCAGGCTCGGGGCCGGTGCGCTTGTAACGGGGGCGGGCCATCAGGATTCCTGCCGATCGTTCACGATTCCCGAAGCAGCGTCGGGATTGCTGAACCTGCGGGTTTCCGCGGTCATGCGGGTGGTGGTGTCGAACGCGGTCAGCTCGGCGGGGTGGAGCTGGTGCTGGACGACGAAGGAGCGGTCCTTGATCCGCCACAGTCCCTGCCCCGTGCCGAGCCCTGGGAGGAGCTTCTGTTCGGTGCCGGTCAAGCCGAGCGCGAGGGCGGTGGAGCCGAGCTGATCGGCCTCCTGCCGATACACAATCCGGGTCTCCGCGTTCGCCAACAGGGACGAGGCGAGGGCACGCATGGCGGAACCCTGGTCGCCGACATTGTCCAGGTCGGAGAGCTTGTGGAAGATCAGCATGTTCGCGATCCCGAAGTGGCGGGCGAGCCGCCATTGGGCGTCCATGCGGCGCAACAGACTCGGGTAGGCCATGAGTCGCCAGGCCTCGTCGTAGATCACCCAGCGTTGCCCGCCGTTCGGGTCCGACAGCGCCGACTCCATCCATGCCGAGGAGCAGGTCATCAGCACCGAGATGAGCGTCGAGTTCTCGGCCACACGGGACAGGTCCAGCGACACCATCGGCAGCGACGGATCGAACCGGACGGTGGAGGGCCCGTCGAAGAGTCCTTGGAGGTCGCCGGCGACCAGACGGCGCAGCGCGTGGCCGACCAGCCGTCCGTCCTCCGCGAGGCGCCCGTCGGGGTCGTCGTCGGGGTTGGGGGTGAGGATGCGGTCGACGACCATCGGCAGGATCGGCACCTCCGCCGACCGCACGGCGTCGCGGAGGGCGAGGTCGATCGCGGTGTGCTCCAACGGCGACAACACCCGATCCAGCACCGTCTCTGCGAGGGCACCGATCAGGTCGCGGCGGCGGGAGGCGACCTGTATCGCCCACTCCGCATCCGACACGGTGGAGGGCCGGTGGCCCTCATCGAGCGGGTTGAGCCGGTTGGACAGGCCGTGGCCGAGGACGATCGCCCGCCCTCCGACTGCCTCGGCGACGGCGGTGTGCTCACCCTTGGGGTCGCCGGGGACGTAGACGCGGCGGCCGAACGGCAGAGAGCGGGTATAGAGGGACTTGGCGAGCGAGGACTTACCGGAGCCGACGATGCCGGCCAGCACGACGTTGGGGGCGGTGATGAGACCCCGCTGGTACAGCACCCACGGGTCGTACACGAACGACCCGCCGGAGTAGAGGTCCTGGCCGACGAACACCCCCGCCGAGCCGAGGCCCCCTTCGGCGAGGAACGGGTACTGCCCGGCCAACGTTGCGGAGGTGTCCTGGTGCTTCGGGAGCCGCAACCTGCCGGGGGTCCGCAGCGCTCTGGGTCCGGGTTCCCCGGCGGCGGGCAGGTAGGTTGTCGCGCGCTTCTCCGCCTGCTCGGCTTCCCACTTCGCTTTCGCGTCGGCCTTCCGAGTGTCGCGGGCGGTGGTCTCGATCCGGGTCGCGGCCTTCCGGCGGGCCTTGCGATGCTTGCGACGCTCGCCCTCCGGGCCGACCAGCACCGCAGTGTGCAAACGGCCCTCCTCCCGCCCGCTCACAGTCCCAGCCCCCGCCCCGTCAATGCGGATGCGCCGGGCCTGCGGGCGAACCAGTCCGTTCCCTCCGCACGGCGCCCTGCCCGCGCCGGCTCCCGTTCGACGGTGCGCCGCGCGGGGTCGGGCGTGACGGCGTGCCGGAGGGTCGGGTCGGGGGTGGTGTCGTGGGTGCGGAGCAGGGAGACGTGGCCGAGGAAGGGGCTGTAGGTGAGGGTGTAGTCGTCCTTGGTCGCGGTGCGGTCCAGGGCGCCGGTCGGGGGCTGATCGTAGACGTACCCGTTCTCGAGCGCAGCCTGCGTGGTCTCCTCACCGAAGTCGTATCCGGCGAGGTGGTCGATCGCGGCATCGGTGCCGTCGTGGTCGATGATGTCGAGCACCTTGTCAGCCTCATCGCCTTGGAGGAACACGACACTGATCCACCGGCGGCTTGCTTGTTCTACGAGGTCGGGGTCGCGGTCGATCAGCATCGCGAGCTCGTCCTGGTGCTGGCGGGCGGTGTCGGTCACCCATTCGGGGAACGCGCCCTCGTTGTCGGTGTGCTGGCCGGGATTGTCGATCGCGAACTGGCGGGCCTCGCCTGCCGCTGCGAGGAACACAGCGAGCTCGCGGACTGCTCGTGCGGGTGAGACGGGCGCGCCGGCCCCGGTGAACAGGTCCCGGCCCTCCACGCTCTGCCCGGTGGCGGGGTGCTCGATGCGGTAGGCGTAGCGCTGGTGCTCACCCAACGGGGTGTCCGGCCACACCGTCAGCCGCAGCTCCCCGGACTCCACGCTCGCGCGTGCGGCAGGGTCCGGGGGTGCAGGTTCGGGGTGCCAGGCGATCCGCCCGGACTGGCTCATCGCGGCGTCCACCCGATCGTGCACGGCATCCAGCAGCGTGCCGGCCTGGTGCAGCTCGTCCGCGGCAGCGAGGGCCGCGGTCGCCCCGGACGCCTGAGTGCCGGCGTCGTCATGGGCGCGGGAACGCGCGGTGATGTGGGCGGCGGCGAGCTGGTCGAACACTTGACGTAGCGATCTGACCCCGGCGAGCAGGTCGCCGAGCACCGTATAGGTGTCGGCGGGGTCCTCGAACGTGCGGGTGGCGTGGGCGAGACCGCGCAGCGCGGCGGATGCCTCCGCGGCGTCGGTCACGGGGTTGTCGAAGGTCGGCATGATCGGGCTCCTCACAAGAAATGTGGTTGACAGGGTGTGGGTCAGACCGGACGGCACAGGGGCAGGGCGGCGGCGGTGAACGCCTGGGCCTGCTGCCCGACGAGGCGGCGGGTCTCGCAGCTCGCTTGGATCGCGGCCTGTTCGACCGCCGCGACCGCCGCGTCCAGCTCCTCCACGGTGGGCGCGGAGACGGAGACAAGGCCTGAGACGCGGAGGACGCCGTGCCCGGCGGTCAGGTCCGCTTCCTGTTGCAGCACGTCATCGAGCTCGGCGGTGGAGGAGGCGTCTTCGATCTGGCCGATCTTGCGGCGTTGGGCGGCATCGGAGATGAGTTCGGTCTTCTTCTTCCGCAGGTCCCGTGCGGCCTGGTCGGCACGCACCGGGGTGTAGTGCAGCGACAACGTGCGGAGAATGCCGTTAGAGAGCACGAGCGGTGCAAGGAACCCCGGATACACCTGCGAGCGGGGCCATTCGATGACCCACAGCACCGCATGGAAGGCGCTGTCGGAGCGCAACCGGTCCCACGTCTCGGTGACCGCGACCGGGCCGGCGGTGGCGAGGTCGCGGCCGAGGTCGCCGTGACGCTCCAGCGCGGGAGCGGCCGCCGGGTCGTACGCTCCGCGGAGGATCACGGCGACCTCGCCCGGGGTCAGCCACCCGGTGCCGGTGAGCTCGGCGGCACGCAGCGCTGTGGTGAGGGTGGTCATCTCCTGCCGCAGCACCGCCGCGGCTCCCCGTATCCCGCCGCCTGCGGTTCTGATCTGCCGGCTGGCGGCGCGCATGTCCAGGGCGAGGCTGATCATGGTCGCGTGCCGCTCCCCGGCAGGCCCGGCACGGTCGATCAGCTCTCTGTAGGTGGTGGAGGCCCAGGAGCCGTCGTCGGTGCCGTGCGTGGTCCACCACTCCGCCAACCCCGTCCCCGAGTCCGGGAGGGTCCGCTCGCTGACTTGGATGCGGGCGATCCGCCCGGACCGGCAGGCGGCGGCCAGCACGCGGCCCCACCCTGCGACGCGGCGTTGCTGCTCGCCGGGATCGAGGAGCACGAATGCTGAGTGGGAGACGCCGAGGATCACGGTGAGGGTCTGGGCGTGGGGGTCGTGGATCATCGCCGCGCCCGTCTCCGGGTCCTCCCATTCCCGCAACGGCGCGGCATCGCCAGGAAGGGCGAGGGTGCCGGCGGGGCGGGGCTTGGTGATGCGTCGGCGGTAGATGAGCTCGCCGAGGTGGGTGCGGGCGGCCCAGCGGGTGAGGACCGGCACCCACTCGATGACCTTCCGCCCGCCCGCGGGGATGACCGCGAGCAGCGCGGCACCAGCCCAGACCGGGGAGGTCCAGGCCAGGCCCATGCCGCCGGCGATGTAGAGGGCGGTGACGACGGTGAGGATCGCGATGCCGAGGACGATGAGCTGCGGCAGCGACAGCCCCAGGAGGATGCCACGCCGGGTGAGGCGGGAGAACTGCACCGCCCCCAGCGGGTACTCGTTCGTGGTGTGGCTGACCATTGGCTCATTCCTTCCCGGACGGCTTCGAGGACGGCGGCGGTGCCGGCTGCGATCGCCGCGGCACCGCCGGGGCGGACGGTGGCGGGGTGATCGGTGCCGAGTTCGCCTGCGCGGGCGGCACCGGCGGCGGGGATGCCTGTTCGGTCGCCGCCCCGGCATGGCCCTCAGCGGCACCGCCGACCGCGACGCCGGCTTTGGGCCCTGCGGTCGCTGCGCCCTTGACCACCGCACCGCCGACGACAACCGCCGCCCCAACCGGGCCCGCCGCCGCACCTGCACCCGCGCTGGCCCCGGCTCCCGCCCCGGCACCGGCTCCGCCCGTTGCGGCAGGCGTTGCGGTTCCGGCCGTTGCCGCCGGGGCGCCGGAGGATAGCGGCGTCGATCCGCCGCCTCCGCCACTACCGCCGCCGGTGGGCTTGCCGCTGGTGTCACCGCCGCTGCCATCGAGCACCTTCTTGGTACTGTCGCCCGTCGGCGATGCGGGAACCGGGACGGGCCGGTTCAGCGCCGACTTCGCCTCCTGCTCGCTGCTCATCGCGTGGTACATGTCGAACCCGACGAAGGACATGAACTTGTAGGTGATGTAGGGCGCGAACGCGGCGATGAACATCAGCACGACCCCAGCGATCGGGTCCGAGATGGAGGCAAGGTCCGCGACGATCGGTGCGGATACCTGGCCGATAGCGACGAGGAAGATCACGACGAGCACGAGCTTGGAGAAGATCAGCGCGATCACGAACGCCGCCCACTTGGCGAACCAGCCCTTGGTCGCATCCCACGTGGCCCCGGCGAGGGCGATGGGGCCGAAGACGATCGCGACGAGCAGGAGGGCTTTGCGGATCAGCAGGGAGAACCACACGATCGCGGCCGCGCTGATGGCGAGGCCGGCGAGGAAGATGGTCAGGATCGCGCCGACACCAGGGGCGGCGATGTTGATCCCGGCCAGCCCGGTGGCGAGGAGCCCGATCTGGGTCCCCATCCCTTCCATCGTGTTCCCGGTGGCCTGCACGATCCCGACCGCGAGCTGGTCGGTGATTTCCAGCAGCAGCGCGGTGAGCGTGATGACCAGGAACGACCCGAGCACGCTCTTCGCCAAGCCGAGTGCGGCACGGCTGAGGGCGGTGGGGTCGCGGTGGATGAGGCCCGTGATGAGCTGGAGGCAAAAGAACACCAGCATCACGAAGATCGCCACGCCGAACAGCACGTTGTAAACGCCGACGTACTCCGGGCTGGTGACATCGACGAGGGTGGTGGTGTCGAACACCCACCACACAGCCTCGAACAGCCACGCCGCAGCCCCGGCCATCGCCTGGCCGAGCCAGTCGAACGGGGCAGAGATGAGCGTCGCCGTCGCCTCGCCGACCGCGTCGCACACGTTGGAGATGACCGGGACATCGCAGATGCTCACCGCCACCACCCCCGCTGCGGGTACGACGTTGTTGGGGTGGTCATCAGACGGCCTGCCCGACGCCCCAGAAGAAGTTGATGAGGGTCACCGCGGCACCGCAGATGATCGCCGCCCCGCAGCTCACGAGGACGCCGACCTTCCCGCGACTGGCGAGGTGCGGGTTGGAGGAGTTCGCGCCGAAGCCCCACACGATCGCGGAGACGATCAGGGCGAGGACGGAGAGGATGAGGCCGACGGTCATCACGGCGCCGACGATGATGCGCAGTTGCTCGATGCCGGGAAGGCCCGAGCTGTTGGGGTCGATGTCGATCACGATGGGTGCTCCTGACTGTTCACGGGGACGTGGGCTTCTCCCAGTCAGGTGCGCACCCACTCTCTCGCCGTCCGCCCGGGGCGCTCTGTGGGTGGTCTCGCATCGCGGGGTGGCTCGATGGATGAGGCGGGGCGGCATGCGAGCGTCGCGTGGCGCGAGTACATCGACGCGGCCGCGGAACAGGGTCCATGCACTCTCACGCTGTGTTGAGGTGACACGTGATGGCGTGCCCGTTGCACTATGGGAAAGTCGGTGACTGAGAGATTCGGACAGAGCATGAAGCCACGGAGAGCGCGACGGCCACAAGGCCCCCCAGAAGGATGGCCCCCAGCAGCCGCGGCCACCGGGACCGAAGACGTCGCTGACGAGCCCTCCAGTGAGACAGCGATTCGCGAGATCGGCAAGGGGCTTCGCTGGTACGACCTGCCCTATCTCCTTCTACGCGGTCTTCAGCGTTCAAACGTGGACCCGTGGATTCCCGCTCGTTGGCGCGTGAAGATCCGTGAGATGTCGAACTTCCTGTATCAGACGCACCACACGCGCGAACGGCGCCATGGAGACGACCTCTATCGTTACGAGCGGATAGAGCTGCCTTCCGGGGAGGGCGTGACGATGCCATACGCATCGATCGTTGAGTACTTCACGGCAAGTGGTGTTCGCGGACTGTCGGCGGCGCGTGAATCCTGGTCACTTTCGGCGCTCGAAAAGTGAACGGTTGCGGGCAGTCTAGCTAGGTGTTTCGTCGGTGGTGGTGCGGATGCTGGGGAGGCTGTCGATGCCTCTGCCGCGGAGGCGGTAGCTGGCGCCTTTGAGGGTGAGGACGTCGGCGTGGTGAACGATGCGGTCGATCATCGCGGCGGCGACGGCCTGGTCGCCGAAGACGCCACCCCAGCTGGAGAACGGCAGGTTCGAGGTCAGGATCAGCGACGCGTGTTCGTAGCGTGACGAGACCAGCTGGAAGAAGAGGTTGGCGGCGTCTTGTTCGAACGGGAGGTAGCCGACTTCGTCGACGATGATCAGTCCGTAACGGCGAAGCCGGGTGAGCTCTCGTGGCAGGTTGCCTTGCCGGTGGGCGTCGGTGAGGCGGGTGACCCAGTCCGTCGCAGTCGCGAACAACACCCGGTGCCCGTGGCGGGCAGCGACGATCCCGAGCGCGGTCGCGAGGTGCGTCTTCCCCGTCCCGGGAGGGCCGAGCAGGACCACGTTCTGCGCTTCGAGGAGGAACCCTCCTGAAGCGAGCGCGGCGATCTGCTGCCGAGTGGCCGGTTGCGCGTCCCAGTCGAAGTCCTCGAGCGTCTTCCGGCTCGGCAAGCCAGCGGCTTTGATCCGCAGCTCCGCGCCGGAGGCGTTGCGAGCGCTCACTTCGCGTTCGAGGACGGCGGCGAGGTAGTCCTCGAACGACCAACCGGCGTCGCGTGCTTGGTCCGCCATCCGGGCTGCGGCCTCCGTGATCCGGGGTGCCTTGAGTGCGCCGGCGAGATAGGTGATCTGCTTTGCGACGTCGGTCTTGCCGGCCATCAGTTGCTCCCCTCGACGAGCCCGAACGCGCGGTCGTAGTCCGCGAGATCCCGAGTCAGATCGTCGCCGACTGGAACAAGTCGCGGCTGCTGGAACTCGCGTCGTAGGACGGCCGCAGCTTCTCGATGCGCGGGGTCGGTGATCACCATTCCTCGCGCCCAGACACGGGTGTGGTCGGCGATGATCCGTCCATCGAGGCGGACGCGGACCCGGTCCAGGTCCGCGGTGACGTCGACGATCCTGCCGATCGCGCGCGGGTCGACGGAGTAGTCGTTCGTGTCGATGCGGACGTAGTAGTCGCGGCCGAGCCGGATCCGGTTCCGCCAGCCCAGATGCAACGGGATCGGCGGCAACGGCAACATCGCCGCCAGATCCGCAGGCAGCAGCGAGATCGGAGAGGCGGCCAGGGTGCGCACCCTCCGCTGGTTGGCGACTCCGAGCCAGTCGGTGAACTGCTCGTTGAAGTCCGCGGGCGAGGCGAATGACCGGCCCGGCATGAACGATGTCTCGAACCAACCGTTGCGGCGTTCCACGATCCCTTTCGATTCCGGATCCCGCGGCGGCAGCAGCACGAGCTTGGCCGCGAGGGTTCCCATGAACGCGTCGACTCCGTCCGCGTGACGGCGTCCTCGCCCGATGCCGGGCTCGTTGTCCCAGATCAGCCGACGCGGAACCCGGCCGAGCTGCTCGATCAGCTGCCAGGTCCCGAGCAGCAGATCCTCGGTCTTCCGAGTCGGGATCATCACTCCCGTCGTGAACCGGCAATGCGCCGGGGTGATCACCAGCACCGGCAACAGCTTCGCTGTCCCGTCCTCGAGCGGGATCTTCTTCGGCGGGAACCACAAATCGCACTGCGCCGCGTCCCCCGCCGCCCACGTGATCCGATCCGCGGGATCGAGACGCTGCTGCTCGGGCCGCAACCGCTTCACGTTGTCACGGAACCACCGGATCGAGCCCGTCCACCCGACCCGCTCCGCGAGCACCGTCGCCGGCATCGTCGGCGTCTCCAGCAGCAACGCACGCACCCGCGACTCGAACGGTGTGAACGACGTCGGCGCCGCTGTCCGCTCATAGTGAGGCGGCGATTCCGAGTTCACCGCCTTGATGACCGTGGTCCTCGAGATCCCCAACCGCTCGGCAATATGCGCGTTCGGCACGCCCTCGCCGGCCAGCCTCCGGATCAACGCCCAGTCCTCCAAAGTGATCACTCTCCAATCGTTGAGTGTTCACTTTTCAAGCGCCGCTACTGTCCAGTTTTCGAGCGCCGTCGACAGCACAGCCTGTCGACACTCGGGATTCTCGCACTGACCGCGGACGACAAACGTGCCGGAAATCCACTCCGGCTCGAACGCAGGGTGGTTGCGCGCGGAAGCTGAATCGTGTCCTTCATCCTCGGTGGGCGCTGAGAATCCGATGTATCCGGTCTGGCACTTGGGGCACGCAGGCCGCGGCCACGGCTGTCCGTCCTCAATCGGGCGAGCGAGCTCGGAAAGTGCGGGGTCCACAGCCATGCTTCCAGCGTAAGCGGGACGCTATGCGGACAGGCGTAGAATGGGAATCGATCGCGGGCGACGGCTCTAGCCTTTGCCGGTCATGCGGGCGGTGGTGTCGAACGCGGCGAGCTCGGCGGGGTGGAGTTGGTGCTGCACGACGAAGGCCCGGTCCTTGATCCGCCAGAGCCCTTGCCCGGTGCCGAGTCCGGGCAGCAGGCGGCGTTCGGTGCCGGTCAGCCCGAGCGCGACGGCGGTGGGGCCGAGCTGATCGGTCTCCTGCCGGTAGACGATCTTCGTCTCCGCGTTTGCCAGCAGGCTGTTCGCCAGCGCCCGGTTCGCCGATCCGGCATCGCCGACGTTCTCCAAGTCGGTGAGCTTGTGGAACACCAAGAGATTGGCCAGCCCGTAGTGCCGGGCGAGACGCCAGTGGGCGTCCATCCTGCGCAGGAGCGCCGGGTGGGACATGAGCCTCCATGCCTCGTCGTAGACGACCCATCTGCGGCCCCCGTTGGGGTCGAGCAGGGCGGCTTCCATCCATGCCGACGAGCAGGTCATCAGCACCGAAATCAACGTGCTGTTCTCGGTGACGCGCGAAAGATCGAGGCTGACCATCGGCAGCGACGGGTCGAACCTGACGGTGCTCGGCCCGTCGAACAGGCCGGCCAGGTCCCCGGCCACCAGGCGGCGCAGCGCGTGGCCGACCTGGCGGCCGTCCTCGGTGAGCCGGCCGTCCGGGTCGTCGGCAGGGTCGGGGCGCAGCAGCCGGTCGACCACCATCGGCAGGATCGGCACGTCCGCGTCGCGGACCGCGCCGGCCAGGGCGGTGTCGATCGCGGTGTGCTCCAACGGCGCCAACCGCCGATCCAGCACCGTCTCCGTCAAGGCTCCGAGCAGATCGCGGCGTCGCGCGGCGAGGGTGGTGGCCCACTCCTGGTCGGACAGGCCGCCGGGCCGGTAGCCCTCATCCAAGGGGTTGAGCCTGTTGCCCATCCCGTGCCCGAGGATGATCGCTTTCCCGCCGACTGCTTCGGCGACGCCGGAGTGCTCGCCTTTGGGGTCGCCGGGGACATAGACGCGGTACCCGAAGGGCAGACTGCGGGTGTAGAGGCTCTTGGCGAGCGACGATTTCCCGGAGCCGACGATCCCCGCCAAGATCAGGTTCGGCGCGGTGATGATGCCCCTGCGGTACAACTCCCACGGGTCGTACACGAACGAGGAGCCGCTGTAGAGGTCTTGGCCGATGAAGATTCCCGCGGCTCCGAGCCCGGCTTCGGCCAGGAACGGGTACTGCCCGGCGAGCACGGCGCTGGTGTCCTGATGCCGGGCCACCCGGAAGCGGCCCGGTGTCCTCAGCGCGGCCGGGCCGGGCTCGCCGGCGGCGGGCAGGTAGACCGTGGCACGGCGTTCAGCCCGTTCGGCGGCGGCCTTGGCCTGGGCCGCTTCCTTCTCGACGTGACGCTGCTCGGCGACGAGGCGGGCGGCGGCTTGCCGCCGCTGCTTGCGCAGCCGGCGCCGCTCCGAGGCGGGAGTGACGAGGACAGCGGTGTGCAGCTTCTCGCCCCGGCTCACAACGACCGCCCCCGCGTCCCGGAGACCCAACCGCCGGCGGGACGGTCGAACCATGACGAGTCCGGCGCCGGGCGAGGCTGCTGTGGCATGTCCGGCTTGGGCTGCGGCGGGCCCTCGATGCCGAGCGGTGCCAGCGCGTCCGCGTTCTGGCAAGCGGCCTCCGCGACCCATCCGGGAAACAGGCACTCATGCTCGGGCCTGCTGCCGGGGTTGTCGATGGCGTACTGGCGGGCGTCGCCGGCCGCTGCCAGGAAGGCGGCGAGGTCGCGCATCGCGCGGTCCGGGGCGACCGGCGCTCCGGCGCCGGTGAACAGGTCCCGGCCGACGAGCGTCTGCCCGGTCGCGGTGTCCTCGATGCGGTAGGCATATCGCTGGTGCTCGCCCAGCGGCGAGTCCGGCCAGACGGTCAAGGTGAGCGTCCCGACGTGCCGGGACATCGAAGCGGTGGGGTCTGCGCTGTTCATGGCGGGCAGGTGCGCGCCGGCACGTCTCCGTGGTGGCTATGTCAGAGCGACAGCCCGCGGGCCTGCTTGACGGCGGCGACGCCGGGATGCTCGAACCAGCCCCCGTCACGGACGGCGCTACGCCGCCCGGCCGTCTCTCGCTCACGGCCTGTCGTCGGGCGGCGGGCCGGGACGTGCGCCCCTGCTTCTTTGTCGATGGCGTCCTCGGCACGGATCAGGTGCCGCCGGTACAGGGCGACGTGCCCGGCCATCGCGTTGTAGGTCATCGCGTAGTCGCCGGTCTCGGCCTGCCGGTCACCGGGATAGACCGGGGCGGTGTCGTGAACGTCGCCGTTCTCCAAGGCGGCGTTCGTGGTCTCCTCGCCGTAGTCCCACGCCGACAGATGCTCGATCCCCGCCTCGACCCCGTGGGCGTCGATGAGGTCGATCACCCGGTCGGTTTCCTCGCCTTGGAGGAACACGACGCCAACCCACCGCTCCACCATCCGGTCCTGCGGGTTCCACACGATCCGGCCCGAGTGGGTCATGGCCGCGCTCAGGCGGTCGTCGGCCTGGTCGATGAGCGTGCCGGCCTGGTGCAGCTCATCCGCTGCGGCCAGCGCCTCGGCCGCACCGCCGCTGTACTCGCGGGACTCGTCGGTGACGTGATGCTGCCGGCTCAGATGGGCGGCGGCGAGCTGGTCGAGCACCTGCCGCAGCGATCGCAGCCCGCCCAACAGCTCACCGATCACCACGTAGGTCTCGGACGGGTCCTCGAAGCTACGGCTGGCGTGAGCCAGACCGCGCAACGCCTCGTAGGCATCGCTGGCATCGCTGGTCGGGTTCGTGTATGTCGGCATCACGGGCCTCCTTCAACGAGGGTGGGATGCCTGCCAGGTGAGCGCGCCGGTCACACCGTGCGGCACAGCGGCAGCGCGGCCGCCGTGAACGCGACGGCTTGCTGGCCGACGAGCCTTCGGGTCTCGCAGGAGGCTTGGATCGAGGCTTGTTCGATCGCGGCGACTGCGGCTTCCAGCTCGTCGACGCTGGGGGCGGAGACGGAGATGAGCCCGGAGACCCGTAGAATCCCGTGGCCGGCGGTCAGGTCGGCTTCCTGCTGGAGAACGTCTTGGTATTCGGCGGTCTGCGCGGCGTCCTCGATCTGCCCGATTCGGGCGCGCTGGGCCGCATCGGAGATGTGTTCGACCTTCTTCTTGCGGATGTCGCGGGCCGCCTGGTCCGAGCGCATCGGGGTGTAGATCAGCGACACAGCCCGTTGGATGCCGGTGGAGAGCAGCACCGGCGCGAGGAACCCCGGATAGACGAGGCTGCGGGGCCACTCCGAGACCCACAGCACGGTGTGCCAGGCGGAGTCGGTGCGCAGGTTGCCCCAGGTCTCGGTGACCGCGACCGGGCCGGCGGCGGCGAGCTCCTGCCCGAGCCGCCCGTGGCGCTCCAAGGTGGCGGCCACGGCCGGGTCATACGCCGAGCGGAGGATGACCGCGACCTGACCGGGGCCGAGCCACCCCGAAGGGGTCAAGTCCGCCGAACGCAGCGCGGCGACCAGCGTCGCCATCTCCTGCCGGAGCACCGCGGCGGCGCCGCGGATGCCGCCGCCGGCGGTCCTGATCTGCCGGGAGGCGACCTTCATGTCCAGGGAGAGGCTGACCGTGGTGGCGTGCCGTTCCCCGGCGTGGCCGGCCCGCTCGATCAGTTCGCGGTAGGTGGTCGCGGCCCAGGAGCCGTCGTCGGTGCCGTGCTCGGCCCACCACTCGGCCAGCCCGCTACCGGAGTCGGGCAGGGTTCGTTCGAGCACTTGCAGGGTCGCGATCCGCCCGGACCGGCAGACCGTGGCGAGCACTCGCCCCCAGGAGGTGACGCGGCGCTCTTGCTCGCCGGGGTCGAGCAGGATGAATGCCGGATGGGTCACTTCCGTCACGACCGTCAAGGTTGCCTGGCGGGGGTCGTGGATCATGCACGCCCCGGTCTCGGGGTCCAGGTGCTCCCGAAGCCGGGCCATGTCACCGGGCAGCGCGAGACTTCCGGCAGGGCGGGGCTTGACGATCCGCCGCCGGTAGAGCAGTTGCCCGCCGGTGGAGCGCCACAGCCACCAGAGCGCGACAGGGAGCCATTCGACCATCGGCCTCCCAGCGATGGGCACCCAGGTCAGCACGACCGCGAGCAGCCAGACCGGGGCGGTGTAGACCAGCAGCATCCCGGCGCCGCCGTAGAACGCGGCCAGCAGCGCCAGGCCGCCGATGCCGAGGGTGATGAGCTGCGCGACCGAGAGGCCGAGCAGCACCCCTCGGCGGGTGAGTCGGCTGAACTTCATCGGCGTCAGCTCGCTACCGGGTGTCTTCTGGTCCGTGGTGGGCATGGGTGGTCACTCCTTGCCCCACGGCGATGCCGTGGGGTTGGACGGCTCCGTGGGCGTCCTCGGCTGCGGCGTGGACGGCGGGGGCGTCTGCGACGGCGGCGGGGTGCCGCCGTTCTGCCCGCCTGCGGCGTCGGCGGCGGTCTCGGCCTGACCGGCCACCGCGTGCCCGGCCTTCGGCCCGGCCTCGGCGGCATCCTTGGCGACCTTCGCTCCGACCACGACGGCTGCCGCCGGTCCCGCGCCCGCGGCGGAGGCGCCGGCTTCGGCGCCCACGGTTTCACCGCCGGCCGCGGCAGGTGCCTGCGCCGGGGCGGGCGACGGCGGAGGCGTGCCACCTGATCCTGCGTCCGACGCGCCGTCATTGGGGTCTTCGAGAACCTTCTTGGGCTCGCCGCCGCCTTGGGGCTTGGAGGGGATCGGGACGGGACGGTTGAGCGCGTTCTTGGCCTCCTGCTCGGTGCCCATCTGCTGGTACAGGTCGAAGCCCACGAACGACACGAAGCGGTAGACCATGTAGGGCGCGAAGGCCGCGATGCCCATGAGCACGATGCCGGTGATCGGTTCGGTGACGGCGGCGATGTCCAGCTCGATCGGGGTGGCGATCTGCGTGATCGCCAGCAAGAAGATGACGACGAGCACGAGCTTGCTGATGATGAGGGCGATCACGAACGCCGCCCATTTCCCGATCCATCCTTTGGTGGCGTCCCAGGACGCGCCGGCGAACGCGATCGGTGCCAGCACCACGCCGACCAGCAGCAGCGCCTTGCGGATCAGCAGGCTGAACCAGACGATCGCGACGGCGGCGATCATCAGCCCGGCCAGGAAGATCGTGACGATCGCGCCGACGCCGGGCGCGGCGATGTTGATGCCGCTGAGCCCGGCGGCGAGCAGGATGATCTTGTCGCCCATCGTCTCGGTGGTCTCGCCGGACGTCTGGATGATGCCGATGCTGAGCTGGTCCACGATTTCCAGTGCGAGCGCGGTCAGCGTGACGACCACGAACGCGCCCAGCACCGATTTCGCCGCGCCGAGCGCGGCTCTGGACAGCGCGGTCGGGTCGCGGCGGATCAGCCCGGTGATGAGTTGCAGGCAGAAGAAGATCCTCCACAAACACCGCAAGATGCTCGGCAATCCCCGGTACGGAGCAGTCGGAACACTGGCAATGCCCTACTTCCTCCTCTTCGAATACCTGGGTCTGCCCCGAGTCTTGTTGACAGTCGGGGGTTGGGGTGATCAGGCCGCTTCTGCGTCTGTGTAGATCATCTCAAACTCGATGGGGGTGAGTTTGCCGAGGCCGCGCTGACGGCGTCGGCGGTTGTACTTCGTCTCGATCCAGGTGACCATCGCGAGGCGAAGATCGGCGCGGGTGTCCCACCGAGTCGTGTTGAGCACGTTCTTCTGGAGCAGGCTGAAGAAGCTCTCCATGCTTGCGTTGTCTCCGGCCCCGTAAGACCTGCCCATGGAGCCGACGAGGCCGTTGTTGCGGAGCAGGTTCTGGGTGCGTTTCGCGCGGAACTGACCGGGCTCAACCAGTCGATGCAACACCGGCTTGTTGGAGCAACAATAGCTGCTCGTTGAAGGCCTCAGCGGGAGTCATCCATCCGAGCGACTTCCGAGGGCGCGTGTTCAGCGCGAATGCGACGGCTTCGATGTCTTCGGCGCTCCAGCGGGACAGGTCGGTGCCCTTCGGGAAGTACTGACGCAGCAGCCCGTTGGTGTTCTCGTTCGTACCGCGCTGCCAGGGCGACTGCGGATCGGCGAAGAACACCGGGATGCCGGTTTCGACGCGGAACTGCGCGTGAGCGGACATCTCCTTGCCGCGGTCCCAGGTCAACGAGCGCGCCAGCTGCGCCGGCAGCGCCGACATCGTGTTGGCGAGAGCATTCTTCATCGTGATCGCGCCATAGCCGGCCAACGCCGGCCCGTTCTTCGGCGTCTCCTTGTGCCGATAGCCCTCTTCCCGCGGGAGATGGACGAGCAGCGTGTAACGGGTCTTGCGCTCGACGACCGTGCCGACCGCCGAGCGCTCCAACCCGATCAGCAGATCGCCTTCCCAGTGCCCGGGGACGGCGCGATCGTCGGCTTCCGCCGGTCGCTCGCTGATCAGCGTCTCCGGCGTGACATGCGCCCAGGTCTTGCGCCGCGACCGCTCTCGGGGGACGCGTAGCGCCCTGCCCGTGCGGAGGTTCCAGACGAGTTCGCGCTTGAGCGCGCCGCGGCCCTCGATGTAGAGCGACTGGTAGATCGCCTCTGGGCTGATGCGCATGGACTCATCATCCGGGAAGTCGATCTTCAACCGGTGTGAGATCTGCTCCGGACTCCAAGCCCAGGACCAGGCCCTGTCCTTCCGATGCGGCTTGCCTCTCCCGGTGAACCGCGGCGGCTGGGGGCCGGTGACGATCGTGCCATCGGGGCGGGTGATCTTCCCCGACAGGCGCTCCTCGACATACGCGCGCAGCCGCGGGTTCGCGACGAGTTTCGCGACCTTGGGTCGCTTCGCGGTCATGTCTGCTTTCCACTGCGCGACCGACGCCCGATACTCCAGCTTCCCGCCCCGCGTGGCCGCGTTCCGCCGCAGCTCACGAGAGATCGTCCCGGCATCGCGGCCCATGGCGCGAGCGATCTCGCGAACGCCCTTGCCCTTCTCCTTGAGAATCGCGATCTCCTCGCGCTCAGCGAACGAGAGGTAGCGGCCCGATGACTGCTGGGCGATGTCGAATGGCGCCATGCCGCCAGCGTGTCGGAACCATCTTGCGCCGACCGCGGGCGCCACGCCGACAACCCCCGCGGCTTCCTCAGCGAGCAGCCCTTTCGCGATCTCGCCCCAGAACGCCGCCTCGACGGGTTTCTGAAACTTCGGATGCCCCGGCGAGCGGAGCTTCGGACGAACAGCCCTGTCCGCGGCCTGCTGACGACGAACCATCGAACACCTCCTGATAGAGGTGTTGCGACGACCAGTTGAATTCACCCTGACCGCCCCGGTCGGAGTGGCAGATCGTGCCGTCAGGTGAGCGCAACGCGATCGCGTTGCGCATCGCCGCACGTGCCAGGGAGGACTTCATGCGGGTGTCGATGGAGTAGCCGACGATCTTGTTCGACCAGACGTCCTTGATCGCGCAGATGTAGAGCTTGCCCTCCCTCGTCGGGTGCTCCGAGATGTCCCAGAGCCACACCTTGTTCGGCCCGTTGGCGACGAACTCGTGCCGGACCACGCCGTGCTCGTCGACGACCGCGAGGAGATCGTCGTGCGGCGCCGGCCCGGTACTGCCGGGCTTGCTGCGCTTGCGATGGTGCGATGCGTGAATCCCGGCGATCCGGCAGAGTCGGTGCACCCGGTTCTCGCTCGCGATGATGCCGTGCTCGGTGTCGAGCTCGTCGGTGAGGAACCTGTACCCGAGGGTGAGGTCATCCGCATGCAGGTCGTAGAGCACGTCAATGAGGTGCGCGTCGTCCCAGTCCCGCTGAGAGACCGGGTCCTTGAGCCACTGGTAGTACCCCTGCCTGGACAGACCCAGGACCCGCAACGCCACCGCGACCGGCACCCGCACGGGAGCGCCGGCCGCAGCCATCTCGTGGACGAGCGGGAAGACTATTTTCCCGGCAGGTTCGCCTGCGACAGATACGCCGCGGCCCGCCGCAGCACCTCGTTCTCCTGCTCCAGCAACCGGATCCGCTTATTCGCCTCACGCAGCTGCTTGCGCTCGTCGTCGGTCAGGCCGGCACGCTTGCCGTCCCCGACGTCGGCCTGCTTCATCCAGTTGCTCAACGAACCTTCGGAGATACCGAACTCCTTCGCGATCTGCGCCAACGGCGCCCGACCCTTCCGGGCCACGGCCACGACATCATCGCGGAACTCTCGGGGATAGGGCGTTGCCACAAGAACATCCCTCCAGCGAGGACGAATCCTCACAGTTCAGATGTCAACCAAACTCGGGGCAGACCCCCTCGGTCCACTCATCGGGGGAGTCGCGTTCGCCACGGTTTTCCTTTCGTCTCTGCTCGGCTTCGCCCCGTGGAGCCTGTTTTGGCTCGTCGTCGCCGCGTCCGCGGGCCTCGGGTTCCTCAACTCCGCTCTCGCCGTCCTCCTCGAAGAATCGGCGTACCACCGGTTCTCAAGGACTCGAGACGTCCTCAACCTGCTTGCTGCCGGCGCCATCGAACCCGTCTGGTTCCACGCCGCCCACGCGTGGTGGCGCACCATCGGCCTCGTCCGCGCCGTCACCCGGCGGAAAGCAGAATGGGGAACGCAACAAAGAGCCGGTTTCACACCGACGCGATCCCGCTAATGTCTCAACCGATGCAAGGAACTATCTGGGTAGCGTCACATCTCGTCGTCGTCGTCGGCTGCCTTTCACTTCGCCGAACGCGCCGGCATCGACGCGAACGTTCTGCGCGACGTGCTCGACGCCGGACCCATGGCGTCGGTCGTATCGCGGGGTAAGGCTCAGAAGCTTACCGACGACGACCTGGCGGCGCAGGCGGCGATCGCCGACGTGCTCAAGAACGCGCGGCTCGCCGAGACGGCGGCAGACGCGGCCGGCTCCGCCCACCCGCTGATCACGGCCAGTCGCGAGCTCTACGAGAGCGCGGTCGCCGACGGCAGGGGAGAGCTCGACATGATCGGCGTCATCGCCGTTCTCCAGGCGCGTGCCGATGCGCGAGCGCCCGGGCCCTGGACTCTCGAGCTCACCCCGTTCGACGACTCCGACGCTGACCGCCTCAGACAGGGCCAGCGCCAGGAGCTCGACGCGCGCTACGGTTCCGGCGATCACGAACCGGGTGCGGCGCCGTCGGTCCGTGGTTCCGGGGTCGCCAGCGCGGTGCTTCGCAAGTTGGAGGAGCACGCTCGTCCCCTCGGTGCCCGACGTCTCGTGCTGGAGACCGGTACGGCTCAGCCCGACGCGATCCGCTTCTACCAGCGCGAGGGATACGCGCCTATCCCGCTGTTCGGTTCGTATGCCGGGTCGGACGTGTTGGTCCGCTTCGGCCGCGACCTCCTCGTCCCGCGCTGACCGATCCGCACGCTCGGGCGCGGAAGCCTGGTCAGATCGACAGCCGTTCCAGCGGATTTTCCGCGAGCTTTTCGATGACGCCGCCGTCGACGAGGCGTTGTGCCGCGGTGTCGGGCTTGCGTGCCGCCTGGTCGAGCACGCAGGCGCCGAACTCCGCGGCGAGCGCTCCCCGGGGATAGACCGCGAGCACCTCACGGCGAAACGCTTCGGGAAGCGCCTCCGGCCGGGCACCCGAGATATCGAGACCGGTCGCGACCTCCAAGAGGTATCCCTCGGCATCCATCGCCGGATCGACCCGCGGCCAGTTGTGCCGCACGATCACATCGAGCGCGCGGGCGCGACGCTCCACCGGCCACCCCACCCCGGCCGTGAGCGCGACAGCGACGTGACCCCCGGCGTGCTCGTACGAGACGGTGTGGTTGTCGAACGCGGTGACGGTGCCGATGTCGTGGAGCACGGCGGCGACGTAGAGGAGCTCGTGGTCCACCTCACCGATGCCGTCGATGCGCGCGAACGCTTCGGCCCACAGCCAGGAGCGCAGGGCGTGGGCCGTGATCGCGGGCGACTGGTACTGGCGGGCGAGTTCGAGCGCTCCGCGCGCAGCCAGGGTGTCGGGTGCGTGGAAGTCGGTGAGGTGCATGGATCCAGTCTCGCGACGGACGCGCCCACAGAGGATGCCGGGGCCGGTCGAGCCTCGACGTATTCCTGCCAGACAAGGCGGCCAGAACTCACAGCCGGCGCCCAGCCTCACGGGACCAAATCGGGCGCATCCTCTGTTGGAACGAGTGATGCCGCAGCCAGCGGCATCGCAGAGGAGGCACCATGTCGAAGGACTACCACAAGTCGCCCGAGGCGCTCAGCCGCCTCACGGAACAGCAGTACGCCGTGACACAGGACGAGGGCACCGAGCCTCCGTTCCGAAACGCGTACTGGAACCTGCACGACGACGGCATCTACGTTGATGTCGTTTCGGGGCAGCCGTTGTTCTCGTCGAACGACAAGTTCGACAGCGGCACGGGATGGCCGAGCTTCACCCGCCCGATCGATCCGGATGCCGTGGTCACGACCACCGATCGGACGCTCTGGATGACGCGCACCGAGGTGCGCTCCTCCGGCGCGGACAGCCACCTCGGTCACGTCTTCGACGACGGCCCGCGCGCCGAGGGCGGACTGCGCTACTGCATGAACTCGGCGTCGCTGCGCTTCGTGCCCGTCGATGAGCTCGCAGACCAGGGTTACGGTGAGTATCTCGGCCTTTTCCCCACCCCCGACAGCCCCACTTCCGAGGAGGATGCAGCATGACCAGCGGACCCAGCGACACCGGAGCGATCACCCAGCCGGCCGGCACCGAGACCGCGATTCTCGCGGGCGGCTGCTTCTGGGGAATGGAGGATCTGATCCGTCGCCAGCCCGGAGTGATCAGCACCCGCGTGGGGTACACGGGGGGTCAGAACGACCACGCGACCTACCGCAATCACCCCGGTCACGCCGAGGCGGTCGAGATCGTGTTCGACCCGAGCGCGACCACCTACCGTGACATCCTGGCGTTCTTCTTCCAGATCCACGACCCGTCGACGCTGAACCGCCAGGGCAACGACATCGGTACGAGCTACCGTTCGGCCATCTTCCCCCTCACGCCCGAGCAGGAGCGCGTCGCTCGTGACACCATCGCCGACGTCGACGCCTCCGGCCTGTGGCCGGCTCCCGCCGTCACCACGATCGAGCCCCTTGGATCGTTCTGGGAGGCGGAGCCCGAGCATCAGGACTACCTGCTGCGCTATCCGAACGGCTACACCTGCCACTTCCCGCGAGCGGGCTGGGTGCTGCCGTCCCGCGCTGACGCCTGATCGACGGTCCGTGCGCCTCGAAGCTGTGAGCCGCACATCTTCGGGGCGTACCGTCAGGCCATGAGTACACCGAGCACGACCACGACCTCGTCCGCCAGCGCCCCCCTCGGCCTCGGATCGGTGCTGGTCGGCTCTCTGCCGTCCGCGCTGATGACTGCCGACGCCCCCGCCCGCTACACCGTCGAGGCGGTGTTCACTCGGCGCCCGCAGCGTGAGGAGATCGCCGAGATCCTCGGCGATGAGACGCGGGAGACCCTCGTCCGTGAGGGGTATCCCACGGTCGAGCTCACGGTCTCCGACCGTCGGCTGGAGATCGCGAACACCACTCTCGAAGAGCTCCGCGACGGCCTGGGCAGCGTGCTCGCCGAACGTCTCGCCGCCATCAGTGACCACGCGCACGAGCGTCGCGATGCGGCCGCGCGGCGCGACGAGAAGACGGCGGAGAGCGAGCGCGAGCGAGCCGCGGCCGTCGTCGCCCTCGCCGCCTCGGTCAGCTTCGGGGCCGGCGCGAACGCTGCCGGATGATGCCGAAGACGATCGTGCCGATGAACAGCACGATGCCGATGATGGCGAGCCACAGCAGGCCCGGGAAGGCGAAGCCGACGATGGACAGTACTGCCCAGGCGACGAGCAGGATGATGAGTACGGTCCACATGGTCCCGACCCTACGCGCCTTTCCCGCCCGGCGGGCCGGATCGTGCGGACCGGCGCCCGAGAGGCGCGGTCAGCACTCCCACAGGCCGCTGTGAGATGGTGGGGACATGCTCCACTGCGGTGATGGCATACCGACCTGAAGGGACGGTGCCATGCCTGCCTGGTGGGAAGAGATGTTGCACATCGTGACCGGTCGTGTCAGCCGACACGACGATCTGCCCGATCTGCGGGGGCTCGCGACGCGTCGGGTCGCGCTCGAGAAGACGCATTTCCTGGTCAACGACCGCGAGCGGCGCGGTGATGAGCGGCGCACCTACGTCATGCGCCACGTCGCTCCGACCCGGCACGACGTCGCTTCGGTCGCCGTCTCCTCCAACGGGCGAGGTGTCGGCTCACTGCCGCACGAGGTCGCCGTCTCGGTCGCACCGATCCTGCACCGCCTCGGAGGCGCCGCTCTCATCAACGGCGTCGGGTCCCGACCGGGAAGCCTCCGGCTGTGGGTGGATCTGCCGACTTCGACGGCGCTCGCCGACTTCGCCGTGCACCGCGACGGGAAACGTCGCGCGCACGACTCATGACGCGTCGCACCCGGCTCTGACGCTGCCGCGGAGCACAATGTCCTCATGGCCGACCCGATCTGGAAGAACGACCCCGACGAGCACGACTTCCCCGCGGCGGAGGACTATCTCCGCCTGATCGCCGCCCCTGAGCGCGCAGGTTCTCTCATCGCCGCTCTGCGGACAAGGGCGACGGTGACGAAGAAGGCGAAGGACATCCTCCGTGCGGCGGGTCTGCCGATTCTCCCCACGGACAACCCGCACGTCGCCGACGATCTCCGCAAGGTCCGTGCGGGAAAGCCGTTGTCGCCCGTGCTTATCGTGCACGGGGACCTCACGCGCGGTCTTCCCGCACAGATCGCCGACGGCTATCACCGGGTTTGCGCGAGTTGGTATCTCGACGAGAACACCGAGATCCCGTGCCGCATCGTCGGCCCCGACGCCGCGGCGTGAGCGCATGACCCTGGAGACGCTCGCGCTCGTCGGCGCGGTCGCGTTGCTCGGCCCCCTCCTGTCAGCGGGCACGCGATGGCGCGTGCCGGTCGTGATCGGCGAGCTCGTCGCCGGCATGATCATCGGTGCGTCGGGCCTGCATCTGGTCGACACCACCGACGCCACGTTCAGCTTTCTGGCAACGCTCGGATTCGGTCTCACGATGTTCGTCGCGGGGACGCATGTGCCTCTGCGTGACGCCCGTCTGCGGCCCGCCCTCGGCCGCGGCGCGCTGCACGCGATCGTCGTCGGCATCGCTGCGGCCTGTGCGGGGTGGGCCCTCGCCGCTGTCTTCGACACGGGCCACGCTGCCATCTACGCCGTCGTGATGGCCTCCTCCTCCGCCGCGCTCGTGCTGCCGGCCGTGCAGCAGACGCGCCTGGGCGGTGCGCAGCTCCTGCCCACGATCGCGCAGGTCGCGATCGCCGACACCGCCTGCATCGTCGCGTTGCCGCTGGCGATGGATCCCGAGCGCGCACCGGTCGCCGCCGTCGGTGCGCTCGGGATCGCGGCCGTCGCTTCGCTGCTCGCCCTCGCCCTGAGGTGGGCGGATCGTGGCGACCGGTGGAAGCGTCTGCGCGAGACGAGCAAAGCGCATGAGCTTGCGATCGAGTTGCGCGTCAGCCTGATCCTCGTCTGCAGCCTCGGCGCGCTCGCGACGGTGTCGCACGTTTCCGTGCTGCTGGCCGGGTTCGCCGGGGGCCTGGCTGTTGCCAGCGCCGGCGAGCCGCGGCGGCTCGCGCGCCAGCTGTTCGCGGTGACGGAGGGGTTCCTGTCGCCGCTCTACTTCGTGTGGCTGGGATCGTCGCTCTCGCTGGGCAGTCTCCTGGCGTCGCCGTCGTACCTCCTGCTCGGACTGCTGCTCGGCGTCGGTGCACTGATCGCGCACCTCGTCGGCGCGCTGATGCACCAGCATCCACTGTGGGCCGTCATCGCGGCGGCGCAACTCGGCGTTCCCATCGCCGCAGCGACGATCGGCGCCGAGACGGGCGCGCTCGCCGCGGGGGAGCAGGCTGCGCTCGTGCTCGGCGCGATCATCACCATTGGAGCCCTCGCGGCCGCCGCCGCGGTCGCGTCGGGCCGCGCGTCGTTCTCGCCGACGGGAACGCAGGCAGCGGGCGCCGCGCCCGGGTCGGTGACGCGCTCGGGGCGCCCGCCGACCTGATCGGCTGGTTCAACCTGCGTTGCGGACCTCGTCCAGCGCGGCATCCAGCGTCGCAAGGATGGCCGCGCACCGCTCCACATCCTCGCGGGTGCCGGCCAGCTCGAACTCGAACAGGACGGGGCGCCCCGACGTCTGTGACAGCTGCCGCGCGGCGGCCTGATAGTAGTCGCCGAAGTTGCGGTTGCCCGATCCGATGATCCCGACCATTCGTCGTCGCGTCATGGGCGAGCGCAGGAACGCCCGCACGCCGGCCGGCAGGGTGACCTCGTCGGCGTTGCCGGCCTTGTACGACGGCGTGAGCAGGACCCAGGGGCCGCTCGGCTCGCCGCGCCTCACGTCGGAGCGGGCGAGATTGAGCACCCGCCGACCGTCGATCCGCGCGAGAGCCTCCGCGAACCGGCCGGTGAGGTTCGACGAGGAGGAGTAGTAGTACACGGGGATCTTCCGCATGTCGACAGTCTCATCGGATGCCGCCGCGTCCGCTCGCCGCATCGGCGTGACAAACCCTCGGCGGCGGCCGCATCCACGTCGCTTGTGTGGTCAGACCACATATGTCATACTGATCTCAGACAGGCCCGAGAGCCCTCGGACCCGGAAAGCGATGACGCGGACACCGTGTCCGCGCCGGGTAGGAGAACCCACAATGTCCACCTCGATCGATGCTCTGGTCGAAGGCGCACAAGCCGCGCTCGCAGAGTACGCATCCTTCACGCAGGAACAGGTCGACCACATCGTCCGCAAGGCGAGCGTCGCGGCCCTGCACTTCCACGGCGAACTTGCGCTCATGGCGGTCGAAGAGACCGGTCGCGGTCTGTTCGAAGACAAGGCCGTGAAGAACATGTTCGCGTGCGAGCACGTGACGAACTCGATCATCAACCAGAAGACCGTCGGCGTCATCTCGCACGACGAGATCACCGGTATCACCGAGATCGCCGACCCGGTCGGGGTCATCTGCGCGCTGACCCCCGTCACCAACCCGACCTCGACCGCCATCTTCAAGTCGCTCATCGCGCTGAAGACCCGCAACCCCATCGTCTTCGGTTTCCACCCCGCCGCCCAGAAGTGCTCCGTGGCCGCGGCGAAGATCGTCCGCGATGCGGCGATCGCCGCCGGCGCCCCCGAAAACTGCATCCAGTGGATCGAGGAGCCCTCGATGGAGGCATCCGGCGAGCTGATGAACCACCCGGGCGTGGCCCTCATCCTCGCCACCGGTGGCAACGCGATGGTCCGGGCCGCCTACTCCTGTGGCAAGCCCGCCCTCGGCGTCGGCGCCGGCAATGTGCCCGCCTTCATCGAGCGCACCGCGAAGGTCGGACGCGCCGTCAACGACATCGTGCTGTCGAAGTCGTTCGACATGGGCATGGTGTGTGCGAGCGAGCAGGCCGTCATCCTCGACGAGCCGATCGCCGCCGAGGCGCTCGCCGAGTTCGCGCGACTGCACGCCTACATGGCCACCGCGGACGAGAAGCGGATGCTCGAGGAATTCATCTTCGGCGTCACTGCCGGCAGTGAGAACTGCGCCGGCGCCAAGCTCAACCCCACCGTCGTCGGCCAGTCGCCGCAGTGGATCGCCGAGCACGCCGGCTTCACGGTTCCCGAGAACACGTCGATCATCCTCGCGGAGGTCTCCGGTGTCGGCCCGCACGAGCCGCTGACGCGTGAGAAGCTCGCCCCGGTGCTTGCGGTGCTGCGCGCGAAGACGCCGGCGGAGGGCATCGACCTCGCCCGCCAGATGGTCGACTTCGACGGTCTCGGCCACTCCGGCGCCATCCACTCCAACGACCAGGACGTCATCGCCGAGTTCGGCAAGGTCGTCAAGGCCGTCCGCATCATCGAGAACAGCCCGTCGGCGCTCGGTGGCATCGGTGACATCTACAACGCCTTCATGCCGTCACTGACCCTCGGCTGCGGCTCCTACGGTCACAACTCGGTCTCCAACAACGTCTCGGCGGTGAATCTCTTGAACGTCAAGCGCATCGGGCGTCGCAACAACAACCTTCAGTGGTTCAAGATCCCCGCGAAGACGTACTTCGAGCCGAACGCGATCCGCTACCTCGGCGACATGCGCGGTCTCGAGCGCGTCACGATCGTTACCGACGAGACCATGACCAAGCTCGGCTACGTCGACCGCATCATGGATGTGCTGAACCGCCGCGAGAACCGTGTGCAGGTGCAGCTGATCAACACGGTCAAGCCGGAGCCCAAGGTCTCTGAGGTCCGTGCCGGCGCCGACTTGATGCGTCAGTTCCAGCCCGACACGATCATCGCCCTCGGCGGCGGATCGCCCATGGATGCCTCCAAGGTGATGTGGCTGCTCTACGAGAACCCCGAGATCGAGTTCTCCGACATGTGCGAGAAGTTCTTCGACGTGCGCAAGCGCGCATTCAAGTTCCCGGAGCTCGGCAAGAAGGCGAAGCTCGTCTGCATTCCGACCACGTCGGGCACCGGCAGCGAGATGACCCCGTTCGCCGTCATCACCGACGACGAAACGGGCATGAAGTACCCGCTCGCCGACTACGCCCTGACCCCGTCGGTGGCGATCATCGACCCCGTGCTCACCAAGGTGCTGCCCGGCTTCCTCGTCGCCGACGCCGGCTTCGACGCCCTGACCCACGCCACCGAGGCGTTCGTCTCCGTCTACGCCAACGACTACACCGACGGTCTGTGCCTGCACGCGATCAAGCTCATCTTCGAGAACATCGAGCGCAGCACGAAGGCCCAGCCGAACTCGACGGATGCCGAGGACATCAAAGCCCGCGAGAAGATGCACAACGCGGCATCCATCTCGGGCATGGCCTTCGGAAACGCCTTCCTCGGGATCGTGCACGCGATGGCGCACGTGACCGGCGCGACCTACCACCTGGTGCACGGCCGCACGAACGCCGTCTACCTGCCGCACGTGATCCGCTACAACGGGACCGTGCCGACCAAGCTCACGAGCTGGCCGAAGTACGAGCGCTACATCGCGCCCGAGCGGTTCCAGGAGATCGCCAAGCACCTGGGCCTTCCGGCATCCACGCCGGAAGAGGGCGTGGAGAGCTATGCCCGCGCCGTCGAGGAGCTGCGCGACCGGGTCGGCATCGAGCGGTCCTTCCAGCAGCAGGGTGTCGACGAGACCACCTTCATCTCGGGCCTGCAGGAGCTCGCCCTGGCCGCCTACCGCGACCAGTGCGCCCCGGCGAACCCGCGGATGCCGATGATCGATGACATGAAGACCCTCATGGAGGCCGCGTACTACGGCACGTCCTTCGAGGAGGTCCGTGCGGCCCGCAAGGTCGCCCACGCCGAGAGCGAGGCCGTGACGGGAACCGTCCGCACCGCGCCCGCCAAGGCGACGGCCAAGAAGGCCAAGACCAGCGCCTGACCGACGCTGCGGAACGAGGGGGGCCGGGGGAGCATACCCGGCCCCCTTCTCCGCGCCCGCTCGATCTCCGTACCCTGGAGGCATGCACATGCCACGCCGTCTGCGGTTCGGGGACATCGCCCCCTGGGCCGTGACGGCGCTCGCCGCCATCGGAGCAATCGTCCTGGGGCTGGTCGCGCTGGGGGCGGGTGCCGCGGCTCCCGCGACGCCGCCCGGAGCGGAGACCGCTGCAGCGGCGGCGCCACCCGGTTCGGCGTCGCCGACGGCGGCCCGGGTCGGAGCCCCCGAGAACACGACCGCGTACGACATCGCCGCGCTTCGGCAGATCGACGTGTGGTCGGTGACGCCCGGCATCCCCGTCGATGACGCGCCGTTCGCGCCGACGACCGGTGAGCTCGCCACGCCGCTGACGGCGGCCCCCATCTTCGCCGACCCCGCCGGACAGCCGCTCGGGTACCTGCCGCGCGACGCCGCGTACGGCGGCACGGTCGTTCCCGTCGTCGAGCGCCAATCGCACTGGGTCAAGGTCCTGCTCGCCGGCCGGCAGGGTGTTCCGCCGGACGGCAACCCCGCGCAGACGGTCGGCTGGCTTCGCGCCGCGGATATCGAGCTGACGCCCGTGACCGCCTATGTCGAGGTGCACCTGGCCGACCACACGATCGATATCGTCTCCGCATCCGGTGTGGAACGGGTCGCCAGCGACTTCGCGTGGGGCAAGCCGTCGACGCCGACGCCCGTGGGGCGCACGTTCGTGATGCTGACGCGCGTCGTCCCGGAGTTCGCCTACACACAGGGCCATCCGCTCGTGTATCTCGGGGTGCAGTCCGCGACGATGGCGGGCTTCGACGGCGGCACGGTCGCCGTGACCGCCTTCCACTACTACCGCGAGCGCTCCGGAGCGAACTCGTTCGGCTGCATCTACCTCGACGGCCCGGCCACCGATCGGCTCGCGCAGCTGCCGCCGGGGACCCCCGTGATCGTCTACCCGTAGGGCACGTCCCACCCCCGAACGCGATGAAGCGTTGCGCGTTTGGGGTAAGCGCCGCCGCTCCCGCCCAGTTCGAAGAGATCGAGCATGAGAAAGACGGGATAGGAGGGAGACTGCGCCCATCGCCCGACCAGTCTGCCCTCGCAGCCGATGAGCGTCTCGCGCCCGTCCCAGATCACCGTCCAGGTGTGCGCCGCCGCGGCATCCACCGGCACCTCGATCCCCCGCATCTCCGTGATCAGCCGCGGGTCGTGGTGGCTCTTGACGCCGGCGCGAACCGTCGTCGGCATGCCGACCGCCGCCGCATCGATCTCGAAGATACAGATCTCTCCCGCCTCCGTGGGAGCGCGATGCTCGGTTCCCACCAGCCAGGCCGCTGTCATGCAGCCCGGATCTGTGCTTGCGCTCAGCGTGATCTCGATGCGGCCGCGAGAGGGCGCGAAGAGCAGTCGTGTGGGCGTGTGGGTGCGCACGAGCAGCCCGTCGCCGCGATGGCGGTGTGTTCCCCTCGGCGAGCCGACCGGGCCGGAGAACGCGCCGGTCTGCAGGTTGGAGACGCGCAGCGGTGCGTCCTCGGCCCGCCAATCGGGCTGATCGCTCTCGATGCGCAGTTCGAGCCCGTCTGCGACGGAGAGCGTGCGTGCGGCCGCGCGCCGCGCCGTGGTCCAATGCGACAGGTAGGCGGGGATCCACCGTCTCTCGTCGATGCCGTCGTGGAACTCGTCGTCGAACACCGGGAGTCGACGCGGAGGTGGAGGCACCTCGTCGCGGGGTGCCTCGGGCGGTCGCATCGGATCGGTTCGCATACGGGATGCTCTCACGGGGCCCCGACACCCGCTCCGCGTCATCCGCTGGTCGCCGCGGTGGGCCCCGTGCCGGCGAGGACTGCCCTCCACAGGGGCCGTTCGCGTCGAGCGTGCGATCGCTACGATGACCGGGTGCGCTTCGAGTTCGACGGTGAGATCTTCCGCTGGTCGGCCCGACAGGAGGACTGGTACTTCGTCGAGCTGCCGGCCGAGGCCAGCGCCGATATCCGCGAGCTGCCACGACCGCCGCGCGGGTTCGGCGCGGTACGCGTGCAGGTCGGCATCGGTGGGTCGCGCTGGCGCACCTCGGTCTTCCCCGACGCCGAGCGCGGGCGCTACGTGCTGCCGTTGAAACGCTCGGTGCGCGAAGCGGAAGCCATCGACCTCGCAGCCCCGGTCCACGTCCACCTCGAGGTGCAGGATGGGTGATCCGGCCGCCGCCCTCGCCGCGGCCGCCTTCGTCGTCGCCGCGGTCGTCGGCGTGATCCTCACGATCGTCGATCTGCGCACCCACCGCCTGCCCAATGCCCTCGTGCTTCCCGCGCTCGCCGTCACGCTCGCGCTGTTCGCGGCATCCTGTGCGGTCGGTGCCCCCTGGGCGGCGTTCCTGCGGGCGGCTGCGGCCGGGGCGGTGCTGTTCGCCTTCTTCCTGATGCTGCGCATCATCGGGCGGGGCGCGATGGGCGGCGGCGACGTGAAACTCGCCGCGCTCGTGGGGGTGCTCCTCGGCTGGGTCGGCTGGTCGGCTGTCCTCCTCGGCGTCGTCGCCGCCTTCCTGCTGGGCGGTGTCGTCGGCATCGTCCTCCTGCTGACGCGACGCGCCTCGCGCTCGACGCGCATCCCGTTCGGTCCTTTCCTCGTCGCGGGGACGTGGATCGGACTGCTGGCCGCCGCCCACTGACCGCGGTGGGCGCTGTCAAGGCCCCCCGGCGCGACGGTGCGGCCGCATAGTCTGGGCGCCATGGACATCTCTCGCGTCGTCGCTCGCGCACTGTCGCTGACGCCCGTTCGCGCGTTCCTCCGCTACAGCGAGCGCCGCGGCGCCATGCTCGCCGACAGTGTCACCTATCGCACGCTGTTCAGCGTGTTCGCCGCGGCACTGCTCGGCTTCTCCGCCGCTGCCCTCTGGCTCTCCGGCAACCCGGAGGCATGGCAGGCGCTGATCGCGTCGGTCGACCGCACGATCCCCGGTCTCGTGGGGGAGAACGGCCTGATCAAGGTGGATGAGATCGATGTGTCGATCGGTCTGTCGATCGCCGGCATCGTCTCGCTCGTCGGCCTCGTGGGGGCGGCGATCGGTGCGATCGGGTCGCTGCGCGCCGCGATGCGGATCATGTGCGACAAGCTGACGGACGACGTGCCCTTCTGGCTCGTCCTGCTGCGCAACGTCGCGCTCGCCGTCGTCGTCGGGGTGGCTCTGGTCGCCTCGGCGCTCGTCACGATGCTGGGTACGGCCGGCCTCGATCTGGTCGCACAGTGGTTCGGTGTTGCCCGCGACGGTGTGGCCATCGCCTGGGGCACGCGACTGCTCGCGATCCTCGTGACGTTCGTGCTGGATGCCGCGGTCATCGCGGTCTTGTTCCGTGTGCTCTCGGGTGTACGCGCCCCGGCGAAGGCGCTCTGGACGGGCGCGGTGCTCGGTGCCGTCGGGCTCACGGTCCTTCAGCTGCTGTCGGGTCTGTTCGTCGGCGGCGCGTCGGCGAACCCCCTTCTGGCATCGTTTGCCGCGCTGATCGCGTTGCTGCTCTGGATCAATCTCTCCGCGCAGGTGATCCTCATCGCTACGGCCTACGTCTTCACGCTCGTAGAGGAACAGGACGACCGGGTCCGAACCCGCTACGGCGCGTCGACGTTCGCGCAGCGCCGCGTGCAGACAGCCGAGAACGCGCTCGCGCGGGCCGCCGCCGACCTGGATGCGGCGCGGCGCGCGGAGCAGGATGAGCGCGAGCGCGCCAGCGCTCCAGAGGATGCCGTGTAACGACGAGGTAAGCGCCTCGTGAAGATGACTCCCGTCGATGTGCATCCGGCGGGGGCGCACGTTAGCGTGTGATCTGTGTCAGAACCCGAAGCTGTGACCGGTCCCACCTCCGCGCCTCACCCGCTCCACGCCACCCATCCTCTGGCGCTCGCGCCGGTGACCGGGCCCGCGAGCTCCGTGGACGGATTCGTGCGACAGTTCTTGCGCAACCTCAACTACGAGCGAGGCGTGGCCTTGTCCGCCTCCAGCCCCAACGATCGCTACTTCGCGTTCGCCATGACCGTGCGCGACTACTTGATGGCGCGGTGGCTCGAGGATCTCCGCCGACAGCGCGTCGTCCAGGCCAAGGGCGTCTGCTACCTCTCCGCCGAGTATCTGCTGGGCCGTCAACTCGACAACAACCTGCTCGCGAGCGGCCTCACCGAGATCGCAACCGAGGCGATGGCGGCGTGCGGCATCGACATCGACGACCTGCGCGCCCAGGAGGTCGAACCCGGGCTCGGCAACGGCGGCCTCGGGCGCCTCGCGGCCTGTTTCATCGACTCGCTCGCGACGATGGGCGTGCCCAACATCGGCTACGGCATCCGCTACGAGTACGGCATCTTCCGGCAGACGTTCGTCGACGGCCAGCAGGTCGAGCAGCCGGACGCGTGGCTGACGCTCGGTTCGCCCTGGGAGTTCCCGCACCCCGAGGCGGCACGCCGCATCTCCTTCGGCGGCCACACCGAGACCTACGACGACGCCGGCGTCACCCGGTCGCGCTGGGTGCCGGGCTGGGACGTGCTCGCCGTCCCCTACAACTACATGGTGCCCGGCTACCTCAACGGGCGCGTCAACACGCTGCGGTTGTGGAGTGCCAAGGCGACCGACTCGTTCGACCTCCGTGTCTTCAACTCCGGCGACTACGAGGAGGCCGTCCGTGCCCAGACGTTCGCCGAGAACATCTCCAAGGTCCTCTACCCCGAGGACTCCACGCCCCAGGGCAAGGAGTTGCGCCTGCAGCAGCAGTACTTCTTCGTCGCGGCATCCATCGGCGACTTCCTGCAGCACACCCTCCGGGCGGACTTCGAGATCGACAAGCTCCCCGATCGAGTGATCTTCCAGCTCAACGACACCCACCCGGTGATCGGCATCCCCGAACTGATGCGTGTGCTCGTCGACGAGCGCAAACTCGAGTGGGATGCCGCGTGGGCGATCACACAGCAGTGTTTCGCATACACCTGCCACACGCTGCTGCCGGAGGCGCTGGAGGTGTGGTCGGTCGACCTTCTGGGACGCCTGCTGCCGCGTCACCTGGAGATCATCTACCGGATCAACGAGGAGTTCCTCGAGGCGGTGCGTGAGTGCTACGGCGATGACGAGATGCGTATCCGCAACATGTCGATCATCGGTGAGTTCCCGGAGCGCAGCGTCCGGATGGCGTACCTCGCCACGGTCGCCAGCGCCAAGGTGAACGGCGTGGCCGAACTGCACTCGCAGCTGCTGCGCGACAAGGTGCTCCCGGACTTCAACGACTTCTTCCCGGGCAAGTTCACGAACGTCACCAACGGCATCACGCCACGCCGCTTCGTGCGGCTCGCGAACCCCGGGCTGTCCGAGCTGATCACCGAAGCGATCGGTACCGGTTGGCTCACCGACCTCGAGCGTCTCCGGGAGCTCGAGGCGTACGCCGAGGATCCCCAGTTCCGTCAGGCGTTCGCCGAGGTCAAGGCCGCCAACAAGCGTCGCCTGGGCGATGTGCTGCGCGCGCGTGACGGACTGGAGATCATCGACGGGCACATGCTCGACGTGATGGTCAAGCGTCTGCACGAGTACAAGCGGCAGATGCTCAAGCTCCTTCACGTGGTCACGCAGTACGAGAGCATCGTGTCGGGGCGGGTCGCGGCATCCGACGTGCTCCCGCGCACCGTCATCTTCGGTGCGAAGGCGGCGCCCGGCTATGCCATGGCCAAGCGCATCATCCACCTCATCAACGCCGTCGGAGAAGTGGTCAACGCCGATCCGCGCGTCGAGGGGCGTCTGAAGGTGCTGTTCCCGCCGAACTACAACGTCACACTTGCCGAGCGGGTGATCCCCGCGGCCGACCTGTCGGAGCAGATTTCGCTGGCCGGCAAGGAGGCCTCGGGCACGGGCAACATGAAGTTCGCGCTCAACGGGGCGTTGACGATCGGCACGGACGACGGCGCGAACGTCGAGATCCGTCAGCTCGTGGGCGATGACAACTTCTTCCTCTTCGGCATGAGCGAGCCCGAGGTGGAGGCGCTGTGGGCCCGGGGTTACAAGCCCGCCGACTTCTACCAGGGTGACGAGAACCTCCGCCGGGCGATGGATCTCATCGCCTCCGGCGCGTTCTCGGGCGGCGATCGCAGCGTGTTCGAGCCGATCGTGTCGAACCTGCTCTACGACGACCGTTTCATGGTGCTGGCCGACTACTCGTCGTACGTCGCGGCGCAGGAGCGGGTGGATGCCGCCTACGTCGACCAGGATGCGTGGACCCGGTCCGCGATCCTGAACGTCGCGCGCTCCGGCTTCTTCTCGTCCGACCGCTCGATGCGCGACTATATCGAGCGCATTTGGCACACGCCGCCCCTGCTCTGAGAGCTGTCAGCGGCTTCGACTCGCTGCGCTCGCTCGACGACCGGCCCGCCGCGCGTCCCGGTCGTTGAGCGAGGAGCGCAGCGACGAGTCGAAGCGCGCCGCCTCGCCTCGCCTTGCCTTGCCTGTCCGCAACTGCAAGGCGTGCTGACCGGCACGCCGCCTCCGCGAGGGATGCGGCGGCGTGTCGCGCGGCATCCCTTGCATTTCGGCTCGCGCCTGTGCACGCGGTGTCAGCGGGCGTAGCGTTCGACGAACGCACGCAGGATGTTGCCGGTGTGCACGACGGGCAGACGCCGCACGGCGTCGAGGGTGAGATCCAACTCGTCGGGCGCGAAGTACCCGTAACCGGCGTAGGCACGCACGCGTGTGCTGATGCCCTCGACGTCGCACTCCGGGTGGAACTGTGTGGCGTAGACGTTGCGGCCCACGCGGAACATCTGCACGGGACACGCTTCGCCTCGAACGAGCAGTGTCGCCGTCGGCGGCAGCGCGGAGATCGCCTCCTTATGGCCGACGAATGCCGCGAAGCGGTCGGGCAGGCCGGCCAGGAGCGGGTCGTCGTGCCCGGCGCCGGTCTTGTCGACCTCGATGACACTGATGGGTTCCCGGTAGGTGCCGTCGATGGCAGCGCCCTGATGTGCGCCGAGGGTTCCCACGCCGTAGCAGGCGCCGAAGAAGGGGAAGTCCCGCGCCACCACCTCGTCGAGAAGGGCGGCGATCTCCGCCTCGACCCGCCGCTGTGCGGGTGACTTCTTCTCGATCGGGTCCGACGCGTTGAACGGCCCGCCGCCCACGAAGATGCCCGAGTATGCGTCCAGGTCCACCTTTCCGAGGGGCTCTGCCTCCATCCGTACGCGGACGAGCTCGTCCGGCGACAGCCCGGTGAAGCGGAGAAAGAGGCGGTACTCCTCGTCGGCGGGTACGTCCTCCGCCCGGGTCGCGAGCAGCAGGAACGGCTTCATCCTCGGACCGTTTCGATGTAGGAGATGAGGGCTTCCAAGGTGGCGGCGACGGCGGGGTTTCGAGGCCCCTCGTCGCGAGCGACGGCCCAGTAGGCGAGGGGATGCGCGTAGGCGCCGTCCAGCACCCGGGTCAGGCGCGGGTCGGCGTCGCCGAGGAAGTCGGGCAGGATGCCGATGCCCGCTCCGGCCGCCGTCGCCTCGACGTGTGCGAAGACGCTCGTGGAACGGACGGATGCCGGCGAGTCCGGCAGCTCCTGCAGTGCGCGGTCGAGCTCATCGACCTGCAGCGAGCTCTCCACGTAGTACACGAGGGGGTGTGCGGCCAGCTCGGCGATCGAGTCGGGCCTACCCGCCTCGTCGAGATAGTCGGGTGTCGCGTAGAGACGAAGCGCGTACGCGCAGACCGGCGTCGCGTACGCCCGCAGCACCTGAGGTCGACCGACGACGATCTCCAGATCGACGCCGGAGCGGTTCTGGCGGACACGCTGCGTCGCCGAGAGCAGCTCGACCGCGAGCTGCGGGTGCTCGCGTCGCAGAGCGGTCATCGCCGGTGCGAGGAAGACCGAGGTGAAGGCATCGGGGGCGGAGACGCGCACCATGCCGTGCACGGCATCGGCGTTCTCCCCGTCGATGAGCTCGCGCAGTGACGCTTCGATGCGCTCGGCGATCGTCACCGCACGGTGACCGAGATCGGTGACCTCCCAGCCGCCGGCGGTGCGGACCAGGACACGTCCTCCCATCGCGGACTCGAGCGCCGTGACCCGACGGGACACCGTGGAGTGATTGACCCCGAGAACCTCGGCGGCGGCCGTGTAGCGACCCAGGCGCGCGACCGACAGGAATGTCATCAGCGCGTCCAGTGGGGGATCCGGGGGAGCGGCAGGCATGCCGACGAGTGTGCACCAGTGCACACCTGCGGTGCAAGTTTGCGGCGAGTGTGTGCATTGATCCACGGTCACGCGGTGCCTACGCTGGCCACGGGCGACGTCGAGGACGACGGCGGCCACTGCCCGCGACGACGACCGTCGCCGGTGTCGAAGGGAGTCTCATGTCCACGATCGCCTTCATCGGATTGGGTCACATGGGTGCGCCCATGTCGGCGCACCTCGTTGCCGCGGGGCACACCGTCCATGGCGTCGACCTCAACCCCGCTGCTGCGGCGGCCGCCGCCGAGCGGGGAGTGCAGATCGTCTCCTCGGTTGCCGAGGCCATCGACGGCGCGGATGCCGCGATCACCTCGCTGCCCAAGCCCGAGCACGTCCGCGGCGTGTACGGGGGCATCGACGGCATCCTTGCGCACGCGGCGCCGTCGACCTTGCTGCTGGACACCTCGACCGTCGACGTGGAGACATCGCGCTGGTGCCACGCCGGAGCGCAGCAGCGCGGTCTGTCGTTCGTGGATGCGCCGATCTCCGGCGGAACCGCGGGCGCGGAGGCGCGCAAGCTGACGTTCATGCTCGGCGGAGGTGCCGCCGACGTGGAGAGGGCGCGGGAGGTCGTGGCGCCGATGGCAGGCAACGTCATCGCCTGCGGTGAGGCGGGAGCCGGCATCGCCGCGAAGCTCGTCAACAACATGATGCTCTTCATCTCGGTCATGGCCGTGTCGGAAGGCTCGCAACTCGCGGAGCAGCTCGGTCTGGATCCGCAGGTGTTCTGGGACGTCGCCCGCGTCTCGTCGGCCGACTCGTGGGCGCTGCGCACCTGGTATCCGGTGCCGGGCATCGTCGAGAAGGCGGCGGCGAACAAGAATTTCGACGCGACCTTCTCCGTCGAGCTCGCCCGCAAGGACTGCGCACTGGCCGTACAGGCCGGAGACGACACCGGCGTGCACCTGCCGGCGGCGCGTCTCGCGCTCGGCCAGCTCGACGACCTCATCGCCGAAGGCCTGGGGGGCAAGGACTGCACGCTGGTCGCGCGGTTCGCCTCGCCGGACGGCACCCTCCGCGGCTACGACCCGTCCCGCGACGGCGCGTCCGCCGCCTGACCCGCCATCCCCTGCACACCCCGATCGAGAGGGCAATCCATGACCACCGCATCCGCACCGCAGACCTCCGCCGATCCCACCGGCTCGGTCACCGTGATCCCGCACGTCGTCGCGGGCGAACGCGTCGGCCCGACAGGGCGCACCGGTTCCGTCTTCAACCCCGCCACGGGCCGGCAGAGCGCAGAGGTCGCCTTGGCCTCGGCCGCGTTCGTCCACGATGCGGCCCGGCGCGCCCAGGCCGCTCAGCGCGGCTGGCGGGACACCGGCCTCGGCAAGCGTCAGCAGGTGATGTTCCGCCTCCGCGAGGTCGTCGCCTCCCGCGCCGAGGAGCTTGCCCGCATCATCACGGCGGAGCACGGCAAGACGGTGGACGATGCCCTCGGCGAAGTGGCTCGAGGGCTCGAGAACGTCGAGTTCTGCACCAGTCTGATGCACCACCTCAAGGGCGACTACTCCGAGCAGGTCGCGTCGGGCGTCGACGTGCACCAGGTGCGTCAGCCGGTGGGTGTGGTCGCGTGCATCACGCCGTTCAACTTCCCCGCGATGGTGCCGCTGTGGATGGTGACGACCGCCATTGCCGCCGGCAACGCCGTGATCCTCAAGCCCAGCGAGCGCGACCCGTCGGCGGCGGTGTGGCTGGCCGAGGCCTTCGCCGAGGCGGGGCTTCCCGACGGCATCCTGAACGTCGTCCACGGCGACAAGGAGGCGGTCGACGCACTGCTGGACGACCCGATCGTGCGCGCCGTGTCGTTCGTAGGCTCGACCCCGATCGCCAGGTACATCTACGCGCGTGCCGCCGAGAACGGCAAGCGCGTGCAGGCGCTGGGCGGAGCGAAGAACCACATGATCGTCATGCCCGATGCCGATCTGGACGCCGCCGCGGATGCCGCGGTCTCGGCGGCTTACGGCTCGGCGGGGGAGCGCTGCATGGCCGTGTCGGTCGTCGTCGCGGTCGGCGACGTCGCCGACCCGCTGGTCGCGAAGGTCGCCGAGCGCATCGGCGGACTCGTCGTCGGCGACGGCACCGACCCCGACAGCGACATGGGCCCGCTGATCACGCGCGATGCCCTCGAGCGTGTCCGCGGCTTCGTCGCGGGAGCTGCGGACGAGGGCGCCCGCATCGTGGTGGACGGCCGCGAGCTCGCGGTGGACGGCGACGGGTTCTTCATCGGACCGTCGCTCGTCGACGCCGTGACGCCGGGCATGCGCGTCTACGACGAGGAGATCTTCGGGCCGGTGCTCTCGGTCGTGCGTGTCGCCTCCTACGACGACGCCGTTGCGCTGATCAACGACAACCGCTACGCCAACGGCACCGCGGTGTTCACCCGCGACGGCAAGACCGCCCGCCAGTTCGAGTACGACATCGAGGTCGGAATGGTCGGGGTCAACGTCCCCATTCCCGTGCCGATCGGGGCGTTCTCGTTCGGCGGCTGGAAGGACTCGCTGTTCGGCGACACGCACATGTACGGCCCGGAGGCGTTCAACTTCTACACGCGCCGGAAGGTCGTCACGACGCGGTGGCCCGACCCCAGCGAGAGCCAGATCAGCCTGGGCTTCCCGACCCACTGAATCGTCCAGGATAGGCTGGAGTTCCACATTCCGCTCCATCGTCGGAGGTACACCATGGCGATCGCACGACTGCACGGAGGCCCGCTGGACGGGCAGGTCCTTCCCCTGGACGACGAGAGCCAGGACCGGCTGATCCTGCCCTACAGCGAGACCCAGATCGTCTACGAGCGCACCGGCGCGGCCGAGAACACCGGCGAGGGTGACGGCCCGACGTCCGCCGAGTTCCACTTCGTGGAGGCGGAGGACGACATCGATCCCGACCCCGACGGCCGGGACGAGTGACGCCGCAGCCCCAGCGCGCGCTCGAGATCGAGCTGACGTTCGACGTCCACGGCGACACCCCGCTGCCCGACCTGTCGGGTCTGCCGGATGTCGCCGTCGTCGATGGGCCCGCGCGTCGCGACCTCGATGCCCGGTACTTGGACGTGCCGGGCTTCGCCCTGGGGCGCGCCGGCTACGCGGTGCGCCGCCGCACCGGAGGACCGGACGAGGGATGGCACATCAAGGGGCCCAAGACCGCCGACGGCGGGCGGCTCGAGACGCACTGGCCGCTCGATGAGGCGCCAGCGAGCGCGCCCGCCGGTGAGGTGACCGTCCCGGATGCCGTCGCCGACGCCGTGGCCGAGATCGCCGCCGGAGACCTGGCGCCGATTGCCCGCATCGTCAACGACCGCCATGCCTACGCCCTCCGCGACGAGGTGGGCGCGCTCGTCGCGGAGTTCGTCGACGACCACGTCGTCGCGACCGACGAGGTCCGCGGTGTGCAGACGACGTGGCGCGAGTGGGAGTTCGAGCTGGGTCCTGCCGCGCCGGCCGACGGTGCCCGCACCGCGCTCTTCGACGCCGTCACCGCCGCCGTCGCGGCGGTCGGCGGACGCCCCGCGGCATCCGATTCGAAACTTGCCCGCACCCTCGGACTCTGACGCTCGTCGGTCCCGTCCGGTCGCTTCCGCCTGCGGATGACGTCGAGAAGGGACCGACGAACGTCACTCGGATGCCGGAAACCACTGACGCCGCCCCCGGCTTCGGTTGGGGCGGCGTCAGTCGTAGGAGTCAGCGTACTCCAGAGCTCACGGAGCTCAGAGGTTGATCATGTGTCCCGCGAGACCGTGGAAGGCCTCCTGCAGAGCCTCGGACAGCGTCGGGTGGGTGTGCACGTTGCGCGCCAGCTCCAGAGCGGTCAGGTCCCACTTCTGGGCGAGGGTGAGCTCCGGCAGCAGCTCCGACACGTCGGGGCCGATGAGGTGGCCGCCGACGAGCTCGAGGTGCTCGGCATCCGCGATGAGCTTGACGAAGCCGACCGGCTCGCCGAGGCCGTGCGCCTTGCCGTTGGCCATGAAGGGGAAGGTCGCGACCTTGTACTCGCGTCCGGTCTCCTTGTACTGCGCCTCGGTGTAGCCGAACGACGCCACCTGCGGCGAGCAGAAGGTCGCACGCGGCATCATGCGGTAGTCGCCGAGGGCCATGGTCTCCGCGCCACCGATCGTCTCTGCGGCGACGACGCCCTGCGCCTCGGCGACATGGGCGAGCTGCAGCTTGGCCGTGACGTCACCGATGGCGTAGATGCCCTCGACGTTGGTACGCATGAAGTCGTCGATCTCGATGGCGCCGCGCTCGGTGAGCTTCACACCGGTGTTCTCCAGGCCGAAGCCCTCGACCCGGGGAGCGAAGCCGATCGACATGAGCACCTTGTCGGCTTCGATCGAGCCCTGCGCGCCGCTCTTGTTGTCGGTGTAGGTCACCGTGACCTTGTCGCCGGAGTCGACGACCGACTCCACCTTGGTCGAGACGAGGAGGTCGACGCCGAGGTTCTTGTACTGCTTCGCGATCTCCTTCGAGACGTCCGCGTCCTCGTTCGGGAGGGCGCGGTCGAGGAACTCGATGATCGTGACCTTCACGCCGTAGTTCGTCATGACGTAGGCGAACTCCATGCCGATGGCGCCGGCGCCGACGATGACGATCGAGTTCGGCAGGTCGCGGGTGAGGATCTGCTCCTCGTACGTCACGACGTTCTCGCTCAGCGTCACGCCCGGGAGCAGGCGCACCGTCGAGCCGGTCGCGATGATGACGTTGTCGAAGGTGACCTCTTCGGTGGAGCCGTCGCTCTTGGCGACCGAGATCGCCTTGGGGCCGGTGAAGGTGCCCCGGCCCTCGAACTCGGTGACCTTGTTCTTCTTCATCAGGTAGTGGATGCCCTTGACGCGGCCGTCGGCCACGACGCGCGACCGGTCCCACGCCGTGCCGAAGTCGAGGCTGAACTCACCAGTGATGCCGAAGAAGTCGGCCTTGTGCTTCAGGGTGTGGGCGATCTCGGCGTTCTTCAGGAGCGCCTTGGAGGGGATGCAGCCGACGTTGAGGCAGACACCGCCCCAGTACTTCTCTTCGATGATGGCGACGGACTGGCCGAGCTGGGCGGCGCGGACCGCCGCGACATAGCCACCAGGGCCGGCACCGAGGACGACGACGTTGAAATGAGGCATGCTCTCAGCCTAGTCCTCGGGGGTGGCTCGGGACTTCCGCAGAAGCACCGCCACGAGGGCGCCGAGCGCGGCCGCGACCACCAGGCCGAGCAGCACCCAGACGAACACCGGAACGCCTGCGTCGCCGCTCGATGTCGGCGTCGCCGTCAGCGTCTGCGTGGTCGTCGTCTCGCCGGTCGACGGGCTCTGCGTGGCACCGCCGGCGACGGTGAACGTGTACTGCCCCGCGACCGGGTGGCCGTCGCTGGAGACCACGCGCCAGGTCACCGTCACCGGGCCGGACGCGTTGCCGGCGAGCCCCTGTGTCAGATGCGTGCCGTCCAGCGTCGGATCGCCGTCGGTGAGCGAGGCTCCCGCGGCATCCGTGACCACGACCTGCGTCGCGCCGGGCTCGTCCATCAGCACGCCGCTGAACGTCATGGTGATCTGGGCGGGCAGTGCGCCGACGTCGGCGTTGATGCTCGGGTCGGCGCCGATCAGCTCATCATGCGCCCAGGCAGGAGTGGCCACGGCGATGGAGAGCCCTCCGAGCAGGAGCGCGACGAGGCCGACCAGGACCGAACGGAACGTATGAACTCTGTGTGACATCACGTCCTCGACCCTATCCGCGCCTGTTGTGCGCCGGGTCGGAGTCCTAGCATGGCGGCAGGCGAGCGTCGCGCTCGCCGTGACCGGAAGGACGGTGCGAGATGGACGCCAGGATGATGGAAGCGATGGCCGGCGAGATGTCGATGGCCGAGATGCCCGCGATGGATGCCGCGGTCATGCAGGCCTGCATGGACGCCTGCGCCGCCTGCGAGCAGGCATGCACGGTGTGTTCGATGCAGATGATGGACTGTGCCCCGTCGTGCATGAACTGCGCAGACATGTGCAACACCATGATGCGTGCGATGCTGCGGATGCCGGGCATGACGCCGGCGTCGATGATGGCGATGCTCGACGCCTGCATCGCGATGTGTCAGACCTGCATGGACATGTGCATGATGCACGCCGACGACAGCGCCGTCTGCGCCATGTGCGCGGACTCCTGCCGCGCCTGCATGGACGCGTGCATGGCCGTCAAGGACGCGATGATGGCCGCCGCCTGAGCGGGCCTCTGTCTCTCGCGGCTCAGCCCACGAGCACGTTGTAGAGTCGTCCCCCTGCGTGGAGGGCGTGATAGCGCGGGTGGAGTGCCACGGGCGCGCCCTGCGGCACGGACGCCGCGGCCCCGGATCCGTTCCACAGTTCGATCTCGCGGCCCTCCAGAGTGAGAACGGTGAGCGTGCCATCCGTCGTGGAGTGCACCGCGATCGCGTCGACCCACTCGCTGGGCGTGGCCGACACCAGCCTCGACTGGATCAGGTGGACGGCGTGACCGGCGGCGAACGAGGAGCAGGATCCTCCTGTCGCGCACATGCAGATGGCATCCTGACGCACCGGGTCGGGCGTGAGGCGGTTCTGCTTCGCGGACACGGGGTTCCTCTCGTGGACGCCGCCGGTGTCGGCGGTGCGATCAGGCTACGTCGGGCGGATCGCCGGCCACGCGGGCGTCGTCACACATCGACACACGCCGCCGTGTTCACCGCTCGGCGACATCGGGGAGCACGCTACGCGAAACCGCGTCGTGCGCGGGGGTTCGCAGCCCGGGCCGATCCGTTAGGGTGAAGGGGAAGGAGGCCATGGTGGAAGAGAACGCTCGAGACGCTGGTGTCAGCGGTATCCGACGTGACGCCGGGAGTGGCGGCTCCGCCGACACCACCCAGACGTTCGGTCACGACTCCGACCTGTCCTTCGTGCCGTTCGGCACAGATCTGACGGACGTGGAGCGTGAGGCGATCGATGCGCTTCCGTCGCGCGCCGCGCTGCTGCTCGTCCGCTCTGGCCCCACGGCGGGCGCGCGCTATCTGCTCGACACCGACGTCACCACCGTCGGGCGCCACCCCGAGGCCGACATCTTCTTCGATGACGTGACCGTCTCTCGTCGTCACGCGGAGATCACCCGCACCGGCGCCGTCTTCGAGCTCGTCGATCAGCGCTCTCTGAACGGCAGCTACGTCAACGGCGAGCGCGTGGACCGCGCCGTGCTCGTCGACGGCTCCGAGGTGCGCATCGGCAAGTTCCGTCTCAACTTCTTCGCGTCGCCGGCCGACCGCGGTCAGGTGACGAGCGGGTGAGCCCGGCTGCCTCGCCCCGTGGACGTGCGTCGTCCTCGGGTTATCTCAGCATTGGTCAGGTGCTCGCACGCCTGACGCCGGAGTTTTCCGATCTCAGCGCGAGCAAGCTGCGCTACCTCGAGGTGCAGGGCATCGTCACGCCGCTTCGCACCGAATCGGGGTACCGCAAGTTCTCGCCTCTCGACGTCGAGCGACTGCGCACGGCGCTCACGCTTCAGCGCGACCACTACATGCCCCTTGCGCGAATTCGCGAGTATCTCGACGAACAGCACGGCGGCACCGTCGCGCCGCCGGCGACGGCGTCCATCGTCACCGCCCCGCGCCGCTACCGCCGCGAGGAACTGTTGCAGACGGCAGGCGCGTCGGCGGCGCTGCTGAACGATGCCGTGCGCGCCGGGCTCATCGCGGCAGCCGACAGCTACGACGAGAAGACACTCGGCGTGCTGCGGGCGCTCGTGGCGCTCGACGGGCACGGCATTCAACCCCGGCACGTGCGGGGCATCCGGCAGGCCGCGGAGCGCGAGGTCGCGCTCGTGGAGAGCGCTCTGACACCTCTGCTGCGGCGCTCGGATGCGGTGTCGCGCGCACGCGCGAGCGAGCTCGCGCCCGAGCTGCTTCGTCGCCTGGACGAAGTGCGCGCGGCGTTCGCGCACGCGGCGCTCGACCGCATCGCGCCGTGACGGCGACGCGACACGCCGAGCGTCGGGATGCGGATGTCGTTGCCGCAGGCACTCTGCTGATCTACCGTGGAGGAAACGACGCACTGTCCACATGGAGGCGAGCATGACCGCGCACGATGCGCCTGATGAGGTCCGCTTCGCCACCGAGCTGCTGTTCACCGACGGTCTGCCGCAGATGGATGACGAGGTCGGCTACCGCGGTGCGGTCGCCGCACGCGCAGCCGGCATCACCTACCGTCAGCTCGACTACTGGGCGCGCACCGAACTCGTCCAGCCCACCGTCCGCGGCGCCAGCGGTTCGGGATCGCAGCGTCTCTACGGCTTCCGCGACATCCTCGTGCTCAAACTGGTGAAGCGGCTTCTCGATACCGGCATCTCCCTGCAGCAGATCCGCACGGCGGTCGAGCAGCTTCGTGCCGCCGGCATCCGCGATCTCGCCGGCACCACGCTGATGAGCGACGGCGCGTCCGTCTATCTCTGCACCTCGAACGACGAAGTCATCGACCTCGTCAGTCGAGGGCAGGGCGTGTTCGGCATCGCCGTCGGCAAAGTGCTGCACGAGGTCGAATCGACCTTGCTCGACTTCGATCCGCAGGCTCCGGACCCCGTCGACGAACTCGCCGCTCGTCGCGCCGTCAAGTCCGCCTGAGACGCGTCGACGCGCTGCGTTTCCACTCCCGTCTGCGGCGGCGCTCGCTCAACGACCGGTCGTGAGGCTCAGGCGCGCTGCTCGCCCGCGGTGATCCGGCCCGTGCGCATGACACGGTCCAGCAGTGCGTCGAAGTCTCCGGCGAGCTCCTGAGCCGAGTCGCCCGGCCAGATATGCAGGGGCTTCGCGGCGCCCTGCGCCTGCTGCAGCGACGTGCGCTCGGGCAGCTGTGGCGACAGGACGAGCGGACCGAACATGTCGCGCAGCTCCTTGATGCGGAACTGGTGCTCGATCGACTGCGGCCGCACGCGGTTCACGACGATTCCGAGCGGCTGCAGGCGCGGAGACAGACCACGACGGATCTCCTCGATCGCGCGCAGCGCGCGGTCGGCGGCGGCGACCGAGAACAAGCCCGGTTCGGTCACCACGATGACCCGGTCAGAAGCCGCCCAGGCGGTGCGCGTCAGCGCGTTGAGCGAGGGCGCGCAGTCGATGAGCACGAGGTCGTAGTCGGCCTCGATGGTGGCCAGAGCCTCTTCCAGCTTCCAGACGTCGCGCACGCTCGGGTGCGGGCCGTCGAAGTTGATCGCCGACGGGCTGCCGATCATGACGTCGATCGTGCCCGGGTGCACCTTGGCCCAGCCGCTTGAGGTGATGGCCTGGCGGACCACCTTCTCTTTGGGGTTGGCGAGCACGTCGGCCACGTTCAGCCGGCCGGCCACCTGGATGTCCATGCCCGTCGATACGTCAGATTGCGGGTCGAGGTCGACGACGAGAGTCCGCACCCCTCGGGCGAACGCCGCGGAGGCGAGGCCGAGAGTCACGGTGGTCTTGCCGACACCCCCCTTGAGTGAGGAGACGGAGAGTACGTGCACGAGGCTCTACGTTACCGTCCTCTAGGCTGTGAGGACACTCAGGCCCTCGTGAAAAGGGGGCTCGTCGGGGAATCTGGTCTCTCGGCACTCGGGAGCCGCTCGGAGAAGAGGTCCGCATGTTCCGCAAGATCCTGGTGGCCAACCGCGGAGAGATCGCGATCCGTGCTTTTCGTGCCGCCTTCGAACTGGGTGCGCGGACGGTGGCGGTCTACCCCTACGAGGACCGGTACTCGCTGCACCGGCTCAAGGCCGACGAGGCGTACCAGATCGGCACCGTCGGCCAGCCCGTGCGCGCGTACCTCGACGTCGATGAGATCATCCGCGTGGCCGAGCAGGCGGGCGCCGACGCCATCTACCCCGGCTACGGCTTCCTCTCGGAGAACCCCGAGCTCGCCGCGGCAGCCGCGCGCAGCGGCATCGTCTTCATCGGTCCGCCGTCCCGCGCGCTCGAGATGGCAGGCAACAAGGTGACCGCCAAGGAGCACGCGATCGCCGCCGGCGTGCCGGCGCTGCGCTCGACGCCCGCGTCCGATGACGTCGACGATCTCGTCGCGCACGCGGACGAGATCGGCTTTCCCATCTTCGTGAAAGCCGTCGCCGGCGGCGGCGGACGGGGCATGCGCCGCGTCGAGAGCGCGGCGCAACTGGCCCCGGCGATCGCGGAGGCGATGCGCGAGGCCGACGCCGCGTTCGGTGACGCCCGCGTCTTCCTCGAGCAGGCCGTGCAGCGGCCGCGCCATATCGAGGTGCAGATCCTCGCCGACAAGACGGGCGAGACGGTGCACCTGTATGAGCGGGACTGCTCGGTGCAGCGGCGCCATCAGAAAGTCGTCGAGATCGCGCCGGCCCCCAACCTCGCCCCCGAGATCGCCGCGGCGCTGCACGCGCACGCGATCGCGTTTGCCCGGTCGATCGCCTACGAGAATGCGGGAACGGTGGAGTTTCTGCTCGAAACGGCAGGCCCTCGCGCCGGCGAGGTCGTCTTCATCGAGATGAACCCGCGCATCCAGGTCGAGCACACGGTGACCGAAGAGGTCACCGACGTCGACCTCGTGCAGTCGCAGATGCGGATCGCCGCGGGCGCGACGCTCGCCGACCTCGGACTGCGTCAGGATCAGATCCGCCTGCGCGGGGCGGCGCTGCAGTGTCGCATCACGACCGAGGACCCGACGCAGGGCTTCCGTCCGGACACGGGGAAGATCACCACCTACCGTTCGCCGGGCGGCGCCGGCATCCGCCTCGACGGGGGGACGACGGCCGCGGGTTCCCAGGTCAGTGCGCACTTCGACTCGCTGCTGGCCAAGCTCACGTGCCGCGGACGGGACTTCGGCGCCGCGGTCGTGCGATCGCGTCGAGCCCTCGCCGAGTTCCGCATCCGCGGGGTCTCGACCAACATCCCCTTCCTGCAGGCGGTGCTGGACGATCCCGCCTTCGTGGCCGGTGACGTCAGCACGTCGTTCATCGATGAGCGCCCCGAGCTGTTGCGTGGTCGCGGGTCGAAGGACCGCGGATCGAAGATCGTGGCGTGGCTGGCCGAGACCACCGTCAACCGTCCGCACGGAGAGATCCCCGCCGTCACCGACCCGCGCGCGAAGCTCCCGTCCGTCGATCTGTCCACGCCTCCTCCTGCCGGTTCGCGACAGCGCCTTCTCAGCCAGGGCCCGGCCGGGTTCGCGGCGCAGCTGCGCGCTCAGACGCCGCTCGCCGTCACCGAGACGACGTTCCGAGACGCACATCAGTCGCTGCTGGCCACGCGCGTGCGCACACGGGACCTGGTGACGGTCGCGCCCTACGTCGCCCGGTTCACCCCTCAGCTGCTCTCGGTGGAGGCCTGGGGCGGCGCCACGTACGACGTCGCGCTGCGCTTCCTCGGCGAAGACCCCTGGGAGCGGTTGGACGCTCTGCGCGCCGCTCTGCCGAACGTGGCGATCCAGATGCTCCTGCGAGGCCGCAACACGGTGGGGTACACGCCCTACCCGACGCGCGTGACCGATGCCTTCGTCTCGGAGGCCGCGGCATCCGGAGTGGACATCTTCCGCATCTTCGATGCCCTCAACGACGTCTCCCAGATGCGCCCCGCGATCGACGCCGTGCTGCACACCGGCACCGCACTCGCCGAGGTCGCCCTCTGCTACACCGGCGACCTCCTGTCACCGACCGAGGACCTCTACACCCTCGACTACTACCTGCGCGTGGCGGAGCAGATCGTGGATGCCGGGGCGCACGTGCTCGCCGTCAAGGACATGGCAGGGCTGCTCCGCCCGGGCGCCGCCGCCCGCCTCGTGCGGGCACTGCGCGACCGCTTCGACCTCCCGGTGCATGTGCACACGCACGACACCGCCGGCGGACAGCTCGCGACCCTGCTGGCCGCGGCCGCCGCGGGCGCCGACGCCGTGGATGCCGCTGCGGCGCCGATGGCGGGAACGACCAGCCAGCCCTCGCTGTCCGCGCTCGTCGCCGCCCTCGCGCACACCGAGCGCGACACCGGACTCGACCTGGGTGCCGTCTCGGAACTCGAACCGTACTGGGAGGCGATGCGCCGCCTCTACCGCCCGTTCGAGTCGGGTCTTCCCGGGCCGACGGGACGCGTGTATCGGCATGAGATCCCCGGCGGTCAGCTCTCGAACCTCCGCCAGCAGGCGATCGCTCTCGGCCTGTCGGAGGACTTCGAGCTGATCGAGGACATGTACGCCGCCGCGGACGCGATCCTCGGGCGCGTCCCGAAGGTGACGCCCTCCTCGAAGGTCGTCGGCGATCTTGCCCTGCACCTCGCCGCGGTGCGCGCAGACCCCGCCGACTTCGCCGAGAACCCCGATACCTATGACATCCCCGACTCCGTCGTCGCCTTCATGGCGGGGGAGCTGGGTGAGCTTCCGGGCGGCTGGCCGGAGCCGTTTCGCACCAAGGTGCTGCGTGGTCGCGAGATCCGCGGCGGGATCACCGAGATCTCCGACGCCGATGCCGCGAACCTCGAAGCCGACAGTGCGACCCGGCGCGCCACACTGAACTCCCTGCTGTTTCCCGCCCCCACGGCGGCCTTCCGGGAGACCCGCGACACCTACGGCGATCTCAGCGTCCTCGACACGGCGGACTATCTGTACGGGCTCGCGCCCGGAACCGAGCACGTCGTCGAGATCGAGCGCGGCGTCCAGCTGTACGTGGGGTTGGAAGCGATCGGCGACGCCGACGAGCGCGGCATGCGCACCGTGATGACGACGTTGAACGGGCAGCTGCGTCCCGTCTTCGTGCGCGACCACGCCGTCGCGGTCGAGGTGCGTCAGTCGGAGAAGGCCGATGCGACCGTACCGGGCCACGTGGCCGCCCCGTTCTCGGGTGTCGTCACCCCGAAGGCCGCGGTGGGCGATCGCGTCTCGGCGGGTCAGCCGGTGGCATCCATCGAGGCGATGAAGATGGAGGCAGCCATCACAGCGCCGATGGACGGCATCGTCGATCGTCTCGTCATCGGCGCGGCGACCGCGGTGGAGGCCGGCGATCTTTTGCTGGTGGTCCGACCCTCCGAGTAGCCTGGAGCGGGGGCGTGAGTCGTCCCGCGAGCCATGGGGGTCGGGACCCCGCCCCGCGGCCCGGCGGTGACGCCGCGGCTGCGCCGTCCCGAGGACGACCCGAATCGGCCGGAGCCCGACGGCGCCGGCCCGGAACTGGAGTGTGTAGCCGTGCCTGACCGCAACGAGAATGCGAGCGAGGACGCCGACAACGGCGTGCTGGAGAGCGTGACCGGCGCCGAGACGACCGGGATCGGCATCGTCGAGGGAGCCACCGCGCAGATCGACGTCGCCTTGCCCGTCGCGGTCGACGACGACGACTTCGACGACGATGTCGTGCTCGATGACGAGGTCGAGATCCACGGGAGTCTCGTCGAACGGCCGGATGCCGCCGCGGCATCCTCTCTCGTCGTCGAGGACGTCGAGGAGGTGGATGTCGTCGAGCACGTCGAGGACGTCGATGAGACGGACGAGGTGGAGATGGCCGATGCTGCAGCGGTCGCGCTGACCTCGGTCTCCGTCGCGACCGCAGACGCCGCGCAGCACGAGCGCCTGCGTCCTCGCACGTCCGAGATCACCCTGCAGTCGCGCCGTCTCGGCGACTTCGAGGCGGGGCGGGAGAGCTCCGACCTGCTCACCCCCGACCGGCTGCTCGATCCCGCCCACGCAGTGCGCCCGGAGCCCGACGGTGCGTGGCAGCACCTCGTCTACACGCTGTCGGGACGTCGGATCAACCTCGGCGACAGCAAGCGCGCGCGTGCGCGCAAGGCTCTCGACCGGCGCATTGCGGCCCCGCTGCACGGCGGCGCGAAGTTCGTCCCCGTGCTCTCACGAAAGGGCGGCGTCGGAAAGACCACGATCACGACCCTGCTGGGCATGGCGCTCGCGGACGCCCGTGAGGACCGGGTGATCGCCGTCGACGCGAACCCGGACCGCGGCACGCTCGCCGAGCGCATCGGCCGCTCGAGCGGCAAGACCGTCCGCGATCTGGTGCGAGCCCACGCAGACGTCCGCGGGTTCAACGACATCTCCGAGATCGTCGCGCGCGATCACACCCGCCTCGACATCATCGCCTCCGACACCGACCCGCATGTGTCCGAGGCCTTCAACGACAGCGACTACGACGCGGTGGCCGACGTCGCCGCGCACTTCTACTCGCTCGTGCTCACCGACACCGGCACCGGCATCGTCCATTCCGTCATGGGGGCGACCCTCGCGCGCGCCGATCAGCTCATCGTCGTCGCAGGGCTGAGCGTGGACGAGGCGCGCCTGGCCTCGGAGACGCTGACCTGGCTGGAGAGCAACGGCTACGCCGATCTCGTGCGCTCCGCCGTGGTCGTGCTGAACACGGCACGTCCAGGCGCTGCCCTCGTGCGGGCGGGTGAGCTCCAGTCCCACTTCCAGACACGGGTCGGGCACGTGGTCCGCGTGCCCTACGACGCGCACATCGCATCGGGCAGCGCGATCGTCTTCCGTGACTTGCAGCCCGAGACGCGTGAGGCTGCGCGCGAGCTGGCCGCCATCGTCGTCGAAAGCCTGCGTCAGCGGGTCGCCGCCTGATGGCCGTCCGCCCGATCCGACTGTTCGGAGACCCCGTCCTGCGCGCTCCCAGCGCGTCCATCGACGTGATCGACGACGGCATCCGGTCGCTCGTGCAGGACCTGCTCGACACGGTCGAATTGCCCGGCCGTGCGGGAGTGGCGGCGCCGCAGATCGGCGTCGGTTTGCGCGCCTTCAGCTACAACATCGACGGAGACATCGGGTACGTGTTGAACCCGGTTCTGACCGAGGTGTCGGGTGAGCCGGCGCTGGTCGGTGAGGGATGCCTGTCGGTGCCCGATCTCTGGCACGAGACCCTGCGCTATCCCTGGGCTCGCGTGGTCGGCATCGATCTCGACGGCGACGAAATCGTGCTCGAGGGGGAGGGACTCATGGCGCAGGCGCTGCAACATGAGACCGACCATCTCGACGGCATGCTCTACATCTCCCGGCTGAGTCCCGAGGAGCGCAAGGTCGCGATGCGTCGCATCCGCGAGTCCTCCTGGTTCTGACCGCTGGACAAACGACGACGGGGCGGCCCGTGCGGCCCGCCCCGTCGTCGCTTGCGCCCGATCAGCCCAGCGACACGTTGGTCGTCGTCACCGGCACGGTGTAGATTTCCTCGATCTCGTTCGCGAAGTCGTTCAGGATGACATTGCGCTTGATGCTCATCTTGGGCGTGAGATGTCCGCTCGCCTCGGTCCATTCGCTGTCGAGGATCGTGAACTTGCGGATGGACTCGGCGCGCGAAACGTTCTTGTTCGCGATGTCCACCGCACGCTGCACCTCGGCCCGCACCTGCGGGTTCTTCGCGGCATCCGAGAGGGACATGTCCGCCGGGAGGCCGTTGTTCGTGAGCCAGGCCGGGAGCATCTCGGGGTCGAGGGTGATCAGCGCCGAGATGAACGGCTTCTGGTCGCCCACGACGACCACCTGACCGACGATCGGGTTCGCTCGAATCGGGTCCTCCAGTGCCGCGGGAGCGACGTTCTTGCCGCCGGCGGTGACGATGATCTCCTTCTTGCGTCCGGTGATCGTGAGGAAGCCGTCGGTGTCGAACGCGCCGATGTCACCGGTCTTGAACCAGCCGTCGTCGAACGCGGCGGCCGTGGCATCGGGGTTGCGCCAGTACTCCTTGAAGACGTTGACGCCCCGCACCTCGACCTCGCCGTCGTCGGCCAGACGCACGCCGACGCCGGGGAGCACCGGCCCCACCGTGCCGATCTTGGACTTCGTCGCGAGGTTGACGGTGGCCGGCGCCGTCGTCTCGGTGAGTCCGTAGCCTTCGAGGATGGTCACGCCGAGGCTGTGGAAGAAGTGGCCGAGACGGGGGCCCAGGGGAGCGGACCCCGAGACGGCATAGGTGACTCGTCCACCCATGGCTTCGCGGAGCTTGCCGTAGACGAGCTTGTCGAACAGGGCGAACTTCACCTTCGTGCCCAGCGGGATCTTCTTGCCTTCCTGGAGCAGTCGAGAGTGCTCGATCGCCGTGTGGGCCGCGGCGCGGAAGATCTTTCCCTTGCCGCCGGCCTCCGCCTTCTGCTCCGCCGAGTTGTAGACCTTCTCGAAGACGCGGGGTACGGCCAGCAGGAAGGTGGGCTTGAAGGAGCCGAGGGCCGGCAGCAGCTGCTTGGTGTCGGGCTGATGCCCGGTCTTCACGCCGGCGTGCACGTCGAGGATCGAGATGAAGCGGGCGAAGACGTGCGCGGTCGTGATGAACAGCAGTGTCGATGCGCCGCCGGGCGTGTTCATCACTTCGGCGAGGACCTTGGCGGCGTTGCGGGAGAGCTCGACGAAGTTGCTGTGGGTCAGGACGCATCCCTTGGGTCGCCCCGTCGAGCCCGAGGTGTAGATCAGCGTGGCGATGTCGGAGCCGACGGCGATGCGGCGGCGACGCTCGATCTCGGCATCCTCGATGGCGCTGCCGCCCGCGCGGAGAGTGTCGAGATCGCCGGCCTCCATCGACCAGACCTCGCGGACGAGCGGCACCTCTGAGCGGATCTCCGCGATGCGCGCCGCGTGCTCGCTCGATTCGCCGAGCACCGCGACGGCGCCCGAGTCGGACAGGATCCAGCTGATCTGCGCCGCCGAGCTCGTCTCGTAGATGGGCACCATGACGGCGCCGGCGAAGAAGAGGGCGAAGTCCACGAGCGTCCACTCATACGTGGTGCGGGCGATGAAGCCCACCTTGTCGCCCGGGGCGATGCCCGCGGCGGCGAAGCCCTTCGCGAGCGCGATCACCTCTCGTTCGAACTCGGCGGCGGTGATGTCTCGCCAGCCGTCACCATCGGGGACGGCGAACAGGGCCAGGGACGGTGTCGCCTTGACGCGTTCGACGAGCAGATCGGCGATGTTGGCCTGCGGGTCGGCGGGAACGACGGCGGGGACTTCGAACTGTACGGCGCTCATGGGCGGCAACTCCTTCGGTACCGGGTGGCGTCGGCGATCGACGGCTGGAATCGAGTCTAACTCCTGGTGGAACTCAGTCCCACAGAAGACAGCGTCGCCCGAAAAGCACGGCCTGCCCCGATCGTGGGTCCGTCCTGTCCACACTAGACTCTCGGATGCCGTGCCGCCCGGGCCGGCCGGAAGGGAGCGCCGTGCTCAACGTCGGCATCGACATCGGGGGGACGAAGATCGCCGGAGGTGTCGTCGACGACACGGGTGCGATCATCGAGCGCTCCCGCGTCGCCACGCCGGTGGACACCGGCGAGCTCGCCGACGCCGTCGCCGCGATGGTGCACGAGCTGGCCTCGCGTCACGAGGTCGCGGCGGTCGGTGTCGCCGCCGCCGGCTACATCGACCGCAGCCGATCGGTGATGCTGCTCTCGCCCAACATCGACTGGCACGACGAGCCGTTGCGCGCCCAGTTCGAAGCACGCATCGGCCGTCCCGTCACGCTGGAGAACGACGCCAACGCCGCCGGGTGGGGCGAGTACCGCTTCGGAGCGGGTCAGGGATCCACCGACATGGTGATGGTGACCCTCGGCACGGGCGTGGGCGGCGCCGTCATCAATGACGGACGTCTCCTCATCGGTGCCAACGGCAGCGCGGCGGAGCTCGGTCACCTGCGGTTCGTCCGCGGTGGTCGCCCGTGCGGCTGCGGACAGAACGGCTGTCTGGAGCAGTACGCGTCGGGGCGCGCCCTGCAGCGCGAGCTGGGTGACATCGCCGAGGCCGGGGGCATCGGCGAGCGGGTGGCCGCGCACCGCGATGCGGACGGCATCGTCCACGGGCCCGACCTGGCGCGCCTCCTCGCCGAGGACGACCCGGGTGCCGTCGAGGCCGTGCGCCGCGTGGCCACCGCGCTCGGAGAGGCCTGCGGAGCCTTTCAGGCGGTTCTCGACCCCGACCTCTACGTCATCGGCGGCGGCGTCGCCGACCTCGGCGAGGTTCTGCTGGAGCCCACGCGGCTGGCGTACGAGACCTCGCTGCCCGGCTTCGGCAATCGACCGACCGCGCGCTTCGTCACGGCGACACTCGGCAACGACGCCGGCATGGTGGGCGTCGCCGATCTCGCGGGGCTGCGCAGCCAGTGAGCCGTCGGGATATCCTCGTCGCATCGTGGACACGGACAGACGTCACAGAGAGGTGAGTCCCGGCTGATGTTCTACTGGGTCATGAAGTACATCGTGATCGGCCCGATCGTCAAAGCGATCTTCCGACCGTGGATCGTCGGGCGGACGAATGTCCCGTCGTCGGGGGCGGCCATCCTCGCCAGCAACCACCTCTCCGTCAGCGATTCGATCTTCCTGCCGCTGATGATCGACCGGCCGATGAGCTTCCTCGCCAAGAGCGACTACTTCACCGGCACGGGGCTCAAGGGCTGGGCGACCCGCATGTTCATGAAGGCGACCGGGCAGATCCCCGTCGATCGCACGGGAGGCAAGGCGTCGGAGGCATCGCTGAACACCGGACTGCAGGTGCTCGGGCGGGGAGACCTCCTGGGCATCTACCCGGAGGGCACCCGCAGCCCGGACGGCAAGCTCTACCGCGGACGCACCGGGCTCGCGCGCATGGCGCTGGAGGCGCGCGTACCGGTCATCCCCGTCGTCATGGTGGACACGGATGCCGTCATGCCGATCGGCCGTACGATCCCCCGCGTCGGTCGAGTGGGCATGGTGATCGGCGAGCCCCTCGACTTCTCCCGATTCCAGGGCATGGAATCCGACCGCTACGTGCTGCGCTCCGTCACCGACGAGATCATGGTGGCGCTGCAGCGGCTGGGGGAGCAGCAGTACGACGACGTCTACGCGTCCACGGTGAAGGAGCGCGCAGCGCGCGCGTGAGCCGTCGTCACGCGGCATCCGCGCCGTCCGGGGCGCCACTAGACTGAGCGGATGCCCACCCTGCACGCCGATCTCGATCACTGGCGCACGCTCCCCATCAAGCAGCAGCCCTCTTGGACCGACCTGGATGCCGTCGCCGCGGTGTCGGCGGAGCTGGCCACACTGCCGCCGCTGGTCTTCGCCGGCGAGGTCGACAACCTCCGCGACCGCCTCGCGCGCGCGGCATCCGGCCAGGCGTTCCTTCTGCAGGGCGGTGACTGCGCAGAGACCTTCGCCGGCGCGACCGCGGAGCAGATCCGCAACCGCATCAAGACGGTGCTGCAGATGGCCGTCGTTCTGACCTACGGTGCCTCGATGCCCGTCGTGAAGATGGGGCGGATGGCCGGCCAGTTCGCCAAGCCCCGCTCGAGCGACACGGAGACCCGTGGCGACGTCACCCTGCCCGCGTACCGGGGCGACATCGTGAACGGCTACGACTTCACCGAAGCCTCCCGCACCGCAGACCCGCAGCGCCTGCTGAAGGGGTACCACACGGCGGCATCGACCATCAACCTCATCCGCGCGTTCACGCAGGGCGGATTCGCCGACCTTCGCGAGGTGCACAGCTGGAACAAGGGCTTCGCGCAGAACCCGGCCAACCAGCAGTACGAGCGTCTCGCAACCGAGATCGACCGAGCGATCAAGTTCATGGAGGCGGCGGGCGCCGACTTCGACGAGCTGCGCCGCGTCGAGTTCTACACGGGGCACGAGGGTCTGCTGATGGACTACGAGCGCCCCATGACCCGCATCGACTCGCGCACCAGCACGCCGTACAACACCTCGGCGCACTTCCTGTGGATCGGTGAGCGTACGCGCGAGCTGGACGGCGCCCACGTCGACTACTTCTCGAAGATCCGCAACCCCATCGGCGTGAAGCTCGGCCCGTCGACGTCACCGCAGACGGCGCTCGAGCTCATCGACAAGCTCGATCCCGAGCGCGAGCCGGGCCGGCTGACCTTCATCACGCGCATGGGTGCCGGCAAGATCCGCGATGCCCTTCCGCCGCTGCTCGAGGCCGTCCGCGATTCCGGTGCGACACCGCTGTGGGTCACCGACCCCATGCACGGCAACGGCATCACGACCCCGACCGGCTACAAGACGCGTCGCTTCGACGATGTCGTCGACGAGGTGCGCGGCTTCTTCGAGGCACACCGTGCGGTCGGAACGTTCCCGGGCGGCATCCACGTCGAGCTCACGGGTGACGACGTCACCGAGTGCCTCGGCGGGTCGGAGCACATCGACGAGGCCACTCTCGCGACGCGCTACGAGAGCCTGTGCGACCCGCGCCTGAATCACATGCAGAGCCTCGAGCTCGCGTTCCTCGTCGCCGAGGAGCTCGAGAAGCGCTGATCCGCGGCAGCGCCCTGCTGCAGACGACCGCACCCGCTGCCGAATCCTCTGCAGCGGGTGCGGTCGTGTGTGCGCCATGGGCGCTCCAGCTCAGCCGGTGGAGCGGACCGTGATCTTGGTTCCGGGCAGCTGCATGGTGCCGGCGGCAGGGCTCGTGCTCGACACGGTGAAGATGCCCCAGACGATCTCGGGGAGCGCCGTTCCCGGTTCGAAGCCCGCCTGCTTCAACTGGTCCATCGCCTGCGCGACGGTCTTGCCGGTGACGTCGGGGACGGCGATCGGCTGCGGCCCCTTCGAGACGACGAGGGTGACGGTGTCGCCCGGTCGGAACGGCGCGCCGCCGTCCTTGTCCGCTATCCGGATCACACGGCCCTCGGCGACCTCGTCGTCGTAGGCCTGCGTCGTCGTCGCGTTCAGGTCGACGGCCGAGAGTGCGGCGGTCGCGGCATCCACGGTCTTGCCGGCCACATCCGGGACGGGCCCCGCGGAGGTCTCGAACGCCACGGTCGACCCCTCCAGCGCCGTGCAGCCCTTCGAGCAGTCCACCGCGGCGCCCCCTCCAGGCGGGGTGATCGACGCGCTCACCACGGTGCCCGCGGGAGCATCGGTGAAGATCTGCGTCGGATCGCCCGAGGGAGTGATGTAGATCGTGCCGAGGGAGGTGGTCGCCGCCTGCAGGCTCTGTCCTGCCAGAGCGGGGATGTCGTGGGATGCCGGGCCCAGCGAGATGATGACGTTCACGGCGCTGTTCTTGTCGACGCGGGCGCCGGCGCCGGGGTCGGTGCGGATGACGAGATCGACGGGCACGTCGCGGCTGTGATCCTGGGCGGGCACCGCGGTCAGCCCTTCGGCGGCGAGGGCAGTCGTCGCCTCGTCCAGGGTGCGCCCCGCCACGTCCGGAACGCCGACCTGCGAACCCGGTCCGGACCCGAACCACCAGCCGGCTCCGCCCGCGAGCGCCGCGAGCAGCAGTACGAGCACCACCAGCCATCCGCCCCGTCGCGCTCGGCGTCGACTGCGCAGCCGCAGGCGCGTGGAGTTGTCCACCGTCTCGGTGACCGTCGGAGCCGTGAAGGTCCCCGGCATGACCTTGGTGAGCTCACCCGAGTCGGCCCCGTCGTCGACCGCGACCACGCCGGCGGCCGGCGCTCGGACGACATGCGGGTAGACGCCGAGTTCCTTCTCGATCTCGCGTAGACGCTCGAGCATCGCGCGCGCATCGACCGGCCGGTCGTCGGGGTTGCGTTCGGTCGCCCACATCACGAGCTCGTCGAACTGCTCCGGGATGCCGGGATTGCGCGCGCTCGGGCGCGGGACGGAGTCGGTCGCGTGCTGGTAAGCGATCTGCATGGGCTGCTCGCCCTTGTACGGCTGCTCGCCGACGAGCATCTCGTAGAGCATGATGCCGAGGGCGTAGATATCGCTGCGTGCGTCGGCGGTTCCGCGGGTGACGAGCTCGGGCGCGAGGTAGGCGATCGTTCCCAGGAGCATCTGCCCGGTCGCCGTGTTCGCACTGGTCGCGCGCGCGAGTCCGAAGTCGCCGATCTTGATCCGGCCGTCCTCGGCGAGCAGTACGTTCTCGGGCTTGACGTCGCGGTGGACGATGCCTGCGCGGTGCGCGGCCGCGAGACCGGAGAGCACGGCATCCATGATCGTGATCGTCTGCGGGATGCTGAGACGCTTCTGCTCACGCAGCAGTTCGCGCATGGTGATGCCGGGAAGGTACTCCATCACCAGGTACGCCATCTCGCCGTCCTGGCCCTGGTCGAAGACGTTGACCACATGGGGATCGGCGAGACGGGCCGCCGCCCGCGCCTCCTGGATGAAACGGCTCTGGAAGACCGTGTCATCGGAGAGATGGCTGTGCATCACCTTCAGGGCGACGCGGCGCTCGAGGCGCAGATCGGTCGCGACGTACACCGTCGCCATCCCCCCGCGAGCGATGCGAGCCCGGACGCGGTACCGTCCGTCGACCAGACGGCCGATCAGCGGGTCGGTCTGCTGGCTCGTGCTCACCCTGTGATTCTAGGGAGCCGGAACGCTCCGGTCCGGGAGCGGCTCACCCCTCACGGCATGTGCGCAGGCAATGCCGCGGCGCGCGGGCGCTCAGCCGAGTGCCGCGAGCCACGCGTAGGCGGTCTGCTCCCACGGCCCGTAACGCTCCGGATACGCCGAGACCTGCACGGCCTGGGCGGCGGCGCCGAAGTCCATCGACTCCCACCCGGGCACATCCAGCAGTCCGCGTGTGATGAGACCGTCGGGGCCCGAAACCCCTTCGAAGAACGCGGTGGTCGAGAGCACGGGGTCGCGCACCTGGTCGGGACTTCCCCATCCGGTGCTGGGTCGCTGCTGGAACATCCCGAGCGAGTCGCGGTCACCCCAGTCCAGATTGCGGATCCACGACTCGACCATCGCCGTGGCCAGAGCGATCGCGATGCCGCGATCGGGGACGCCCAGTTCGCGCCCGACCCGGATGATCGTCCGCGCGTTCTCGATCTGCTCCGCATCGAGATCGGTGGCCGGCGCCGCCGTGGGCACGGGCGTCTCGACCGCGGCGGGGGTCGCTCGGAGCACGGTATCCGCGCCGGGGATCGTGAGCGTCTGTCCGGGGTAGATGATGGCGTCCCGTCCCAGCCCGTTGGCCTGCAGGAGCGCGTCGAGGCTCACGCCGTGCGCGTCGGCGATGGCCCACAGGGTGTCACCCGCGTTCACTCCGTAGGTCGCGGTCGCGCCGGTCGACGTATCGGCCCTCGCGACCGGAGCCGAAGACTCCGCGGCCGGGGCGATCCCGCCGGGAAGAACGAGCACTTGCCCGGGATGGATCACCGTGGTGGCCTCGAGCCCGTTCGCCGCACGCAGGGCGGACAGCTCGATTCCGACCCGTCGGGAGATATCCCACAGCGTGTCGCCGCTCTCCACGGTGTAGGTAGCCGGTGCGACCGCCTGCCGGGCGGTAGTGAGGGGCGTCGGCGCGCCGATGCGCGTCTGATCGCGGGCTGCCGGACGCGGATCGGCCGTCGCCGCCGAGGCGGGGGAGACGCTCAGCGTCAACGCCAGTGTGCCGATCGTGCCGATCACACCGGTGGTGGCCGCGCGCGCCGCGCTCGGGCGGTGGTCGAGTCGTGACAACGGTCTTCTCCCTGTTCGCACCCGATTCGTACCGTCGCCACCGTGTCATGGAAGTAAATTCATGTCAACGGGTGCTATAAGAAGTGACTGCTGTGACAGAAGTGAGAATCGTGTCGACGGCGATGATCGCACCAATGGTGCGCTCGCGAGATGCGATAGTGGAAGGGTGACCGACGACATCGTCCCCGCGTCCACCCGCTGGCTCACTCTCCCCGACCTGGTCGAGGTTCTCCACGAACCGCTCGGCCGCGTGCGTCGACTGCTCGACGACAAGCACCTGATCGGCTCGCGCCGCCGCGGCGCGTTCGCGGTGCCGGAGATCTTCATCGTCGACGGACACCCGCTCTCGTCGCTGCGCGGCACGATCATCGTGCTGCAGGATGCCGGGTTCACCGACGACGAGGCCATCGACTGGCTGCTGAGCGAGGAGGACTCCATCGGCCAGGCACCGATCTCCGCACTCCGGCAGGGGCGCAAGAGCGAGGTCCGCCGCGTCGCGCAGACGCTCGCTTGACGCTGACGCGTCTCACGCCGTGCGGCTGATCGATGCCTCCGCGAGTTCGCGCAGCTCGTCGACCGCTGACGGAGACAGTCGGGCATCGTGCAGCGCCCGCTGCGCTTCGGCGGCGTAAGCGCTGATCGCGGATTCGACCCGCTGCAGCGCACCGGTGGCGACGATGGTCTCCTGGATCTGCGCGATCTGCTCCGCCGTGAGTGCGGAATCGCCGATGAGTCTGTCGAGCGCGGCACGCGCGTCGCCGGTCAGTCCCTCTCGGGTGTAGGCGACGAGGAGCGTGCGCTTGCCCTCACGCAGATCGTCACCCGACGGCTTCCCGGTGACAGCACTGTCGCCGAACACGCCGAGCACATCGTCGCGTAGCTGGAACGCGAGTCCCAGCGGGTGTCCGAAGGCGGCCAGAGCCGCCGACTGGGCGGCGTCGGCGCCGGCGAGCGCCGCGCCCAGGAGGAGGGGATGCTGGATGCTGTAACGCGCGGACTTCAGCGAGGCGACGCGGAGGGCGCGCTCGGCATGTTCCTCGTCGGGAGCCGTCGTGAACGCCGCCTCCTCGGCGATGTCCAAGAACTGCCCGATGGTGACCTCACGGCGCATGAGCGCGTAGACCTCCCGCGCGGATGCCGCGTGTGACGCGTGCGCGAGTCCCTGCTCGAGCAGATCGTCGCTCCAGGCGACGAGGAGGTCGCCGAGCAGGATCGCGGCGGACCGCCCGAACGCCGAGCCGTCGCCCGCCCAACCGGACTCCGCGTGCGCCGCCTCCAGCGCACGGTGCGCGGCGGGTTGTCCGCGCCGGGTGTCCGAGTTGTCGATGATGTCGTCGTGCACGAGCGCGGCGGCGTGGAACACCTCGAGCGCGGCGGCGGCATCGAGCACGGCGTCCGGGATCGCCTTCGCGTCCCCGCCGGCGTTCGCGACCGCGCGCCAGCCTGTGACGCAGAACCGCGCTCGTAGACGCTTTCCCCCGGCCAGGGTGCGCGTCGCGGCATCCAGGAAGACCTGCGCTTCGGGGCCGGCATCCGCCCACGCGAGGCGCTGCGCTGTCACGAACCTTGCCAGTCGCTGGGAAATGGCCTCGATCGGGTCGGCGGAAGCGTGCACGGGCCTAGCCTAGTTCTCGACCGCACGCGTAGAATCGACCGCACGAGATGCCGGTCCGAAACGGCGAGGAGGGGGCAGCATGCCGCTGTCAGAGCAGGAGCAGCGTCTGCTCGATGAGATGGAGCGCCATCTCATGAACAAGGACGCAGACGTCGTGAGCGCGTCCCGAGACGGCCGCACCCTCAGCTATCGCAACATCGTCTACGGCACCATCCTCGTGCTCGTGGGTCTCGGAGGCTTGATCGCGGGTGTGTCCACCGGCATCATCCCCATCGGCGTGATCGCCTTCCTGGTGATGGTGGGTGGCGTCGTTCTGGCCGCCACTCCCGCGAAGGGACTTGCCGCGCTCAAGACGTCGCCGGAGCACAAGGGGCAGCGCAAGCCCTCCCGTGCCGGATCGTCGTCCTTCATGGACCGCATGAACGACCGTTGGGACCGCCGCCAAGACGGATCCTGACCGCAGCGCCGCGCACGACGCGAAGAGCACCGACCACGAGGTCGGTGCTCTTTTTTGTGCCCGGCGACGGCGCTGCGCGGCGCCGGGCGCTCCCGTCGATTCGCAGCGGGGGAGCCCAGGGGAGCGTTGCGCCCCCGAAACCATAGTCAAGTGGAGGAAAGTGGAGTAAAGTGGTGCGCACCTTGATCGGGCCGGAGGAAGGGGGAGTGGCCGATGCTGCTGGGCACCTACACCCCCAAGCTCGACGACAAGGGCCGCCTCATCCTTCCGGCGAAGTTCCGAACCGACCTGGGTGACGGGGTCGTCGTGACGCGAGGCCAGGAGCGCTGCCTCTACGTGTTCAGCACGAAGGAGTTCGAGCGGGTCTACGAGAAGATCCGCGAGGCGCCCCTCACCAACAAGCAGGCGCGCGACTTCCAGCGCATGTTCCTCTCGGGCGCCAGCGACGAGAAGCCCGACAGCCAGAGCCGCATCACGATCCCGCCGCACCTGCGTGCCTACGCCAACCTCGACCGCGAACTCGTGGTCACGGGCGTCGGGGCCCACGCGGAGATCTGGGATGCGCAGGCCTGGAACGCCTACGCAGACAGCAACGAAGACAGCTACTCGGACATGGAGCAGGAGGTGATCCCGGGTCTGTTCTGAGCCGTGGCCGTGACTCCCAGCCGCACGCCCTGACGCACTTCCCCGGTGTCAGGTCAGGCGGATGGGGATCACGACTCCGGCCCACACCCCCCTCATCATGAGCACCTCCGACATTCACACCCCGGTCCTCCTCGAGCGCTGCGTCGAGTTGCTCTCTCCGGCCCTCGCCCACCCGGGCGCCGTTCTGGTCGATGCGACCGAGGGAATGGGCGGGCACTCCGAGGCCCTGCTGGAGCGCTTCGGCGACATCCGCCTCATCGGGCTCGATCGCGACACCGACGCCCTGCGGATCGCGGGGGAGCGGCTGGCGCGCTTCGGCGACCGCGTCACGCTCGTGCACACCGTCTACGACGGGATCGCCGCGGCCGTGCGCTCCGCCGGCGTCGACCGGGTCGACGGCATCCTCTTCGACCTCGGTGTCTCCTCGCTGCAGCTCGACGAGGCCGATCGCGGGTTCGCGTACGCACAGGATGCGCCGTTGGACATGCGCATGGACCAGACAGCCGGCACGACGGCAGCGGAGATCGTCGCGACCTACGGCGAAGGCGATCTGCGCCGCATCTTCGAACGCTACGGCGAAGAGAAGCTCGCCGGACGCTACGCACGGGCCATCATCTCCGCGCGCGCCGACGCTGCGATCGAGCGCTCCGGGCAGCTGGTCGACATCCTCGTGGCGGCGACGCCGGTCGCGGTGCAGCGCGAGGGACGCGGCCACCCCGCCAAGCGTGTCTTCCAGGCCCTTCGCATCGAGGTGAACGCCGAACTGTCGGTGCTGGAGCGTGCCCTCCCGCCGAGCATGGACCTGTTGAACGTGGGCGGACGCATCGTCGTCATGAGCTACCAGTCGCTCGAGGATCGTCTCGTCAAGCGCGTGTTCGCGGATGCCGCGGCATCCACCGCGCCGGTGGGACTACCCGTCGAGCTTCCCGAGCACGCTCCGCGATTCCGGCTCATGGTCAAGGGCGCCGAGCTGGCCTCCGAAGAAGAGAAGGCACGCAATCCGCGGGCCGCACCCGTGCGCCTGCGCGCGGCCGAACGCATCCGGGAGGCGGCATGAGCGTGCCGGCAGAGAGCAACCTCGATCCGTTCGTGGGGGCGGCTCCCCTTCCGTTGCGCACCCCGGGGGAGCCGGCGCGACGCCTCCACGCGGTCGAGCAGCCCGCGCCGCGACGGCGTCCTCGGCTCGTCTACGGCATCGTCGCGGTCAGCGGTGCGCTCCTGATCGGCGGCGCGCAGATGGGGCTGTCGATCCTGACGACGCAGTCCTCCTACGAGCTGTCGACGCTCAGCGATCAGCAGCGCAGTCTCGACTGGCAGAAGCAGATGCTGCAGGACAGCATCGCCGGCCTGAGCTCGCCGCAGTACCTCGCCGCGAATGCGGAGGCGATGGGCATGGTCACCGGCCAGGCGCCGACCTATCTGCGGCTCAGCGACAACGCCGTCATCGGCACGGCCGCCGGCCTGACCGGTGCGAGCGCGGTGAACGCGCTGAGCAAGGCCGCCGTCGGCAACGCCCTCGTCAGCGGGCGTCCGCTCGTCGGAGACCCCGCGGCGAGCCTCGGCGCGACCGGCGGCAGCTCCGTGGTCGACAAGGCCATCCCTGATACGCCGACACCCCCCGCCATCGCCGACGGTCTACCCGTCCCCGCCACACACTGAATCCATGACGACACGAGCAACTCGCAGCCCGCGGCGCCGCACCGTCGTCGCCCTCGCCGTCGTCCTGGTGGTGCTGTCCGCCTTCGTCGTGCGTCTGGTGGACATCCAGGTGGTCAACGCGCGCGAGCACGTCGACGATTCCGAGCAGTTCGCGACCGGGGCCAAGACCACGCTCTACGGCGCGCGCGGCGAGATCGTCGACGACAACGGCGTCGTCCTCGCCAGCAGCACGACGCTCTACGACGTGCAGATCGACCCCATGCTCGCGGCGCAGGGAGCCGTGCAGACCGATGCCAGCGGCAACGCGATGACGGATGCCGACGGCAAGAACATCATGACTCCGTGGACCGACGTGGCCCCCAAGATTGCCGCCATCACGGGCCAGTCGACCGCCGACGTCGAGAAGATCGTGTCCGACGCGCTGGCCGAGAACTCGGCGTCGCGCTTCGCGTATGTGAAGCGGTACGTCTCCACCGAGGAGTATCGCGCGCTCGCGGCGCTGAAGCTCCCGTTCCTCACCTTCCCCCTCCACCCCGCCCGGGCCTACCCCGACGGTGCGGTCGCCGGCAACCTCATCGGCTTCGTCGGCTCCGACGGCGACCCGTTGGAGGGACTGGAGTCTCTGCAGAACTCGTGCCTCCAGGCAACGGACGGCTCGCTGACCTACCAGCGCGGTGCCGACGGCGTGATCATCCCCGGCACCGAGGTCGAGAAGCCGGCCGTCAACGGCGGCACGCTCAAGCTCACGATCGACAGCGATCTGCAGTGGTTCATGCAGCAGCTGATCTCCGAGGAGACGGCGCGCTACCAGGCCGACTGGGGCGGCATCATCGTCATGGAGGCGAAAACCGGCAAGATCCGCGCCCTGGCCGAGACCAACACGGTCGACCCCAACGATCCCGGCGCCTCCGACCCCGACAATCGCGCTTCGCGGCTGCTTCGCGTCTCCTACGAGCCGGGATCGACGTTCAAGCCCGTGACGGCCGCCACCGTCATCGAGCAGGGCGGTCTCACGCCGACCTCCACGGTCGAGACGCCAGACCGCATCCAGTTCCCCAACGGTGCGGTGATCAACGACTCCGAGAGTCACCCCACGCAGAACCTGACGCTCACCGGCGGGCTCGTGGAGTCCTCCAACGTCGCCATGTCGCAGTTCGGCGCGCAGGTTCCCGCCGAGACGCGCTACGACTACCTGAAGCGCTTCGGCGTGGGCGACGGCACAGCGCTGAACTGGTCGGGCGAGCCCACCGGAGAAATCCGCGACGCCTCCACCTGGGACAACCAGACCTTCTACACGACGACCTTCGGGCAGGCCTTCACGGTAACCCCGACGCAGGTGACGAGCCTGTTCCAGACGATCGCCAACGGCGGAGTGCGGATGCCGGCACAGCTCGTGGAATCCTGCACGAAGCCCGACGGCACCGTCGTCACGCCGACCTTGCCCGCCCCCGTCCAGGTCATCAAGCCGCAGACCGCGGCCGAAGTCTCCCAGATGCTCGAGAACGTCTACGCCCAGGGCACGCTCGCCGATGACATCAAGATCCCCGGCTACCGACTGGCCGTCAAGACGGGTACCGCTCAGATTCCGGACGGCCACGGCGGCTACAAGGACAACCTCTTCATGACCTCGCTGGCCGGTTACGCCCCGGCTGATGATCCGCAGTACGTTGTGTTGACCCTTTTCAACGAGCCGAAGACCAACACGATGTCTTCGGCCAACCGCTCGGTCTTCAAGAAGGCCATGACCCAGGTGCTGGCGCACTACCGGGTGATGCCCTCGGGCTCGGACACCCCGCTGCTGCCCGTGACACAATGACGACACCGTGACGCGCCACCGCGCGTGAGGAACAAAGCCTATGATCCGGATGACGCTCGCCGAGGTCGCCGCCGCTGTGGCGGGCACCCTGCACCCGGCCCCCCACGACACCCCCGACACGGTGGTCGACGGCAACGTCGACACCGACTCCCGCGAGATCCGCGTCGGTGACATCTTCGTGGCCAAGCCCGGAGAAGTCACCGACGGCCACAACTTCGTCGCCGGGGCCGTCGCCTCCGGCGCCGTCCTCGCGATCGTCGAGCAACGCGTGGAGGCGCCGGTCAGTCAGATCGTCGTCGCGGACGCCGTCGCCGCCCTGTCCGACCTCGCGCGCACGGTGGTCGCCGCCGTGCGCGATCGCGGGCGACTCAAGATCATCGGCATCACCGGATCCAACGGCAAGACCACCACGAAGAACATGCTCGCCCGCATCCTCGAGGGAGAGGGCGAGACCGTCGCCCCGCGCGGGTCGTTCAACAACGAGGTCGGCGCGCCCCTGACGATGCTGCGGGTCGGGGAAGACACCCGCTTCCTGGTCAGCGAGTTCGGCGCATCCGGCCCCGGAGAGATCGCGAAGCTCGCCGGACTGGTCACCCCCGACGTCGGCGTCGTCCTCATGGTGGGACTGGCCCACGCGGGAGGCTTCGGCGGCGTCGAGGCGACGCTGAAGGCGAAGACCGAACTCGTCCAGGCGGTGCGCCCCGGTGGAGTCGCCGTCCTCAACCGAGATGACGCGCGTGTCGCCACGATGGCCGACGTTGCGGCATCCCGCGGTGTGGACGTGCGGTGGTTCGGGAGGGGATCCGCCGCCGATGTGCGCGCCGAGGACGTCGAGGTCACGGCCGCCGGCACGACGTGCACCATCGTGGCCCCCGAGGGGCGGTGGCCGCTGCGGCTGCGTGTCCTCGGGGAACATCACGTCATGAACGCGCTGGCCGCGTTGACCGCCGCGCGCGAGCTCGGGGTCGCACTCGACGCGGCGATCGCACGGTTGGAGACGCTCGAGATCGCCGAACGCTGGCGGATGCAGCCGATGGGCTCGGAGCGGGTCCGCATCATCAACGACGCGTACAACGCGAGCCCCGACTCGATGGCCGCGGCCCTGCGTACGCTCGCACAGATCGCCGGCCCGGGCGAGCGCAAGGTCGCCGTGCTGGGAGCGATGAGCGAGCTCGGCGAGCTCGCTGGCGAGGAGCACGACCGCGTCGGCCTGCTCGCGGTGCGTCTGCGCATCGAACGCATCGTCGTCGTCGGCCGCGACGCCCGCCGTCTGTACCTCGCCGCCATCGGCGAGGGCTCGTGGGACGGCGAAGCGGTCTTCTTCGAGACGTCCGACGACGCGTTCGAGTATCTTCGCGGTGAGCTCCGCGACGGCGACCGAGTGCTCGTGAAATCGTCCAACTCCGCGGGCCTGCGGCACCTCGGCGATCGTCTGGGAGAATCGTTCTCGTGAGATCACTGCTGGCGGCTGCGACGATCTCGCTCGCGTTCACCCTCTTTCTCACGCCGCTGTTCATCCGGCTGTTCGAGAAGCTCGGCTGGGGTCAGGTCATCCGCACCCCCGAGAACGCGCACAATCCCAGCCATCAGGCGAAGCGCGGAACACCCACCATGGGCGGCATCGTCTTCATCGTGGGCTCGATCGTCGGCTACGTCGTCGGCACGCTGACCGGAGGAGCGCCGCCGTCGATCTCGGGCCTGCTCGTGATCTGGATGATGGTCGGATTCGGCATCGTCGGTTTCATCGACGACTTCATGAAGGTGCGCCAGCAGCGCAGCCTCGGTCTGTCGGGGTGGCGCAAGATCGTCGGCCAGGTGCTCGTCGCGGTGCCCTTCGGCATCATGGCGCTGAACTTCCCCGACGCACGGGGGGAAACGCCGGCGTCCCCGTACGTCTCCTTCTTCCGCGACATCCCCATGCTGTCGTTCTTCGCCCTGGGAGCGGTCGTCGGCTGGATCGTGTATCTGATCTGGATCACGTTCATCTCTGTCGCGTGGTCGAATTCGACCAATCTCACCGACGGACTCGACGGCCTCGCGACCGGATCCGGCATCTTCACCGTTTCCGCGCTGAGTCTCGTGACCTTCTGGCAGTTCCAGCAGCGCTGTGCGAGTGAGGCGCTCGTGAACGCCTACGTCGGCGGCTGCTATGCCACGCCCGACCCGATGGACCTCACGATCATCGCGGCATCCTTCGTGGGTGCCCTCGTGGGCTTCCTCTGGTGGAACGCGCCCAAGGCGAAGATCTTCATGGGAGATGTCGGTTCGATGGCCATCGGAGGTGTGATCGCCGCAATGGCGATCCTCGCGCGCGCCGAGCTGCTCTCCGTCATCATCGCCGGCGTCTTCATCATCGGGCCGGGGTCGGTGATCCTGCAGCGCATCTACTTCAAGGCCACCGGCGGCAAGCGTCTGTTCTTGATGAGCCCGTTCCACCACCACCTCGAGATGCGCGGCTGGCCCGAAATCACGATCGTCGTGCGCATGTGGATCATCGCCGGCATGCTCGCGGTGACCGGCGTCGCCCTGTTCTACGTCGAATGGCTGTCGGCGCTGTGACCGGCACCCGCGACCTCGACGCCCTGCGCAGCTGGAATGCGCACTGGCGCGGACTGCGCGTCGCCGTCCTCGGTCTGTCGATGACCGGGTTCTCCGTCGCCGACACCCTCGCGGAGCTCGGCGCGGAGGTCCTCGTGCTCAGCGAGTCGGCGAGCGAGGAGTACGCACGGCTTCTGCCCGTGATCGGAGCGCGCCTGCACGTGGGTGCGCTGAGTTCCGTTCCGGCCGAGCTCGTCGACTTCGACCCCGAAGTGGTCGTCGCCTCGCCCGGCTTCGCGCCCCACCATCCGGTCATCGCCTGGACACGCGAGCGGGGCACGGCGCTGTGGGGAGACATCGAGCTCGCCTGGCGCGTTCGCGACAAGGTTCTGCGCCCGGACGGCACGCCCGCGGATTGGGTGCTGATCACCGGTACCAACGGCAAGACGACGACGACCCAGCTCACCGCGACGATGCTCGTCGCCGGCGGACTGCGTGCCGCGCCGTGCGGCAACATCGGCGTACCGATCCTGGACGCCGTGCGTGACCCGAGCGGGTTCGACGTGCTCGTCGTCGAGGTCTCCAGTCATCAGCTGTGGTACCTCTCACTGCAGGAGGGATCGGAGCCGGTGTCGCCTTTCGCGAGCGTGTGCCTGAACCTCGCCGATGACCACCTGCAGTGGCACGGCTCATTCGCCGCGTACCGCGATGCGAAGGCGGTCGTGTACCAGCACACGCGCGTCGCCTGTGTCTACAACAAGTCCGACGTCGCGACCCGCATCATGGTCGAAGAAGCCGATGTCGTCGACGGGTGTCGCGCGATCGGCTTCGATCTCGGGGTTCCAGGTCCGAGCGATCTCGGCATCGTCGACGGGATCGTCGTCGACCGCGCCTTCCTGGAGGATCGACGCACCAGCGCGCTGGAGATCACCACGCTCGACGAGCTCGCCGCTCAGGGCCTGAACGCTCCACACATCGTCGCGAACATCCTCGCCGCGTCCGCGCTGGCCCGCGCGCTGGATGTGCCGCCCGCGCGCATCGCGGAGGCCCTGCGCAGCTTCCGGCTCGATGCCCACCGCATCGAGGTCGTCGCCACCGCAGGCGGCATCACGTGGATCGACGACTCCAAGGCGACCAACCCGCACGCGGCCGCGTCATCGCTGGCGGCGTTCCCAGGAGCGGTCTGGGTCGTCGGCGGCGACATGAAGGGCGTGGACATCGGCGATCTCGTCGCCGCACGCGGTCCGAGTGTCAAGGCGGTCATCGTCATCGGCGTCGAACGTGCGCCGATCACGGAGGCGTTCGCGCGACACGCGCCGGCCATTCCCGTCATCGAAGTCGACCACGCTCAGACTGAAGACGTCATGGCAGACGTGATCGCTGCGGCGGCACGGATCGCCCGTGACGGTGACGTGGTCCTCCTCGCCCCCGCCGCGGCATCCTTCGACCAATTCGACTCGTACGCCGACCGCGGTCGCCGCTTCGCGAAGGCCGTGCGGGAATGGACCTCCTCGTCCGCCCCGCAGACACCGAACGAGACCGGCGCGACAGACGGAGGGGGAGCCGATGACCACGACGACCTCGCCGACCCGTCCGGCCGCTGACGATCCCGACGACGCCGCGACGTCGGGCTTCGCCGCACGCGTCTCCCTGGGACGCGTGTTCGCTCCGGTGTCCAGCGAGTTCCTGCTCGTCGCCTCGACCGCTCTGCTGCTGACGGGGTTCGGACTCATGATGGTCCTGTCCGCGACGATGGCCTCCGCCATGGCCGCCGGTCAGAGCCCGTTCGAGGTCGTCATGAAGCAGGCGATCTTCGCCGTCATCGGCATCCCGCTCATGTTCATCGCGAGCAGGCTGCCCGTCACGTTCTGGAAGCGGATCGCCTGGCCCGCTCTGATCGCGGCCACCTGCTTCCAGATGCTCGTGTTCGTCCCGGGCCTCGGCGTGGCCAACGACGGCAACCAGAACTGGATCCAGATCGGCGGCATTCAGGCGCAGCCCTCCGAGTTCCTGAAGCTCGCCCTCGCGCTCTGGCTCGGCTACGTGCTGTTTCGCAAGCAGACGCTGCTGGGGTCCTGGGCCCACGTGTTCATCCCGGTCGTTCCCGTCGGCGGTCTCGTGATCGGACTGGTCGCGGTCGGCAGCGAGGATCTGGGCACGGGAATGATCCTCATGGCGATCCTGCTGGGCTGCCTGTTCTTCTCGGGTGTGAAGCTGCGCATCTTCATCATCCCGCTCGTCGTCGTCGTTGTGGCCGCCGTGTTCTTCGCGGTGACCAACTCGAACCGCATGGCGCGCATCATGAGCAGCTTCGTCAACTTCGACTCGATGGACTGCTACAACGCGGCTGTCGGTGACTGCTATCAGGCGGTGCACGGCGTGTGGGCCCTCGCCAACGGGGGGCTGTTCGGACTCGGGCTCGGAAACTCCCGCGAGAAGTACGGCTGGCTGCCGGCGCGGTCGAACGACTACATCTTCGCGATCCTCGGTGAGGAACTCGGACTCGTCGGCTGCGCCGTGGTGCTCCTGCTGTTCACGGTGTTCGCGATCGCCGCCTTCCAGATCATCCGTAAGACCCGCGACCCCTTCATCCGCATCGTCACGGGCGGCATCATCGTCTGGATCGTCGGGCAGGCCCTCGTCAACATCGGTGTCGTCCTGCGTCTGCTGCCGGTTCTGGGGGTGCCGCTGCCGTTCATGTCACAGGGCGGTACCTCGCTGCTGTCGGTCCTGTTCGCCTGCGGTGTGCTGCTGTCCTTCGCGCGGACGATCCCCCGTCGGTCCCGCTTCGACCGCGACCGCCGCTGAGTCGCTGTCCCGCCGCCGGTAGGCTCTCTCGGGTGACGATGCCGGCTTCCTCGACGACCTATCTCCTCGCCGGCGGCGGCACCGCCGGGCATGTGAATCCGCTGCTCGCGGTCGCCGACGGGTTGCGCGCGAGGGATGCCCCGGCATCCGTGCTCGTCCTCGGCACGCGCGAAGGGCTCGAAGCCCGTCTCGTGCCCGAACGCGGATACGAGCTGCTGATCGTCGACAAGGTCCCCTTCCCGCGACGGCCGAACCTCGCCGCGCTCCGGTTCCCGCTGGCGTGGCATCGCGCCGTCGGGCAGGTGCGGCGGCACATCCGCGATCATCACGTCGATGTGGTCGCCGGGTTCGGCGGCTACGCGTCGGCTCCCGCGTACGTGGCCGCCCGCCGCGAGGGGGTGCCGTATGTCGTGCACGAGGCGAACGCGCGCCCTGGACTGGCGAACATCTTGGGCGCCCGCCGCGCGGCGGGCGTGGGAGCGGCGTTCCCCGACACCCCGCTGCGCCGCGCCCAGACGGTCGGTATGCCGTTGCGCGCGGAGATCGTCGAGCTCGATCGCACGACGATGCGCGACGAGGCGGCGCGCTTCTTCGGCCTCGACCCGGCCCGTCCCGTGCTCCTCGTGTTCGGCGGATCATTGGGCGCGCGCCGGCTCAACGAGACGTTCGCCGCGGCATGGCCCGCGGTCATCGACGCCGGCTGGCAGCTGCTGCACGCCGCGGGGGAGCGCGACCCGATCGTCGACCCGGGACACCCCGACTACCGGATCGTTCCCTACCTCGACCGGATGGACCTCGCGCTGGCGCTGGCGGATCTCGTGGTCTCGCGCTCGGGCGCGGCCACCGTGAGCGAGGTGTCGGCTCTCGGCATCCCCGCGGTGTACGTGCCGTACGCCGTCGGCAACGGAGAACAGGCGCTCAACGCGCGCGGAGCCGTGGCCGCCGGCGCCGCACAGCTGATCGAGGATGCCGCGTTCAGCCCCGACCGCGTGCGTGAGCAGATCGTGCCGCTGCTGCGCGACGACGCGGCGCTGTCGGCGATGCGTGCCGCGGCGCAGGCGCGAACCGCCGCCGCGCGTGCCGGCACGGCCTCGGTGATCGCAATGCTGGATCGGGCGCTCGCGGGCTGAGCGTATATGGCGGGGCCGATCGGTTTCGCCCGTCCTGTTCTGTCGCTGCGCGTGCCGCACCGCGACAAGTGGGGACGGATGAGGCTCAGGAAGCGGTCGGCGCGCTGCGCAACGCGGCGTGAACGAGCGCGAGAGCCTGCTCGGGATCGATGCGCAGCGTGCGGACCTGGTCGACGAAGCTCGCGGCGGCGCGCTGCGCTTCCCGGAGGGCCGCGTCACCCTGAGGTGAGACGAAGGTGCCGTTGCGCCCGCGCGTCTCGATGATGCCGGCCGATTCGAGCTCGCGGTAGGCGCGAGCGACGGTGCCGGGCGCGAGGCCGAGATCCTCGGCCAGTCGGCGCACGGTCGGCAGACGGGTGCCCGGTGCGAGCGCTCCGGTCGAGACGTCGTCGATGAGCTGTCGCCGCAGCTGCTCGAACGGAGGGACTGCGGATGCCGGGTCGATGACGATCATGCGATGCTCCTCGCGGTCACGTGGATGCCGTCCGGATGGAGTCGTCGGGGAACGGCTGCGCCCTGCGTGGGGTAGAGGTACGTGAGAGGCAGCAGGAGTATCACGAACACGCTCGCGGTCCACCCGGGATCGCCGTCGGGTCCCGAGAACATGGCGACGCCGGCGATCAGCGCCGCGGCGATGCAGAGCGCAGCCGCACCTTGACGGCACCCGTTGAGTGCCGCGACGCGGAGGGCATCGTCCCAGGCCAGTTCGAGTTCGGAACCGGCCGGTTGCGGGCGGCGGACAATCGCGGCCTCGAGGCGCGGGAGAACGACGCACGTTGCGAGGGCGACCGCGGTGACCTCGAGCGCGACCGCAGCCAGATCGATACGGGAGACGCTGCCTGCGGCGAGGCTCGAGGCCACCCCTACACCGCACGTCAGCGCGACTCCCAGGAGGATCCAGGTGAGCGCGCGGGGGAGCCCGGCGAGGTAGTCGCCGACGGTGGTTCCACGCGATCGCGCGATCCGGATCGAACCCTGCGTCGGCGCGAAGAGGCGTTCGTGCAGCGTCGACCAGCAGGAGACGACGAGCATGGTCACGTACATCGCCGGGATGAGGATGCCGAGTGGGGAGAACGTGGCCAACCCGAGCGGGGTGAGCAGAAGCAGTCCGCCGACGGCGCCGGCAGAGGACAATGCAAGGTAGTCCACCAGCTTTCGGCGTCGCATGTACGCCTCCAGAGCGGCCGCCGAGGCCGTCGGCACCGGCAGCGCCGCGCGGTCCGCGAAGCGTGCCAGGGCGCGCTCTCCCAGGGAACGCCCACGCCAGGCGTTCAACGCGCCGATCGCGCCGGACACCGTGATGGCGCCGACGAGAGTCCCGAGCACGATGTTCGGGTGATCCGGGTCGGTCATGTTCGAATTGTACCACCGTCCGTACCAAATGTGTCATAACAAAAGCTGGATGGCGGTGGCGGCGGCACGTTCGTGCGCCGCGCGCCGCAGCATCCGCCCAGGCGGCGTCGACCTAGACTTGACGAGCCATGATTCGACCCGACCTGAGCCTGCCCATCCCCGACGACATCACCGCCGCCCACTTCATCGGGATCGGTGGATCGGGCATGTCGGGGCTGGCCGGCATGTTCCTCGATCGGGGCATCCGCGTCTCGGGCTCCGACCGTGCCGACAGCGCCGCCCTGCGCGCTCTCGCTGCGCGGGGCGCCACGGTGCATGTCGGGCACGATGCGGCCAATCTCCCCGACGATGTCGACGCCGTGATCCACACCGGCGCCATCTGGCCGCAGAACCCGGAGTACGTGCTCGCGAAGGAGCGCGGGCTGCCCGTGATCCACCGCTCCCAGGCGCTGTACTGGCTGATCGGAGGGCGCAGGCTCGTGAGCGTCGCGGGGGCTCACGGCAAGACGACGTCCACCGGCATGCTCGTGACGGCGCTGCGTGCACTCGGAACGGCGCCGACGTTCGTGAACGGGGGCGTCATCGCCGATCTCGGTGTCTCCAGCGGCACGGGCGGGGATGAGCTGTTCGTCATCGAAGCCGACGAGTCCGACGGCACGTTCCTGCTGTACGACACGTCAGTCGCATTGATCACCAACGTCGATCCCGACCACCTCGACCACTGGGAGTCGCGCGACGCCTTCTACGACGGTTTCGTCCGCTTCGGCGACGCGGCTGGAGAGGCCGTCGTCATCTCCGCCGACGACTCCGGCGCTCGCCGGGTCGCTCAAGCTCTTCGCCATGAGCGGATCGTGACGTTCGGCGAGGACGCCCACGCAGATGTCCGCCTGAGCGACATCGTGACCGAAGGCCCCGTCTCCTTCGCGCTCACGCACGACGGCGAGACCGTGACCGGGCGGCTCGCCGTTCCGGGCGCCCACAACGCGGTCAACGCGGCGGGGGCCGTGGCGGTGCTGCTCACGCTCGGTTACTCCCTCGAGCCGGCTCTGCGTGCGGTGGAGGAGTTCGGGGGTACGGTGCGACGCTTCGAGCTCCACGGCGTCGAGCGCGGGGTGAGCGTCTACGACGACTACGCGCACCATCCCACCGAGGTGGCCGCCGCGCTCGTCGCGGCGCGCAGCGTCGTCAGCGACGGTCGCATCATCGCGATCCAGCAGCCGCACACGTACTCGCGAACGCAGGAGATGTACCGCGAGTTCGCCGACGTGCTCGAGTCGTACGCAGATCACACCGTCATGCTCGACGTCTACGGGGCGCGCGAGGACCCGGTGCCCGGCGTGACGGGGGAGCTCGTGAGCGGAGCCTTCCGCGATCCCTCCAAGGTGCACTACGTGGCCGACTGGCAGGAGGCGGCCGAGTACACCGCGACCGTCGCGCGGGAGGGCGATTACGTCATCACGCTCGGTTGCGGCAACGTGTACCAGATCATCCCGCAGGTGCTCGAGGCGCTGTCGACGCCGACGCCGACGGCGGAGGCATAGTCCATGCGGCGGCCGACGCCCCTCCCGGCGCCGGATCAGGCGGCGCCCGACCGTGAGTCGGCGCAGGATCGTGGCGTCGAGCCGCCCGTGCGTCAGGTCGGTCCGCCCCGCCGGGCGGACGCTCCCGTCGAGGAAGACGTCGCGGACCGCGACGATCATCTCACCGCCCCGCTGATGCCCCTCTGGGTGTCGTCGTCGCCACGAATCGATGAGCCGACGGACTCCCCGATCGGGGAGGAGGCGGCGCCCGTCGGCGTGCGCGAGGTGTGGGCGGCGGCGCGCGCGCGACGACGCGCGTTGCGCGCGGAGGTGCGGCGTTTCACCGCGCGTCAGCGGCGACGGCGGATGACCTGGATCGTCGCGGGCTCGGCAGTGCTGCTGCTCGTGCTGGGCACGCTCGGCGTCGCGTACAGCCCGCTCTTCGCGGTGCAGCAGATCACCGTGGTCGGCACGTCCACGCTGGACCCGGCGTCCGTCGAGACCGCGCTGGAAGGGCAGCTGGGCACTCCGCTGCCGTTGGTCGACTCCTCCGCCGTCAAAGCCGCCCTCGTGAAGTTCCCGCTCGTGGAGTCCTACGCACTCGAGGCCCGCCCACCGCACGAGCTCGTGGTGCGCATCGTCGAGCGCACTCCGATCGGATCCATTCAGACTCCCGCCGGCTTCACTCTGGTGGATGCCGCGGGTGTCGCCCTGTCGACCGCGCCCCAGCCGGCCGCAGGGCATCCCGTGCTCACCGTGACCGGCGGGCTCTCCTCACCCGCCTTCTCTGCCGTCGGAACGGTCTTCCGAGCCCTCCCGGGCGACATCCGGGCTCAGGTCACCGCGATCGCGGCGACCTCTCCCAATGACGTCACCCTCACCCTCGGCTCCGGCGGAACCACGGTGGTCTGGGGCAACGCCGATGACTCGCCGCTGAAGGCCAAGAATCTCGCCGCGATCATGACGGCGCGCCCCGGGGCGCGCAGCTACGACGTGTCGTCGCCGAGCACGATCGTCGTTCGGTAGCACTCGACACGCTTTTCTGCGCGACACGCCCCCAGCCTCTCGGTTCGCGGGAGGGCTGCCGCATACCTTCAATCAAGGAATTGCATACTGAGCAATTCTTTAAACCTCAACTAGAGGTTCAAGGTTTAGCAGTCAGGGTTCGGGACACAATGGAGGCCGGCATGAGCCAGAACCAGAACTACCTCGCGGTGATCAAAGTCGTGGGTGTGGGCGGCGGCGGCGTGAACGCCGTCAATCGGATGATCGAGCTCGGGCTGCGGGGTGTCGAGTTCATCGCGGTGAACACCGACGCTCAGGCTCTGCTGATGAGCGACGCGGACGTCAAGCTCGACGTGGGTCGTGAGCTCACTCGCGGGCTCGGCGCCGGCGCCGATCCCGAGGTGGGCCGTCGCGCCGCCGAGGATCACGCGGAGGAGATCGAGGAAGCCCTCGCGGGTGCCGACATGGTCTTCGTCACCGCGGGCGAGGGCGGCGGTACGGGAACCGGCGGCGCACCCGTCGTCGCACGCATCGCGAAGTCGATCGGCGCGCTGACCATCGGTGTCGTCACCAAGCCCTTCAGCTTCGAGGGACGCCGCCGGCAGAGCCAGGCCGAGGCGGGCGTCGCGAAGCTCAAGGAAGAGGTCGACACCCTCATCGTCGTGCCCAACGACCGGCTGCTGGAGATCAGCGACCGCGGCATCTCCATGATCGAGGCCTTCGCCACCGCCGACCAGGTGCTGCTCGCGGGTGTTCAGGGCATCACCGACCTGATCACCACGCCGGGTCTGATCAACCTCGACTTCGCCGACGTCAAGAGCGTCATGCAGGGTGCCGGCTCCGCCCTCATGGGCATCGGGTCTGCGCGCGGTGCCGACCGGGCCATCAAGGCCGCGGAGCTCGCGGTCGAGTCCCCCCTGCTGGAAGCGTCCATCGAAGGGGCGCACGGCGTTCTGCTGTCGATCCAGGGTGGGTCCAATCTGGGCATCTTCGAGATCAACGACGCCGCACAGCTCGTCAAGGAGGCCGCGCACCCCGAGGCCAACATCATCTTCGGTACCGTCATCGACGACACGCTGGGCGATGAGGTGCGGGTCACGGTGATCGCCGCGGGCTTCGACGGTGGCGAGCCGCAGGCGCGCATCGAGCCCATCACCGCGGCGCGCCCGGCGGCGCCCCTGGTGCCGGCCGTGCCCGCCGAAGAGGCCGCACGAGAGGGTGCGGCGGTCGAGGACAAGCAGGCTGTCACCGTGTCGGCCCCCGTGGCGGAGTCCTACGACTCGGTGTACGGCGACGACGACCTGGACATTCCCGACTTCCTGAAGTGACCGCGCTGGCCGAACGACTCGCCGCCCTGGACGCCCGCATCGCGGATGCGGCCAGGGCGGTCGGTCGCGACCCCGGAGAGCTGACGCGCATCGTCGTCACCAAGTTCCATCCCGCGCGCCTGGTCGTCGACCTCGCCGTGCTCGGCGTGCACGATGTCGGCGAGAGCCGACAGCAGGAGCTGACCGCCAAACGCGGCGAGACGACCGACGCTGTGAGCGATGTGCGATGGCACTTCATCGGGCAGCTGCAGACCAAGAAGGCCAAGGCGGTGCGCGCGGCATCCGACTGCGTGCACTCCGTCGACCGCGATCGCGTCGCCGACGCCCTGCATGCCGCCGATCCCGAGGGCAGTCCTCTCGACGTGTTCCTCCAGGTCAATCTCACGGACGATCCCGCCCGTGGGGGAGCGGCCCCGAGCGAGGTCGAGGCCCTGGCGACGCACATCGCCGCGCGGTGCGCGTCGCTGCGCCTTCGCGGCGTCATGGCCGTCGCTCCGCTCGCGGCGGCGCCCGCGGAGGCGTTCGAACGTCTCGCCGGCGCGGCGGCGACGGTACGTCGCGTCGTTCCGGATGCCGCGTGGATGTCGGCGGGGATGTCGGGAGATTTCGCCGAAGCGATCGCCGCCGGCGCGACACACCTGCGGATCGGCACTGCAATCACGGGACCGCGCCCTGACCGCGGCTAGCCTCAGAACAGACGAGCAAACGGAGGAATGCGATGTCGAACCCGCTCAAGAAGACCATGGTGTACCTGGGCCTCGCCGATGAGGAAGAGGTCTACGAAGAGCCCGCTGCCGAGACGCCTGCTCGCCGTGAGCGCTCGAGCGAGCGCCCGATCGAGAAGGCGGCCCCTGTGACCCCGCTTCACCGTCCCGCCGTCGTGCGTCAGCCCACCGCAGGCACCGTCAGCGAGATTCTCACGGTGCACCCCAAGCAGTACCGCGACGCGCAGATCATCGCGGAGAACTTCCGCGACGGCATCCCGGTCATCATCAACCTCTCGCAGATGAGCGATGCCGACGCGCGGCGCCTCATCGACTTCGCGAGTGGGCTGTCGCTCGGCCTGTACGGTCGCATCGAGCGCGTGACGAGCAAGGTGTTCCTCCTCTCGCCCGAGAACGTCGCGATCTCCGGTGACGGCACGGTGGCTCAGGCCGACCCCGAGTCCGCGCCCTTCACTCAGTAGTCGTGGAGTTCGTGCGCCTGGCGGCATTCGTCGTCGACGTCCTTCTCCTGCTCTACATCCTCGTGCTGCTGGCGAGACTCGTTCTCGAGTACATCCCGATGTTCAACCGCCAGTGGCGTCCGCGGGGATTCGGTCTCGTCTTCGCCGAGGCCGTCTTCACTCTCACCGATCCGCCGCTACGGTTCTTCCGCCGGCTGATTCCTCCGTTGCGGATCGGCCCTATCGCCCTCGACCTCGGTTTTCCGGTGACGATGTTGGCCTGCTTCGTGCTGCTGACGATCGTCCGCGTCATCGAGCGTCTCTAGCCCCCCGTCGCACGCCCCACCACCGCCGACTACACTTGGTCAGTACGGCTCGCCGGTGGCGGGCCGACCGAATCGGCCCGCGTCGTGAGCCCCGAAAGAGGAAACACCATGGCTTTGACCCCGGAAGACGTCGTCACGAAGCAGTTCCAGCACGTGCGATTCAAGGAGGGCTTCGACCCGGATGAGGTCGACGACTTCCTCGACGAGATCGTCGTCGAGTGGCGCAAGACGATCGCCGAGAACGAAGAGCTGAAGGCCAAGCTCGCTGCGTACGAGTCCGGTGAGTCCTCTCCTGCGGAGGTCGTCGAGGAGTCTGCTCCCGCCGTCGTCGAGTCCGTTCCCGCTCCGGCGGTCGAGGCTCCCGCCGCCGGCGGCGTGGCCGCTTCTGCCGGCATCATCGAACTGGCCCAGCGCCTGCACGACGAGCACGTCGCCGAAGGCCAGGCCCAGCGCGACAAGCTCATCTCCGAGGCACAGGCCAAGGCCGCCTCGATCCTCGCCGAGGCCGAGGCCAAGGGCCGCGACGAGATGGCACGCCTCGAAAGCGAGCGCGTGACGCTCGAAGGCCGCATCAGCGAGCTGCGTCAGTTCGAGCGTGACTACCGCTCGCAGCTGCGCGGGTTCATCGAGGAGAAGCTGCGCGACCTCGACGTCGCCGGCGCCACCTCGGGCGCGTCCTCCGTCTCGGCTTCCTGAGCCCGGTGACGGACCACGCCACAGAGCGCAGTGCTCCGCGTCGGAGCCTGAACAGGGCAGCGGCCGGTGCCATCGTCGCGATTCTCGCGGCGCTGGTGCTGGCCGCTGACCAGTTCGCCAAGTATCTGGCCCTCACCACTCTTCCGTTCCAGCAGCCCGTGCCGGTCTGGGGCGACGCACTCCAGTTCTATCTGACACGCAACCCCGGCGCCGCCTTCTCCCTCCTCGAAGGGCAGACGTGGATCTTCACGATCGTCATGACGGTCGCCGCCGTCGTCATCGTCTCCCTGACGGTGACGCGGGTGCGTGCGCGCGTGTGGGCGATCGTGCTGGGTCTGCTGCTCGGCGGAATCCTCGGGAACCTCAGCGACCGGCTCTTCCGCGACCCCGGCTTCCTGGTCGGCCACGTCGTCGACTTCATCAACACGCCCTGGATGTGGCTGGGCATGAATCCGGCGATCTACAACGTCGCCGACATGTTCATCGTGACGATGATGATCGGCGTCGCGCTGTTGGTACTGATCGGCGTTCGCCTCGACGGCAGTCGCGAGCGCCGCGCAGCCGACGAGTCCGCCGCGATGGAGCCCGCCGCCCCCGGCGAAGACGACACCACGACCGCCCCGCGTGAGGCCTGATGCCGTCTCGCGTCCTGCCCGTGCCCGACGGCCTCGACGGCGCCCGTGTGGATGCCGCGCTGGCCAAGATGCTGGGGTTCTCCCGCTCCTTCGCCGCTGAGGTCGCCGAGGCCGGCGGGGTGCGGATGGACGGCCGCGCGCTGGGCAAATCCGACCGCCTGCGTGCAGCGGGCTGGCTCGAGGTGGAGTGGGAGGAGCGGCGCGAACCGGAGATCGTCCCGGTCGCCGTTCCGGACCTCGCGATCGTCTACGACGACGACGACATCGTGGTCGTCGACAAGCCCGCGGGCGTCGCCGCGCACCCGTCGCTCGGGTGGGAAGGCCCGACGGTGCTCGGCGCGCTGGCGGCCGCCGGCTTCCGCATCGCCACCACGGGAGCAGCCGAGCGCCAGGGCGTCGTCCATCGACTGGATGTCGGTACCAGCGGCCTCATGGTCGTCGCAAAATCGGAGCGTGCGTACACCGCACTCAAGCGGGCGTTCAAGGAGCGCGAGGTCGAGAAGATCTACCACGCGGTCGTGCAGGGGCATCCCGATCCGTTGGCCGGAACGATCGATGCTCCCATCGGACGCCACCCTTCGCATTCGTGGAAGTTCGCCGTCACGCCTGATGGCAAGGACTCGGTCACCCACTACGAAACGCTCGAGGCGTTCCCCTCGGCATCCCTCCTGGAGATCCATCTGGAGACGGGACGCACGCACCAGATCCGCGTGCACATGGCGGCCCATCGCCACCCGTGCGTCGGAGACCCGCTCTACGGTGCAGACCCGACGTTGTCGGCGCGTCTCGGGCTCACCCGGCAGTGGCTGCACGCGCACGAGCTCTCCTTCGCGCACCCGGCCACGACCGAATGGGTCACGTTCAGGAGCGATTATCCGGTCGATCTCGCACACGCGCTCGACGTCCTCCGGGGCTGAGCTTCGACTCATGCCGGCGGACGTACGTAAGGGTGCCTAGCCTGGAGGGATGTCGCTGTCCGACCGTCCTTGGCTCTCCTCCTACGCGCCGGGGGTGCCCGCCGAGATCGAACCGGTCGCGCAGACCCTCGTCGACATGCTCGACGACTCCGTCCGACGCTATCCTCGTCGCCCCGCGTTGGAGTTCTTCGGAGCGGTCACCACGTATCGCGAACTCGGAGACCGGGTCGCCAGGGCAGCCGAGGGCTTGAGACGCCTGGGCGTCGCGCCCGGCGACCGCGTCGCGCTGATCCTCCCGAACTGCCCGCAGCATGTCGTCGCCTTCTACGCCGTGCTGCGGCTCGGTGCGATCGTCGTCGAGCACAATCCGAGATACACAGCACCGGAGCTTCGACATCAGTTCGAGGTGCATCACGCCCGGGTGGCGATCGTGTGGGATGCCGTCGCCGACACGATCGCGGAGTTTCCCTCCGACATCCGTCCCCGCCACGTCATCGCGGTGCGAATGACCGACGCGATGCCGGCCCGCATGCGGGCCGCGCTGCGCCTTCCGGTCGCGAAGGCGCGTGCCTCGCGGGCGGCGCTGACGGTCACACCCGACGCGAAGGACGTGCTCTCGTGGTCACGGGTCGCGTCGCATCGCCCGGTGCGCAGACGCACGCCCCGCCCCCGCCTCGACGATCTCGCCGCGCTGCAGCTGACGAGCGGCACCACGGGTACGCCCAAAGCGGCCATGCTCACGCACCGCAACCTCCGCTCGAACGCGGCCCAATCGGCGGCCTGGGTGCCGGATCTGGTGCCGGGGCGCGAGGTCTTCTACGCCGTCCTCCCGCTCTTCCACGCCTACGGACTGACGCTCTGCCTGACCACGGCACTGTCGCTCGGAGCCCGCATCGTGCTGTTTCCGACGTTCGACGTCACCCTCACCCTCGACGCGATACGCCGTACGCCGCCGACCTTCCTCGCCGCCGTACCGCCCATCTACGACGCCTTGGCGCGCGCCGCCGTGCGCGCGGGCATCGACCTCTCGAGCCTGCGCAATGCGATCTCCGGCGCCATGGCGCTGCCGCCGTCGACCGTGCTGCGGTGGGAGGAGGCGACCCACGGCATCATCGTGGAGGGCTACGGCATGACCGAGTCGTCGCCGATCAGCGTCGGCAACCCGATGGGGCCGCTGCGCAGGCCGGGCACGGTCGGCGTGCCATTTCCCAGCACCGAGATCCGCGTCGTGGACCCCGCGGATCCCACCCGTGACGTCGTCGACGGCGCCGAGGGCGAGCTTCTCGTGCGCGGACCGCAGGTCTTCCAGGGTTACTGGAACCGACCGGAAGAGACCGCCAGCACGCTGCTGGCGGGCGGTTGGCTGCGCACCGGCGACATCGTGACGGTGGATGCCGAGGGCTTCGTGACCGTCGTGGATCGTCTCAAGGAGCTGATCATCAGCGGCGGGTTCAACATCAGCCCGAGTGAGGTCGAGAACGCGCTGCTGCTGCATCCCGACGTCGCAGACGCGGCGGTCGTCGGCATCCCGCGCTCGGACGGGTCGGAGACGGTGACGGCGGCCGTGGTGATGCGCGAAGGGACGGTGTTCGACGCCGAAGAGCTGCGCTCGTTCGCACGCGCCCACCTGGCGGCGTACAAGGTTCCGCGCTCGGTCGTCCAGGTGCCGGCGCTGCCGCGCTCTCTGGTCGGCAAGGTCATCCGCCGTCAGGTGCGCGCGGACATCCTCGCCGCCCGCGGGCGCTGACGCGTCAGCGCCCGCCGGAGAACGAAGCCGGATCGTCCTCGGCGACGGCCAACGCGATCTTGCGGACGTGGGCCGGAGCAACCTCGGTCAGTTCGCCGAGTCCGTACCAGCCCACCTCGGTCAGTTCGCCGTCGGCGGGGAACGGATCGCCCGACACCCAGTCGCAGCGGAAGACGAGGTCGAGGTAGTCGACCTGGTCGCCGTTGGCGTAGGTCGTGCGGGGCAGCTGCTGGACCAGAGCGAGACGCACGGCGCGCACGCCGATTCCCGCCTCTTCTCGGCATTCGCGCACGGCCGCGTCGGCGGGCTCCTCGCCGGGATCGACGATGCCCGACACGCACTGCCATGCCCCGTTGTCCGCCCGCTTGCCGAGGAGCACCTTCTCGTCCTTGAACACCACGGCTGTCACGCCCACCAGCGGCAGCGGCGCCGTGCCGATCTTCTCGCGCAGCGACAGGACGAACTCGGGAGTGACCATGGCCTCAGCCTAAGCGCCCCACCCTCAGGCTGAGGGTGAGGCGGGCTCGACGCCGCCGACGGGGCGTCCGCCCGGGGATGTCGGAGGCCTTCGTAGACTCGATGTGTGGCAACCGACTCCTTCGTTCATCTGCACGTGCACAGCGAGTACTCGATGCTCGACGGAGCGGCCAAGATCGGGGCGATGACGCAGGCCGCGGCCGAGTACGGGATGCCAGCGATCGCTGTCACCGATCACGGCAACACCTTCGCGGCGTTCGAGTTCTACAACGCGGCCAAGGCGGCCGGCGTGAAGCCCATCATCGGGCTGGAAGCGTACGTGACGCCGGGCACGCACCGCAGCGACAAGTCGAGAGTGGCGTGGGGATCGCCCGATCAGAAGAGCGATGACGTCTCGGGATCGGGCGCGTACACCCACATGACGATGTGGAGCCAGAGCACGGAGGGGATGCACAACCTCTTCCGGCTGAGCTCGCTGTCGAGCATGGAGGGCTACTACTTCAAGCCGCGCATGGATCGGGAGTTGCTGCAGACCTACGGCAAAGGACTCATCGCGACGACCGGCTGCCCGTCGGGAGAGGTGCAGACGCGTCTGCGCTTGGGGCAGTACGACGCCGCTCGTGCGGCCGCGGCGGAGTTCCAGGACCTCTTCGGCAAGGAGAACTACTTCGCCGAGATCATGGACCACGGCCTGTCGATCGAGCGTCGCGTGATGACCGACCTGATCCGCCTCGCGAAGGATCTCGACATCCCGCTCGTTGCCACCAACGACTCGCATTACACCCACCAGCACGAGGCCGACGCCCACGAGGCGCTCCTGTGCGTGCAGTCCGGGTCCACGCTCGACGATCCCAATCGGTTCAAGCTCGACGGCGACGGGTACTACATCAAGACCGCTGCGGAGATGCGTCAGCTCTTCCGCGACCACCCCGAGGCGTGCGACAACACGCTGCTCATCGCGGAGCGGTGCGAGGTGGAGTTCAACACCTCGGCGAACTACATGCCGCGTTTCCCGGTGCCGCAGGGCGAGACCGAGGACAGTTGGCTGATCAAAGAGGTCGAGGCGGGCCTGCACTACCGCTACCCGGGGGGCATCCCCGACAAGGTCCGCACGCAGGCCGAGTACGAGACCGGCATCATCCTGCAGATGGGCTTCCCGGGGTACTTCCTCGTCGTCGCCGACTTCATCAACTGGGCGAAGGACAACGGCATCCGTGTCGGGCCCGGTCGTGGATCGGGAGCGGGCTCCATGGTGGCGTACGCCATGCGCATCACCGACCTCGACCCGCTCGAGCACGGGCTGATCTTCGAGCGCTTCCTCAACCCCGACCGTGTGTCCATGCCCGACTTCGACGTCGACTTCGACGATCGTCGCCGCGGCGAGGTGATCGACTACGTCACCGCCAAGTACGGCTCCGAACGCGTCGCCCAGATCGTCACCTACGGCACGATCAAATCGAAGCAGGCGCTCAAGGATGCCGGTCGCGTGCTCGGCTTCCCGTTCAGCATGGGGGAGCGGCTGACCAAGGCGATGCCGCCCGCCGTCATGGGCAAGGACATGCCGCTGTCCGGCATGTTCGACACCGCTCATCCGCGCTTCAAGGAAGCGAGCGAGTTCCGCTCGCTCATCGACACCGATCCCGACGCGAAGACCGTCTTCGACCGCGCGCTGGGCCTGGAAGGCCTGAAGCGGCAGTGGGGTGTGCATGCTGCCGGTGTGATCATGTCCAGCGAGCCGCTGCTGGACATCATCCCGATCATGCGCCGCGAGCAGGACGGCCAGATCGTCACCCAGTTCGACTATCCGTCGTGTGAGGCGCTCGGCCTCATCAAGATGGACTTCCTCGGGCTTCGCAACCTCACGATCATCTCGGACGCGCTCGACAACATCCGGATGAACCGCGGGGAGGAACTCGACCTGGAGCACCTGACGCTCGACGATCGCGCGGCGTACGACCTGCTCACGCGAGGAGACACCCTCGGTGTCTTCCAGCTCGACGGTGGTCCCATGCGTGCCCTGCTGCGGTTGATGAAACCGGACAACTTCGAGGACATCTCCGCCGTCATCGCCCTCTACCGTCCCGGCCCGATGGGCGCGAACTCGCACACCAACTACGCGCTGCGCAAGAACGGTCAGCAGCCGATCACTCCCATCCATCCCGAGCTCGAAGAGCCGTTGCGCGACATCCTCGACACCACCTACGGCCTGATCATCTATCAGGAGCAGGTCATGGCGATCGCGCAGAAGGTCGCCGGGTTCTCCCTCGGACAGGCCGACATCCTGCGTCGCGCGATGGGGAAGAAGAAGAAGTCCGAACTCGACAAGCAGTACGAGGGCTTCTCCGGAGGCATGAAGGAACGCGGTTATGGCGAAGGTGCCGTTCAGGCGCTCTGGGACATCCTGCTGCCCTTCTCCGACTACGCCTTCAACAAGGCCCACTCCGCCGCCTACGGTCTGGTTTCCTACTGGACGGCGTACCTGAAGGCCCACTATCCCGCCGAGTACATGGCGGCGCTGCTCACGAGCGTCGGAGACTCCAAGGACAAGATGGCCGTGTACCTCAACGAGTGTCGGCGAATGGGTATCCGGGTGCTCCCGCCCGATGTCAGCGAGTCGATCCGCTACTTCGCGGCCGTGGGCGAAGATATCCGCTTCGGGCTGGGCGCCGTCCGCAACGTCGGGGCGAACGTCGTCGACGGCATCGTCGAGGCCCGCGGCGACGAGGGATTCTCCAGCTTCCACCACTTCCTCGACACGGTGCCGATGCACGTCGCCAACAAGCGCACCGTCGAGTCCCTCATCAAGGCCGGCGCGTTCGACTCGATGGGCGACACACGGCGGGCCCTCCTCGAGGTGCACGAAGACGCGGTCGAAGCGGCCGTGGACCGCAAGCGCAACGAGGCTCAGGGGGCGATCGGTTTCGACTTCGACTCGCTCTACGACGCGGCAGAGGAAGCGGTGCCTCCGAAGGTGCCGCCCCGACCGGAGTGGACCAAGAAGGACAAGCTCGCGTTCGAGCGCGAGATGCTCGGGCTGTACGTGTCCGACCATCCGCTCGCCGGGCTCGAGATCCCGCTGGCCAAGCACGCCTCCACGTCCATCCACGATCTTCTGGCCTCGGATGACGTCAACGACGGCGATATCGTCACGGTGGCGGGCCTCGTGACGAGCGTCCAGCACCGCGTCGCGAAGCAGAGCGGCAACCCGTACGGCATGATCACGGTCGAGGACTTCGACGGCGAAGTGACCGTGATGTTCATGGGCAAGACCTATACCGAGTTCCAGTCCATGCTCATCGCCGACAGCATCCTGGTGGTACGCGGTCGTGTCTCCCGACGCGATGATGGGCTGAACCTGCACGGCCAGTCGGCGTTCTCGCCCGACCTCGGCTCCGTCGACGCCACGGGTTCCCTCGTGCTCCTCATGCCCGAGCACCGCGCGACGGAGACGACGGTGACGCAACTGGCTCAGGTGTTCTCACGGCACCCCGGCGACACGGAGGTCACCCTCAAGCTGCACAAGAGCGGTGTCGCGAAGGTGTTCGAGGTGCCGGCCCAGGTGCGTGTCACCGTCGACCTGTACGGAGAGCTGAAGGGGCTTCTCGGACCGCAGTGTCTGGGGTGAGCCTGGGATCGGCCGAGTAGGATCCCAATCGAGTTCTGTTCCGGAAGGATGCGTGACGTGACCGACGAGAAGCCCACCCCCCAGACCGCCGGTGAAAGCACACCGGACGAGTACGACGCCCCCGCGATCGCGGAGTCCGCAGGCGCTGAGGCGCGTGCCGACGATGAGACCCCGGTCTCGCACGCCGCCGCCAGCCCCGAGTCCGATGAGCCTGCCGCGACCCCCACGCCGGACGTTTCGACCGTCACCTTCGCCGAGGCGTTCGAGGCGATGACCGACGGGCCGGCCGGCGTAGACGAGGCTGCTCCTGCGCAGTACGGGGTGGGGCCGTTCTCGATCCGTGAGGTGTCTCTCGGTGCGGTCTGGCTCGTCGCGTTCGTCGTCTCCTTCTTCCCGATCTACAGCTACGGCAACGGCGGGTGGGGAAAGTCGGTGTGGACGGGTATCGACTGGCTGCTCACGATCGGCGTGCCGACCGTCGCGGTGTTCCTCATCGGCCTGCGCCGGCTGTCGCCCCAGGGCATCCGCCGAGTCGGCTCGCTCGGCATCGATCAGTTCGCCTCGGTCGCCTTCTCGGTCTCGTCGATCATCTGGCTCGGCATCCTCTGGAGCTCGTTCGTCTCGGTGGGCGGAGGAAGCGTCTTCCTCGCGACCTGGGTCGTCTGGGCGGAGTTCATCCTCATGCTGGCCGGCGTCGTGCTCACCGTCTTCGCGGGGTTTCTGCCGACCATCGGCGAGGACTTCCAGCATCGCTCGCAGGTGCCCGCCCACCGGTATGCGAGCCCCGCTCGCCCTGTCGTAGCCCGTCCTGCAACGCAGCGGGCGCCGTACTCGGGCCCCGTCGCGACGCCGCTGACCGACGCCCACGCTGACGGGGCCCAGAGCGATGGCGCCGCACCCGTCGCGGAGCCGACGTCGGAAACCACCGTCTTGGACGAGACGGTGCTCGCCCCCAGCCCGTCGCAGGCCTTCTGGGCCCTCGTTCCCGTCGAGCGCGACGTCGTCGATGAACACGGCACACCGCTGTTTCGCATCGGACCCACCGCCTGGGCGTTGGTCATCGAGGATCGCGGTGATCGCTTCGTCGTCCGTCACGAGGACGGCCGCATCGGCTACCTCACGGACGTCTCCGGCGTCACACGCGGGTAGCCTGGAACGATGCTCCGCACCATTGATGTGCGCGGTCGCGAGTTGACGACCGCGCAGTGGATTGCTGCTGTGCCCCGTGCTCAAGCCGCCCGCGCCGCAGCCCTCCAGGCGGCCTTCGAGATCGTCGACGACGTGCGCCTGCGCGGAGAAGCGGCGTTGCGGGAGCAGGCGGCGCGCTTCGATCGCGTCGAGGATCACGCCATTCGCGTTCCCGCCGCGCACCTCGACGACGCGCTCGAGCGTCTCGACCCGGGGGTACGGCGAGCGATCGAGGAGATGATCCGCCGCGTGCGGCTGGCCTCTGCCGCCCAGGTTCCCGCTGCGGCGATGACCGAGATCGTCCCCGGTGGCCGCGTCGAACAGCGCTGGCAGCCCGTTCGCCGCGCGGGTGTCTACGTGCCCGGCGGCAAGGCGGTGTATCCGTCGAGCGTCGTCATGAACGTCGTTCCCGCTCAGGTCGCCGGCGTCGGCGAGGTCGCGCTCGCGTCGCCGCCCCAAGCCGATGCGGACGGAAGGGTGCATCCCGACATCCTCGCCGCCGCGCGACTTCTCGGCGTGACGGAGGTCTACGCCATGGGCGGGGCCGGCGCGGTCGGCGCCTACGCGTACGGCGTGGACAGCATAGGCCTGGAGCCCGTCGACGTCGTCACCGGCCCTGGCAACAACTTCGTCGCAGCGGCCAAGCGCGCCGTCGGCGGGCTCGTCGGAACGGATTCCGAAGCCGGCGCGACGGAGATCCTGATCGTCGCCGATGAGCACGCCGATGCTGCACTGGTCGCCGTCGATCTCATCAGTCAGGCCGAGCACGACGAGCAGGCATCGGCGGTGCTCGTCACCTGGTCGCAGGAGTTGGCGGATCGTGTGCGTGCTGAGGTCGTGGAGCGGGTCTCACGCACCCGCAACGCGGCCCGCGCGACCGAGGCGCTCAACGGTCCGCAGTCGGCAGTCGTCCTGGTCGATGATCTCGCGGCAGCCACGGCCTTCAGCAACGCGTACGCACCGGAGCATCTCGAACTGCACCTGCGCGACCCTCGTCCGGAGGACTTCGTCAATGCCGGTGCGGTGTTCGTCGGTGCGTATTCGCCCGTGAGTCTCGGGGACTACCTGGCCGGTAGCAACCACGTGCTCCCGACGGGCGGGCAGCCGCGGTACGCGGCGGGCCTGTCGGCGGCGACGTTTCTGCGTCCGCAGCAGGTCATCGTGTACGACCGCGAAGCGCTGCGGGCGGCCCACGACGACATCGTCGCTCTGGCCGTCGCCGAGGCGCTGCCGGCGCACGGCGAAGCGGTCACTGCGCGGTTCGCGGACCTTTCGGCGGGGGAGTGACGCGTGCATTGCCCGTTCTGCCGTCACGCCGATTCGCGCGTGATCGATTCCCGTACCAGCGATGACGGTCTCAGCATCCGCCGTCGCCGCCAATGCCCGCAGTGCGGAGGCCGGTTCACGACCGTGGAGACCGCCAGTCTCAACGTCATCAAGCGCTCCGGCGTCATCGAGCCCTTCAGCCGCGAGAAGGTGATGTCCGGCGTTCGCAAAGCCTGCCAGGGACGTCCGGTGACCGAAGGCGATCTGGCGATGCTCGCTCAAGCGGTGGAGGAGGCGGTACGCCAGACCGGCGCGTCGCAGATCGACACGAACGAGATCGGTCTGACCATCCTCGGCCCGCTGCGCGACCTCGACGAGGTGGCCTATCTGCGCTTCGCCAGCGTGTACCAGGCTTTCGACTCGCTGGAGGACTTCGAGGCGTCGATCGCACAGCTGCGTGCCGACCACGCGGCGGAGGCGACGGAGTAGTCACGGCCATCGCGCGCGGGGCGACCCTGAGCGCGCCCTAGGCTGAGATCCGATGTACGCCTTCATCTTCCGCACCGTCTTCGCGCACATGGACCCCGAGCGGGCCCATCACCTCGTCATCCCCGTGATCCGTGCGTTCGGGATCTGGCCGCTGCGTCCGATCATGCGCGCGCTGACGGCACCCGACCCGTCGCTGCGCACGCGTGCACTGGGGCTCGACTTCGATTCACCGTTCGGCGTCGCCGCCGGCTTCGACAAGAACGCCGTCATGAGCGAGGGGCTGTACGCGCTCGGCTTCGGTCATGTCGAAGTGGGCACCGTGACGGCAGTGCCGCAGGAGGGGAACCCGCGTCCGCGGCTGTTCCGCCTCATCGCCGACCGGGGCCTCATCAACCGGATGGGCTTCAACAACGCCGGTGCCGCCGCCGCCGCCCAAAGGCTCGGCCGCTCGCGACGTCGACCCCGCCGCGCCGTGCTCGGGGCGAACATCGGCAAGAGTCGCGTCGTCGATGTCGAGCACGCGACCGCCGACTACGTCACCAGCACGAAGCTGGTCGCCCCCGTCGCGGACTACCTCGTCGTCAACGTCTCCTCACCCAACACCCCCGGTCTGCGTGGGCTGCAGGCCGTGGAGACGTTGCGCCCTCTGCTGGAGGCGGTTCGGGATGCCGCGGGCACCACGCCGCTGCTCGTGAAGATCGCTCCCGACCTTCCCGACGACGAGGTCGAAGCGGTGGCGCGTCTGGCGGTCGACCTCGGCCTGGCCGGGCTCGTCGCGACCAATACGACGATTTCACGCGAAGGCCTCACGGCGGACGCCTCCGCTGTTGCGGCGATGGGTGCGGGCGGCCTCTCCGGGGCCCCGCTGCGCGGTCGGGCGCTGGACGTGCTGAGGGTCGTCCGCGCGGTCGTGCCCGACGAGTTCTGCGTCATCGCCGCCGGGGGCGTCGAGAGTGCGGCCGACGTCCAGGAGCGGCTGGATGCCGGGGCCACCCTCGTACAGGGATACACCGGCTTCATCTACCGCGGGCCCCTCTGGGCGCGTCAGATCAACCGAGGGCTGGTGGCGGCGCGCCGGACCCGCTGACCGTGTTCGTCGGCGCGCTCCGCGTGTAGCGCAGAGTGCCGCGCCGCTCGTGGGGGCGCAGTCCAGACTCCTCGAGTACCCGGCGCATCCGGTGCATGAGCGGCGGCAGCTGTGAAGCTCTACCGTTTCGCTGGCGCACCATGCCCACGAGGAATGTCTCGCTGCGGGTCGCGGTGTGCACCTCGAAGCGCGCAGTACCGCCTTGCGAGCGCCAGATCACGCTCTGGATCATCGGGTACGGAACGGTCCAGCGGTCCTCGGCATCCACGACGAGCGCCCCGGTGTGCCACCGAAGCGTCACGGGCAGGCGCCGACTGTTGACGACTCCCCAGATCGCCGCGTACACCGGCATCCCGACGAAGAGGCCCAAAGCGACGATTATCATGAGCGGGGGCAGGCGGAGGAGCCAGCGTTCGGTGACGATCACGACCACCGCGCTGAGCGCGCCGACGACGACCACCGCTCCGACGGCGAGAGCCGTCAGCGCCGCTGTCGTGAAGCGCGCGGCGTTCACCGTGACTTCGGGACGACGATCCGCCCCGCTCCACGTGGGCTCCGCCAGGGCCGCCGCGCGTCGCTCGGCGGCGCGGTCGAACCGTCCGGAGATTCGACCGAGGAGGGTGATCAGCACCCATCCACCGGCCGGTGGGATGCCGAGCGCGACGACGGAAAGTGAGCGAGGCCACGGTTCCGGCAGCGATCCGAGGGTCCGGATGAGAGGAGTGGTCGATGCCAGCAGCGCGATGCCCCCGAGGGCGAGTGCGACGTGCCCTCCCCACTGCCACCGCTCTGGCCAGGCGTTCAGCGCATTGACGAGGGCGAAACCGACTGCCCAGCCGCCGATGATGACGCAGAGGTAGGCCGAGAATCCGCCGTCGCTCGTCGGAGTGACGAGCAGTGCGCCCGCGGCGCAGAGCACGACGCCCATGAGCGCGGGCACGACGACGAACCAGACTCGCCACTGGTGCGCGGCGCGAGGAGTGGACTGCTCCGTCGGCCCCCGACTCGTCGTCGCGCCGTCGGTAGGGGAGTCCGGCATCGTCGAGGACGTCTCAGACGGGTCGGCCGCCGCGCTTGACCTGCGGTTTGGGCAGGCGCATGAAGCGCATCTGAATGGTGCGCATGGCGCCGTACCAGCCGAGGCCCTTCTCGGTGCGGTCGGCGAACTTCTCGCGCGCGAGCTTCTTGACCCGCGCGCTCGTGATGATCATGTCGACGACGACCACGAGGATGTACAGCCAGAGCGCGGCGAACCCGTAGTAGACGATGGCGGTGTTCGGAACGAGGCTGAGCAGGATCACGATCAGCATGAGCGGCATGAGCAGCTCGCCCGGGTGCCATCCGCCGTCGACGAGGTCGCGGACGAATCGGCGCTGCGGGCCGCGGTCGCGAACCGGCAGGTACTTCTCCTCGCCGTTCGCCATGCCGATGCGGGCACGCTCGCGCTGCGAGGCCAGCTCGGCCTTCGCGCGGGCCCGCGCCTCCTTCGTGTCGGCGACGAGAGGACGCTTGCGGGCGGCCTCCTGCTCGGCTCGCGACGGCGTCGGACGGTGCTTGCCGGGTCCGGTCGGGACGGTGGCGTCGGCGTCGGGAGCGGCGGGGTTCTTGGCCACGGTGTGGATCCTCGTTGTCATCACGGGTGGTGCGCACGCGCGGGAACGCGCGGCAGCTGCGCTCTAAGATTACCCGCATGAGCTCGGAGCTGTCCCGTCGTACCGCCGTCCGCGATGCCGCCGAGGCGGCCGTCCCCGCCGCCCTCGCCGATCTGGGGCGACTCGTGCGCATTCCGTCGGTGGCGTTCCCCGGTTTCGATCGGGCCGAGGTCGCACGCAGCGCCGATGCGGTGGCTGAACTTCTCGAGCAGCTCGGCATCTTCGAGCGCGTCGAGGTGAAGACCGCGATCGTTCCCGAGACGGGAGCGGAGGGGATGCCCGCGGTCCTCGCGACGCGTGCAGCGCGCAACGGGCGTCCGACGATTCTGCTGTACGCGCACCACGACGTTCAGCCCGTCGGCGACGAGTCGCTCTGGGAGACGCCGCCCTTCGAGCCGACGGTACGCGGTGGACGCCTCTACGGACGCGGAGCCGCCGACGACAAGGCCGGGATCATGGCGCACATCGGCGCCCTCCGCGCTCTCGTCGACGCGTGCGGCGGCGACGTCGATCTCGGTGTGAACCTCTTCATCGAGGGTGAAGAGGAAGCCGGTTCGGCATCCTTCGCGCAGTTCCTCCGCGACAACGCCGACGCGCTGCGCGCGGACGTCATCGTCGTCGCCGATTCCGGCAACTGGGATGCGACGACTCCGGCCCTCACGGTATCGCTGCGCGGCAACGCACGCTTCACGATGACCGTGCGCACACTGGAGCACGCCTCCCACTCCGGCATGTTCGGCGGTGCGGTGCCCGATGCGATGCTGGCGACGGTGAAGCTGCTCGCCACGATGTGGGACGACGACGGTGCGGTCTGCGTCGCCGGGCTCACCGAGCGCGCGGCAGCGACTCCCGACTACTCCGAGGAGACCCTGCGCGATGAGGCCGGGCTTCCCGAGGGTGTGAGCCCGATCGGACGCGGCTCGATCCTCAGCCGCATCTGGAACAAGCCGTCGATCACCGTCACCGGCATCGATGCGCCGAGCGTGAAGAACGCGTCGAACACGCTCTCTCCCGAGGTCTCCGTCGTCATCAGCATGCGGGTGGCCCCCGGCCAGCCCGCCCGCGAGGCCTACGCCGCGCTCGAGGCCCACCTTCGCGCACACGCCCCGTTCGGCGCGGAGCTGACTTTCCGCGATGTCGACTGCGGCGATGCGTTCCTGGTCGACACCACCGGGGCCGCGGTGACGTCGGCGCGCGACGCGCTGCGGGAGGGATACGGCGTCGAACCGGTCGACATCGGCGTCGGAGGATCGATCCCGTTCATCGCGGACCTGGTGCGCGAGTTCCCGGGCGCGCAGATCCTGGTGACCGGCGTGGAGGATCCACATGCACGGGCCCACAGCCCGAACGAGTCGCTCCACCTGGACACGTTCCGCCGCGCACTCGTGTCCGAGGCTCTGCTGCTCGAGGAGCTCGATCGCGGGTGACACGGCTCGCCGCCGTGCCGGCGCGCGGGCGTCATCGGCCCGACGTCTCCGCTGCCGCGTAGAATCGAGCACGACCCGCCGTCTGATAACGGCTTCGATCGCAACGAGGTTCCGGAGAGTGCCATGACCGACATCGCCACCAACACCCCCGTCGAGGCCACCACGGCTGCACACGGCGTTCTCCTGACGGACGCCGCGGCCGAGAAGGTGAAGAACCTCCTTCAGCAGGAGGGTCGCGACGACCTGCGCCTCCGTGTCGCGGTGCAGCCCGGCGGGTGCTCGGGTCTGATCTACCAGCTGTATTTCGACGAGCGCTTCCTCGACGGCGATCAGGCCGTGGACTTCGACGGCGTCGAGGTCATCGTCGACGACATGTCGGTGCCGTACCTGGATGGCGCGACGATCGACTTCAAGGACACGATCTCTGAGCAGGGCTTCACGATCGACAACCCGAACGCCGCGGGCAGCTGCGCGTGCGGTGATAGCTTCCACTGAGACGGGCGTCGCTGATCAGGCGGGAAAAACCCCTCCGATAGTGGCAGACATCCTGGGCGGATGGCCTGAATCGGGTGGGAGCTTGCCTTAGACTGAACGGTGTTCGACCTTCATGACCCCGAAAGGTGCACCGTGCGCGTCAAACGCCGACTCCGGCTCGCCGTCATCCCGATCGGGATCGCCTCGGCGATCACCCTCGCGGGATGCACTCCCACCGAGCTGAACGGCTTCCTGCCGGGCTTCACCGACGACGGCACGCAGGCCACGAACCACACCGAGATGGTGTCGGGTCTGTGGGTCAACTCCTGGATCGTCCTGCTCGCCGTCGGTGTCATCACGTGGACGCTCATGGCCTGGGCGGCCATCGCTTACCGTCGTCGTCGCGGCCAGCGCGGCCTGCCGGTGCAGCTTCGTTACAACATGCCGGTCGAGATCTTCTACACGGTTGTCCCGTTGATCCTGGTGCTCGGCTTCTTCGCCTTCACGGCGCGCGACCAGGCGGTGCTCGAGACCCAGTACGACAACCCCGACGTCTGCGTGACGGCGATCGGCAAGCAGTGGGCTTGGGACTTCCAGTACAACGACGACCAGGCAGACTGCCAGGCCGGCGACAACGCCGTCTGGACCATGGGCGTTCAGGCCCAGACCGACGCCCAGGGCAACATCACCAGCGATCTGCCGACCCTGGTCCTGCCGGTCAACGAGAAGGTCAAGATCAAGCTGACCTCCCGCGATGTCATCCACTCCTTCTGGATCGTCGACTTCCTCTACAAGAAGGACATGTACATCGGGAAGGACAACTACTGGTCGTTCATCCCGACACGCGTAGGTGAATACGACGGCAAGTGCGCCGAGCTCTGCGGCCAGTACCACTCGATGATGCTCTTCAAGGTCAAGGTCGTCGAGCCGGCCGAGTACCAGCAGTACCTCGCAGGCCTGCGCGCCGCCGGTCAGACCGGCGACATCAACAAGGCCTACGACCGACTGCAGAACTTCCCGGGCACGGGAGCCCCCGTCGAATCTGAGGGACAACACTGATGGCGACCACGCTTCCTCTCCAGGGCGAGACTTCCGCACGCCCGACCACGCTGCCCCCGCGTCAGGCGGCTCTGATGAGCTCGACGCGCGTGGGACAGAAGGGCAACATCATCGTCAAGTGGATCACCTCCACGGACCACAAGACGATCGGGTACATGTACCTCATCGCGTCGGTGATCTTCTTCCTGCTCGGCGGCGTGATGGCGCTGATCATCCGAGCCGAACTGTTCGAGCCGGGAATGCAGATCCTTCCGACGAAGGAGCAGTACAACCAGCTGTTCACGATGCACGGCACGATCATGCTGCTCATGTTCGCGACGCCGCTGTTCGCCGGATTCGCTAACGCGATCCTGCCGTTGCAGATCGGCGCGCCGGACGTGGCGTTCCCGCGTCTGAACGCGTTCGCGCTGTGGCTGTTCATCTTCGGATCGGTGATCGCCGTCGCCGGCTTCTTGACTCCTCAGGGTGCGGCCGCGTTCGGATGGTTCGCCTATCAGCCCTTGGCGGGAGCGTCGTTCTCGCCGGGCGCCGGTGGCAATCTTTGGATGCTCGGACTCGGTATGTCCGGTTTCGGCACCATCCTCGGTGCGGTGAACTTCATCACCACGATCATCACGATGCGCGCGCCCGGCATGACGATGTGGCGCCTGCCGATCTTCTCGTGGAACACGCTCGTCACGAGCATCCTGATCCTGATGGCGTTCCCCGTGCTGGCCGCAGCCATCCTGGCGGCGGCAGCCGACCGCGTTCTCGGCGCCCACATCTACGACCCGGCCAACGGCGGCGTGCTGCTGTGGCAGCACCTCTTCTGGTTCTTCGGTCACCCCGAGGTCTACATCATCGCGCTGCCGTTCTTCGGCATCGTTTCCGAGATCTTCCCGGTGTTCAGCCGCAAGCCGATCTTCGGCTACAAGACGCTTGTCTACGCGACCATCGCCATCGCGGCGCTGTCGGTCTCGGTGTGGGCTCACCACATGTACGTGACCGGATCGGTGCTGTTGCCGTTCTTCGCTCTCATGACGATGCTGATCGCGGTGCCGACGGGCGTGAAGATCTTCAACTGGATCGGTACCCTGTGGCGTGGGTCGGTGACGTTCGAGACTCCGATGGTGTTCTCGCTCGGCTTCCTGGTCTCGTTCGTCTTCGGTGGTCTGACCGGTGTGATCCTCGCGTCGCCGCCGCTGGACTTCCACCTCTCCGACTCGTACTTCGTCGTCGCTCACTTCCACTATGTGGTGTTCGGCACGGTCGTGTTCGCGATGTTCGCCGGGTTCTATTTCTGGTGGCCCAAGTGGACGGGGCGCATGCTGAACGAGCGACTCGGCATGGTCCATTTCTGGATGCTGTTCATCGGTTTCCACATGACCTTCCTCATCCAGCACTGGCTGGGCGTCGACGGCATGGTGCGCCGCTACGCCGACTACTCGGCAGCGGACGGCTGGACCTGGCAGAACCAGGTGTCCACGATCGGAGCGATGATCCTGGGTGCCTCGATGATCCCGTTCTTCCTGAACGTCTGGATCACCTCGCGCAAGGCACCACGCGTCACGGTCAACGACCCCTGGGGCTACGGCGGATCGCTCGAGTGGGCCACCAGCTGCCCGCCCCCGCGTCACAACTTCACTTCGATTCCGCGCATTCGCAGTGAGCGCCCTGCCTTCGACCTCAACCACCCCGAAGCAGCGCTCCCGGTCGGTGTCGGTCCGGCGAAGGACGCTCCCGATGCTCCCGTCATGGACACGGCCGAGGGGAAGGTCAAGTAAGTGAAGACCAACGTCAACCTCTGGTGGATCCTCTCCGGGTTCTTCTTCCTCTGCTTCGCCCTGTACACGGGGTGGAACATCATCGAGCACTCCGACCGGCAGTGGTTCCACGCGATCGAGTGGGTCGGCAGCGTCGCGCTGCTGTTCACGGTGTTCATGGCCGCGATGATCGGCTTCTACGTCGACCGCGTGCACCGCGCCCAGGGCGGCGAGCTGCCCGAGGACTCGCTGACGGCCGACATCGATGACGGCGACCCCGAGATGGGTGAGTTCAGCCCGTGGTCGTGGTGGCCGCTGGTGCTCGCGTTCTCTGCGGCGCTCGGCATCCTGGGTCTCGCGGTCGGGACCTTCCTGCTGCCGATCGGCCTCGGCGTGTTCGTCGTCGCCATCGTCGGGTGGGTCTTCGAGTACTATCGCGGGTACTTCGCACGCTGAGCGGTGCCGGTTCTGCGGTGATGGCTCATTCGATTCGGGCCGGCGTCTCCAGCGACGTCGGCCCGTTTCGCGATGTCAATCAGGATGCGGCGTTCATCGCGTCGTGGGGCGCGGGCGTGGCGGACGGTGTCGGCGGCGGCCCCGCCGGCGATCTCGCATCGGCGGCTCTCGTCCATCGGCTGGTCGCAGGAGGCTGGCGAGCGGGCGATGCCGCAGAGCTGACCACTCGGCTGCGGGTGGCCAACTGGGATCTGGGCGCGCATGTGCGGCGGGATCCCTCGCTGGCGGGTATGGCGACCACGTTCACGGGGATCTGGTTCGGTGATGGCGGGACCGTGCTCCTTGCGCACGCGGGAGACTCTCGAGGCTATCTTCTTCGTTCGGGACGACTGCTGCGTCAGACCCGTGACGACTCGTTCGTCCAGGTGCTCGTCGATCAGGGGCTGGTGACGGAATCCGACGCGATGACGCATCCGCGCCGCAACATCATCACCGCCTCGCTTCGCGGCGAGCCGTCCGATACGGTCAGCGTGACCGCGCACACGCCGGTGGCCGGGGATCGCTGGCTGCTGTGCAGCGACGGTGTCAGCGACTACTTGCCGGACGACGCGATCGGTGAGATCCTGCGAGACGTCGACGGGCAACAGGATGCCGCGGAGATCATCGTCGCGGCGGCCCTGCAGGCCGGCTCACGCGACAATGTGACCGCCGTCGTTGCAGACGTCGCCGCGGGGGTTCCGTCGTGTCTTCGCGGGAGCGGCCACCGAGCGCTTCAGCGAAGACGCGCAACCGATCGCCGGCTGAAGCCCCGGTGTCACGCTGTCGCGCAGGCGGAGTGATCACGGGCGCACATACATGACCTGCGGGTCGAACACGCGGGGGAGCGCGCCCTGAGCGTTCTCGGTGGGCAGTCCCTCGCGCACCCAGTACTCGTATCCGCCGATCATCTCCTTCACGGCGTAGCCGAGTCGGGCGAACTCCACGGCGCCTTTTGCGCCGGCATTGCAGCCGGGGCTCCAGCAGTACACGACCACCGGCGTCGTCAGGGGGATCTCCTTCGCCGCACGCTGAGCGATCTCGCGGTAGGGCATGTGGATCGCTCCGACGGGGTGGCCCTGGGCCCAGGCGTCGGCGCCGCGCACGTCGACGAGTACGAAGGTTTCTCCGTCGCGCTGAGCCGCGTAGACGTCCGAGGCGTCGGTCTCGTGTGCGAGTTTGCCGGTGAAGTAGGAGAGGGCGTCAGTCATGGTTCGACGCTACGCGAACGACGAAGCGGCGAGGAGGACCGGGACGGTCACTCCTCGCCGCTTGACTGCCAGCCTGAGCGGGTGTCAGTCCTTGTCTTTCGCGTCCTTCGTGTCGCCATCCGGGACGATCACATTCGACGGGCGGACGGCGGTCTCGCTCTGGCGACCATCGTCGATCGGGTGGTGCGGCGCGTCGCCGACTCCCGCCCGCTCGTGCATGCCCTGGATCTCGGCATCCTCCTCAGCGGCGATGTGATCCAGCGTGTGATGCTGGTGGGCACGCGCTTCCTCGAGCTCCGCCTGAGTGACCGGAGCGAGCCGGTCCTCGAAGAACCAGCGCGACAGCGAGGCGCGGAAGTTCTCGTGCCAGGGGATGCGACCCTGATCGTTCGGACGCACCACGAGCGGCTGGTTGGTCTCGAAGTCGACGAGCTTGACGATCTCGTACTGGTCGACCGGCTGATGGACCTCGATGTACTCGCCGCCCGGAAGACGGACGATGCGGCCGGACTCGTAGCCGTGCAGGGCGATCTCGCGGTCCTTCTTCTGGAGCGCGATGGACAGACGCTTCGTGATGAAGTACGCGAGCACCGGCCCGACGAACAACAGCGCCTGCAGCGTGTGGATGACGCCTTCCATCGTGAGCCAGAAGTGGGTGGCGATGATGTCCGAGGATGCCGCGGCCCACAGCACCGCGTAGAACGTCACACCGGCGGCACCGATCGCGGTGCGCGTCGCGGCGTTGCGCGGACGCTGGGCGATGTGGTGCTCGCGCTTGTCGCCCGTGATCCAGGCCTCGATGAACGGGTACAGCATCACGATCACGATGAACAGGCCCAGAGCCGTCAGAGGGATGAGGATGTTGAACGACCAGGTGCGGTCCCACAGGACGAACTCGAGGTGCGGCGGCACGAGACGCAGCGCGCCGTCGGCGAACCCGATGTACCAGTCGGGCTGCGTGCCGGCCGAGACCGGCGACGGGTCGTACGGACCGTAGTTCCAGATCGGGTTGATCGTGAACAGGGAGGCGATCAGGACGATCACGCCGAACGTGATGAAGAAGAAGCCGCCCATCTTCGACATGTAGACCGGGACCATGGGGAAGCCCACGACATTGCTGTTCGTGCGGCCAGGACCGGCGAACTGGGTGTGCTTGTTCACGATCATGAGCATGAGGTGCACGGCGAGCAGCGCCACCAGGATGGCCGGCAGCAGCAGGATGTGCAGCGTGTAGAGGCGCCCGACGATCTGAGTGCCCGGGAACTCACCACCGAACAACAGGAAGGAGGTCCAGGTGCCGATGACCGGAATGCCCTTGACCATGCCGTCGATGATGCGCAGGCCGTTGCCCGAGAGCAGGTCGTCCGGCAGCGAGTAGCCGGTGAAGCCTTCGGCCATGGCGAGGATGAAGAGGATGAAGCCGATCACCCAGTTGAGCTCGCGCGGCTTGCGGAACGCACCCGTGAAGAACACGCGGAGCATGTGCACGCCGATGCCGGCAACGAACACGAGAGCCGCCCAGTGGTGGATCTGACGCACCAGCAGGCCGCCGCGGATGTCGAACGACAGGCGCAGCGCCGAGTCGAGAGCGGCAGACATCTCGACGCCGCGCAGCGGGACGAACGCCCCGTCGTAGTGCGTTTCGACCATGGATGCCTGGAAGAAGAACGTCAGGAACGTTCCCGACAGCAGGACGACGACGAAACTCCACAGCGCGATCTCGCCGAGCATGAAGGACCAGTGGTCCGGGAAGATCTTGCGACCGAGCTCCTTGACCAGGCCGGAGATGCTGGTGCGCTCGTCGAGGTAGTTCGCCGCGCCGGCGACGAAGCGGCCGCCCAGCGGCTTCTCGTCGCGGGAGGTCTGAGGCGTGGTGTCAGGGCCTGTCTCGGTGACAGTCGCGGTGCTCAATGGCGCTCCCAGAAGCTCGGGCCGACGGGTTCGGTGAAGTCGCTCTGCGCGATCAGGTACCCCTCGGAGTCAACGGTGATCGGCAGCTGCGGCAGCGGACGAGCGGCCGGTCCGAAGATCACCGCGGCGCCGTGGGTCACGTCGAACTGCGACTGGTGGCAGGGGCAGAGCAGGTGGTGGGTCTGCTGCTCGTACAGCGCGACCGGGCAGCCGACGTGCGTGCAGACCTTCGAGTACGCCACGATGCCGTTGTACGACCAGCTCTTGCGGTCTTCGGCTTCGACGATCTGCTCGGGCAGCATCCTCATCAGCAGGACGATCGCCTTCGCCTTCTCCTCGAGGTAGCCATCGCTGTGGCTGAGCTCGGCGAGAGACTGGGGGATCACGTGCACCGCGGAGCCCAGAGTGAGGTCGGCAGCACGGATCGGCTCGCCGGTGGGGTCGTGCGCGAGACGCTCACCCTTCTTCCACATCGTGTGGCTGAGGAGGGCGACCGGGTCGCCGGCGATCGGGTTCTCGGGGCTGGACTCGGGAGCCAGACCGCGGAACAGGGTGATGCCGGGAAGCACCGAGGCGACAAGAGCGGCGATCAGCGATCCGCGGATGGCGGTGCGGCGTCCGAACCCGGACTCCTCGTTCGCCTCGCGGAAGACGGCGACGGCGCCCTCTCGCGTCACGTCGCGTCCGCGCGTGGCGTGACGCGGCTCGATGTGCTCCTTGTCGCTCATCACGGCCTTTGACCAGTGGATCGCACCGATGCCGATTGCGAGGAGCGCGAGCGCGATGCCCAACCCGATGAACAGGTTGTTGTGGCGGATGTCGACGATCTGACCGCTCTCGATCGGGAAGAGCATGTAGGCGGCGACGGCCCAGATGCTGCCCGCGAGGGAGAGGTAGAACAGCGTGTAGACCGTGCGAACGGCGCGCTGCATGGCCGCCGGGTCCTTATCGGTGATGCGCTCCCGGTGGGGCGGGAGGCCCGGGTTCTGCACGGGGTCGGGGACGGCGACAGCGAGCCCGGGGGAGGGCTTCCATGAAGCCCTCTCGTGCTCGAGTGCGTCTTCCTCGTGTGCCATGTCTCGTCCGTTCCCTACGTCAGTGCCGTTGTCCACGTGTGCCCGATCAGTTCGACTTCGCCGTGATCCACACGGTGATGCCGATGAGCGCGCCGATGCCGAAGATCCAGATGAACAGACCCTCCGAGACCGGGCCGAGCGAGCCGAGGTTGAAACCGCCGGCGGACTCGTTCTCCTGCAGGTACATCAGCGACGAGATGATGTCGCGCTTCTCGTCCGGAGTGATGGTCATGTTGTTGAAGACCGGCATGTTCTGCGGGCCGGTGACCATCGCCGCGTAGATGTGCAGGGGGCTGGTCTTGGTCAGTGCCGGGGCGTACTTGCCCTCGGTGAGTGCACCACCGGCGGCGGCGACGTTGTGGCACATGGCGCAGTTGACGCGGAAGAGCTCGGCGCCGTTGGCGACATCGCCCTTGCCGTCGAGGATGCGCGCATCCGGGTAGGTCGGGCCGGGCGCGACCGACTGTGCCCAGGCCGCGATCGCACGGATCTGGTCCTCGGTGAACTGCACCGGCTTCTGAGGTGCCTGCGGCCCCTGCATCTGCAGCGGCATGCGTCCCGTCGACATCTGGAACTCGACGGCCAGCTCTCCGACCCCGTAGAGCGAGGGCCCGTCAGCGGTGCCCTCCATGTTGAGGCCGTGGCACGTGGCGCAGTTGGCCTGGAAGAGCTTCTTGCCGTCTTCGACGGTGAGCGTGGTGGACGACGCGGACGCGGGCTCCGTCGCGGCCATTGCCGCCGACGCGCCGGCGTAGACGCCGCCGGTGACGAGAAGGCCGATGCCGATGAGCGCGGCGGCAGCCCACTTGCTGCGACGACCGGTCTTCTGCCGGGTGGTCTTGGTTGCCATGGAGGAACTCAGCTCCGCTTCTTACTTGACGACGTAGATGACGAAGAACAGGACGATCCACACCACGTCGACGAAGTGCCAGTAGTACGAGACGACGATCGCGGACGTCATCTCCTTGCGTCCGAAGTTCTTGACGGCGTAGGCGCGGCCGATGACGAGAAGGAAGGCCAGGAGGCCGCCCGTCACGTGCAGCGCGTGGAAACCGGTGGTGATGTAGAAGGCCGACGCGTACGAGCTCGCGCTGATCGGCATGCCCTCTGCGACGAGCGTCGCGTACTCCCACACCTGGCCGGAGACGAAGACGGCGCCCATCACGAACGTGAGGAAGAACCACTCCACCATTCCCCACTGGCGGAACTGCCAGATGGAGCCGCGACGATACGGCTGGAAGCGCTCGGCGGCGAACACACCGGCCTGGGCGGTGAACGAGGAGAGCACCAGGATGCCGGTGTTCACGGCCGCGAACGGCACGTTGAGGTCCCCGGTGCTGGCGGCCCACAGGTCAGGGGAGGCGTTGCGCAGCGTGAAGTAGATCGCGAAGAGACCCGCGAAGAACATGACCTCGCTGCCGAGCCACACGATGGTGCCGACGGCGACCGGATCCGGCCGCTTGACGGAACGCAAGGCTTGGGAATAGGTCGCTGGAGTGGTCGTCACGCTCCCCATTATGGCTGATTTCACAGCCGGTTTTCGCATCACTGAAGGTGCGTTCGACTTTCGGGGGGATTGGAGGGCCCTTCGGGCGCGCCGGGAGTTGGCTGGCAGAGTGCCGATAGGATCGGGGCTCATGGCGGAGCTCTATTCCTGGCCCGAAATCCTCACTGCCGTGCTCGAGCGGCGCGACCTCAGCGTGTCGGAGTCGACGTGGGCCATGCGGCAGGTGATGCAGGGCACGGCGACCCCGTCGCAGCTCGGCGGATTCCTGCTCGCCCTGCGTGCGAAGGGGGAGACGGTCGACGAGATCGTGGGCTTCCGTGACGCGATCCTCGAGGCGGCGTTGCCCCTGCCCGTATCGGCCGACGTGCTCGACATCGTCGGCACCGGGGGAGACCGATTCGGCACCGTCAACATCTCGACCATGTCGGCGATCGTGGCCGCTGCGACCGGTATCCCGGTGGTCAAACACGGCAACCGGGCTGCCAGTTCGGCTTCGGGCTCCTCCGATGTGCTCGGCGCGCTCGGCATCGACCTCGCTCTGTCGCCGGAGCGGGTCGCCGAGGTCCTGACCGAGGCCGGCATCACGTTCGCGTTCGCGTCCGCCTTCCATCCCGGCTTCCGTCACGCCGGACCGACGCGAGCGGAACTGGGCGTGCCCACCGTCTTCAACTTCCTCGGACCGCTCTGCAACCCCGCTCGCGCCGAGGCCAATGCCGTCGGGGTCGCCGCTCTCGATCGCGTCCCTCTGATCACCGGCGTCTTCCAGACGCGCGGAGCCACGGCGTTGGTCTTCCGCGGGGACGACGGTCTGGACGAACTCACGACCACCGGTCACAGCCGTGTGTGGGAGATCAGTCGGGGGGACATCCACGAGCACGACCTCGATCCGCGAGACCTCGGCATCCCGTTGGCGGATATCGACGACCTGCTCGGCGGCGATGCGCAGCACAACGCCGAGGTCGTGCGACGGGTGCTCGACGGCGAAAAGGGCGCCGTACGCGACATCGTCCTGCTCAACGCGGCCGCGGGGATCGTCTCGTATGACCTGTTCCGCGATGCCACGCAGGTGCAGCTGCCGATCGTCGAGCGTCTCGCCGACGCTCGCGACAGGGCAGCGGCGGCGATCGACGACGGCTCGGCTCGCGGTGTCCTCGACCGTTGGGTCGAGGCAACGACTCGCGCTGTGGACTGACCACAGGGTTTTCTCCGGCCCGTTCGCCTGGTCCCGGCCCTCGTGAGAGCGATACCGTGAGGCAACAGCACGGCACCGAAGAGAGGCCCCGCCATGTCAGAGAACATCGCCACCGCCGACACCCTTGAACCCCCGCAGAAGAAGGTCGGCTTCGTCAAGATCGCCGGCGTTCTCGGCATCCTCGGCGGCATCGCGCTCATCGTGGTGGGTCTTGTCGTCTGGCTCACGGTGTCCAGCCAGCTGCGCGCGGAGAACATCACGGTGCCCGACGATGCGATGGCCTTCCAGGGGCAGACCGTCCAGGGCCCGTTCACCGCCTACGTGCAAGCCGACATCATCCAGCACCACGCGCTGAAGGCGTCGGGCGGTAAGACCTATGCCGAACTCGACAGGGAGGATCCGGTGCGCGCGACCATGATGAACGCGTCGTTCCTGCGCGCCTCGCTGTTCACCTCCGTCGTCTCGTTCGGTGTCGCCGCCTTCGCGATGGGGGTGGGGATCCTGTCCATCCTCTTCGGTGCGGCCCTCACTCGGCTGGCCTCGGTGCCTGTCGTCGTGCGGCGGTCTGCCGTGATTCGGTCCTGACGCCTCACAGATCGTCCCCTTGGAACGGGCTCGCGCGCCGCGCGGGCCCGTTTCGCTGTCATGATGGCGTGCAGATGAATCCGATCGACGCGCTGCGGGAGATCGCGACGCTGCTCGAGCGCGAGCGGGCGTCGCGATACCGCTCTGCCGCCTTCCGCAGGGCGGCGGCAGCGATCGAGGATCTCTCGGACGACGAGCTGCGTGATGACGCGAGCCTCCGCAGGCGCGCGGGCATCGGGGACTCGTCGTTCCGAGTGATCCACGAGGCGCTGGCCGGCGAGGTGCCCGCCTACCTCGCGGAGCTGCGTGACCGATTCGCCCCTGCACGTTCGACGCTGCGAGCGATGCTGCGTGGCGACTTGCACTGTCACTCGAACTGGTCGGACGGCACGACCTCGATCGGCGAGATGGTCGACGCGGGGCGCGCCCTCGGTCACGAATACCTCGCGCTGACGGATCACTCGCCGCGTCTGCGCGTGGCCAACGGTCTGAGCGCGCAACGACTGCGTGCGCAGCTCGACGAAGTACCGTCGTTCTGCGACGATCGCTTCACGCTGCTCAGCGGCATCGAGGTGGACATCCTCGACGACGGGCGTCTCGATCAGGAGCGGATGCTGCTGGCGCGGCTGGACGTGGTCGTCGCCTCGGTGCACTCGAAGCTGCGGATGGAATCCTCGGCGATGACCCGCCGTCTGGTGGCGGCGGTCTCTTCGGGCCAGGCGCACGTCCTCGGCCACGTGACGGGCCGGCTCGTGCGGGGCGAGCGGGGCACCCGGCCGGCTTCCACCTTCGATGCGCGCGCCGTGTTCGCGGCCTGCGCGGCTCATGACGTCGCCGTCGAGATCAACGCACGACCCGAGCGTGAGGATCCGCCGTCGGGGCTCATCGCTCTCGCGCTGGCGGAGGGGTGCCTCTTCTCCCTCGACTCCGATGCGCACGCGCCCGGCCAACTCGGTCTGATCGATGAGGGGGCCGCTCGTGCGGAGCGAACCGGCGTCCCGCCGGAGCGGATCATCACCACGTGGCCGCTGGACCGCTTGCGCGCGTGGCTCGCGCGCTGATCGTCAGGCGCGGGCGGTGATCGCGGCGATCGCCCGGGCAAGCGGTGCACCGAGGTTCCACTCGGCATCCAGCCGGGCGGCCGCGTCGGGGTCGGGGGAACGCAGCGGTGCGCCGAGGGCGGGAAGGTCGAGCGTGCGGACGACCTCGACGACCCGCGGGGCGACGGCGAGGTAGTCGATTGCGGCGACGATCTTCGCCCGAACGCCCGCCGCGAGGCCCCCGCGGGCTGCCTCGGCGATGATGCCGGCGAGGTCGCCGTGACTGGCGAGCAGGGCCGCAGCCGTCTTCTCGCCGATACCGGCGACGCCGGGCAGCCCGTCCGAGGCGTCACCGCGCAGGACGGCGAAGTCCGAGTATTGGCTGGCCCGCACTCCGTACTTCTCGATGACGGCAGCTTCGTCGAGGACTTCGAGCTTGCTCATGCCGCGTCCGGTGTAGATCACGCGCACCGACCGGGCGTCGTCGACGAGTTGGAACAGGTCGCGGTCGCCCGTCACGACATCGACGGCACCGGCGTGCTGAGTCGCGTAGCTGGCGATGACATCGTCGGCTTCGTGATCGGCCCTACCGACCACGGGGATGCCGAGAACTGCCAACTCGTCACGGATGACAGGGATCTGGGCCGTAAGCGGATCGGGGACCTCTTCGATGTCGGTGTCGTCGGCGACGACCTCGGCGACGCGGTGGGTCTTGTACGTGGGGATGAGATCGACCCGCCACTGCGGACGCCAGTCGTCGTCCCAACAGGCGATCACGTGGGTCGGCTCGTAGGTCGACACGAGCTTGGCGATCATGTCGAGCAGTCCGCGTGCTGCATTGACCGAGGTGCCGTCGGGCGCTGTGACCGTGTCCGGCACGCCGTAGAACGCACGGAAGTAGAGGGACGCGGTGTCGAGGAGCATCAGGCGATCGGCCACGCGCTCATCCTGTCACGGCGTTGCGAGCTCGTGCGGGGTCAGCAGCCGGGGCCGCGTGGATTCTCGAGACAGGTCTTGTCGACGAGCGCGGTCTTGACGTCGACGATCTGCAGCGTCGTCGTGCCGGCGGTGATGTCGAGGAGGCCGGGTACGTCGATCCAGCCGTTGCCGAAGTTCGCCTGCGCCGCGTAGCGGACCGTCGCCGTTGCCGTGTAGGTGCCGCGCGCGGCATAGGCGTGGCTGGTGTCGGTGGCGCTGAACTGCGCGCGTCCGAGCGCGGCCCAGGTCCGGCCGCCCGTGGGACTGTCGCGCGACGTGCCGTCGCCGTAGATGAAGTGGTACGACGTCGGAATGAAGCGGACCGTGACCGGAAGATCGAAGAGCGTTCCCGCCTGTTCATGAACGCCCGCCGCCGCGACGAAGTTCATCGGCATGCCGACGATGCCCACCCCGTCGGGTTCGTCGACGAACGGCGCGGATGCCGGAGCGAACGACGCCACGTCGGTGAGGGTCGGCCGCAGCACCGAGACCGAGTAATTGCCCCGGCACAGGCTGTCGGTGCATGCCGGCGGGGGTGGCGCCGGTGCGGCCTCGGCATCGCCGCCATCGCCGCGGGAACCCCCGGAACCGCCAGATCCGCCCGGCCGCGTCGCGCCGATCTCTACCGATGATCCCGTGTTCGAGATGGAGCAGAGCCCAGCTGCTTGAGCATTCGAGTTACAGGCTGTCGCGCTAGTGAGCGCAGCGAAGATGAGTATCGTCAACATGATTCGGCGCTCGTCACTGAGTCGACAATTTGAACGCCGCTAGAGCGTTTTGCGAATTTCACTGCGAGTGACTGCACGGTCGTTCTGTCCGTGGGTGTGACATCCGAGCCTGAACGGTCCAGCACTCTGGTAGCTGATGCATCTAGGCAGACCCGCAGGAGAGGAAAACCCAACTCGTTAGTGACATGCCTGATCGACGCGATCTTTGTCTCACCGGTTATGCGCCAACCACGCTCGTCTAGTGTGCTTGCAGTTGAAATCTCGTCGTCCAGTGCCTGTCCGCTCAGGAAGTCGTTGGGGTTGGGAAGGGATGTCGGGTCCACCCTGCGGGCGTTCGTGGCATCGACGTAGGCGCGGTAGGTCGCCTCGGCGGCGGCGAAGGCCTCGGCATCCGAGGAGAACGCCGAGGAGCTGGAGTTCGGCGCGGGCGACGGCGTGCTCTGCGGTGTGCATCCGACGATGCTCCCGGCCAGCGCGAACGCCACCACTGCCGACAGCACGTGTCTTCGCCTCGTCATGTCCCTCACGGTAGCCACCGCGCCGTGCGCTCACCGCGGTTTTCCACAGCCGCACACTCGGCGCGCGCGAGCGTGGGCGTGTCGTAGAGTCGGGGAATGTCCTTCGGCGCCGCCTCCCCACCACGAGGTCGCCGTCCTCCTGCGGCATCGCCGTGCCCGTGCGGCGGCGGCGCGTTCGCCGCATGCTGCGGCCCTGTTCTCGACGGTCTCGCGGCCGCGACGGCGGAGAAGCTCATGCGCTCACGGTTCACGGCGTTCGCGCTGGGCGACGCCTCTCATCTTCTGGCGTCGTGGCACCCGGCCACCCGCCCCGATCGACTGGAGCTCGACGACGACCTGTGCTGGGAGCGCCTCGATATCGATGAGACCCACGGAGGGGTGGACGACGTCCGCGCCACGGTCACCTTCCGGGCGTCGTGGTGGCAGCGCGGCACCGGCGCGTGCGGAGTGCTCACCGAGCGCAGTCGCTTCCGCCGTCTCGACGGTCGCTGGCTGTACGTCGACGGCGTCGTCGACCCCGCGTAGCGTGTGAGCATGGCGCCCTCCCGATCGTCCCGCCGCGCGGCGCTCCCTGCGCCGGACGGCGCAGCCGGCGATGCGGAGTCGCTGCTGACGGTTCTCGTCGCGCTCGGAGCGAACCTCCTCATCGCCGTCGCGAAGACCGTCGCGGCGGTGCTCACCGGTGCGGCGAGCATGCTCGCCGAGGCCGCGCACTCGTGGGCGGACACCGGCAACGAGATCTTCCTCTTCGTCGCGACCCGCCGGTCGGCGCGTCCGCGCGATGCGCGGCATCCCACCGGGTACGGACGGGAAGCGTACGTGTGGTCGCTCTTCGCGGCGTTCGGTCTGTTCGCCGTCGGCGCCGGCGTCTCGATCATGCACGGGGTGCAGGAGCTGTTCGCGCCTGAGCCGGCCGGTCTGTTCGGCGTCTCCTACGCCGTCCTGGGTGTCGCGTTCGTCTTGGAGGGCGTTTCGTTCCTCCAGGCGCTGCGCCAGTCGCGTCGTCGCGCACGGGAGAGCGCGAAGGACGTGCTCGAGTACGTCATGGACACGTCCGACCCCACGCTGCGTGCGGTCTTCTTCGAGGATGCCGCGGCGTTGATCGGTCTGGTGATCGCCTTCCTCGGCATCCTGCTGCATCAGCTCACCGGATCTGCGGCCCCGGACGCGATCGGATCGATTCTGGTCGGCGTGCTCTTGGCCGTCGTCGCGATCGTGCTGATCCGCCAGAACCGCCGCTTCCTGGTGGGCGTCGCGGTCGAGCCGCGCGTGCGGGCCGCCGCGCTGCAGCGTCTGCTGGAACAGGCGGAGATCGCGCAGATCACCTACCTGCACATCGAATACGTCGGCCCCGGACGGGTGTTCGTCGTCGCCGCGGTCGACCTCGTGGGCGACGTCCCCGAGCATGCGGTCGCCGCCCAGCTGAATGCCGTCGAGGATCGTCTGGCCGAGAGCCCGCGCGTCGCCTGGGCGGTGCTCACGCTGTCTCGACCGGGGGCTCCGGCGTTGGATCCGGCGGACCCCGCCGACCCGCTGCGCGGCTAGGCGACGGACCCGTCGCCGCGCGGGATGCCCCCGACGGCGAGCCGGTGATTCTGATACCCTGGAGTGTCATGCGTGTGGCGCTGTGCTGCGCGCTCATGACACGCAATCCCTGACCGACCGCTCCGGCGGGGCATTCGTTCGTCTTCGTCCGTGTGCCGTTGCGCGATCATCTCGCGCCGGAGCCCGACATCCAACCCAACAAGGACAACCCACTACATGACTACCGCAACGACCGCCCCGGCCACCAAGCAGGTCGCCATCAACGACATCGGATCTGCTGAGGACTTCCTGGCCGCGGTCGAGAAGACCCTCAAGTTCTTCAACGACGGCGACCTCATCGAAGGCACCGTCGTGAAGATCGACCGCGACGAGGTCCTCCTCGACGTCGGGTACAAGACCGAGGGTGTCATCCCCTCGCGCGAGCTTTCCATCAAGCACGACGTCGACCCCAACGAGGTCGTCAAGGTCGGCGACGAGGTCGAAGCCCTCGTTCTCCAGAAGGAGGACAAGGAAGGCCGCCTCATCCTCTCCAAGAAGCGCGCGCAGTACGAGCGCGCCTGGGGTGACGTCGAGAAGATCAAGGAGAACGACGGTGTCGTCACCGGTTCCGTGATCGAGGTCGTCAAGGGTGGTCTCATCGTCGACATCGGCCTGCGCGGCTTCCTGCCCGCGTCGCTCATCGAGCTGCGTCGCGTCCGCGACCTGACGCCCTACCTCGGCCAGGAGATCGAGGCGAAGATCCTCGAGCTCGACAAGAACCGCAACAACGTCGTGCTCTCGCGCCGCGCCCTGCTCGAGCAGACGCAGTCCGAGTCGCGCACCACGTTCCTCAACAACCTGCACAAGGGTCAGGTCCGCAAGGGTGTCGTCTCGTCGATCGTCAACTTCGGTGCGTTCGTCGACCTCGGCGGCGTCGACGGTCTCGTCCACGTGTCGGAGCTGTCCTGGAAGCACATCGAGCACGCCTCCGAGGTCGTCGAGGTGGGCCAGGAGGTCACCGTCGAGATCCTCGAGGTCGACCTCGACCGCGAGCGCGTCTCCCTGTCGCTGAAGGCGACGCAGGAGGACCCGTGGCAGGTCTTCGCCCGCACGCACGCGATCGGTCAGGTCGCACCGGGCAAGGTCACCAAGCTCGTCCCCTTCGGTGCGTTCGTTCGCGTCGCGGACGGCATCGAGGGCCTCGTGCACATCTCGGAGCTCTCCGGCAAGCACGTCGAGCTCGCCGAGCAGGTCGTGTCGGTCGGCGAAGAGGTCTTCGTCAAGATCATCGACATCGACCTCGAGCGTCGTCGCATCTCGCTCTCGCTCAAGCAGGCGAACGAGTCGGTCGACCCCAACGGCACCGAGTTCGACCCGGCGCTGTACGGCATGGCGACCGAGTACGACGAGAACGGCGAGTACAAGTACCCCGAGGGCTTCGACCCCGAGTCGGGTGCCTGGCTCGAGGGCTTCGACGCCCAGCGCGAGAAGTGGGAGCAGGAGTACGCCGCTGCCCAGGCTCGCTGGGAGGCGCACAAGCTCGCCGTCGCCAAGACGCTCGAGGCCGAGGCTGCCGCTCCGATCGAGACCGGCGGATCGTCGTTCTCGTCCGACTCCTCGAACGGCGGCGGAACGCTGGCCGACGACGAGGCTCTCGCGGCTCTGCGCGAGAAGCTGTCGGGCCGCTGAGCCGCACCGCATTCGCACAGGGCCGTCGCCCCGGATCCGTCCGGGCGGCGGCCCTGTGCCGTCGCATCCTGCCGTCGCGCGCTCCCCGGCTGTAACGTCATCCCATGGCGAGCACCCCGAGCCCCACCGGCCCCGCAGACGGCCGCATCCGCGGCCAACTGCGCGACCGCGCCGCGGCGAGCAATCAGCTCGTGCTGTGCGCCGTCGTCGGCGTGCTGTTCTTCATCGGCATCGCCACGGCGTCCCTCACCGATGGCGGTCTCTTCGGGATCGCGGTGCTGCTCGTCGTCCTCGGAGGAGTGGCCGGCCTTGCCGTACCCTGGTCGCGCTTGCCGCCGTACGCCGTGATCGTCCTTCCGGTCGTCGATATCGTCGCCATCGCGCTCATGCGCATCGCCGAACCGAACGCTGCTTTCGGGTTGCTGTGGGTGTTTCCGGCGATGTGGCTGTCGGTGATCGGCCGCGCCGGCTTCGCGATCTCGGTGGTCGGCATCCCCGTCGTGTATTGGTGCATCCTGTGGACCGGGGCATCGCCGGCGGGCACGTACGCGGTGGTCCTGCTTCCGGTCGTCATCGTCGCGGTCAGTGTCGCCTGCTACTCGTCTTCGCGCCGCTTCCGTGCGCAGCGAACGCTGTTGGACCGTCAAGCGGTGCGCGTGTCGGCGGCGCACCGCGAGGCGCTGCGTCAGGAGCAGCTGGTCAGCGAAGTCCTCGACACGGTCGACTTCGGAGTCATCCGCCTTTCCGCGGCGGGCGAGGTCGTGCTCGAGAACGATGCGCTCCTCCGCTTCGGCCGCATACCCGGATTCCTTCCTGGCGGCGCCGGCGACTCCGCCGTCACCGACGAGAAGCTGGTGCCTCTCGACCCTCAGCAGCACCCTCTCGTGCGTCTGCAGCGTCAGGAGTCGTTCGACGATGCCGTCCTGTGGTTTGCACTGCCCGACGGTCGCCGACGCGCGTTCGCCTTCGCCGGGCGCCCCCTCACGGATCACAACGGCGCCCCGGCTGGAGCGGTGCTGATCGCGCGCGACGTGACCGCGGAGCGGGACGCCCAGCGGGTGCGTGACGACTTGGTTGCATCGGTCTCGCACGAGCTTCGCACCCCGCTGACGTCCATCCTCGGGTATCTCGAGCTGGTCCTCGACGGCGGCGGACTCTCGGATGCCGCGCGCAGGCACGTCGAGACCGCGCACCGCAACAGCGAGCGGCTGCTCGGCATCGTCACCGACATCCTGTCGGCGTCGTCGCGGTCGGGGTCGTCGATCGATACGCGCCTGCACCCTCGCGTCGTCGACATGACCGAGATCGTGCGCGCTGCAGCGGCGGGGCTCGAGCCGGTCGCAGAGGGGCGCTTCGTCGACCTTCGCGTGGAGGAGTCGGGCGCGGCCGAGGCGTACGCCGATCCGGCCCGCATCCGACAGGTGATCGACAATCTGATGGCGAATGCGGTGAAGTTCAATCGCGACGGTGGCCGGGTGACGGCATCCACCTCGACGGACGGCGTTCATACGACGGTTCGGGTCGCCGACACCGGTATCGGCATGGCCCCCGATGCGGCCGCGAGAGTGTTCGAGCGGTTCTTCCGCGCCGTGCCGTCCGTGCCGGGCAACGGTTTGGGTCTGACGATCACACGTGATCTGGTCGCCGCTCACGGCGGATCCATCGCCGTCGAATCGACCGCGGGGGAGGGCAGCGTCTTCACCGTGGTCCTGCCGGCGACCCGCGAGGTCTTCGACCGGGAGACGTCCACCGGACTCCCGCCCGGATCGGCCGAGCTCACCGACAAGGACGGGGCATGAATCTCGATCTGTTCAGCGTCACGGTCATGACGGCCGTCGTTGCGTCGGTCGCCAGTCTGACCTTCATCCTCGACACCCTGCTGCGCCGCGATACCGGCCCGGGACGGCTGTGGGCGGTGGCGTTCTTCTGCGGGCTGGCGACAACGCTCGCCTACATGGCGTGGTCTGCGGGTGTAGGCGGTGCGGTCTCGGTCGCGGTCGGCAACGCCCTGTTCGTCTCGGTGCCGGGATTCATGCTTCTGGGATGCCGACGGTTCAACGACCGCTCCGTTCTCGTCTCGTCGGTGACGGTCGGGACGCTTGCGGTCATCACCTTCGTCGCCGCGCTCATCGAGTACCCGACGCGGGGCAGCTGGGGTGGCTGGTGGGCGATGGCGGCATCGCTCGTGGTGTTCTTCGGAGCCGGTGCCGCCGAATCGCTGCGCAGCCCGATGCGCGGACTGCGCAGCGCCTGGGCCTTGTCGACCGTGCTCGCGGCCGCGGGGGTGTTCTACGCCGTGCGCCTTGTCGTCTTCGTGACGCTCGGGCCGCAGAGCGAGCTGTTCTCGCGGTGGCTCGGCTCCATCAGCGCGAACATCGTCACGGTGATCCTGACGATGGTGGCGGCGATCGTCATGTCGGTGCTGCGCTCGCAGCGCACGACGCGGCAGCGCTACGAGTGGCTGACCTCCAACGGTGTCGCCGCCGACGGTGTCATGCTGCCGCGAACCTTCGCCGGAGCCCTCGCCGACATCGTGGAGCGAGCCTCGTGGCGGCAGGAGGGCATCGCCGTCATCGTGCTTCGTGCAGACGGGCTCGACGAGATCGGCGACGCCTTCGGCGGTGACGTGGTCGATACGATCTCGGCCGCCTGCCGTCATGCGGCTCGATCCTTCGCGCCGGCCGCGGCTCTGGTCGGCGAGGACGGGGACGGGCAGCTCGTCATCTGCACTCTCGCCGAATCGACCGCCGATGCCCGCCGCGTCGGCAGCGCGCTGTTCCGGGGCGCCATCGACGAGCTCACCGCGGTCGCTCACGGCCGTCTCGCGTCGGTGGGCGTCGGAGTGGGACTCACCTCGTCGCTCGGGTACGACCCGGGAATCCTCATGAGCGCTGCGCGCTCGGCCGCACTGCGCGCGGCGCGCATCGCAGAGGCCTCCGTCTTCGTGGCGCCGCCGTCGACGGCTCCGGCCGACGCCGACGTGGCATCCTCGTAGGCATGCCCCTTCTCGCGCTCACCGGCGGCATCGCCTCCGGCAAATCGACCATCGCGCGCCTCCTCGCCCAACACGGTGCAGTCATCGTCGACGCCGACGCCATCGTCCGCGAGCTGCAGGCTCCCGGGTCTCCGGTGCTCGACCAGATCGCCGCCGCGTTCGGTCCGGGAGTGATCGCCGGTGACGGCAACCTCGACCGCGCAGCGCTGGGAGCGGTCGTCTTCTCCGACGACGACGCCCGTCGCCGCCTCAACGCCCTCATCCATCCGGCCGTGGCGGCAGAGTCGGGCCGGCGCTTCGCCGCGGCGTTCGCCGCCGATCCCGATGCGGTCGTCGTCTACGACGTGCCGCTGCTGGTCGAGGCGCGGGCCGACGACCCGTGGGATCTGATCGTCGTGGCGCACGCCCCGGCATCCCTGCGCGAGGAGCGCCTCGTCGCGCTGCGCGGGCTCACCCTCGCCGATGCCCGCGCGCGGCTGGCGTCGCAGGTCGACGATGACACGCGGTTGGCCGTCGCCGACGTCATCATCGACACAGCCGGGTCGCTGGCCGAGACCAGTGCGCAGGTCGAGGCGCTGTGGAGGCGCTTGCACCCCTCGCGCTGAGGTGCGCGCTCACGGTCGCGGTACGGAGGCGACGGACGTCCCTGAGCGGTGGCGGCGTCGACGACGCAGCAGAAGCACGGCCGACACGATGAGGGCGACCACGAGCGCTCCGGCCAGAACGGGCGCGAAGATCGCGGCCACGATGAGTGCTCCCGCCGATACATCCTCCGCCGCCGACAGGACGGGGGCGGCGACGCCCGCGGTGGCGACATTGGCGAGAGGGCGCACCGACGCTTTGAGGGCATGCAGCGCGAGGGCGATCACGACGCCGACGACGATCGGCACCCATGCGGCGCCCGCGAAGAGGCTCGGGTCGTCGACGCGCACCGTCTGCGCGCTCGCACCGGCGCCGAAGGCGATGCCCCCGGATGCCGGGCGCACCACGGTCTGCAGGACGTCGTTCACGGAATCGACAGCGGGGATCTTGTCGGCCACGATCTCCACGACCAGCAGCACACCGGTGATCCAGAGGGCGACGTCGCTGGAAAGCCACGACCAGGAGGCGGGCAGATCGATCACCGGCACGAAACGGTCCAACAGCCCCAGTGCGAACAGCGGCATCCACGCGTTCAGCCCCGCGGCCGCGGCGAGGCCGGACCCGACGAGGAACTCCAGCATGGCTCCACAGTACGGGGCCGAGCGGGCCGAGCGCCTCGGGAGGGCCTGGGCGAACGAGGACGCCGAGGGCGAACGACGCGGCCGATGTCGGAGGCCGAGCCTACGCTGGAGGCATGCAGACCACGCGATCCGTCCGGCCGTTCGAGGTCGTCAGCGAGTATGCGCCCAGCGGTGATCAGCCGCAGGCGATCTCCGAGCTCGCGGCTCGAATCAACGCGGGGGAGACCGACGTCGTCCTGCTCGGCGCGACCGGTACCGGCAAGTCGGCGACGACGGCGTGGCTGATCGAACAGGTACAGCGTCCCACGCTGGTGCTGGCCCACAACAAGACCCTCGCGGCGCAGCTGGCCAACGAGTTCCGTGAGCTGATGCCGCACAACGCCGTCGAGTACTTCGTCAGCTACTACGACTACTACCAGCCCGAGGCTTATGTGCCGCAGACGGACACCTTCATCGAGAAGGACTCGTCCGTCAACGCCGAGGTCGAACGCTTGCGTCACTCGACGACGAACTCGCTGCTGAGCCGTCGCGATGTGGTCGTGGTCAGCACGGTGTCGTGCATCTACGGTCTCGGTGCGCCCGAAGAGTACCTCCGCGCGATGGTCGCCCTGCAGGTGGGCGAGCGGTACGACCGCGATGCGCTCATCCGCAAGTTCATCGCGATGCAGTACAACCGCAACGACGTCGACTTCTCGCGCGGCAACTTCCGTGTGCGCGGCGACACGATCGAGATCATTCCCGTCTACGAGGAGTACGCGGTCCGCATCGAGCTGTTCGGCGACGAGATCGAAGCGCTCTACATGCTCCATCCCCTCACCGGAGACGTCGTCCAGAAGCTCGACAGTGTGCCCATCTTCCCGGCGTCGCACTACGTCGCGGGCACCGATACCGTCCATCGCGCCATTGGCACGATCGAGGCCGAGCTGGCCGAGAGGCTGGCGGAGCTGGAGGGCCAGGGCAAGCTGCTGGAGGCACAGCGCCTGCGGATGCGCACGACGTTCGATCTCGAGATGCTGCAGCAGCTCGGTTTCTGCTCCGGCATCGAGAACTACTCCCGACACATGGACGGTCGCGAGCCCGGCGAGCCGCCGCACACGCTGCTCGACTTCTTTCCCGACGACTTCCTGCTCGTCATCGACGAGTCGCACGTCACGGTGCCGCAGATCGGCGCCATGTACGAAGGCGACGCGTCGCGCAAGCGCACGCTGGTCGACCACGGCTTCCGGCTTCCGAGCGCGCTCGACAACCGCCCGCTGCGTTTCGACGAGTTCAAGAACCGCGTCGGTCAGACGGTGTATCTGTCCGCGACGCCGGGCCGCTACGAGATGGGTATCGCCGATGGCGTCGTCGAGCAGATCATCCGACCGACGGGTCTGGTCGATCCGCAGATCGTGATCAAGCCGTCCAAGGGGCAGATCGACGACCTGCTGGAGGAGATCCGGGTGCGGGTCGAGCGAGACGAGCGCGTGCTCGTCACCACCCTGACCAAGAAGATGGCCGAAGAGCTGACGGACTTCCTCGGCGAGCACGGTGTGCGCGTGCGATACCTGCACTCCGACGTCGACACGCTGCGTCGCGTCGAGCTGCTCACCGAGCTTCGACAGGGTGTCTACGACGTGCTGGTGGGAATCAACCTGCTGCGTGAGGGGCTCGACCTGCCCGAGGTCTCGCTCGTCGCCATTCTCGACGCCGACAAGGAAGGGTTCCTGCGCAGCGGGACGTCACTGATTCAGACGATCGGTCGAGCGGCGCGAAACGTTTCCGGTGAAGTCCACATGTACGCCGACAACATGACCGACTCGATGCGATCGGCGATCGAGGAGACCGAGCGTCGCCGGGAGAAGCAGATCGCGTACAACACGGCGCACGGCATCGATCCGCAGCCCCTGCGCAAGAAGATCGCCGACATCACCGACGTGCTGGCACGCGAGGCGTCCGATACCAAGGCGCTTCTGGCTCGTGGCGGCGGCTCGGGTCGCGCAGGCTCGCCGACGCCGCGCCTGCGGCGGGAGGGCATCGCGGCAGAGGGTGCCATGCAGCTCGAGGCGACCATCGAGGATCTCTCGCAGCAGATGCTCGCCGCGGCCGGTGAGCTGAAGTTCGAGCTGGCCGCGCGGCTCCGCGACGAGGTGCAGGATCTCAAGAAGGAGCTGCGGGCCATGGTGAATGCCGGCCACGCGTAAGCAGGTCCAGCGCGCCGCACCACCTGAACGACGTGCAGGCGGTGTCGCCGGCAGGGTGGACTCGGGCTTCGCACGGCGATGCTGACAGCCGGGTTCGCACTGTTTTGCTATCGTCGCCGAGTGAGCATCGAGCAGTCCTCCCCGTCGGTTCCTTCGGAGGCCGGAATGGGGGTTGCGCAGCCCGCCGCGAACCGTCCGCAGAACGTCGTTGCTCGCTCACTCGCCGACATCGCCGATCAGGTCGGTGCGTCTCTCGTCGCCGGTGACGCGTTCGTCACGGGTATCGCTCTCAGCGCAGCCTCGACGCAGCCGGGTGATCTGTTCTTCGCCCAGCCGGGGGCCCGGACTCACGGCGCCCGCTATCTCGCCGACGCCGTGGAAGCCGGGGCGGTCGCGGTGCTCACCGACGCCGCCGGCGCCGACATCATCGACGCCACGACAGGACTCTCCGCGCTCCCACGGATCGTCGTCGATGGGCACCCCCGTCGGGTGTTGGGTGGGCTCGCCGCCTGGTTCTACGACCAGCCTGCGCGTGCGCTGAAGACGATCGGCATCACGGGCACGCAGGGCAAGACCTCGACGACCTATCTCGTCGATGCAGCGCGTCAGTCCCGGCACACCGGGGTGATCGGCTCGATGGGAACGCGCATCGACGGCGTCGCCGTTCCGTCCACTCTCACCACTCCGGAAGCCCCGCAGATGCACGCGCTGTTGGCGCTCATGCGCGAGCGCGGTGTCGAGGTGGTCTCTTCCGAGGTGTCGAGCCATGCCATCACGATGGGTCGCGTGGAAGGCCTCCGCTTCGACGTCGGCATCTTCCTCAACCTCGGCCACGACCATCGCGACTTCCACGGCACGCAGGAGGCCTATCTGCTGGCCAAGCGCGAGCTGCTGACGCCGGCGATGTCCTATGTCGCGCTGGTGAACGTCGACGACCGGGCCGGGCGGCGCCTGCATGCCGATGCCGACCTGAACACGCAGTCGTTCTCGGTGACGGGTCGCGACGCGCACTGGCGCGCTGTCGACATCGACCTGCGGCTGGACGGCTCCTCGTTCACGGTGATCGGACCCGATGGCCAGACGGAGCGTTTCACCACACCCCTGGTGGGAGAGTTCAACGTCAGCAACATCTTGGCCGCGGTCGCGGCCCTCGACATCGTGGGTCATCCTCTCTCGGCATCCGTGGAGGGGATTGCGAACTTCGCGGGCGTCGAGGGGCGGGTCCAGTTCGTCCCCGTGGATGCCGAGTTCCAGGTCGTCATCGACGCCGGCCACAAGCCCGAGGCGATCAACGCGCTACTGCGCGCGATGCGGCCTCTGACGCCGGGGCGCATCATCACGGTGATCGGATCCAACGGCAATCGCGATGCGCACAAGCGCCCGCTCATGGGCCGCTTCTCCGCGATGGCCTCGGACATCGTGATCGTCACCGACGACAATCCCGCCGACGAGGACCCCGCGACCATCAGGCGAGCCGTCGTCGCCGGTACGCGCGGCTCGCGCGCAGAGGTCTTCGACGTGGGCGGCCGAGCCGAGGCGATCCACAAGGCCGTCGAACTCGCCCGGGAGGGCGACCTCATCGCCATCGTCGGGAAGGGCGACGAGCGTCACCAGATCATGCGAGACGGCGTGATCGTTCCGCACAGCGACCCCGACGAGGTGGAGTGGGCGCTGCGGCAGCGCGCGCGATCATGACGTTCGAGCGCGCCTGACGGGCGATCCTGATCAGGGGCAGTGCATGAGCGGCTTCGGGCCGCTGCGGTCGAACGTGTGCTGGGACATCGCGTGGCCGCAGAGCGGGCAGGCCCGTTCGGCGCGCGCCGGCTCGGGCTCGCTTTCGTACGGACCGACCGACGCGGGACCGGCCAGGCGGATGAGCCGCGTGTTGAGGTACGTGTACCACCCGCCGGCGTCGCGCACCCGTTGACGCAGCGGTGGCCGCTCGGCATCGTTTCGTGTCATGAACATTAGTGTACTAACGAAATGAGTACAGTAGAGGCATGGATGCGCGCGACGATCTGCTGAAGCTCGAGAACCAGCTGTGCTTCGCTCTCGTGACGGCCGCACGCAACGTCGTCTCCATCTATCGTCCTGTCCTCGATCCCCTCGGCCTGACGCACCCGCAGTACCTCGTGATGGTCGCCCTCTGGGAGCACTCGCCGCGCTCGCTGGGCGAGCTCGCGGAGGAGCTTGCGATGGAACCGGCCACGCTGTCGCCGCTCGTCAAGCGCCTCGAGGCGCAGGGGCGGGTCAGTCGCACGCGCCGCACTGACGACGAGCGGGTGCTGGATATCGCGCTCACCGCCGACGGCACGTCTCTGCGGGCACGGGCTCTCGACGTGCCGGCGCAGATCATGGCGAGAGTCGGGATGGATGCCGACCAACTTGCGGCACTGCGCGACGGTCTCGCCCCCTTCGCCGGCCGTCGGCCGGACTGAGGAGGGTACGCCGAGAGCGCACCTCGGATCCGGTGTCGGAGGCCACACCTAGACTTATCCGGTGCCCATCGTCCCTGTTGCCTCGTCGAAACTCAGCGTGCGCGGAGCCCGCGTCCACAACCTCAAGAACGTGGATCTCGACATCCCGCGCGACTCCCTCGTCGTCTTCACCGGCCTCTCCGGTTCGGGCAAGTCCAGCCTCGCTTTCGACACGATCTTCGCCGAAGGTCAGCGTCGTTACGTGGAGTCGCTGAGCGCGTACGCGCGGCAGTTCCTCGGTCAGGTCGACCGCCCGGACGTCGACTTCATCGAGGGATTGAGTCCCGCCGTCTCGATCGATCAGAAGTCCACGAACCGCAACCCGCGTTCGACGGTCGGGACGATCACCGAGATCCACGACTACATGCGTCTGCTGTGGGCCCGCATCGGTGTTCCGCACTGTCCCGAGTGCGGCGCCCAGATCCAGCGACAGACCGTGCAGCAGATCGCCGACCAGCTCATGGAGCTGCCCGAGCGCACGCGCTATCAGATCGTGGCCCCGGTCGTGACGCAGAAGAAGGGCGAGTTCGTCGACCTCTTCAAGGAGCTGTCGGCCAAGGGATACGCCCGCGCCGTGGTGGACGGCGAGCTGATCCAGCTCGCCGAGCCCCCGACGCTCAAGAAGAGCTACAAGCATGACATCGCGGTCGTGGTCGACCGGCTCGTGGCAAGTGGCGACATCCTCGGCCGCGTCACCGACTCGGTCGAGACCGCGCTCGGCCTCGCCGACGGCATCGTGCAGATCAACTTCGTCGACGAAGAAGGCGACGACGCGTGGGTGAGTTTCAGCGAGAAGCTCGCCTGTCCGAACGGGCATCCGCTGCAGCTCACCGAAATCGAGCCACGCACCTTCTCGTTCAACGCCCCGTTCGGTGCCTGCCCCACGTGCTCGGGTCTGGGCACGCGGATGTCGGTCGACGTCGAGCTGATGCTGGGCGATGAAGAACTGTCGATCAACGACGGCGTCATCATCCCATGGACGACACAAGGCAAGGGGCTGTACCAGTATTACGAGCGCCTCCTGGTGGGCCTGGCCGATGACCTCGACTTCTCGCTCGACACACCGTGGCGAGACCTGTCCACCGACGTCCAGGATGCGATCCTTCGCGGCGAGAACTACAAGGTCACGGTGAAGTGGCGCAACCGCTACGGCCGGGAGATGCGCTACTCGTCCGGGTTCGAGGGGGTGGTGCCCTACATCGAGCGTCAGTACACCCAGGCCGAGACCGACGCGCAGCGCCAGCGATGGGCGGAGTACCTTCGTGAGGTCCCGTGTCCCGTGTGCCACGGCGACCGTCTGAAGCCCGAGGTGCTGGCCGTCCTGGTGCACGACCATTCGATCGCCGATGCGTCGCGCATGAGTCTGGCCGACGCCCAGCAGTATTTCGCGCAGCTCGAGCTGACCGACCGCGAAGCCAAGATCGCCGCCGCCGTCCTCAGGGAGATCCGCGCGCGCTTGGACTTTCTCGTGCAGGTCGGACTCAACTATCTGAGCCTCGGACGCTCCGCGGGCTCGCTCTCCGGTGGGGAGGCCCAGCGCATCCGGCTCGCGACGCAGATCGGCTCCGGGCTGACGGGCGTGCTGTACGTGCTCGACGAACCCTCCATCGGGCTGCACCAACGAGACAACCGCCGGCTGATCGAGACCCTCGTCCGGCTGAAGGATCTGGGCAACACCCTCATCGTCGTCGAGCACGACGAGGAGACCGTGCAGGCGTCGGACTGGATCGTCGACATCGGGCCCCGCGCGGGTGTCGACGGAGGCGAGGTCGTGCATTCGGGTCCGCTGTCGTCGCTGCTCGAGGAAGAGCGCTCGTTGACGGGCGCCTACCTCAGCGGGCGACGGTCGATCGCGACGCCCAAGAAGCGTCGCAAGGTCGACAAGAAGAGAATGCTGACCGTCGTCGGCGCGCGCGAGAACAACCTGCAGAACGTCACGGCCGAGTTCCCGCTCGGTGTGCTCACCGCAGTGACGGGCGTCAGCGGCTCGGGCAAGTCGACGTTGGTCAACGGCATCCTCTACGAAGTCCTCGCGACAAAGCTCAACGGGGCGCGGCGTGTGGCGGGCAAGCACACCCGCATCACCGGGCTCGACAACCTCGACAAGGTCGTGCACGTCGATCAGGCTCCCATCGGAAGGACGCCGCGCTCCAACCCCGCAACGTACACGGGGGTGTTCGATCGCATCCGCACGCTGTTCAGCGAGACGCCCGAGGCGAAGGTGCGCGGCTATCAGCCCGGCCGGTTCAGCTTCAACGTCAAGGGCGGCCGCTGCGAGGCATGTTCGGGCGACGGCACCATCAAGATCGAGATGAACTTCCTCCCCGACGTCTACGTCGACTGCGAGGTCTGCCACGGAAAGCGCTACAACCGTGACACGCTCGCCGTGCACTACAAGGGCAAGAACATCGCCGAGGTGCTCGAGATGCCGATCTCGGAGGCGGCCGACTTCTTCGAGCCGATCCAGGCGATCCATCGTTTCCTCAAGACGCTCGTCGACGTCGGTCTCGGCTACGTCCGACTCGGACAGTCGGCGACGACCCTCTCCGGCGGCGAGGCGCAGCGGGTCAAGCTCGCGACCGAGTTGCAGCGTCGCTCGAACGGGCGCAGCATCTACGTCCTCGACGAGCCGACGACCGGTCTGCACTTCGAGGACGTGTCCCTGCTGCTGAAGGTGCTGGGCGGTCTCGTCGACAAGGGCAACACGGTCGTCGTCATCGAGCACAATCTCGACGTGATCAAGTCGGCCGACTGGATCATCGACCTGGGGCCCGAGGGTGGTTCGGGCGGCGGCCGCATCGTCGCGACGGGGACGCCCGAGCAGGTGGCGCGCGTCGAAGAGAGCCACACCGGCGCCTTCCTGGCCGAGATCCTCGCGGCAGGGCCGTCTGACGCGGCAGCGACGGCGCGGGGGCCGGTGCGGAAGGCCGGGTGACGATGGCCGACGCGCTTCCTTACAAGCCGAAGCCGGGGGAGATCCCCACGCAGCCCGGGGTCTACCGCTTCCGCGACGCGGACGGCCGCGTCCTCTACGTCGGCAAGGCCAAGAATCTGCGCGCCCGGTTGTCGAACTACTTCGCGCCGCTGCACACCCTGCACGAGCGCACCCGCCGGATGGTGCTCACGGCGGCGTCCGTGGAGTGGACGGTGGTCGGCAGCGATGTCGAGTCGCTGCAGCTGGAGTACATGTGGATCCAAGAGTTCTCGCCGCCGTTCAACGTGCGCTACAAGGACGACAAGTCGTACCCCTACATGGCGATCACCTTGGCCGACGAGGCGCCGCGCGTCATCGTGACCCGCAATCGGCGCATTCCCGGAGCGCGCTATTTCGGCCCGTACCCGAAGGTGTGGGCGGTGCACGACACGATCGACCTGATGATCAAGGTCTTCCCCATCCGCACCTGCTCCGACGCGTCGTACAAGAAGGCCATGGCGACCGGACGACCGTGCTTTCCGGGACAGATCGGTCGATGCGGCGGACCGTGTTCGATGAAGGTCACGATCGAGGAGCACCGCGCCATCGTCGACGACTTCGTCGCTTTCATGGCGGGCGGAGACCAGCGCTTCGCGCGTGACCTCACCGCGCGCATGCGCGAGGCGGCGGCGGCGATGGACTACGAATCGGCCGCGGTCTACCGCGACCGGCTGCAGGCGATCGATGCGGTGCTCAGTCGCAGTTCTCTGGTGCTGGCCGAGGACACGGATGCCGATCTGTTCGGCATCGCGGAGGACGAACTCTCGGCGGCGGTGCAGCATTTCGTCGTCCGGGGCGGTCGCGTACGCGGTGTCCGTGCGACGACCATCGACAAGGAGCTCGACATCTCCTCCGCCGACTTGGTGGATCAGGTGCTCCAGCGCACGTACGGTGACGCTGAGTCATCCGACATCCCTCGCCAGGTCCTGGTGCCGCGCCTGCCGGATGATGCCGCGGAGCTGGAGCAGTGGCTGCAGGAGCGGCGCGGCAAGCGCGTGAGCCTGCAGGTCGCCCAACGCGGGCGCAAGGCCGACCTGATGCGCACCGCCACCGTCAACGCGCAGCAGGCGCTCTTGCTGCACAAGACGCGCCGCACGTCCGACTACACGTCGCGCACGAAAGCTCTCACCGACCTGCAACTCGCCCTCGGCATGGACGAGGCGCCGCTGCGGATCGAATGCTACGACGTGTCGCATCTGTCGGGAACCAACGTCGTGGCCTCCATGGTGGTCTTCGAAGACGGGCTGCCGCGCAAGGATCAGTACCGCTCCTTCAGCATCGCGGAGACGACCGACGACACCGACTCGCTCTATCAGGTGCTGACGCGTCGCCTGGCCCACGTCGACCGCGACGAGGCCGCTGCCGCCGCTGCGGAAACGGCGGTGGCGGGGGTCGATCCCGCCGATGGCGAGTCGCCGGTGGTCACCGAGCGCAAACGACCGCGGTTCGCATACCGTCCGCAGCTGCTGGTCGTCGACGGCGGTGCGCCACAGGTCGCGGCTGCCGCACGCGCCCTCGAGGATGCCGGGCACGCCGAGATCGCACTGTGCGGCATCGCCAAGCGCTTGGAGGAGATCTGGCTGCCGGGGGAGGACTTCCCGGTGATCCTTCCCCGCACCTCCGAGGCCCTCTACCTGATCCAGCGCCTGCGCGACGAAGCGCACCGCTTCGCGATCACCCATCAACGAAAGCGCCGCAAGCGCGACATCTCCACCGTGCTGGGTGAGGTCCCGGGGCTCGGTGATGCACGGATCAAGGCCCTGCTTCGGCACTTCGGCTCCGTCGCCGCGCTCAGCAATGCGTCCGCGGACGAGATGACGGCGCTGCCCGGAATCGGCCCCAAGCTGGCCGCCGCGATCGAGCAACGCCTTGCGAATCGCTAGGCTGTGCTCATCCGCACCGGCCCTCGAACACCCAGGGAGAGCACGTGACTGACGAGCAGCGCGCCGGTGAGGTGCTCATCGTCACGGGCATGTCGGGAGCGGGGCGCACGACGGCGGCCAACGCCCTCGAAGACCTGGGCTGGTACGTCGTCGACAATCTGCCGCCGCAGATGCTCGGGCATCTCCTCGAACTGACCGAGATGGCCGGCGGAGCGCTACCGAAGCTCGCCGCTGTCGTCGACGTCCGCGGACGCGATCTCTTCCAGGCGCTGCCGGCGGTCACCAACGCGCTGCGGGCCGGACGACAGCTGCGGGTGCTGTTCCTCGACGCCGCAGACGATGTGCTCGTGCGTCGTTTCGAGTCGGTGCGGCGACCGCATCCGTTGCAGGGCGACGGGACGATCCTCGACGGCATCCTGCGTGAGCGCGATCGCCTCCGGGTCATCCGTGAGAGTGCTGACGTCATCGTCGACACGAGCGAGATGAACATCCATCAGCTCGCCTCGCGCGTCGTCGACCTCTTCAGCGAGGCCGGAGAGGCGCGCCACACCATCACGGTGATGAGCTTCGGCTTCAAGTACGGTCTACCGACCGACGTCGACCTCGTCACCGATATGCGCTTCCTGCCGAACCCCTATTGGATCCCCGAGCTGAAGGGACACACGGGTGAAGAAGAACCTGTGCGCGACTTCGTCCTGGCCCAAGAGGGTGCGCGCGAGTTCATCGACGCGTACGCCCGCGCACTGCACCCCGTGCTCGAGGGCTATCAGCGCGAGAACAAGCGGCACTCGGTGCTCGCGGTGGGCTGCACCGGGGGCAAGCATCGTTCGGTCGTGACCGCCTTGGAGCTCGCCGACAAGCTGGCACAGGTGCCCGGGGTCGCCGTTCGTGTGAAGCACCGCGACCTCGGTCGCGAGTAGGCTAGTCCTTTGTCCCGCACTCCCCGAACGAAGGATCGCTGTGTCGCCAACCGTTGACGTGAAGTCAGAGCTGGCCGCGGTCCGCGACCCTCGTCCCACGGCGCGGGTGGCCGAACTCACCGCCATCCTCCGCTTCTCCGGGGGATTGCACTCGATCGCGGGCCGCGTCGCCGTGGAGGCCGAACTGGAGACCGACCCGCTCGCGCGTCGTGTCGCCCGCGACATCATGGAGATCTACGGGGTCCGTCCCGAACTGCACCGCGTCCAGGCGTCGGGCGGTCGCGCCGGCGGCCACTTCGCCGTCCGCGTCATCGAGGGTGGCGAGACGCTCGCACGTCAGACGGGTCTGCTCGACGCGCGTCGTCGTCCGGTGCGCGGCCTCCCGAACAAGCTGACCACGGGCGCTCGCCACGATCTGGCCGCCGTCTGGCGTGGCGCGTTCCTTGCGAGCGGCACGCTCTCCGACCCCGGCCGATCGGCCGCCTTGGAGATCGCGTGCCCGTCGGGCGAAGCGGCTATGGCGCTCGTCGGGGCGGGGCATCGCATCGGCATCGCAGCCAAGGCCCGCGAGGTGCGCGGCGTGCCTCGCGTGGTCGTGCGCGACGGAGAGGCGATCCGCGTCGCCCTCGCGGAGATGGGCGCGGTGCGCACGGCGCAGGCCTGGGAGGAGATGCGCCAGCGCCGCGAAGTGCGCGCCGGCGTGAACAGACTCGTCAACTTCGATGACGCCAACCTGCGTCGCTCGGCGCAGGCCGCCGTCGCCGCGTGCGCGCGCGTCGAGCGCGCCCTGGAGATCCTCGGCGACGAGGTCCCCGACCACCTCCGCGAAGCGGGAGAGCTGCGTCTGTCCCACCGCGACGCGAGCCTGGACGAACTGGGGCACCACGCCGATCCGCCGTTGACCAAGGATGCCGTGGCCGGCCGCATCCGGCGTCTTCTCGCCATGGCCGACAAGAAGGCCGTCGCCGACGGCATCCCCGGCACAGACTCGGCGGTTCCTGAAGGCCTCGAGGACTGACGCCGCCCGAGTTCGTTACACGTCGTGCTCGGCGGGAACAACCCCCTCGCCCTCGCGTTGCACCTCAATAGGATGGCAATGTCCCATCGCCGCAGCGCAGTTGCGGCGCCGACGACAGGAAGAAGAGAACATGGCGATCTACACGCTGCCCGACCTCCCCTACGACTTCGCAGCTCTTGAGCCGCACATCAGCGGCAAAATCATGGAGCTTCACCACGACAAGCACCACCAGGCGTACGTGACCGGCGCGAACACCGCGCTCGAGCAGCTCGCCGAGGCCCGTGAGAGCGGCAACCTCGCGAACGTCAACAAGCTCGAGAAGGACCTCGCCTTCAACCTCGGCGGGCACGTCAACCACTCGATCTTCTGGACCAACCTCGCGCCGGCCAGCGACGGCGGCGGCGGGGCTCCCGAGGGCGAGCTGAAGGCGGCCATCGACGAGTTCTTCGGCGGCTTCGACAAGTTCCAGGCGCACTTCACGGCTGCCGCGACCGGCATCCAGGGCTCGGGCTGGGCGGTGCTCAGCTGGGACACGATCGGCGAGCAGCTGATCATCCAGCAGCTGTTCGACCAGCAGTCGAACACGGCGCAGGGAACCATCCCGGTCTTCCAGCTGGACATGTGGGAGCACGCCTTCTACCTGGACTATCTCAACGTCAAGGCCGACTACGTCAAGGCCGTCTGGAACATCGCCAACTGGGGCAACGTCGCCGAGCGCTTTTCGACGGCGCGCGAGAAGACGGCCGGACTGCTCAAGTAGTAGTCTCAAGACCAGGTGAGGATGCCGGGTCCCTCCCGGCGACGGGCGGTGACCCGGCATCCTTTTTCCTTCACACACCAAGTTCGCGAGTGGCGCGTCGAAACGTCGTCGCCGTCGCGACATGAACCGGGAGACAACGTGTCTGTCAAGATCGGAATCAACGGCTTCGGCCGTATCGGCCGCAACTTCCTCCGTGCCGCGCTGGAGCAGGGAGCTGACCTCGACATCGTGGCGGTGAACGACCTCACCGACAACAAGACCCTCGCCCACCTGCTGAAGTACGACTCCGTCGGCGGCCGCCTCGACGCCGAGGTCTCGTACGATGCTGACTCCATCACCGTCAACGGCAAGGCCATCAAGGTCTTCGAAGAGCGCGACCCGGCGAACCTCCCGTGGGGCGAGCTCGGTGTCGACATCGTCATCGAGTCGACCGGTCGCTTCACCAAGGCCGTCGACGCGAAGAAGCACATCGAAGGCGGCGCGAAGAAGGTCATCATCTCCGCTCCCGGCACCGACGTCGACGGCACCTTCGTCATGGGTGTCAACGACGGCGACTACGACTCGGCGACGATGAACATCATCTCCAACGCCTCCTGCACCACGAACTGCCTCGCGCCCCTCGCCAAGGTCTTCAACGACAACTTCGGCATCGAGCGCGGGTTCATGATGACGGCGCACGCCTACACGGCCGACCAGAACCTGCAGGACGGCCCGCACAGCGACCTGCACCGCGCCCGCGCCGCCGCGATCAACATCGTCCCGGCCTCCACCGGTGCGGCCAAGGCGATCGGTCTCGTGCTGCCCGAGCTCAACGGCAAGCTGAGCGGTTCGTCGTACCGCGTGCCGGTTCCCACCGGCTCGATCGTCGACCTCACGATCATCACCCCGACCGAGGGCCTCACGGCCGAGGTCATCAACGCCGCGTACAAGAAGGCGGCGGAGGAGGGCGAGCTCGTCGGCTACCTCAAGTACAACGAGGACGCCATCGTCTCCAGCGACATCCAGCTCGACCCGCACTCGTCGGTCTTCGACGCGGGTCAGACGAACGTCTCCGGCAACCTCGTGAAGGTGTCGTCCTGGTACGACAACGAGTGGGGCTACTCGAACCGCCTCGTCGACCTCACCGAGCTCGTCGCCGACAAGCTCTGAGGCTTCACCATGGCTTTGCGCACCCTTGCATCCCTCGGGTCGCTGGCCGGTAAGCGTGTCATCGTCCGTGTTGACTTCAACGTCCCTCTGAAGGACGGCGTCATCACGGACGATGGCCGTATCCGGGCGGCTCTTCCGACCCTCAACGAGCTCATCAACCAGGGCGCGCGCGTCATCGCGTGCTCCCACCTCGGACGCCCGGACGGCGCGCCCGACCCCAAGTACAGCCTCGAGCCGGTCGCTCAGCGCCTCTCCGAGCTGCTCGGCAAGCCCGTCGTCTTCGCCCGCGACACGGTGGGGAGGTCCGCGCAGGAGGCCGTCGCGGCCCTCGAGGACGGCGATGTGACCGTCATCGAGAACCTGCGCTTCAACCCCGGTGAGACCGCGAAGGACGACGCCGAGCGTCGCGCCTTCGCGGAGCAGCTCGCCGCCCTCGGCGACGTCCTCGTCTCCGATGGTTTCGGTGTCGTGCACCGCAAGCAGGCGTCGGTCTACGATCTCGCCGAGCTGGTGCCGTCGGCCGCGGGGTATCTGATCGAAAAGGAGGTCGACGTGCTCGACCGCCTCACGGAGAACCCCGCGCGCCCATACGCCGTCGTCCTCGGCGGGTCGAAGGTCAGCGACAAGCTGGGTGTCATCGCCCATCTGTTGCCTCGCGCAGACAAGATCCTCGTCGGTGGCGGCATGCTCTTCACCTTCCTGGCGGCTCAGGGCCACCCGGTCGGCAAGAGCCTGCTCGAGACCGATCAGATCGAGACCGTCAAGGGCTACATCGCGGATGCCGCGGCGCGCGGCGTCGAGCTGATCCTCCCGGTCGATGCGGTCATGGCATCCGGCTTCGCCGCCGACGCCGATCACGTCGTCGCCTCCGCCGACGCGCTCGAGGACACTCCCTTCGGCGCCGACGGCATGGGCCTGGACATCGGTCCGCGTACGGCGGAGATCTTCGCCGACGCGATCCGCGGCGCGAAGACGGTGTTCTGGAACGGGCCGATGGGCGTGTTCGAGATGCCGGCGTTCGCAGCCGGAACGAAGACGGTCGCGCAGGCGCTGACCGAGGTCGATGGTCTGTCCGTCGTAGGTGGCGGCGACTCCGCAGCAGCCGTTCGTCAGCTCGGCTTCGCCGACGACCAGTTCGGTCACATCTCGACCGGTGGCGGCGCAAGCCTGGAGTTCCTGGAGGGCAAGAAGCTCCCCGGGCTGGAGATCCTGGGATGGGAGGCCTGATGTCGCGCACACCGCTCATCGCCGGCAACTGGAAGATGAACCTCGACCACCTTCAGGCGGTCGCGTTCGTGCAGAAGCTGCACTGGACACTGAAGGATGCCGGGCACGACGACGGATCGGTCGAGGTGGCGGTCTTCCCGCCGTTCACCGATCTGCGTACGGTCCAGACGCTGCTGGATGCCGACAAGATCCCCTTCGCGCTCGGCGCGCAGGACCTGTCGACGCACGACTCCGGCGCCTACACGGGCGAGGTCTCGGGAGCCTTCCTGAGCAAGCTCGCCTGCCGGTACGTGATCATCGGTCACTCCGAGCGTCGCGAGTACCACCACGAGTCCGACGCGATCGTCGCCGAGAAGGTTCAGGCGGCGCTGCGGCACGGCCTGGTCCCGGTGATCTGCGTGGGTGAGACGCTCGAGCAGCGTGAGCAGTCGGGGCCCACGGCGGTCTCGGTCGCGCAGCTGCAGGCGGCTCTGGCCGGGGTTGCGGCCGACGCGGACATCGTCGTCGCCTACGAGCCCGTCTGGGCCATCGGCACCGGTCAGGTGGCGTCGCCCGAACAGGCTCAGGAGGTGTGCACGGCGCTGCGCCAGGTGCTCTCCGAGACTCTCGGTGCGGATGCCGCGGCGCGTACCCGTGTGCTCTACGGCGGTTCGGTGAAGTCCGGCAACATCGCCAGCTTCATGCGGGAGCCCGATGTCGACGGCGCGCTCGTCGGAGGGGCGAGCCTGGTGGCCGACGAGTTCGCCGCCATCATCCGCTACCAGAAGCACGTCGGCGTCTGACACGGGTCAATCGACGCGCTGCGCTCCGCGTTTCGACCCGCTTCGCTCGCTCAACGACCGGAGGAGAGCCTCCGGTCGTTGAGCGAGCACCGCAGGGCGCGAGTGCAAACCTCGGTATACTCGACCTTTGTGCGCTCGATGACGCGGGCGCCGCGAAAGGCATTTTCGACTGTGGACATCCTCGAGTTCGTACTGCAGGTGGTGCTGGGCATCACCAGCCTCCTGCTGACCCTCCTGATCCTCCTGCACAAGGGGCGCGGTGGCGGCCTGTCCGACATGTTCGGTGGCGGCATGAGTTCCGCCCTCGGATCGTCGGGTCTCGCGGAGCGCAACCTCAACCGGTTCACTGTCGTCCTCGCACTCGTCTGGTTCGTCGCGATCGTCGCGCTCGGACTCATCACCAAGTTCCAGGGGCTCTGATGGCAACCGGCGGAAACGCGATTCGCGGCACCCGAGTGGGTGCCGGACCCATGGGCGAGCAGGACCACGGCCATCACGCCGACCGCATCGCCGTGTCGTACTGGGACGCTCTGGGAAACGAGACCGTCCGCTACTTCGCCGCGGGAATCGCGGAGGAGGAGATCCCCGAAGTCATCGATTCTCCGCACTCGGGACTGCCGGCGGGACGTGACAAGGACAACCCCCCGGCTCTCGCGAAGACCGAGCCCTACAAGACGCATCTGGCTTATGTGAAGGAGCGTCGCACCGACGAAGAGGCCGATGCCCTTCTCGACGACGCCCTGCAGCAGCTGCGGGAACGCCGCGGCCAAGCCTGACCTTTCCGGCCCGAGGCCCGCGCAGAAGCCCTCGTGCGAGACGAACGATCGTCGCGCACGAGGGCTTCTGCTGTGAGCTGAGGGTCGATCAGAAGTCTTGGTCGATGAGCTCGGCGGGCACGTTCGCGGCGGCGGCCTCGTCGACGAAGAACATGGTCTTCTTGCGCCCCTTGGCGCCGGCCGCCGGCACGGTCTCATAGCTGGCGCCGGCGAGGGCCAGCCCGAGGGCGGCGGCCTTGTCGGTACCAGAGACGACGAGCCAGACGCAGCGCGCCGAGTTGATCACCGGGCGGGTCATCGTGACGCGCACGGGGGGCGGCTTCGGGGCGTCACGAACGGCGACCACCGTACGGTCCGTCAGCTGGATCTCGACCCGATCGGGGAAGAGCGACGCGACGTGTCCATCGGAGCCGACGCCGAGGAAGCAGACGTAGAACTCCGGCCACGCCTGCTCCGGCGTGCCGAAGCGCGACAGCTCGTCGGCGTACGCGGCCGCGGCGGCATCCGGATCGGCGGCGACGTCACTGGCCGCGATCGCGTGGATGTTGCTCGCCGGCAGCGCGACCCGGTCCAAGAGCGCGGCGCGGGCGGCGCTGTCGTGGCGATCGACGTCGTCCGGCGTCGTGAACACCTCGTCGCCCCACCAGATGTGCACGAGCGACCAGTCGATGTCGGCACGTCGAGGGCTGTCGCCGGCGGCGCGTAGCACCGCAGTGCCGATCTGGCCGCCCGCCAGAGCGATGTGGGTCGTCTTGCCTGCGGCCGATCGACGGGCGAGACGGGACAGCAGGCGTTCGGCGACCGCCGCCGCCAGCGTCGGCGCGTCGGGGCTGATCACGACGCGCTTCTCGGTCCACATCTGCGCCATCGGAACTCCTAGGACTCGCTCGTGGTCGCCGGGCCGAGAAGCTCCCAGCCCTCCGTGATCACTCGACCATACAGGAGGTCCGGATCGAGCCTGCGCAGCTCCTCCGCGAGGCATTCGCGCAGTGTCCGGCGGGGGAGGACGATGTCGTGCGACGGCTGTCCGGGCTGCGTGAGCGTGGCGTCGATGTCGTTCGTCCGCTCGAGCACGATGTCGCCGCTCGCACGCGTCAGCCGCACCTTCTGGATGCCGTGCTCCCATTCCTCCGGGGGCGAGTAGCGCCAGGTGACCGGCACGTCGAGCTTGAGTCGCAGCCATGCGGCGAGCAGACCGGTCGAGGGCGAGCTGCCGGCTCCGACCACCTCGACGCTCGTCACCGGCTCGTAGGGCGGCTGGTCGAGCACCGCCGCCAACTGCTCGCGCCAGTGCGTCAGGCGTGTCCACGCGAGGTCGGTGTCGCCGGGCTCGTACGACGGCCCGAGACGCGAGAGGCGATCCTTGGCGTAGGGCTTCGTCGACGCGTCGGTGATGCGGCGCTGGGCCATGCGTCCGATGTCGGATGCCGCGGGCTCGACGGGCGGGAAGTCCGGCCACCACGCGATGACGGGCGCATCCGGCAGCAGGAGCCCCGTCACGAGGCCCTCCTGGTTGCTCGCGACATCGCCCTGCGCGCGCAGCACCACGACTTCGCTGGCGCCGGCGTCGCCACCGACGCGGATCTGGGCGTCGAGCTTGGCGTCGCCGTCGGGGTTCGCGATCAGCACGATGACGCGCATCGGGTGCTCGCGCGAGGCGTCGTTGGCGGCCTCGATCGCCTCTTCGTGCAGGCCGTGGGTCGTGACGATCACCAGGGTCAGCACCCGACCGAGGGCGACGGCGCCACCCTCCTCGCGCACGCTCACGAGCGAACGCGCGATCTTCGACACCGTGGTGTCGGGCAGGTCGACGATCATGGACGCCTCCAGACGCGGCCGTCGCGGGCCAGGAGTTCATCGGCTGAGGGAGGGCCCCACGAGCCGGGAGAGTATTGTTCGAGCGGTCCGCCCTCGGAGCTCCAGAACTCCTCGACGGGGTCGAGGATCTTCCACGAGAGCTCGACCTCCTCGTGACGGGGGAACAGCGGCGGGTCGCCCAGCAGCACGTCGAGGATGAGGCGTTCGTACGCCTCGGGGCTGGACTCGGTGAATGCGTGGCCGTAGCCGAAGTCCATCGTGACGTCGCGCACCTCGTTGCCCGCACCGGGCACCTTCGAGCCGAACCGGATCGTCACTCCTTCGTCCGGCTGCACGCGGATCACGAGCGCGTTCTGTCCGAGCTCGAGCGTCTGATTGCGCTGGAACAGCAGCTGCGGCGCACGCTTGAAGACGACGGCGATCTCCGTCACCCGCCGCCCCAAGCGCTTGCCCGTGCGCAAGTAGAAGGGCACCCCCGCCCAGCGGCGGGTCGCGATCTCGAGCTTCACGGCCGCGTACGTCTCGGTCGTCGAGTCCGGGTTCATCCCGTCCTCTTCGAGGAAGCCGGTGACCTTCTCGCCACCCTGCCAGCCGCCACCGTACTGACCTCGTGCCGTGGCCGTGGACAGATCATCGGGCAGGCGCACCGCCGCGAGCACCTTCTCCTTCTCCGCGCGCAGATCCTTCGCGTCCATCGAGATGGGCTCCTCCATCGCGGTCAGTGCGAGCAGCTGGAGAAGGTGGTTCTGGATCACGTCGCGTGCCGCGCCGATTCCGTCGTAGTAGCCCGCGCGTCCGCCGACACCGATGTCCTCGGCCATCGTGATCTGCACGTGATCGACGTAATTGGCGTTCCACAGCGGCTCGTACAGCTCGTTCGCGAAGCGCAGTGCGAGGATGTTCTGCACCGTCTCCTTGCCGAGGTAGTGGTCGATGCGGAAGATCGAGTCGGCCGGGAAGGCGACCTCGAGTGTGGCGTTGAGTTCGCGAGCCGTCTGCAGGTCGCTGCCGAACGGCTTCTCGATGACCACCCGACGCCACGCATCCGGGTTGTTCGACTTGTCGTCGACCAGTCCGGACGCCTTCAGCTGCTTGGCCACGATCGGGAAATCGCGCGGCGGGATCGACAGGTAGAACGCGTGGTTTCCCATCGTTCCCCGTTCGACGTCGAGCTTCTCCACCGTCTCGCGCAGACGGCGGAACGCGTCGTCGTCGCCGAACTCGCCCGACACGAAGCGGATGCCCTGCAGCAGCTGCTTCCACGTCTCCTCGCGGAACGGCGTGCGCGCGTACTGACGGACGGCATCGTGGACGACGTTCGCGAAGTCCTGATCCTCCCAGTCGCGACGCGCGAAGCCCACGAGGGCGAAACCGGGAGGCAGAAGTCCACGGTTGGCGAGGTCGTACACGGCCGGCATCAGCTTCTTGCGCGACAGATCGCCTGTCACGCCGAAGATCACCAGTGCGCTGGGACCGGCGATGCGGTTGAGGCGGCGGTCATCGGGATCGCGCAACGGATTGTGGTCGCGCGAAATCTCGGCAATCATCGAGAAAGACTCCTCCTGGTCGCGCTACTGCGCGGCCTCGAACAGGGAAAGCACCTCGACCTGAGGGTCGGTCAGGGTGAGGGTGACCACGGGTCGTCCGTGCGCGACGAGCACATCCGCGTCGCCGGCCGCCTGAGCGGTGATCAACTGACCGAACGTGAACGGGCGACCGGGTATTTCCAGATCGACCTCTCCGGCTCCGATGATCTGCAAGAACACGCCGCTGGCCGGTCCGCCCTTGTGGAACTGCCCCGTCGAGTGCAGGTAGCGGGGACCCCAGCCGAACGTCGTCGGACGGCCCGTGTCGGCGGCGATGAGTTCGCGGATGCCGGAAAGCTGAGGCACCGAGGTGCGATCGGCGTAGGCCTGCACGGCGACGTAGCCGTCGGGACCGAGACGAGCCCACAGGGCGTCCAGCACCCCGGCGAGTGTGCCGGACGCCGCGAGCACGGGATCGGATACGCGGACCTCGACGCCGTTCACCGTGAAGGCGGGTGCGCCGACGTCGGGACGCGCTTCGAGCAGCGCGCGAGCCGCGGCCTTGGCGGACTCGACGTCCGGCTGGTCGAACGGGTTGATGCCCAGCATGCGTCCCGCGATGGCCGTCGCATACTCCCAGACGACGAACTGGGCGCCCAGCGATCCGCTCACGAGCACCTCGTCGGGGTGCTGCTCGATCAGCCGGAAATGCACGGCATCATCCACGAGACGCACGAGCTGCAGGTCTGCCGGGGTCTGGTCGACCTCCGGGGAGAGCGGCAGCAGCACCACGGGAAGGATGCCGGTGCCGTTCTTGCCGGTGGATTCCGCGACGAGCTGCTCGATCCAGTCGGGCAGGCCGGCGATGTGCGTGCCGTCACTGATCAGGCCCAGCTTGTCGCGGCGCGGGTCCCCGCCGGCGATGGCCGCGGCGAGTGTGAGCGCGGGGTTGCGGGGGTCGTCGATGGCGACCTCCAGAAGCGTGGCTTCCGCCTCGTCCAGCAGCTCCGCGATGTCCGCGCCCGCCAGCCCCGAGGGCACCAGCCCGAAAGCGGTGAGCGCCGAATAGCGTCCTCCCACGTTCGGGTCGGCGGTGAACACGCGGTACCCGGCGTCGTGGGCGGACTGCTCGAGCGGGGATCCCGGGTCGGTGACCACGACGATGCGCTCGGCGGGATCGATGCCGAGATCGGACCAGGCAGCCGCGAAGGCGCGCTGCGCGGAGTCGGTCTCGATGGTCGACCCCGACTTCGATGCGACGACGAGCACCGTCTGCGCGAGGCTGCCGGACTCGGCATCCCCGTCGATCGCGGACAGGACCTGTGCCGGGTCGGTCGAGTCGAGGATCACGAGCGGCACGCCCGCCGTGCGCGCGATGACCTCGGGCGCGAGCGAAGAGCCCCCCATCCCCGCGAGCACGACGCGGGTGAGACCGCGCGCGACGAGATTCTCGCGCAGCGCGAGGATCTCGGCGACGAGGGGGCGTGACATGCTGACCGCGTTCACCCATCCGAGGCGGACAGCCGCCTCGGATGCCGCCTCGGGTCCCCACAGGTCGGGGTCGCCGGCGGTGATACCGCTGGCGATCAGGCTGTCGACCAGACCCGGAACGGTCTGGTCGACGACCTGCTTGACGTGACCCGAGACGTGGATCTCGAAACTCACCGGCTGGTCTCCGGGGCCGTCGCCAGAGCCTCGGCGACGGTCTTCTTGAGGTCCTGCCACGAGGCGATGAACTTCGCGACGCCCTCGTCCTCGAGCGTCTGGGTGACATCGTTGATGTCGACGCCGAGTTCGGCGAGCTGCGAGAAGACCAGGTGAGCGTCTTCGTAGGCACCGGTGACGGTGTCGCCGGTGACGACACCGTGGTCGAAGGTGGCCTCGAGCGTCTTCTCCGGCATCGTGTTGACGGTGCCGGGTGCGACGAGCTCGGTGACGTAGAGCGTGTCGGGCAGCGCGGGATCCTTCACACCGGTCGAGGCCCACAGCGGACGCTGCACGTTCGCGCCGCCGGCGATGAGCTCCTGAGCGCGCGCGGTCGCGAACTGCTGCTCGAACAGCTCGTAGGCCAGACGCGCGTTCGCCAGGCCCGCGCGGCTCTTCAGTGCCTCGGCATCCTCGCTCTCGAAAGCCGACAGACGCTTGTCGACCTCGGTGTCCACGCGCGACACGAAGAACGAGGCGACGGAGTGGATGCCGGACAGGTCATGCCCGGCCGCCTTCCCCTGCTCCAGGCCCGCCAGGTAGGCGTCGATGACCTCGGCGTACCGCTCGAGCGAGAAGATCAGCGTCACGTTGACCGAGATGCCCGCGCCGATGACCGCGGTGATCGCGGGCAGGCCGGCCTTGGTCGCGGGGATCTTGATGAGGGCGTTGGGCCGGTCGACCTTGGCCCACAGCTTCTCCGCCTCGGCGACGGTGGCGTCGGTGTCGTGAGCGAGATCGGGGGAGACCTCGATCGACACGCGGCCGTCTACGCCGCCCGTCGCGTCGAACACGCCGCGGAAGATGTCGGCGGCGTCACGCACGTCGGTGGTCGTCAGCTCGAAGATCGCGGCGTCGACATCCGCGCCGCCTTCGGCCAGCGCGGCCAGCGGTGCGTCGTACGAGTCGTCGTTCTGGTTGCCGATGGCGGCCTGGAAGATCGACGGGTTCGTCGTGACGCCTGAGACATTGCGCGACGAGATCAGGTCGGCGAGGTTGCCCGACGCGATGCGCGCGCGGGAGAGGTCGTCGAGCCAGATGCTGACGCCGGCGTCGACGAGCTGCTGGGTCGGGGTCGAGCCCGGGGTGGGGGTGCTCATGCGTTCTCCTTGACGGTTGCGCGGGCCGCTTCCACGACCGCATCGGTGGTGATACCGAACTTCTCGAACAGGGTCTTGTAATCGGCGGAGGCGCCGAAGTGGTCGATGCCGACCGTACGGCCGGTGTCGCCCACGATGCCGCGCCAGAGCGGGGTCGACCCGGCCTCGACGGACACGCGCGCCGTGACGGCGGCCGGCAGCACGCTCTCGCGGTAGGCGGCATCCTGCTCGGCGAACCACTCCAGTGACGGGGCCGAGACGACGCGCGCCTGGATGCCCTCGGCGGCCAAGGTCTCGCGGGCCGCGACGGCCAGCTGTACCTCAGAGCCGGTGGCGATGATGATCACGTCGGGCTGTCCGCCCTCGGCGTCGATGAGCACATACGCACCCTTCGCCACGCCGTCGGTCGTCGCGAAGCCCGCCTCGCCGCGAGGGAACACGGGGATGTTCTGACGCGTCAACGCGATGCCGACCGGCCCGCCGCTGGTGCGACGGACGATCTCCAGCCAGGCCGCGGACGTCTCGTTCGCATCCGCCGGGCGCACCACGGTGAAGTTCGGAATGAGTCGCAGCGTCGACAGCTGCTCGATCGGCTGGTGCGTCGGTCCGTCCTCGCCGAGGGCGACCGAGTCGTGCGTCCACACGAAGATCGAGGGGATGTCCATCAGAGCGGCCAAGCGCACCGGCGGGCGCATGTAGTCGCTGAAGATCAGGAACGTGCCGCCGAACGGGCGTGTCGGGCCGTGCAGCTTGATGCCGTTGACGATCGCACCCATCGCGTGCTCGCGGATGCCGAAGTGCAGCACACGCCCGTACGGGTCGCCCGACCACTCGTGGGTCGACCACTCGGCGGGAATGAACGACTTGGCGTCCTTGATCGTCGTGAGGTTCGACTCGGCCAGGTCGGCGGAACCGCCCCAGAGCTCCGGAAGCTGCGCGGCGAGCGCGTTGATGACCTGACCCGAAGCGGCGCGCGTGGACACGTCCTTACCGGACGTGAACTCCGGGACGGAGACATCGGCGGGCAGCTCGCCGGCTTCCAGGCGCTCCAGCAGGGCCTTGCGCTCGGGGTTGGCCGCAGCCCACGCGTCGAAGGCGACCTGCCAGGCCGCGCGCGCCTCGGTGGCCCGCTCCTGGAGAGCGCGCGTGTGCGCGATCACGTCTTCGTCGACGACGAAGGACTGCTCCGGGTCGAACCCGAGGACCTTCTTCGTCGCTGCCAGCTCGTCGGCGCCCAGGGCGGAGCCGTGGATCTTTCCGCTGTTCTGCTTGCCGGGCGAGGGCCAGCCGATGATCGTCTTGAGGATGATGAGCGACGGCTTGTCGGTCTCGCCCTTCGCGGCTTCGATGGCCGCGTACAGTTCGGCGACGTCCTCGACGTACTCGCCGGTCTTCTTCCAATCGACCGTCTGCACCTGCCAGCCGTACGCCTCGTAGCGCTTCGCGACGTCTTCGGTGAACGCGACGTTCGTGTCGTCCTCGATGGAGATCTGGTTCGAGTCGTAGATGGCGATGAGGTTTCCGAGGTTCTGGTGTCCGGCCAGGCTCGAGGCCTCACTCGTGACACCTTCCTGGAGGTCGCCGTCGCCCGCGATCACGTACACGAAGTGATCGAACGGGCTCGTGCCGGCGGCCGCCTCGGGGTCGAACAGGCCGCGCTCGTAGCGGGACGCGTAGGCGAAGCCCACGGCCGAGGACAGACCCTGACCGAGCGGGCCCGTGGTGATCTCGACGCCCTTCGTGTGCCCGTACTCGGGGTGTCCGGGGGTCAAGGAGCCCCACGTGCGGAGGGATTCCAGGTCGGACAGCTCGAGTCCGAAACCGCCGAGATAGAGCTGGACGTACTGGGTCAGCGACGAGTGGCCCGCGGAGAGGATGAAGCGGTCGCGGCCGATCCAGTGCGTGTCCGAGGGATCGTGGCGCAGCACCCGCTGGTACAGCAGGTACGCGGCCGGCGCCAGGCTCATCGCCGTGCCGGGGTGTCCGTTGCCCACCTTCTCCACGGCATCCGCGGCCAGCACGCGAGCGGTGTCCACCGCGCGCCGATCGATCTCATCCCAAACCAGTTCCGACACGTGGTGCCCTTTCGAAAAGAGGGGAGTGCGTCCGACTCTCCAGCCGGCCGCGGCGGCGTCGAACCGCTACCTGCCGGCGCTCGGCGACGCCTGTGTTTTCAGCTTAGCGAAGTGCCGCGGGTCGCAGGCCGCATGTGTCCTCCGTGAGAATTCGTCGGCGGATGCCGGTCGGTCGCAGGGCGTCCATGGCCCGGGCGATCACCCGATTGGTCGTGACCTAGACTGGACGAGGATCTGGAGTGAGCCGGGGAAGGGGTCAGCGGACATGGTGCAGTCGAGCGTGTCCGCGGTGAACGACGTCGCGGTCGCTCGTTCCCTCGGTCAGAAGGTCCGCGCCTACGTCGCCTTGACGAAGCCGCGCGTCTTGGAGCTGCTCCTGGTGACGACCGTTCCGGTCATGATCCTGGCGCAAGGGGGGATGCCGAGCCTCTGGCTCGTGCTGGCGACGGTGATCGGCGGCGCGATGAGCGCGGGATCGGCTGCCACCTTCAACATGTACCTCGATCGCGACATCGATGCGCATATGCGGCGCACCGAGAACCGGCCACTCGTGACGGGCGAGGTGACGCCGCGGGGCGCACTGGTGTTCGCGTGGAGTCTGGCCGTGGGGTCCACGCTCTGGCTGCTGCTGACCACCAACTGGCTGGCCGCGGCACTGAGCGCCGTCGCCATCTTCTTCTATGTGGTCATCTACACGATGCTGCTGAAGCGCCGCACCGAACAGAATATCGTCTGGGGTGGGATCGCCGGGTGCTTCCCCGTGCTCATCGGGTGGTCTGCGGTCACGGGATCGCTGACCTGGGCTCCCTTCGTCCTCTTCCTCCTCGTCTTCCTCTGGACTCCGCCTCACTACTGGCCGCTCTCGATGAAGTACAAGGGTGACTACCGAGAAGCAGACGTGCCGATGCTGGGCGCCACCCGCAACGGTCGGCAGGTCGGGCTGCAGGTCATCCTCTACGCCTGGGCCACCGTGGCCTCTTCGCTCCTGCTCATCCCGGTCGCGGGTATGGGACTCGTGTACACGGCATCCGCACTCGTTTTCGGCGGCTGGTTCATCGTCGAGTCCCATGTGCTCTACAACCGCGCCGTCCGCGGGGAGCAGAGTCGTCCGATGCGAGTCTTCCACGCGTCGATCACGTACCTCACGCTCCTGTTCGTCGCCATCGCGATCGACCCGCTGCTGCCGTTCTGATCGGACGACGAAGGCGCCGGTCCCCGCGGGGATCGGCGCCTTCGTGTCTTCTCTTCGGGTGCGGGATCAGACGGTGGGACGCTCGGGGGCAGCCTGAGCGGGCTCGTCGGTCTTCGACACCGGCGAGGTGACCGTCTCGGCCACGGGTGCGGCGCTCGTTGCCGGCTCGACGACCTCGACCACGTCGATCTCTTCGGCGACGACGCTCGGCGTGACGCCGCGCGCGAGCGAGCCGATGGTACCGAGGGTGAGGGCCAGAGCCAGACCGATGAGGCCGACGCCGATGAGGATCGCGCCGAGAACGGCCCAGATCTGACCGGCGTAGACCTCGACACCGGTGGCGGTGCCGTCGGCGAGCGTGCTGGCCATGACGGTCAGCTTGTCGACGAGCAGGTAGACGCCGCCGCCGACGGCGACGAGCGAGCCGCCCACGAGCACCCAGAACGGGATGCTGCGGATCACACGGGCGGTGTTGGGCATGGGGAAGCTCCTTCTGTCACGTCGCCGCACGCGCGACGACACTTCGACTATCTGCGAACCACCAGAGGAGCAGTGATGCGCCGGCTATGAGATCGCTGTGGACCGGTCGCCGGCATCCAGCATGTCACGCGGCTGCTTCATGTGCAGGATCACCGCGGTCATCGCCGCCACGAGCGTGACGGCGAGCATCATGTGGATGTTCACGAGCGCGATCGGAAGGCCCGTACGCGCCTGCCACAGCCCGATCGCGATCTGCACGAGTTCCACGCCCAGCAGCAGACCGGTCCATCTCCTCATGCCGGTCGCCGGGCTCAGCCGGTACGACCATCCGAACAGCACCAGCGTGAGCGCGAAGAGGGCGTATGCGGGCCAGCTGTGCACGTGCTGCCAGAAGATCGGATCCAGGCCGTTGCGGGCGGCGGCTGTGTCGCCGGCGTGCGGGCCGGAGCCGGTCAGCAGGATGCCGATGATCACGGTGACCAGCACGACGACACTCGTCACGTGCACCACGACGGCATACCCGCGCGGCACGACGAGGACGCGCGTGCCGGGTCGGGAGTAGACGCGGACGACGTACGCGGCGGCGATCGCGACCAGCGCCGCCGACAGCAGGTAGTGCAACCCCACGATGCTGGGGTGCAGGTGCAGCCACACCGTGATGCCGCCGATGACGGCCTGGAGGATGATGCCGATGCCGATGGCCAGGACGAGGCGGGGCAGCTCCGGGCGCGTGCGCCACGATCGCACGACGGACAGGAAGGCGAGCAGTGCGACGATCACGAGAACCCCCGTGAGGGTGCGGTTGCCGAACTCGATGAGCCCGTGGATGCCGAGTTCCTGCGTCGGGACGAGCGAATCCGAGGTGCAGTACGGCCACGTCTCGCAGCCCATCCCCGAACCGGTCAGACGCACGAGACCACCGGTGCCGACGATCACGATGTTGCTGATCAGCACGAGCCACGCGAGCACGCGCGTCGGCCGTCCGACACGCGCGGGAAGTCGCGTCAGGAGTCCGCGCCCGACCGGGGCGTCGGACGCCGCGGCCTCGGTCTCGGGGCTGGAGGTCTGCGGTGCGGACATGGTGGGGTCGCCTCCCGGATGCGCGCCCGGACGGGCGCCGGCCACGCCCGCGTCGGGGTGTTGCCTATAGACTGAAAGGGTGGGAACAGCGGCGCGCGAAGCGCGTCACGCCCCCTACAGTCTAGGCGCGCGCGGTGCGCGCCCCGACGAAGACCCCGTCGGAGAAAACGACACGAAAACGGCCCTGGAAGCGGCATCCGACCTTCGCCCACGACACTCCGATCGTGAGACAGGCGCAGGCGCAGGAATGCCGGAGCGGATGACACCGCCGGGCACGAAGGAGGCAAACCCCATGTCGGATGTGCTCATCGACCGTCCCGAACTCGAGGGACTGGGTGTCTATGAATTCGGCTGGCACGACGAAGACGCCGCCGGCGCCGTCGCCCAGCGCGGGATCAACGAGGACGTCGTCCGCGGGATCTCGGCTCTCAAGAACGAACCCGAGTGGATGCTGAAGACCCGCCTCAAGGGATATCAGCTGTTCGGCCGCAAGCCGATGCCGACCTGGGGTGCCGACCTCTCGGACATCGACTTCGACAACATCAAGTACTTCGTACGCTCCACCGAGAAGCAGGCGCAGTCGTGGGAGGACCTCCCGGAGGAGATCCGCAACACGTACGAGAAGCTGGGCATCCCGGAGGCGGAGCGTCAGCGCCTCGTCGCCGGCGTCGCCGCACAGTACGAGTCCGAGGTCGTCTACCACCAGATCCGCGAGGACCTGGAGCAGCAGGGCGTCATCTTCATGGACACCGACACGGCGCTGCGCGAGCACCCCGAGTTCTTCGAGGAGTACTTCGGCACCGTCATCCCGGCCGGTGACAACAAGTTCGCCGCCCTCAACACGGCCGTCTGGTCGGGCGGATCGTTCGTCTACGTCCCCAAGGGCGTGCACGTCGAGATCCCGCTGCAGGCCTACTTCCGCATCAACACGGAGAACATGGGCCAGTTCGAGCGGACGTTGATCATCGCCGACGAGGGCAGCTACGTCCACTACATCGAGGGCTGCACGGCCCCGATCTACAAGAGCGACTCGCTGCACTCGGCCGTCGTCGAGATCATCGTGAAGAAGAACGCGCGCGTGCGCTACACGACGATCCAGAACTGGTCGAACAACGTCTACAACCTCGTCACCAAGCGTGCGATCGCCCACGAGGGCGCGACGATGGAGTGGATCGACGGCAACATCGGGTCGAAGGTCACGATGAAGTACCCGTCCATCTACCTGATGGGTGAGCACGCCAAGGGGGAGACCCTGTCGGTCGCCTTCGCCGGTCCCGGACAGCATCAGGATGCCGGGGCGAAGATGATCCACATGGCGCCCTACACGCAGTCCTCGATCGTCTCCAAGTCGATCGCGCGTGGAGGCGGCCGTGCCGGATACCGCGGTGAAGTCCGCGTCGACGCGAACGCGCACCATTCCGCGAACACGGTGCGCTGCGACGCTCTGCTGGTCGACACGATCTCGCGCTCGGATACCTACCCCGCGATCGACATCCGCGTCGACGACGTGCAGCTGGGTCATGAGGCGACGGTCTCCAAGGTCAGCGAAGAGCAGCTGTTCTACCTGATGAGCCGCGGCATGCCGGAGGATGAGGCGATGGCGATGATCGTGCGCGGCTTCATCGAGCCCATCGCGCGTGAACTGCCCATGGAGTACGCCCTCGAGCTCAACAAGCTCATCGAGATGGGCATGGAAGGATCCGTCGGCTGATGACGACAGCGACTCAGACCCCCGCCGGCGAGAGCATCCGGGCGGAGGGTCACATCGACCCTGCGGCCACGCTGGTCTCCGGCTTCGTACCGGTGCAGACCCGATCGGAGCGGCCGACGTCGTTCGATCCCGCCGATTTCGCCGTGCCGACCGGTCGCGAGGTCAACTGGAAGCACACCCCGTTGGCGCTCCTGGGCGACCTGCTGCGGGACGAGCCGGCCCCCCACGACGTCATCGGCGTCAACGTGAGTGCGCCTTCGTCCGTCGAGCAGATCCGTCTGCGCGTCGGGGAGGCCCCACGCGGTGAGGTCTTCCGTCCCGAGGACCGTGTCAGCGCGATCGCCTGGGCGCAGGAGGACGAGGCTCCGCTCATTCGCATCCCCTCGGGCGTCGAACTCGAGGAGCCGATCGTCGTGCAGCTGACCGGACGCGGCGGTGTCGCGCATGCGCACGTCGTGATCGAGGCACAGGCGCACTCACGGGCGACCGTCGTGCTGCGCCACGCCGGTACCGCACAGCAGGCGCAGAACGTCGAGATCATCGTTCGTGACGGCGCCGCGCTGACGGTCGTCTCGGTACAGCGCTGGGACGATGACGCCATTCACCTGGCATCTCACCAGGCGCGGGTCGACCGCGACGCGACGCTGACCCACGTCGTGGTCAGTCTCGGCGGACGCGTCGTTCGCGTGAACCCGTCTGTCGAGCTCGCGGGAGCAGGTGCGGAGGGCAGACTCTACGGTCTGTCGTTCGCCGACGCCGGTCAGCACCTGGAGAGCCAGGTCTACCTGCACCACAAGGGTGCGCAGACGTTCGGAGACGTGCTCTACAAGGGAGCGCTGCAGGGCGAGTCCGCGCGCAGCGTCTGGGTCGGTGACGTGCTCATCGGACCGGATGCCGTGGGCACCGACTCGTATGAGGCCAACCGCAACCTCGTGCTCACCGACGGTGCACGCGCCGACTCGATCCCCAACCTCGAGATCGAGACGGGCGACATCCGCGGCGCGGGACACGCGAGCGCGACCGGGCGCTTCGACGATGAGCAGCTGTTCTACCTGCAGGCGCGTGGAATCGCGGAGGACGAGGCTCGTCGTCTGGTCGTGCTGGGATTCCTCGCCGAGATCGTCCAGAAGATCGATGTGCCGGCCCTGCAGGACGAGCTCATCGCCGCGATCGAGGACGAGCTGGCTCTGGCGACGACGGCCGAAGGAGAACACGCATGACCGCGCAGAAGGCCCTCAGCCTCAGCGACCTCACCCAGGACACCGCGGTGCGCGTCGAGATCGACGGCGTTCCGATGGCCGTCGTCCTGGATTCGAACGGTGAGGTCCATGCGATCGGCGACACCTGCACGCACGGCGACATCTCGCTGTCGGACGGGTTCGTGGAAGGCGAGACCCTGGAGTGCTGGGCCCACGGCTCGGCCTTCTCGCTGCGCACCGGCCGCCCCCTGAACCTTCCGGCCTATGAGCCGGTGCCCGTGTACGCGGTTACGATCGACGGGAATGACGTCCTGATCGATCCCGCTGTCCTCAAAGATGTGAACTGAAGAAGGTAACTGACATGGCTGTTCTCGAGATCCGCGACCTCCACGTGACGGTCGAGACCGACGCGGGGGAGACCCCCATCCTCAATGGCGTCGACCTGACGGTGCGTACCGGCGAGACCCACGCGATCATGGGTCCCAACGGCTCCGGAAAGTCGACCCTCGCCTACACGATCGCCGGTCACCCCAAGTACACCGTGACCCAGGGCACGATCACTCTGGACGGCGAGGACGTGCTGGCGATGTCGGTCGACGAGCGTGCGCGTGCGGGGCTCTTCCTCGCGATGCAGTATCCGGTCGAGATTCCCGGGGTGACCGTCACGAACTTCCTGCGTACGGCGAAGACCGCGATCGAGGGCGAGGCGCCCGCGATCCGTACGTGGACGAAGGACGTCAAGGAGGCGATGAAGAACCTCCGCATGGATCCGAAGTTCGCTGCCCGCAACGTCAACGAGGGCTTCTCCGGCGGCGAGAAGAAGCGCCACGAGATCCTGCAGCTCGAGCTGCTCAAGCCGGCGATCGCCGTGCTCGACGAGACCGACTCGGGGCTGGACGTCGACGCGCTGAAGATCGTCTCCGAGGGCGTGAACCGCGCCAAGGAGGCCACCGACCTCGGCGTCCTGCTCATCACGCACTACACGCGCATCCTCCGCTACATCAAGCCCGACTTCGTGCACGTGCTCGTGAAGGGCCGCGTCGCCGAGGAGGGCGGCCCGGAACTCGCCGAGCGTCTGGAGGACGAGGGCTATGACCGCTACCTCGAGCCCTCCGATATCGTCGAGGCATAGGATCGAACGCATGACTGCGACCCTCAGTCCGGAGAAGTACGACGACGTCACCGAGGCGCTCAAGGACGTGATGGATCCCGAGCTCGGAATCAACGTCGTCGACCTCGGTCTCATCTACGATCTCAGCTGGGACGAGGAGAACGACGCCCTCGTCATTCATATGACGCTGACCTCCGCCGGCTGTCCGCTCACCGACGTGCTCGAAGAGCAGACCGCGCAGGCTCTGGACGACGTGGTCGATCGCTTCCGCATCAACTGGGTGTGGATGCCGCCGTGGGGACCGGAACGCATCACCGACGACGGACGCGACATGATGCGCGCGCTGGGGTTCGCTATCTGATCGTCATCAGATGTCGGCGTCTGCGCGGCCGCAGCGTCGCCGTCGCTAGGCTCGAGGGGTGAGCATCATTCCTCTGGAAGCACTTCCGCTGGAGACCCTGCAACGGCGCTCCAGTACGAAGTGGCGGACGTACGGTTCCGATGTCCTTCCCCTCTTCGTGGCTGAGACGGATTTCCCCCTCGCGCCGCTGATCACGAGCGCCTTGCGCACGGCGGTGGAGCTCGGCGACACCGGGTACACACCACCCGATCCCGGCGTGCGCGATGCCTTCGCATCGTTCGCCGCTCGCCGCTTCGACTGGGTGGTCGATGCCGACCGCGTGCGGACGACGGGTGACGTGATGATGGGCGTCGTCGAGATCCTGCGCGCGGTCACCGCGCCCGGTGACGCGGTCGTGATCACCCCACCGGTGTATCCGCCCTTCACGATGACGGTGGAAGAAGCCGGATGCCGTGTGGCACCCGTGCCGCTGCGCGATACGGGTGCGACCTGGGCACTCGACCTGGACGGCATCGACGCGGCGCTGGCCGACGGCGCGCGCGCCGTGCTGCTGTGCAATCCCCACAACCCCACCGGTACCGTCCATTCGCGCGAGACGCTGGCCGCTCTCGCCCGGATCGCGGCGCGTCACGGTGCCGCGGTCATCAGTGACGAGATCCATGCGCCGCTCGTCTACGACGATGCGACCTTCACCCCGTTTCTCGCGTCATCGGCGGAAGCCGCCGCGGTCGGCTATGCGGTTACCAGCCCTTCCAAGGCGTTCAACCTCGCGGGGTTGAAGTGCGCGGTGATGGTGGCGGGAGACGAACGGACCGCCGCCGTCGTGCGCGGCCTGCCGTCGGAGGTGGAGTGGCGCACGGGGCTGTTGGGCGCGATCGCCAGTGTCGCGGCACTGGACGCGGCATCCGATGAGTGGCTCGACGCCCTGCGCGCCCGACTCGATCTCAACCGCCGTCTGCTTGCCGATCTGCTGGCCGCGCACCTCCCGCGCGCTCGCTATCGCGTGCCGGACGCGGGCTATCTCGCCTGGGTCGATCTGAGCGCCTACGGCTGGGGCGACGACCCGGCCACCCGCATCCTCGCCGAGGCGCGAGTGGCCGTCCATCATGGACCGCAGTTCGGGCCGCAGGGCGCCGGCCACGTCCGCGTGAACTTCGGCTGCGGGCCGGAGGTTCTCACCGAAGCCATCGCGCGGATCGGGCGTCTCGTCGGCGCGTGAGGCGTGCGCCCCACGAGCGCAGGTCCGCGTCGCCGGTGTGACATCTGAAGAAGGTAAGGCTAACCTTATGGAGTGACCGAATCCGCCACCGTCGTCCGTCCGGCTTACCGCCCGTACGTCGTCCGTGTCCGCGCCGTCGAGCGGCTCTCTGCGCACTTCGTGCGGGTATGGTTCACCGGTCCCGAGCTGGAGTGGTTCGGCACCGCGGGTCTCGATCAGCGGATCAAGATCGTCCTGCCCCTGCCCGACGTCCCGGGCGGCTACTCCGACTTCGGTCAGGCCGAGCACGCGGGTGACTGGTACGACAGATGGCGTGCGTTGCCCTCCGCGCGGCGCAACCCCTTCCGCACCTACACGGTGCGTCGGGCGGATGCCGCCGCTCGCGAGCTCGCCGTCGATTTCGTCGTGCATCACGATGCCGGTCCGGCGGGATCCTGGGCCGCGCGCGCTGCCGTCGGCGACGAGCTCGTCATCGTGGGTCCCGACGAGCGGAGCCCCCACTCCCGTGTCGGACGCGACTGGCATCCCGGCACCGCCCGACGGCTGCTGCTGGCCGGAGACGAGACCGCCGCGCCCGCGATCTGCAGCATCCTGGAGTCACTCGATCCACGATGCGAGCTCGACGCGTTCGTCGAGGTGCCCCGCGCCGAGGATGCGCTCCGGCCGGAGCTTCCCGCGGCATCCGGTGTGCGCCTGACCTGGCTCGCGCGCGGCGACCGTCCGCACGGTGACGCCCTCATCGAGGCGGTCACCGCGTGGACGACGCGCCACGCCGACGTCCTTGCCCGCGCGGCAGCGCCGCGACCTCAGTCGCTCGAGGAGATCGACGTCGATCGCGACCTGCTCTGGGACAGCCCCGAGGATGGCGACGGCGAGTTCTATGCGTGGATGGCGGGGGAGTCGGCGACGGTCAAGACTCTCCGGCGGCTTCTCGTGTCGGAGTGCGGCGTCGACCGTAAGCGTGTCGCCTTCATGGGCTACTGGCGACGCGGTCAGTCCGAGCGCGTCGAATGAGCGCGCCGGTACGACCGCGCCGAACCTTGGTCGTCGCGGTGACCGGAGCTGCCCTCCTGGCCGTTTTCGTCCTGCTCTCGCTGGGAGTCGGAGCGCGGCAGATCGCCCCGGTCGACGTGTGGCACGCGTTGGCGTCGTTCGACGCCGCCAACCCCGATCACATCGTGGTCGTCACACAGCGCGTGCCCCGCACCGTCATCGGCGTCTGCGCGGGCGCCGCGCTCGCCCTGGCGGGAACGGTCATGCAGGGCCTCACGCGCAACCCCTTTGCCGATCCCGGACTGCTCGGTCTGAACGCGGGGGCCTCCGTGGCCGTGCTCGCCGCGATCACGCTGTTCGGGATGTCGACGCCGGACGGCTTCGTCTGGTTCGCGTTCGGCGGCGCCGCCGTGGCGGCGGTCGCGGTCGCGCTGATCGGAGGCCGCGGGAACGAGGCCGGGCCTGCGCGACTCGCACTCACCGGCGCGGCCGTGACTGCCGGGCTCAGCGCGGTCACCTTCCTGATCCTCAACACCAACTCCTCCGCGCTCGACGTCTACCGGTACTGGGCGGCCGGAGGCCTGTCGACTCGAGGTCTGGATGCCGTCGCACTCGTGCTGCCCGCACTCGTCGTCGGTGCCGTTCTCGCCCTGGCATCCGCCCGCGGCCTCGACCTCTTCGCTCTCGGTGCGGACACCGCCGCCGGCCTCGGGCACGACGTCGGTCGCAGTCGCGTGCTCGGCATCGTCGCGACCGTGCTCCTGTGCGGCGGGGCGACCGCGATCGCCGGCCCGATCGTCTTCCTCGGGCTGCTCGTCCCGCACGCGCTGCGTGCCGTCGTCGGGGGCAGCTACGGGCGACTCCTGCCTCTCGGGATGCTCTACGGCGGGGTCTTCCTGTTGTTGGCCGATGTGGTGGGACGCGTCGTCGCGCCACCCGGCGAAGTGCAGGCCGGCATCGTCGTCGCGATCATCGGCGCCCCCGTCCTGATCGCACTCGTGCTGCAGCCGCGTCGGAGCATGCTGTGAGTGCCACCCTGGCCGTCCGCCGCGCCGCCGCCCGCCGTCACCGCATCGTGGTGAGCACGGTCATCGTCTTCGCCGTCGTCGCCGTCGTCGTCGCCGTCTCGGTGGGCGACTACCCGATCGCCCCCGACCGTCTCTGGGCGACGTTGACCGGGTCCGGGACGCGCATCGAGCAGTACGTCGTCTTCCAGGTGCGGGCGCCGCGCGCCGCCATGGCGCTGGTGGTCGGGGCCGCGCTGGGCGCCGCCGGAGCGCTCCTGCAGTCCTTCCTCGGCAACCCTCTGGCCAGTCCCGACCTGCTCGGCATCGCCGGTGGAAGCGGTCTCGCCGCCGTCACCGCGATCCTCGTCCTGGGGACCACCGGACCGCTCTTGGCGGTGTTCGCCTTCGCCGGCGGAGCCGCTGTCGCCGTCCTGCTCGCTCTTGCCGGACGCTCACTGCGCGACGGCGGGTTCCGCCTCATCCTGGCCGGCATCGCCGTCTCGTTCCTCACCGCCGCTCTCATCAACCTGTTGATGGTGCGTGCGAAGGTCGAGGAGGCGCGACTCGCGCTGCTGTGGCTCACGGGAAGCCTGTCCTCGACGCCGTGGTGGCAGGTGGTCTTGGTCGTGATCGTCATCATCGCGCTGCTTCCGGCGCTCGTCGTCGCATCGCGGTGGTTGCCGCTCGTGCAGCTGGGGCGGGAGAGCGCGCACGGGCTCGGCGTCGCCAGCGCGCCGGTTCGCCTGGTCGTCGTGACCAGCGCGGTGCTCCTCACCGCCGTGACCTGCGCCTTCGTCGGACCGATCTCCTTCATCGCGCTGTGCGCTCCCGCCATCGCCCGCGGGCTCCTGCGGCACGGCGCCGTCGGGGTCGGCACCAGCGCTGCGCTGGGCGCAGTTCTGCTGTCGGCCGCCGATCTCGTCGCCCAGTACGCCATCCCGGGCGTCAGCATGCCCGTCGGCATCGTGACCGGTGCGGTCGGCGCCCTCTTCCTGCTCTGGCTGCTCGCCACATCGAAAGGACGCCAGCTATGACGTCGTCTCCGGAGGCACCGCGCCTCGCCGCGCGTGCCCTCGCCGCCGGCTACCCCTCCCGACGTGTCATCGACGACCTCGACCTCGAGCTCGCTCCCGGGCGCGTCACGATGATCATCGGCGCCAACGCGTCGGGCAAGTCCACCTTGCTGGGAACGCTCGCCCGACTCCACCCGCCGCTCGCGGGTCGCGTGGAGATCGACGACGCGGATGTCCGCGGCATCCCGCGCCGTCAGCTGGCCCAGACGGTCGGTCTTCTTCCGCAGCATCCGACCGCGCCCGACGGCGTCACGGTGGCCGAGCTGGTCGGTCGGGGGCGGCATCCCCATCGCGGGCTGCTGCAGCGCTGGAGCGCCCAGGACACGGCGCGGGTGGACGAGGCGATGGCGTGGACGGGGATCACAGAGCTCGCCGAGCGTCCGGTGGGGGATCTGTCGGGAGGTCAGCGTCAGCGCGTCTGGATCGCGATGGCCCTGGCGCAGGATCCGCGCATCCTGCTGCTGGACGAGCCCACCACCTTCCTCGACCTCAGCCATCAGCTCGAGGTGCTCGACCTGCTGCGCGAACTCAACCGCGAGCGCGGGACGACTGTGGTTGCCGTGCTGCACGACCTCAATCTGGCGGCCCGCTACGCCGACGACCTCGTCGTCATGCACGCCGGCGCCATCATCGCCCATGGCGCTCCCACCGAGGTCATGACCGCCGAGACGATCCGCCGTGCCTTCGGACTGTCCGCACTGGTGATCCCCGACCCCCTCACCGCCACCCCGATCGTCATCCCCGTCCCGTCGACGAGCTCCGCTGCGCTCGTCGACGAGGCCACCCTGCACGTCCCTGAGAAAGGAAGACCCATGAGACGACTCCGCACAGCACTCGGACTCGCCGCGATCGCCGGAGTGACCGCGCTCCTGCTGTCGGGCTGCGCCGCCGGAGAAGCGGCGCCCGCCAGCTCCGAAAGCGTTGCGGGTAACGGCTTCCCCGTCACCATCACCTCCGCGCTCGGCGACGCGACGATCACGAAGAAGCCCGAGCGCATCGCGACATGGGGGTGGGGGGCGACGGATGCCGTCCTCGCTCTCGGCATCCAGCCCGTTGCGATCCCCGCCGACAACTACTCGGGCGGCGACGACAAGATGCCGCCGTGGATCGCGGATGCCGTCGACAAGCTCGGAGGCGCCAAGCCCACCATCCTCGACGTCAGCTCGAACGACATCCCCCTCGAGGAACTGCTGAAGACGAACCCGGATGTGCTGCTCGCCCCCTACTCGGGGCTCACGCAGAAGGACTACGACGCCATCACGGCGGCGGGTATCCCCGTCGTCGCCTACCCGACCGCGCCGTGGGCGACCCCCTGGCGTGATGTCATCACGATCACCGGCAAGGCTCTCGGCATGAGCACGCAGGCTGCCGACCTGCTGACGAGCCTCGACGCGCAGGTGAAGGACGCGGCCGCCGCTCACCCCGAGTTCGCCGGTGTCACGATCGCCTACGTGGACGACGACGTCGATACCTTCTACATGTATCTCCCGGCCGATCCCCGGGTGGAGGTCCTGCAGGACCTCGGCTTCGTCTCGCCGCCCAGCGTGACTTCCCTGGACAAGGGCGAGGGCACCTTCTACACCACGGTCAGCCAGGAGAACCTCGACAAGATCGATGCTCAGGTCATCTTCACGCAGGGCGAGGACCAGAAGACGCTCGACGAGTTCCTCGGCTCCGCGCGAGGTCAGTTGATCCCCGCCGTGAAGAAGGGGGCCGTGGCGGCGATGGTGGGCGCGGAGAACGTGGCGGCAGTCTCGCCGACCGCGCTGGCGCTGCCCTGGGCGTTGCCGACCATCACGCAGAGGCTGGCCGCTGCGGTGGCGGTCGCGAACGGCTGACGCCGCGAGAGACACGACGACGGCCCCGACCGCAGTGGTCGGGGCCGTCGTCGTTGCGCGGTGAGGGTCAGCGACCGGAGCGGCGCTCCAGGGCGCGGACGCCCGCCCAGGCAGCGGGGATCAGCAGCGCAGCGAGCGCGGCTTTGACGATGCCGCCAAGGATGAACGGGGTGACACCGGCGGCGAGGATCGCCTCGATACCGAGTCCCTTGCCGAGGACGGTGTTCAGGATGAAGGCCATGTAGGGCACACCGAACAGGAACGGGATCACGCTCGCCGCCACGAAGCCGACGAACGCGAGGACGGGACGTCGGTCCCACGCGCGCTCCGCGAACCATCCCGCGACGAAGGCGGCGAAGACGAAGCCGATGATGAACCCGAAGCTCGGCTTGGCGACGGCTGCGATGGTTCCCGTGAACCCGGCGAAGACCGGCAGACCCGCGAGGCCGGCGACGAGGTAGGTGAAGAGAGCGGCGGCGCCGCGACGGGCGCCGAGGGCGGCGCCCACGACGACGACGGCGAGAGTCTGTCCCGTGATCGGCACGGGCCAGAGCGGAACCTCGACCTGCGCGAGCACCGCGACCACGGCGGCGCCCGCGATCACGAGGGCTGTGTCCAGGGCGGCGGCGCGGGCCCGGTCGGTCGGGCGGGCGATGAGATCGGCGAGCACGAGGCGGCGGCCTGCGGCGGCGAGGGACATGCGGTCTCCTTCGAGAGGCGGACGGGTCACGGCTCAGCCTAGAGTCTCCCCACGCGGGCCACCTGGCCGAGATCGATGGAAGAGAGGACGATTCGTTGTCGCATCGAGACAATCTGACGGCGATAGCCCGTCGCGATCCCGGTCCCGCCTCGCTGACTACACTCGCCGCATGATGACTTTCACCGTTCGCTCCGCTCGTCCCGCGGATGCCGCCGGTATGGCGCGCGTGCACGTGGAGGGGTGGCGGCAGACGTACCGCGGCCTCATGGCTGACGAGATCCTCGACGCGCCCGACTTCGTGGACCGCCGCGAGCGCTTCTGGACCGCGGTGCTGGGCGACGACCCCCGCTTCGCGCAGGTCGCTGCGGCCGTCGCCCTCGTCGACGACGAGGTCGTGGGGATCGCGATGACCGGTCCCACCCCGGAAGAGGACCGGACGGATGGCACTCCGGATCGTGCGCTCCACGTGCTCTACGTCCTTGCCGATCACCACGGCACCGGCGTCGGCGCCGCTCTCCTGGACGCGGTGGCCCCAGCATCCGCAGCGCACATGCTGTGGGTGGCCGATCCCAATCCTCGCGCGCAGGCCTTCTATGCGAAGCACGGATTCGTGCCCGACGGAACCGTGCGTGTCGACGACGGCGTGCGCGAGCAGAGGATGACCCGTCCTGCTCGCTCGTCAGCCGCCGGCCGGAGGGATCTCGACGAGGCGGAACCAGCGGCCCCTCGGTGAGAGGCGCGCCCATACGGGGAGGAAGTGCGGATCGCTGACATGGCCGTCGAAGGTGACCCACTCGACGCCGCGAGCTGCCAGCACGTCGAGGGAGCGCCGGACGCAGGCCTCGATCAAGCGCTCACCGTCGGCCGTCTCCCTCCTCGTGGTCTCCGCCGTGAGGCACGAGGGTGTCGAGTCGTGATAGACGAGCGCCAGCGCGACGATCTCGCCGTCGACGACGGCGGCGCTGCTCGCGTCGCGGTCGACCTCGGCCTCGAGGTCTTCCGAGAGAGCCGCCGCGAAATCCGGAGCGACGGGCGACCAGCCCTCGTGCGTCCAGGCGTAGACGGCCGCGTTGGCATCGAGGACGTCGTCCCAGGGCAGATCGCGGACGCTCTGCACCGCCGGGTGCGGCCGCAGAACCGCGCGAGACGCCGCCGGCACGTCCGCGGGTGGCACCACCTGTATGGTCCGTGCTCCCAGGGCGTCGGCGAAGCCGAGTGCATCGTCGTCGACGTACCCGCGCGTCATGAAGGTCAGTGGCGCATCTCGCAGTGATGCCGGCGGCCACGGGGTGCCCGTCCACCTCCAGCACGCTCGAGCGGGTATGCGCATCACGCCATCGATCGGCGCGGAACGCGATCGTGCCGAGGAAGGGCAGCGTCAGATCGCCGTCGGTGAAGGGGCGCAATCGCATGGTCCCGAGTCTGGCACCTCTGGACTCGAGCGGCGGCCGACGCCGGACGTGGACGGTAGAATGGGAGGCTGGTCCGTCTCCGGGCCGTTCCCCATCCCCGACGAACGGACGTCCGCTGTGCTCGCCGTGCACGATCTCGAGATCCGCGTGGGCGCTCGCACGCTCATGTCGGAGGTGTCGTTCCGTGTCTCTGACGGCGACAAGATCGGTCTCGTCGGCCGAAACGGTGCCGGAAAGACCACGCTGACGAAGGTGCTGGCCGGCGACCTGCTGCCGGCCGACGGCAAGGTCGAGCGCTCGGGCGAGCTGGGCTACCTTCCGCAGGATCCGCGGTCCGGCGACCCCGAGATGCTCGCGCGCACCCGCATCCTCGATGCACGCGGACTCGGCACCCTGGCGCTGCAGATGCAGGAGGCGTCGATGCAGATGGGGGATGCCGACGAGAAGGTGGCCGCGAAGGCGATGCGCCGCTACGGCAACCTCATGGAGCGCTTCGAGGCGCTCGGCGGCTACACGGCCGAGTCCGAAGCGGCATCCATCGCCCACAACCTCTCGCTGCCGGATCGCATCCTCGACCAGCCGCTGAAGACGCTGTCCGGCGGCCAGCGTCGCCGCATCGAGCTTGCGCGGATCCTCTTCTCCGATGCGCAGACGATGATCCTCGACGAGCCCACCAACCACCTCGACGCCGACAGCGTCGTGTGGCTGCGGGAGTTCCTCAAGAACTACAAGGGCGGGCTCATCGTCATCAGCCACGACGTCGAACTCGTCGGCGAGACGGTCAACCGTGTCTTCTACCTCGACGCGATGCGCCAGGTCATCGACGTCTACAACATGAACTGGAAGAACTACCTGCGTCAGCGGGTCGCCGACGAGGAACGCCGCAAGAAGGAACGCGTCAACATCGAGAAGAAGGCGACGGCGCTGCAGCTGCAGGCCGCGCGTTTCGGTGCCAAGGCGTCCAAGGCCGCCGCGGCGCACCAGATGGTCGCGCGCGCCGAGAAGATGCTCTCCGGCCTCGAAGAGGTCCGCCAGGAGGACCGTGTCGCGAAGCTGCGCTTCCCGAAGCCGGCGCCCTGCGGCAAGACGCCGCTCATGGCGAAGAACCTCTCCAAGTCGTACGGATCGCTGGAGATCTTCACCGACGTCGACCTGGCCATCGATCGCGGGTCGAAGGTGGTCGTGCTCGGCCTCAACGGCGCCGGCAAGACCACACTGCTCAGGATCCTCGCCGGTGTGGACAAGGCCGACACCGGCGTCATCGAGCCCGGCCACGGCCTGAAGATCGGCTACTACGCCCAGGAGCACGAGAACCTCGACGTCAACCGCTCGGTCCTCGACAACATGATGTCGGCGGCGCCGGACATCAACGCCACCGAGGCGCGGAAGGTGCTCGGTTCGTTCCTGTTCACCGGCGACGACGTTCTCAAGCCCGCCGGTGTGCTCTCCGGCGGTGAGAAGACCCGCCTGTCGCTGGCGACGCTGGTCGTCTCCTCGGCGAACATGCTGCTGCTCGACGAACCGACCAACAACCTCGACCCCGCCTCGCGCGAGGAGATCCTCGGCGCGCTCGCCCACTACGAAGGCGCCGTCGTTCTCGTCTCCCACGACGAGGGCGCCGTTCAGGCACTCAACCCCGAGCGGGTGCTGATCCTGCCGGACGGTGTCGAGGACATCTGGGGCCGCGACTACGTCGACCTCATCACGCTCGCCTGAGCGCCGACGTGAGAACAGGGGCGCTCAGCGGGGCGTGAGCTCGTCGAGCAGGGCGTCCTCTTCCTGCATGTCGCGGTCGCGTCGCCGGGTCTCGCGCTGCTGTCGACGTCGACGGGCTGTCGCGGACGGCTCCGCCCCGTCCGCCGCCGCGGTCTCGGTCACCTCAGCCGCGGACGCCGCCGCCGCGTCTTCCGCATCCTCTCGCCGGTGACGGATCTCGGTGCGGATCATGTACCAGATGAAGACGAACCCCATCAGTGCGAAGAGGATCCACTGGATGGCGTACGAAAGATACGGTCCTGGGTCGTCCGACGGCGACTCGAGGGCGTTCGGCGCTTGCGAGGGGCTGGGCTGCTCCGATACCAGCAGTCCGTACGCGCTGGTGATCAGCGTGGGCTGAGCGGTGGTCTCCGCGACCAGAGGGAGATTGATCGTGGGCACCTGACCGTCCGGCGCGGAGCGTCCGGAGTTCGGCAGTGGCTCGCCCGGCTTCAGGCGGGCGATGACCTGCACCTGGCCCGAGGGGGGAGCGGGGATCGTGTCGGGCTCCGGCTGGGCTGAGCCCGGCGGCAGCCACCCGCGGTCGATGAGGAAGACCGCTCCCTCCACGGTTCGGAACGGGACGAGCACCTCGAAGGCGCTGGTCCCGCCGTGCGCGCGATTGCGGGCCAACAGCGTACGGTCTGTCAGGTACTCGCCGGTGAGGGTGACGGGGCGCCACTGGTCTGCGGGCGGGAACGTCCCGTCGGTGCCGATCACCTGGTCCAGTGGCACGGGAGCGGCGTCGTAGTTCGCGGCGACCAGCGCGAGCTGGCTGCTGCGGTCCGCGTTGCGCGTGAACTGCCAGTTCGACAGAAAGGCGCAGACGATGGCGAAGACGATCGCGATCGCGACGTACCCCGCCCAGCGCAGCGCGGTCTGCTGTCGGGCCGTGCGCCCGCTCATCTCGTCGCCTCCGCATCGATAGCGACGACGTCAACCGGAAAGTCGCGGGCGGCGAGATAGTCGCGTAGGTAGGCGACGTGGTCGTCGCAGGCGGTCCAGATCTTGCGTCGTTCGGGGGAGTGGATGCGCGGATTGCGCCACTGCACTTGCCACGACGCGGGCGCGCGGCAGCCTGTCCTCGAGCAGATGGCCGCGGTCATGTGTCGTCCGACGGTGTCCGGGGCGCGGGCGGCTGCCGCGAGGACTCGCTCAGTCTGATCACGCGGGGCGTCTCGTCGACCGCGGCGGTCGGGGCGTCCGACGGTGGACGCGGGGTCGGAGAGGCCTCGATCGCGCGCTCGGGGGCGATGGCACGTTCGGCCGATCCGGCGGCGACGTTGGCGATCACCACGGCGAAGTACGGAAGGAACATCGCTCCCGCTCCGAACAGCCAGGTGTACCAGCTGTAGGGGGTGACGGCCACCATCAGGACGAAGCAGATCACGCGAATGACCATCATCGTGAAGTACTTCGTCATGCGCGCGCTGGCGTCGTCACGCGGTGCGCGCGGCAACGAGGTGGCGGACTGAGGACGGGAGCTTTTCACGGTCCCCTCAGCCTACGCCGCGTGTGCGGCGCCAGCGTGGCGGCGCAGGGATCAGTACGAGCCGTAACGCGAGCTGGCGGCGGCCCCGAGGATGATGAAGAAGACGAAGAAGCCGATGATCAAGAGCGAGATCGCCACGCCGACCCATCCCACGATCACGCCCGCGAGGGCCATGCCGCGACCGCCCTCGCCCGTGCGCTTGATCTGGTTCAGCGAGAGGTGACCCATGACGGCGCCGCCGACCGATCCGATCAGAGGCAGGATCCAGACGAAGCCAAGAATCGAGGCGATCATCGAGATGATGGCGAGGACGTTCGTCTTCGGCGCGGTCGCCCCGTAGGAGGGGGCGGATCCGTAGACGGGGGGTGCGCCGGGCGCAGGCTGCACCGGCGCTCCGGCGCCCGCGCCGTACGCCGGAGGCGCGGAAGGGTAGGACGCCTGCGGGTAGGGCGGTGGCTGGTAGGCGGGCGGAGCCGGAGGCGTGTAGGGGGCATCCGCCGCAGGAGCCGGAGTCGGGGGCGTCACCGGCGGGGTGGCCGCGGCATCCGGGGACTGAGGGTTCGTCGCGTCGGTCATGATCTCTCCTGTCTCGCCGTGCCAGCCTATCGGGCACAGCGCCCGAGAGGGGAGCCGCCGTGTGCGCCGAGTAGGCTGGGGCGGTTACTCCCCAGCGAAACGGAGCCCCCATGTCGCACGATCGCGTCGTCCTCGTCACCGGCGGAAACCGCGGCATCGGCCGCGCGATCGCCGAGCGCTTCGTCGCCGAGGGGTACCGCACGGCGGTCACCGCCCGCTCCGGCGAGGGTCCTGAGGGCACGTTCACCGTACGCGCGGACGTGACGGATGCCGCGTCGCTGGATGCCGCGTTCACCGACGTCGAGAAGCAGCTCGGTCCCGTGGAGATCGTGGTCGCGAACGCGGGGATCACGAAGGACACGCTGCTGCTGCGGATGACGGAGGACGACTTCGACTCCGTCATGGCGACGAACCTGGGCGGCACCTTCCGCGTCGTCAAGCGCGCGTCCAAAGGCATGCTGCGGGCCAAGTGGGGGCGTGTCATCCTCATCTCCAGCGTCGTGGGCCTGTACGGCTCGCCGGGCCAGATCAACTACTCGTCGTCGAAGGCTGCGCTCGTCGGCTTCGCGCGCTCGCTGACCCGCGAGCTCGGAGGTCGTGGCATCACCGCCAACGTCGTCGCCCCCGGGTTCATCGAGACCGACATGACTGCCGAACTGCCCGAAGACACGCAGAACGAGTACAAGCGGAACATCCCCGCCGGCCGTTTCGCGACGCCCGACGAGGTCGCGGGTGTCGTCACGTGGCTGGCGTCGGAGGATGCCGCCTACATCTCGGGTGCTGTCATCCCCGTCGACGGCGGCCTCGGCATGGGGCACTGAGCGGCGTCAGTGCTTCGACGCGTGGCTGCGCTGCCCGCTCACCGCGGCGAGGACGCGGAGGGTGTTCGCGTGATGGCGGCGGCGATCGCGTCGCCCAGCCGCTGTGGCTGGGAGAACTGCGGCCAATGGCCGCTGCCGAGCCGGATGATCTCGCTGTCATCGATGGCGGCGAACTCGTCGGCATACCGGCCCCACTGTGCCAAGAAGCCACGGAACTCCTCGTCGTTCAGTGAGCCCGACAGCACCGTCACGGGAACCCGATAGCGACGCTCGTCCGTGAGTGAGATGGCATCGGTGGGGACCCGAGCCGGCACCGAGCGGGTCAGCGGTGCGGTGCGCGCCCGCGTCTGCGCGTCGAGATCAGCCACGTCGTCCTCGTCGAAGAAGTCCCAGCCGGGGAACGGCACGACGCCGTCGACGACGTCGAACTCCGAGATCATGCCCCCGTCGTGCGGCACCGCAGTATCGACCAGGACGACGCGGGTGACGCGTTCCGGGCGGGCATCCGCTGCACCCCATGCGACGTTGCCACCCCCGCTGTGGCCGACGACCGCAACCGGGCCGGCGGACTCGTCGATCGCGGCGACGGCCGCAGCAACCCAGTCGGCGATGCCGATACCGGCGCTCTCGTCGCCGGGGGCACCCAGGCCCGGCATCGTCAAGGGGCGTGGGCGCAATCCTGCCGCTCGCAACGGGGGAAGCACATCGTCCCACGACGATGCATCGAGCCAGAGGCCGGGAATCATGATGACGTCCATGCGCTGACGGTACGCCGTGCCACCGACATCGCGGCAGGGGTGCCAGCGGACGCGCTCGCGTCGGGTCAGGGAAGCAGCGGTATGAGCTCCCGCAGGTCGACGGGTCCGACGACGAGGTCGGCCTGCCGTCGCACCGCGGGCTTGGCGTTGAACGCGACACCGAGTCCGGCGACGGCCATCATCCGCAGGTCGTTCGCGCCGTCGCCCACGGCGATCGTGCGGGCGAGGGGAACACCGGATGCCGCGGCCCACTCGCGCAGTGCTGCCGCTTTGCCGGCGGCATCCACGATCTCGCCATCGACGAGGCCGGACAGCACGCCGCCGTCGACGGCCAGTCGATTCGCGCGCCACTCGTCGATTCCGAGCGGGGGTGCGATGACGTCCAGGATCTCGTGGAATCCGCCGGATACGACGGCGGCCCGCCCGCCGCGGGCGTGAATGGCGGCGACGAGCTCGACCGCTCCCGGGGTGGGCTCTACGCGCGCCCGCACGCGGTCGAAGGCGCTCAGCGGGACGCCGCGCAGCTCCGCCACGCGCGAGCGCAGACTCGTCGCGAAATCCACTTCACCGCGCATCGCCGCCTCGGTGGCCGCCGCGACTTCGGGGCCACGGCCGGCCTCGTCGGCGATGAGCTCGATGACTTCGTTGCGCAGCAGAGTGGAGTCGGCGTCGAACACGACGAGGAAGCGGGCGTCAGGCACCCGTCCAACCTATCGGCCGTCAGCGTGCGACGTAGGCGTTCTTCCCCACCACGGTGATGCCGCTGTCGGTCACGGTGAAGCCGCGCGCGAGATCGAAGGCGCGATCGACGCCGACCGTCGCCCCCGGCTCCAGCACGACGTTCTTGTCGAGGATCGCGCGATGCACCCGCGCGCCAGCACCGACCTGGACGTGATCGAAGAGCACGGAATCGGTGATGGTCGAGCCGCCGCCCGACAACGTCCACGGGCCGACCACGGAGCGCTCCAGATGGGTTCCCGACAGCACCGAGCCCAGTGACACGATCGAGTCGATCGCGTTGCCCATCCGGCCGACGCCGTCGCGCACGAACTTGGCGGGCGGCGAGTTCACCGACTGCGAGTGGATCGGCCAGTCGATGTTGTAGAGGTTGAAGATCGGCAGCGTCGAGATGAGATCCATGTGCGCGTCGAAGAACGAGTCGATCGTGCCCACATCCCGCCAGTAATCGCGGTCGCGGTCGGTCGAGCCCGGCACGTCGTTGCGCTTGAAGTCGTAGACCGCCGCCTCGCCGCGCCCCACGAAATAGGGGATGATGTCGCCGCCCATGTCGTGGTTCGAGCCCGGCAGTTCACCGTCCGCCTCCACCGCAGCGATGAGGGCGTCGGCGTCGAAGATGTAGTTGCCCATCGATGCCAGGACCTCGTGCGGCGCATCGGCCAGCCCGGTCGGGATCTGGGGCTTTTCGAGGAAGTCGCGGATCGTCACGTTGTCGCTGGGGTCGAGGTCGATCACCCCGAACTGGTTGGCGAGCCCGATGGGCTGGCGGATGCCGGCGACCGTCGCCTTGGCTCCCGACTCGATGTGCGCGGCGAGCATCTGCTCGAAGTCCATCCGGTACACGTGGTCGGCGCCGATCACCACCACGATGTCGGGCTTCTCGTCGTGGATGAGGTTCAGCGACTGCAGGATGGCGTCTGCCGAGCCCGAGAACCAGCGCTTGCCGAGACGCTGCTGGGCGGGCACCGACGCCACGTACGAGTTCAACAGAGCCGACATCCGCCAGGTCTGGGACACGTGCCGGTCGAGGCTGTGTGACTTGTACTGCGTCAGCACGACGATCTGGCGGAGCCCGGAGTTGATGAGGTTCGAGATCGCGAAGTCGATCAGCCGGTACTGGCCGCCGAAGGGCACCGCGGGTTTGGCTCTGTCCTCCGTCAGAGGCATGAGGCGCTTTCCCTCGCCGCCGGCGAGGATGATTCCGAAGACCTTCGGCGCTGCAGGCATGTCACCACACTAGGCCCCCGTTCGACCGTGTACTAGCGTTCGTGACATGCGCGTCGACATCGTCACCAAGGAGTACCCGCCCGAGATCTACGGCGGTGCGGGTGTCCACGTCACCGAACTCGTCTCGGCGCTGCGGCGGAGCATCGAGGTGCAGGTGCGTGCGTTCGGCGGCGACCGCGAGGAGGCCGACACGACGTCCTACGGCGTGCCGGTCGAGCTCGCCGGCGCCAACCCCGCGCTGCAGACGCTCGGCACGGACCTGGAGATCGTCGGCGGTGTCGCGGGCGCCGATGTGGTGCACTCGCACACGTGGTACGCGAACTTCGCGGGGCACCTCGCCTCGCTGTTGCACGGCATCCCGCACGTCGTGACGGCCCACTCACTCGAGCCGCTGCGACCGTGGAAGGCGGAGCAGCTCGGAGGCGGGTATGCCGTGTCGAGCTACATCGAGAAGACCGCGTACGAGAACGCCGCTGCCGTGATCGCGGTCAGCGACGGAATGCGCCGCGACATCCTGCGCAGCTATCCCTCGCTCGATCCCGCGAAAGTGCGCGTGATCTACAACGGGATCGACGTGGAGGCGTGGCATCCGCGGGAGGACCCTGCGCTTCTCGAGCGCTACGGCATCGATCCGAACCGCCCGTCGGTGGTGTTCGTCGGTCGTATCACCCGGCAGAAGGGCCTGCCCTATTTCCTTCGGGCCGCCGCCGAGCTGCCCGCAGACGTGCAGATCGTCCTCTGCGCCGGCGCTCCGGACACGCCGCAGATCATGGCCGAGGTCGAGGGTCTCGTCCGCGACCTCCAGGCGCGCCGGGACGGCGTGGTGTGGATCGACGAGTTCCTGCAGCGCGACCAGCTCTGCGCGATCCTGACGTCGGCCACCACCTTCGTGTGCCCGAGCGTCTACGAGCCGCTCGGCATCGTGAACCTCGAGGCGATGGCCTGCGGTGCCGCCGTCGTCGGCACCGCGACCGGCGGCATCCCCGAGGTCGTCGTCGACGGGGTCACCGGGCGGTTGGTTCCGATCGAGCAGGTGCAGGACGGGACCGGGACGCCCGTCGACCCCGACCGCTTCGTCGCCGATCTCGCGGCCGTGCTCACCGACGTGGTGTCCGACCCCGAGAGAGCGCGCGCGTACGGCGCGGCCGGCCGGGAACGCGCCGCCACGGCCTTCAGTTGGCAGGCGATCGCCGACGCCACGGAGGCTCTCTACCGTGAGGTCGCCGAGCGCGCGGACTGAGTGCGCGGACTGCGTGCGCGTCCGGCGCGTACCGCCGGGATGGCCGGGATGCCCCCGATAGGCTGGGGGCATGCCTCAGGTGCTCGAATTCGTCGATGTCGTCGTCCGCCGCAATGCTCGCAACATCATCGATCGCATCGACTGGCACGTCGCCGACGATGAGCGCTGGGTGGTCCTCGGACCCAACGGTGCCGGCAAGACCACCATCCTGCAGCTCGCGGCGACGCTGATCCACCCGACATCGGGTGAGGTCACGATCCTGGACGAGCGTCTCGGACGCACCGACGTGTTCGATCTGCGGCCGCGCATCGGGTTCGCGTCGTCGGCGATGGCCCGCCGGGTTCCGCCGGAGGAGACGGTGCTCGACGTCGTCCTGACCGCTGCGTTCTCCGTGCTCGGGCGCTGGAACGAGACCTACGAGACGATCGACGAGCGTCGCGCACGCCGCGTGTTGGCCGAGTGGAAGCTGGACCACCTCGCCGAGCGCACCTTCGGGACTCTGTCCGACGGCGAGCAGAAGCGGGTGCAGATCGCCCGCGCCGTGATGACCGATCCGGAGCTGTTGCTGCTCGATGAGCCGACGGCGAGCCTCGACCTCGGCGCGCGCGAAGAGCTTCTCGAGCTGCTCAGCGGCTACGCGCAGGCGCCGACGACGCCGGCTATGGTGATGGTGACCCATCACGTCGAGGAGATCCCCGTCGGATTCACCCACGTCCTGCTCCTTCGCGACGGCGCTGTCGTGGCCGCGGGACCGCTCCAGGAGACGCTCACCGCGGAGAACCTCTCGGCCACCTTTGGCATGCCGATCGCCCTGACCGAGGAGGGCGGGCGCTACGCCGCGCGGGCTACGCACGGCGACTGAGATCCGGATTCTTCCGAGCGGCCTCAGGCTGGTATGATCGATCCTTGGTGCATGCGCGCCCGCGCCCGCATCACAGACTTCCCTCGCCCTGGCAAAATCCAGGGCACCACGTTAGGAACCCCATGAAGACTGACATCCACCCCGAGTACCAGGCGGTCGTGTTCCGCGACCTCGGCTCCGGCGAGACCTTCCTGACCCGTTCGACGGTCACGAGCGACAAGACGATCGAGCTCGACGGTGAGACCTACCCGGTCATCGACGTCGAAATCTCCTCGGCCTCGCACCCGTTCTACACGGGCAAGCAGCGCATCATGGACTCGGCCGGTCGCGTCGAGAAGTTCAACCAGCGCTTCAAGAACTTCGGCGGTTCGAGCAAGTAATCCGAATCCCGCGAAAGCCCCGCTCCGGCGGGGCTTTCGTCGTGGTGGGCGTCGAACGCCCACCACGACGCGAGCGGTCGATCAGCGGATCGGCCAGCTGCCGTCGAGGCGGTCGTCGGGGTCGAGTCGGCCGATGCGGATGAAGTAATCGGTGAGGCTGTCGGCCTGCGCGCGTGCCCACCCGATCTGACGGGTGTGCAGCTCGTGGACGGGTGCATCGAGCTCGAACCGTCGTGCCAGCGCCTGTGCGACCCGGCCCGCCGCGATCGCGTCGGCGGCCGCGTCGTGCGCGCCGACGAGCGGCACGGCGTAATGCGCCGCGACGGCTTCGAGGGTGCGCTTGCCGCGGCGGAAGCGGTCGTGTGCTTTGTCCAGCACGAGGGGATCGATGACCGGCGACGGCTCCAGGATCGGCGGGATGCCGTGTCGGAGCGCCTCGTATTTGAGCAGCGAGAAGTCGAACGGGGCGTTGTAGGCCACCACCGGGATGCCGGCGTCCAGCAGATCGCGCAGTGCAGAGACGACCTCCGCGATCACGGAGGGCGCGGCCGAGCCGTGCGCGCGGGCGTGTGCCGTCGTGATGCCGTGGACGGCGGTGGCGCCCTCGGGGATGTCGATACCCGGATCGGCAAGCCATGACCGCGCCCGAACGGCCGTGCCGCTGGCGTCGAGGAGACCGACATGGGCCGTGACGATACGGTCGGAGGTCACGTCGACGCCGGTCGTCTCCAGATCGAAGACGCCCACGGCATCCGCCCAGCCGAGGCGGGCAGGCCGGGTGGGAGCGATCGCGGCGGCCGGATCCTCCTCCCACAGGGGAATCGTCTGCCACGTCTGCATGCCCCCGAGGTTATGCGTGGGCGCCGACATCGCGGCGCAGGCGCGCGGGCACGACCGCCGGCGAGGGGGCAGCCTTCTAGACTTCTGGGATGACCGTCGCCTCGCCCTACGCCGACCGCCTGGCCGCCATCGCCGTGGGGCGCGACGAGATCGAGATCTCCGGGACGCGGACGGCGTACTGGGTGTACGGAGATCCCGCGGCGCCGATCACGCTCGTCGCCGTGCACGGATACCGCGGTGACCACCACGGACTGGAGCCGGTCGTGGCCTACCTCGACGGCATCCGCGTCATCTCGCCCGACCTCCCCGGGTTCGGTGAGACGCCACCGCTTCCGGGAGTGGAGCACACACTCGACGCCTACGCGCAGTGGCTGCGCGTCTTCGTGGATGCCGTGGCGCCGGGAGCCGTCGTGCTGGGGCACTCCTTCGGGTCGATCGTCGTCGCCGCGGCGGTCGCCGCAGGACTGCAGACCCCGCGCGTGATCCTCGTCAACCCGATCGGTGCCCCGGCACTGGAGGGGCCGCGCGGCGTCCTCACGCGACTGGCGGTGCTCTACTACCGCCTCGGCGCGAAGCTGCCGAAGCGGATCGGTGACGCGCTCCTGCGAAACCGCATGATCGTCCGCGTGATGAGCGTCTCGATGGCCAAGACCCGTGACCCGCTGCTGCGCCGCTTCATCCACGACCAGCACGACACCTACTTCTCCCTCTTCCACGATCGTGACGTGCTGTACGAGGGTTTCGTCACCTCCGTCTCGAACGACGTCCGCCGCTTCGCACCGGCGATCGCGCAGCCGACGCTGCTGATCGCCGCGGAAAAGGACGACATCACGCCGATCGAGGCCGAGCGGCGGCTGCAAGGGATGTTCCCCGACGCCGAGCTGGTCGAGATCCCCGCGGTCGGCCACCTCATCCACTACGAGACTCCGCAGGTGGCCGCAGAGGCGGTCAGGCTTTTTCTCGCGCCTTCCGGCGACGGTACGCGTTGACGTTCATGCGGTTGCCGCAGTTTCCGGTGTCGCAGTAGCGCTTCGAACCGTTCTTCGAGAAGTCGACATAGACCGACTCGCAGTCGTCCGCCGCGCAGACGCGGACGCGATCCCACGCATCGGAGCGGATGACGTCGACGAACGCCATCGCCGATTCCACGAGCATGCGCATCGCCAGGGGGGCGTCGGGCGCCGTGGCATGGATGTGCCAATCGAACTGATCGTGGATGACGAGTTGGGGCAGTGCCCGACCATCGCGCAGCATCGCGTTGACGAGCGGCACGGCGCGGTCGCGATCGACGTCCCACAGCGCCCGAAGGCGCGAGCGGTTCGCGCGGACGGCGGTGAGCTCGGCGGCATCTCGGCGGAAGGCTCCGGTGTAGGAGAACTCGGCGAGGTAGGCTGCCAGATCCGCCTGCGTCTGGAGGCGGTCGACGCCGGATGTGTCGGTGTCCGGCAGGGTGTTGACCAGGGCTGCGGCGGCACGCAGAGACATTTGGGTGTCATGGATGAAGACCACGTTGACTCCTGACCTCGCCGGGCGATAGTGTCACCAGTGTATTCGCTGTTCAGTCATGACAGCCCGCACTCGAACCCGAGGACCGCCGGTGTCTCGCACCGCTTCATCCGCCCGCACGACGGGGATCGTCATGGCCGTCGTCTCGGCCCTCGCCTTCTCTTCGAGCGGACCGCTGGTCAAGCCGCTGCTCGAGGCCGGGTGGTCGCTCTCGGCGGCGCTGGTCGTGCGCATGGGACTCGCCGCGCTGATCCTGTCGCCCGCTCTCGTGCGTGCGGCGCGGCGTGAGCGCGGATTCCTCCGCCGGCACGCCCTCTCGCTCGTCGCGTTCGGGCTCATCCCGGTGCTGGGGTGTCAGCTGCTGTTCTTCTCCGCGATGCAGCGCATGCCCGTCGCCGTCGCGCTTCTCATCCAGTACCTCGCGCCGGTGATGCTCGTCGGATTCGTCTGGATCCGTACGCGACGCGCCCCGTCGCGACTCGTGATCATCGGATCCGTCGTCGCGATCGTGGGACTCGTGCTCGTCGTCGACGTCACCGGCGCCCGATTCGACCTGCTGGGCACGCTGCTGGCCCTGGGCGCGGCACTCTGCGTCTGTGTCTATTTCGTGATGAGCGAGCGCACCGGCGACGACCTGCCTCCGCTCGCGCTGGCCGCCGGCGGGCTGATGGTCGGGGCCGGTCTCGTGCTCCTGCTGGCGGTCGTCGGTGCGATGCCCCTGTCCGCGCCGGCCGTCACGCTCACGTTCCGAGGGATCGATGTTCCCGGCATCCTCGCCCTCGGGTGGGTCGGAGCCGTCGGAACGACCCTCGGCTATGCCTTCGGGGTCATGGCCGTGCCTCGCGTAGGCGCTCGATTGGCGTCGTTCATCGGCCTCAGCGAAGTGCTCTTCGCGCTCGGCTTCGCCTGGCTCCTCCTCGGCGAGGCCCCATCGCCGGTCCAGATCATCGGCGGTGCGGTGCTGTTGGCGGGGGTGGTGCTCGTGCGAATGGATGCCGGCGCCGCACCTCGCGCCCCGCTTGCGGCGGATGCCGTGCTGCCGCCGACGCCCGAGTTCTCGCCCGGCGAGGTCAGCGGATCGCGTCCTCCCGTGCCGACTCCAGGAGTGGGCGGATCCGATATCCGATCACTTCGCCCATGACCAACGACGTTTCGGTGCGTTCGACCCCGTCGATCGCGAGGATCCGCGCGTCGACGTCGAACAGGTGCTGGGTGTCGCGCGCAGCGACGCGCACCAGCAGGTCGACCTGCCCGCTCATGCCGTAGGCCTGCACCACCTCGGGGAGCGTCGCGATCGCCTGCGTGATGCGAGGCAACTCCGCCTGGCGCACGGTGACGCTCACCATCGCTTCGATCGGCAGGCCCAGTGCGAGCGGGGGGATGGCCCGTTCGAACGACTGGAAGACGCCGCCGCGCTCCAGGCGCGCCAGCCGCGCCTGCACGGTGTTGCGGGACAGCCCGAGCCGTTCGGCGAGCGCCACGACCGTGGCGCGGTGATCGTCGGCGAGCGCGTTCAACAAGTCGAGGTCGACGCGGTCAAGAGGTCCCATACTGCCCAACTGTACCAGCAGCAGCCGGTGCCACATGGGCAACATGATCAGTGCGAGCAAAGATGCTTGAGCTAGGTGCCAGTTCGACGTAATCTTCCACGCAACCGGCGACGAGGCCGGCCCGGGCGGCCGCCGCGGTCCACAAGACAGCGGCTGAGCCAGAGAGGGATGACGACGATGTACACCCTGACGACAGACGAAGCGATGACCGCGCTCGACGACACGGCGCGACTGCTGACCCCCGACGGGTGCCGCATCGCGGACGCGCGGCTGGACCCCTGGGTCGAGGACCTGGACGGCGCCGCGCTGCGCAGTCTGTACCGCGATATGGCGATCGCGCGCCGGATGGATGCCGAGGGTGTGGCGCTCCAGCGCCAGGGTCACCTCGGACTGTGGGCGCCCGCTCAGGGACAGGAGGCGATCGCCGTCGGGACGGCGCGCGCCTGCCGCGCCGACGACTTCCTCTTTCCGAGCTACCGCGAGCTGAGCATCGCGATCCTTCGCGGCGGAGTGCCCGCCGACCTCGTTCTCGCCTGGCGCGGCGAGGTGCACTCCACGTACGACCCCTTCGAGCTCCGCCTGGCATCACCGCAGATCATCATCGGCGCCCAGACCCTCCATGCCGTCGGATACGCGATGGGTATCCAGCGCGATGGTGGCGATCAGGTGGCGGTGACCTACTTCGGCGACGGAGCGTCAAGCCAGGGCGATGTCAACGAGGCGATGGTGTTCGCGTCGTCGTTCACGGCCCCCGTCGTCTTTGTCTGCTCGAACAACCAGTGGGCGATCTCCGAGCCGGTCGCGGTGCAGTCGCGCTTCCCGATCGCGGGTCGCGCCCCCGGCTTCGGCATCCCCAGCATGCGGGTGGATGGCAACGATGTGCTGGCGTGCACAGCGGCGATGCGCTGGGCGCTGGAGCACGCCCGTCGCGGTGGAGGTCCCGTGTTCCTCGAGGCCGTGACGTATCGCATGGGTCCCCACACCACCTCGGACGACCCCACGCGCTACCGGGACCGCGAAGAACTCGAGGCGTGGCGGGCGCGCGACCCGCTGACGCGCCTGGAGGCGTTCCTGCGCGCCGCCGGTGACCTCGACGATGAGACGATCGCCGCGATCGGGAGGGAGGCCGACGGGCTCGCCGCGCAGATGCGTGAGGCGGTGCTCACGGCGCGCACCCGGCCGGCGATCGAGGTTTTCGATGACGTGTACTGCGAACCGCACACCGGCCTCGAGCATCAGCGCGCGCGTTTTGCGGCGTATCTGGACTCGTTCGCCGCCGACGCGGGGAGTGCGCGATGACGTCGCTGACGATGGGCGCGGCGCTGACGGCGGGCCTGCACCGGGCCATGGCGGCCGATGAGCGCGTGATCGTCATGGGCGAGGACATCGGCCGCCTCGGCGGCGTGTTCCGCATCACCGACGGCCTCCTCGATGAGTTCGGCCCCACGCGCGTCATCGACACCCCGCTCGCAGAGTCCGGCATCGTCGGCACGGCGGTCGGACTCGCGATGCGCGGGTTCCGCCCCGTCGTTGAGATCCAGTTCGACGGGTTCGTGTACCCGGCCTTCGACCAGATCGTCTGTCAGGTGGCCAAGCTGCACTACCGCACGCGCGGGCGCGTTCACATGCCGCTGACCATCCGCATCCCCTGGGCGGGAGGCGTCGGCGCCGTCGAGCACCACTCGGAGTCGCCCGAGGCGTACTTCGTGCACACGGCGGGGCTGCGCGTGGTGGCCGTCTCGAATCCCCAGGATGCGTACACCATGCTGCAGCAGGCGATCGCGAGTGACGATCCGGTGGTCTTCTTCGAGCCCAAGCGGCTGTATCACACGAAGGGCGAGGTCGATCTCGACGGCGACGTGGCCGATGCCGCTCCCATGGGTCTCGCGCGCGTCGAGCGAGAAGGTTCCGACGTCACGCTGATCGCCTACGGCGCGCAGGTGGCGACGGCGCTGGATGCCGCGCTCGCCGCCGAGGACGACGGCATCTCCATCGAGGTCATCGACCTGCGTTCGCTCTCACCCGTCGACTACCGCACGGTCGCGGCATCCGTCCGCAAGACGGGTCGCGTCGTGGTCACGCATGAGGCCGGTGGTGAGGCCGGCGTGGGCGCCGAGGTCATCGCCAGTATCACCGAGCAGTGCTTCCACTATCTCGAAGCGCCTCCGCAGCGTGTGACGGGACACGACATCCCGTATCCGCCGGCCAAGCTGGAAAAGCACCACCTGCCCGACCTCGATCGGATCCTCGACGCCGTCGATCGCGTTCTCGACCGGCCGAACAGCCTCACGTCGGCGGCAGGGGTGGAACGATGATCGCGGAGTTCCTCCTTCCCGACCTCGGCGAGGGGCTGCCCGAAGCGGAGATCGTGCAGTGGCTCGTCGCCCAGGGCGATGACGTGCGTCTGAATCAGCCCATCGCCGAAGTCGAGACCGCCAAGGCGATCGTCGAGCTGCCCTCGCCCTTCGCCGGCACCGTGAGCGCGCTCCACGCCGCCGCCGGCGACGTCGTGGAGGTGGGCTCTCCTCTGATCGCGTTCGAGGTCGAGGCTCCCGCGTCGACACCCGGTGCCGCGCCCGAGCCGGGGCCCGCGGGCGCCGGGCGAGCGGAGCCCGAGCCCCCGCTGCCGAACCTCGTCGGATACGGCGCTGCGCCACGCGGCACGGGACGCCCGCAGCGCCGCGCCCGCGCGGGCGCGCGCCCCGACGAGCTCCAGGTCACCCAGACGGCCGCCGCACAGGTCATGCACGACGCCCCGCATGACGTGGTGACGCCGCTGAGGGATGACGTAGGTGATGAGCGTCCGCGCTCGACTCCGCCGGTGCGCGCCTATGCACGTGAGCGCGGCGTCGACCTGGCGCTCGTCGAGGCATCCGGGGTCACCGGGATCATCCGACGCGACGACATCGACCAGTTCCTCGCCGGTCGCACCCTGAGCGCACCGGGCGCGTCGCCGGCTGATGCGCAGCGGGTGCCGCCCGCTGGGGCCGGACGGGCGGCCGGAGACCGGGAGACGCGCCTGCCGATCCGCGGCGTCCGCAAGCACACGGCCGCGGCGATGGTGCGCAGCGCCTTCACCGCCCCGCATGTCACGACGTTCCTGGAGGTCGATGTCACGGAGGCGACGCGGTTCGTCGCGAGCCTGCGCACCGACCGGCGACTGGACGGTCACCGCGTCGGCATCATGGCGGTGGCGGCGAAGGCCGTGTGTCTGGCGCTGCGTGCCGAGCCGACGTTGAACGCCGCGTGGGACGAGGAGGCCGGTGAGATCGTGCAGTACCACTACGTCAACCTCGGCATCGCCGCCGCCACGGAGCGCGGCCTCGTCGTCCCGCACGTCGCCGACGCCGACAGCCTCAGTCTGATCGAGCTCGCCGATGAGATCGGTCGTCTGGCGGAGACCGCGCGTTCGGGACGCACGAGCCCGTCCGCCCTCAGCGGCGGGACGTTCTCCATCACCAACTTCGGCGTCTTCGGGATCGACGCAGGTACGCCCATCCTCAACCCCGGCGAGGCCGGCATTCTCGGTCTGGGGTCGGTACGCCGTCGGCCCTGGGAGCACGAGGGCGACATCGTGCTGCGTGACGTGATGACGCTGAGCCTGTCATTCGACCACCGGCTGGTGGACGGTCAGCAGGCGTCGCGTTTCCTGACGGCGGTCGGTGACATCCTGCGCGAGCCGGGGCGTGCGCTGCTGTTCGGGTGAGCGGTGTCGCGCGGTTCAGGGGCTGGCGAGTGCTGCGTAAGCCATCTCGGAGAGGATCTGACGCAGGAGTGCGTCCGTCTCGGCATCCACCGCCACCTCCCGACGTGTGCGCACGACGTAGGGGGTGGAGTTGATCAGCCCGAACCCCGCGTGGGCCCGGACGCGCAGGTCGGTGTCGCCGCGGTCCGGGTGCACGGCGCGGAGCACGTCGACCCACAACTCCATGTACTCGCGCTGCAGTCGGCGGACGGTGCCGCGATCCTCATCGCTCAATCGGGTGAGGTCACGGTCCTGCACGCGGATGACATCGGCGCCTCGCACTGCGAAGTCGACGTGGAAATCGACGAGCTCACGGAGGCAGCGCTGGGCGTCGTACCCTGCCGCCGTCACGCGGCGACCGCCGGTGAGCAGATCGTCGCTGGCTCGCAGGAGGATGGCGCCGAGGAGCGCGCGCTTGCTGTCGAAGTGGCGGTAGACGGCGGGCCCGCTGACGCCGATGGCCGAGCCGAGCTCTTCGAGGCTCACGCCGTCGAACCCGTGCTGGGCGAACAGGCGTGCTGCCGCCTCGACGAGTGCGTCCGCACGCTCCGCCTTGGCGCGCTCGCGAGTGGTGCGCGATGCCCGGGAGTGCGTTGTCATTCCAGTTAATCCTCGATAACCTGAACCGGTGGGTTAATGAACACTAACCCACACGCTCGTCCGTTCGCCACGCGCGCGCGAGCCGTTACGCGACATCGAAGGAGATGGCATGGCGATCCTCGACCCCCACGACTACGGATTGAGCGACGAAGAGCGGGAGTTGGCGGGGATGGTCCGTGCCTTCGCCGACGAGCGAGTCGCACCGCAGGCCTATGAAGCCGACCGCACCAAGACCCTGCCGCTGGACATCGTCGCCGAGATGGGGGAGATGGGGCTGTTCGGACTCCCTTTCCCCGAAGACGTCGGCGGCCAGGGCGGCGACTACACCGCGCTCGGGCTCGCGATCGAGGCCCTGGCCCGCGTCGACCAGTCGATCGCGATCACGCTCGAGGCCGGCGTCAGCCTCGGCGCCATGCCCGTGTACCGTTTCGGCAGCGACAGACAGCGAAAGGCGCTCCTTCCCGACCTGCTGGCCGGGCGTGCGCTCGCCGGATTCGGTCTCACCGAACCCGAAGCAGGATCGGATGCCGGCGCGACCCGCACCACCGCTCGTCTCGAAGGCGGCGAGTGGGTCATCGATGGAGCCAAGCAGTTCATCACGAACTCCGGCACGGCCATCACGCGCTTCGTCACCGTCACGGCGGTGACCGGCCACAGCGGCGCGCGCAAAGAGATCTCCACGATCATCGTGCCCTCCGGAACCCCCGGCTTCACGGTGGGCCCGGCGTACGACAAAGTGGGGTGGCACGCGTCCGACACCCATCCGCTGAGCTTCTCGGGCGCCCGCGTCCCGGCGGAGAACCTGCTCGGCGAGCGCGGCCGCGGCTTCGCCAACTTCCTCAGCATCCTCGACGAGGGCCGCATCGCCATCGCGGCTCTGGCCACCGGCGCGGCGGAGGGCTGTCTGGAGGCGGCGCTGGACTACGCCGGCAGTCGCATCGTGTTCGCCGAACCGCTGGGTTCGCGCCAGTCGATCCAGTTCCTGCTGGCACGGATGCAGCAGCGCGTGCATCTGTCGCGCCTGGCGTGGCTGCACGCCGTGCGCCTGCGTGATGCCGGACGGCCCTTCGCGACTGCTGCCGCGCTGGCCAAGCTCACGGCGGGGGAGGCGGCGATGGACAATGCGAGGGATGCGACGCAGATCTTCGGTGGCAACGGCTTCATGAACGAGTACCCCGTCGCGCGCCACTACCGCGATGCGAAGATCCTCGAGATCGGCGAGGGGACCACCGAGGTGCAGCTCCTCCTGATCGCTCGTGCCCTCGGACTGACCAGCCTCGGATCGGGCGCGCGACCGGCCCGGTAGCGTGAACGCATGACCGCCGACTTCACCCTCGGACCCGCTCTGCTGTTCTGCCCGGCTGATCGTCCGGAACGCTTCGAGAAGGCCCTCGATCGCGCCGATGGCGTCATCCTCGACCTCGAAGACGCTGTCGCACCCGCCGACAAGGTGGCGGCGAGGGTCGCGCTGATCGACTCACAGCTCGACCCCGAGCGCGTCATCGTCCGAGTGAATGCCCTCGGGTCCGCCGAGATCGTCTCCGACCTCGCCTCGCTCTCGCAGACCGATTACCGCCGCGTGATGGTCGCCAAGGCGGAATCGGCGACGGCGATCTCCCGCATCGACCCGCGGTTCGACGTCATCGCGCTGTGCGAGACCGCTCGCGGCATCGTCGCGGCCGAGAAGATCGCCGCTCAGGACAACGTCGTCGCCCTCATGTGGGGCGCGGAGGACCTCGTCGCTTCGCTCGGAGGGACATCCAGTCGCACGCCGAAGGGGCGCTACCGCGATGTCGCACGTGCCGCCCGTTCGCGTCTTCTGCTGGCGGCGGGAGCGGCGGGTATCGCGGCGATCGACGCGGTGCACCTCGACATCGCCGACGAGAAGGGGCTGGCGAAGGAGGCGCGGGATGCCGCCGCGAGCGGCTTTCGGGCCACCGCGTGCATTCATCCGGCGCAGGTCCCGACGATCCGGGCCGCCTACCGGCCCGACCCCGATACGCTCACCTGGGCCCGCGACGTGCTGGATGCCGCCGTCGGCGAGCGTGGCGCCTTCGCGTTCCGTGGTCGGATGATCGACGAACCGGTGCTGCGTCACGCCCGCACCCTCCTCGCCCGCGGAATGTGATGCCGCGGCATCCACGGAGCGATCGCGCGCAGGTCAGGTCATCGGGATCGCGGCGTAGGACTGCACGCTGAGACGGTCGCGCTCCACGAGGAAGCGATGCGTGGACGCGTTGGCCAGACGCTCGCCCTCGAGCGGGAACGCACCGGCAGACGCGTGCCGGATGACCTCGCGGATGAGGGCGCCGTGGGAGACGACGACCACGGTGGGCGCCTGCGGTGCGGCGTCGCGGCGGGCGTCCCGGACGGCGCGCTGGAGACCCGCGAGCGCGCGGCGGCGCACCTGCGGCCAGGTCTCCGCCTCCGGCACCTCTGCCTCGGCCCACGATCCCCACCGGTCGCGGAACTCCTCGACGCTCGCGCCCTCGGCGATGCCGTACGAACGTTCGCGCAGCTGCCGGTAGGTTCGCGGCGCCGGCACTGCCAGAGTGGCGGCGATGATCCGAGCGGTCTCGACGGCGCGCGACAGGTCGCTCGAGGCGACGACCACGGGCCCGACCGCCGAGAGCTCCTGCTGAAGTCGCTCGGCGACCTCTCGCGCCTGAGCGCGGCCGGTGTCGTTGAGGGGGATGTCGGTGGAGCCCTGGATGCGTCTCGTCGCGTTCCAGTCGGTCTCGCCGTGGCGCACGAGGATGAGGGTCGTCACGCTTCGAGCCTAGGCGAGGTCGGCGTGGGTTCAGCGCGCCGCCGGCAGCGCGCGGGCGAACGCGCGCAGCACCTCGGTCGTGCCCGCGTCGATCTTGACCGTCGCCCGCGCATCGCCGCGTGTCTGGCCGCGGTTGACGATCACGACCGGGAGCTTGCGACGTCGGGCGCGCTCGAGCAGTCGGATGCCGGAGTTGACGACGAGAGACGAGCCGGCGATGACGAGGGCCTCGCTGGTCTGTACCAGCTGCTCGGCCTCGGTGAACTTGGCGACGGGGATGTACTCGCCGAAGAAGACGACGTCGGGCTTGAGCATCCCGTGGCACACGCTGCAATCCGGCACGACGAAGCCGTCGCTCGAGGAGGGGAGGACGTCGCCGTCGGGGCCGAGCTCGACGGCATCCGGCACCGTGATCCAGGGGTTGTCCGCCTCGACGCGCGCCGCCAGGTCGCGGCGATCGAACACCTGCCCGCAGTGCGTGCAGAGCACGCGGCGCATCGTGCCGTGCAGTTCGACGACACGGCGGCTGCCCGCGCGCACGTGCAGGCCGTCCACGTTCTGGGTGATGACCCCGCTCGCGATACCGCGGCTCTCCAGCTCGGCGAGGGCGAGATGGCCGTCGTTCGGCTGCGCGGCGGCGAAAGCGCGCCATCCCAGGTGACTGCCGACCCAGTACCGTCGGCGAGAGGACGCACTGGAGAGGAACTGCTGCGCCGTCATCGGGGTGCGTGTGGGAGCGCCCTTGCCGCGGTAGTCGGGAATGCCGGAGTCCGTCGACACACCCGCGCCGGTGAGCACTGCGATGCGCCGACCCGAGAGGGCATCCACAGCGCGCTCGACGGCATCCGCGGTCTCCGGATCGAGGTGCGGTACGGCCTCGTGCGAGTGATCCAGCAGCGTCGACATGGCGTCCTCCCTCCATCGATCCCACCTCGAGACTACGCGCCCCGCTTTTCGCGGAGGTTACGCCGTGGCCCGCTGCACCCGCGCGCGGCGTGACAGCATGGACGGATGCCTGTCGTGCGCATCGACGATCCGACCGATGACCGTCTCGCGGACTACCGCGACCTGACCGACGTCGCCCTGCGGCGTGTGCTGGAGCCCGCGGGCGGTCTGTACATCGCCGAGTCGTCGAAGGTGATCGCCCGCGCCGTCGCCGCGGGCCACCGGCCACGATCCCTGCTGGTGCAGCAGAAGTGGCTGGACGATACGGCGCACCTCGCCGGTGACGCCCCCGTCTACCTGGTCGACGACGACGTGGCCGAGCGACTCACCGGCTACGCCGTGCACCGCGGAGCACTCGCGGCGATGCACCGGCCGTCTCTGCCGCCCGTCGAGGAGGCCGTCGCCGGTGCGCGCCTGGTTCTCGTCCTGGAGGACATCGTCGACCACACCAATGTCGGCGCGGCGTTCCGCGCGGCCGCCGGGCTCGGCGCCGACGCCGTGCTGGTCACGCAGCGCTGCGCCGACCCGCTCTACCGTCGGAGCGTTCGCGTCAGCATGGGGACGGTGTTCCAGGTGCCGTGGACCCGTCTGCCCGACGAGGCGGACGGGGGCTGGAGCGCGGGCCGCGACCTGCTGCACGATGCCGGGCTCCACCTGGCCGCCCTCGCGCTCGCCGACGATGCGGTCGCCCTCGACGCGTTCGCCGCCGCTCGTCCGCCGCAGGTCGCGCTGCTCATGGGCGCCGAAGGCGACGGGCTCTCGCGGCGCGCGCTGGCCGCGGCCGACACGGTCGTCACGATCCCGATGACCGGCGGCGTCGACTCCCTCAACGTCGCGGCGGCCGCGGCCGTGGCGCTCTGGGCCCTGCGCTAAGCCTGCCGACCGGGGCCCGCGGTGCGGTCGCGGGCCGGAGCCTCGACGGTGACCGGCAGCGGCTCGGGGCGCTTCGCGGTGATGTTGTCGCCCGAGGACTGATGGCGAAGGCGACGCAGCACCCAGGGAACGAAGTGCGTGCGCGCCCAGACGAGGTCGTTGGTGCGCGCCTCGCGCCAGGTGAGCTGCGGCAGGGGGTCGGGCTGCATCGGCTGCAGTTCGTTCGGCACGTTGAGCGCACGCAGCACCATGCGGGCGATCTCGTGATGGCCGAGCGCGTTGTAGTGCAGGCGATCGTCGTCGAAGAATCGCATGTCCTGCACCTCCTTCAGCGCCCACTGGTCAGCCACGATGCAGTCGTAGCGGTCGGCGATCGCCCGGATATTCTCGTTGTAGATGGCGACGCGCCCGCGGATGCCGCGGAACACCGGCGTGAACTCGGTGTCCACACCGGTGAAGACGAGAAGCGTCGCACCCTGCGAACTCAGCCGGGCGACGGCATCCTCGAACTGCTGCGCCACGGCGTCCGGGTCTCCGTTGGGACGCAGGACGTCGTTTCCGCCGGCGGAGAACGTGATGAGGTCGGGGTTGAGTGCGAGCGCGGGCTCGACCTGATCGGCCATGATCTGCGCGATCAGCTTGCCCCGGACGGCGAGGTTGGCGTAGGCGAAATCGTCCACCTGGGCGGCGAGCACCTCGGCGACGCGGTCGGCCCACCCCCGATGGTCGTCGGCCGTGCCGGGAATGGGGTCGCCGATGCCTTCGGTGAAGGAGTCGCCGATCGAGACCATGCGACGCCAGGGGTGCGCGCTCTCGTTGGGGATGTACGGCGAACGGTGCTCGTCGGGGGTGGCTTCGTTCCTGCGCATGACTCTCCTGACTCGTGGTCTTCTTCGAGGCTACCGGCCAGAGGCCTTCCCGCAGAGAGCCGCCGTGGGGGAGGCGTCGTTTAGGGTGGTCAGTCGTGGACGGGACGGACGAGCGAGGACAGGAGCACTTCGGCAGCTTCGCCGCCGAACACCTTTCGCCCGCCTTCCCGCAGCGCGCCCCCTGGGGAACGGCGCAGAATCTCCGCGCGTGGCAGGCCGAAGCGCTCGAGGCGTACTTCTCCGCCGACGGACCAGACGGCGTGGGTTCCGGCCCACGCGACTTCCTCGCCGCCGCGACCCCGGGCGCCGGCAAGACGACCTTCGCGCTGCGTCTGGCGAGTGAACTGCTGCGCCGCGGCATCGTGGACCGCCTCGTCGTGGTCGCGCCCACCGAGCACCTGAAGACCCAGTGGGCAGATGCGGCAGCTCGTGTCGGCATCCGACTCGACCCGCGGTTCACCAACCGTCAGAGCGCGCCCGCTCGTCATTTCCACGGCGTCGCCGTCACCTACGCTCAGGTCGCCGTGAAGGCGTCGGTGCATCAACGTCTGACGATGGACGCGCGCACGCTCGTGATCCTCGACGAGGTGCACCACGGCGGTGACGCGCTCAGCTGGGGCGATGCGCTGCGCGAGGCATACGGTCGCGCGACGCGCCGCCTCCTGCTGTCGGGCACACCGTTTCGCAGCGACACGGCACCGATCCCGTTCGTCGAGTACCACCCGAACGAGAAGGGCATCCGCCTCTCGCGCACCGACTACAACTACGGCTACGGGCGCGCGCTCGCGGACGGCGTCGTGCGTCCCGTGCTGTTCCTCGTCTACGCCGGCAAGATGCGCTGGCGCACGAAGGCCGGCGACGAGCTGGAAGCCCACCTCGGTCAGGACAACACCAAGGACGTGACCGCCCAAGCCTGGCGCACCGCCCTCGATCCGGAGGGCGACTGGATCCCCGCCGTGCTCCGCAGCGCCGACCGCCGGCTGAGCGAGGTGCGCCAGGACGTCCCGGATGCCGGGGGACTGGTGATCGCCACGGATCAGACGGCGGCGCGCGCGTACGCCGCGATCCTGCGCGAGATCACCGGCGAGGCGCCGACCGTCGTGCTCTCCGACGACAAGGCCGCCTCGGGCCGCATCGAGACGTTCGGCACGGCGACGACCCGTTGGATGGTCGCCGTGCGCATGGTGTCCGAAGGCGTCGACGTTCCTCGCCTCGCGGTCGGTGTCTATGCCACGAGCGCGTCGACGCCGCTGTTCTTCGCGCAGGCGATCGGCCGCTTCGTGCGGGCCAGGCGCCGGGGCGAGTCGGCATCCGTCTTCCTTCCCAACGTGCCGGTGCTGCTCACGCTCGCCGGGGAGATGGAGCGCGAGCGCGACCACGCCCTCGACCGCGAGGGCGGCGACGACGACGGGCTCGAAGACACCTTGCTCGCCGAGGCGGAACGAGAGGACAAGGCCTCCGACGAACTCGAGCAGGAGTTCTCCTATCAGGCGCTCGGTTCGGTCGCCCACTTCGACCGTGTGCTCTACGACGGCAAGGAGTTCGGTCAGCTGGCGGTGCCGGGAACGCCCGAGGAGGAGGAGTTCCTGGGCCTTCCGGGACTGCTCGAGCCCGAGCACGTCCACGAACTGCTCATGCAGCGCCAGTCCCGCCAGAGCCGGCACCGCCGCGCCCGCGAGGCGAAGGAGGGTGCGGCGGTCACCGAGGCACCGGATGCCGAGTCGACACTGCCGCCGGCGCTGCACCGCACGCTGCGCGAACAGCGTCAGCTGCTCAACAGCCTCGTCGGTCTCTACGCGCGCCAGAGCGGAGAGCCGCACGGGGCCGTGCACGCGGAACTCCGCCGGATCTGCGGGGGACCCGAGGTCGCGCGAGCGACGGTGGCACAACTGCAAGCGCGGATCGAGGTGCTGCGCTCGCGCGTGCGCTCCTGATCGAGCCTCGGCGACGGCTACACTCGCGCGCATGTCGCGGGAGTACGCCTTCACTTCGCACTGGCTCGTGCCGGTGTCCGCCGAGGAGTGCTGGCGCCTGTGCGAGCGGAGTCTGACGACGGGCGTCGTCGCGTGGTGGCCGGCCGTCCGCGTCGAGCCCCAGCCCCACCTGCCCACGCCCGGCGACGTCGTGCGGCTGCAGGTGCGCAGCCCGTGGGGGTATCGTCTGCGGGTCGCGCTCACGATCACCGCCGCTACGCCGCCCCGACTGTTGGCGGCCGCGAGCACGGGCGACCTGGCCGGTCGGGGGAGTCTCCGGCTCACGCCCGAAGGCGGCGCCGCCGGTGCGCGGACGGGGCTCACGTGGGTGTGGGAGGTGGCCCTCGTCCGCCGGTGGATGCGGGTGGCGAGCCCCGTTCTGCGGCCCGCGTTCGCTGCCGCGCACGCGATCGTGATGCGCCGCGGCGAGCGCGGACTCCTGGCCGAGATCGCGCGGGGTTCGGACGTCCGAAATGCTGGCAATCCCGGCGATCGGGAGTCACCCGGCACCACGCGCGGCTAGCGTGAACTCCCGTGACCGCGCAGCCCGTTCCCACGCCTCGTGACCGCCGCCGTTGGGCGCGCTACCTCGCCGACGAACGCGCGGAAGCGCAGGTGTACCGCGACCTCGCGCAGCGCCGCGAAGGCGAGGAGCGCGAGATCCTGCTGGCCCTGGCCGACGCCGAGGGGCGCCACGAGGCGCACTGGCTCGAACTGCTCGGCGGCGAACCGTCGCGCCTGCCCTCTCCGGGCCTCGGCTCCCTCCTGCTGGGATGGATGGCTCGGCGGTTCGGCTCCATCTTCGTGCTCGCTCTGGCCCAGAACGCGGAAGGGCGCTCGCCGTACGAGAGCGAGCCGTTCGCGACGGCACGCATGGTCGCTGACGAGAAGATCCATCGTGAGGTCGTGCGAGGTCTGGCCGCGCGCGGGCGGCGGCGATTGTCCGGCACGTTCCGCGCCGCGGTGTTCGGCGCCAACGACGGCCTCGTCTCCAACCTCGCTCTCGTGATGGGCATCGGCGCCACCGGCGTGGGGGCGCAGTTCGTGCTGTTCAGCGGCGTCGCCGGCCTTCTCGCCGGCGCCCTGTCCATGGGGGCGGGGGAGTACGTGTCGGTGCGCTCACAGCGGGAACTGCTGGATGCCACGGAGCCGAGTGACTACGCCGACCATGTGCTGCCGGACCTCGACCTCGATGCCAACGAGCTCGCTCTGGTCTACCGTGCGCGGGGTGTCGGTGAACGCGACGCCGAGGAGCGTGCGCGCCAGATCGTCGAGGCCGCGCAGGCCGCCGACCGCAGTGAGCCGTACCGCTTGCACCGCGCCGCCGGAGCCGATCACGAAGTGGTCGGCAGTGCTCTGGGCGCCGCCGGGTCGAGCTTCCTCTTCTTCGCGTCCGGCGCGATCATCCCGGTGCTGCCCTGGATCTTCGGGCTCAGCGGGCTCCCCGCCGTCGTCCTGGCCCTCGTGCTCGTCGGGACGGCGCTGCTGGGCACGGGAGCGATGGTGGGCCTGCTGTCGGGTGCGCCGCCGCTGCGGCGAGGGCTGCGGCAGCTGGCGATCGGTTTCGGGGCGGCGGCGGTGACGTACGTGCTCGGTCTGCTCTTCGGTGTCTCGGCGGGATGAGCCCGGCCCCGATTCCGCGTCTGGCTCGGAATCTGGTACTGTCGATCTTCGGTTGCGAAACCGAAAACCACCTGCGCGGGTGGCGGAATAGGTAGACGCGCTAGCTTGAGGTGCTAGTGCCCGTATAGGGCGTGGGGGTTCAAGTCCCCCCTCGCGCACAAAGTAAGAATGGCCCCTGACCTGGGATTTCATAGTTCCGGTCAGAGGCCATTCTTGGTCGAAGTGCTAGAAAAAGTGCTAGGCCTTTCCGAGATGGGCCGCGAAGCGGTCGACCGCCGACCTCTGCATGGTCGGGGTGACGTGGCTGTAGATGTTCATCGTCGTGGTGATCGTGGAGTGCCCGAGGCGCTCCTGCACGACCTTGGGGTGCTCTCCGAGTTCGAGCAGCAGGGTCGCGTGCGTGTGCCGAAGCCCCTTGAGTGTGACGCGGGTGAGGCTCTCGAAGGTGGCCGTGGCCGACTTGAGGCGGCGATCCCATCGGCTCGTCATCGCGTCGGGCGATCGCAGTCTGCCGTCGTCGTCTGAGAAGACGAAGGCATCGGCCTTTGCCAGCTCGAACGACAGTTCGGCGCGAGCGACCTTGTAGGCGGCGAGCACCTTCAGTGTCTCCGCATCCATGTCGATGACGCGGGCGCTGCCGGTCTTGGTGGTCTTGGTCTGCGACCAGTTCTCCGTGTTTACCGCGCGACGGATGCTGATGCGCATGGTCTTGGTGTTGATGTCGTTCCACCTCAGCGCAAGCGCCTCGCCACGGCGCATGCCGGAGAAGGCGATGAGTCGCCACAGTGGGAACAGTTCGTCCTCGAGCACGTCACGGTCCCAGGCGAGGAACGTGGACAGCTGTTCCGCGGTCCACGTGGCGATCTCGGGCTTCTGCGCCCGGACCTCGCTCGAGGTCGGCGCCTTCACGGTGCGCTTCTTCTTCGTCGGGTTCACCGTGAGGTGCCCGTCCTCGATCGCGGCGTCGAGGATCGCGCCGAGGACCACGTGAATCTTGTGGACGCTGTTGGCCGAGAGCGGCTGACCTTTGCCGAGCTTGTCGGCGCGACCGTGCTTCTCGAGGTCACGGTAGTGCCGCGCAACCCGGGTGGCGGTGAGCTTGTCGAGCCGGATGTCTCCCAACTGCGGGGTGATGTGGTTGCGGATGATCTTCTTGTAGCCCGCGATCGTCGAGTCCGCGAGCTTCAGCCCGGCCACCCATTCGTCGGCGTACGGGCCGATGAGCGGCACCTGACCGGAGAACTTGTCGTTCTGCTTGCGCTGCTTCAGCGCATCCTGCAGGGCGTCGTTCGCCGCCTCGGTGCTCGTGAACCCGGAGCGAGTGAGCCGGCGCGAGCCGAGCTCGGGGTACTCGGGGTCCTTCGGGACGTAGATCTGGAACCGCCACCGCTTGCCCTCACATGTCGGGTACTCCTGAAGAGAGCCCGGCTGGCGTGAGCGGGAGCGTCGCTGCTTCTTCTCACGTCCCTGCGCCTCATCGGCTGGATCCGGAGCTCCGCTCATCGCCATCTCCTTCCGTTGGCGTGGAGGGTCGACCTACATCCCCATCGACGGGCCACCGCGTCCGCCGCCGGGTCGGGCAACGGGGCCGCTTTGGAAGGCCCGACGCTGCGCTTCGTTGCGCTCATCGGCCTGCATGCGGTTGTAGGTCTCCCGCGTGATCAGATCTTCGGCAAGGCCTGCGTTGCGCGCGCGCGACATCCAACGTGTTGCGGTGCTCACGCTCATGCCGACCTGGTCTGCGACGAACTTCAGCGGGGGCAGGCTGACGGTGTACGCCGCCCGATAGACGGTGGTGCACAGCCGCATCATGTCCACCTGCCCGCCGTCGTTCATCACGCGGTGCACATAGTCCCGCACGGTTTCCGGCTCTCGGCCGGCCTCGGTGATTCGTGTGACGAAGAAGCCTGAATCCTGCAGAGCAGACTGCACACTGACTTCGCGAAGGATCGCGGAGGTGATCTCCACACCCTCTCCGCCCCGTTCGACGACCACGGCTGTGACGACCGCGCGGTTCAGGGAAGTGTCGTACTCCGCGGTGATTTTCGCTGTCCCGGGGATCGCGGCATCGCCCTCGATGACCGTGGTCCACCCTCGCGGGATGCTCACGCCGTCGCCGACGCTCACCCGCTCAGGCGACACATCAGTGATGTATCGCCTCATCTGCGGGGACTGATCAGGCACGCCAACACTCTTCCACGAATCACCGACACGGGCAATCCATGTCGCGAATTGCTCGCACCGGGTGTATCTTGTGCGCAAGCGCTGACACGAACTGCGCACACTCAAGGAGATGGAGAATGAACAAGTCGAATGAGTCGCTCGCCCTGACGATGAAGGATGCCGCCCAGCTCGTCGGGGTTGACTACCGCACGATCAAACTCGGCATCGACAGTGGGACGATTCCCACCGTCACGCTCGGTCCGCGTCGCATGATTCCTCGTGCGGCCCTGCTGCGGATCTTCGGCGTCGATAAGTGAGCCGCCCGCGGGGGCGGCAGAGAACGTCGTCCCGCTGGAAACGACTGCGGCTGGCCTTGCTTCTCGGGCAGTCAACAGTGCTGGCCTGATCGCCTACGTTTCCACGCCTCGCGCGACCGCAGCCTCGTAGAGCTCCTGAGCGGTGCGCTGGGCGAGGTCGGCTTCTGCGGCGCCGACCGGGTTCGCGTCGTAGTGGCTCTGGTTTCGCGCGCGGCGCAGCCGGTCGTACCGTCTCGCCGCCACCTCTCCGGGCGGAGTGTCGAGCACGGCACGCAGGAAGCGACCAAGAGCCTCGTGCTGACCCGAGCCGCTCCGAGTCCGGTACCCGTGCGCCGCGAGCAGCGCCTCACCCACATCATGCGCGGCGTCGTAGGCGATGTCGTACCGCACGCCCACGCTGGTCAGCAACGGCAGCTGACTGATCCGATCGGCCGCCGCCGCGAGGAACGCTCGCGCACGGCCAGCGTCGGGGAGGACCTTCTCGATGCGCCGGGCCGCGACGAGAGCATCCACCGCCTGCTGCTGCGCCGCGGTCAGCGAGGTCACGCCCACGGCAGCTCACCGACGATCGGCACGACCGCGCCGTCCCGCACCTGAGCGAGAAAGCCCGAGTCTGCTCCGGCCTCGGATCGGCTCAGGATCGTCGGGTTCACGGGGCGACGAACGACATCCTCCACTCGGTCGCACGCCTGGTAGACGAGATCAGGGTCGGGGGCGCCGATCACCATCACGTCGATGTCGTTCGGAGCGGCACCCTCGACCCCCTGCATCCGCGCAGCGAACGACCCGTACAGGAACGCGGACTCGATGCCCTCGATCCCGGCAAACTCCGCAGACAGCAGCGCCACCGGGCCGGTCGCGATCAGCAGGATCTCCCGCAGCGGCGGCACCAGCGGACTGTCCGCGTTCGCGCGCAGCAGCCTCGTGCGCCCAACCAGTCGCTCCACGACGATGCCCGCATCCAGCAGACGACCCACCTCGCGATGCGCCGACGGGTACGCCACGCCCGCTCTCAACGCCAGCTCCGTCAGACTGATCTCGTCGGCGCTGAGAAGCAGCGCCGACAGCAGGCGCGCCTGTCCGTCCGACCGAAAGATCGGAGCGAGAAGCGGCGCCTCTGTTCTCATATTCTGGATATTAATATCCAGTAAAGCGATGGTCAAGGCCGTTATTCACATAATTGCGGAACGTGGATCCGTAGATATGCGGAAGCCTCGCGCACTCCCCACTGGTACCACGTGAGGGGCACCGCCACCGATCAGAGCGAGATCCCGCCCCGTGAGGGTGATGAGCGCGGCGCGGCCCACGACGCGGAGGCCTGTATCGCGCGCTCCCGTGCGGCCCGCTGCAGTTCGGCGTCCGCGGCACGCATGGCATCCTGGATGGTGAGTTCGGTAGTGCCGCGCATCATGGTCGCACCGAGGTTGGCGATCGCCTCCTCGTCGTCGCGCGCAACGGTGATCGCGGTGTTCTGGTGGCGTCCCCGAGTGAGTCCGACGTAGAGTCCGGCTGCGTCGACGTCGGGCCCGACCACGGCGGCATCGGTCGTTTCGCCTTGGATGCCGTGCACGGTCGACGCGTACGCGAGTTGCACGTGTTCGAGGGCGTAGTCGAGGCTGACGCGGCGCAGTTCGCCGCTGTCGCTGGTCGCCATGAGCGTGATGCCGTCGTCGCGGATCCCGCGGACGACCCATTGCGCGCGGTTCTCGACCCCGGCGCGGGGGTCGTTGCGGCGGGTCTGCACGGTGTCGCCGACGAGGATGCGCTGCTCCCCCATCCCCAGCGCCAGCACGGTGGGGTCGAGTTCGCCGCTGTCGATGCGGTGCTGCTGGATCGCATCGTTGATCGCATCCGCCTCCCCATTCGTGCCGCACACCAGCGCGACCCGCTTCCCGCGCGCATGCCCGTTCAGGTACGCCGCGACCATCGCGTTGCGTGCGTCTTCTGTGCTGTGCACGTGGTGCACGTGCCCGCGCTCGAGCATCTCCCGCGCAACACGAAGGGCGTCGTCTTGGTTGCGGGGGTTGCGCAGGCGCAGGCTGAGTGCACCGTAGTCGGGGTCGGTGAACCGGTGCACGGTGTGCAGTTCGACGGATGCTGTCGCGTACCGCACCGCGGAGGCCATCGCCCCGACGTGCCCGACCGGGAGGGCCTGGTGCGGGTCGCCGACCATCGCGACGCCGACGCGCTGTTCGAGGGCGAGGTCGACGAGCGCGGTCGCGGTGTGCAGGTCGACCATGCCGGCCTCGTCGACCACGATCCGATCCCCCCGCCGCAGCACGAACCGCGACGGCCCCGCGTAGACGACCCCGCTCGCGGGGTCTGCCTCGCCGTACGCGAGTCGTGTCCAGGCCTGGGCGCCGGCGGGGGTGGTGTTCCACCGGTAGCCGTGGTCGGCGAGCAGGGCGTGCAGGCTGGACGCGTCGGCGCCGACCTCGCGGGACGCGACGGATGCCGCCTTCCGGGTCGGCGCGACCACCAGCATCCGCCGCCCCTGCCCCGCCAGGGCCGCGTACGCGACCCGCAGCATCGTCGTCTTCCCCGCCCCAGCCGGCCCGGTGATCGCGGCCAGGCCCCCGGTGCCGGCGATCGCCCCCGCGGCCGCGAGTTGCGACGCATCCAGCGTGTCAAAGCCATCCATGGATGCGGCGGCCCGACGCAGCTCGTCCGGCAGGCGTGAACGGCCCGGGGTGGCCAGGGCATCCAGGCGGCCGGCGAGGCGCACCTTCAGGCGCATCGTCTCGGTCGCCATGAACGCCTTCACATGCCCGGGAAGGCCGGTCTCCTTCACAAGCCGAACCACCTTCGCGTTCGCGCGACCCGCGATCTCCTCGATCGTCGCGGTCAGCTCGCCGCGCGGCGCGACCACACCTGAGCGGGAGAGGGCGCGCACCGCGCCGCCGCGCAGGTCGAACAAGCTGAACCGGCCGCCCGTGCGGGTGGACCGCTCGTCGGCGTCAATGACCGCCGCCTCCGCGAGCAGATCCAGGTCGAGGGCGGCGATCGGCGTCGCGACTATGCCGATCGGTGCGCGGTCTCGGGTGAGTCCGGGGTCGAGGGTCGCGAGTTCGTCGCGGATGGTGTCTTCCCAGGACTGCTCGTCCAGGGTGGCGGGCTTGTTCGGGCGTGACATCGCCCACGCTCTACGGTCGATCTGCATGAGCACCCGGATGCTCGGGTTCGCCCCGTCGTGCTCAGCGGACCATTCTGCGATCAGCGTTGCCCTGTTGGCTTCGATCTGCGCCGACCGGCGCGAGAACGGCCGCACCACGCCCGCCAGCTCCGCAACCTCACCGTCCTCGCCGAGCGTGAACCCATGCCGGGCGAGCGCGGCGATCCATTGCGGGTCGGTGTGCGCGGCGAGCTCGCCTTCGGCGTTGATCAGGGTCTGCAGCTTCATCGCCACCCGCGAGTCCACGTTCGACCACTTCCCATCCACGCCCTGCACCTTCACGTTCAACCACAAATGCCGGTGCGCATGCGGGTCCAACGCCCGGGAGCGACGGTGCTGCAGCTCGACGACCTCGACCCGGGCCAGGTCCTCCCGGATGAGACCGGCGTGCCCGCGGCGTGCGTTCAACTCAGCCAGCCAGGTGACCAGGATCCGGTCGCGGAGCCGATCCTGCAACGCCTCGAACTCCGACGCGAGCTCCGGATGCAGCAACGCCGCGATGCTGAACGACTTCGGATGATTCAGCGTCGCGTCCAACAGCAGATCCGCGTCCGCACTCAACCGCTGAGTACCACGCTCCTGCCCCGTGACCGGATCATGACCGGTCACCCACACGCGGAGTGCGCCCGCGGACAGATCGTCCGCCGTGATCCTCCTGTCGGTCACCACGAACCGGGTGACAGACGCGGCGGCTGCATTGCTGTACGCCTCGAGCGCATCGGAGCCGGCGGACGGGTGCAGGTGGGCGTCGCAGGTGCCGTTCAGCGCATAGTCGATCGCGTGCCCGACCCCACGGGATCCGACACCCCTCTTCCACCGCTCCAACCCTCCACGCACGCCGCCAGAGTACGACCCTTTTTTACCCATAGCCAGCACTTTTTTACACATGCAGGTACATGCAGGGGAATGCTTCTCGATGTCGCTCAGGCTGACTCCTTCACCGACTGGTGCCTGCGTGCATTGCACGGTTGGTTCGTCGGGACGTCTCCGTCGTCGCGGCCTATGGTGGGCAGCCTGGCGGTGGATCCGTGTTCGCGGCGGTCGCCAGCGTGGGGGCCGTCGGAGCTCGTGCGGGGCCGGTCCTCGAGGTGTGTCGCGCCACTTTCGTCGTCGGGCTTCAGCCGCGGGTCGCAAGAGGCGCACCGTCATCGGGCATGTCCCCGAGCCTGCCAACGGCGACTCGCCCCACCCGTCCCGAATAGCACTCATCGGAATTCTGACCGACGCTGTACGCGTCGCGCGGGACGCTCATTGAATCGAGGCGCGCGATCACGTCCACAGAAGGAAACTGCCCGACTCGCCAGGAGACCACTCTGCACACTAAAAGAGGATCGCGGCTGGGGCGACAATCGGGTACGTGTCGCCAATCGCCCGTGCCCGGCATCTCGTTCACCCTCGAGGCGCTCGCTGAGGGACCGCTAAGTGAAGCGACATCGCAAGGGGGAACTGTCGGATAAGGATCCGATCCGGTGCCGTGACGGAGACCCGGGCCGCCGTGTTTCGCGCGTAGGGTCTATACCGCCAGCGATCGACGCTACGGGTGTTGGCCGTCATCGGCGGGCGCACCGTTGTGCCTACGATGTCCCGACTAACTTGAACGGGATGACCGCATCGTCGGCTCCCGCCTGGATGGGAGGATCCCGATGCTCTTCGCCGAAGCGCACATCCCGACGGACCGCGCCAGCCGGTACCTTGTCCAGCTATGCCGTCACCTCGGACAGATGCGCGGAATGCCGCACGGGTCACTGGCCAGCCACGGCGGTCAGATGCCGCCGGCCGTTCAGGAAGTGGACTGGTCGGAGACCGCCGGCACCATCCGCTTCGACCGGGGCACCTGCACCCTCTGGGCCACGAGCGACATGCTGACTGTCCGCATTCAGGCGGAGGACGCGGATGCCCTCGGGCGACTCCGGTCAGGTATCGGCCGACGGGTGGAAACGATCGGCCGGCGCGATCGCCTCAAGGTCGATTGGGCGCCGTCCAGCGAAGAGCCCCACCCCAGAGTCGACACCCATGGCGACGATTCCGGCGCATTGCCGGCGGGGCCCGCAGCCTCCGAGCGGGCACGGCAGTCGCCCCGCAAGACGCCTCTCCTGGTTCTGGCCGCTATCGCCGCGGCGGCGGTCATCGTCCATCTCGGCCTCCTGGGTGCGTCGGTCGTCGCGTCCGCGTGGGCCCGTTGGGGCGCCGCCGCCCTCGCCGTGATCATTCTCGGGACGATCGTCGCAGTCGGGCTGCACGTCACGGTCGGCGGGGTCGCGTTCCGCCACCGCGGAAAGATCGGCCACTGGGCCCGCGGTCACGGCGTTGCGATGGAGAATCCGCGACACCGCCCGACAGATCCGAATGACCGCAGACCGCAGGGTCAGTGCGAGGCGGCGTGGGGCTGGGGGTGCCCGTACCGGTGCGGATCTGCGTCGAAGGTCTCCGCGCAGCTGAGCGAGCAGAAATAGAACGTGACGCCGTCGTGGACGCGGGTCGCCGCGGCCTTGGCGGGATCGATCTTCATGCCGCAGACGGGGTCGATGACCATCTCGACGGCCGGCTGGGCGAGGGCGGGGGATCGTTGATGCCGTCGCCGACCATGCCGACGACCTTGCCTTCGGCCTGCAGCCGCCCGACCGCGTCGGCCTTGTGCTCGGGGAGCACCTCGGCAACGACCATGCGGACTCCGACCCGCGCAGGATCTTCTCCACGTTCGCGTGCACAATACCCCTAAGGGGTATACGCTGGGAAGCGCTGGAAGACTGCCGGGCGACGCACTCTCGTTCGTCGCCGAGACCGCAGGAGTTTTCCGGGCGTTAGCCTTGGATTGAGGAGGCGGGCGATGGAGGCGATCAGGGCGCTGGCAGGCGTCCGCTCGCGCGCGCATCGTCTCTTCCTGACGGCGGGCGCGGCCCTCGTGCTGATCGCGGCCCTCATGGCCATGCACACTTTCGCGGGTGACCACTCCGAGTCGCCCGTGCCGTCGGCAGCATCCGCGAGCGTATTCGATGCTGGCGGGGTGTCGGCGGCTGGAGTTGCGGCAGCCGCCAGCGACGATTCGATGCCAGGTGAAGCGCCCGAGCATTCGATGTTCGTTGCGGCATGCGTGCTCGCGCTGCTCGCGGCGGACATCGTCGTCCTGGCGCCCGCGCCACTCGCTCGTCTGCGCGTCACTCTGCTCGATGCGTACGGACCGGGCCTGTTGCTCGGTGCCGCTCTCTTGCGTCCAGCTCCACCGCCCTTGTCGTTGCTGTCGGTCAGTCGGACCTGATTGGCGATTTTCCCGGTGTTTGTGACCGGGAGAACGCTTCCGCCCTGCCCGGGCGGTGATCAGAGACCGATTCGACTCGACCGACAAGGACAAACCCACATGCGTTTCCGCGCTATTGCTGTCGCCGCTGGCGCGGCATCCATGGCCCTCGCTGCTTCTCTCGCACTCGCCGGCTGCGCCCCGACTGACGGCTCCACGTCGGGCATGGATTCCGACATGATGAACTCCACCCCAGAGGCTTCCGCGGAGTTCAACGCCGTCGACGAGATGTTCGTCACGATGATGATCCCCCACCACGAGCAGGCCATCGAGATGGCCGACGCGCTACTCGCGAAGGAGGACATCGATGATCGCGTCGTCACTCTCGCCGAGCAGATCGAGGCCGCGCAGGCGCCTGAGATCGAAACCATGAAGGGGTGGCTCGAGGACTGGGGGATCCCCGTCGACGACTCCATGTCGGACTCGATGGAGGGAATGGACCACGGCGACGGGATGATGGGCGCCGCCGACATGGACGAACTCGAGGCCGCGACCGGTGCCGACGCGACGCGCCTGTTTCTGGAAGGCATGATCGTGCACCACGAAGGCGCATTGCACATGGCCGAAGTCGTCCTCGACGGCGGGCAGAATCCCGACGTGGCCGCACTCGCTCAGCAGATCGTCGACGGGCAGACTGCCGAGATCTCGCAGATGAAGCAGATCCTCGAGTCCCTCTGATTCGCGGCGATCCGTCTTTGAATGTGAGGTCCACATGAGCGAACTGACCACCATCGTCCTCGAAGTAGCGGGTGTGCACGGGGCATCCTCGAAGTCGGTCGTCGAGTCCGTGCTGACCCGTCGACCCGGTGTGATCTCGGTGGACGCAAATCCGGCCGCGCAGACCGCGAACGTCACCTACGACCCGGGGGTCACCACGATCGCGCAGCTGCGAGAGTGGGTGATCGAGTGTGGATACCACTGCGCCGGGGTGTCAGTGCCAGAACACATCTGCGATCCGAGCCACGAGCCCCAGGAGCACTCGGCCCACCAGCCCGTGTCGCAGGGGTTCCCGGCCCACGATCACGGGCCCCACGATCATGCGGCTCACGATCACTCCGCGGGACCGGGCGTGCATGCCGAGCATGCGGCCCGCGCCCGCGATCCGCAGGATGTGATGGGGCACGGCGGGCACGGCGCGGGCATGTCTATGGAAGAGATGATCCGCGACATGCGCAACCGCTTCCTGGTGGCGCTGATCCTTTCGATCCCGATCACGCTGTGGTCGCCGATCGGCCGCGAAGTGCTCGGGTTCGAGGTGCCGGCGCCGTTCGGGCTTCGCGACGATGTGTTCGCACTGATCCTGTCGCTGCCGGTCATCTTCTACTCGGCGTGGATCTTCTTCGATGGGGCCTGGCGAGCGCTGCGTGCCCGCACCCTCGACATGATGGTGCTTGTCGCGGTCGGCGTCGGTGCCGGCTGGCTGTACAGCGTGGTCGTGACCCTCACCGGGGGTGGGGAGGTGTTCTACGAAGCCGCGACGGTGCTGGCCACCTTCGTGCTGCTCGGGCACTGGGTGGAGATGCGGGCCCGCGGCGGGGCGAACGAGGCGATCCGGAGCCTCCTCGAACTCGCCCCGGCACGTGCTGTCGTCATCCGTGATGGGCGAGAGTTCGAGATCCCCACTGCCGACGTCGTTCCGGGCGACCTGATGCTCGTGCGCCCGGGAGCCAAGGTCCCAACCGACGGGGAGGTCGAAGACGGCACGTCAGAGATCGACGAGTCGATGGTCACCGGCGAGTCGATGCCGGTCGAGAAGGTCCCCGGCTCAGCGGTGATCGGTGCGACTGTGAACACCGTCGGCTCCCTCCGGGTGCGTGCCACCAGGGTCGGCTCCGAGACGGCGCTCGCCCAGATCGTCGCTCTTGTGCAGGAAGCGCAGAACTCGAAGGCGCCTGGTCAACGGCTCGCCGACCGGGCTGCATTCTGGCTTGTGCTCGTCGCTCTAATCGGCGGGACTCTCACATTCGCGGCGTGGTGGGCCGCGGGCGCCGCAGTCGCGGTGACGATCCAGTTCGCGATCACGGTTGTCGTGATCACGTGCCCGGATGCGCTCGGGCTTGCAACCCCCACCGCGATCATGGTCGGCACCGGTCTGGGCGCCAAGCGGGGTGTCCTGTTCAAGAACGCAACCGGTATTGAGAGCGCCGCGCACATCGACACCGTGGTCCTGGACAAGACCGGGACGCTCACCAAGGGCGAACCCGAGGTCACCGACTACCTGCCCGTCGGGATGGACGACCTCGAGCTGCTTTCGCTCGCCGCGGCCGCAGAGCGCGAGTCCGAGCATCCGCTCGCGAAGGCGATCGTCGCGTACGCGGATGCTCGCCCGATTCCGCGTCGAACGGCGACCATGTTCCGGAACGTGACCGGCCAGGGTGCGTTGGCGACCGTCGACGGGCGGCAGGTCGTCCTGGGGAACGCCCGCCTGCTGGCCGCCCAGGGCATCGACATCGGCCCGGTCGCCGCTGCTCACCAGTCGCTTGCGGAAGGCGGGCGCACCGCGATTCTGCTCGCCGTCGACGGGATGGTCGCGGGTGTCATCGCGTTGGCCGACGCCCCCCGCGAGACCGCGAGAGCGGCGATCCAGGCCCTCCATGAACAAGGCGTGGAGGTCGTGATGCTGACCGGCGACAATCAGCCGACCTCGGAACGGATCGGCGCGCTGCTCGGGATCGACCGTGTGATCGCCGAGGTGCTCCCCGAGGACAAGGCCGCCAAGATCGCCGAGCTGCAGCAGTCGGGGAGGAAGGTGGCGATGGTCGGCGACGGCGTCAACGACGCACCCGCCCTCGCGCGCGCCGACCTCGGCATCGCGATCGGCGCCGGAACCGATGTCGCCATCGAGACGGCGGATGTGGTGCTCATGCGCTCCGATCCGCTCGATGTGGCGATCGCCCTGCGGATCGGAAAGGGGACTCTGCGAAAGATGCGGCAGAACCTGGGCTGGGCCGTCGGATACAACGCGATCGCCCTGCCGATCGCAGCGGGTCTGTTCTACCCGGCGTTCGGCATCATGCTCACCCCCGAAATCGCAGCGATCACGATGTCCGGATCCAGTGTCATCGTCGCCGTCAACGCCCTCCTTTTGAAGCGACTGCGTCTGCCCGCGCAGCCCACCACCGCACCGATCAACGGAAGGCAGCACCAGAAATGAGTCCCGTCACACGCCTGTCGACTGTCGGTGTCAGCCGCCGCACCTTCCTCGCACTCGGTGTCGGGACGGTGACCGCTGTGGCACTCGCGTCGTGCGCCTCGCCCGACGCGACCTGGGTCCTTCCGGACGGCAGGCAGGTCAGCCGCACCGAACGGCGCCGCGGCGGAACGGGGCGGGTCACCACGGCCACGGTCACCGCCGCCGCCACCAGCCTCGATCTCGCCGGGAAGCCGGCGTCCACGTGGGCGTTCGGGAGCGTGCCGGCTCCGGTGATCCGGCTCGGCGCCGGCGACACGCTGAAGGCCACGGTCCACAATGAGCTACCCGACGACACCTCAGTCCATTGGCACGGACTCGCCCTGCGCAACGACATGGACGGCGTCGCCCCCGTGACGCAGCCGCCCATCGCCTCCGGCGCGGCCTTCGAATACGAGTTCATCGCCCCCGACCCCGGCACCTATTGGTTCCACCCCCATGTCGGCGTCCAGCTGGACCGCGGCCTGTATGGCGCGCTCATCGTCGAAGACCCCGCGGAACCGCTCGCGTACGACGACGAATGGGTCGTCATCCTTGACGACTGGCTCGACGGCGTCACCGCGACTCCGGATGACGTCCTCACGGAACTGTCCCGCGGGATGGGCGGGATGGATGGCATGGACGGGATGTTCATGCGCATGGGCAACACGCTCATGGGCGCCACGTCCGATGCTCTGGGCGGCGACGCGGGTGACGTCTACTACCCGCACTACCTCATCAACGGCAAGCCCGTCGCGGACCCTGCGCAGTTCGTCGGAACTCCGGGCCAGCGGGTGCGCATCCGTCTCATCAACGCCGGCAGCGACACTGCGTTCCGCGTCGCGATCGGCGGCCACACGCTCACCGTCACCCACACCGACGGGTTCCCTGTGGATCCGGTCGAGTTCGACAGCGTCCTGATGGGAATGGGGGAACGGTACGACGTGCTGGTGACTCTCGGCGACGGCGCGTTCCCTCTCGTCGCTCAAGCCGAGGGCAAGAGGGACCGCGGCTTCGCGATCGTCCGCACCGCCGAAGCTGCTGCGCCGACCCCCGACGCGGACATCCCCGAGCTGTCCAGTTAGCGCCTCGCGACCGCGGGCGCTCTCACCGCCTCAGAGCGGGTCGCGCTGCCTTCGCGGTCGCCCGATCGCGAGGTATCGATCACGCTCACCGGGGGCATGGCCGCATACGACTGGGGGATCGACGGGCGTCGGTTCGATATGGCTGAACCGTTGGCGGGTGCGCACGCGATCCGCGAGGGCGAGCGGGTGCGGTTCCGGATCACCAACGACACCACGATGTGGCACCCGTTCCATCTGCACGGGCATACCTATCAGCATCCGGATGGCGGCCCGAGGAAGGACACCTCGATCATCCTGCCCAAGCAGACCCTCGCGGTGGACTTCGACGCCGACAACCCCGGGCTGTGGGTCGCGCATTGCCACAACATCTACCACGCCGAATCGGGCATGACGACCGTCCTCGGCTATCAGCGATAACCGACGCGCACACGATTAACGCGCCGACGAGCGGTCGATCGACCGCGTATGTCGTTGCCCGCACCCGACGCGCCCTCTCTTGAAGGATCAGCATGCTTCCACTCTCGATTCCGAGCCCCGATATCAGTGGGTTCTCTCTCGGTCCGTTCACCATCCGCTATTACGCACTGTTCATCATCACCGGGATCGTCGTCGCGACGTGGCTCACCTCGCGGCGGCTGAAGCGCCGCGGAGCGCGTGGCGATGAGGCCATCGACATCGCACTGTGGGCGGTCCCGTTCGGGATTATCGGGGGACGGCTGTACCACGTCGTGACCCACCCGACCGACTACTTCTACCCGGGAGCCGATCTGCTCACGGTGCTGTATGTCTGGGAGGGTGGTCTGGCGATCTTCGGTGCCGTGCTGTTCGGTGGTGTCGGCGTATACATCGGATGCCGTCGCACCGGCATCCGATTCCTCTCGTTCGCCGACGCACTGGCCCCGGGCCTGCTCATCGCCCAGGCGATCGGGCGGTTGGGCAACTACTTCAACCAGGAGCTGTTCGGTGCACCGACGACCCTGCCATGGGGCTTGCAGATCGACCCTGCCAGTCACGCGTTCCCGCCCGGGCTTCCCGCCGACACGCTGTTCCACCCGCTGTTCCTCTACGAGATGCTGTGGAACCTGACCGGTGCCGCCGTGATCCTGCTGCTCGAACGCAGAGTGGCGCTGCGATGGGGAAAGGCGTTCGGCCTCTACCTGAGAATCTACGGCACAGGCCGCGCGTTCCTCGAGTCGCTGCGCATCGACCCCACCGGCTTCGTACTCTGGGGCATGAAGATCAACATGCTCACCGCGCTTCTGGTTGCGCTGGCCGGGCTCACGCTGATCATCGTGCAGACGCGGCGACACCCGGAGCCCGAAGAGTCCCCATTCCGTCCCGGCAGGGGCCCGGCGCCGGTCGCGGCCGACGAAAGCTCCACCGCAGAGGAGCCGGTCGACCCAAGTCCACAGCCCTGAGGTGGCGCAAGCGGAGCGGGCGCCCAATCAGGGGAATCGCGTACGCGCGGCGTCGAGCATCTGCTGGGCGCACCAGCGTGGGAGCCGATGTCCCGGCCGTGCTGCTCGTCGAGGATCAGGCTCATGCCGCCGCCCGCCATCATCGGCGCACCGACGAACGCCACGCCCAGGCACCTGCGCACGGGCAGGATCCGCAGCGCTCAGACGCGTTTCGTGTCGGACGCGGGTGTGCCGGGAAGCTCGATGATGAAACGTGTTCCGGTGCCCGGGCCGTCGCTGAACGCGGTGATCGTGCCACCGTGCGCGTGGACGAGCGCGCGTGTGATCGTCAAACCGATGCCTGATCCGCCTTGGGCGCGGGAGCGGGCGGTGTCGACGCGGTAGAAGCGCTCGAAGATGTAGGGAAGGTCCGCTGCCGCGATGCCCTCGCCGGTATCGGCGACCGTGATCCGCGCGGTCGTCCCCGAGACGGCAGCGCGGAGAGTGACCTGCCCGCCGGCGGGGGTGTGGCGCAGCGCGTTTTCGAGCAGGTTCGTCAGCACCTGACCGAAACGGTCCGGGTCGATGGGGATGGCGGGCAGGGCTTCATCTGCGTCCACAGTGAGGTTCACGCCCGCGGCCGCGTATCGCTCGCGGGCGGCGCCTGCCGCGTTCGCGAGCAGAGCGGCCGGAGACACGCGTCGCAACGTCAGCTGAAGCGTCCCGGCTTCCGCGCGCGACACCGCGGCGAGGTCCTCGGCGAGCCGGGTGAGTCGTGATGACTGGTCCCGCAGAATCTCGGTCGTGGAGGAGTCGAGGGGCCGGATGCCGTCTTCCACAGCCTCGAGCACGACCGAGATCGTGGCGACGGGGGTACGCAGCTCGTGCGCGACGTCCGCCATGAGTCGGCGACGGAGGGACTCCTGGTGGTCGAGTTGGGCGGCCATCTCGTTGAACGACTCCGCGAACTGATCGAACTCCGATCCGATGCCGGACGCCTCCACGCGTTGTTCAAAATGCCCAGACGCCACTCGAGCGGCAGCGGCCGACATGGTGCTCAGCGACGCTACGATCCGTCGCGCCGCCACCAGGCCCACGGCGAGGGACGCGACCGCAGACGCGCCCAACGCGACAGCGAGAGTCACCGTACTCCCCGAGGTGAACGCCTGCCTCGCGTGTTCGAATGTGGTGCCGGGCGAGGACTCGGCTTCGAGGAGGTGCGAGTTGAAGACGGCGGGACCCACCACCTGTGCGACCACCCAGCCGGTCACCGCGCCGACCAGGGCGATCAGGATCAGCGTGAGCACGAGACGGCGCGCGATCCCCCTCGGTCTCCCGAGTGCGGCGAGAAAGCTCACTGCCCGGTGCCCATCCGATATCCGACGCCGCGGACCGTGCGAATGTACTTCTGCTCCTGGGCCGTGTCGCCGAGCTTCTGCCGCAGGTGAAGGACATGCACGTCGACGAGGTGCTCGTCGGTGACCCAGTCGTCACCCCACACCTCGCCGATGATCGCCCTGCGCGTGAACACCTGGCCAGGGGCCGCGGCGAGGGCGGCGAGCACGTCGAATTCGGTGCGTGTCAACTCGACCAGTTCGCCGTCTCGTCGCACTTCACGGGCCGCGTCGTCAATGCTCAGCGCACCGAATGAGACCGCGCGCATGGTCGAATCGGTGGTGACGCTCGTCCTCGGCCGGCGCAGCATCACGCCGACCCGAGCGACGAGCTCGCGAGGGCTGAACGGCTTCGTGATGTAGTCATCCGCCCCGACCGACAGGCCGATCAGCTTGTCCACCTCCTCGACGCGAGCGGTGAGCATGATGATGTAGCAGTCCGAGAAGGTGCGAATCTGCCGGCATGCCTCCAGGCCGTCGATCCCCGGCAGGCCGAGGTCCAGGATCACGATCTCCGGTTCGCGCTGCCTGGCCAACATGACGGCGCTCGTGCCGTCATGTGCGATGTCGACCTCAAAGCCGTCCTGCTCCAGGTATCCGGCGACCACCTGCGCAAGAGGCTTCTCATCGTCGACGACGAGGGCCCGGCGCGCAGCGGAGGCGTTCATCCCCCCAGTCTGGCCCCCGGTCGCGGTGTTGTCTCCGAACAGGCCGGTGCTTCTCCGAGAATCAGCCCCGACCACGCCCTCGTCTTGATCGAAACTTCACACAACCACAATCGGCCCCGCAGGCCGGGGTTGAAACCATCGAGAGGACGACGCCGATTGATCCGAAATTCGGCGCGATGAACCCCACAGGAGGCACCGTGCGCACGCCGGCCACTTCTCCTTCCGCCCGGATCACGGTGTTGTCCGCTCCGGCGTGCCACTTCTGCGAAGACGCAGACGCTGCGATCGAGGCCATCGGCCAGGACTTCGCCATTGAGGTGGAGCACCTCGCGATCGAGAGCCCCGAGGGCGCACGCCTGGTCGCCGAGCACCGTCCCGCGATGACCCCGCTCGTACTCGTCGACGGGGAGTTCTTCAGCGCCGGTCGCCTGCCGCGGCGGAAGATGATCCGGATGCTGTCCCGCCGCGCGTCGGACGCCGAAACGCTGGCGCTGATGAACGGGGTGCATCGTGGGCAGTGAGCTTCTGACGACGGGCAGCGTGATTGCGGCGTTCCTCGCCGGCGGCGTGGCGCTGTTCGCGCCGTGCTGCATCGTGTTCCTCGCACCGAGCTATCTCGCGGCGGCCGTGAAGAATCGCAAGTGGCGGCTGCTGCCGTTGACGTTCGTGTTCGCCGCCGGACTCAGCGTCATCCTGGTGCCCCTGACCCTGGGCGCGAGCCTGCTCGCAGGCGCGATCGCCCAGTACCACCAGGTGCTGTATTACGCCGGCGGGGCGCTGATGTTCGTGCTGGCCGCGTTCACCCTGACCGGGATGATGTGGTCGCTGCCGAGCTTCGTTCGCGCCCCCGACACAAGCCGATCCGACACCGGCAGCTTCTTCGCACTCGGAGTGTTCTCCGGGATCGCGTCCGCGTGCTGCGCCCCCGTCCTGATCGGGGTGATGGCGCTGTCTGCGATCTCCGCCACGCCCGCCGGCGGGCTCGTCCTCGGAATCGCCTATGTGTTCGGGATGGTGTTCCCACTGTTCCTCATGGCACTGCTGTGGGACGCACTCAAGCTCAACGAACGCACCTTCTGGCGCGCCAAGCCGATCCGGATCCGTCTGGGTGCCCGCACCCTGGTGACCAACACGCTGAACATCGTCGTCGCCGCCGGCTTCGCCGTGATGGGCATCGGCATCATCACACTCGCGAACCAGACCGACATGTCCGGCGGCACCGCCGCGCAGACCGCGATCGCAGACGCGCTCACCGACTTCTTCCTCGTCATCCAGCAGTGGGTTGCGCCGATCCCGGAGCCCGTCCAGGCGCTCATCCTGTTCGCCATCGCGGGCGTGTTCATCTGGGTCACCCTGATCGGACGACGCCGGCACCGCACGCACAGCGCCGGCGCCGATCATTCCGCACCGCAGATGGACGGTGCCGGCTCAGCCGGTGAGGTGCTCACCGTCGAGGGAGCAGCAACCGTCGGCGCGTCGATGACCACAACGAAACCCGGCACTGCGACCGACCACGACGCCCCGTCCGCGTCCTGCCACTGACCAGGAAGGCCCCTACTCATGACTTCTGGATCCGCCACCAAGCGCGCTCGGGCCGAGATCACCGCGCACGCCGCCGCCGATCAGGCCGCGAACAAGTCCGCGACCCGCCGACGCAGAATCGTCCGCTGGTCGATCGGCGGCGTCGCCACGATCGCCGCCGTCGCCGTAGGTACTGCCGCGCTGCTGTCCGCAGCACCGGAAGAGTCCGCCGCGACCCGCACGGCACCCGGCTTCACCCTCCCCGCCTCCGACGGCTCCACCGTCTCGCTGTCCGACTACCAAGGCGAACCGGTGCTGCTGTACTTCAACGAAGGCGCCGGCTGCGACGCGTGCATTCTGCAGATGGCCGCCATCGAAGACGACCCCGGGTATGCCGACGCGGGCATCAAAGTCCTCCCGATCGTGATGAACACCGCCGACCAGATCAACTCCGACCGCGAACGCCTCGAAGTCGATGCCCCGTTCCTCCTGGACGACGGCACGGTCTCCGACGCGTACGGCACCCTCGGCACCGGCATGCACGAAGGCCTTCCCGGCCACGGATTCGTGCTCATCGACGCTGACGGCAACCAGGTCTGGCAGGGCGACTACCCCTCCATGTGGATCGAGCCCGCCGAACTGCTCAAGATCGTCACTCAGGAGCTGTGACCAGGGTTCGACCGGTGCCGGACCGCCGTGGGGTGCCGATCCAACCAGGACCGGGCACCACGGAGGTCGGAGAGCCGCTCACCCGTCGTCACGCGCGAGCCGCAGCGATGACAACCGCACCAGACCGCCGGACCCGGGCCACGACAACGGCACGCAGCCTTTTCACCGTCACGATCCACGGAGCGGCGAGATCAGCGTCAAGGTATGGACGCCACACGAATGGCAGAGGTGGACGAGATCACCGAGAATTCTCCGCCGTCCGATCAGGCCGAGAAGATCCGACCGTGGCGCGGAATCTGGGCGGCCACACGCGCCGCGCTGGGGGCCTTGATGGGACTCGCCCCCCACGTCATGCACCACATCGGTCTCCTCGCCGGTGCCGCCGTGCTCTCCGGCGTCTTCGGCAACTCCGTCCTCTACATCGTCGGCCTCGCGCTCAGCATCCCCCTGCTCAACCGGCTGCGGAAACGGTTCAACACCTGGCGGGCACCACTCCTCGGGGTCCTCGTATTCACCGCCCTGTTCGCGCTATCCACCTTCGTCGTCGGACCCCTCATCAACCCTGCGGGTTCAGTACCCACACCCGAAGCGCCGACCGTCATCGACCATGAGGGGCACCACGAGTGAGCTTGTCGCGCCCCGCCGAGCGTTGACGCGACCTCGTATCCGTTGAACTCGACCGCACGCGACGGGGCCGTGTAGGCTATACCCCTAGAGGGTATAACTGGATGGAGGCGGTCGGTATGGCACACGGATATGTCGACCAAAAGCATGCACTGCTGACGCGGTTGCGTCGGGCCGAGGGACAGGTCCGCGGGATCGCGCGAATGGTGGACGAGGATGCCTACTGCATCGACATCCTCACGCAGGTCTCCGCGGCGACCAAAGCGCTGGAGTCGGTTGCACTCACGCTGCTGGAAGAGCATCTTGCCCACTGCGTCGCGCAGGCGGCGGCGGAAGGTGGGCCGGTCGCGGAGGAGAAGCTCCGCGAGGCGAACGCGGCGATTGCGCGGCTTGTCCGGTCCTGACCGGCACCTCACAACTTCCAACCAACGAATCGGCTCGCGAAAGGAGCACACAAGAATGGCTGGACCGACGTACCAGGACCTCGGGCTGCAGGAGACGCGCGGCGGCGGATGCGCCTGCTGCACTCCCAACTCTCACGCGGCGGACGCGCCGACGGCGCCGGAACGTGAGGCCGTCACGCGTTCGGTTTCTGCAGAGTTCCTGGTGGTGGGGATGACGTGCGGTCACTGCGTCCGCAGCGTCACCGAAGAGGTCACAGCCATCGACGGAGTCTCCGAAGTGGCGGTCTCCCTCAATGCGAACGGCGTCTCGACGCTGACCGTGTCGAGCGCGATCCCGCTTGAGCGCGGTCTGGTGCGAGCCGCCGTCGAAGAGGCGGGATACCACCTCGCGCCGACCTCATGAGCACTGTCGATGTCGACCTCGACATCACCGGAATGACCTGTGCGTCGTGTGCGGCGCGGATCGAGCGAAAGCTCAACAAGTTACCGGGCGTGGCAGCGACAGTGAACTTCGCCACAGAAAAGGCGCGCGTGCAGGCCGACCCTGAGGTCGGCGTCGCCGAGTTGATCGCGGCGATCGAGGAAGCCGGGTACGAGGCAAGCCTGCCCACCCCGGCCGTCGATGAACCTCAGGACGCCCTCACGAATGAATCGCGGGACGAGCTGCGGACATTGCGGCGACGACTCCTCGTCTCCACGGTGCTTGCGGTGCCGGTCGCGGCGATGTCGATGATCCCCGCGCTGCAGTTCCCGTACTGGCAGTGGTTTGCGCTCGCGCTCGCCCTGCCGGTGGTGGTGTGGGGGGCGTGGCCCTTCCACCGTGCCGCGGCCATCAATGCCAGACACGGCAGCGCCACGATGGACACCCTCATCAGCGTGGGGGTTCTGGCTGCCTTCGGCTGGTCGTTGTACGCCCTGTTCTTCGGCGGCGCGGGGATGCCCGGGATGCAGATGGAGGTCACCTTCTTCGGCGCCCCATCGTCGGGCAGCCAGGAGATCTACCTGGAAGTCGCCGCGCTGGTGACCGTGTTCATCCTCACCGGGCGGTATCTCGAGGTTCGGGCGAAACGGAAGTCCGGCGAGGCGCTTCGCGCGCTGCTGGAACTCGGGGCCAAAGACGCGATCGTCCTGCGAGAGGGCGCGGAGTGCCGCATCCCCGTCGCCCAGCTCCTCCCGGGCGATGTGGTCGTCGTGCGACCGGGCGAGAAGATCCCCGCCGATGGCCTCGTCGTGGAGGGTGCTTCCGCGGTCGACGAGTCGATGTTGACCGGCGAGTCGGTGCCCGTGGAGGTCGCGGTCAGTTCTCGAGTGGTCGGCGCGACGATCAACATCGGTGGGCGTCTACTCGTGGAGGTCACCCGAGTAGGGGCCGACACCGAGCTGGCTCAGATGGCGAAGCTCGTCGAGGAGGCCCAGACCGGAAAAGCACACGTGCAACGACTGGCCGATCGGGTCTCAGCGGTGTTCGTGCCCATCGTGTTCCTTCTCGCCGTCGTTGCCTTCGCCGGCTGGATGATCACAGGCGCGGGCGTGGAGATCGCCTTCACTGCCGCAGTGACGACACTGATCATCGCCTGTCCCTGCGCACTCGGACTCGCCACGCCCACGGCGCTGCTGGTCGGCACCGGGCGCGGTGCGCAGCTGGGCATCCTGATCCGTGGCCCGCAGGTGCTCGAGCGGACACGCCGCATCGACACCATCGTGCTGGACAAGACCGGGACTGTCACCGAAGGACGGATGACCGTCACAGCCGTTCACCCCGTGGACGGCGTCGACCGCGACGAGCTGATCCTGTTCGTCGCCGCGGTCGAGAACGGCTCCGAGCATCCGATCGGTCGCGCCATCGTCGCTTCCGCAACGGGTGACGTGCTTTCGGTAGAGGCTTTCGCCGCGGAAGCAGGTCAGGGCGTGCAGGGAATCGTCTCCGAGCGTTCGGTCGTCGCGGGTCGCGCATCGTGGATCCGCGGTCGGTGGGCGCTTGCGCTGCCCGCGCAGCTCGCTGCCTTGGTGGCAGAGGACGAGGAGGCCGGGGCCACTGTCACAGTGGTCGCCTGGGATGGGCGGGTTCGAGGGGCGATCAGCGTCGCCGACACCATCAAACCCACGAGTGCCGAAGCGATTTCCCGGTTGCGACGGCTCGGCCTGACGCCCGTTCTGCTCACCGGCGACAACGCGGGCGCAGCCCGATCTGTCGCGGCCGGCGTGGGCATTCAGGATGTCCGTGCCGGTGTAACGCCGAAGGGGAAGCTCGACACGATCCGCGAGCTGCAGGCCGCCGGTCGGGTTGTGGCGATGGTTGGTGACGGCGTGAACGACGCTGCGGCGCTGGCCGCAGCCGATCTGGGCATCGCCATGGGAACCGGCACCGACGCGGCGATCACCGCGAGCGACCTCACCGTCGTGTCCGGCGATCTCCTGCTCGTGCCAGACGCCATCAGGTTGGCCCGTCGCACACTGGGCACCATCAAGGGAAACCTCTTCTGGGCCTTTGCATACAACGTCGCGGCGATCCCCATCGCCATGCTGGCTCTGCTGAACCCGATCCTTGCGAGCGTCGCGATGGCGTTCAGCAGTGTGTTCGTGGTCACCAACAGCCTCCGGCTGCGCCGCTTCGATCGACTTCCCGGCCCGGCGGATCAGCCTCGGGCTGCGCCTGTCGGCGTCCCCGCCTTCGTGTCCTGAGCGTTCCTGCGGCGCGGCGCCGACGGGTGCGATCACCAACGGGAACGACCGACGGTTCCCATTGAGGAATACCCCAGAGGGGTATACGGTTCAACGTAGATAGGTTCATCTATGGCGAGGTGACTTCCATGGGCTGGTTGATTGTCGGTGTCGCGGTTCTTCTGACCGCACTGCTGGGCTGGTTCTTCTTCGGGCCGAGGCAGGCAGGGAAAGTCGAGCTTCAGGATGGAGTGCAAGTCGTCCGCGTGACCGTGGACGGCGGATACTCTCCGGATCTCATCGAAGGCGTCCGCCCCGGAGTGCCGGTGCGGATGCTGTTCGACCGGCGTGAAGGCGGTGAGTGCACGTCGCGGGTGGTGATCCCGGGATTCAAGGTGAACGCGGCCCTGCCCGCATTCCAGACGACCGCTGTCGAATTCGTGCCGGCCGCCGCCGGCGAGTATCGGTTCGCGTGCGGCATGAACATGGTGTCCGGCACGATCCGCGTGCAAGGGGAGCCGCCGGTTGCCTCGGCTGGCGACACCGCGCCCGCGACTGTCGAGCTTTCGGCCGCAATCACGCCGACCGACACCGATGTCGAGGACGCCGAGCGTGCCGCGGAGATCAAGGATCTGACCAGGCGGATGCTGGTCGGCGGGGTCTTGACCGCGCCGGTGCTGTTCGCGGTGATGGCCGCCGAGATCTTCCATGCCACCTGGGTGCCGGAGTTCCTGATGAACCCGTGGGTGCAGTTGACTCTCATCGCCCCGGTGATGCTGTACGCGGGCTGGCCGATCCACCGTGTCGGCTGGAAAGCGCTCGTGCATCGCAGCGCCGAGATGAACTCGCTGATCACGCTCGGAACCACCGCGGCCTTCGGCTACAGCCTCATCGTCACCGCGGCGCCCCAGCTGCTGCCGGAGGAGCTACGACAGGTCTACTTCGAAGCGGTCGGGGTGATCATCACCCTGATCCTGCTCGGGCGGCTCCTCGAGGCGAAGGCGAAGGCCGGAACAGGCGAGGCGATCCGCAAGCTGATCGGCCTGCAGCCGCGCACCGCCCGTGTCGTTCGCGATGGTGCCGAGTCCGAGGTGCCGGTCGAGGAGGTCGTCGTCGGCGACATCGTGGAGATCCGTCCCGGCGAGAAGCTGCCCGTCGATGGTGAAGTCGTCGGCGGGGCGTCCACCGTGGACGAATCGATGGTCACCGGCGAGTCGATCCCGGTCAGCAAACGGGTGGGCGACACCGTCATCGGCGCCACGATCAACACCACGGGCTCGCTTCGATACACCGCGACGCGTGTCGGCGCCGACACAATGCTCGCCCAGATCATCAAGCTCGTCCGCGAAGCCCAGGGCTCGAAAGCTCCGATCCAGCGACTCGCTGACACGGTGTCCAGCTGGTTCGTTCCCGTGGTGATCGTGATCGCGATCTGGACTGCGGTCGCGTGGCTGCTGGTGGGCCCGCCGCCGGCGTTCATCTTCGCCCTCGTCGCCGCGGTGTCCGTGCTGATCATCGCGTGCCCGTGCGCGCTGGGGCTTGCGACCCCGCTGTCTATCACCGTGAGCACCGGCAAAGCAGCCGCGCACGGCATCCTGATCCGCTCGGCTGAGGCACTGGAGACCGCACACAAGCTCGACGCGATCATCTTCGACAAGACCGGCACCGTGACCCGCGGCATCCCCGCACTCACGGACGTGCTCCCGGTCGACGGAGTCGCAGAAGACCGCCTGCTCGCCCTCGTCGCAGCCGTCGAGAAGGCGTCCGAACACCCTCTCGCGGCCGCCATCGTCACCGACGCCGGCGACCGCGGGCTGGGCCTCGCCGAGGTCGTCGACTTCGCCTCGGTCACTGGCCAGGGCGTGCGCGGCAGCGTGGACGGACAGCTCGTGCTGGTCGGGAACCGCCGACTCCTCGAAGCTGCCGGCGTCGACACCCGCCCGCTCGAACTGGCTCACGACACACTCGCCGATCAAGGCAAGACGCCCATGCTCGTCGCGATCGACGGACGCGCTGCCGGAGTGATCGGCGTCGCCGACACCGTGAAAGAGAGCTCCGCCGCCGCGATCGCCGCCCTCCACGTGCGCGGCATCGAAGTCATCATGATGACCGGCGACAACCGCGCCACCGCGGCAGCGATCGCCGCCCAGGTCGGCATCCGCCGGGTCGTTGCAGAAGTCCTGCCCGAGCACAAAGCCGACGCGGTCCGCCGCCTGCAGGCGGAAGGCAAGATCGTCGGCATGGTCGGCGACGGCATCAACGACGCCCCCGCACTGGCTCAGGCCGACGTGGGGTCGGCGATCGGGACAGGCACCGACGTGGCGATCGAATCCTCCGACATCACGCTGATCTCGGGCGACCTGTCCGGAGTTGTCACCGCGGTCGACCTGTCACGGGCGACCATGCGCAACATCCGTCAGAACCTCATGTTCGCGTTCGTCTACAACATCATCGGCATCCCCGTTGCCGCGGGCGTGCTCTACCCGGCATTCGGGATCCTGCTCAGCCCGATCATCGCTGCCGCCGCGATGGCACTGTCGTCACTTTCGGTCGTGGGCAATGCGAACCGACTGCGCCGATTCGCACCCGAGCCCATCCCCGCACCTGACCCCGTCAGCATCGCCACGATCCCGGTCGTTGAAGTCGGAGGCAGCCCGGTTGCCACAACCCCCATCAATCACCACCGAGAGGAACCCATCATGGGACTGTTCAGCAAGAAGCCGACTGTCGAGATGGTCATCGACCCCGTCTGCGGCATGAAGATCGATCCCGCCAAAGCCGCGGCGACCCGCGTCCACGACGGCGTCACGTTCTATTTCTGCTCGCTCAGCTGCGCGGAGACCTTCGACGCAGATCCGCACCGCTACGGCCACCCCACCGCCCACGCCGACCACCACTGACCCTCACCGCGGGCGCCGCACCTATACCGCGGCGCCCTGCTGAAGCGTGGATTCGCGGCCATCGGCGACAGTGAGCAGATGGTTCCTGGACGTCCGCCGCCACGGTCAGTGCTCGGACGCAACACGAGGCAAGTGCCGCACTGGAACCGCGCGAGCTTCAGTCAACGACATCGATGGCGCGCCGACAGAGCGACGACATCTTGTTCACCGTGCCCATTGCAACGGTGAATGGACGAGCCCAGTCGAGCTGCGTCAGATCCTTGTCAGCGCGCTCGGACTAAACGCCGCGAACCGTCCAGCGCGTGTCCGCTCCGACAGCGCGCGCAGATCTTCAGCGAACCTTCATCGGTCCGCCGCAGGTTCTTGATCTGGGTCGCTCAGGCTGGAGGAAGCGCCGAAGGTCATGGTCCGGAGGTGGAGCAAAGCAGGAGGCGATCGTGAGTATGTGGTGCGACCAGATGGGGATCGGCGGCTGGGTCGGCATGATCGCCGCCTGGGCGGCAGTCCTCGCCGTAGTCGTGTGGGCTGTGCGCCGCATGTTCCCTGCTCCGTCCACTCCTATCTCCGACCCGAAGGCGCTACTGGACGCGCGGCTGGCTCAGGGCGAGATCGATCTCGTCACCTACCAGAACCTCCGCGCAGCCGTGAACGACTCCATGCCCGCCACCATGAAGGGAACACGATGAAAAAGCACCTCCTCCTCCTTGTCGGCGGTGGGGCGCTCGCGCTCGTCGCACTGCTCACGTTCGGCGTCAACGTCAGCCAGGCCCTGCCCGTCGCACTCGCCATCGCGTGCCCGCTGAGCATGATCGCCATGATGTTCTTCATGAATCGCTCAGGCGGCCATGGGCATGGTCGCGGACACGTGGAGCACGGACCGGCGGAGCACCAGAACCGGTATGTCGCGTCCCGCGACGACCACGAACGGATCCCCTGACCCCAGCTCGACGGGGCGTCTTCAGCGGTCCGCACCCGCGGTCGATTCTCGATCGGCCGGCCAGCGGTGCTAAAAGTGCTAACTCAGGTGCTAAGGAACGTGTAGGCGGGTGTTCCTCGATGCAGTTATCCACAGGTGATGCGCTCGAGATCGTTGATATTCCGGGGGAAAATGCCGATTGGTGATGCTGCGCGCGGGAGGGTCGAGTGCAGTTCAAGTCCCCCCTCGCGCACAGAAGGAAAAAGGTCCCGTCAGGGGCCTTTTTCTTTTGTCAAGAGAGTCCTCGTGCGTTCTCCGTTCGGGGCGTCGGGCGCGCTAGCGTGGAGGCATGTCCGACTCCGAACTGCCCGAGGTCGCCTGCGTCGCGCGCGATCTCATCCGCTTCGACACGACGAACTTCGGCGAGGGGCGCTCGCGGGGAGAACGGGAGGCCGCGGAGTACATCGGTGCCTACCTCGAAGGCCTCGGACTGCGCCCCGAGTACTACGAGCCCATCCCGCGGCGCACGAACCTCACCGTCCGCGTGCCGGGCCGTGACCGCGACAAGCCCGCCCTGGTGCTGCACGGACACCTCGACGTCGTCCCGGCCGTCGCCGAGGACTGGAGCGTCGATCCGTTCGGCGGCGTCGTGAAGGACGGGATGCTGTGGGGACGTGGCGCCGTCGACATGAAGGACATGGACGCGATGATCCTCACCTCCGTCGCCGACCTGCTGCGCGCGGGGGAGCAGCCTGCTCGAGACCTGATCGTCACGTTCTTCGCCGACGAGGAGAACGGCGGCGTCGAGGGCTCGCAGCTGGTCGTGCGCGATCGGCCGGAGTGGTTCGCCGGTGCCACGGAGGCGATCAGCGAGGTCGGCGGCTACTCGATCCCGGTGGGCGACCGTCGGGCCTACCTGCTGCAGGTGGGGGAGAAGGCCCTGGTCTGGCTGCGTCTGCGCGCGCACGGTGCCGCGGGGCACGGCAGCCGATTCCACCCGGACAACGCCGTCACCCGTCTGGCCGAGGCGGTCGCCGCCCTCGGACGTTCCTCGTGGCCGCTGGAGTTGACCACCACGACGCGCCAGACCGTCGACGGGCTGGCGGCCCTCTGCGGCGTCGACCCGGCCGACCCCGACGCCGTCGCGGACGCGACGGGACCGGCATCCGGTTTTCTGCGCTCCACGTTCCGGACGACGGCCAACCCGACGGGCCTGGTCGCGGGGTACAAGCACAACGTGATCCCGGATGCCGCGGTCGCCACGATCGACGTGCGCACCCTTCCGGGGCATGAAGAGCGCGTGCTGGCCGAGATCCAGCGAATCGTGGGCGAGGACATCGTGGTCGAGGTGTCGCATCGCGACATCGGGCTGGAGGTGCCGTTCGCGGGACCGCTCGTGGACGCGATGGTCGGGGCCCTGGAACGCCACGATCCGGGCGTGCCCGTTCTGCCGTATCTCATGGGCGGCGGCACCGACAACAAGGCGCTCGCCGAGCTCGGGATCGCCGGATACGGTTTCGCTCCGCTGCGGCTTCCCCTGGATCTCGATTTCACCGGTATGTTCCACGGTGTGGACGAACGCGTCCCCATCGACGCGTTGGTCTTCGGGCAGCGCGTGCTCACCGATCTGATCCGCACGTACTGAAAGGCCCCCCATGCATCTGTTCGAGGCGATCATCCTGGGCCTTGTCCAGGGACTCACCGAGTTTCTCCCCGTCTCCTCCAGTGCCCACCTGCGCATCATGGGCGAGTTCCTCCCGTCGGCCGAAGACCCTGGCGCGACCTTCACCGCCATCACCCAGATCGGCACCGAACTCGCGGTGCTCGTGTACTTCTGGGGCAAGATCGTGCGCATCATCTCGCAGTGGGCGAAGTCGCTGACCGGTCGCGTGCCGCGCAACGATCCCGATGCCCGCATGGGATGGATCGTCATCATCGGCACCATCCCGATCGGCATCGCCGGCTACCTCTTCCAGGACGTGATCCGCGACACGTTCCGCAATCTCTGGCTCGTGGCGACCGTTCTCATCGTCTTCGGTCTGCTCCTCGGGGCGGCCGACGCTCTCGGACGCCGTACCCGCACGGAGGAGGATCTGACGTACGGGCACGGCCTCGCTCTGGGCCTGGCCCAGATGCTCGCCCTCGTCCCGGGTGTCTCGCGCTCCGGTGCGACGACGACGATGGGCCTGGCCCTGGGCTACACCCGTCCGGCCGCGGCGGAGGTCGCGTTCCTGCTTGCGGTGCCGGCCGTGTTCGGCAGCGGACTCTACGAGCTGGTGCAGGCCATCAAAGACCCGGGCGACCAGGTGTACAACATGTTCGAGACGGGCGTCGCCACGGTCGTCGCGTTCGGGGTGGGTCTGGCCGTGATCGCGTTCCTGATGCGCTACCTCAAGCGCGGCAGCTTCCTGCCGTTCGTGCTGTATCGGCTCGCGCTCGGCATCCTGCTGATCATCCTGCTCAGCGTCGGCGTGCTGCAGGCCTTCTGATCAGGAGCGGCGGGGGTCCGGCGGACCGGGTTTGCCCGGGCCTTCGCCGCCGCGGCGGAGATAGCGCTCGAACTCCTGCGCGATGGCGTCGCCGGACGCCTCGGGCGAATCCCACGTGTCGCGTGTCTGCTCCAGCTGGCGGATGTACTCCGTCATCTCCTCATCGTCGGCCGCGGCGGCGTCGATCGACGCCTCCCAGGCCAGCGCCTGGGCGGGCAGCTCCCCACGCGCCACGACCGCCCCGGTGAGATCGGTGACGCGGTCCAGCAGAGCGAGCGTCGCCTTGGGCGACGGGGTGTGACCGGCGACGTAATGAGGCACATTGGCCCACAGGGCTGCGGTCGGGATGCCGGCGGTCTCGGCGGCGGCCGTGAGCACGCTGAGAATGCCCACCGGGCCCTCGTAGGTGGGCTTCTCCAGGCTGAGGGCGGCGCGGAGGCTGTCGTTGTCGCTGCCGGCGAACACCGAGATCGGCCGGGTGTGTGGAACATCGGACATCATTGAGCCCAGCGCGACGATGCCGGTGATCCCCTCCGTGAGCGCGGCATCCACCAGCTCGGCGGCGAAGGACTGCCAGGCCCGCGCCGGCTCGACCCCGGACAGCACCCAGAGGCGGGTGCCGTCGGCGGGATGGAGAGGCCGCCACAGCGTCGCGTCCGGCCAGGTCAGCGTGCGCGAGCCGTCGGCGTCGAGCGTGATCTGCGGGCGGGTGTACTGGTAGTCGAAGTACAGCTCCGGGTCGACGGCGAAGACCTCCCGGTACGCGCCGGACTCCTTGATGTGTGCCGCGGCGGCCGAGGCGGCTTCGCCCGCGTCATTCCAGCCGTCGAAGGCTACGATCAGCACGCGGTTACCCAGTTCGTCCACTCCGCCCCTCTCGCACGGTGCATCAATTCCTCCACGATACGCGCCGGGGCCGACCCGGGGGCGGACGTGCCGCGTGCCGCACGCAACAGCAGCGTCGAGGCGCCTGGGTAGCATGGTCCGATGAGTTCCGCCCTTCCCGCCGCCGTTCTCTGGGACATGGACGGCACCCTCGTGGACACCGAGCCCTATTGGATGGAAGCAGAGACGGCTCTCGTCAAGAGCTTCGGCGGCACTTGGACGCACGAACAGGCGTTGACGCTCGTCGGACAGGGACTCGAGACCTCTGGCGCGATTCTGCAGGAGGCGGGCGTGCGAATGCCGGTCGCCGGCATCATCGATCACCTCACCGGCGAGGTGACGCGCCTGCTGGCCGAGCGGGGGAGCCCGCTGCGCCCCGGAGCCCACGAGCTGCTCGCGGCGCTGCGCGGCGCCGGCATTCGCTGTGCGCTGGTGACGATGTCGATGCGGCGGATGGCCGAACAGGTCGTGGCGCCCTTTCCCGAGCTGTTCGAGATCATCGTCGCGGGCGATGACGTCGCGCGGCCCAAGCCGTTCCCGGACGCGTATCTGCAGGCGTGCCGTGCCCTCGGCGTCGATCCCGTCGATGCGATCGCGATCGAGGACTCACCGACAGGCGTGCGGGCCGCCGTCGCCGCCGGGGTCACGACGATCGGCGTGCCGCTGATGGTCTCGCTCGTCGGCACGGGCGCCCACGCCCTGTGGCCGACGCTCGCGGGGCGCACACCCGACGACATCGCCGCGGTCCACGCGGCGCACCGCACCCACCGCACAGGAGAGCACGTATGACCACGCCGACTTCCCTCGTGGACCTCCGTCCGAGCGGCCCGTTCCGCCTCGGAGATCGCGTGCAGCTGACCGGTCCCAAGGGGCGCCTGCACACCGTCACCCTCCGGGAGGGTGGCGAGCTGCACACGCACCACGGGGTGCTCAAGCACGAACAGCTCCTCGGCGAGCCCGACGGCTCGGTGGTCACCAACTCCGGCGGCCACGAGTACCTGGCCTTGCGGCCGCTGCTGCGCGATTTCGTCATGTCGATGCCGCGTGGCGCGGCCATCGTGTACCCGAAGGATGCCGCACAGATCCTGGCCTCGGCCGACATCTTCCCCGGCGCGACGGTCGTCGAAGCGGGTGTCGGATCTGGTGCGCTGTCGATGTGGTTGCTGCGCACGATCGGTCCGGCCGGGCGGCTGGTCTCCTTCGAGCGGCGCGACGAGTTCGCGGAAGTGGCCCGGGCCAACGTCGAGACCTTCTTCGGGCACACACCCGACAGCTGGGACGTGGTCGTGGGAGACCTCGTCGAGGAGCTTCCCGCCGCGGTGCGCCCGGCATCCGTGGACCGCGTCGTTCTGGACATGCTCGCTCCGTGGGAGTGCATCGACGCGGTCGCTGACGCTCTCACGCCCGGCGGCGTCGTTCTCTGCTACATCGCCACAGCAACTCAGCTCAGCCGTGTCGCGGAGTACATCCGCGCCACCGGTCTGTTCACGGAGCCCGAAGCGACCGAGACGATGGTGCGTGGATGGCACGTCGAGGGACTCGCGGTGCGACCGGATCACCGGATGATCGCCCACACGGGGTTCCTCATCACGGCGCGCCGCCTTGCACCGGGCGCGATGCCCCCCGACGTGCGCAAGCGCGCGCTGAAGAAGCCGAGCTATGCCGACGAGGACGTCGAACTCTGGACGCCCGGGGCCGTCGGCGATCGCCAGATCACGGACAAGAATCTCCGCAAGCGCGTGCGCGAGGCTCAGCGCGCGGCCGACGGCGCTCGGCAGGCGTCGGCCGACATCGTCGCGGCCGGGGGCGGCGCAGCGGACGACGTAGACTGATCCGGTGCGCCGGATCCCTGCTGTCCTCGCCGTCATCGGCCTGTCTGCTCTGACCCTCGTCGGATGCGCGTCGACGCCCGGATCGGCGGCGTCCTGCGACCGCCCGGCCGACAGTTCGGGCGTGCTGAACACGGTGAGCGTCTCCGGCGCCGCCGGCGCCCCGGACGTGACCTTGAGCGCTCCGGTCTACGTCGATCACACCGTCGCCGTCGACGAGAGCGTGGGCTCCGGACCGCGGGTCACATCCGATATGCAGGATGTGCAGTTCGCCATCACGATCATGAGCGGGTCGACCGGTCAGAAGATCCTGACGTCGGGCACGCAGGTCACTCCGCTGTCGAAGTGGCGCGAGCAGTACGCCGGGTTCGCCGAGCTGATGACCTGTGCGACCGAGGGCTCCCGCATCCTCGGCGCCGTCCCGGCCAGCGCGCTGTCGGCCCCGGCCGCTCAGGGGTGGGGTCTCACCGGCGCCGACTCGATCGTCGTCGCGATCGACCTGCAGAAGGTCTACCTGGCCGCTGCGGACGGCACGCCCCAGTACAACGATCGCCGGGGGATGCCCTCGGTGGTGCTGGCTCCGAACGGCACACCGGGGATCATCATCCCCGACACCGCGCCGCCGTCCGAGCTGGCCGTAGAGGTTCTCAAGAAGGGCGACGGCCCCGCGGTCGGCGACGGCGATCAGATCCGGATCAACTACACCGGCGTCACGTGGGCCGACCGCAAGGTCTTCGACTCGACATGGGACAAGGGGGCCTCCACCGCGGTCACGCTCGACGCCGTCGTCCCGGGCTTCGCACAGGCTCTGAAGGGGCAGACCGTCGGATCTCAGATCCTCGTGGTGATCCCGCCGTCCCTCGGATACGGAGACAAGGCCACCTCGTCCATCCCGGCAGGCTCGACGCTCGTCTTCGTGATCGACGTCCTCGGCGTCGACACTCCCGCCGCTCCCTGACCCGACCGGGGTGCTGATCGCCCACGGTCCGCTCACGGCCGCGCGGCACCGCCGTCGCTCCACAGGCGGCGCCTAAGATTGACGGGTGCCCACCGAGACCAGCCGCAGCGCGCCCGAGGAGCGCCTCGTCAACCTGGTGGTCGCACTCATGGCGACGGAGCAGGGGCTGACGAAGGACACGATCCTCTCGTCGGTGGCCGGCTACCGCGAGCAGGGTTCCGCGGGGGCTTCCAAAGACGCGCTGGAGAAGATGTTCGAGCGCGACAAGGAGAATCTCCGCTCGCTCGGCATCCCCGTGGAGACCATCGGCGACTACGCCGACCCCGACGATCTCCGTGAGGCGCGGTACCGCATCCCCACCGCAGAATACGAGCTTCCCGCCGACATCGAGTTCACGCCGGCCGAGCTCGCCGTGCTGAACCTCGCCGGCGGCGTGTGGAGCGAGAGCTCGATGTCGGCCGATGCGCGCAGCGGCCTGCGCAAGATCCGGGCGTTGGGCATCGACGTCGACGCGCCCATCATCGGCTACTCGCCGCGCGTGAACCTGCGCGAGCCCGCCTTCGCGCCGATGCAGCGCGCGATCGAACAGGGCCGCGTCGTCGAGTTCTCCTATCTGAAGGCGGGAGAGGAGAGTGCGCGCGTGCGTCGCGTGCAGCCCTACGCGTTGATCGAGTACGAGGCGCGGTGGCACGTCTACGGGTTCGATCTGATTCAGGGTGACGTGCGCACGTTCCTGCTGTCGCGGATCGTGTCGGATGTCGCGATCACGCGGACGTCGTTCGATCTCGCCCTGCGCGAGGGCGCCGGCGAGCGTGCGCTGACCGGACTGGCGGAGCTCGCCGCCCGTCAGCAGGCGCTGCTGGAGATCGCCCCGGGCACCGAGGCCGCTCTGCGACTCACGCGCCGGGCGACGCCCGCCGACCAGGGAATCCGCGTGCCCTACGTCGACGTCCACATCTTCGCCGACGAGCTGGCCTCGTACGGCCCGGAGGTGCGCGTGGTCGAACCGGGAGAACTGCGCGACCAGGTGATCGCGCGTTTGGAGCGCACGCTACGTGTGCACGGCACCGGCGCGGGGGAGCGATCATGAGTGCGCGGCGTAAGCCTCTTCTCGCCACCGATCGCGCTGCCCTGATCCTCCAGCTGGTGCCCTACCTGATCGGGAAGGGCGAGGTTTCGCTCACCGAGGCGGCAGAGGAGTTCGACGTCACGGTCGAGCAGATGCGGACCATGGTGGAGAAGCTGACCGTCATCGGGCTACCCGGCGACGGCGGCTTCTGGCAGATGGCGAACGATCTGTTCGACATCGATTGGGATCTTCTCGATCAGCAGGATCTCATCGTCATCACCAACACCGTCGGGCTCGAGCGCACCCCGCGCCTGACGGCACCGGAGGCGGCGGCCCTGCTCGCCGGACTCCGCGTCGCGGCATCGCTGCCCGGCGTCGGCGACAGCGGCGTGATCCAGGGGCTGCTCGCCAAGCTCGCGCGTGGCGCTTCGGGCGTGCCGGCCGATGTCATCGTCGCGTCCGGCGAGGTCGACGACGTCCGTCTGACGGTCGATCGCGCGCTGCGCGACGGCGTCGCCGTGGCCTTCACCTACCAAGCTCCGGATGCCGCGCCCACCACCCGCACGGTCGACCCGGTCAAGGTCCACCTCGCGGGCGGTCAGTGGTACCTGCAGGGGTGGTGCCACCTGCGTCAGGCGATGCGCACCTTCCACCTCGACCGCGTTTCCGACGTGCGTCTCACCGACATCGTGAGCACCCACGGTGACGACAGCGTTCCGGGACTGTTCGAGGGCGCCGCCCGCGACGTTGAAGTCGTCGTCCGCTATCGGGCATCGGCTGCGCCCCTGCTGGCCGACTACGTCGTGATCGACGACCCGGCCGATGCCGGCGCCGCGGTGCGCTCGGCACGGGTGCGCGTGGGGGATGCCCGCAGCCTGAAGCGTGTCGCGGCGAAGCTCGGCGGAGATCTGGAGATCGTCGGACCGGATGCCGCGCGTCACGCAGCCGCGGCGTGGGCCGAGGCGGGGCTCGCCCAGTACGCCTGAGCCCGGCGGCGGGACCGACAGGTAGACTGGGCGATATCCCCAGACCCGAGGAGACCCTCATGCTCGGAGGCTTGACCGGCTGGCACCTGCTGGCCCTTGTCGTCATCATCCTGCTCCTGTTCGGAGCGGCGAAGCTCCCTGCGCTGGCCAAGAGCGTCGGTCAGTCCGCACGCGTCTTCAAGGGCGAGATGAAGGCGATGAAGGAAGACGACGCCGCCGCGGCGCCGCCCGCACCGCCGGTGACCGGAAGCGCAGCCGGGACGGCCGCCTCGAGCGCCGAGCCCGGACCCGACGCCAAGCCCTGACGTCGGTGGCCACGGTCGAGTCCGCTCGTCTCGGCGAGGACGACGCGCCCCGTCGCGATCGCCGGATGTCGCTGGCGGAGCACCTCACGGAGCTGCGCCGACGCTTCATCATCGGCATCATCGCGCTCGTGGTCGGCATGATCATCGCGTGGATCTTCACCGACGCCATCATCTGGGCGATGACCGAGCCGATCCGGGTCGTCGCCGCGCAACGCGGCGACGGCGACGTTGTCACTCTGATGTACCAGAGCATCACGGGTCCGTTCGATATGCGGTTGCGCATCGCGCTGGCCGTCGGCGTCATCTTCTCCGCACCGGTGTGGGTCTGGCAGATCTGGGCTTTCCTCGTTCCGGGCCTCACCCGCAAGGAGGTCCGCTACACCATCGGGTTCGTGAGCGCCGCCGTGCCCCTTTTCGCCGCCGGCGTGTTCGTCGGGTGGCTGATCATGCCCCACATCGTGGAGCTCATGGCCTCGTTCACTCCGCAGGGCGCGTCGAACATCTACGACTCGAAGTACTACTACGACTTCGTCTTCAAGCTGCTGCTCGTCGTCGGCGTCTCCTTCGTGCTTCCCGTCTTCCTGGTCGCGTTGAACCTCGCCGGTGTGATGAGCGGCATGGCGATCCTGAAGGGCTGGCGAGTGGCCGTTCTCGTGGCGTCGCTGTTCGCAGCCCTCGCCACGCCCGCCGCCGACATCGTCAGCATGCTGCTGCTGGCCGGCATCCTGACGGTGCTCTACTTCGCCGCCGCCGGGCTCTCGGTGATCTTCGATCGCCGACGCGCCAAACGCGAGAAGGCGCTCGGGCTCGACCTGTGACGGATCCCGCCAGCCGCTACGCGCAGGCGCAGGCCCGTCAGGCGCATCCGATCACGGCCTCCTTCGCCGACGGCCAGCGCTTCGACCTCGATCCCTTCCAGACCGCGGGATGCCACGCCCTCGAGGACGGACGCAGCGTGCTGGTGGCGGCGCCCACCGGCGCGGGAAAGACCATCGTCGGCGAGTTCGCCGTGCATCTGGCCATGCGCGAACCCGATGAGAAGGCGTTCTACACGACCCCGATGAAGGCGCTGTCGAACCAGAAGTTCCGCGAGCTGCAGCAGGTCTACGGCGAGGACGAGGTGGGCCTGCTCACGGGGGACACCAACATCAACGGCAACGCCCGCGTCGTCGTGATGACCACCGAGGTTCTTCGCAACATGCTCTACGCCGATTCACCGGCACTGCGCGGCTTGCGGTACGTGGTGATGGACGAAGTCCACTACCTCGCCGATCGGTTCCGCGGGGCGGTGTGGGAGGAGGTCATCATCCATCTGCCCGCGCGCGTGAAGCTGGTATCGCTGTCGGCGACCGTGTCGAACGCAGAGGAGTTCGGAGACTGGCTCGACACCGTGCGCGGTGACACCGCGGTGATCGTCTCCGAGACCCGCCCTGTTCCGCTCGAACAGCATGTGCTGGTCCGTGGCGATCTACTGCCGTTGTTCGACGACCGGGCCGGCATCGCGACCGCGCAGGTCAATCAGGAGCTCATGCGCCTGCGATCGGTGCGCGGCTCCACCTTCGAGAGCAATCGGCGGGCGCAGGACTATCGCTCGCAGCGTCATCGGATGCAGGGCGATCGATCGGGCGGTCCGCGGCCTCCGAAGGGGGGAGTGCGCCCCCTGCGCTCCGCCAACGCGCAGCGCATCGAGCGCATCGACCGCCCGCAGGTGGTGGAACTGCTCGCGCGGGCGAACCTCCTGCCGTCGATCTTCTTCATCTTCAGTCGCGCGGGGTGCGAGGCAGCGGTGCAGCAGCTCCGACGCTCCGGGGTGCGTCTAACCGACCGCGACGAGCGCGATGAGATCCGTCGCATCGTCGACGAGCGCACGCTGACGCTTCCCGACGAGGATCTTGCCGTCCTCGGCTTCTGGGAGTGGCGGGAGAACCTCGAACGCGGTGTCGCCGCCCACCATGCAGGCCTGCTCCCGGCGTTCAAGGAGATCGTCGAGGAGCTCTTCCAGCGAAAGCTCGTCAAAGTCGTCTTCGCGACCGAGACGCTCGCGCTCGGCATCAACATGCCGGCACGCACCGTCGTCCTCGAGAAGCTGGAGAAGTTCAATGGCGAGGCGCGGGTCGCCATCACCTCCGGCGAGTACACGCAGCTGACGGGACGTGCGGGACGCCGCGGCATCGATGTCGAAGGTCACGCGGTCATCCAGTGGAGCGAGAGTCTCGATCCCCAGGCCGTCGCGGCCCTCGCCTCGCGGCGCACCTACCCGCTCAACTCGAGCTTCCGTCCGACGTACAACATGGCGGTCAACCTCATCGACCAGTTCGGTCGGGCCCGGGCGCGCGAGATCCTCGAGTCGTCGTTCGCCCAGTTCCAGGCCGACCGGGCCGTGGTGGGGCTGGCGCGCGAGGTCAAGGATGCCGAGGAGTCCCTCGCCGGCTATGCGGCGTCGATGGCATGTGAGAGGGGCGATTTCGCCGAGTTCGCGCGGATGAGGCGCGAGCTGGGCGATCTCGAACGCAAGGGCGACCGCTCCGGACCACCGAAGGTGCGCCAGCAGCGCCAGGAGCGGATCGAGTCGCTGCGGCGCAGCCTCAAGCGGCACCCGTGCCAGAGCTGTCCCGATCGTGAGAAGCACGCCCGGTGGGCCGAGCGGTACGACAAACTCCGGCGCCATACCGACAAACTGCGTCAGCAGATCGACATGCGCACCGGCACCGTCGCCCGCATCTTCGACCGGGTCGTCGATGTGCTCACCGCGCTGGACTACGTGCATCTCGATCCTCACGGCGCCACCGCCTTGACCGCCGCCGGCGCGACGATGAAGCGGATCTACGGCGAACGTGATCTCCTCGTCGCGGAGTCGTTGCGCACCCGTATCTGGAAAGACCTCGACCCGGCGGGTCTTGCCGCTCTTGCCTGCTGCCTCGTCTACGAGCCGCGTCGCGACGAGAGCGGCCCCGGAGAGCACGGACTTCCACGCGGCGCATTCCGCGGGGCATTGACGGCGACGCAGGAGCTGTGGGCGCGTCTGGACGATCTGGAGCAGGACCATCGTCTGCCCGGGTCGTCACCGGTCGCCACCGGTCTTGCCCAGGCGATGCACTCCTGGGCGCGGGGGACTTCGCTCGACCGCGTGCTGCAGGAGGCGGATCTCGCCGCCGGCGACTTCGTCCGCTGGACGAAGCAGACCATCGACCTGCTCGATCAGCTGTCGATGGTCGCTGACGCTCCGCTCGCCACGACGGCCCGGGCGGCCCTCGACGCCGTCCGGCGCGGGATCGTCGCATACGGCTCGTCCTGAATCTGCTCGCCTAGGCTCGATCCGTGTCCGAACGACTTCGCCCTGCCGCGTCGGCGCGACCGCTACTTCCGCTGTGGGCCGCCGCTGTCGTGGCGACCGCCGCGGGGTTGGTGCTCACGCTCGCGTTTCCCGCTCTGTCGTGGTGGCCGGTGGTCTTCGTCGCTGTGCCGCTGGCGCTGCTGACGCTCGTCGGACGGCGCACCGGAGGCGCGTTCGTGGTCGGGCTCCTTTTCGGCGCGGGGCTGTTCTTCGTGAACTTCTCCTTCACCGCACGTTACCTCGGACCGGTGCCGTGGATCGCCCTGTCGGCGCTGGAGTCGGTGCTGACGGCGGTCATGGCGATCCCCATCGCCTGGGCGTATCGCTGGATGCCTCGTTGGGCCCCCGGTACCGCGGGAAGACTGATCGCGCTGCCGGCTCTCGTGGCCGGGTTGTGGGTGTCGCGGGAGGAGCTCCAGGGCACCTTCCCCTACGGAGGCTTTCCCTGGACCCGCATCGCCGTGACGCAGGCGGACTCGCCGCTCGCGCACGTCACGTCGTGGACGGGAATGAGCGGTCTGTCGTTCCTCATCGTCTTCGCCTGTGCGACGGCGATCGAGGCGGCGCGGCTCGGACGATCCCGCGGTGTGCCCGCCGCGGCGCTGCGGATCCTGCCGGCGGCGATCACCGTCCTGGTGCTCTTTCTTCTTCCCGCCTTTCCCACGACGGATGCCGGCAGCATCCGCGTGGGGGCCGTGCAGGGCAACGGGCCGGCCGGCTACTTCGATCAGCGTGCCGCCTACGACGTGTTCCGCGCGCAGCTTGCGGCGACGCGACCCATCGAAGACCGCGACATCGATCTGCTGCTCTGGCCGGAGGGTGGGATCGATGCCGACCCGCTGTCGAATACGTCGGTGCGCACAGCTCTGGACGCTCTGGCAGACCGTGTGGGCGCACCGCTGCTGGTCAGCGGCGTCACCCAACGCGGCGATCAGTACTTCAACTCCTCGCTGCTGTGGAAGGCCGGGGCCCAGAACCCGACGGCGCTGTATGACAAGCGCCACCCGGTTCCGTTCGGCGAGTACGTGCCGGACCGTTGGTTCTACAACATGCTCGCCCCGGATCTCATCGGCCTCATCCGGCGCGAGTACACGCCGGGGACGACGACGCCCATGTTCGACGTGAACGGTGTGGGAGTCGGGCTCGCCATCTGCTTCGACGTGATCTACGACGATGTCATCCGCGAGGGCGCCGTGTCCGGGGCCCAGGTGTACATGTTCCAGACGAACAACGCCGACTTCCGCGGAACCGACGAGAACCTCCAGCAACTCGCGTTCGCCCGCATTCGAGCCGTCGAGAGCGGCCGCGCCGTCGTCAACCTGTCGACCGTCGGCACCAGTCAGGTCATCGGACCCGACGGCGGCACGATCGACGCGCTGCCCGCCGACGAGCCGGGGGCGATGGTTACCGATGTGCCCTTGCGCACCGGGCTGACCCCCGGCATCCTCCTCGGCGATGCCGTGCAGAGCCTGCTCGGATGGGGCAGTGTGGTGGCGCTCGCGCTGGTCGGTCTCATCGTCCGCCGTCGCGCGCGCACGCCGAAGACGCCGACCCCCGAAGGGGCCGGCGTCGAAGCGGGGGAGTGAGCGTCAGGCGCTCAGGCGCGAGTCGTCCGCGGCGCCGCGACGGGCGCGCAGCAGGGAGAGGCGCTCCTTGAGGAGCTCCTCCAGCTCGGGAACGGTGCGACGCTCCAGCAGCATGTCCCAGTGGGTACGGGGAGCCTTGTCGCCGGAGTGGTCGACCTCGACGACCGAGTCGCCCACGCGGAGCACGGCCTCGGCGCCGCAGGTGCGGCATTCCCAGGCCTCGGGAAGCTCGGCGTCGGCCGCGAAGGTCATCACGGTCTCGCGTCCGCACTGCGTGCAGACATAGGTGTGGTTGGCGCGCTCATGGAACACGACGCCTTCTTCGCTCTGTAGGCTCGAGGCGCCGAGTCGGATGCCGCGCAGGCTGCGATCTGCCATTGTGTGGTCCTCTCGTCGTGTCAGGTATAACGTGCGGACCTGTGTGCCTCATCCGAACGGCCGTGCCAAATCGCCCTTTCACAGGGGATCCCCAGCCCTGATCAGGGGCGCGAGGCGGTGGCGTTCAGTGCGAGGTCGGCGCGATCGGTGACGAGACCGTCGACGCCGAGAGCCAGCAGTCGATCCATGTCGTGGCGGTCGTTGACCGTCCAGACGTGCACCTCGACGTCGGCGTCGTGAACGAGGCGCAGCAGGCGTGGTGTCACGATGCGCATCGGTCCCTGGCGCTCGGGGATCTGCACGGCATCCACCCCGCGAAGTACGCGTTTGACCAGAGCGCTCGATCCCGTCGACACGGCAGCCAGCAGTCTCGCGATGGTCTCGCGGCCGGCCGAGGTCGCCGGTTCGCCGCCGAGACGACGTGCCGCATCGAGCGCTCGCCTGCGGCGCGCGTCCGAGAAGCTCGTGACCAGCACGCGATCCGCGTGCCCGGCGACGATGCGCCCCAGCGGAAGGGCGGCATCGGGGGACTTGACGTCGATGTTGAAGCGCAGCGTCGGAAACGCCTCGATCGTGTCGGCGGCGCTCGCGAGCCCCCCGCGGTCGGCCATGATCTCCACGAGCTCGTCGTGGCGCACGGCCGCGATCTTTCGCGGATCACCAGTCACCCGGAGCAGATCGTCATCGTGGAAGAAGACCACGACGCCGTCAGCGGTCAGGTGGCAGTCCGACTCCACGTACTTCGCACCGATCGCGTGCGCGGCGGCGAACGCGGCGACCGTGTTCTCCACGATGCCCTCGGCGTCCGTCGGGACGAAGCCGCGATGAGCCAGCACACGCGGAGCGGCGCTGGCGGCGAACCACAGGTGGCTCACGAGAGATCAGTAGGAGGCGTGGCCGTCGTCGCGGGCGGCCTCGGTGCGTCGCCGGCATCCGCGCGCGCGGCGAACGCGCTTCCGAGACCCTTCATCGCCTCCGTGAACTCACTGGGAATGATCCACAGCTTGCTCGACGCGCTGTCGCTGATCTTCGGCAGGGTCTGCAGGTACTGATACGCGAGGAGCTTGTCGTCGGGGCGGCCCGCGTGGATCGCGGAGAAGACGTTCTGGATCGCGGCGGCCTCGCCCTCGGCACGGAGGATCGCGGCCTGCTTGTCACCCTCTGCGCCCAGGATCGCCGCCTGACGGCGTCCCTCCGCCTCGAGGATCTGCGACTGCTTCGATCCCTCGGCGGTGAGGATGGTCGCGCGACGCTCGCGCTCGGCCCTCATCTGCTTCTCCATCGAGTCCTGGATGGAGTGGGGCGGGTCGATGGCCTTCAGCTCGACGCGCGACACCCGCAGGCCCCACTTGCCGGTTGCCTCATCGAGGACGACGCGCAGCTGCCCGTTGATGTTGTCCCGACTCGTCAGCGCCTCTTCCAGGTTGAGACCGCCGACGACGTTGCGGAGCGTGGTCGTCGTGAGCTGTTCGACGGCCGACAGGTAGTTGGCGATCTCGTACGTCGCGGCGCGCGCGTCGGTCACCTGGAAGTAGACGACGGTGTCGATGGAGACCACGAGGTTGTCCTCGGTGATGACCGGCTGCGGCGGGAAGGACACGACCTGTTCGCGCATGTCGACGAGGGGTCGCAGGCGGTCGATGAAGGGCACCAGGAGGTTCAGCCCGGGGGAGAGGGTGCGCTGATAGCGGCCCAGGCGCTCGACGACACCGGAGTAGGCCTGCGGGATGATCCGAATGGATCGGAAGAGGACCACGATCACGAAGATCGCGACCACGACGAGCAGGACGATCACGAAGATCTGACCCACGAACGCTCCGACGTCGACCATCAGTCGGTGCTCCTTTCGGGAGAGTCGGATGCCGCCGGGGAGCCGGTGGCGGGGGAGGAGGGGACAGGTGCCACTTCGACCGTGGCACCGCGCACCGCAGTGACCACAGCCCGGTCGCCGGGAGACAGTGCGGTGGCCGCCGGGGCGAGCTCTGCCGTCCACTGCTCGCCGTTGTCGAGACGGACGAAGCCGCGACCATCGACGAAGGGCGCCGTCACGCGTGCGGCCATGCCGTAGAGCGCGTCGACGTTCGTCGGGTGCGGCTGGCTCGATCGGCGCAGCGCGGTGAGCAGGAGCGGGCGGATCGTGAACAGCAGCAGTGCCGACACGGCAGCGGCGATGAGTACCTGAAGCCACCAGGGGCCGCCGAGCAGGTTCACGCCGAGGCCGCCGATGACCGCGCCGGCGGCGAGCATGAGGAAGGTGAACTCGAGGGTCAGCAGTTCGATGATCACGAAGACCACGGCGAGCACGATCCAGGCGATCCAGAGATATTGCGTGAGATCGGGCAGCATGCGCGCTCCCTTCGTGGGTCTTGTTCGAACCCTAACACCCGGCCGTCTCGATGCGGTGGCCAGCCGCCGGGTGTTCGTCGGGCACCGGTTGATAGTGTCGAGAAGGCTGCGGCGACATCCGCCCGGCATCCGTCTTCTTGCAGGAGCAATCATGTCCCAGCCCATCCCCGCCGGCTCGCTCGCCGGACGGACGGCCCTCGTCACCGGATCTTCGCGCGGCATCGGTGCCGACACGGCTCGCTACCTCGCCGAGGGTGGCGCGAACGTCGTCATCAACTTCCGCAACAAGGCGCCGCGGGCCGAGAAGCTCGCTGCCGAGCTGCGGGAACTCGGCGTCGAGGTGCTGGTCGTCGGCGCCGATCTGACCGATGCCGGTTCGGTCGCGGCGATGATGGAAGCCGTCAAGGAGACGTTCGGGACTCTCGATCTGCTCGTCCTCAACGCGTCCGGCGGCATGGAGAGCGGGATGGGTGCCGACTATGCGCTCGTCCTCAACCGCGACGCCCAGCTGGGGGTCCTCGACGCGGCGCTGCCCCTGCTGCACGACGGCTCTCGGGTGGTCTTCGTCACGAGCCACCAGGCCCACTTCATCCGCACGACACCGACGATGCCCGAGTACGAGCCGGTCGCGTTGTCCAAGCGTGCCGGTGAAGACGCGCTGCGCGAGCGGATCCCCGCCCTGGCGGCGCAGGGCATCGACTTCGTGGTCGTTTCCGGTGACATGATCGAGGGCACGATCACGGCGACGCTGCTCGAGCGCGCCAACCCCGGCGCGATCGCCGATCGCCGCGAGTCGGCCGGCAAGCTGTACAACGTGTCGGAGTTCGCCGCGGAGGTCGCCCTCGCGGCCGTCGAACCGGTTCCGGCCGACAACACGCGTCTCGTCGGAGACGTGAGCTCGTTCGGCGGAGAGTGAGCATGCGCGCCGCAGATATCGCCTCCCTCGTCAGCGTCGGGCGCCCCAGCCTCGCCCCGGACGGATCCTTCACCGTCTTCGCCACTTCGCGTCCCGACCTCGATGCCGACCGCAACGTGGGTCAGATCTGGCGGATCGACCTGCCGGACGGCGCACCGCGGCGCCTCACGCGCGGAGTGTCGGACTCGTCGCCGCAGGTCTCGCCCGACGGCCAGCACGTCGCTTTCGTGCGCGCCGGTGCCGACGGAATCCCGCAGATCTTCGTGATTCCGGCATCCGGTGGCGAGCCGGTGCAGACGACCGAGGCCCGCGGTGGCGTGAGCTCCTTCGCGTGGTCGCCCGACGCAGGACGCATCGCGTTCACGGCGCGGGTCCCCGAGCAGGGGCGCTACGGCACCGTCGAGGGCCGCTCGGCAGAGGCGGAATCGCCGCGCCGCATCACGGGTGTGCGCTGGCATGCCAACGGTCTTGGCTACCTCGCCGACCGTCCGTCGCATCTCTTCATCATCGATGCCCCCGACACCGGTGCGGAGCCGTTCTATGCGCCCGCGCCGACGGCTGCGGGCGAGGCGGGTAAGGAGCGGCGAGTCGGGGCACAGGCGACCGCGCTGACCTCGGGCGCCGCTTCGCATCACGGCGTCGTGTTCACGGCCGATGGCGCTCATCTGCTGACGGTCGTCGACGAGATCGAGGACGATCGTCGCGATCTGCGGACGCCGCTGGTCGCCGTGGCCGTCGACGGCTCGGGCGCGATCGAGGTGCTCTCTCGCGATCCGGGCTACTCCGTCGACGACGTGGGCGTCGCCGACGACGGCACGATCGCCATCCTGGCATCACGACCGGAGTCCGGCATCGATTTCATCGCTCCGGACGTCGCGCTCTACGTCCTCGAGGGACCGCTGTCTGCACCCTCGCCGCGCGCGCTCACCGACCCCGACGCCGTCGACCTCGGAGAGGTGGGCTCCCACATCACCCCGTTCGGAGAAGACTTCCTCGTCCAGAACCGCACGCGTGGCCGCGTCGAGCTCCTGCGCGTGACGCGTGCCGGGGACGTCTCGGTGCTGGTCGACGGCGATGTCGAGGTCGTCGGTCACGCGGCGGCGGGGGAGCGGATCGTCTTCTCCCACGCGACGCCGTTCAGCCTCGGCGAGGTGTCACTGCTCGGGTCCGGCCCGCTGACGACGTTCGGTGCGGCCGCCGCGGCCCGGGCCATCGTGCGGCCCGAGGAACGGGAGATCGTCGCCCGTGACGGCTATCCCGTTCACGGGTGGGTCGCCGTCCCAGCGGGGGAGGGCCCCTTCCCGGTGATCTTGCAGATCCACGGCGGGCCGTATGCGTCGTACGGCATACATCTGTTCGATGAGACGCAGGTTCTCGTCGATGCCGGCTACGCCGTCGTCTACTGCAACCCGCGGGGGAGCGCCGGATACGGTCGGGCGCACGGTCGGAGCATTCGCGGCGCCATGGGCACCGTCGACATGACGGACGTCCTCGATTTCCTCGACGGTGTCGTCGCCGGCGATGCTCGTCTGGACGGCGCGCGCGTCGGCATCCAGGGCGGGTCGTACGGCGGCTATCTCACCGCGTGGACCATCGCACACGACCACCGGTTCGCCGGCGCCATCGTCGAGCGCGGCTTCCTCGACCCGGTGAGTTTCCAGGGCACCAGCGATATCGGATCGTTCTTCGGAGACGAATACGTCGGCACCGATGCGGAGGACATGGCACGGCAAAGCCCGATGGCCGTCGTGCACGACGTGCGCACGCCGACTCTCGTCCTGCACTCCGAGCTGGACTTCCGCTGCCCCCTCGAGCAGGCGACGCGTTATTACGCGGCGCTGAAGCGGCAGGGGACGGATGCCGAGATGCTCATCTTCCCGGGGGAGAACCACGAACTGACGCGCTCGGGACGCCCTCGCCATCGCGTGGAGAGATTCGACGCGGTCCTCGACTGGTGGTCGCGTCACCTCCCGGCCGACTGAGTCACGGCATCCGCCACGACGAAGCGCCCCGCTGCCTCACGGCGAGCGGGGCGCTTCGTGTCGTATCACTTGCCGAACGAGAAGGCGCGTCCGATCTGGATGATGCCCATGACGACCGCGGAGATTCCGATGAGCCACCACAGCACGACGGCGCCCCACAGCGGCGAGAAGAGCAGCGTGACACCGGCGATGATCGAGATGATCGCGTAGAAGATCGTCCATCCCCGGGAGGGCGCCAGATCGAGCGTCGAGAGCGCCACGACGCCCTCGATGACCCACATGATGCCGACGAGGATGCCGAGGAAGACGGCCAGCGCGAGTGCGGCCAGGCCGAGGTTGGAGAACGCGACGATACCGGCGACGACGTAGAGCACGCCGAGGAGCACGTGACCGACGCGCGACCACCCGCCCTTTCCGGTTGCGAAGATTCCCATTCCCGCGTACACGAGTCCGGCGACGATGGCGTAGATCGCGATGATCGCGGTCACGACCATCGCGGTCTTTCCTGGCCAGACGAGAATGACGATGCCGAGGATGACGGACAGCGCGCCGCCCAGACCGAGAGCGGTCCGGATGCCGTTGGTCGCCGTCTTCTCGAGGGTAGGTTCAGCAGTCATGGCGAAGCCCTCTCTAAAATCTCCTGTGAGTGGAGATGTTCTCAGGTTAGCGCTGACAGCTCGGTCGTGCGATCCAAGACGCGCCGCACGCGTCATCGGGCCCGTTCTGTCGCTCGGCGGTGCGGAATACGCCCGTTCGCGCCGGATGAGCAGTGATGCCGCCCGACCGGCGTCGCGCCTGTAGAGCCTTTGCCGATAATGCGCATTATGTCAGAAAGTAGCGGGTGTATTGGCAGGATTTGCAGATACACCCTCCCCGATGGCGTGCGACGGCGCACGGAGCCATGCAGAGGACCGGCATGGACCCGCTCTCGTACGGCGCGTATCCGCATGGCTGGCAGGCTGGATGTATGACCGCGAATCAGGCGTCCGTCGTGTCCGCGGCGTAGACGGCGTCAGCGAACACCGCGAGAGCGGTGTCGCATTGCACGAGCGCCCGCTCTGCGGCGGCTCGACCGCTGGCTTCGAGCCGGTCGCGTGCCCGCACCTTCTCGAACCAGCCTCGAAGCTTGGTGAGGTCTTCGTCGTTCTCCTCAAGCTCCCCGTACGTGAAGTGGCTCTTCGCCGTCTCGTCCTCGATCTCGCGGAGAAAGCCCGCACACCGGTCGACGATCTCGCCGTACTCGTCGTCTCGGGCTGCGTTGTACATCGCGACCAGGTCCGCTCCCCCGGCCAGCGGGTCCGCGGTCAACAGCTGCGCGGATCCGCCCTCCATCCCGGCGATCTCGGCGCGAAGTGTTCGCAGTGCGCGCTCCCCGGCCGCGTCGACGGGAAGGGCAGCGACCGAGTTCTGCACGTAGATCGCCCCCAGCGCCTTCAGGCGACGCCAGACTCCGGAGCGGAGACGCGTCGGCTCGCTCGGGATCCGATACACCAGCAGCAGCCACGACGGCTCTCGATCGCTCATCCCACCCATGATGCCGTACTCGCTCGCATCGTCATGTGTATTATCTAACGGCCGTTAGATTCTGAACGAACATCCGACCCTTGAGGGGCCCACATGACTGAGCAGCACCCAGCCCCGGCGCGCGGCGTCACACGGCTCCTGCGCCCGTGGCACTTCGTGCTCGTGTTCGGAATCGTGAGTCTGCTCGCCGACATGGTCTACGAGGGCGCACGCAGCATCATCGGCCCTTATCTCGCCGCTCTCGGCGCCTCTGCGACCGTCGTCGGCATCGTCGCCGGCGCCGGCGAGTTCATCGGATACGGGCTCCGGGTGGTCACCGGGTACGCCGTGACCCGCACCCGGCACTACTGGAGCTGGACGATCCTCGGCTACGCGCTCACGGTTCTCAGCGTGCCCCTCATCGGCGCCACCGGCATCCTGGCGCCCGCGCTCCTCCTGTACGGGACGGAACGACTCGGCAAGGCGGTCCGCTCCCCCGCCAAAGACACACTCCTCTCGCATGCGTCCGCGAAGACCGGCCGCGGCAGCGCGTTCGGGGTGCACCAGGCGCTGGACCAGACTGGCGCGATGCTCGGACCGCTCCTGCTGGCAGCCGTTCTCGTGTGGAACGGAGGGGACTACCGGCTCGCGTTCGGCGTGCTCATCGTGCCCGGGATCCTCGTCCTCGCGCTCCTCTTCTGGCTACGCCACCGGGTCCCTGACCCGATCGTCTACGAGGGGCCCGACGACGCGAGAAAGTTCGGCGACGGCGACGCCGAGGAGGCGACGACCGGGGCCTCGACACGGCGCCTCCCCGCACGGTTCTGGCAGTACATCGCCGCCGTCGCGGTGCTGTCGCTCGGAGTCGCCCCGTTCCCCCTGCTCGCGTTCCATGCCCAAACCCACGGGCTGCTCAGCGACGCGCTCGTGCCCGTCGTGTTCGCTGTGGCCATGGCCACCGATGGGCTCAGCGGACTCCTCGTCGGACACCTCCATGACCGATACGGGCCCCTCGTGCTCCTCGCGGTTCCCGTCACCGCCGGGATCGCAGCGATCGCCTTCGGGGGCAGCACGCTCCTCATCTGGATCGGCGTCGCCGTCTGGGGTCTCGTCAACGGTGTCCTCGATTCCACGGTCAAGGCCGTCGTCACCGAACTCGTCTCCAGTGCATCACGGGCGATCGCGTTCGGGTGGCTCGCCTTCGTCCGCGGCTGCTCGCTCCTCATCGCCGGCGCCACGCTCGGCGCTGCCTACAGCTCCAGCATCACGCTCGCGATCACCGTGGTCATCGCCGCGAACATCATCGGTTTCGTCGGCCTGCTCCTCGTACTCCGACGTCTGCCGCAATACACCCCGGGTCGATAGCCCCGTTATCCAGTCACGGGAATGGGTCTTCCCCCGCTCCAGCCGCACGAGGGGAAAGAGCCTCTCGCGCGCGATCTTGGCGGTGACGGCGAGCTCGCTGTTCAGTGGCCTACCATGACGTCATGGACGATCTCGGGGATGCTCGCTCGCTTCCGCGCCGCAAAGATCTCGCAACTTCGTGAGACGTCCGGTTCGAGGTCAGATCGGTCGCGTCGCGACCCTGAAAGCGTGACCGACTCCCCCGAGGCGTGGCGGGCGATCATCGCCGCGCTGCGCGATGACGACGTCCGCGCGGTGCTGGGCGAGACGGCATCCGCTCCCCTCACCGCGCGGCGGCGTGCGCGCGCTCTACAGCGATTGCAGGCGCTGGGTGTCGTCTCCGTGGACGGCGACCGGATCCGCTTCGACGCGGCGCCGCTGACCGCCCTGCTGGCCGCGCCGCCGCGCCCGCGCGGTCCTGAGCGCTTCCTCGACAGCGACGGCCGCATCGATCGCTACCCCGCACAGGCCGCTGATCGCCTCGCGGTCCTGCGGCACGTCGCCGGGCGCGCCTTCTCCCCCGACACTGTCCTGAGCGAGCGCGACGTCAACGAGCAGCTAGAGCCAGACGCGCCGAACGGCGACGTCGCCGTGCTTCGGCGTTACCTGGTCGATCACGGGCTCCTTCGCCGCACGGCATCCGGGTCCGAACACGTGCGAACGCACGAGTAGCGTGGAGGGGTGACTACGACCCGCCCCTCTCCTGCGTCAGCCGGACCGGACTACCGGGCATGGATCATCTGGGGAGTCGGTGTCGCTGCCTACATGCTCGCGGTGATCAATCGCAGCTCGCTCTCGGCCGTGGGGGTCGATACCGCCCAGCGCTTCGGAGCGGATGCCGCGACGCTGTCGATGTTCGCCGTCGTCCAGCTGGCCGTCTACGGCGGCATGCAGATTCCGATCGGGCTCTTCCTCGACCGCTACGGCGCCCGCCCCATCATGACCATCGGGATGCTGCTGATGGCAGCCGGGCAGCTCACCCTCGCCTTCTCCCCCAGCGTCGGCGTCGCGATCTTCGCCCGCATGCTGCTGGGTGCCGGGGACGCCGCGATCTTCCCCGGCGTGCTCCGTCTGGTCGCCGTGTGGTTCCCCGCGCAGCGCGGTCCGCTGATGAGTCAGCTGACGGGTCTCGTCGGCCAAGCCGGACAGCTCCTGGCGCTGGCCCCGCTCGCGGCGATGCTCCATGCGACCAGCTGGGAGATCGTGTTCGGCGGCATCGCCGGACTCTGTGTGTTGTTCGGCATCCTGGTGTGGGCGGTGATCCGCAACCACCCGCCCCAGCTGCGAGCGGACGTCTCCGTCGACACGAACACCGGCGCGATCCGGGTCGTGCGTTCGTCGATGGACACCGGCGTCGGCATCCGCGCCGCCTGGGCGCACCCGGGAACCCGCCTCGCGTTCTGGTCGCACTTCACGGCGCCGTTCGCCGGCACCGCGTTCGTGCTGCTCTGGGGAACGCCGTTCCTCACCGCCGGCGAGGGACTCAGCCTCGCGCAAGCCGCGGGCGTGCTGTCGACCTATGTCGTGGTGGGAATGGCCCTCGGACCGATCATGGGCGACATCTCTCGCCGCATTCCCCACCTGCGCTCGCGGGCGCTGGTGCTTCCGGCCGTGGGCACCCAATTCGTCGCGTGGACGGTGGTGATCGCGTGGCCCGGGCCCGCCCCGCTGTGGCTGCTCTATGGACTTGCCGTGGCGCTGGCGATGGGTGGACCCGCCTCGATGATCGCCTTCGATCACGCGCGCACCCACAACCCCGCCCACCGTCTGAGCACCGCGACGGGAATCACGAACGTCGGCGGCTTCCTCGCCGCGCTGGTCGCGATCTTCGCGATCGGGATCGCCCTCGACCTACAGGGCGCCGGCACGCCGGAGACCTACCGACTCGATGCGTTCCGGTTGGCGTTCCTCGCACAGGTTCCGCTCTGGGCGCTCGGCTGGACATTCATCGTGATCGAGCGGCGCAAGACGCGGGTGCTGCTGGGGATGGACCCGCCGCGCCGACCGAGCGCCGAGTGATCGTCGCGCGGCCGACGTGGCAGCCGACAGCCTCAGACCGTTCCGTCGCCCGAGGTGCGGGACTCGGTCTGCGTGATCCGCTCGCCCACACCGGGCTCGACGGTCCGCGTGACCTGCTGCGTGGAGCGACGTCGCAGCATGAGGACGAGTCCGATGACGAAGATGAGCACGCCCGCGCCCATCAGGATGTAGCCGATCATGTCGAGGTTCACGTAGGGGACGTCGACGTTGACGGCGAACACGAGGATCGCTCCGATGACGAACAGTGCGATTCCGGCTCCGATGCTCATGAGTGCGTCTCCTTGTTCGGGGATGGGACGTCCTCATGGTGGCGGAACCCACGACGCTCGCCCATGCCCTTGACAGGCTCGGCTCCCGACGGCTAGTGAGGCTCCACCAGGCTCCAGGTCCCGCCGAACTTCGGCTCCCGGCCGTCGCCCGACGAGGTGCCGGTCAGGCGCCGGCGCACCCACGGACCCAGGTGTTCGCGCAGGTACTCGCGCTCCGCCAGGCGCACGGCATCCGGCAGCTCCGGCATGGCCCACCAGCCGTCGGGGACCGTCTCCCCGATGGCTTCCAGGACGCGGGCGGCGACACGGTGGTGACCACGACTGTTCATATGCAGGCGATCCTGAGACCAGAACGATGGATCCGACAGCTCGGCATCCGGCCAGTTCAGCGCGCGGATGACATCGGGGCGTTCGCCGACGCGCTGCACGACGGCATCCGACATGAGATCACCGCGGCGCTGGATGACCCGGCTCAGGGGCAGCTGTGCCGACGGATTCGCGCCCGACAGCAGAATGAGCGTGACGCCCTCCTCGTCGCACCGCCGGAGTACCTGGCTGAACGCGTCGGCGATGTGGCCGATCGAGGTGCGCGGCCGCAGCATGTCGTTGCCGCCCCCATTGAAGGACAGGTGGGTGGGCTTCAGGGCGAGAGCCGGTTCGAGCTGCTGCGCGACGATCGGCCAGATGAGCTTGCCGCGGATCGCAAGGTTGGCGTACTGGATGGATTCGCCCCGGGAGTCCGCCCAACCCTGCGCGGTCAGATCGGCCCACCCGCGTACGCGGCCGTCGGGCAGCTCATCGCCGACACCCTCCGTGAACGAGTCCCCGATCGCCACGAACCGCACCTCTGCCATCCGCTCAGCCTACGCCGCGACCCACCCGGGGTTCATCGCTCCGCTCTGGTCGCGTCGGGAGCGCGAAAGCGGCAGATGCGGACGGATGCCGCGGATGCCGCGGCCTCAGCGGTCGTCGAGAGCCGCGCCGCGGTGGTCGGCGAGGGCCCACGCGGCCGTCGCCGCGAGCACGAAGAACGTGGCGAACACGACGAAAAGCAGCGGCGCGCCACCGGCGGCGAGCAGGGGCGGCACGCTCAACGGCGCGACGATGGACGCGATACGGCCGACGCCCGCGGCCCATCCGGCTCCGGTGGCACGCAGCGACGTGGGGTAGTTCTCCGGGGTCGCGGCATACAGTGCGCCCCAGGCACCGAGGTTGAAGAACGACAGCGCCATCCCCGCGGCGATGATCATGCCTTCGCCCGTCGCGGTCCCGAAAGCGATCGCGGCCAGCGCCGATCCCGCGAGGAACACCGACAGCGTCACGCGCCGCCCCCATACCTCGATGAGCCAGGCCGCCACGGCGTAGCCCGGCAACTGTGCGAGCGTGATGATCAGGGTGAAGCCGAACGATTTCACCAGCCCGTACCCCTGCGCGAAGAGGATCGTCGGCATCCAGATGAACGCGCCGTAATACGAGAAGTTGACGCAGAACCAGACGATCCACAGCGCCCCCGTGCGCACGCGGAACTCGCCCGACCACAGTGCGCGCAGGCCGCGGTCCGCCAGCTGTGCGCCGGCCGCGGTGCCCAGCGGGGCATGGCGACGAGGCGTTCCCTGCAGCGCCGGCGACGACTCGAACGTGCGGGTGACCGCGTCGGCCTCGCGGTCGCGTCCGCGTCGCGCGAGCCATCGCGGCGACTCCGGCAGCGACCAGCGGACGATGAGCGCGTAGATCGCGGGGATCGCCCCCAGCGCGAAGGCCCAGCGCCATCCGTCGGCGGATGCCGGGATCACGAAGAAGCCGATCAGCGCCGCCGCCGTCCATCCCAGGGCCCAGAACGCCTCGAGGATGACGATGAGTCGCCCGCGCATGCGTGCCGGGGCGATCTCGCTGACGTAGGTGCTCGCCACCGGCAGCTCGGCTCCCAGACCGAGCCCGACGATGACGCGCAGCGCGATGAGCGCCGCAAGTCCCCCGGCCAGGGCGCTCGCCCCGGTCGCCAGACCGTAGACGAGCAGCGTGACCGCGAACACCGAGCGGCGGCCGAAACGGTCCGCCAGGAGGCCGCCCAGGCTCGCGCCCACCGCCATGCCGACGAAACCGGCCGACGCGATCCACGACGCCTGCTCGCCGGTCAACGACCACTGTGCGATCAACGCGGTCAGCACGAATGACACGAGGCCGACGTCCATCGCGTCGAGCGCCCAGCCGAGACCCGAACCGGTCAAGACCCGCAGGTGCCGGCGGGTGAACGCGAGAGCGTCCAGCCGCTCCCCCACGTCGGTGCCGGTCAGCGTCGGCGCAGAGGGAGAGGCAGCGGCATCCGTCATGCCTGAATGCTACTCAGGATGTCGAGAGCATCTCCGACACCAGCGGCGCGACCTTCGTGCCGTACAGCTCGATCGAGCGCATGAGCTTCGCGTGCGAGAGGGTGCCGTTGGCGTACTTGAGGTCGAAGCGCGTCGCCCCGAGGGTCTTCATTGTGGCCGCGATCTTTCGAGCGACGGTCTCCGGCGATCCCGCGTAGACGGCGCCCTCCGGGCCGATGTCATGTTGGAACTGCAGCCGGCTGTACGGCGGCCATCCGCGCTCGGCGCCGATGGCGTTGCGGTTGGCCTCCATCGCCGGGTACAGCTCCTCCCACGCCTGCGCGTCGGTGTCGGCGATGTGACCGGGCGAGTGGATGCCGACGGGCATCGCCTCGCTGTGCCCGAACGACGCGAGCGAGCGGTGGTAGAGGTCGACGTAGGGGCGGAAGCGATCGGCCGAGCCGCCGATGATGGCCAACATGAGCCCGTAGCCGTAGCGGGCCGTGCGCACGACGGACTCCGGGGAGCCACCGACGCCGACCCACGCGCGAATGCCGTTCTCGGTCTTCGGGAACACGTCGGCATTGGTCAGCGCCGCCCGGGTCGTGCCCTCCCAGGTCACGGGCTTCTCGGTGAGCAACTGTGAGAAGAGGTCGAGCTTCTCCTCGAAGAGCACCTCGTAGTCGCCCAGGTCATAGCCGAACAGCGGGAAGGACTCGATGAACGAACCCCGGCCGAGAATCACCTCGGCGCGACCCGACGACAGCGCGTCCAGCGTCGCGAAGCGTTCGTACGCGCGCACCGGATCATCACTGGAGAGGACGGTGACGGCCGTACCGAGGTGGATCCTCTCGGTACGGGCCGCCGCCGCAGCCAGCACCAGTTCCGGACTGGACACCGCGAATTCGTGGCGGTGGTGCTCCCCTACCCCGAAGAAGGAGAGCCCCACCTGGTCGGCGAGCACCGCCTGATCCACGATGTCGCGGATCGTCTGAGCGTCGCTCAGGCGCTCGCCGTCCTCGCCCACGGTGACGTCGCCGAAGGTGTCCAGTCCCAGTTCTACATTCATACGAATGAGAACCCTCCCTGTGCCGTGATCATTCCGTGCGCGGTGTGGTCGTGCTCAGCCCTGTGCGAGGGCCATTCGCAGCGTATCGAGACCGACCCCACCGAGACGCAGCGCGCGCATGTGGAAGCGCTTGATGTCGAAGTCGGCGCCCTCGCGATCGGCGGTCTCTTCGCGGATCTGTTCCCAGATGCGCTGGCCGACCTTGTAGGACGGTGCCTGCCCCGGCCAGCCGAGGTAGCGGTTGACCTCGAACTGGATGAACTCGTCCGACATGTTGACGTTTCGACGCATGAACTCAAGGGCGAAGTCGGCGTCCCAGATGCCCTCGCCGTCGGGACGAGGCTTGCCCAGGTGCACGCCGATGTCGAGCACGACGCGGGCGGCCCGCATCCGCTGGCCGTCCAGCATGCCGAGCCGGTCGGCCGGGTCGTCGAGGTAGCCGAGCTGCTCCATCAAGCGCTCGGCGTACAGGGCCCAGCCCTCCGCGTGTCCGCTGGAGCCGGCAAGCAGACGCCGCCACGAGTTGAGCTCCGCGCGGTTGTAGACCGCCTGGGCGATCTGCAGGTGGTGGCCGGGAACGCCCTCGTGGTAGACCGTGGTCAGCTCGCGCCAGGTGTCGAAGGAGTCGACGCCCTCGGGCACCGACCACCACATCCGGCCGGGACGCGAGAAGTCGTCGGTCGGTCCGGTGTAGTAGATGCCGCCTTCGTTGGTCGGCGCGATCATGCACTCGAGCCGACGGATCTCCTCCGGGATGTCGAAGTGCGTCTTGCCGAGCTCCTCGACGGCACGATCGCTCGTGGCCTGCATCCACTCCTGAAGGGCCCGCGTGCCGCGCAGCTTGCGCGCCTCGTCATTCTCGAGGAAAGCCACGGCCTCTTCGACGGTCGCGCCCGGCAGAATCTCGTTGGCGATCGACTCCTGCTCCGCCACCATGCGGGCGAGCTCCTCGAGACCCCACTCGTAGGTCTCGTCGAGGTCGATCACGGCCCCGAGGAAGCCGCGCGAGTGCAGCGCGTACAGCTCGCGTCCGACCGCATCGTTCTCGGATGCCGCGGGCGCCAGCTCGGTGCGCAGGAAGTTCGCGAGTTCGTCGTACGCGACGCGGGCGGCGCCCGCGTGGCCGGAGAGGGTCTTCGCGAGAGAGGCGGGGAGCTGTCCCTGCGCCGGGGCCGCGTCAGCCGCGAACGTCGCGAAGAAGCCGTTGTCGGCGGTATAGCGGGCGATCTGGCCCACGACCTCCGTGACCTGACGGCGGGCGGGAACGACGCCCGTCGCGATGCCCTCGCGCAGTGTTTCGATGTACCCGCCGATCGCGTCGGGGATGGCCGACAGTCGCGCAGCGATCACCGACCAGTCCTCGACCGTGTCGGTGGGCATCAGGTCGAACACGTTGCGCAGCTCCTGCGCGGGCGAGGCGATCACGTTGAGGTCGCGCAGGTGCGCACCGGCCTCGTGCAGCGCGAGCGAGAGCTCGAGGTCGCCGGCGAGGTCGGCCTTGGTGACCACGTCCACGTCGTCGACCGGCTCGGCCGCCTGCAAGGCCGACAGCGTGGCACGCGTGGCGTCGATGCGCGCCGCCGTGCCCGCGGGTGAGAGGTCGTCGAGACGGCCGTTGTGCTCGAAGCGTCCGATGTAGGTGGCCAGTCCCGGAGAAAGCTCGGCAGAGGTGTCGACCCATGCCTCGGCGATCGCGTCGATCGGCGTGGGGGTACGTGGGGAGTCAGTCATTCTTCGAGCCTAATCCCGACGCGGCACTGGCGTGGGTTCGGATGCCGGGGCGGACGGCACGCGATCTCAGCCGTGCTCCCCCGCGGCCTGCGATCCTCCTCGGGCGAGCTCAGTGGCCGGCGACGTCCCAGTTCTCCCCGCGACCGATCTGTACGTCCAGGGGCACGGACAGCTCTGCGGCATCACCCATGCGGTCGTGGACGATCTTCTCGACCGTGTCCCACTCCCCCGGTGCCACCTCCACCACGAGCTCGTCGTGGATCTGGAGCAGCACCCGAGACGCGACACCCTGAGCGCGGAACTCGTCGTGGATGCGGAAGAGGGCGATCTTCATGATGTCCGCGGCACTGCCCTGGATCGGGGCGTTCAGCGCCGCGCGCTCCGCATTCTCACGCAGCACCCGGTTGGGGCTCGCGAGATCGGGGAAGGGACGGCGGCGTCCGAAGATCGTCTCCGTGTAGCCGTCGATACGGGCCTGCTCGACGGAGGAGCGCAGGTAGTCGCGCACCGCGCCGAAGCGGGCGAAGTACTCGGTCATCAGCAGCTTCGCCTCAGACTGATCGATGCGCAGCTGCTTTGACAGACCGAACGCGCTGAGGCCGTACACGAGGCCGTAGCTCATCGCCTTGACCTTCGTGCGCATGGCCGGGGTCACGTCGGCCGGCTCGACGCCGAACACCCGTGCGCCGACGAACCGGTGCAGGTCCTCGCCCGAGTTGAAGGCCTCGATGAGACCCTCGTCGCCGGACAGATGCGCCATGATGCGCATCTCGATCTGCGAGTAGTCCGCCGTCAGCAGGGTCTCGTAGCCCTCGCCGACCTCGAACGCGGCGCGGATGCGCCGAGACTCCTCCGTGCGGATCGGGATGTTCTGCAGGTTCGGGTCGGTGCTCGACAGACGCCCCGTCTGGCTGCCCGTCTGCACGTACGTCGTATGGATGCGGCCGTCGGAGCCGGCGGCGCGATCATTGCCGATCGACGCATCGAGCGACTCGATGATCTGTCGGAGTTTGGTCGCCTCGCGATGCTGCAGGAGAAGATCGAGGAAGGGGTGCGGATTCGACTCCTGCAGGTCGGCGAGCACCGCGGCATCCGTAGAGTAGCCCGTCTTCGTCTTGCGGGTCTTCGGCAGCTCGAGCTGCTCGAACAGCACGTCCTGCAGCTGCTTGGGCGAACCCAGGTTCACCTCCCGACCGATCTCGGCGTAGGCGAGCTGGGCAACGGCCTCGGCGCGCGCGCCCAGCTCCGCAGAGAACCCCGAGAGCTTCTCGTGCGAGACGGCGACGCCGGCCACTTCCATGTCGGCCAGGGTGTCGAGAGTGGGCAGTTCGATCTCGGTCATCACACGGGCGACCGACGCGGGCATCTGGGCCCGCATGGCGTCGGCGACGCGCAGTGCGTACCACGACAGTTGACCCGGGGTGGCGCCTTCGGTCTCGGGTACCAGCTGCGTCGGATCGGCCTCGGGCAGCTTCTCGTCGAGATAGCGGTCGACGAGGTCACCGAGCCCCTTGTCGGGAAAGCTGGGGCGCAGCAGCCACCCGGCGAGGATCGGGTCGAACACCAGTCCCCGCAGGCGCACGCCCGCGCGTCGGAGGGCCTTCACCTGCGGCTTCGCGTCGGCCATTACCTTCGGAGCTTCGGTGCTCAGCCACGGCCCGAGCACCGCGGAGACGTCCGCCGCCCAGGTCGTCTCGACCGCCTCGTCGCCGGTTGCGAGCCCCAGGCGCGCCGGAAGACCGCCTTCCGTCGTGAGCGTGAGGGCCACCTCGGCGGACTCGGATGCCGCGCAGCGAGCCGTGATCCACTGCTCGAGCGCGGCGGCGTCGACCTCGACGGGCTTGGGCGCTGCGACCGTGTTCGCCGCGTGGTCGGCGCCGTCGTCGAGGTCGGCGCCGACGGCCTCGAAAACGCGCGGCAGAAGGGTGCGGAACTCCAGTCGAGCAAAGATGTCGCGAACGGCCTGCGCGTCGATCGGCTGCACCGCAAGGTCGGCCGGTCCGACGCCCAGCTCGACATCGCGCAGCAGCGCGTTCAGGTTCCTGTTGCGGCGCACGTCGTCGAGGTGGTCGCGCAGGTTGCCCCCCACGACACCCGTGATCTTGTCGGCGTTCTCGAGCAGAGCGTCCAGGCTCCCCCACTGCGTGAGCCACTTGACGGCCGTCTTCTCGCCCACCTTCGGCACCCCCGGCAGGTTGTCGCTGGTCTCGCCCACGAGCGCGGCGATGTCGGGGTAGTTGGCCGGCGGCAGGCCGTACTTCTCGACGACGGCATCCGGCGTGTAGCGCTTGAGCTGCGACACGCCCTGCACGCTGGGGTACAGCAGCGTCACATCGTCGGTGACGAGTTGGATGGTGTCACGGTCGCCGGAGCAGACGAGGACGTCATAGCCTTCGGCCGCACCCTGCGTGGCGAGGGTCGCGAGGATGTCGTCGGCCTCGATGCCCTCCTTCGTGAGCACCGTCACGTTCATCGCGGCGAGGCACTCCTGCAGCAGGGGGATCTGGCCCTTGAACTCCGCCGGCGACTCGGAGCGGTTCGCCTTGTACTCGGGGTACTCGTCGGTACGGAACGAGTGACGGGAGGTGTCGAACGCGACGGCGAGATGCGTCGGCTGCTCCGCCTTGACGAGGTTGACGAACATCGACAGGAAGCCGTAGATGCCGTTCGTGTGCTGACCGTCGCGCGTCGTGAAGTTGTCCACCGGAAGGGCGAAGAAGGCGCGGTAGGCCAGCGAATGGCCGTCCACGACGAGGAGAGTAGGCTTTGCGGAGTCCGTCACCCTGCAACTCTAGACGCGGGGGCGGACACCGGAACTTTCAACCCGATCACTTCCGAAGGTGGACGATGACCGCTGAGAACTCCCCTGTCGACGACGGCATGGATTGGGCGCGTCAGCGCGGAATGGGCGCCCTCGCCGAGAAGATGGGCATCGAGTTCACGGAGTTCAGCATCCAGCGCTCCGTCGCGACGATGCCGGTCGAGGGCAACACCCAACCTGTCGGACTGCTGCACGGCGGCGCGTACGTCGTTCTCGGGGAGTCCCTCGGCTCGATGGCGGCCAATCTCCACGCCGGCCCCGGTCGACTCGCCGTCGGCGTCGACATCAACGCGACCCACACGCGATCGGCCACGAGCGGCGTCGTCACCGGGGTCTGCACCCCTGTGCATCTCGGCCGCAGCCTCACGGTCCACGAGATCGTCGTGACCGACGATCAGGGGCGGCGCTGCTCGACGATCCGCATCACGAACATGATCAGGGAGCGCACGCCGTCCTGAGCCGGCGCGTCCGCGCCTCGAGGCGCGGGTCAGCCCTTCTTTGGCGAGAGCTGCTCGATGATCGCCTTGGCGACGTCCTGCATCGTCAGGCGGCGGTCCATCGAGGCCTTCTGGATCCAGCGGAACGCCTCGGGCTCGCTCAGGCCCATCTTCTCGTTGAGCAGGCCCTTGGCGCGGTCGACGAGCTTGCGGGTCTCGAAGCGCTCGACCATGTCGGCGACCTCGGCCTCGAGGGTGATGATCTGCTCGTACCGCGCGAGGGCGATCTCGATCGCCGGGAGCAGGTCGTTGGGGGTGAAGGGCTTGACCACGTAGGCCAGGGCGCCGGCCTCGCTGGCCCGCTCGACGAGCTCCTTCTGGCTGAACGCGGTCAGCAGCACGACGGGGGCGATGTGGTTCTTGCTGAGCTTCTCGGCGGCGCTGATGCCGTCGAGGACGGGCATCTTCACGTCCATGATGACGAGGTCCGGGCGCAGCTCGGTCGCCAGCTGCACGGCGGTCTCCCCGTCCCCGGCCTCCCCCACGACGTCGAAGCCGTTGTCGCGGAGGATCTCGACGATGTCGAGGCGGATCAGCGATTCGTCCTCGGCGACGACGACGCGTCGCGGGGAGGATGCCGTGGGAGTCGTGCTCGGTTCCTGCTCAGTCACCTTTGAATCCTACGGTATGGTCAATCCCGGACGTGCGCTGATGAACGTCCGCGTGCGCCGGTGTGGCGGAATGGCAGACGCGACCGACTCAAACTCGGTTGTCTTCGGACGTGTGGGTTCGACTCCCACCACCGGCACGGAAGATGCGGTGCCTGTGGGCGCCGCATCTTGCGTTGCGGTGGTGTCGCGGGCGGGCGCGCGTGTGGGTGGGCCCACGCGGCCGGAGGCTCCGCTCGCCGCGCAGCGGCGTGTGGAGGGGCCGTGGGGACGACTCCCACCACCGGCACGATCGCCAGAGGGCGGATGCCGGCAATCCCGGCATCCGCCCTCTGGCGTCTCTGCGACCTACTTCTCCGACTGGTAGATCGGCGCCTTGCCGTGAACGGCGTCGCCGATCCGGTGCACCCGGATGTCGTTGGTCGAGCCGATGATTCCGGGAGGGGAACCCGAGATCACGACGACCTTGTCCCCTTCCTGGGCGAGGCCCTGGCCGAGGAAGAACTCATCGACCTGCATGAACATCATGTCGGTGTGCGCGACGTGCTCCACGAGCGTCGACTGCACGCCCCATGTGAGCGCCATGCGGCGACGGATGGCCGGGTCGACGGCGAAGGCCATCATCGGGATGCCGGGTCGCAGCCGCGACATCCGACGGGCGGTGTCCCCGGACTCCGTGAAGATGGCGATGTACTTCGCCTCGATGAACTCGGCGACCTCGTTCGCGGCGAGGGTCAGGATGCCGCCCTGTGTGCGCGGCTTGGCGCTGAAGGGGCGGATCCGCTCGAGTCCGTGCTCCTCGGTCGACTCGACGATGCGGGCCATCGTCTGCACGGTGACGACCGGGTAGTCGCCGACGCTCGTCTCGCCGGAGAGCATGACGGCGTCCGCGCCGTCGAGGACGGCGTTGGCGACGTCCGAGGCCTCGGCGCGCGTGGGCACCGGAGCGTGGGTCATCGACTCGAGCATCTGCGTCGCGACGATGACGGGCTTGGCCATGCGGCGGCACATCTCGACGGCACGCTTCTGCACGACCGGCACGGCTTCGAGCGGCAGCTCGACCGCGAGGTCGCCGCGGGCGACCATGATGCCGTCGAACGCGTCGATGATCTCTTCCAGGTTGTCGACGGCCTGGGGCTTCTCGATCTTGGCGATGACGGGGACTTTGCGCCCCTCCTCCGCCATGATCTCGTGTACGCGGGTGATGTCGGCCGCATCGCGCACGAACGAGAGCGCGATGAGGTCGGCGCCGGCCTGAAGGCCCCAGCGCAGGTCCGACTCGTCCTTCTCGGAGAGAGCCGGGACGCTGACGGCGACGCCCGGAAGGTTGATGCCCTTGTTGTTGGAGACGGTGCCCGCCACGATGACCTTGGTCGTGACGACGGGGCCGTCGACGCTCTCCACCTGGACGCGCACCTTGCCGTCGTCGATGAGGAGGAAGTCACCGGGCTTCACGTCGCCGGCGAGGCCCTTGAAGGTGGTGCCGACGAGGTCGCGCGTGCCGACGACGTCCTCCGTGGTGATGCGGAACGTGTCGCCGACAGCGAGGTCGTGGGGTCCGTCGCTGAACTTGCCGAGGCGGATCTTTGGGCCCTGCAGGTCGACGAGGATGGCGACGGCGCGACCCGCGTCGTCAGCGGCCTTGCGCACGTTCGCGAAGCGGACTTCGTGCTCGGCGTAGGAGCCGTGGCTCAGGTTCATTCGGGTGACGTCCACGCCCGCATCGATGATCGCGCGGATCATCTCATACGATTCGGTGGCCGGACCCAGGGTTGCGACGATCTTCGCGCGTCTCACTGAAGACTCTCCGGTCTCTATGGGTTGTTCGGGGGTGATTTCAGCCTACGCGGGCTGAAGGCCGATCGCGACGTCGGTCGGGCGCACCGGTGACGGCAGGCTCGTGCGTCCCATGAGGTACTCGTCGACGGCTGCCGCCGCGGCGCGACCCTCCGCGATCGCCCAGACGATCAGGGACTGTCCACGACCGGCGTCTCCGGCGACGAACACGCCGGGCGCGGTCGTCTGGTAGTCATCGCCGCGCTCGACGTTGCCGCGGCCCGTGAACACGGTACCGAGCTGCGATTCGAGTTCAGCGCGTTCGGGGCCGGTAAAACCCATCGCGATGAGGATGAGGTCAGCGGGGATCTCGCGCTCGGTGCCGCTGCGCGGAACCCGGCGGCCGTCGGGCAGGTATTCCGTCTCCGCAACGCGGAGAGCGCGCACCTCTCCCGCCTCGTTGCCCAGGAACTCCACCGTCGAGGCCAGGAAGCTGCGCTCCCCGCCCTCCTCGTGTGCCGACGAGACTTCGAAGACGGTCGGTGTCATCGGCCACGGCTGGTGATCGGGCCGGCTGGCCGGCGGCTGCTTGCCGATCGCGAGGTTCGTGACGCTCAGCGCACCCTGGCGGTGTGCGGTCCCGATGCAGTCCGCACCGGTGTCACCCCCGCCGATGACGATGACGTGCTTGCCCTCGGCGTGGATCTGCTGCGGCACCTGGTCGCCGGCGACGGCCTTGTTCGACTCGATGAGGTACTCCATCGCGAAGTGCACACCGGCGAGGTCACGTCCGGGGATGGCGAGCTCTCGGGGCAGGGTGGCGCCGGTCGCGATGACGACCGCGTCGTAGCGGGCGCGCAGATCGCTCCACGAGATGTCCTTGCCGATCTCGACGCCCGCGCGGAACCGCGTGCCCTCGTCCTGCATCTGACGCAGGCGCGACTCGAGGTGGCGCTTCTCCATCTTGAAGTCGGGGATGCCGTAGCGCAGCAGGCCTCCGATGCGGTCGTCGCGCTCGTACACCGCGACGGTGTGGCCCGCGCGTGTCAGTTGCTGGGCTGCGGCGAGTCCGGCCGGACCGGAGCCGACGACCGCGACGGTCTTGCCGGTCAGCCGCGCCGGCGGCTCAGGCTCCACCCAGCCGTTGGCGAAGGCCTCGTCGATCGTCGAGACCTCGATCTGCTTGATCGTCACCGCCGGCTGGTTGATGCCCAGCACGCACGAGCTCTCGCACGGAGCGGGGCAGAGCCGTCCCGTGAACTCCGGGAAGTTGTTCGTGGCGTGCAGGCGCTCGATCGCCGCGCGACCTTCGCCGCGCCAGGTGAGGTCGTTCCACTCCGGGATCAGGTTGCCCAGCGGGCAGCCCTTGTGACAGAACGGGATGCCGCAGTCCATGCAGCGGCCGGCCTGACGACGCAGGACGGCGGTGTCGCCCGGCTCGTAGACCTCTTTCCAGTCCATGATGCGCACGGGAACCGGCCGGCGCGCCGGGAGCTCGCGCTCGGTGGTCTTCAGGAAGCCCTTCGGGTCAGCCACCGGTCACCTCCAGGATGCGGGTCCAGACGACGTCGCTGTCGGGGTCGAGCCCCTCGGCGGCAGCCTCCTGGCGGGTCTGCAGTACCGCGGCGTAGTCGCGCGGCAGGACACGGACGAAATTCGCGGCCTCGGCCTCGAGATCGTCCAAGAGAGCGGCTGCGAGCACCGAGTCGGTCTCGGTCACGTGCCGTTGAAGGAGATCGCGCAGGATCTCGACGTCACCCGAACCCATCTCCAGCAGTTCGAGTTCGCCGCTGGCGAGCGCCTCGCGGTTCACGAGAGCGCGGTCGAGCTTGTAGATGTACGCGGTGCCGCCCGACATGCCGGCTCCGAGGTTGCGCCCGGTCGGTCCGAGGATGACGGCCAGGCCGCCGGTCATGTACTCGAGCGCGTGGTCGCCGACACCCTCGACGACGGCGGTCGCCCCCGAGTTGCGCACGAGGAAGCGCTCCCCCACCACTCCGCGCAGGAACAGCGTGCCCTGCGTGGCGCCGTAGCCGATCACGTTGCCCGCGATGACGTTCTGTGCCGCATCGAAGGTTGCCCCGCGGGGCGGGCGGACGATGATCTCGCCTCCCGACAATCCCTTGCCGACGTAGTCGTTCGAGTCGCCCTCGAGTCGCAGGGTGATGCCCGACGGCAGGAAGGCGCCGAAGGACTGACCGGCCGAGCCGGTGAGATTGATCTCGATGGTGCCCGCCGGCAGGCCGTGCTCGCCGTGAGCGAGGGTGACCCGGTTGCCGAGCATCGTGCCCACGGCACGTTCGGTGTTGCGGATCGGCAGGTCGATGGAGAAGTGCCCGCCGTGGGCGATGACGTCCTGAGCGCGCTCGATCAGCGGTACATCGAAGTGGTGATCCAGCTCGTGCTCCTGGTTGCGCAGGTGGCGACGCGGCACGTCCTGGGCGAACGCCGGGCCCTCCAGGATCGGCGTCAGATCGAGTCCGCTGGCCTTCCAGTGGTCGATCGCGCCGTTCATGTCGAGCATCTCGGAGTGGCCGACGGCCTCTTCGATCGAGCGGAAGCCCAGCTCGGCGAGGTACTCGCGCACTTCCTGCGCGAGGAACTCCATGAAGTTGACGACGAACTCCGGCTTGCCGGTGAAGCGGCTGCGCAGCACCGGGTTCTGCGTCGCCACACCGACCGGGCAGGTGTCGAGGTGGCAGACGCGCATCATGATGCAGCCCTCGACCACGAGCGCGGTGGTGGCGAAGCCGAACTCCTCGGCGCCCAGCAGCGCGGCGATCACGACGTCGCGGCCGGTCTTGAGCTGACCGTCAGCCTGAACGACGACACGGTCGCGCATGTCGTTGAGCATGAGCGTCTGCTGCGTCTCGGCCAGACCCAGCTCCCACGGCGTGCCGGCGTGCTTCAGCGAGTTCAGCGGGCTCGCGCCCGTGCCGCCGTCGTGTCCCGAGACGAGAATGACGTCGGCGAGAGCCTTCGCGGTTCCCGCGGCGACGGCCCCGATGCCCGACTGGCTCACGAGCTTGACGTGAACGCGCGCCTTCGGGTTCGCACGCTTGACGTCGAAGATGAGCTGCTTGAGGTCTTCGATCGAGTAGATGTCGTGGTGCGGCGGGGGCGAGATGAGGCCGACGCCGGGGGTGCCGCCGCGCGTCCGCGCGATCCACGGGTAGACCTTTCCGGGAGGCAGCTGGCCTCCTTCGCCCGGCTTCGCCCCCTGGGCGAGCTTGATCTGGATGTCGTCGGCGTGCGTGAGGTACATGCTCGTGACACCGAAACGCCCCGAGGCGACCTGCTTGATGGCGCTGCGACGCTGCGGGTCGAGGAGGCGCTCGACATCCTCGCCGCCCTCACCCGTGTTCGACTTCGCCCCGATCGAGTTCATCGCGATGGCGAGGGTCTCGTGCGCTTCCTTCGAAATCGAGCCGTAGCTCATCGCACCCGTGGAGAAACGCTTGACGATCGAGGAGACGGGCTCCACCTCGTCGATCGACACGGGCGGACGCACGCCGGTCTTCAGTCGGAACATCCCGCGCAGCGTCTTGAGCTCTGCCGCCTGGTCGTCGACGAGCTTCGTGTACTCCCGGAAGATGTCGTAGCGCCGCGTGCGCGTCGAGTGCTGCAGGCGGAAGACCGTGTCGGGCGTGAACAGGTGCGGTGCACCGTCGCGGCGCCACTGGTACTCGCCGCCGGTCCACAGCCGCTCGTGTGCGCGTGCCGCGCCGTCCTCGGGATACGCGTAATCGTGGCGGGCCTGGTTCTCGACCGCGATCTCGCGCACCCCGACGCCGCCGAGTTTCGTCTCGGTACCCGTGAAGTACTTGCGGACGAACTCCTCCGACAGGCCCACGGCCTCGAAGACCTGGGACCCGGCATACGACGACACCGTGGAGATGCCCATCTTCGACATGATCTTCAGCACGCCCTTGCCGAGCGCGTAGATGAGGTTCTTGACGGCCTTCTCGGGGGTGATCCCCGTGATGAACCCGGCCCGAACGAGGTACTCGACGGTTTCCATCGCCAGGTACGGGTTGACGGCCGAAGCGCCGTAGCCGATGAGCGTGGCCACGTGGTGCACCTCGCGCACGTCCCCGGCCTCCACGACGAGACCGACCTTCATCCGGTTCTCCTGGCGGATGAGGTGGTGGTGCACGGCCGACAGCATGAGCAGCGACGGGATCGGCACCAGATCTTTGTTGGAGTCGCGGTCGCTCAGGATGATGAACTCGGCGCCGTCGGCGATCGCGGCATCCACTTCGGCCGAGATCTCCTCGAGGCGGCGCTCGAGCGCATCCTCGCCGTGCTCCAGGTGGTACAGACCGCGGATGGTCACGGAGCGACGCCCGGGCAGCGCCTTGTCGATGTTCTGCAGCTTCGCCAGTTCGTCGTTGTCGATCACCGGGAAGTCGAGGGTGATCGTGCGGGTGTGCTCGGGCCCCCACTCCAGGAGGTTGCGCTCGGGGCCGAGCCCGAGGGCGAGCGAGGTCACGACCTCTTCACGGATCGAGTCCAGCGGCGGGTTGGTCACCTGCGCGAATTGCTGCACGAAGTAGTCGAACAGCAGGCGCGGACGCTCGCTGAGCACCGCGATCGGCGTGTCCGATCCCATGGCGCCGAGCGGCTCGGCGCCGTTCTGTCCCATGGGCGTGAGGAGGATGCGCACCTCCTCCTCGGTGTATCCGAAGGTGCGCTGACGGCGGGTGATCGAGGCGATCGGGTGCACGATGTGCTCGCGCTCGGGCAGCTCCTTCAGGCGCACGCGACCGGCATCCAGCCATTCCTGCCACGGCTGCAGTGCGGCCAGCTCAGCCTTGACCTCGTCGTCCTCGATGATGCGACGCTGGGCGGTGTCGACCACGAACATGCGTCCGGGGCGCAGACGCCCCCGGCGCTTGATGCGCTCCGGGGCGAAGTCGAGCACACCGGTCTCGCTGCCGATGACGACGAGTCCGTCGGTGGTCTCCGTCCAGCGACCCGGGCGCAGACCGTTGCGGTCGAGCGTCGCGCCGACGAGGGTGCCGTCGGTGAAAATGAGGGCGGCGGGGCCGTCCCAGGGCTCCATCTGCATCGAGTGGTACTCGTAGAACGCGCGAAGGTCCGGCGCGATGTCGGCCTGCTTCTCGTAGGCCTCGGGCACCATCATCATCACCGCGTGCGGCAGGCTGCGTCCCGTCAGGGTCAGCAGTTCGAGCACCTCGTCGAAGGATGCCGAGTCGCTCGCGCCCTCGGTGCAGATCGGCAGCAGCGGGCGGATGTCGCCGATCAGCTCGGACTCGAGCTGCGACTGACGGGCGCGCATCCAGTTGCGGTTGGCGCCGACGGTGTTGATCTCGCCGTTGTGCGCGAGCATCCGCAACGGCTGCGCGAGCGGCCACGACGGGAACGTGTTGGTCGAGTAGCGCGAGTGCACGACGGCGAGCTCGCTCTGGAAGCGCTCGTCCTGCAGGTCGGGGTAGAACGGCTCGAGCTGGAGCGTCGTGACCATGCCCTTGTACCCGAGAGTGCGCGAGCTCAGCGACACGAAGTAGGCGTCGTGCTCGCGACGGGCCCGCTTGCGCAGGCGGTAGACGCGCCGGTCGAGCTCGATCCCGCTGAGCGCGGGGGCGTCGCCCACCGCGGGGCGCGACACGAAGAACTGCTCGAAGTGCGGACGGGCCTCGAAGGCCAGCTTGCCGAGGTGCTCCTGCTCGGTCGGCACGTCGCGCCAGCCGAGCACCGTCAGACCCTCGGTCTCGGCGATGCGCTCGACGCCCGCCTTGATGTCGGCGCGGGCTGCCTCGTCGAGCGGAAGGAACGCCATGCCGGCGGCGTACTGCCCGACCGGGGGCAGCTCGAAGTCCACCACGGCCCGCAGGAACGCGTCGGGCATCTGGGTCAGGATGCCGGCACCGTCACCGGTACCGGCGTCGGAGCCGATGGCCCCGCGGTGCTCGAGGTTGCGCAGCGCCGTCAGCGCGAGCTCGACGATGTCATGGCCGGGCTCTCCGCGCAGCGTGGCGACCATCGCCAGGCCGCAGGCGTCCTTCTCGAACGCGGGGTTGTACATCCCCTGCTTGGCAGGGAAACCCGATGCGGGGCGCATCTCGGGTTCTTCGTGGGTCTTCTCACGACGGGGGCTCGAAGCCATGGCAACCGTCCTCATGGTCAAACTGATCGGGGACGACGTCGGCCCTGGGCATTCAGCGGAGGTGTATTCAGCGGAGGAGAAGTCGAAGCATCGTGCGCATCGGGGCGGTGCTACTTCGACGTGACAGTGCTTGTGGCTGCGTCCGCGATGGATTCGGCTGTCGGGGGTGCGCTGACGTCCACGAATTCATCGGTGTTCTGCGATTGTACAGCCCCGCCCCGCTCACGACCGCGCATGTACGGCGACGGCTCGAAGCCCGGGTGGTGGCGGGTCTGCACGGCGAAGATGACGATTCCCACCAGCACGCCGAACATCGCCGCCCAGACGTTGGTGCGCAGACCGAAGAACACCTCGCTCGGGTCGATGCGGATGCTCTCCCACACGATGCGACCTGCGCTGTACCAGACGAGGTAGAACGCGAACAGGCGACCCCACTGCAGGCGGAAGCGGTGACCAGCCCACAGCAGCACGATCACGCCCATCGTGTTCCAGATGACCTCGTAGAGGAAAGTGGGGTGGAAGAGCGTTCCGGCGGGGAGGCCGACCGGCCAGGCCGGGTTCGGGTAGTCGATCTGCAGGCCCCAGGGCAGATCGGTGGGAAGCCCGTACAGCTCCTGGTTGAACCAGTTTCCGAAGCGGCCCAGCGCCTGCGCGAGCAGCAGGCCCGGAGCGAGCGCGTCGGCGAAGGTCCAGAACCGGATGCCGGTCCACTTGCAGCCGAGCCACGCGCCGATCGCGCCGCCGATGAGCGCGCCGAAGATCGCGATGCCGCCGTCCCACACGTTCCAGATCGCGTCGCGCACGAACGGGTTCCACCACTCGCGTCCCTGCTCGAAGTAGAACCCCCAGTGGGTCACGACGTGAAAGGCGCGCGCGCCGATGATCGCCAGGGGCACGGCGAGCAGGCAGATGTCGATGACGACCCACGATTCCGCGCCACGCTTGGTGAGACGGTGGTTGGTCATGAAAGCCGCGACGACGATGCCCGCGAGGATGCACAGGGCGTAGAAGTGAATCGTCAGCGGGCCGACCTGGAAGGAACTGATCGGCGGGCTCGGGATGCTGGCGACGACGGAGGCGGAGGAAAGCACGAGGGGCAGTCTACTTCGCCGCCGGTGCCGTCACGTGTCGCCGCGGAGGCGTCAGCGCCCGGCGCCGGCCGTCAGGGCGCGGGTCTCTGCGGCGAGGGCCTCCACGCCCCCGTCGCGCAGCGCCCGGACGAGGGCCGTTCCCACGATCGCGCCGTCCGCGTACTCCAGGACGCCGCTGACCTGCTCGGGCGTCGAGATGCCGATGCCGACGCAGGCGTGGTCGACACCGAAGGTGCGCAGTCGCGCCACGAGCGTGCGCGCCGCGGCATCCAGCTCCGCGCGTTCGCCCGTGATACCCATCGTCGACACCGTGTAGACGAAGCCGGTCGACGCCTCGGCGATCATGCGCAGTCGCTCGTCGGTCGAGGTCGGGGCGGCCAGGAAGACGCGGTCGAGACCGGTGCGCTCGGAGGCGGCGATCCAGTCCGGTGCGGAGTCGGGGGTGATATCGGGCGTGATCAGACCCGCGCCGCCGGCGGCCACGAGGTCGTCGGCGAAGCGGTCCACGCCGTACTGCAGGACCGGGTTCCAGTACGTCATCACGAGGATGGGGACATCGACCCGGTCGGCGATGGCCCGCACCGCGGTGAAGGTGTCGCGGAGGCGGAATCCCGCCGCCAGCGCGGCCTGTGTGGCCTCCTGGATGACGAGACCGTCCATGACGGGGTCCGAGTAGGGCGGGCCGAGCTCGAGGACGTCGGCGCCGTTCTCCGCCAGAGCCACGGCGGCGTCGATGCTCGTCTGCAGGTCGGGGTAGCCGAGCGGCAGGTAGCCGACGAAGGCGCCGCGACCGTCCGCCTTCGCCGCGTCGATCGCGGCCGCCACGCGCGAGGTCATGCCTCTGCCCCCTCGTCGTAGAGGCCGAACCAGCGCGCAGCCGTGTCCATGTCCTTGTCGCCGCGTCCCGACAGGCTGACGGCGATGAGGGCGTCGGGTCCGAGCTCGCGGCCCAAGCGCAGGGCGCCCGCCAGCGCGTGCGCGGACTCGATCGCCGGGATGATGCCCTCCGTCTGCGACAGCAGACGCAGCGCGTCCATCGCCTCGGCATCCGTCGCCGGAATGTACTCGGCGCGGCCGATGTCGGCGAGCCACGCGTGCTCGGGACCGACACCCGGGTAGTCGAGGCCGGCGGAGATCGAGTGGGACTCGACCGTCTGGCCGTCCTCGTCCTGCAGGACGAACGTCTTGGCGCCGTGGAGGATGCCGGGTCGGCCACGCTCGATGGATGCCGCATGCTTGGGCGTGTCGACGCCGTCGCCGGCCGCCTCGACGCCGTAGAGCTTGACGCCGTCGTCATCGAGGAACGCGTCGAACATGCCGATCGCGTTGGAGCCGCCGCCGACGCAGGCGACGACCGCATCGGGCAGGCGTCCCGTTTCGGCGAGCAGCTGTGCGCGGGCCTCCTCCGAGATGATCTTCTGGAAGTCGCGCACCATCGCCGGGAACGGGTGTGGACCCGCGGCCGTGCCGAAGATGTAGTTGGTCGTCTCGACGGATGCCACCCAGTCGCGGTAGGCCTCGTTGATGGCGTCCTTCAGGGTGCGCGATCCGGTCGTGACGGGGATGACCTCGGCGCCCAGCAGCCGCATGCGGGCGACGTTGAGCGCTTGGCGCTCGGTGTCCACCTCGCCCATGTAGACGGTGCATTCGAAACCGAACAGGGCCGCTGCGGTCGCGGTTGCGACGCCGTGCTGACCGGCGCCGGTCTCGGCGATCACGCGCTTCTTACCGAGTCGCTTCGTCAGCAGCGCCTGACCGATGACGTTGTTGATCTTGTGCGAGCCGGTGTGGTTCAGATCCTCGCGCTTCAAGAAGATGCGCGCGCCTCCGGCATGCTCGGCGAAGCGGGGCACTTCGGTGAGAGCCGACGGCCGGCCCGCATAGGAGTGCAGCAGGCTTTCGAATTCGGCGGCGAAGGCAGGGTCGGCCTTGGCCGCTTCGTACTCCGCCGTCAGCTCGTCGATGGCGGCGATGAGCGACTCGGGCATGTACCGTCCCCCGAAGTCGCCGAAGAAGGGTCCGTGCTGGTCGCGCAGGCTCATGATCCGGCCTCCAGGAAAGCGTGCAGGGTGGTCACGGGGTCGTTGGTGACGAGCGCTTCGCCGACGAGCACGACATCGGCGCCGTCGGCCCGATAGTGCGCGACGTCGGCGGGCGCAAGCACCGCCGACTCGGCGATCTTGATCGCGTCCGCGGGGAAATGCTCCGCGAGCGAGCCGAACAGGTCGCGGTCCAGCTCGAACGTGGAGAGGTTGCGGGCGTTGACGCCGATGAGCGTGGCGCCGAGGTCGCCGGCGCGGTCCAGCTCCTCGCGTGAGTGCGTCTCGACGAGAGGCGTCATGCCCAGCTGCAGGACCAGCTCGTGCAGCTGCCGCAGCAGGGGCTGTTCGAGCGCGGCGACGATCAGCAGCACCAGGTCGGCCCCGGAAGCCCGCGCCTCCAGAACCTGGTAGGGCGTCGCGATGAAGTCTTTGCGCAGCACCGGCAGCGCGACTCGCTGCTTGACGGCCTCGAGGTCGGCAAGGGAACCCTTGAACTTCCGCTGCTCGGTGAGCACCGAGATCGCCGAGGCGCCGCCTTTCTCGTACAGCGACGCCTGCAGGGCCGGGTCGGGAATGGCCGCGAGGTTGCCGCGTGACGGACTGGCGCGTTTGACCTCCGCGATGATCTTCACGCGCTCGGCGGGTGCGAGAGCGGCGCGGGCATCGAGAGCGGGCGCCTGCGCGAGAGCGTCGCGCTCGACGTCGCGGAGCGGACGTGCGTCCTCCCGCGACCGGGCATCCTCCACCGCGCCGGCCGTCAGGCCATCGAGCATGTCAGTGCTGCTTCGGGGCGTACTTCGGACCCTTGGCGCCGTAGCCGGCCTTCGCCATGCCCCAGCCGACGAGCGCGCCCACGACGAGCAGCCCGGCGGAGGCCCAGACGAGCGCCGGCATGTCGAACCAGTAGAAGACCGTGCCGAGCGTGACGGCGAGCAGCATGATGACCACAGCCGTCCAGGCGGCGGGCGAGTGTCCGTGGCCGGGGTCGTCGATGCTGTTGCTCATGCTGCTCCTCGGTGTCATTCGGGGGTTACCCGCCAGTCTAGCGGGCGGTGGGATCGTCGCCGTGCGACAGGTCGTCCCAGGAGTCGATCGCGTCGTGCGGGCGCGACGCGGCGGCACCCGTGGCCGATCCCGCCGCCGACGGGCTCGGGTTGTCCGTACGATACCGGCGTCCACTGCCGCGCCAGCGGTGCGACGTGGCGAGCGTCAGGACGCCGCCCACGGCGACCAGTGCGCCCGCGACCACCGTGAGCCACGGCCAGGGCGTCGACGTGATCGAGGCGACCAGCCCGTCGATCGCGTCCGTTCCCGACAGGCCGGTGGCCGTCGTCACCGCGGCCGAGACGGCATCCACGGGGTGTTCGATCGCGATGCGTCCTGCACCGATCAGCAGTGTGCCGCCGATGATGACCGCAACCGCTCCGAACGCGTAACGCAGCACGCGTCCGACCACCGTGAGGGCGAGGCCCAGCGCGAGCGCCGCCAGGCTGAGCGGAGCGAGCAGGGTGAACCCCTTCGCGCCGGCGACGGTGAGGGATGCGGTGGCACCGGCATCCAAGGCGACGTCCAGCCACGTCTGGGTCGACGAGATGATCGCGAGGGCGCCGCCGGCGATGATCGAGAGGACCGCGTAACTGCGTGCGCGCGCCGTCACGACGGGTCGCCGCCGTGATCGAGCGGTGCGAGGGCGACGACGGGAGAGAGGTCGTCGGCGTCGAAGCAGGTGTGATCGCCGGTGTGGCAGGCGGCACCGATCTGCTTGACGGCGATCAGCAGGGTGTCGCCGTCGCAGTCCAGCCGGGCGCCGCGCACGTACTGCGCGTGACCCGACGTGTCGCCCTTGCGCCAGTACTCCTGGCGGGAGCGCGACCAGAATGTCACGCGCCCCTCCGTGAGCGTGCGACGGAGAGCCTCGGCATCCATCCAGCCGAGCATCAGCACCTCGCCGGTGTCGTGCTGCTGGATGATCGCGGGCACCAGACCGTCGGCGTTGAACGTGACGCGACCGATTCGCGGGTCGTCGACGACGGTCACCGGCGCACCTCGATGCCGTCGGCGCTGAGCGCGTCCTTGACGTCGCCGATCGTCAGCTGCCCGGAGTGGAAGACGGATGCCGCGAGCACCGCGTCGGCGCCCGCGTGCACGGCCGGGGCGAAGTGCTCGACGCTTCCGGCGCCTCCGGAGGCGATGACGGGCACGGAGGACAGCTCGCGCATCAGGCCGACGAGCTCGAGGTCGAACCCGTCCTTCGTGCCGTCGGCGTCGATCGAGTTGACCAGCAGCTCCCCCGCTCCCCGGTCGATCGCCTCTCGCGCCCAGTCGAGCGCGTCGAGGCTGGTCGCGGTCCGACCGCCGTGGGTCGTGACGACGAAACCGGAGCGGGTGCCCGGCGCGCGTTTGACGTCGAGCGACAGCACCAGCACCTGCGCGCCGAAGCGATCGGCGATCTCGCCCAGCAGGTCGGGGCGCGCGATGGCCGCGGAGTTGACGCCGACCTTGTCGGCCCCGACCGCGAGCAGACGGGCCACGTCGTCGGCGCTGCGCACACCGCCGCCGACGGTCAGGGGGATGAAGACCTCCTCGGCCGTGCGGCGCACGACGTCGTAGGTCGTCGAACGATCATCGACCGTCGCGGTCACGTCGAGGAAGGTCAGCTCGTCGGCGCCCTGAGCGAAATAGAGGGCGGCGAGTTCGACGGGATCACCCATGTCGCGGAGGTTCTCGAAGTTCACGCCCTTGACGACGCGGCCGGCGGCCACGTCCAGACAGGGGATGACCCGTCGTGCGAGCGACACGTCAGAGCCTCGCGTTGTGGATCGCGGTCACCAGGATCGCGCGCGCGCCGATCGCGTACAGCGCGTCCATCACCTGGTTGACCGTCTTGCGGGGGCTCATGACCCGCACGGCGACCCACTCGGGATCGCGCAACGGCGAGATCGTGGGCGACTCGATGCCGGGAGCGATGGCGACCGCGTCGTCGACCAGCGACGCCGGGAGGTCGTAGTCGATGAGGACGTAACGCCTGGCTACCATGACGCCGCGCAGTCGCCTCAGCAGGGTCTCGGTGCCCTCGGCCTCGCTCGGAGCGCCGATGAGCACCGCTTCCGACTCGAGCACCACCGGGCCGAAGATCTCCAGACCCGCCTGGCGGAGCGTCGTGCCGGTGGATAACACGTCCGCGACGGCATCCGCGACGCCGAGCTGCACCGCCGACTCCACCGCGCCGTCCAGCGGCACGAGATCCACGGCCACGCCCTGCTCGTCGAGGAACCCGTCGACGAGGCCCGGATAGGCCGTCGCGACCCGCAGGCCCTCGAGGTCGGCGACGTGCGCGAAGCGCCCGGGAGGGCCGGCGAAGCGGAACGTCGAGCCGCCGAAGCCCAGCTGCTCTATCTCACGGGCACCCGGCATCCGGGCGTCGAGGAGCAGGTCGCGGCCGGTGATGCCGACGTCCAGGGCGCCGGAGCCGACGTAGGTCGCGATGTCCTTGGGGCGCAGGTAGAAGAACTCGACCTCGTTGATCGGGTCGATGACGTGGAGATCCTTGGGGTCGCGACGGCCGGTGTATCCGGCCTCCGCGAGCATCTCGGCGGCGGTGTCGGCGAGCGACCCCTTGTTCGGCACGGCGATGCGCAGCATGGGTGAAGAGCTTTCGGTGTCGGGAGGAGCGGGGCGGGAGCGCGCTCAGAGATGTCGGTAGACGTCCTGCAGCGTGAGGCCCTTGGCGAGCATCAGCACCTGCAGGTGGTACAGCAGCTGCGAGATCTCTTCGGCGGTCTCGTCGTCGGACTGGTACTCCGCGGCCATCCAGACCTCGGCGGCTTCTTCGACGATCTTCTTGCCGATGGCGTGCACGCCGCGATCGAGCTGCGCGACCGTGCCGGAGCCTTCGGGACGGGTCTCGGCGGTCGTCGTCAGCTCCGCGAACAGGGCGTCGAACGTCTTCACCCTCTCAGTCTACCGGTCCTCGGCGCGCCCGCGCGCCGCCAGCCGCGGGCGGCGGTGCTCAGTGGCGGTGATGCTCGGTGGCGAGGCTCCGCAGCGCGGCGATGGCCCGGTCGGGGTCGTCGGCGCCGAAGACCGCGGATCCTGCGACGAAGGTATCGGCCCCGGCCTCGGCAGCCTGGGCGATCGTCGACTCGGAGATGCCGCCGTCGACCTGCAGCCACACCTGGGAGCCCCGACGGCGCGCTTCGTCGTGCAGGCGGGCGAGTTTCGGCATCTGATCGGCCATGAAGGACTGTCCGCCGAAGCCGGGCTCGACCGTCATCACGAGGATCTGGTCGAACTCGTCGAGCACGTCGTACAACCCTTCCACCGGGGTGGCGGGCTTCACCGCGACGCCGGCGCGGGAGCCGATCGCGCGGAGTCGCCGCGCGAGAGTGATCGGGTCGGTCGCCGCCTCGAGATGAAAGGTGACGGATGCCGCGCCAAGCTCGGCGTACCCGGGCGCCCACCGGTCGGCATCCGAGATCATGAGGTGGACGTCCAGCGGCACGGGGCTCGTCGCCTGGATGCGCTCCACCATCTGCGGACCGAACGTCAGATTCGGCACGAAGTGATTGTCCATGACGTCCACATGCACGAAGTCGGCGGTCGCGATGCGCGCCAACTCCGCCTGCATGTTGACGAAGTCGGCGGCCAGGATGCTGGGGTTGATGCGGATGTCGCCGGTCACGGCACCACCCTAGTCGGCGCCGCGATCACCGCTTGCGCAGCAGAGAGATCGACATCGCGTCCGTGCCATGGCGGTGCGGCCACAGCTGTGCACGGCCCGACCCGTCCGCCGGGGCGGCGAGGTCGATCGGATCCGTGGCGATCGCGGCGACGACGGCACGCGCGTCCAGCTCTTCGACGGCGCCGTCGGCGGTCCGCAGCGCGTCGGCCACGATCGCGGCTGTCTCCGCGAGATGCGGGGAGCAGGTCACGTACGCGACGACGCCGCCACCACGCAGTGCGGCGAGAGCCGCCGACAGAAGCTCGGATTGCAGCGCCGCCAGCTCGGGCACGTCGGCGGGCTGCTTTCGCCATCGCGCCTCCGGGCGGCGGCGGAGCGCACCGAGCCCGGTACAGGGGGCGTCGACCAGGATGCGGTCGTAGCGTCCACGCCCCGCGCGTATCCGGCCGTCCTCCTCCGAGACCGGGACCTCCAGAGGCACGGCGGACACGGAGTCCCGCACGAGCCCGGCGCGCGCGGGTGACAGCTCGTTCGCCTCGAGCGTGGCGCCGTGGGCGAGCGCCTCGGCGGCGAGGACGGCCGTCTTGCCGCCCGGGGCGGCGCACAGGTCGAGCCAGCGCTCGCCGTCGGCGACAGGCTGTGCGCGTGCCAGGGCCAGCGCGGCCAGCTGCGAGCCCTCGTCCTGCACCCGGACGAGTCCCCCGGATGCTGTGACCAGCGCCCCCGGATCACCGCCGGCGGAGCGGAACCCGAGCGGCGAGTACGGGGTGAACGTCGCCTCGGCGGGTCGCTCTGCCAGTCCGGGCAGCGCGGCGAGGGTGACGACGGGTGCGGCGTTGTCCGCCGCCAGCAGCTCTTCCAGTTCGTCCGCGCGCCCCTCGGCGGCCAGCGCCCGGCGGAAGGCGCGGATCACCCACGCAGGATGCGCGAAGCGCACCGCCAGGCGCTCATCGTCGGAGCGCGCGGCGGCGGCCAGGTGGTCGTCCCACTCCTGCGGCGTCCGCTCGCTGACACGGCGCAGGACCGCGTTGGCGAACCCGGCGGCCGGGGCGCCGACGGCCTTCCTCACCTGCCGGACCGTCTCGTTGACCGCGGCGTGCGCCGGCGTGCGCATCGCGATGAGCTGGTGCACTCCCAGGCGGAGGGCATCGCGCACGGCGGGATCGACGTCGGCGATCGGCCGGCGTGCGGCATCCGCGATGATCGCATCGTAGGTCCCGAGACGGCGGAGGGTCCCGTAGGTCAACTCGGTCGCGAGCCCCGCGTCCGGCCCGGTGAGCCCCGCCCGCGCGATCGCGCGCGGCAGCAGGAGGTTGGCGTACGCGTCGGTCTCGTCGACGGCGCGCAGGACGTCGTAGGCGACCCAGCGCGGCGACGCGCTCACGAGGCCACCTGCGCGCCCGGCAGCTCCACGCGGGGACCGTCGAGGCGCAGACCGCGCCACCAATCGCCCGCCGCCATCGCGCCCTTGCCCGCCGGCTGGACGGTCTTCAGCACGACCGTCGTGCCCTCCCCCGCCGCCAGCAGCACGTCTTTGCCCGAGACGCTGAGCACTCCCGGCGCGAGGTCGGTGTCCGGCCCGCGATGCGCGGCCAGGACCTTCAGCCGCGCGCCGGCGATGCCGACGTGGGCGCCGGGCTCGGGCGTCGTGCCGCGGAAGCGGTCCAGGACGACATCGGCGGGGCGAGTCAGATCGAGCGCGCCGTCGGCGATCGACAGCTTCGGAGCGAGCGTCGCCGCACCGCGCTGAGGGACGGCGCGCGCCGTCCCCGCGGCGATCTCGTCGATCACCCGGGCCAGCAGTTCGGCGCCCGCATCGGCCAGGTCCGTCAGAACCTCCCCGGCCGTCGCGCCGCGGGGGATGTCGTAGCGCACCTCGCCGAAGACGTCGCCGGCATCGAGTGCGGCCACCAGCTGGAAGACGCTGGCGCCTGTCGTGCGGTCGCCGGCGATGAGGGCGTGCTGGACCGGGGCGGCGCCGCGCCACCGCGGCAGGAGCGAGAAGTGGAGGTTGATCCAGCCGTGGCGCGGCACCGACAGGAGCGGTTCGCGCACCAGCCCGCCGTACGCGACGATGACGCCGAGATCCGGTGCGAGCGTCTCGACGGCGGCGGTGGCCTCGGCATCCAGACGATCGGCCTTGATGACCGGAACGCCGAGGCTGTCGGCGGCCTCGGCGACCGGAGACGGCGTCAGCACGCGCTTGCGGCCGAGAGGGGCGTCGGAGCGGGTCACCACGCCGACGAGGTCGTGAGCGGATGCCGCGACCGCACGCAGAGACGGAACAGCGGGCGCCGGGGTGCCGGCGAAGACGATACGCATGGGATTCCTCGGATGACGAAGGCGATGGTGGCGAGAGGACGTCACAGGTCCAGTTCGGGGACGTCGAGCCGCACCCGCAGTGTAGTGCGGGTGCCCGGGCCGCTCCGGTTCCGCGCGCGCTGGGCGGCACGCCGACCACGGAGCGCCTCGGCGACCACGGCGGCGCGGAGCGTCTCGGCGACGGTCCTGCCGTGCGCGTAGTCGAAGCGGACGAGCGCACGCACCAGATCGTCACCGACGGGCACGGGGCCCAGGATCGACCCGGGCGCCGCCGGGAGCGTCGGGACGGCGTCTCGGAGGTCGTTGAGGGCGCCCTCGACCGCGGTGAGGGTCCCCTCGACCGCGGCGACCCGGACGACCGGCGGCATCGCGAGCGGTCCGCGATCGGCCAGCTCCGCGCGCGCGTACGCGGGCTGCGTCCACGTCGCGAGAGCCCGCGCCACCGGACCAGCCACGCCGACGAGGTGTACGGGCGCGGACGGGGCGGCCAGGGCCGCGGCGTTCGACCACCAGCGCAGCGCCGATTCGCCGATGCGCAGCTGCTCGGCCAGCAGCATGCGATCGCCGTCCAGCAGGATCACCGCCCGGTAGCCCCCCACCGCGTGCGGTTCGGCGCCGCGTGTCGCGATGACGAGGGCGGGGCGCGCCTCGACGCGGGTGACGGGGTGGGCTCCGTCGGCGACGATGACGCGGGTGTTCGGGAAGGCGCGGCCGAGCTCGTCGGCGGTGCGCTCGCTCCCCGACGACGCCATGCGCAGCCTCGCGGCGCCGCACTGCACGCACGTCCACGCCGGATCGGATCGACCGCACCATCCGCAGTCGGGAGTCGCCCCCGGTCGGCGGGCGCGGAGCGGACCGGTGCAATGACGGCAGCGGGCCGGCGTGCGGCATTCGGCGCACACGAGCACGGGAGCGTAGCCGGGCCGTGCGACCTGGACGAGGACGGGGCCTTCTCGCAGGCCGTCCCGGGCGGCCGCAAAGGCGCTGGAGGGCACGCGTGCCCCGTGCGACTCGCCTTCGCGCGTCGCCGAGAGCACGACCGTGGGGCTCGCGCGGCGTGCCGCCGGCAGCTCGCGCACCCACCCCAGCTGCACGAGTCGCTCGACGTCGGTCGTGCGCGTATGGCCCGCGAACACAAGCGACGACCCTTCCAGCTCTTGGCGGATGAGTGCGGCGTCGCGAGCGTGTACCCCCGGGCTGAGCGGTTCGGCGAGCAGCGGGTCGCCGTCGTCCCAGACGATCACGCAGGCGGTGTCGTGCGCGGGCGCGTACACCGTCGAGCGGTTGCCGACGACGATGCAGGGCCTCGGGGTGCGCAGGCGCAGGTAGGCGGCGTACCGTTCCGGCCCCGAGCGGCGGGCGTCGTCGCGCACGATCGCATCCTCGCCCACGCGGGCGGCGAGCACCGCGAGGAGCTGTTCTTCGTCACGGTGATCGGGCACGACGACGACGGTGCTGCGGCCGGCTCCGAGCTGGCGCACGGCGATCGCCGCGAGCAGTTCGGCCCAGGCGCCGATCGGCAGCTCCGTGCTCGGGCGGGGCGGCGCATCGAGGGCCAGTCGCTCCGCGGCGGCGACGGCGTCGGCGAGCCCCGGGTACGGGCTCAGGACGGTGTCGGCCCACGCCGCGGCATCCGCGGTGACCGGTGATGCCGTCGGCGAGGGCTCCGTGTCGGATGCCGCCGACTGCGCCGCCAGCCATGCCTTCTCCGCCCTCACCATGCGCTTCGGGATGACGAGCCTCAGGATGTCGCTGGCGGAGCCCGCAGCGCGATCAGCGGCGCGCCGGGCGAGCGCGTAGAGCTCCGGGGTGAGGACCGGAACCGGCGACACGATCGCGTCGAGCGCGGACAGCGGGCGCTCGGGCGCCTCCGCGGCGACCACGTCCACCAGGTAGCCGTCGACGACGCGCCCCGCGGTGCGCAGCGGTACGCGCACGCGCACGCCCGGAACCGCATCGGCCACGAGCTCCGCCGGCACTTCGTAGTCGAACAGGCGGTCGAGCTGCGGCAGGGGCGAGTCGATGAGAACCCGCGCGACGACGATCACGGCGCGGCTCAGAGTCCGGCGGCGGCGCGCAGCTCCTCGACGCGGTCGGTGCGCTCCCACGTGAAGTCGGGAAGCTCACGGCCGAAGTGCCCGTACGCTGCGGTCTGCGCGTAGATCGGGCGGAGGAGGTCGAGGTCGTCGATGATCGCCTGCGGACGCAGGTCGAACGCCTCGCGGATCGCGGACGTGATCTTCTCGTCGGAGACGTGGCCCGTGCCGAACGTCTCGACGTACAGGCCCACCGGTTCGGCGCGACCGATCGCGTAGGCGACCTGCACCTCGAGCCGATCGGCGAGACCGGCGGCGACGGCGTTCTTCGCGACCCACCGCATCGCGTAGGCGGCGGAGCGATCCACCTTGGAGGGATCCTTGCCGCTGAACGCGCCGCCGCCGTGGCGGGAGGCGCCGCCGTAGGTGTCGATGATGATCTTGCGTCCGGTGAGGCCGGCATCGCCCTTCGGGCCGCCGGTGACGAAGGGGCCGGCCGGATTGATGACGTAGCGCACGTTCGAGACGTCCAGGCCGGTCGTGGCGAGCACGGGGTCGATGACCTCGGCCTGCACCGCGGCGCGCAGAGCGGGCAGCGAGATGTCGGGGTTGTGCTGCGTCGACAGCACGACGGTGTCGACGGTGCGGGGCACGTGACCGTCGTAGCCGAGCGTCACCTGCGTCTTGCCGTCGGGGCGGAGGAATCCGAGAGCGCCGGAGCGGCGGGCGTCGGTGAGCCGTTCGGCGAGTCGGTGCGCCGTCCAGATGGCCATCGGCATGAGCTGCGGCGTCTCATTCGTCGCGTAGCCGAACATGATGCCCTGGTCGCCGGCGCCGAGAGCGTCGATCGGGTCGTCCGAGCCCCCTTCCCGGTGCTCGATCGCGGTGTCGACGCCCGCGGCGATGTCGCTCGACTGCTCGCCGATCGAGACGGTGACGCCGCACGAGTCGCCGTCGAAGCCGGTCTCGCTCGAGGTGTAGCCGATGCGGTTGACGACACGGCGCACGATGCCGGGGATGTCGACGTACCCGTCGGTGCGGACCTCCCCCGCGACATGGACGAGCCCGGTCGTCACGAGGGTTTCCACGGCCACGCGACTGCCGGGATCGACGGTGAGCAGGGCGTCCAGCACGGAGTCGGAGATCTGGTCGCAGATCTTGTCCGGGTGGCCCTCGGTGACGGACTCGGACGTGAACAGACGCAGCGCGCTCATCGGGGCTCCAGACGACTTCGGGTACTCGACAATCATGCCCGTGATCTCCGACACGACGTCGTCGCGGTCGGGGTCACGGGCATGTCGACGCCATACGGCGTCATGATGTCAGGCGGGGATCACTCCGCCGCGCGCAGGCGCAGCTTGTCCTCGTGGATCTCGTGCAGCGCGATCGTGAGCGGCTTGTCCTCGACGCTCGAGTCGACGAGCGGACCGACGTTGTCGAAGAGGTTGCCCTCGTGCAGATCGGAGTAGTAGTCGTTGATCTGACGTGCCCGCTTGGACGCGTAGATCACGAGCTGGTACTTGGAGTCGACCTTGTCGAGCAGCGCGTCGATGGGCGGGTCGATGATGCCCTTGTCACGTCCGGCCATGATGAACCTCCAGGATCGAATGGCGGTGGGAAAACTCGCGGGGAATGCCCACGCGGGAGAAATCGTGGCCGCAGGATGCCGCGGCATCTTTTCATTCTATCAGCGCCGCGCCGGCGCCGAGCTCATCGATGTTTGCCGTTGCTGAATGCCGTTCATCCGTCCCGACACGCCGCTTCGGGGTGGTCGAGGCGGCGGCTGCGGACGGATGAACCCGCCGACTCAGCGCGCGAGCGCGGCGATCTCGGCGGCGGCGCGGGCGACGTCGTCGTTGACGACGCGGTAATCGAACTCCCCTTGCGCGGCCAGCTCGACCTTCGCCGTCTTGAGGCGGCGCGCCCGCTCCTCCGGACCTTCCGTGCCGCGCCCGACGAGGCGGTTGACCAGCTCGTCCCAGCTCGGCGGGGTCAGGAACACGAGGGTCGCGTCCGGGGCGGCAGCGCGCACCTGGCGGGCACCCTGCAGGTCGATCTCAAGGAGCACCGTGCGCCCCTCCGCCAGCGCCTTCTCGATGGGCGCGCGCGGCGTGCCGTAACGGAACGCGTTGTGGACCGTCGCGTGCTCGAGGAGGGCGTCGTCGGCGATGAGGGCGTCGAAACCGTCATCGTCCACGAAGAAGTAGTGCTCGCCGTCGACCTCTCCCGGGCGCGGTGCGCGCGTGGTCGCCGACACCGACAGCAGGATCTCGGGGTGGTGATCCTTGATGTACGCGGCGACGGTGCCCTTGCCGACGGCCGTCGGGCCGGCCAAAACGATGAGGCGGCTGCGGCCGCTGCGCGGCTGGAGCGGCGGGAAGCGGCCGTCGAGCCACGCCGTGAGCGCGGCGCGCTGGCGCGTCCCGAGTCCGCCGAGCCGCTTCACGGGCGCGATCTCGAGCTCGGCGAGCACGCGGTCGCGCTTGCCCTCGCCGATGGCGGGCAGCGCCGTCAGGAACTCGGTGATCCGCATCGCACCGGCGGGCGAGTCGGGGGCGTCGAGGGCGCGCTGCAGCAGTTCCTGCGGCGTGATGACGCGCATCGCGACATCGTGTTTGAGCGCGGCGCGCTCGCGTCGGGCCGCGACAGCGCGACGGGATGCCGCGACGCGGTCGACCTCGGGAGGAGTGCGGGAATCAGCCATGGGATCTTCCACGGTACAGCTCTGCGCGCTCCGCGATGCGTGCGGCGAGGCCCTCCGGGCCGGCCGAGAGGATGCTGCGGCTCTCGCTCGCGATGACGGCCGCGGCGAGATCGCCGAAAACACGCGGGAGGTCGGCCGGCTGCGCCCCCTGCGCGCCGAAGCCCGGCGCCAGAAGCGGAACCGGACGCTCGAACGCACGCAGCCCGAGCGCGGCGAGATCGACCGTCGCACCGACGACGAGCCCCAGCGACGCCCACTCGTCGGCACCCGTCGGATCAGCGGCGACGACCTCGGCGGCCACCGTCGCGGCCACCGTCTCCTGCCCACGCCGGGCGGACTGCAGTCCCGCGGCTTCGGGATTGCTGGTGGCGGCGAGGACGAAGACGCCCTTGTCGTGCGCGAGCGCGTACGCGAACGTCGACGACAGTGCACCCACGCCCAGATACGGGCTGACGGTCAGCGCATCGGCCTCCAGCGCAGAGCCGGGCGTGAGCCACGCCGCGGCGTACGCGTCCATCGTGGTGCCGATGTCGCCCCGCTTGGCGTCGGCGATCACCAGCAGACCCGCGGCGCGCGCCGCCGCCATCACCTCTTCGAGGGCGGCGTAGCCGGCCGAGCCGAATCGCTCGAAGAACGAGACCTGGGGCTTCACGACGGCGACGGTGGATGCCGCGGCATCCACCGTGCGCAGCCCGAACTCGCGGACGCCGGCGGCGTCGACACCGAGACCCCACTCGCGCAGGAGCGCTTCGTGGGGGTCGATGCCGACGCACAGGCGTCCGCGCGCCGCGACGGCCTTCTGAAGTCGAGAGCCGAACGGCAGTCGAGAACCGGACGAGATCACACGGCCGCCCGCTGCTCGGCGGCGGCGAGAGCGTCCGACCGGTCGCGCGCATACTCCTGGAGGCTGCGCACCGAGAAGCCTTCACGCAGGACGGGCAGTGCGCTCACGGCGGCGCCCAGGACGGCCATCGTGGTGAACAGTGCCTTGTCGGCCGCCACCGCCGCCGCGCGGATCTCGTACCCGTCGGCACGGGCGATTCCTCCGGACGGGGTGTTCACGACGATGTCGATCTCCCCGGCGTTGATGAGATCGACGACGTTGCGCTCGCCGGACTCCTGCGTTTCGGAGTACTTGCCCACCACACCGACGCGGATGCCGTTACGGGCCAGGATCTCGGCGGTGCCCTCGGTCGCGATGAGGCGGAAGCCGAGCTCCTGCAGGCGGTGGGCCGGCAGGATGACGGCACGCTTGTCGTCATCGGCGACCGACAGGAACACGGTCCCCGACGTCGGCATGCCGCCGTACGCCGCGGCCTGGCTCTTCGCGAACGCCGTCGGGAAGTCGCGGTCGATGCCCATGACCTCGCCGGTGGAGCGCATCTCCGGGCCCAGCACCGAGTCGACGGTGTGGCCGTCGGCGGTGCGGAAACGCTTGAACGGCAGCACGGCCTCCTTGACAGCGACGGGGGCATCCAGCGGCACGCGCGATCCGTCCACGAGCGGAAGCAGCCCCTCGGCCTTCAGCTCGGCCACGGTGGCGCCCGCCATGATGCGCGAGGCGGCCTTGGCGAGCGGAATGCCGAGCGCCTTCGACACGAACGGCACGGTGCGCGAAGCCCGCGGGTTCGCCTCGATGACGTAGAGGACCCCGGCCGAGACGGCGAACTGCACGTTCAGCAGTCCGCGGACACCGACGCCTTCCGCGATCGCATGAGTCGCGGCACGGACGCGGTCGATCTCGGTGCGACCGAGCGAGATCGGCGGCAGCGTGCACGACGAGTCGCCGGAGTGGATGCCGGCCTCCTCCAGGTGCTCCATGACGCCGCCGATGTAGAGCTCGTTACCGTCGTAGAGCGCATCGACGTCGAGCTCGATCGCGTCGTCGAGGAAGCGGTCGACCAGCAGCGGCTTGCCCTCTTCGATGACGACCTCGCCGGCGGTGCGGACGAAGTAGTCGCGCAGGCTCTCGGTGTCGTAGACGATCTCCATTCCACGGCCACCGAGCACGAAGCTGGGGCGCACGAGCACGGGGTAGCCGATCTCTTCGGCGATCGCGACGGCGCCCGCCTCGTCGATGGCGGTGTCATGACGCGGGGCGATCAGTCCGGCCCGGTCGAGCAGCTGCGAGAACAGCTCGCGCTCCTCGGCGATGTCGATCGCGGCGGGCGAGGTTCCCAGGATCGTGTACCCGGCCTCCTCGATGCCCTTCGCTAGGCCCAGCGGCGTCTGGCCGCCGAGCTGACAGACGACGCCCAGGATGGTTCCCGACTTCGCCTCGGCGTGCAGCACTTCGAGCACGTCCTCCAGCGTCAGCGGCTCGAAGTAGAGCCGGTCGCTCGTGTCGTAGTCGGTCGACACCGTCTCCGGGTTGCAGTTGACCATGATCGTCTCGTAGCCGGCATCCGAGAGGGCGAAGGAGGCGTGCACGCAGGAGTAGTCGAACTCGACGCCCTGACCGATGCGGTTGGGCCCCGAGCCGATGATGACGACCTTGGTGCGCTCGCTCGGCGTGACTTCGGTCTCGTGGTCGTAGCTCGAGTAGTGGTACGGCGTGAGCGCCGGGAACTCCCCCGCGCACGTGTCGACCGTCTTGTACACCGGGCGGATGCCGAGGCCATAGCGCACTCCGCGGATCTCCGCCTCCGTGACGCCGCGCAGCTGCGCGAGTTGGGCGTCGCTGAAGCCGTGCTCCTTCGCGAGACGCAGCGTCGCGGCATCCAGCTCGGGCGCCGCCTGCACGAACGCAGCGACCTCGTTGATGAGGGCCATCTGGTCCAGGAACCACGGGTCGATCTTGGTGGCCTCGAAGGCCTGCGCGATCGTGGCGCCCTTGCGCATCGCCTGCTGGAGCGTCACGATGCGGCCGTCGGTCGGCGTCTTCGCGATCTCCAGCAGCTCCTCCACCGAGCGGGGCTCCTCGCCCCAGTGGAAGCTCGATCCCCGCTTCTCCAGCGAGCGCAGCGCCTTCTGCAACGCCGTCGTGTAGTTGCGGCCGATGGCCATCGCCTCGCCGACCGACTTCATGGTGGTGGTCAGCGTCGCGTCGGCGTTCGGGAACTTCTCGAAGTTGAAGCGGGGCACCTTGACGACGACGTAGTCGAGCGTCGGCTCGAAGCTCGCCGGCGTCGCCTGGGTGATGTCGTTGGGAACCTCGTCGAGGCGGTAGCCGATGGCGAGCTTCGCGGCGAGCTTGGCGATCGGGAATCCCGTCGCCTTCGACGCGAGCGCCGACGAGCGCGAGACGCGCGGGTTCATCTCGATGACGATGATGCGTCCGGATGCCGGGTCGACGGCGAACTGGATGTTGCAGCCGCCGGTGTCCACGCCGACGGCGCGGATGATGTCGATGCCGATGTCACGGAGCTTCTGGTACTCGCGGTCGGTGAGGGTCAGCGCGGGCGCCACCGTGATCGAGTCGCCCGTGTGCACGCCGACGGGGTCGACGTTCTCGATCGAGCAGACGACGACGGTGTTGTCGGCCATGTCGCGCATGAGCTCGAGCTCGTACTCCTTCCACCCGAGGATCGACTCCTCCAGGAGCACCTCGGTGGTCGGCGAGTCGCGCAGGCCGGCGCCGCCGATGCGGCGGAGGTCGTCCTCGTCGTAGGCGAAGCCCGAGCCGAGGCCGCCCATTGTGAACGAGGGCCGCACGACGAGGGGGTAGCCGAGCTCGGCGGCGCCGGCGATCAGGTCGTCCATCGTGTGGCAGATGACGCTGCGGGCGACGTCGGCACCGGCATCCAGCACGAGCTGCTTGAAGATCTGACGGTCCTCACCCTTGCGGATGGCGTCGACCTTGGCGCCGATGAGCTCGACGTCGTACTTTTCGAGGATCCCCTGCTCGTGAAGGGCCATCGCCGCGTTGAGGGCCGTCTGTCCGCCGAGGGTCGGCAGGATCGCGTCCGGCTTCTCCTTCTGGATGATCGTTTCGATCACGGCGGGCGTGATGGGTTCGATGTAGGTCGCGTCCGCGAAGTCGGGGTCGGTCATGATCGTCGCCGGGTTCGAGTTCACGAGGATGACGCGCACGCCCTCCTCGCGCAGCACGCGGCAGGCCTGGGTTCCCGAGTAGTCGAATTCACAGGCTTGACCGATCACGATCGGGCCGGAGCCGATGACGAGGACGCTCTTGATGTCGTCGCGCTTGGGCATCAGTTCTTGCCCTCTCCTTCGTGTCCCACTTCTTGCTGTGCGTGTCCCACTTCTGTCCCTTGATGTCCCGATTGGTGCTCTCCGGAGCCTGCGGAGGCAGCAGAAAGTGGGACATGGCTGGATGCCGCGGCGCGGTGCGACCGCACCATGTCGGCGAAGCGGTCGAAGAGGTAGTTGGCGTCGTGCGGGCCGCCGGCGGCCTCGGGGTGGTACTGCACGCTGAACGCCGGGATGTCGAGGGCGCGCAGCCCCTCGACGACGTTGTCGTTGAGCCCGACGTGGCTCACCTCGACGCGGCCGTAGCCGTTCGGGCTGAGGGTCTCGCCCTCCAGCGGTGCATCGACGGCGAAGCCGTGGTTGTGGGCGGTGATCTCCACCCGGCCGGTCTGCTTGTCGAGCACCGGCTGGTTGATGCCGCGGTGTCCGAACGGCAGCTTGTAGGTGCCGAAGCCGAGGGCGCGGCCGAGCAGCTGGTTGCCGAAGCAGATGCCGAAGAAGGGCAGGCCGTCGTCGAGCACGTTGCGCAGCAGCGTGACGTGGTCGTCGGATGCCGCCGGGTCACCCGGACCGTTCGAGTAGAACACCGCCACCGGATCGATCGCGCGGATCTCGTCGATCGTGACCGACTGCGGCAGCACGTGCACGTCGAACCCGCGGGCCGCGAGGTTCAGCACGGTCGCGCGCTTGACACCGAGATCGAGGACCGCGAGCGCGCCGAGGCGTTCGACGTTCTCTGCTGCGGGCGTGACCTCGACCTCGCGGACCGACACCTCAGCCGACAGGTTCTGTCCCGCCATCTGCGGTGCCTCCCGCACGATGCGCAGCTGCTCCTCGGGGTCGAGCGTCGCGGCCTCTCCGGAGAACACGCCGCCGCGCATGGAACCCGACGAGCGCAGTACGCGCGTGACCGCGCGGGTGTCGACGCCGGCGATGCCGACGATGCCGTCGCGCACGAGCGCGTCGTCGAGCGACTCGTCGGCGCGCCAGTTGGACACGACACGCGAGGGGTCGCGCACGATGTAGCCGGCGACCCAGATGCGGCGCGACTCGGGGTCTTCGCCGTTCATGCCGGTGTTGCCGATGTGCGGCGCGGTCTGCAGGACGATCTGTCCCGCGTAGGAGGGGTCGGTGAGCGTCTCCTGGTATCCGGTCATCCCGGTGGAGAAGACCACCTCGCCGAGAGTGGTGCCCCGCGCGCCGTACGCGCGTCCGGGGTGGCGTGAACCGTCTTCGAGGACGAGGACGGCGGGGTCGAGCAAGAAGGTCATGCGGCGTTTCCCGTCGAAGGTGTGGAGGTCTGATCTGTCGCGGTGGAGGGCGGCAGGATGGCGGTGATCGCAGCGGCGAGCCCCTGAGCGGACTGGTCCTGCGGGCGGAGGTAGCTGTCGACCGTCTCGGACGTTCCGTCGGTGCGCTCGGCGCGCCACGAGAGGCGGACGAGACCGCCCGGCTCGACGACGCGGTCGATGGCCGTGGTGGCCAGGCCGACCGAGTCGATGCTCGCGGTGGCGACGAACATCCGCGGCTGACCGACGAGGTCGAGCGCGACGCCCCGGTCGGTGACCGTGACGTCGACGCGAGAGCGGAAGCCCAGTCCGCGGATGGCGAGCCGTTCGAGCGCGTCGCCGTGCCTGGTCGTGGCGACGTAGAAGCCGGTCGCCACGGTCTGGACGGCGGCGGCATCCGGCACCTCCCCGAAGGGGGCGGTGATCCCGGCATCCCGCCGCGATCGTCGTCGCCAGGCGAATGCTCCCAGCGCCAGCAGGGCGACTGCGACGGCGATCATGACGAGAAGGGCACCTTCGCGGTTCATGCGCGCTCCTCCCCCATGGTCGGGGCCACGACGCCGTCGGTGACCGTCGCGGCTCCGCGGAAGAACGTCCACCGCACCTCGCCGGGAAGCTCCCGTCCGAGGTAGGGCGAGTTGATGCTGCGTCCCCTCAGGTCGTCGCGGCCGAACGTCCGCACCGGGGCGGGGTCGTACAGCGTGAGGGATGCCGCAGCTCCCACCGCCAGCGGCGTGCCGGCGTCGTCGAGCCGTCCGATGCGCGCCGGGGCGGCCGACATCACGCGGGCCACGTCGTCCCAGGACAGCATCCCCGTCTGCACCATCGCCTGGTGCACGACGCGCAGGGCGGATTCCAGCCCGACCATGCCGTTGGCCGCCGCCTGCCACTCGCACGACTTCGCCTCCGCCGGATGCGGCGCGTGGTCGGTCGCGACGATGTCGATCGTGCCGTCCGCGAGGCCTTCGCGCACCGCCTGCACGTCCTCGTCGCGCCGCAGCGGCGGATTGACCTTGTAGCGGGCGTCATAGCCGCGCACGAGCTCCTCGGTCAGCAGCAGGTGGTGGGGGGTGACTTCGGCGGTCACGTTCACCCCGCGCTTCTTGGCCCAGCGGATGATGTCGACCGAACCGGCCGTCGAGAGGTGGCACACGTGCAGGCGCGAGCCCACGTGCTCGGCGAGAAGGACGTCACGGGCGATGATCGACTCCTCGGCGACCGCCGGCCATCCGGTCAGGCCGAGCTCGGCCGACACGGAGCCCTCGTTCATCTGGGCGCCCTCGGTCAAGCGGGGGTCCTGCGCGTGCTGGGCGACGACGCCGTCGAATGCCTTCACGTATTCGAGTGCGCGACGCATGATGAGCGGGTCGAAGACGCAGAAGCCGTCGTCGCTGAAGACGCGCACGCGGGCCCGCGAGGACGCCATCGCACCGAGCTCCGCGAGCCGCTCGCCCTTCTGGCCGACGGTCACGGCGCCGATCGGCTGCACGTGCACGTAGCCGGCCGCTTCGCCGAGGGCGAGCTCCTGCTCGACGACGCCGGCGGTGTCGGCGACGGGCGAGGTGTTCGGCATGGCGAAAACGGTCGTGAAGCCACCGGCGGCCGCGGCGCGCGAGCCGGTGAGCACCGTCTCCGACGCCTCGTAGCCGGGCTCGCGCAAGTGCACGTGCAGATCGACCAGGCCCGGCAGGGCGATCAGGCCGTCGGCATCCACGATGTCGGCGCCGGCGCGGCTCAGGCCGCTGCCGACCTGACTGATCCGGCCGTCTTCGAGAAGGAGATCCGTCGTCGCCCCGTCGCCGATACGGGCCCCGCGGATGATCGTCGCGCGCGCAGAGGGGTGTCGAACCGTCACGGGGTGTGCTCCTCTGCGTTCGTGTCGCGCTCGCCGGAACGTTCTCCGGCCAGCACCAGGTACAGCACCGCCATCCGCACCGACACGCCGTTCGCGACCTGCTCGAGCACGGTCGATCGGGGGGAATCGGCGGCGTCGGCGGAGATCTCCAAGCCCCGGTTCATGGGGCCCGGGTGCATCACAATGCTACCGTCCGCCAGAGTGGCCAGACGCCTCGCGTCCAGTCCCCATCGACGGGAATACTCCCGTTCAGTCGGGAAATACGCCGCGCTCATGCGTTCCAGCTGGATTCGCAGCATCATGACGGCGTCGGGGCGTGCCGCCAGTGCCTCGTCGAGGTCGTAGACGACGCGAGCCGGCCATCGCGACACGTCCTGTGGAACCAGCGTCGGCGGAGCGACGAGGGTGACCTGGGCCCCGAGCGTGTGCAGCAGCCACACGTTGGAGCGGGCGACGCGCGAGTGCAGGATGTCCCCCACGATCGCGACCCGCACACCGGCGAGGTCGCGGCCTCGGCTGTCGTCGCCGAAGCGGCGCTTGCGGATGGTGAACGCGTCCAGGAGCGCCTGTGTCGGGTGCTCGTGGGTGCCGTCTCCGGCGTTGACGACGCCGGCGGTGATCCATCCGCTGGTCGCGAGCGTCTGCGGAGCACCGGAGGCGCCGTGACGGATGACCACGGCATCCGCCCCCATCGCCTGCAGCGTCTGGGCGGTGTCCTGCAGCGACTCCCCCTTGCTGACGCTGGAGCCCTTGGCGGAGAAGTTGATCACGTCGGCCGACAGGCGCTTGGCCGCTGCCTCGAACGAGATGCGGGTGCGGGTGGAATCCTCGAAGAAGAGGTTGACGATCGTCTTGCCGCGCAGGGTCGGCAGCTTCTTGATCTCGCGCGACTGGGTGTCGCGCATGTCCTCGGCGACGTCGAGGATGCGCAGGGCATCCTCTCGGGAGAGCGTCCGGGTGTCGAGCAGGTGCCTCATGACGCGATCGTCACCTCTTCGATGCCGTCGACGTCGGCCAGGTGCACGTTGACGCGCTCGCTGCGCGCGCTCGGGAGGTTCTTGCCGACGAAGTCGGGCCGGATCGGCAGCTCGCGGTGCCCGCGGTCGACGAGGATCGCGAGCCGCACGGCGGCCGGCCGCCCGATGTCGCCGAGCGCGTCGAGGGCCGCACGGATGCTGCGTCCGGAGAAGAGCACGTCGTCGACCAGGACGATGGTCTTGCCGTCGACGCCTCCGGCCGGGATCTGCGTCGGGCGGGGAGTCCGCGTGGGATTGCGGTGCAGGTCGTCGCGGTACATCGTGACGTCGAGGGCACCGACCGGCACGGAGGTGCCGGAGATGTCGCCGAGGAGAGCGCCGATGCGTCCGGCGAGCGTCACTCCCCGGGTCGGGATGCCGAGGAGGACGAGATCATCGGCCCCCTTGTTGGACTCCAGGATCTCGTGGGAGATCCGAGTCAGTGCGCGGGCGATGTCGGCTGTCTGCATCACGGTACGCGTGTTACCGGTGCTCATCCGCCGCTCCCTTCTCCGCCTCTCTGGACGGTGTTAAAGGTTGCTGTGGTTCGGTCCCACTCTACCCGAACCGGGCGGCGCCTCAGGTTGTGGGTCTCCCCGGCGCGATCGCGCGCCGCACGCCGGCGCGGGCGGCGGTGAGGGCGAGGACCAGCAGCGTCACCGACCAGAACGACGCCGCGCGCAGGCGTGTGACGTCCACGAGGTGCAGCGGGTCGATTCTCATGTCACAGCTCCCCTCGCGCACCCGGGCGCAGTGGTCGCGCTCACTCTAGGGCAGGCCGATGAATCGCATGAGAACACTCTCACGCGACATGTGATGTTTTCTCTCTCGATCTGGACTTTTCCAGCCTGTGATGTCGGAGGCCGTCGGCAGAATGGGGGTATGGACCTCCTCGCAGCACACCTCGACGACCTGCGGTCGCAGGCCGCCATGATGCTGCGCGGAGCGTCGGAGGATCGCGTCTTCGAGCGGGCGAGCGAGAGTGAGCTCGCTCGGCAGATCGCCGCCATCGCCGAGGTCGGCCGGTTGCTCGAGGCGCTCCTGATCGACGCGACCGGCGAGGTCATGCGACGCTCGGACAACCCCGTGCGTGACGAGCGGATGACCTCGCACCTCGGATGCCGCGACGTCACGCAGCTGCTGCAGACGCTCACGCGGATCGAGCCGCGGTCGGCCGCGCGGTTGCAGCGGGCGGCCGCAGCGGTGCGGTCCGATGTGTCGCCGACGACTGGTGAGGTGCTCGAGGCACCCTTCCCATCCGTGCGCGCGGCGATGGTCGACGGCGTCATCGGCGTCGACGGCATTCTGGCGATCACGGGTCCGCTCCAGCAGACAGCGCCGCGCGTCTCCGCTGCCGCGCGGAGGGATGCCGCGGACATCGTTGTCGCCGAGGCGCGCGGTGAGGGCCCGGATGCCGCACCGCCCGCGTGTGCCGAACTCCTGCGCATCCACGCGCAGACCTGGGCTCTCGCTCTCGACCAGGACGGCGCCGAGCCGCGCGAGCGGATCGCGGAGCGGACGCGCTCGGTCGTGCTCGGGGTGGCCACCGCGGGTGGAGTTCCGATCCGCGGAACGCTCTTGCCGGAGGTGGCCGCGCAGCTGCAGACGATCTTCGATGCGCACCTGTCCCCCGCCGTCGCCTTCGACGATCCCGCCGCGACGGACGATGAGCCGCTCCCGGCCCGTGACGACCGGACTCGTGCGCAGAAACAGCACGATGCGCTCGCTGCGGCGCTCGGCGTTGCGGCATCCAGCGGCCTCCTGCCGACGATCGGCGGACATGCGCCGACTCTCGTGGTCTCCGTCGACGCCGACGATCTCGTCGCGGGTACGGGCTTCGCGCACGCGCAGGGATGCGATCAGCCGGTCGACGTGGCGGCCGCCCGTCACATCGCGTGCGCGGGTGCCGTCCAGCGCATCAGCAGCCGGGCAGACGGCAGGATCGTCGCCATCGGCATCGAGGAGCGCGTCTTCAACCGGCACCAGCGTCGCGCGATCGCACTTCGCGACGGCGGGTGCATCATCCCCGGCTGCGGCGTTCCTGCCGGTTGGTGCGAGATCCACCACGTCACCGAACATGCCCGGGGCGGTCCCACGCACACCGACAATGGCACAACTTGTTAAGGGCACCTTTTTCAGCGCCCAGCGCCCGTCTAGTCGCCCTGGGTTTGTCGAAGAGCCTTGATCTTGATACCTGTGGTTGGGACTTCCGCTGGCTTCAATGGAGACTTTTGTCTAGGAAATTGATGAACTGCACCCAAGAATTGGATTTCACGATCACGGATACGTATGGTCGGAACCCAGTCTTCGGGCCGCAGCGGACCCCAATCATCTGGGAATAGCGGACGGTCCGTTTGGAGGGAATCCGGGGGATATCCGTGTTGCGCATCCGATATTGGGCACTCTTGCTGGGTGTCATCCTGCTCATCAACGCCGTTCTTATCTTTGTGAACGCCGACGGGCAAGTCGAGGGCTATGTGAGCAGTGCGATCTGCTTGCTGGCGGGGATCGCGAACGTAATCTACGCTTTCCGGCGCCGCTCGGATCCGTTGGATTCGCGGCGAGACGGATCCGCCCGTGAACCTTCGACACGACAACACCGATCTCGTCGAAACGACGAATTGTGGGGGATCAACCGGATGCGCAGTCAGATCAGTAAACCCGTCATGGGCACCAAACATCGCGACGTGGGAGTGACGCGATGACCGCGCAGCAGCCCTACCTCCGGCGCTCTGGCACGCTGATGCTGTGGGCCGTGGGCGCGGGAAAACCGCTTGGGGTTCCGCCGCTGACCAACGACACGGGCGGCGCGGCTGTCGTCGTCGCCGAGAGCGCAGACGCCCTCGACAGGGCAGCGGCACACGGCGTTGTCGACGAGTCGACGCGACTTTTCGTGCGTGATGACGTCGCCCACGCCACGTCCTCCACCATCGCTTCCGCGGCCACGACCTTCCAGGGGCGGTTCGACGCGGTCGGCACGGAGGTCCGCATGGGCGACACGTTTCGACTGCAGGTGCAGTCGTACGCGGTCAGCGAGTTCCTCAGCATCGTCGGACCGACCCTGATCCGCATCACGGATGCCGATGATCTGGCCACGCTCGTCGCCGACGCCGAGAGCTGCGTGGTAGACGGTGTCTTTCCCGACTTCCTGACTAACCCGGCCGTGCAGCTCGCCGACATCCCGGCGATCAGCGGTGACGGCCTCGATCAGTCCGGCCCCGCGAACCGGCTGTGGCTCGGCGAAGATGCCGTGTCGACCTCACCCTGGGGTGCTCCGCTAGATGTACTTCCCCGGGAGGTTGTGAACGGGTGAGGTAGGCGAAGACCTCCGGGCAGGATGTGGGTTACCACACTCGCATCCTGACCACGGAGGTCTTCGTGTCTCACGCTAACGCGCCTTTGACGCCGGAAGGGCGTCGTCGTCTTGCTGTCCTCGTCGTGGATCGGGGCTGGTCGTTGCGGCGGGCAGCGGAACGGTTCCAGTGCTCGCCCGCGACGGCGAAACGGTGGGTCGACCGGTATCGGGCCGGGCTGCCGTTGACGGACCGCAGCTTCAGGCCGCAGACCTCGCCGAACCGGCTCCCGCGGAAGACGGAGCGGAGGATCGTGTCGTTGCGGTTCACCCGCCGGTGGGGTCCGCACCGGATCGCGTATCACCTGGGCCTTGCCCGCTCGACGGTCGGCCGGGTGCTGGCCAGGTATGGGATGCCGAAGCTCGTGAACATCGATCAGGCCACCGGGCTGCCAGTCCGCAAGCCGACGCCGAAGCGGTACGAGGTCGCAAGACCGGGCCAGCTGATCCACGTCGACATCAAGAAGCAGGGCCGGATCCCTGATGGCGGCGGCTGGCGCGTCTTCGGCCGCGGATCGGCGCAGGACCGTGCCGCGGGATCCGTCCGTGACAAGGCCGCACGGTCAGGAGCGGCCGGCTCCCGCGGCTACCGGTATCTGCACCACGCCGTCGACGACAACTCGAGAGTCGCGTACTCGGAGATCCTCGACGACGAACGCAAGGAGACCGCGGCAGGGTTCTGGACCCGCGCGAACGCGTTCTTCGCGAGCCTCGGAGTCACGGTCACCGCCGTGATGACAGACAACGGCGCGTGCTACCGGTCACACGCGTTCGCGGACGCGCTCGGCGACGGGGTGAAGCACAAGTGGACAAAGCCGTATCGGCCGCAGACCAACGGGAAGGTCGAACGCTTCAACCGCACCCTCGCCGCCGAATGGGCCTACGCCAAGCCCTACGCCAGCGAAGCAGAGCGAGCCGCGGCATACGAGACCTGGCTGCATCACTACAATCACCACAGACCCCACACCGGGATCGGAGGCCAGACCCCCTCAGCCCGCGTTCACAACGTCACGGGGAAGTACAGCTAGACGGACCCCGCCTCGCCGACCTGCATCGGCACTGGTCCGAGCTCAACGCACACGCTCCCCACCGCGACGCCGTGGCGCTCGCGAAGGCGGTGCCGACGGCCGAGGGCGATGCGATCCTCGAGCGTCCCGATGAGTTGCGGCGCTTCCTGACCGCGGTGAGCGCCGTGCGAGCCCTGCGCGCGCGGGGGATGCAGCACGTCTGCGTCTCGGGCTATGGCATGCGCGTGAACGACGCCCTCGCCCCCCACGCGCATGGGTCGCCTCGTGCGGTCACGATCGCCGTCAGCGACGACGCGCACTTCCTCGTCGACACCGACACGGGCCGCGCCTTCGGCGTCTCCCCGGCCTTCGCGTCGGCGGCGGACGCCTTGCTCACGGTCGGCTCCGTGAACGATGCGGCCGAGTTCTCGCCGCGGGAACAGGTGGTCGCCGTAGCCGATCTGCTCGCCGGCGCGGGAGTGGCCCTGTGAGCGGTTCGCCCGCGACCCTGTCCCGCGACGATCTCTACAGCGTCGGCGGCAGCGGGGTCTATGACGCCATCACCCGCGGCGACAACGCGGAGATCCCGGAGATCCTGCGCGCCGCGATGCGCTCCCAAGGCCCCATCCTCGAGCTCGCCGCTGGCAGCGGGAGGATCACGTTTCCGCTGCTCACCCTGCGCCGCCCGGTCACCGCGCTGGACCTCTCCGAACCGATGATCGCGCTGCTCCGCGAGCGCCTGGCGACGGACGCCCGGCGCCTCGCCGAGCGCTGCACACCGGTCGTCGGCGACATGACCGACTTCCGCTTCGACACCCGGTTCGGGGCCGTCGTGGTCGGCACCACCTCGCTCTCGCTGCTGCCCGACGCAGCGGCACGGCGCCGGGTCTTCGACCGGGTCAGGGAGCACCTGGCTGACGACGGCGTCTTCGTGCTGACCAACGTCGAGCTGACCGAGAGCGCCGCCGCGCGCAGGGTTGAGCTCGACGGGGCCACCCTCACCGAGACCCCGAACGGGGATCGCACCCGGCGGCTGATCCAGATCGCCGTCGAGGGCGGCGTCTTCGAGTCCTCGGTCGGCAGCATCAGCCAATGGACGCTGCGCGACGAGCTCCACGCCGCAGGGTTCCTCATCGAGGAGGCCGTCGAGATCCCGGGGACCCCGCCCGAATACCGCAATACGCTGCTGGTGGCGCGCGCCAGGAGCCTTCGTCCGTTGTGGCCGTCGCTGACCGGATGGGATGCCCACGGCGACGACGGGCGTTGCGTGGTCTCGGCGCACGGCACCACGGTGCAGATGGCCGATGGGAGCCGGCTGGTGTGCGGGACGAGCGGGCTCTGGAACGTGAATCTGGGCTACGGGGATCCGGCGATCGCGGCAGCGATCGCCGAGGCGACGACGGCCTCCTCCTACGCGGGGGTGTTCCGCTATGAGAACGTCTACGCTCGACAGGCGGCGGAGGACCTGATCCGCCTCACCGACGAGCGCTTCGACACGGTGGTCTTCACCACCTCCGGCGGGTCGGCCAACGACGCCGTGCTCAAGATCGCCCGCCAGTTCTGGGCGCTGCGCGACATGCCCCACCGCAAGATCGTCGCCGGACTCGAGCAGAGCTTCCACGGCCTCACCTATGGCGCCTTCGGCCTGACCGGAGAAGATCTCGGTCGCAGCCTCTACGGTGCCGAGACGCGCCTGGTGCGGCACATCCCGGCGAACGACGTCGACGCGTTGACGGCGCTGATGTCGCGTGCAGGCGGCACGATCGGCGCGCTCGTCGTCGAACCCGTGCTCGGCACCGGCAACACCGTGCTGACGGCGGAGTTCGTCGAGGCGCTCGGTGCGGCCCGCGACGCCCACGGCGTCCTGCTCGTGGTCGATGAGGTCGCCACCGGCTTCGGCCGCACCGGGCCCCTGTTCGCCTCCTCCGAGTGGCCCTGGGCACCCGACCTGCTGGTCACCTCGAAGGGCCTCAGCAACGGCACCTCCGCCATCGCGGCGATCCTGGTCGCCCCGCGCGTCGCGCGCACCTTCCACGATGCCGGGGCGGTGCTCGTGCACGCCGAGACCCAGGCCGGCAACGCCGCATCGTGCGCCGCGATCTCCGCGACCGTGCAGCGCTTCGCCGAACTGGACGCCCTGGCGCGCGGCGCCCGGCTCGCCGCCCGCCTCGACACCGCAATCGACGACCTGATCGCGACGACGCCGAGCATCACGGGGGTGCAGGGCAGGGGATGCTTCCGCGCCCTGAGCCTGTCGCTGTCGGACGGCTCCGCGCTGCCACAGGCACAGGTCCCGGACGTCGTGGCCGCGCTGCGCACGACGGGCCGGGTGATCGTCCATCCCGGACTCGCCGGTATACAGCTGGCCCCCGCTCTGACCATGACCGAGGACGCCCTCGCCGCCCTCTTCTCGGGCATCCGGATCGGCCTCGCCGCCTTCGCCGCACGCACATCGTGAGTTACGCCCCGACACTGACGGCGTGGAGCGCCGCCGCGCACGCACTTTTGACCGCGCGTGCGGGCGACGTGACCGTGCTGGTCGACTCCGGTGTGCCGGAATCCGCGCCGTTCCTGACTACGGTGGGCGACGTCATCAGCTCTCTGGGCAGGAATCCCGTCGTGCGCCGGGTGGCGCCGCACGCCGGTCTGGACACGGTCGCGCAACTGCATGACCTCATGTCGACGTCGGCGGCGACGGTCGCGATCGGCGGGGGGAGCCTCCTGGATGCCGCCAAGCTCGCTCGGCTATGGGCGCAGCGCGGCTTTCGAGAACGGCTGACGGCGCGCACGCGCAGTGGATTCGTGGCCCTGCGCCCCACCATGGCGCAGCCTGCGACGGTACTTGTTGCGGTGCCGACGACACTCGGCACCGGCAGCGAGTCGAGCTCCGTCGCCATCGCCGACGTAGCCGGAAGGCGGCGTCTGGTCAGTGGTGCGCATCTGCGGCCGGACTCCTGCGTGCTGCTCGGCGATGCGGCGTCCACCCTTCCCGATCCCCTGCAACGCGAGGGCGTCGTGGAGGTTCTGCTCCGCCTCGCGAGCTCGTTCGTCGGCGATGTCGACGGCGATCCGCTGCGAGACGCCCTGGTGCCGACGTTGTGCCGTGCGGTGATCGACGTGCTACACCGCGACCTCGGCGACGCGGCGCGCCACCTCGTGCTCCGTGCTGGGGCACTGAGCCACCACGGCGAGCTGCCCCCAGGCAACCCGTACGGCGCCCGGGCCTGGTACGTCGGCACGGAGCTGTCCGCCGAGCTCGGCCTGCGCAAGATGGCGGTGCTGCCCGCCGTGACCATTGCGGCCTGGCGGCTGATCGAAGCGGGCGACGAACGCTGGGGTTCCGCGCAGCGTCTGGAGGCGCTGCGCGGACAGCTGGATGCCTCGGGGAGGACGGCTTCCGACTGGCTGACTGGACTCCTGCAAGGCGCGGGACTGGCGACGACCATCGGCGTCCCCGCTGCGACCGTGCCCGCGCTGGCCGAGCGGATCCTGCGCCATTGGGGGCAGGGTCTTCCCATGCTGCCCGATCTCGATTCCGCCGACGTACAGCGCCTTGTGCGCGACGCGTCGCGTCCCCCGCGTCCACTCCGGCGACGATCGATGTCGTCGCGGGTGGCGACCCCGGTGCCAACGATCCCGTCGGCGCTCTGACCCGACTGAAGATGGAGGAGGTGAACACATGGAAGCAAGCACCCCTGGACTGGAGCTGGCTATGCAGGAGCTTGAGGCCCTCGAGGCGCCCGGTTGGTGGACTGCTGCGGGCATCGCTGCCGGCGTCGTCGTGACTGGTGCTGCCGTTTACGGCGGATGGGCCGCTTCGGCGGCTCTCATCGCGACCTGAGTCGCGACCGACCATCACAGGATCTAGACGACGACGGAGGTGAAATTCATGACCGCAACCACGCTTGAGATGGGCCTGCAGGAGCTCGAAGCTCTTGAAGCGCCCGGCTTCTGGACCGGTTTCGCCATCGGTGCCGGTGTCGTCGGCGCCGGTGTCGCCGGTGCCGGGTTGTACCTTGGTGCCGCCGCGCTCGTGGCCACCTGATGAACGGGCGGTGCCGTGTCGAAGGGCGCGGCACCGCCCTCAGCGCCCTGTTTGAGAGGAAACGAAAATCATGAACAAAAATCCCACCCTGTCGATTCTGCTGATCTTCGTCAGCGTCCTGGTCATCACCGCCGCGGTGGTCGCGGTGGTCGTGACCGGTCCGATCCGCTGGATCGCCCTCGGCGTGGCCCTCCTCGCAGCCGTCGCCGCCGGTGCGACCCTCTTCGCACTGCGAAAGGGGAGCCAGCACCTATGACCTCGCCCCTCGTCGCCTCTCATCTGTCGAAGACCTATAAAGGTCGCGCCGCGGTTGACGACGTCAGCTTCGCCGGGCGGTCTGGGCGCGTGCTCGGCCTGCTTGGGAAGAACGGAGCGGGCAAGACGACGACTATCAAGATGCTGTTGGATCTGGTCCGTCCGGAGCGGGGGACCGCCGAGATCAACGGACGGCCGTATTCGACCACCGTCGACGCCGCCCGCCACGTCGGTGTCGCCCTCGACGACATGTCGTTCCTGCCGGGGGCCACGGTGCGCTTCGAGCTGGGCGTCTGGGCGACGACGATCGGCGTGCCCCCGGTTCGCGTCGACGAGGTCATCGAGAACGTCGGACTGAGCGAGCACGTCGGCAGCAAAGTCAAGTCGTTGTCGACGGGCGAGAAGAAGCGGCTCAGTCTTGGCATCGCGTTGCTCGCCGAGCCGCCCCTGCTCATCCTCGACGAGCCGAGCAACGGGCTCGACCCCGTCGGCATCCGTTGGATGCGCCAGCTGATCCGTGCGCACGCCGACAAGGGCGGTACGGTGCTGCTGTCGAGCCACATCCTCTCGGAGATGCAGCAGACCATCGATGACGTCGTCATCATGCAGCAGCGGGTGCTCTTCGACGGCACGCTTGATGAGCTGACGTCGCAGGGCGCGTCGTCGCTGGAAGACCGCTTCTTCGAGCTGACGGGAGACGAGTGATGTTCCGCGCTGAACTGCGCAAGGCGTTCGCACCGCGTTCGACCTGGTTCCTGCTGCTGGGAGGCGCTGGCTTCTCGGCGTTGACCGCGTACGGGTATGCGGACGATGGGAAGAAGGGCATCGAGGCGGGCGCGACCACCCTCGCCCTCGCGACGGACGAAGTCCCGCGTGCCTGGATGACCCTGTTCCTGTTCGCCGCGATCGCGGGAGCGGTCTTCATCTCTCGAGAGTTCGACTCCCGGGCCATCGTGCGCACGGTGCTGCTCGGGCAGACGCGCACCCGGGTGTTCGCCACGAAGCTCGCGGTGGTCGGCACGATCGGCATCCTTTACGGACTCGTCGCGATGATCGCCGCCGTGATCTCGCCGTTCGTGTTCCTGCCGATGGCGGGCCTGGAAGTCGAATGGACGGCGTCGACCACCCTGACCGTGCTCGGCGTCGGCGCGTGCGGTCTGCTCGCCGCGCTGTGGGGGGCAGGGGTCGGATGGCTGCTGCGCAGCCGGCTGGCGTCCGTTGCCATAGTCGTGCTGTTCATCCTGCTGGTGGAGCCGGGGCTGCAGCGGCTGTGGCCCGAGGCGGCGAACGGCTTCTTCTCCATCGCGCTGTCGTCGATCTACCTCGACCAGAAACCGGAGCTGCTCGCCGTCCCGTTCGCGACCGTGATCGCGCTGGCGTGGATAGTCGTGCTGCTCGCGGCCTCGTTCCTCACGTTCCGTCGACGGGACCTTCGGTGAGACGCACTCCTTCTCTCGATCGCTCCGCGGCGGTCGCGGCGGACCCGCCGCGGCTGTCGCGGGAGATCGAGCTACTCCCTCCGATGGAGGGGTCGGCCGACTGGTTCATCCGGCGCGGAACCCAGCAGTACTTTAAGATCAAACCGGACCTGGCCCATCTTGTCACCACGATCGACGGCACGACGACGAAAAAGCAGATCGTGGACGAGCTCGGCGATCCGTGGGATCTCGCCCAGGTCGATCTCGGCCTGCAGCTGCTCGCGAAGGCCGACGTGCTGGAGGGCCAGCGTCCCCCGAGGCAACGGGGGCCGCTGCGGTTCGTCCCCCCGCTAACGATCCAGCTGACACTGTGCAACCCATCTCGTATGCTGACATGGCTGGCGCGTCTGATGCCGTGGGTCAAGTCGCCGGTGCTGCTGTCGGTGTCGGTCGGCGTTGCGGTCGCCGGTCTCGTCGTCCTCCTCCTCCGCGGCGACGCCCTGGTGGCCGCGTTGAGCCAGCCCGTATCGTATGCGACGCTGTTCGCCCTCTTCCTCGGCATCCTGGTGTCCACCGCCCTGCACGAGGTCGGCCACGGCCTGGTCCTCGCCGCGTACGGCGCCGCCCCGAACCGACTCGGCGTGATGCTGTTCTACCTGCTGCCCGCGTTCTTCTGCGACGTCTCCGACGGATGGCGGCTGCCGAAGCCGAGTCAGCGCGTGCATGTGGCCATGGCCGGGATCGCCGTGCAGTGGATGATCGCCGGAACCTCGGCGCTGCTGACGCTCGTCCCCGTGCTCGACGGTTGGTCTCAGGGGCTGATGATCTTCACCGTCATCACGTTCACCGCGTCGCTGATGAACCTCATCCCCTTCGTCAAGCTCGACGGGTACATCGCGCTGATGAACCACGTCGACGTGTCGCACCTGCGCGACAAGGCGATCGCCGATGCGCGGGGCTGGACGCTGCGCCTCCTGCTGGGCGTCACGCCGCCGCCGCGGCAGCTTCCCCAGTTCCGCTGGGCCATCCTCTTCGGGATCGGCTGCATGATCTTCCCGCTCGTGATCGTCGCCAACGCGCTGCTGATCTGGTCGACGACGCTGCAGCGGCTCGGCCCCGCCGGCTCGGGCATCCTCCTGTTCGCCCTTGTCGCCGCACTGTTCGGTCTCGGCAAGGAGTTGTTCTCGGGCTTCTCGTGGAAGACGCTGTCGACGGCGGTACGCGTGCGGGCGGTCGGCGTCGCCGCCGTGGTGGCGGCCGGGGCGGCTGTCGCGCTGGCGGTCATCCCGGTGCCGCAGACGCTCAGCGGCGGATACATCGTGGAGGAATCGGATTCTGAGCTGCTGCTGCCCGCGTCTGCATCGCTGTCTTTGCTGGAGGCGGGCGACCGGGTGAGCCTGCGCGAGGCCGGGATCGTGCTGCAGGGCGAGATCGGCGTGGCGACCGTGGCCGCATCCGCCGATGCGGCCGAGGCAAGCACCCGTCCGTTCTACTCCCTGTTCGCGGTGACCGACGTCGAGCCGAGGATCCCGGTGACGATCCTGCCGATAACTCTGGTGGAGGAGCCTGCGGTGTCGCACGGGGTCGCGGTCGTCGAGCTCGGCGACGTTCCCCTGGGGGTCTGGCTGCTGCAGCGGATCGGGCTGTCCGGATGAGCCGGATAGGTCGGGGCACCACGAGGGAACGAGGGATGCATGGAACCGGCCTATCTTGAGTTCTGTCAGCCGGGGAACGCGTTCTACTCGCGTCCCCTGCACCGGGGCGAGGACTTCCCGCTGGTCGAGGGGGCCCTTCCCGAGGGGTGGCAGGGATCCATCGACGAGGTGTGGTGCGTGCGGCGGCCCGAGTCGGTCGCGCTGCCGGAGCAGGGGTGGAAGATCCACGTCACCGCGACCGCGGACACCGCGACCGCGATCCTCGAATCCGTGGCGGAGTACTGCACGGCGCGGGGCATCGCCTTCAAGTTCCTGCGTAGCCCGGCGATGCTGATCGCCCGCAACAGCAAATACGCCGACCGTGGTGCGAGCGGCAAGTTCCTCACGATCTATCCGCGCACGAACCCCGAGCTCGAGCGCACGCTCCGGGAACTGGACGCGCGGCACGGCGGCAGCCCCGGCCCCGCGGTGCTCTCGGATCTGCGGTGGGGCGCAGGCCCGCTGTCCGTTCGCTACGGTGCGTTCGTGCTGCACCGGAGCGCCGACCGGCACGGGCGCCTGGTGCCGTCGATCCGCACCCCGGAGGGCGACCTCGTGCCCGAGGACCGCCGCCCGGGGTTCCATCCGCCGGAGTGGGCAGAGATCCCGGAGTTCCTCGAACCCGCCCTCGCCGCGCGCCGCGGCGGCACGCTGCAGGACTTCCCCTACACGGTCACCGCGGCACTGCACTTCTCGAACGGCGGTGGCGTCTATCGCGGCACCGACCGCGACGGGCGCGAGGTGATCCTGAAGGAGGCCCGCCCACACGCCGGGCTCGATGAGGCCGGGCAAACGGCGACGGCCCGGCTGATCCGCGAGGCGGAGGCGTTGCAGACGCTCGCCGGGATTGACGGCATCCCCGAGTTCGTCGAACTTCGACGGGGCCACGAGCACCTGTTCCTAGTGCGCGCCTATTCGCCGGGCACCACCCTCGGTGAGCTGCTGCGGCAGCGAAATCCGCTGATCAATCCGGCTTCCCCGCTGACGAACGCCGAGTTCGCCGACTTCGTGCTCGACGTCTGGGCGCGCGTGCGGGAGATCGTGTCGCAGGTGCACGCGCGCGGGGTCGTGTACGCCGACCTGCATCCGGGGAACGTCCTCGTAGGACCCGACGGCGCTCTCACGCTGATCGACTTCGAGTCCAGTAGCGACGTCGCCGACGATGCCGCGCAACGGATCGGAGTCCCGGGGTTCCGTGCCCCGACCGACTGCACGGGGCCGCGGGTCGACGAGTACGCGCTGGCCGTGCTGCTGCTGACCGCCTTCCTCCCACTCGCGCAGACGATGGACTGGGACCGCGCCCAGCCCGTCCGCATCTGGGAGTGGGTGCGGGCGCGTTTCCCGGTCCCGACCGCGACGGGCGAGGCCGCGGTGCGCACGATCCAGGAGGCCCGGGTTGCCGAGGGGCAAGGGCACACGAGCACGCCGGACGGGGCGCTCGTCGAACTGCGCCGTTTCGTGCTGGGGGCAGCCGACCTCGACAGTGAGCGACGCACGTATCCCGGCGACATCCAGCAGCTGCTGCTCGATGACGCGCGCGGGTTCCTGTTCGGCGCCGCGGGGGTGCTGTGGGCGTTGCAGTCGACGGGAGAGCCGGTGCCGTCGGCACACCTCGCCAGATTCGTGGATGCCGTGCGCGACCCCGCCTCGCTCGCTCCGGGGTTCGGCATGGGCAGCGCCGGGGTGGCCCTGGCGTTGGACGTGCTGGGCGAGACCGAGCTGGCTGGGCGGCACCGGGCGGCGTCGCTGACCCGGGTGCAGGAGGAGCCGTCGTTGATCGGCGGCAGCGCGGGGGTGGCGCTCAGCGCGCTGGGGGGCGTGTCGCAGGGCGACCTCGATCTTATCGGGCGGCATGCAGAGGCCGCGTTCTCGCGGGCGGCGACGGCCAGGGCCCCGGGGCTCTTCCACGGCCGCGAGGGCATCGCGCTGTTGATGGTGCGCATGTTCGAGGCGACCGGCGAGCACGCGTGGCTGGACCGGGCGGACGCGCTCGTCGCAGGCTTCGTCGCCGAGGAGCCCGGTCTCAATCCCGCTCTGCTCGCCTCGCCGGCAGTGGGGGCGGCACTCGCCGCGCGGGAGCTGCACCGGCATCGGCCGACCCCGGAGCTGCGGAGGCTCATCGATGCCGTGCGCGGCAGTAACGAGCATCCCGGCCTGTTCGGGGCGGAGTTCCTGGAGCACGTCGGGGTGCTGCGGGGACGGGCGGGGCTACTGTTGGCCGCGCAGGCGCTGTGGGCAGGCGACGTTGTGCCCGGGGCTGTTCGACGCCACCTTGACGTGCATCGCGCGGACCTCTGGCTGCATGCGGTCGAGGGGGTGCAGGGCGCCGGGATGCTCGGCGATAACGCCCTGCGGCTGAGCCTGGACTACGCCACGGGAAACGCGGGCGTGATGCATGCCATCGCGGTGGGGAACGGGGATGCGCCGGGGTTCCCCTTCCTCGCGGCGGTGTCGTCGTGACCGATCCCGTGATCTCGGTCGTCTGCCCGACGCACAACAGGTCGCGCCTGATCGAGCCGACCATCCGCTCGGTCCTGGAGCAGACCGTGCGCGACATCGAGCTGATCGTGGTGGCCGACGGGTGTACCGACGACACCGTCGCTGTCGTCGCAGAGCTGGCCGCCGCGGATCGGAGGGTGCGGCTGGTCGAGACCCCGGCGCACGGGCATCCGGCCGAGCCCCGCAACCGTGGTGTCGCGGAGGCCGACGGCGATCTCATCGCCTATCTCGATCACGACGACCTGTGGGCCGCGGGGCACCTCGCCGAGCTCTTGGCCCTGTTCGAAGAGGGAGCGGACGTGGCCTTCACGGGCTGCGTCCGCAACGACCGGGCGACGGGTGCGTCGTCGCCTTCGACGCCGTTCGGCTCGACCTGGCATCCGTGGCTGCAGGTCATGAATCCGATCTTCGAGCCGTCGCGTGCCGCGCACCGCCGCGCCCTGCTCGCTGACGTCGGTGGCTGGGCGGACGGCCCGGGCCTGGAGGATTGGGACCTGTGGCAACGGTTCACCGACGGCGGGGCGCGGTTCGTCTCGTCGATCGCGCCGACGGCGATCGTGTCGCTCGACACCGCGACGCGTCGGCACCGGACTCCTCGCCCGCATCGGCTCCGGCTGGGGGGCTTCGATGCGCCGCGGGACGCCGCCACCGCCGCGCGGGAGCTGACAGCGGAGGACACGCAGCGCGCGCTGATCTCCGCGGCGATGCGCGATGCCGGTGCGCTGTTGCCGAGGCTGGCGGCGGGCGGGGGTCTCGTGCTTCCGCACGGGTGGGAGGGGCGACTCGCCGACCTGCCCGATGGCAATGGGGCGCTGGCGACGCATACCCTCGATACCGTCGTCGTGCAGCGCGGGCGGGGTTTCGAGGTGCAGTTGCCTCTCTGGTGCCGCACGGTGGAGCACGCCGAACGCTTCTGGCGCGGCGTGAGGCAGGACCACTCCGAGCAATGGACGATCGTCGCGGAGGCCATGACCCGAGGCGGTGGACGTGAGCTCGGTGGCATCGATCAGGGCGAGGGCACCTACCGAGAGGAGACTGCGCATGTCGCAGGGGAGCAATGACCGGCTGCTGATCGTCGAGGAGCTGCATCTGCTGCTGGTGAAGCCGGAGGGGGGACTGGAGACGGTTCCCGCATACCGGGCCTACGCCGAGACGGCCGCGTTGCTCGTGGACCTCGCGGTAGCGGGCGCGGTGACAGTGGGAGAGAAGGAGACGGTGGCGGCGCAGGAGGACGCGCGCGGGCCGGAGCATCCGGTGCTGCGTCAGGGGTGGAGCGCGCTGGCGGAAGGGGGCCCGGGCACGGTCGGCGAGCTGGTGCGGCGACCCGAGCTCGACCCGGGGGGCACGGTGGAGGAGTCGTTGGTCGCGGCGGGCATCCTGGAGCGGAAGTCACGCGGCGTTCTGGGGCTACGTTTCGATCGGACCCCCACGGTCGACCCGGCGCCGGAGGAGGCGCTCCGGGCTCGGTTGGCCGCCGTGCTGGCGGGTCGTGAGCGCGCGACCGTCGCCGACACCAGCCTGCTCGCGCTGCTGAACGCGGGGGCGGATGCTCCGCGGATCCTGCGCGCCGAGGCGGCGGGGATGGATCGCGATCAGTTCGCCGCCCGCGTGCGGGAGCTCGACGCCGACACGACCACCAGCGATGCCGTATCGGACGCGATCAGTGCCGTGAGCACCGCCGTCATCGGCGCCGTTCTCGTCCCGACGATCATCGGCGGGATCCTGTAGAAGCCGGCCTTCCCTCAACAATCACGCATCGAAAAGCGCTTGACTAAGTAGGGGAAATTTGGACCGGCAGACGCTTGGCCCGCTCGATCCGGCTCGGCTTCCTGCCCTCCGCCTTGGGGAGGGTGGCGCGCGTAGCGGAGCGGAGCGCGACGCCTGACCCCTTCGTCCCGCCGAGATATCCATCTCTCTTCTCTTCTTCTCGTTCGTGTTCTCCTGCGTGGACGACGTTGGGCTTCCTGCTCGCGATGAATTCGCATTGGGATGGCAAACATCCGCGGAGCGGATGGCGGCAGCTCGCGGCTGATCAGATCGAGCGCGCTGGTGCTGACGCGGGTAGGTTTCGCTTGGTGTGTCCTGAGGCGGATCCGTAGTCTGGGCGTGATGGGTTCCGATCTGGTGGTGCGTGCTCGGGCGGTTGCTGAAGACCGTCTCGTGTCGTTGCCGCGCCGATGGGCTCATGTGCAGGGTGTTGCAGCTCGTGCAACCGGGGTCACGTTGTCTCTTGGGTGCCGGTCGGCGGAGGAGATTGTCGCGGCGGCGTGGCTCCATGACGTGGGCTATGCGGACTCGGTCGCTGTATCGGGTTTCCATCCGGTCGATGGCGCCCTGTTCGCGCGTGGTGAGCGGTTTCCGGAGCTTGTCGTGTCGTTGATCGCGTTCCATACGGGCGCCGAGGAGGAAGCAACCCAGCGGGGACTTTCCACAGCGCTGGGTGAGTTCGCAGCCCCTGCCGCGGAGGCGCTGGATGTGGTGACGTTCTGTGACCTGACAACCAGTGTTGACGGCGTTCTGACGGACGCTCACGCGCGGATTGCGGAGATCCTGGACCGGTACGAGCCAGGCGACCCCGTGCATCTGGCTGTGTCCGCGTCGGCGCCTCGGCTGCTGGCTTCCGTCAGCCGTGTTGAGTCTCGCTTGGCGGCTGCGCGGTAGGTGTTTCAGCCGAGGTAGGGGGCTGGGTTACCGGTGAGGTAGTGGTCGATCCGGAGTCGCATGCTCGGGTGCATGGTCAGCGCTGCGATGTCGTCGGGCTGCACCCATTGCAGGTCGGTGGACTCGTCATCGTGCGCGAGCGTGCCGCCGAGAAGCCGGGTGGTGTAGCAGAGGGAGAACTGTTGGCGAACTTCCCCGTCGGTGTACTCGATGACGTGGTTCGGGTTCGTGTAGATCCCGACGAGCGCGCTGATCTCGACGTCGAGTCCGGTTTCTTCTTTCACTTCGCGGACCGCGCAGTCTTCGATGGACTCGCCGAGTTCCATGCCGCCGCCAGGGAGCGCCCAGAGCCCGTTGTCCACGCGGTGGACCAGGAGGATCCGTCCTTCGGTGTCGGTGACGACGGCGGTTGTGGAGGGGACGACGCTGTTCGCTTTGGGGGCGTCCGGGTTGTTGAAGTGGTCGATGCGTGCCATGCCGGTGTTCTCCTCAGTAGCGGGGTGTCGTTTGGTCCGGGGTGCCCGTGTTCCAGACATGCGTGAACGTGTCCGCGTACTTGTCGAACAAGTCCGAGTGGTCGGCGCGGGCGAGTTCGATCACGGGGTTATCGCCCGCCGGTAGCCCGTAGATGTGATGGTTCGCATAGACAACGTCGTCGGCGAAGAACACCGACGTATACAACGGTGTCCGGTGCACGCGCACTTCGATGCCCTCGATGTTCCTCAGCGGGGCCAGGCGCCTCAGCGTCATCCGGCACCGGCTCGCAAGGTCCACGCCGAGACCTTCCTCACTGCCTCTTTCATGCACCGCCGCCGAGGCGGGATCACCAACAGCGAACCGCACCAACACACCTCGCGTCACAGCGTCGGTGAGGATACGGGGAAAGCCCGGCACGGAGTCGAACAGGAACGTTCCGCCGTATACGAGGATGTCGATCCGCTCACTGGCGGCGCTGAACACCTCGACCCAGAACGCTGAGGGAACCTCCGCGCGTGAGGGAAACAGCCGGGATGACACGGTCGGCACGCCTGCCCCGCCCCTGACTGTCGCATCCGGCCACAGGTCCGTAACGGGCATGTTGAGTGCTTGGGCGATTGCTTCCTTTGTCGTGTCACGGGAGTTCTTGCCGTCCAGCACTTTCAGGATCGTTCGCTCATCAACGTTGCTGAGGTCGTGGAGCTTGCGGACGCTGATGCGCTGCTCCGCCATCGCCGCGCGCAGGAACCGTCCCGAGTTCTCGGCAGGCGCCGGGGTGATGTCGTCGTGGTCCGTCATACAAGGCTTTCGTTGCGGGAGTGCTCTCGCTCATTCTGCAACACGCCCCGAGCGCATCCTGCATCGGGCCCTGCTTCGCTGCCGTTGTTGCGGACGAGATGTTGCGTGATCCTGCGCTGTTGATGCGTGGTTGCTGCGGTTCTTGCTCGCTTGTCTGTCCTTGTTCCCGCCAACCGGCAGGGGCAAGACGACGACAGACAAGGAAGCATGCTCATGCGTTTGAACATCAACACGGCGGGGGTTCAGTTCCTCGCGACGCGGCTGCCCGAGCCCCGCACCGACCGCGACACTGGCGCTGCTCGCATCGATAAGGAGACGGGGCTGCCGATGTTCCAGGTGCAGGTCGCTGCCCTGGATTCCTCCGGCGGTGAAGTCCTCGCTGTGTCGGTCCCGGGCCAGCCGTCCGGGATCACGATCGGTGCACCGGTGACGGTGGAGGGGCTGGTTGCGATCCCGTGGTCTCAGGGCGACCGCTCCGGTGTTGCCTACCGGGCCACCGCCCTCCGCGGCGCTGAGACCCGCCCGGGCAAGCCCACCGACTGACCGCGCATGTGTAACCGGGGCGACGGCGACAACACCTGACACCGCCGCCTCGGGAACACATCCGTGTCCCCTTGATCCGCCTCTTTGGAAGGAGCCCTCGGATGGCTCGCATAACCTCAACATCGCCCACCCCGTCGAACTCGAGCAGCGACACCGTCTCCGACGTGATCGTCGCGGTCGCTCAGATCGCCTGGGAAGCGATAGAGCTCGGGACACGGCTCGCCTGGTGGGCGGTTCTGTTCCCGGTGTTCTCCGCCCCTGTCACCGCCGCCGTCTGGGCATGGATCAGCTTCGGGTGGGAGGCCGGGGCCAGCGCCGCCCTGGTCGGCATCGTGGTCCTCGCGCTCTGGTGGTACCTGCACCCGGCATCGTTCCGGGCCGTCGTGCATGCCCGGATCCGCGCCCGTTACCGTCGCTACCGCTACCGGCACGGGTGGGCGGCCGTCTGCGCGCTGAACGGCCTCGCCCCCACCCTCGACGGGACGCCCCTGATCCCCCGGCTGCGGAAAATCCGCATCCACCCGTCGGTGGACGTCCTCACCGTTCAAATGATCGCAGGGCAGACGCTCGCGGACTGGACCCGGCTGTGTGACGCGCTCGCGCATGGTTGGCGCGCTCAGACTGTCACCGCGACCACCCCCGCGCCCGGATGGATCACGCTCACCGTCCGCACTCGCGACCATCTCACCACCGTGATTCCCCTCCCTGCCCGTGCCGCGACGGATCTCGAAGCCGTGACGCTCGGCGTGACCGAGGATGGCCTGCCGTGGGTTGTGCAGGTCGCGGGCAGGCATCTCCTCGTCGCCGGCGCAACCGGTGCGGGCAAAGGATCGGTGGTCTGGTCGATCCTCGCGGGCCTTGCTCCGGCCGTGCACGCCGGTGTGGTGCGGTTGTGGGTGGTCGATCCGAAAGGCGGGATGGAGTTCGGTGCCGCGACGGCCCTGTTCGACCGGTTCGTGCACACTACCGGGGCACCGACGCTGGAGCTGCTCCGCGCCGCTGCCGCGCTCGTGCAGGAGCGTGCGGACCGGTATCGGGGCGTCACCCGCTCCCACACTGCGACGACCGTGGAACCGCAGGTTGTGGTCGTGATCGACGAGCTCGCCTCGTTGACCGCGTACGAGACCGACCGGAAGGTTGCGGCCGAGACGATCCAACTGCTCTCCCTCGTCCTCTCCCAGGGGCGTGCGGTCGGGGTGACTGTGATCGCGGCCGCGCAGGATCCCTCGAAAGACGTGCTGAGCATGCGGCAGTTGTTCCCGACTCGGATCGGGCTGCGACTCACCGAAGCAACGCAGGTGGACATGGTCCTCGGGCAGGGTGCCCGCGCCGCGGGGGCACTCTGCGACCAGATCCCCGATTCCCTGCCCGGTGTCGGCTACCAGATCGAGGACGGCACCGCCCGTCCCCTCCGCGCCCGCGCGTTCCACGTCACCGACACGGACATCCGTGCCCTCGCCGACCAGTACCCCGTACCGTCCTGGCCGATGGAAGCGCCTGACGGCGGCGACGCCACCCGGTTCTGATCGACACGCGAACCCGGCAGGAAGGAACACGATGATGGCGAACACGAACCCGCTCGGAACCCTCGACCCGGACACCCTCGCCGGAATCGTCGCCGCCGCATCCTCAACCGGGTACGAGGAATGGTGGGGGCGGGTACGGTCCTCCGGATACTGCGCCCACCCCATCCACCTCACCCGCACCCTCGCGGGGCAGACAACCACGATCTACGCACGGTGCGAAAACCGCCGCGAGGCCGTCTGCCCCGCCTGCTCCGACCTGTACGCCCTCGACACCTGGCACATCGTCACCGGCGGCCTCACCCCCGAACACCTCACCAACGCCACCGCCGTGTTCGTCACCCTCACCGCACCATCGTTCGGGACCGTCCACGCACATCACGCCGACGACCCCGCTCGCCCCTGCCATCCAGTCGTGACGGGCACCTGCACTCATGGCAGACCGATGGGGTGCCCGGTGGCTCACCAGCGCGGGGATCCTGTTGTCGGGAGCCCGCTGTGCGCGGACTGCTACGACTACGAGACGCACGTACTGACCACCTGGTGGTTCCCGGCGCTTTGGAACCGGTACACCCGCACCCTGCGACGCCTCGTCACCCGGCACGCCCCGGGTGTGAAAGTCTCGTTCGTGAAGGTCATGGAGATGCAAGCACGCCTTGCCCCGCATTACCACGCCATCCTCCGCGCCAACAACGAACCCGGCACTCCCGGCATCGGTCTCGACACTCTGGCGACTCTCGCCGCTGCCGCCGCGTCCATGGTCCGCGTCGACGTGCCCGCAACCTCCGGGACCGGGACATTGCGCTTCGGTGCCCAAGTGGACGTGCAGCCGCTCACGCACGACGAGCAGACGCGACGGGTCGGCGGGTATCTCGCGAAATACGTCACCAAGGGCATCACCAGCACGGCGCTGCCCGCACGGATACCCGCCGCGAACATCGACCTTCTGCCGATCCCGGAGCACCACAAGCGCGTCATATCGATGCTCGTTCGTCTCGCGACCTTACTCCCCGACGAGTACGCGGGCATGGCTGACAGGCTCGGCACGTTCGGCTGGCGCGGGCACACGACCACGAAGTCCCGCACATTCTCCACGACCATGACAGCACAGAAGCAGCACCGCGCCGCATGGCGCGCCGCGCATGCCACTGAGCCAGGTCGCGGCTTCGAACCGGACGCGGACGACGCCGACTGGCAGTACACCCGCTCCGGACACAAGACCCCCGGGCATCGCTACCTCGCTGTCACAGCCGCACTGAAACACCGTGAACAACTCCGCACCGCCCATATGGCCGACGACGTAAACGGGCAGAGGCAGGGCGAACCATGACCGGCCACATCTACAGCCCCGAACTCATCGCGTGGGTGCAGCGCACGACTGCGGCCCAGGGTGTCCCTGAACGCCTCGACCCCGACACTTTCACGCACCGTGTCGGCGCGCTCTTCGACACCACGCCGGCTCATCTGACTCCTCGCGGTTCGTGAAGCCACGGAATCAATTGATTGAAATGCACAGGTCACGGGTCATACTCGATCTCGACACGGAGGGGGCAACGTGGTGAAGACGGCGAAGTACCAGAAGGCGCGGTTGCGCATCACCGGCGACAATGGGCGCGGGGAGTGGATTGAAGTCCTTCCTAGCGAGATCGCGGATTCGCCCGCGAAGGGCGACCTGATCTGCGTCGGCTGCCCGGTGCCGATGCGCAAAACCTCCTCGTTCACCCGAGGATCAGGCACCGAAGTACCCGCATATCTGAGCCTCTACCCGCACACCGATCATGCTGCCGACTGCCGGCTCAACATCGAAACGCTGCACGCCGACCTGCAACAGGTTCACCCGGACACGATCTCCATCGAAGACAAGATCCTCTACCTACACCTACCGGACGAAGAGCGACTCAAGAACAAGCAGAGCACCAAGCGCCGCGTAGGAGGCGGCGGCGACGGGGACACGTGGACGGCGACGATGAACTCGGCGACGGCGATCGCCCGATTCCTGAAGCAATATGACGACCCGGGCGATCTCCTCAACCGGCTCATGATCCGCTACCGCGACCACCGCGGAGACATCTCCGTCATGTTCTGGGCCGACTTCTGCTTCGAAGCCCGCTCACCCGAAGCACTGAAGTACCTTCGCCGGCTCCAACGCGACGGCGACCGCACGCCACCTGCCGCGGTGATCTTCCCCGTCAAGGAGCGACGCGAAAGCGCGACCTACCGGTACATGCGCGTCGACACTTACGAAAGACCACTCCTCGACAATCCGCGCCATCAGCTGTTCCTCAGCGTCGCCGAACCCCTGAACCCCGACCGGCACCGCCTCACGAACATCGAATCCGACTCGATCCTCGTGCTCGGGCACGGCTCATCCTTCGACTGGACCGGAAAGCTCGTCACCGAACTCCGCTTCACCATCGAAGATCAATGGCAACTGGCCGCTCTCTAGAACGGCCCCGGGCTTCCAGCCGCGCGGAGTACGCACGCAACCGGGTCGTCATGTGGATGATCGCACCCCGATCCTCAGGTGGAACCCGGTCAACCCGTTCCGCGACGGCCAGACTGGCTCGCAGTGACTGCTCCTGATCGATCACCCCGTCGTCATACAGCCCGACGAGTGCCCCGCGGACCCTGGTCGCAGCCTCGTGCATGATGTCGTAGAACACGACCGTCGGCACCCTGCTCGCCTGTGGCGATGGTCGACCCGGTTCGTGATTGTCCATGTCCACGCTCCTCACCGCATCACCCGTCAGGCCGCCCAGTGCGGTTGGACCCGTTCCGGGTCGAAGTTCCCTCGACCCGGGGACCCCGCGGCGATCGTCGCCGAGGGCAGGATTGCCCGGATGATCGCGTGTTGCCGGTCCAGCGAGTAGGTGTCCCACCGCTCACGGAGGATGGTACCGTTGCCGACCAGGCTGCCCAGGGTGTCTTTCGTCGCCAGCGACTCCAGCACTCGCGCGGCCTCCGCTGCCTTCGTCTCCGCGACCGGACGCGCGGCCAAGTACTCGGCCTTGCTGATGTCCCCAGCGGCGAACATCTCCGCCACGTCTGTCAACCGCCGTTGCGCCGCGTCCAGCACCGCCACCGCGTCCGCGTGCCGTGCGTCCGTCTCGTGCCGCCCCTCCAACGCCTCAGTCACCTCCGGGGTGTCGAGCCGGTACAACGCGGCCTCAGTCAGCCACGTCTCCACCGGGACCGCCGAGATGGTCAGCCTTCCGCAGCCGCCGTGGTCCGGCCCGGACTGGCACACGTACCGGCGCTCGGTCTTCCCCTGCGGAGTCTGCCTCGCTGCGGAGAACAGCTTTCCGCCGCATTTCCCGCACCTCAACAACCCCGTCAGCAGATACCGTTGCGGTGCCCGCCGCCCTGTCCGTTTCCGTGACGCGAACACGGCAAGGATTCGCTCCCGCTGCTCCCGGGTGATGATCCGCTCCCATGCCGCCTCGCCCGCGACTTCGCCGCGGTGATCCCGCAACCCGGCGATCCGCCCGGACTGCAACAGGCCCCGCAGCGTCGGTGACCGCCACGACGTTGCTTTCCCCGAGGTCGGCACGCGCTCCTCGTTCAACCACGCGACCAGAGACCGCAACGACTCGCCCTGAATGAACCGATCCGCCACCGTCCGGATGACAGCAGCCTCCGATTCCCGGATCGTGATCCGGTCCTCCTCGTATCCGAACGGGCGCGTCGCTCCACCATTCGGCTTCCCGGCCGCGACGTTCTGCTCGATCTTCCGCAGGATTCGCGCCCGTTTCCGTGCCGACTCATTCGCCGCGACGGCTGCGGTGATCCGCGCGACCAGCATCCCGTTGTCGTTCCCGAACGAGATATCCGACGTGACCGTCACGAGCTGGTCGACGCCGTTGCGCTGGCACGCTTCCACGAACTGTTCGAACTCACCCGGACGCCGCGTCAACCGATCCTGGTGATACACCACCACCGCACCGACCCGGCCCGCCTCGATATCGGCCAGCATCCTGGCGAACTCGGGACGTCCTTTGGCCCCTGTGAACGCCGACACATCGTTGTCCACATACGTGTCGAATACCGACCAACCCCGGTCCGCGACGAGCCGCATACAGTCCTCGACCTGACGTGCGACGCCCAGCCCCTCGCCCGTCTTGTCCGCAGAAATCCGCGCGTACACTGCCACCGGACGACCCAACCCCACCTCGTTGCTCATAAAGGTCAGACTAACAAGACACGGACAACGGCGTCCTGTTGTGCTGGTACCACCACCGGTTCCTTGACCGGGTCGGGTGGCAGATCCGCATGAACGGCGGGGTTCCCGAGGTCAAAGCCCCACCGTGGCACGGCACCGATCACCGCTGGCGCGTCGTCACCACCTCGCCGGTACGGCTCAAGAAACGTGCGAAACGCATTCTGACGACGTGAACGCGCCTCTGCGAGGTATCAGGCGGTGGGCGCCGATGCCGTCTCGACGACGCGCGACGCGCGGATCGGGTGGCCCGGTGCGGTGAGGCACTGCCCGCTCGCCAGATCCCACTTCCAGTCGTGGAGGGCGCAGGTGAGCACGCCGTCCTCGATCTTGCCTGTCTTGGTAAGGTCGGCGCGCAGGTGCGGGCAGCGGCGCTGCACGGTCCACTCGCCGATCTCGGCATCCTCGGTCTGATCGGACTGCTCGGCGTACCAGTTCTCGACGTACTCGATGCGGTCGCGCGACAGGCACTTCAGGAACGTGGTGAGGAATTCGTTGAACTTGCCGCTGCGGCCGACCTCGAACTGCATCGACAGGAAGATCGAGTTCGACCAGTCGATCTCGTGGTCGCGAATGTTCGTCGAGACGAGGTCGGCGGGGATCGTGTACCAGTAGATGCACTCCTCGTCCGCGTACTCCCGCACTTTGGCCTTCGGGAAGTCGACGACCATGTCGAGCTCGCCGATGCGGAAACGCACGTTGCCGCCGACTCCGGTGCGGATCGTACGGGCGCGACGCAGCAGCGGCTCCCACCACTCCTGCAGCGCGGCGAGCATCTCGTCCGGTGCCATCGGCTCGGCCCGCGTCTCGATCTCCGCGATGACCTCCGCCTGGCGGCTGTCGCGCTGCTCGGCGAGGTACGCCCACTTGTCGTCGAAGACCCGGTCGATCTCATCCGGCGTGTAGAGGGTCTGCGTGATCTCGATCGTGCCACCGTTGAGGTCGACCTGCGTGCCGGGCACGAACTCGTAGCCCTTCTGATCCGGACGCTCGGCGCGCATGTGCGCGAGGAACTGGCGCTGATCGGTGAAGATCGAGTCGTCCTCCAGCCCCCACCCGTTGAAGCGGAACAGGTCTTCGCGCAGGAACATGGGCGGTCCCGCCATCGGGAAGACGTGCTCGGCATCCACCTTCTCGATGTAGTACATCGCCCGCTTGTTCTGCGCGTCGCGCTTGAGCTTCGCGAAGTGCTGCTTCGAGTCCTGCGGCAGGTCGTAGACCATGGGCCACCAGATCGCGCCGGAGACCTGCGTGAAGTAGGCGTCGGGCTTGGAGAACGAGAGCAGGCGCTCGAGGTCGAGGGGGTGCGAGTCGTTCTGGTTCAGGATGCTGGCGGTGCCGTCGTCCACGCTCAGTGATGAGTCGCCGATGGGGCCGTCGCTGGGCGCCCGCAGCGGCGTCACCATGATCTTCAGGCCACCCGGATACTCCAGAGTCTGCCCCGCCTGCGTGTAGACGATGTTGTCGTAGCCGAGGCGGCGGAGGTCCACCTCGAGGTCGTCCGTCGGGTACTCCGGGAGCAGGACGCGAATGTCCTTCGGCACGTACCGTTCCAGCAGCGCCGGGTCGAAGTGATCGCGGTGGCGGTGCGAGATGTAGAGGAAGTCGGCTTTCCCGAAGCGCTCCCAGTCCAGGCCGCGGTTGTCGGGGAACGGGAACCAGGAGCCGAAGAAGTTCGGACCCATCACGGGGTCGCAGAGGATGCTGCCGCCCGTCGTCTCGATGAACATTCCGGCGTGGCCGAGGCCTGTGATCCGCATGGGTCCTCCTGGTCGAACAGCTCCCGAGTCTACGCGTGGGAGCCTGAGCCGCCGCTCAGGCGGTGCGGGCGATTCAGGGTGCAGAGAGGCCGAGGCGGGGATACAGTCGGGCGAAGCCTTCGGCGAGCCCGCCCTCCAAAGCGTCGACCACGTGACCGGCGCCGGGGACCACGTAGCTGTCGGCCTGCGAACCTGCCGAGAACGCGGCGGCCGCGCCGTGTCGGGCTTGATCGATGTACGCCGGGTCGTTTTCGCCAGCCGTGAACAGTGCCCATTCGTCGGGGCAGGAGAAGGAGCCCGAGGCGAGGATGCCGGCGGGCGCTGCCGCGTCGAACGCGGCGCGCGAGCCGCCGTAGACATCGGCGATCGTCTCGTCGGGATGCTCCGATCCGGGGACGATTTCACCGCTGATCGCCAGCAGGTTGCCCCAGACCTCGGGGTGCTCGGCGGCGTATTTGAAGGCGCACCCACCGCCGTTGGAGTAGCCGGCGATCACCCACTGATGCGGCCGTTGCTGCACCGGCAGAGTGCGGGCGAAGGTGACGACGTCCTTCGTCACGTACGTCTCCACATTGCCGTACGTCGCCGAGTCCGCGCACGCCGGATCCCTCGTCGGGTCGCCGAGTTGATCGACAACGAGCACGTACGGTGCGAGGCCGTTGTTCTTCTGCGCCTGCGCGTCCAGGATCTTCGCGATGTACTGCGGGTCGGGATCACCCGGTTGGCCCATCATCATGATCACCAACGGCAAGCGGGGCGGGTGCGCCGTGAGTGCAGCCGGGGGCTTGTAGAAACCTGCCAGCCGCGCGGAGAAGCCCGATTGCGTCGCAGGGATCTCGATCGTCGCCTGCTGGCCTGTGGCGGGCATGTCGGCGGGAGGACGCCAGCGCTCGTAGAGCGGTGTGTGCGATTCCGGGCCCGAACCGGCGGACCCTGTCGGGACGCTGATCGGGCGGTGTACCTGGATGTGGAAGAGTCCCGCGACCGTCGTGTTCAGGCCGTAGTAGGCGTTGATCCCGAGCGCCGTCGTCACGGCGAAAAGGAGGATCGCTCCCGCCGCGATCGCCCTGCGTCCCCATCGCGCCTTCCAGAAGTTGGCGATCGCGAGTGCGATCGCGGCCACGCCCGCCGCTCCCCACGCCACGACCTGCCACGGAAGCGGCATGCCGAACATGCGTGTCGCGCGTGCGACGAGGGCGAACAGCACGGTCAGCGCACTGCCGGAGAAGAGCGCGGCGGCCGCCCACAGGGGCCAGGGCGCGGGGCGGCGACGCAGCAGCAAGAACACGACGGCGGCCGCGCTCGCGGCACACAGGCTGACAATGAGCCAGGGGTCGACGATGCGGAGGGTGAGAACGGACGTCACCCGCGCTCCCTCCTCGGCACAAGCCGGCTCAGGCGGTGCGGGCGATGCGCCCGAGGACCCCGTGCACGAACGAACCCGAGTCGTCGGTCGAGAACTCCTTCGCGAGTTCCACGGCCTCGTCGATCACGACCGCGGCGGGCACCTCATCGTTGAACATCAGCTCCCACACCGCCAGCCGCAGGATGGCGCGGTCGACCGCCGGCATCCGCTCGATCTTCCAGTCGCGCGCGTGGGTGACGATCTGCTCGTCGATGTCGTCGCGGTTGTCGATGACACCGTCGACGATCTCGCGCGCGTACAGCCACGAGGCTTCGCGAGCGGGTTCATTCGCCGCGCGCTTCGCCTCCGCGGCGAGGGTGACCGCAAGCTCATCGCCGCGGACGTCGGACTGGAAGAGGATGTCGAGGGCGCGCTTGCGCGCCTTGGACCGTGCGCTCATCGCTTCGAAGACCGGTCGTCAGTTGACGCGGCCGAGGTAGTCGCCCGTGCGGGTGTCGACCTTGACCTTCGTGCCGGTCTCCAGGAACAGCGGCACCTGGATCTCGTAGCCGGTCTCCACGGTGGCGGGCTTGGTTCCCGCCGACGAGCGGTCGCCCTGCAGACCCGGCTCGGTGTAGGTGATCTCCAGCACGACGGAGGCCGGCAGCTCGATGTAGAGCGGGTTGCCGTTGTTGAGGGCGATCTGCACCTGCTGGTTCTCCAGCAGGAAGTTCGCGGCATCGCCCACCGTTGCGGCGCCGACCGTGATCTGGTCGTAGTCGGCCACATCCATGAAGACGAAGCCCTCGCCGTCGTTGTAGAGGTAGGTGAAGTCACGGCGGTCGACGTTCTCGATCTCGACCTTGGCGCCCGCGTTGAACGTCTTGTCGACAACCTTGCCGGTCATGACGTTCTTCAGCTTGGTGCGCACGAACGCACCGCCCTTGCCAGGCTTGACGTGCTGGAACTCCACGACGCTCCAGAGCTGTCCGTCGATGCTGAGGACGACGCCGTTCTTGATGTCTGCGGTCGATGCCATGAGTGTGGAATGTCCGTTCGTTGAAGAAGCGGCCGAGCGGCCGACACCCGATTCTACGGGATGCCGCCCGCTCAGCCGCTGTCTGCCGGTCGAGCGATCAGGCGTACTTGTAGAAGCCTTCGCCAGTGGCGACGCCCAGCAGGCCCTTGTCGATGTAGTTCTCCTTGAGCCACGCGGCGATCTTCGGGTCGCCCGAAGGACCGTGGGTGAGGATGTTGTACGGCGTGGTCAGACCGATCATGTCGAGGATCTGGAAAGGGCCCATGGGCGCACCGGTGGCGATCCGCCACGTCCAGTCGATGTCTTCGACCTCGGCGTAGCCGCCGCCGGCGAGCCCCATGGCGGCGTTCAGCAGCGGCACGAGGAGGGTGTTGAGCACGTAGCCCGCCTTCTCCTTGTGGATCGGGATGGGAACCATGCCGATGTCGCCCGCGAACCGCACGATCTGATCGAACACGGCGGGGTCGGTCTGGGGCGTTCCCATAACCTCGCCGGTGTTGAACTTCCACACCCGGTTCGCGAAGTGCAGCGCCAAGAAGCGCTCCGGGCGACCGGTCCACTCGACCAGGTCGCTCGGCAGCAGGGTCGAGGAGTTGGTCGCGAAGATGGTCTCTGCGGGAGCGAGCTGGGCGAGCTTCTCGTAGGTCTCGCGCTTGACGTCGAGGATCTCGGGAACGGCCTCGATGATGAGGTCGGCCTGAGCCGCTTCGGCGAGATCGGTCGTGAGCGTCAGCCGACCGAGGGTCTCGTCGGCCTTTCCGCGGGCGGCGCCGGGAACCTCGGCCTTGTAGGTCGCGACGAGACGCTGAAAGCGCTCCTTCGCGGCGGCGAGAGCCTCGTCGCTGATGTCGTAGGCGATCACGTCGAAGCCGCTGTATGCGGTCTGGAACGCGATCTGCGAGCCGAGCACGCCGGTGCCCAGCACGGCGACGGTGGTGATGTCACTCATGGTGATCTCCTTCTGGCGGGGTACCGCCTTCATATGCACTCTCGTGCGGGCGCGGCGGGGTGGACGCGTCGGGATAAGCCTCGGCGTGCGCGCCGGCGACGATCTGCGCGATCTGCGCGCGGAGATCGGCGGCGTCGCGACCGAGCCCCAGGCTCGGTTGCACGAGGAAGATGTGTGTGGCGGCGAAGATCGAGCGGGCCGCGACCCGGGCCGATGCGGCGGCCGACCTCGGCGCGACGATCTCGGCGATACGCCGCTCGAGGTCGTCGATCACGCGCAGGCCCTCGCGCCGGTAACGCCCCGCCGTGCTGTCGCCGAACAAGAGTTCGCGCTGGTAGAGGGCGGTGTCTCGGGGCGTCAGCGCCGCGGCGTGCAGGAGGGGCCGCAACAGAGCGGCGACCGCCTCGACGGGGTCCCCGACCGTCGCCGCAGCACGCGCACCCGCGTCGACGGCCGCGGCGAGGCGCTCGTTGAACACCGCGAGCAGCAGCTCGGCCTTGCTGTCGGCGTAGCGGAATACAGTGCCGGCGGCGACGTCGGCACGGTTGGCGATCTGCTGCGTCGTGACACCGGCGTAGCCGTGTTCGTCGAACAGCTCCGCGGCGGCGAGCAAGATGCGCCGACTCTTGTCGGCCATGTTGCGCTCGCGGCGCGAGATCGATTCACTCACATATTGATCATACTCATTAATGAGTGCACTCAGTACGTTTGGACCGAACCGGGTGAATCCATCACTGGGCGGTAGCGGCGCTCAGATCTGCCTCGCGGTACCACGTGTCGACGTAGGGCGGGTTCTGCGTGGCGAACAGGCGCTCGTACGCCGTGTTGTCGAGGTTCACCGCGGCGCCGGCGTCGGTGGTGACGGGCGTCGCCGGGCTCACACCCTTCGGGCAGTAATAGGCGACGAAGCCGCCGTCCGAACCGATGGTGACCGTGAGGCACGGAGCGCCCTCGTCGTTGGTCGCGTCTCCGGCGGTGGCTCCATCGGTGGTCTTGCCGTCTTCGATGGTCATGCACGTGGCCGAGTCCGACGCGCGGCACCACGTTCCGTCGAGGTCGGCGCGGGTGGGTGCGGCGGGCGTGCTCGAGGTGGACGGTGTGGGAGTCGCCGTGGCGGTGTGGGTCGGGGTCGCCACGGCGGAGGGCGCGCTCGACGAGGCATCCGTGGCGGCATCACCCGCAGAGGCACAGGCGCCCAGGGTGAGTGCGGCGGCGACGAGGAACATGGCAGCGGGGGTCCGACGAATGTTCATGGCGGCGACGGTATACGCCTTCGAGCACGTGGGGGCACCCCCTTGCGTCGCGCGCGGATCGTGCAACCGCTCAGCCGTCGGCGCGTCCTGAGATGACGTCGATGAGCAGCGCCGTCGCGCGCGCGTAGCCGGCCACTCCCTCGCCGACGACGTGCACGACCGCCACGTCGGCGACGTAGGAGTGGTGACGGAACTCCTCGCGCTCGGCGATGTTGCTGATGTGCACCTCGGCCACCGGCAGCGACACCCCCGACAGCGCATCGCGGAGCACGACGGAGGTGTGGGTGAGACCTCCCGGGTTGATCACGATCCCGGCGCAGGTGGTGCGCGCCTCGTGGATCGCGTCGATCAGCACACCTTCGTGGTTGCTCTGGACCGCCTCGACGTCGAAGCCGCGCGCAGCCGCGGCATCCTGGACGATCCGCTCCACGTCGGCGAGGGTGTCGTGCCCGTAGACGTCGGGCTCGCGGATGCCGAGCAGGTTGAGGTTGGGGCCGTTCACCAGCAGGAGGCGTCGAGGGGTCGTCACGCGCTCACCCTACCGGCACGCACCATCACGAGCTCGGAACCGATGACACTCGTGAGCCTCTCCCCCGTCGCGACGAAGCCGACTTTGCGATAGGCACCCTGCGCGCGATGGTTCTCGGCGTGCACATCGAGCGTCAGCTCGTCGGCCCCACGATCCCGGGCCCATGCCCCGGCCACATCGACGAGGCGCCCGAGCAGTCCCGTACCCCGGTGCGACGGCGCCACGTAGACGCCCACGATGTCTGCGCGCGCCTCGGTCACGGGTCGACCCAGATGATCGGTGGTGCCCGCCGCCCGGAGAAGGACGGTCACCGTGCCGACCCACCGCCCGTCGTCGTCGGCGATGAACTGAGCGGCCTCGTCGGACAGCGACGCGCCCGCGGCGCGCTCGCGCCAGAACACCTCGTCGTGCGCACGCTCCTGTTCGACGGTGGACAGGAAAGCGATGGATGCCGCCGGATCGCCGACGGCCTCGATGCGGAGGTCGCGGATCTCCCGCCATTCCGCCGCGCGGATGCGTCGGACCACGGGAACGCTCACTCGGCGACCTCTTGATAGGCCGCGAACAGGAGGGACTCGTCCGGCGCCTGCAGAATGGTCGGCTTCGCGATGTCGTCGAGGACGATGAAGCGCAGCATCGCACCGCGCGTCTTCTTGTCGCGCTGCATGGTGGCCAGCAGCTGCTTCCACGCGCCCGCGCGATACGAGGTCGGCAGTCCCAGCAGTTCGAGGATGCGGCGGTGGCGCGCGGCGGCATCGTCGGACAGTCGGCCGGCCAGTCGTGAGAGCTCGGCGGCGAAGAGCATGCCGATCGAGATCGCCGCGCCGTGGCGCCACTGGTACCGCTCGGCGTGCTCGATCGCGTGGCCGAGCGTGTGTCCATAGTTCAGCACTTCGCGTAGCCCGGCTTCGCGGAGGTCCTCGCCGACGACGCGCGCCTTCATCTCGATCGCCAGCTCGATACAGCGTCGGAACGCCGGGGACTGCGGATCGACGGCGGCGTCGGGATCCGCCTCGATGAGATCGAGGATCTCCGGGTACCAGATGAAGCCGGCCTTGACGACTTCGGCGAATCCGGCGACCCGTTCGTTGCGACTGAGGGTATCGAGCTGTGTCAGGTCGCAGATGACGGCGCGCGGCGGCCAGAAGGCGCCGACGAGATTCTTGCCCTCCGCCGTGTTGATGCCGGTCTTGCCGCCGACGGCGGCATCGACCATGCCGAGCACCGTCGTGGGCACCTGCACCACCGCGACGCCGCGCAGCCACGTCGCCGCGACGAAGCCCGCCAGGTCGGTCACGGCTCCGCCGCCGAACCCGACGACGGCGTCGGTGCGCGTGAAGTCGGCCTGGCCCATGACCTGCCAGCAGAAGGCCGCCACCTCGACGCGCTTGCCCTGCTCGGCATCCGGAACCTCGGCGAGCAGCACCTGACGCTCCCCCGACGCGAGCAGCAGCTCGCGCAGCTCGGTCGCCTGAGCCGACAGCGTCGGCGGATGCACCACGAGCACCTTCTGCGCCGCCGCGGGCAGCGCCGCGCCGACCGCATCGAGGATTCCCCGGCCGATCGTGATGTCGTAGGGCTGGTCGCCGGCGACGCTGATGACGGTGGTCTCGGTCATTCCTGTGCTCCTCGCGCGTGATCGTCACCGGGCAGCTCCGCCTCGATCCACGCCGCGAGGGCGTCGACCGTGTCTTGCAGAGGACCGGCGGACGTGTCGAAGCTCACCTGGGCGAGCCGTTCGTAGAGGGGGCGCCGTGCGGCGTAGATCTCCTGCCAGCGCTCGACGGCGTCGCCCTCCTGCAGGAGGGGGCGCGCGCCGCCGCGGATGCGTGCGGCCACATTGTGCGGCGCGACGGTCAGGAGCACGACGCGGTGACCGGCGAGCGCGGTTTGAGTGCCGGGGTGCAGCACGGCTCCCCCGCCGAGTGCGACGATGCCGCCCCTCTTGAGCGCGTCGGCCACAGCCTCGCGTTCCAGCTCGCGGAAGTGCGCCTCGCCGTGCGCGGCGAAGATGGCGTCGATCGGGCCGTGCTCACGAGCGATCACGGCGTCGCTGTCGGTGAACGGCAGGCCGAGGCGTTTGGCCACGCGCTTGCCGACGCTCGTCTTCCCGGCCCCCATCGGGCCGATGAGGACGATCGCAGGGCTCGTCATCCGAGGGCGTCGTCGCTGTCCGAGGCCGTCTGCAGGGTCTCGGGGATCGCGGAGAGGTAGCTGCGGAGATTACGAGCCGTCTCGGCGACGCTGTCGCCGCCGAACTTCTCCAGCACCGCTTCGGCGAGCACGATCGCGACCATGGCCTCGGCCACCACGCCCGCGGCGGGCACGGCGCAGACGTCGGAGCGCTGATGGTGCGCGGTGGCGGCCTCGCCCGTCGTGACGTCGATGGTCCGAAGCGCGTGCGGCACGGTCGCTATCGGCTTCATGCCGGCGCGCACGCGCAGCACCGTCCCGGTGGACATTCCACCCTCGGTGCCGCCGGCCTTGTCGGAGGAGCGCGTGATGCCCTCGGATGCCGCGAACAGCTCGTCGTGAGCCGCCGAACCCCGTCGGCGTGTGGTCTCGAAGCCGTCGCCGACCTCCACGCCCTTGATGGCCTGGATGCTCATCAGTGCCTGTGCCAGCTTGCCGTCGAGGCGGCGGTCCCACTGCACATGGGAGCCCAGACCGGGCGGAAGACCGTAGGCGAGGACCTCGACGATGCCGCCCAGGGTGTCGCCGTCCTTCTTCGCGGCATCCACCTCGGCGACCATGGCCGCAGACGTCGCGGGATCGAAGCACCGCAGCGGATCAGCGTCGAGCGCGGCGACGTCGTCCGGAGTCGGAAGGGCAGCGCCTGCGGGCACGTGAACGGGGCCGATCGACAGCGTGTGGCTGACGAGGCGGATGCCGAGCTCACCAAGGAAAGAGCGGGCGATCGCACCCAGAGCCACACGCGCCGCGGTCTCGCGAGCACTCGCGCGTTCGAGGATCGGACGCGCCTCGTCGAACCCGTACTTCTGCATGCCGACCAGGTCGGCGTGGCCCGGGCGGGGGCGGGTGAGCGCGGCGCCGCGGCCGCGAGACATCTCGGTCATCTCGACCGGTTCGGCGCTCATGACCTCGGTCCACTTGGGCCACTCGGTGTTGCCGATGCGCAGCGCGATCGGGCTGCCCATGCTGAGCCCGTGTCGGACGCCGGCGGAGATCGTCAGTTCGTCCTCTTCGAACTTCATCCGCGAGCCGCGGCCGTAGCCGAGCTTGCGCCGCGCGAGATCCGCCTGGATCGCGGCGCGGGAGACGGGGACGCCGGCGGGCAGTCCCTCCATGAAGGCGACGAGTTCGGGGCCGTGCGATTCGCCGGCCGTGAGCACGCGGAGCATTCGCCTAGTCTCCCATGAGCGCGCGGGCCATGATGTCCACGACGGCACCCTCATCGGGCAGTGGCTCGTCGACGTCGCCCGTTCGGAACGCGCGGATCTGCAGGACGGCCTGTCGCACCAGCATGCCGAGGCCGTTGACGGCGGGAGCACCCGCCGCCTGCCATGCGACGGCCAGCGGGGTCGGCCAGTGGCCGTACACGACGTCGTAGAGCAGCCCCCCGTCGGACGCGATCCGTCGGGAGGTGTCGTCCGGCAGCGCGGCGCCGCCGGGCAGGGTGGAGACGGTGAGCGGGACGGATGCCGGCGCCACCGTGTCCGGCGCCGCGATCGAGACGGCGACCGACAGACGCTCCCCCAGCTCGGCGAGGGCATGAGCCGCGTCGGGGCGTCGCGCGACCACCTCGACCGTGCGCGCGCCGAGCTGCGCGAGCGCGACGAGCGCCGACGTCGCCGTCGCCCCCGCGCCGACGATGCGGCCGGTCTCGATCGCATCGAGACCATGGGCTCGCACGTCGCCGACGATTCCGCCGACATCCGTGTTGAAGCCGCGCCACTGCCCGCCCACGCGGACGAGCGTGTTGACGGCGCCGGTGAGCTCGGCCGTGCGATCGCGGTGCGTCGCGGCGGCGAAGGCCTCGGTCTTCAGCGGGAACGTCAGCGAGAGGCCCCGAAACGCCGCACCCAGGCCGCCCAGCTCGCGCGAGAAGTCGGCCGCTGCGACTCGTCGGCGTCCATAGCTCCAGTCCCATCCCAGCGCGGCGTACGCCGCGGCGTGGATCCGGGGCGAGAGGCTGTGAGCGATCGGGTCGCCCCACACCTCCAGGAGCGATCCGGTCGGGACCTCAGCAGTCGGCACTGTCATTGGCGGCGCACCACTGCTGCCACTGCGCCACGGCCTTCTCGTGCTCGGCATACGTGGTGCTGAAGATCGTCTCGCCGGTGTCGAGGTTGACCGTCACGAAGTACAGCCACGGCCCGTCTGCCGGATGCATCGCCGCGTCGATGGCCAGGTCGCCGGGGTTGGCGATCGGCCCGATCGGCAGACCCGGGTGCAGATACGTGTTCCACGGGTTGTCGTTGGCGAGGGCTTCTGCCGAGGAGCTGGCCGTGCCCTTGTTGATCTCGTTGTAGCCGTACTGCGCCGTCGAGTCCATCTGCAGCAGGCCGTGGGTCTCCTCGTTGTTGGGATCGAGGCGGTTCTCGATCACTCGGGACACCTTGTAGAAGTCGGCTGTGAATCGTGCCTCGCGCTGGATGATCGACGCGACGGTGAGGATGCGCTCGCGCTGGTCGGTCGGCACGCCGGCCTTGTCGAGAGAGGCCACCGTGCGATCGACCAGCGTCTTGATGACCTGCTGCGCCGTCCTCCCGGGATCGAACGTATAGGTCGCCGGGAACAGCCAGCCCTCGAGCGTCGTCGCGCTGACGCCGTACTGCGAGGGATCGGCGACCGCCGACTGCAGATCGGCGAGCGGGATGCCGGTTCCGTCGGCGAGTCGCGTCAGGGTCGAGCCCATGGTCAAGCCCTCGGGCAGCTGCGCGGTGTTCTCGCGTCGGCTGCTGGGGTCTTCCAGAGCCTTCAGGGCCGCCGCGGACGACATCTTCTGCTTGAGCGTGTACACGCCCGGTTGGAAGTCCGGGTTCTGGCCGGTCTTGATCAAGTAGTCGTAGAAGGCGGTGTCCGTCTTCGTGACGCCCGCCTGGAACAGCGACGTCGAGATCGTCGATCCGGTGTCGCCCGTGACGATCGTCACCGTCGCGTCGCCCTCGGCGATGCCGTCCTCGTAGTCCTTGGGTTCTTCCCACCCCATGAACGCGCGGATCTTGTCCTCGTAGGTGTTCCAGACGTAGAAGCCGCCCCCCACGATGCCGCCGAGGATTGCGAGGATCACCCCGAAGATCACCCAGCCCGCGATGCGGCTCTTGCGGCGATCGCGGTCGTGGCTCTTGCCGCGCCCGCGATCGGAGTGCGAGTCCCCGCTGAAGAGCGCGTCGACCTGCTGATGCACCGGAACGGCCTCGGCCTCTGGCGACGCCGGTGCCGGTGGCGCTGCCGCGGCGGTCTCGGGGCGGGGATCCGCGGTCTCGTCCGCGGCGCGCGCGGAGATCGGTGCTGCGATCGGTGCGCTCTGCGGCGACGGCGGGGTCTCTGACGCGGCGTTCGCCGCCGCGGCCGCCTCCCGAGCGGCGCGGCGCGATGGCGGCACGGATGCCGCGCCACCGGATGACGGCGCCTGCGTGCGCGGGGTCGGCAGCTTGCTGAACAGGTCCGCGAACTCGTCGTCGTTCGGCGGGGTGTCAGACATCAGGCGGGCTCCTGCGGGTCGGGCAATACGGCACCGGCGGGGGCACCGGTGCTCTTCTCGACGTCGATCGCCTGCTGCAGCAGGACGACGGCGGCGACTTGGTCGACAATCCTACGAGACGAACGCTGGGAGCGTCCGGCATCGCGCAGCGCCGCGTGCGCGCTCACCGTGCTGAGGCGCTCATCGACGAGGCGCACCTCCAGTCCGGATGCCGCGCGCACCTCCCTCGCGAAGGCGCGGGCATCGTCGGTGGACGCGGTCTCTCCACCGGACAGGCTGATCGGCAACCCGACGAGCAGTTCCATCGCGGAGTATTCCTCGGCGAGCTGCGCGATGTGCGCGGCCGCGGCATCCGTTCGCGCAACCGTCTCGACGGGAACGGCGAGCAGTCCGTCGCGATCGCACCGGGCGACCCCGATCCGCGCCTTGCCGACGTCGATCCCGAGGCGCACGCCCGGTCGGAAGCCGCTCACGCGCCGGGTGTCTCCAGTGCGCGCGTCACCGCTGCGAGCGCGTGCGGGAGGGCATCCGGATCGGTTCCGCCGCCCTGGGCCACGTCGTCACGTCCGCCGCCGCCGCCGCCGAGCACGGCTGCGGCGTTCTTCGCGAGCACGCCCGCCTTCGCTCCCGCCGCGCGGGCAGCGTCGTCGGTGGCGACGATGACGACGGGCCGGCCGCCGACGACGGCGCCGAGGGCGACGACGGCACCGGCGCCCACGCGCTCGCGCACCTGCAGGGCCAACGTGCGCACATCGTCCGCCGACGCCGCGACACCCAGCGACTGGGCGACGAGGCGGAACGCGCCGGTCGCCTGCGCCGACCCGGCCAGTTCCGGCAGCCGGCTCTCCAGAGCTTTGGCCTCGAACTGGGCGATGCGCTTCTCAGCGGCCTTCAGGCTCGCGGCGAGATCGGCGACGCGGCTCGCGAGCTGGTCTTTGGGCGTCTTCAGCGAGGTCGACAACTGCGAGACGATGGCACGCTCGGCAGCGAGCTCCCGGAAGGCGTCCAGACCGACGAGAGCTTCCACGCGTCGCGTGGAGGCGCCCACGGACGACTCCCCGACGAGGTTGATGAGGCCGATCTCCGCACTGGAGTTCACATGTGTGCCGCCGCACAGTTCGCGCGACCAGGGCCCGCCGATGTCGACCATCCGCACCGTGTCGCCGTACTTCTCGCCGAACAGCGCCATCGCGCCGGCCGCCTTGGCCTCATCGAGCGGAAGCACGCGCGTGGTCACCTGCAGGTTGTCGCGCACGGCGTTGTTCGCGATCTCCTCGATCTCCGACTTGGTCGCCTCCGACAGGGTCTGACCCCAGGAGAAGTCGAACCGCATGTAGCCGGCGCGGTTGAGCGATCCGGCCTGCGTGGCCGACTTTCCGAGCGTGTCGCGCAGGGCCGCGTGCACGAGGTGGGTCGCCGAATGCGCCTGCTGTGCCGCGCGGCGGTTGACGGCATCCACGACGCTCGTCGCGGGCTGGCCCACGCCGACCTCGCCCGAGGTCACCTCGACCGTGTGGCTGACCAGCCCCGGCACCGGGCGCTGCACGTCCAGGACCTCGAGTTCGTAGCCGGGACCCACGATCACACCCTTGTCGGCCACCTGACCGCCGCTCTCGGCGTACAGCGAGGTCTCGGCGAGGATCACCTCCGCGATCTGCCCCTGCACCGCCCGCTGTGCGGGGGCACCGTCGACGAGGAGTCCGAGGACGGTCGACTCGGTCTCCCAATCGGTGTAGCCGGTGAAGACGGTCTCGCCCTTCGCGCGGAAGTCGCGGTAGACGCTGGTGTCGGCCAGTTGGCGCTTGCGCGAGCGCGCGTCGGCCTTCGCACGAGCGCGCTGCTCATGCATCAGGGTGTCGAACGCATCGCGGTCGACGGTGAGCCCCGCCTCCTCGACGATCTCCATCGTGAGGTCGATGGGGAAGCCGTACGTGTCGTGGAGCAGGAACGCCTCTGCGCCGCCGATCGAGGTGGTCCCGGCATCCTTGGCCGCCGCGATGGACGCGTCGAGGTTCTCCGAGCCGGCGGCGAGAGTGCGCAGGAACGTGGCCTCCTCCGCGAGGGCATAGGTCACGAGACGGTCATAGTCGGTGCCGACCACCGGGTAGGCATCCTTCATGGCATCCCGCGACGCCGCGAACAGGGTCGCGAACGTCGCTCCGTCCACACCCAGCAGACGCATGGAGCGGATGACGCGGCGCATGAGGCGGCGGAGGATATAGCCGCGACCTTCGTTCGCCGGGGTCACGCCGTCGCTCAGCAGCATGAGCGAGGAGCGCACGTGGTCGGCGACGACGCGGAAACGGACGTCGTCGTCGTGGTTCGCGCCGTAGGACTTTCCCGACAGGGCCACGGCGGCATCGAGCACGGGGCGCACCTGATCGGTCTCGTACATGTTGTCGACGCCCTGCTTGAGGAACGCGATGCGCTCCAGGCCCATGCCGGTGTCGATGTTCTTGTTGGGCAGCTCTCCGACGATCGTGAAGTCGTACTTGCTGCGCACATCCGTGATCTCGTACTGCATGAACACGAGGTTCCAGATCTCGACGTAGCGGTCGTCGTCGGTCGCCGGTCCGCCGTCGATCCCGTACGCCGGACCGCGGTCGAAGAAGATCTCCGAGCACGGGCCCGCGGGGCCGGGAAGGCCCGTCGACCAGTAGTTCGTGTCCTTGCCCAGGCGCTGGATGCGTTCCTCGGGAAGGTCGGTCAGACGCAGCCACAGGTCGTGCGCCTCGTCATCCTCCTCGTAGACCGTGACCCACAGATCCTTCGGGTCGAAGCCCAGTCCACCGTCGTCCTCGGATGTGGTCAGCAGCTCCCAGGCGTAGCGGATGGCGCCTTCCTTGAAGTAGTCGCCGAACGACCAGTTGCCGAGCATCTGGAAGAAGGTGCCGTGCCGCGGGGTCTTGCCGACTTCTTCGATGTCGTTGGTGCGGATGCACTTCTGGTTATCGGCGGCGCGCGGGTACGGCGCGGGCACATCACCCGACAGGTAGGGGATGAACGGCACCATTCCGGCGACGGTGAACAGCAGCGCCGGGTCGTCGGTGACCAGGGATGCCGAGGGCACGATCGTGTGCCCGTTCTTCTCGAAGTAGTCCAGGTAGCGCTGGGCGATCTCGGCGGTCTTCATCTGTGGGTTCCTCGGCAGAGCACGGGCGTGCGGGACGGACGGTCCCGTACGGGACGGTGCGGGTGTGTGGTCAGTCGGCGTTCTTGACGACGTCGTGCGCGGCGTCCACGGCGCTGGATGCCGCGTCCTTCGCGGCCTCGACGGCGTTCGCGGCGGCATCCTTGACGTCTTCGGCGATGCCGTCGATCTTCGCCTCCTGGGCGCGATATGCCTCGCCGATGCGGTCGGTGAACTCGGTGATGCGCGCGTCGACCTCGGCGAGAACCTCGTGGCCGCGCGGATCCTTGTTCACGAAGTGGGCGGCGACGAAGCCTCCCGCGAGACCCACGACGAACCACAGCACCTTCTTCATGCGTTCCATGTTAGGTGCACGGCTCGTGTCGGTGGGTCTGTGGGAACGCCGAAGGGCGCCGGGGAGAACCCCGACGCCCTTCGGATGTGCACGCGCTCAGCGCGCGGCGTAGTACTCGACGACGAGCTGGACGTCACCGGTGACGGGGACCTCCGCACGCTTCGGACGACGCACGAGCTTGGCCTGCAGCTTGTCGAGCTCGACCTCGAGGTAGCCCGGGACGGGGGGCAGAACCTCGGCGTGGCCACCGAGGGCGGCGACCTGGAAGGGCTCCAGCGACTCGCTCTTGGGCTTGACGTGGATGGTCTGACCCGGCTTCACGCGGAACGACGGGCGGTCGACGAGCTGGCCGTCCACGAGGATGTGGCGGTGCACGACGAGCTGGCGCGCCTGCGCCGTGGTGCGGGCGAAGCCGGCACGGAGCACGAGGGCGTCGAGGCGCATCTCGAGCAGCTCGACGAGGTTCTCACCGGTCAGGCCGTCCTGGCGACGGGCCTCGTTGAAGGTGTTGCGCATCTGCTTCTCGCGGATGCCGTACTGCTCGCGCAGACGCTGCTTCTCGCGGAGGCGGACGGCGAAGTCGCTGTCCTGCTTGCGCTTGGTGCGGCCGTGCTCGCCGGGAGCATACGGGCGCTTCTCGAGATACTTGGCTGCCTTGGGGGTCAGCGCGACGCCGAGGGCGCGCGACAGACGCACCTTGCGGCGGTCCTGGGACTTCGTAGCCACGAAGTGTTCCTTTCGTTACGCGGACGCGACTGTCGCGCCTCGCGGACGTATCGCCTCTCCTCGCCCTGTCCGGACTGCACGCCGGGGCATGCCGGAAGGTCGGTGAAGAAAAGAGGGGATGCCCGAAAACCGGTTTCGAGCCAATCCACTGTATCAGAGGGCGTCCGCGCGCAACGCGGACCAGCCCAGCGCGAACAGCGGCACGTAGAGGATGGCGATGAGCAGTGCGTGGGTGAGGACGAAGCCGAACGCTTCCAGAGCCTTGCCCCGATGACGCAGATGGTCACGCAGCTTGCGGATCATGGATCCCGGATGCCGGATGTCCCAGCTGTTGAGCCGCAGGTAGCGCCCCAGATAGACGCCGATGGCACCGAGCAGGATCACGGTCGCGGCGAAGCCCCAGCTGGCGGCGGGGATGCGTCCGTCGGGGCGATCGATGAGAACGAGGCCCATCGTCTGCACGACGGCCAGGCTGAGGACCGCATTGGCGATGCCGGAAAGCGTCAGCGCCAGCGTCTGGACGATGTCGTACCACAGGGGTACCGGTGTGGTCTCGGCTCGATGGCTGAAGTTGAGCTCCGTGATCAGGTACACCGAGTTCGGGAAGAACACGAGCCACAGCAGCGTCGCGACGATCAGGTAGGCCCACACGGCAAACGTGCCCGCCCCGGCGATCGCCTCGGTCGCCCGCCCGATCAAGGGGGTCAGCAGAAGCAGGCCTGCGCCGAGCACGACCGCGAGCAGCACAGGAAGAAAGGAGAGTCCGATGTTCAGCAGCATCGGCCGGTACAGCTTCACGCCGTAGACCCGCGCGCAGCACGATCAGGACGGCCGCGTACAGGTTGAGCAGCGTGACGGCGATGACGCCGATGAGCAGAGCCGACATCCCGTCAGCCTGTCACAGTCGACACTCAGCGCAGCAGGTCGAGGACGCCGACCGGGTACACGGGCGGCGCATCCGCAGCCCACAGCGCCGCGATCTCGTACCAGCCCACCGTCGTGTGGCTGTCCCGCACGGGCAGCCGTTCACCCACCGGCAGCGCGGCCAGCTGCGGCGAACGTCCCCGGAAGACATGCACGATCTCGTGCCCGCGACCGCTGCCGCTGTCGAAGATGTTCTCGGTGACGGCCGCGAGCACGGCGTCGTCGAACTCCGCCGCAAGCTCCTCGGCGAACTCCCGGACGACGGCGCGCGCCGCGGTCTCGCCGAACTCGATGCCGCCACCCGGAGCACGGAGGAACTCGCCGTGCCGGTCGGTCTCCGGGTACGACTCCAGCAGCACACGGCCGTCCTGGACCACCAGCCCGACGGCGATCGCGCGGATGCGGGCGAGGCTCGCCAGCTCCCCCGCGTACGCGTCGACGGCCCGGCGATACTGCGGCAGCATCGGCGCGAGCGTCTGTAGAGCCGTGCGCACCGCCGCGGTCGGCTTCTCGTCGTCGTGCAGCGCGAGGGCCAGGAAGGCGCGCGCGGGGGCGATCAGCGGGTCGTCGTCGCTGACCGTGCGCAGGAGCGCCATCGCGGCGGAGGCGTCGCCCACGTTGCGCAGCGAGCTCGCCAGCTGGATGACCGCCTCCGTGCGGTGCGCAGCGGCCAGGCCCCGATCGAGAGCCTGCCGGTACAGCGGGATCGCGGCTTCTTCCTCGCCGAGCGCGTCATGCAGCGACGCCCGCTCGAATGCGGCGCGGGCATCCTCCTGTCCACGCGCGTCGAGGAGGCGTCCCAGCTCTGCGTGCGCCGTCGCGGGGTCCGCCGGATCGAAGCGATCCCAGAACAGTGCGAGCTCATCGACGGGATCAGCGACCGGCGCCGATCGCAGCGCACGATCCAGCGCGGAGCGCACACGCTCCTGTGCACGGCGGAGCACGGGGTCGGTGACGGATGCCCGCGCGAACACGAGCAGCCCGCGCGCGGCCTCCCCCGCGTCGCTCAAACCGCCCGCCAGCAGGTGCGCGACGAGCTCGTCGATCCCGATCGTGCGGACGACACCCGACTCGCCGTCTTCCCAGTGCGGGTCTGCGACGCGGCGGCAGCCGGCGGCGACGACCACGTTCTTGCGTCGAGTGGAGTTGGCTCCCGACCACTCGCTCCCGGCGTGGAACAGCGCCGCGGCGCGATGACCCGTCTCCTCGAGCAGCTCGCGCGCCGCCGCCGTGAGGGCGTCCTCCCCCGCGTCGATCAGGCCGCCGGGGAGCTCACGCACCAGCGCGCGCGGACCGACGCGGTACTGCTCGAACAGGATCACATCACCCGTGTCGGTGAGAGCCACGACCGCGACGGTGTCGCCCTGCTCGATCACGTCCCATTCGGAGACCGAGCCGTCCGGGAGACGGTAGGTGTCCCTACGCACGCGCGTGTAACCGTCGTAGGCCTCGGTCTCGGTGAGCAGCTCCCAGGGCTGCGCGCTCTCGGCGTCCATACGTCGATCCTCGCACCGGCCGGCGGCGCGCCCTCATCGGCGCCCTCGGACGCGCTCAGTCGCCCAGGATCTTGCGGATCTTTTCGACGCGCGCCGCGATGTCGCGTTCGAGCCCGCGTCCGGTCGGCTCGTAGTAGTGGCGGCCCCGCAGCTCGTCCGGCAGGTACTGCTGAGTGGCGACGCCGACCGCGAGATCGTGGGGGTAGACGTAGCCCTTGCCGTGACCGAGCCGCTTCGCGCCCGGGTAGTGCGCGTCGCGGAGGTGAGTGGGCACACGCCCGAACCCGCCGGCGCGAACGTCGGCGATCGCCTTGTCGATCGCGAGGTAGGCGGCGTTGGACTTGGCGGTCGTCGCGAGGTAGGCGGTCGCCTCCGCCAGTGGGATCCGGCCCTCCGGCATGCCGATGAAGGCGACCGCATCGGCGGCGGCGACCGCGATGACGAGCGCCTGCGGATCGGCGAGGCCGACGTCCTCGGATGCCGAGATCACGAGACGCCGGGCGATGAAGCGCGGATCCTCCCCCGCCTCGATCATCCGCGCCAGATAATGCATGGCAGCATCGACGTCGGAGCCTCGGATCGACTTGATGAACGCGCTGATGACGTCGTAGTGCTCGTCCCCTTGGCGGTCGTAGCGCAGCAGCGCACGGTCGACGGCCTGGGCCACGTGGGCCGCTGTCACGACCGGGCGTTCGTCGCCGTCTGGATCGGCGTCGGCGACCATCGCCGCCGCTGCTTCGAGCGAGGTGAGTGCCCGGCGTGCGTCGCCGGAGGCCAGCTGAACGAGCGCCGTGCGCGCCTCGGCATCCAGCACCACGGCGCCGTCCAAGCCGCGCGCGTCGGACACCGCGCGATCGAGCAGCAGGCCGAGGTCGTCGTCGGTGAGCGGCTTCAGTGTCAGCAGCAGCGAGCGCGAGAGCAAGGGAGAGATGACAGAGAAGGACGGATTCTCGGTGGTCGCGGCGATCAGGATCACCCAGCCGTTCTCCACACCCGGCAGCAGCGCGTCCTGCTGCGCCTTGGTGAAGCGGTGGATCTCGTCGAGGAAGAGGATCGTCGACATGCCGTACAGGTCGCGCTGGGTCATCGCCTCCTGCATCACCTCGCGCACGTCCTTCACCCCGGCGGTGACCGCCGAGAGCTCCACGAACCGACGTCCGGACGTGCGCGCGATCGCCTGCGCGAGCGTCGTCTTGCCGGTGCCGGGCGGCCCCCACAGGATCACCGAGACGGCCGTCTTCGCGGCGCCCGCAGGGTCGGCGAGGGCGACCAAGGGAGATCCGGGTCGCAGCAGATGCCCCTGACCGGCCACCTCCTCCAGCGAGGTCGGTCGCATCCGCACGGCCAGCGGGGTCTGACCCTGGAAGAGAGCGGATGCCGATGCCACCGAACCAGGCTATCCGTGCCCGCCGACGTCGGGGTCGACCGCGTTTGTCGACAGCGCTCGCCGGGACGTAGTCTTCCCAGAGCGCCGCGCGGCCCGGATGACCGCGGTCGTGGTGCGCGACGACGAAGGAGGTCCGGGTGGCTGCGGCGGGCAAGAAGCAATCGCGCGACGAGAAAGAACGCGCACGCGTCTATCGGGCACGCCAGGAGTTCCACGCGAGCCTCATCGCGCGCCGGCGCCGCGACAACGTCATCGCCGGCGTCGCCGGCGGACTCCTCATCCTCGCGGTGGTCGGCGGGCAGGTCGCGTACTACACGGCGGGTCCGGGCGCTCCCACACCCGCTCCGACAGACGCCGGCACACCCGCTCCGACTCCGGTCGAGCTGCCCGGCTCGTCCGAGATCCCCGCCCCGACCCCGACGCCGACGACCGCTCCCTGACCGTCCTGGCCCTCGGCGAGCGTCCGGGATGGGCGCTCCGCGGATGACGGGCGTGCCCGTATAGGCTTATGCCGACCGAACCCCCATGCGGCGTGCGCCGCGACGAGGTGCTATCCGTGACTGACGTCTCTCCTTCCCAGCCCGACCACGAGCCTGCCGAACAGGTCCCTGTCGAGGACACCGCCACCGTTGCCGCCGAAGAGGCCGCGCCCCTCGTCGACGAGGCGACGGCTGCGGACGCCGCGCCGGCTCCGGGCGCGCCGGCTCCGACTCCGATGCCTCGGGCGATGCCGGTTCCGCGCCCTCCCGCCCGACGCGCCGCGGTCGCGCCGCTTCCGGCGTCTGCGCCCGATTCGTTCGGTCGCGTGGACGACGACGGTACCGTCTCGGTCCGCGAGGGCGACGACTGGCGTGTCGTGGGTCAGTACCCCGATGGCACGCCCGCCGAGGCTCTCGCCTATTTCGAGCGCAAGTACGTCGATCTCGCCGGCGAGGTCACTCTGCTCGAGGTTCGTCACCGCAACGGTGGAGCATCGGCATCGGACCTGCGCACGACGCTGGCGACCGTGCGTGAGCGCGTCGTCGGTGCCGCCGCCGTGGGCGACCTCGCCGCACTGGAGGCGCGGCTGAGTGCGCTGGATGCCGCCCTCAGCGAGGCATCGGCCGAAGAGGCGCAGGCCCAGCGCGAGGCGATCGACGCCGCCATCGCAGAGCGGGCGGCGCTCGTCGAGCGGATCGAAGCCCTGGCCGCCCGCGACCCCAAGTCGATCCAGTGGAAGCAGACGACCGCCGAGATCGGCGAGCTGTTCGCACAGTGGCAGGCCCACCAGGCCACCGGGCCGCGTCTGCCCAAGAGCACGGGTCAGCAGCTGTGGAAGCGTTTCCGCGATGCGCGCGCCACACTCGACAAGCACCGCCGCGAGTTCTACTCGGGCATGGACGAACAGCACCGCGCCGCTCGCGACGCGAAGGCTCGCCTCGTCGAGCGCGCCGAGGCGCTGGCCAGCAAGGGCGAGGACGGCATCGGTGCCTACCGCACGCTGCTGGACGAGTGGAAGAGCGCGGGTCGCGCCGGCAAGAAGGCCGACGACGCGCTGTGGGCGCGCTTCAAGGCGGCCGGCGATGCGCTGTACGCCGCGCGCAGCGAACGTGAGCAGGCGGATGCCGAGGAGTCGCGCGAGAAGATCGAGGCGAAGCGCGCGCTCCTCGCTGAGGCTGCAGCCGTGCCGCAGGAGAAAGACCTCGTGAAGGCGCGGACGCTGCTGACCGGTATCCAGCGGCGCTGGGACGAGATCGGCCGCATCTTCCCGCGCGAGGCCGAACGGGGCCTCGACGACGAACTGCGCAAGATCGAGCACGGCGTCAAGGCTCGCGAGGATGCCGACTGGAAGAGCAACAACCCGGAGACCAAGGCGCGTCAGAACGACATGACGCAGCAGCTGCGCGATGCCATCGCCGCTCTCGAGGCCGATCTCGAGAAGGCGAAGGCGTCGAAGAACGCCGGGGCGATCGCGAAGGCCACCGAGGCCCTCGAGGCACGCAAGAGCTGGTTGAAGGCGCTCGGCGGCTGAGCACGCTTCCTCCCGGAGGACCCTTCGTCCTCGTCTGTCCACAGATCGCCGTCTCCCCGTCCGCGCACTGCGCGCGACGGGGAGACTGCCCTCATGGGCTGGCCCTTCCTCTACTTCGCCGGAGATCGGCTGTCGACCGCTGAGCTGAGCGCGGCTCGACTGGACGGCGACCTCGTCGAGGTCGGCGAGGCCTACATGCCGACGGATGCCGTGGAGACACGGGAACTGCGCGCGGGATCCCTGCGTCCGCTGATGTCGGCAGCGCTCGCGCTGACGCGGCGATCGGCGGCCTGGGTGCACGGTGCGCTGGCGGAGCCGCCGGTGCGCCATGACGTCCAGCGGTTCTCAGCGCGGCGGATCCACTCCGTGGTCGACAACCGACTGGTCTATCGCGACGTCGCGCTGCGTGGCGAGGACGTGATGGCGATCTCGGGTGTCGCCGTGACCACACCGGCCCGGACGCTCGCTGATCTCGTGCGGGAGCAGTGCGGCGGCGTCGACACGGCGGCGGAGATCGCCGCTGTTCTCCGCTGGTCTCCGGGTCTTGCCTCCATGGCCGCGCAGGTCCTGGCCGACGGCCCACCGCTGCACCACAAGCGCGCGGCCATCGCCGTGCTGCGCACGTGCGCTCAGGAAGAGGTCACCCGGTAGACGTCGTACACGGCGTCGATGCGGCGGACGGCGTTGAGTACCCGGTCGAGATGCACGATGTCGCCCATCTCGAACACGTAGCGGCTGAGCGCGAGGCGGTCGTTGGTGGTCTGGACCGACGCCGAGAGGATGTTGACGTGGTGCTCGCTCAGCACTCGCGTGATGTCGCTCAGCAGCCCGGAGCGATCCAGCGCCTCGACCTGGATGTGAACCAGGAACACGCTCTTGGTCGTCGGCGCCCAGGCCACGTCGATCATGCGGTCCGGATCATCCTGCAGCGACCGGACGTTCGTGCAGTCCGCGCGGTGCACCGACACGCCGCTGCCCCGCGTGACGAACCCGACGATGTCGTCGCCCGGCACCGGCGTGCAGCACTTGGCGAGCTTGACCAGGATGTCGGGGGCGCCGCGCACCAGGACACCAGAGTCGCCGCCGCGGGGCGCCTTCGAGCGTCCGATGTGCGGGATCTCGATCGGGCCCGTGGAGGTGTCCTCCTCAGAGCTGACGAGCGCTGTGACCTTCTCGATCACCGACTGCGTCGATACGTGCCCCTCGCCGACGGCGGCATACAGAGCCGTGACGTCCTCGTAGCGCAGCTGACGGGCGACCTCGGTGAACGAGTCCTGGTTCATCAGTCGCTGCAGCGGCAGGTTCTGCCGGCGCATGGCCCGCGCGATGGCGTCCTTACCCTGCTCCACCGCTTCTTCGCGGCGCTCCTTCGTGAACCATCCGCGGATCTTGTTGCGCGCCCGCGTGCTCTTGACGAAGCTCAGCCAGTCCTGGCTCGGCCCGGCATCCGGGTTCTTCGACGTGAAGACCTCGACGACATCGCCGGAGTGCAGCTCTGACTCCAGCGGCACGAGTCGACCGTTGACCTTCGCGCCCATCGTGCGGTGACCGACTTCGGTGTGCACCGCATACGCGAAGTCCACCGGTGTGCCCCCCGCGGGAAGACCGATGACCCTCCCCTTCGGCGTGAAGACGTAGACCTCCTTCGCGCCGATCTCGAAGCGCAGCGAGTCGAGGAACTCCCCCGGATCGGCCGTCTCCGCCTGCCAGTCGGAGATGTGCGCGATCCAGGCCATGTCGGTGTCGACGGCCTTCGTGTCGGACTTCCCGCCCGCCATCCGCTCCTTGTACTTCCAGTGCGCGGCAACGCCGTACTCCGCCTGCTGGTGCATCTCGTTGGTGCGGATCTGGATCTCGACAGTGCGTCCGCCGGGGCCGATCACGGTCGTGTGCAGCGATTGGTAGAGGTTGAACTTCGGGGTGGCGATGTAATCCTTGAAGCGACCCGGAATCGGCGTCCACCGCGCATGGATCGAGCCCAGCACGGCATAGCAGTCGCGCACGGTCCCGACGAGCACGCGGATGCCGATGAGGTCGTAGATGTCATCGAACTCGCGGCCGCGCACGACCATCTTCTGGTAGACCGAGTACAGCTGCTTGGGCCGCCCCATGACGCGCCCCCGGATGCGGAGGTCACGCAGGTCGGCCTCGACGGCCTCGATCACCTTGTGGACGTACTCTTCGCGCTGAGGCGTGCGCTGCTTCACGAGGCTGTCGATCTCGGCGTACAGCTTCGGGTGCAGGACGGCGAAGGACAGATCCTCCAGCTCGCTCTTGACCGCCTGGATGCCGAGCCGATGAGCCAGCGGCGCGTAGATCTCGAGCGTCTCGGTCGCCTTCTTCGCCGCCTTCTCCGGCGGCACGAAGCCCCAGGTGCGTGCGTTGTGCAGCCGGTCGGCCAGCTTGATGATCAGCACCCGGATGTCCTTGGACATCGCGACGATCATCTTGCGGACGGTCTCCGCCTGCGCGGCGTCTCCGTACTTGACCTTGTCGAGCTTGGTGACGCCGTCGACGAGCATGGCGACCTCGTCGCCGAAATCCGCCGTCAGCTCGTCGAGCCGGTAGTCGGTGTCTTCGACGGTGTCGTGCAGGAGGGCGGCGGCGATGGCGCGCGGACCGAGGCCGAGGTCGGCGAGGATCTGCGCGACGGCCAGCGGGTGCGTGATGTAGGGCTCGCCGCTCTGCCGCTTCTGGCTGGCGTGCGCCCGAGCCGCCACCTGATAGGCGCGCTCGATGATCGCGACGTCACCCTTCGGGTGGTGCGTGCGGACGGTGCGGATCAGCTGTTCGACGCCGTTGCGTGACGGTGCACGCGAGAAGATGCGAGGCACCAGGCGGCGCAGAGTGGAACTGGGCGGGGGCGCGACGTTTCCGGCAGACGTGGGAACCGTCTCGGCCATCCGCTCACCTCCGCCTTGAATGATCCGTCAATCCTACGCCCGGCCGGACCGTGCCCTGCTCATGCGTCGACGCGGGCGCGCTCGCGTGCAGCGAGAACGCGCGCATCGCGCGCCTTGAGGTCCGACTCGTTCTCACGCAGCAGCGAGTACAGGGGCGCCGCGACGAACAGCGTCGAGTATGCGGCGACGATCGTTCCGACGAAGATCGACAGGGAGATGTCGGTCAGCGTCTGCGCGCCGAGCCACAGTGCTCCGATGAACAGAATCGCTCCCGTCGGAAGCGCGGCGACCACCGTCGTGTTGATCGATCGGATCAGCGTCTGGTTCACCGCGAGGTTGACCGACTCGCCGAAAGTACGCCCCGACTTCTCGCCGTCTTCGCGGGTGTTCTCGCGGATCTTGTCGAAGACGACCGTCGTGTCGTACAGCGAGTACGACAGGATCGTGAGGAAGCCGATGACGGCCGCGGGCGAGATCTCGAAGCCGAAGAGGGCGTAGACGCCGACCGTGACGACCAGAACATCGATCAGGCCGATGATCGCCGCGACCGACATCTTCCAGGTGCGGAAGTAGATGGCGAGGATCACGAACGTGAGCGCGAGGAAGATCGCGAGCCCCCACAGCGACTGACGGGTGACGTCCTGACCCCAGCTCGGTCCGATGAAGGACGAGCTGACGTCGGACTCCTGCACGGCGAACTTCTGCGCCAAGGCGGTGGTGACGGCCTGGGTCTCCGTGTTGGTCATCTGGTCGGTCTGGATGCGAAGCGCGTCCGAACCGATGGTCGTGACCTTCGTCGTCGCTCCGGGAACCACGGACTGCACCGCTGCGGTCGCGGCCGTCTGGTCGGGGTTCGCGACCTGGTTGACGGTGAACTGCGATCCGCCGGTGAACTCGATCGAGAACTGGATCGGCCGAAACAGCGGCACGAGGGCGGCCGCGATGACCAGGGCTGCGGCGATGATGAACCACAGGCGGCGACGTCCGACGAAGGGGAAAGAGGTCTTGCCGGTGTAGAGGTCGTTACCGAACTCGTTCATGGAGCGCATCAGTCGTCTCCCTCCGTCGTCGAAGTCGGTCTGCCGGCGTTCTTCGCCGCGAGCTCCGCCTGCTTGCGCTCGGCGATGGTCTGACGCCGTTCCGCCTCACCGCGCGAGCGGCCCGCGCGTCGCGCAGCCGAGCCCTTCGCGCCGTCGAGCACCGGGGCGCGGAACTGCGCGCGCCCTCGATAGACGGCGCCGAGGGCATCGGGATCGAGGCCCGACAGTGGGTGGCCCCCGCCGAAGAACCGCGTTCGTGCCAGCAGCTGCAGCACCGGGTGGGTGAACAGGATGAAGATCAGGATGTCGATCAACGTCGTGAGGCCCAGCGTGAACGCGAAGCCCTTCACGGTGGCGTCGGCGAGGATGTAGAGCACCACGGCGGCGAGGACGTTGATCGACTTCGAGATGTAGATGGTGCGCTTCGCGCGACCCCACCCGTCTTCGACAGCGCCGGTGATCGACTTGCCGTCGCGCAGCTCGTCGCGGATGCGTTCGAAGTAGACGATGAACGAGTCGGCGGTGAATCCGATCGTGACGATCAGACCCGCGACGCCGGCCAGCGACAGGCGGAATCCCATGCGCCAGGCCAGGATGCAGAGGGTGATGTAGGTGAGCACCCCCATCACGCCGAGAGAGGCGATGATGACGAAGCCCAGCGCGCGATACACGATGAGCGAGTACAGGGCAACGAGCGCGAGACCGATGAGGCCCGCGATGAGGCCGATCTGCAGCTGCTGCGAGCCCAGCGTCGCCGAGATGGCGTTGTCGCTCACGATGCCGAAGCTGAGCGGCAGCGCGCCGTACTTCAGCTGGTCGGCGAGCGTCTTGGCGCTCTCCTGATTGAAGGAGCCGCTGATCTGCGGCTTGCCGTCGAGGATCACACCGTTCATGGACGGAGCCGAGATGACCGCTCCGTCCAGAACGAAGGCGAACTGGTTCTGCGGGGTCTTGCCCGCCTGGGTGAACGCGTAGAGCCGCTGGCTGACCTCGCCGAAGATCTTTGTTCCCTGATCGTCGAACACGATGTTGACGACCCACTGACCGTTCTGAGTGTTCATGCCGCTCGTGGCATCGCTGATGGACGAGCCGTCGAGTTCGACGGGACCGAGAAGATACTTCGCCGTGCCGGTCGGGTCGCACGCGATCAGCGGCTGGTTTGCAGGGCTGTTCGCCGGGTCGTTCTCCTTGTTCGCGCAGTCGTAGGCGAGGAATTTCGCCTGCAGCGCGGGGGTGATCCAGCTGAGGTCGCTGCCGTTGGTGGGCGATGCCGTGGGTGTGGCGGGCAGGGACGGGTCGGGCGTCGGGTACGGCGTGGAGTTGCCGTCCTGGCCGACGAACGACGTGCTCGCCGCTGTCGTGGCGAGCACGGCTCGCAGCTGCATCTGTGCGGAGGACTCGATGCGCTTGCGCGTCTCCTCGTCGGCCTGTCCCGGGATCTGAACCACGATCTGGTTGCCGGCCTGGGTCGTGATGTCGGCTTCGCCGACACCCGACGCATCGACGCGCTGACGGATGATGGCCGCGGCCTGGTTCATCTGGTCGGTCGTCGGTGCGGCGCCGTCGGGCGTCTTCGCCTCGAGGATGATCTGCGTGCCACCCTGCAGGTCGAGCGCGAGCTCAGGCGCCCAGGAGCTCTTGCCGAAGACGTAGACGCCCAGGGCGTTCACTCCGAACAGCAGTGCCGTGATGACGAGAAGTCCGGTCAGTGCGCGCCAAGCACGGCGCACCGGGGTGGGTGTGGCCACGGAGGGTCAGCTTTCTTCGGGAACGTGCAGCGAGATCAGGCGTGCGGCTTCGCGTCGCCGGAATCGGCCGACGTGTCGGCGACCTTCTCGGCGGCTTCTGCGGCACGGTCGTCGCTCACCGACGAGATGACGCCGTTGGCGACATCGCCCTCGTACTCGGCCTGGTCGGCCTCGGCTTCGATGAACTCGTCCTCGGTGACGGTGCCGTCCTCGTCATCCACGACGCGCAGGATCGCCTGGCTGTGGACCTCGACGGCGACCCCGGGCGCGAGCTCGACGGTTGCCGCCTTGGACAGGTCCTCGCCGTCGTACGAGACGAGCACGCCATACAGGCCGCCCTGCAGCAGCACCTTGACGCCGGGGAGCATCGCCCGTGCCTTGGCCTCCTGCTCCGCCTTCATCTTGGCGGCGCGCTTGCGAGAGCTCCAGAACATGAAGCCGAGCAGCGCCACCATCGCGACGAGCAGAATCCAATCCATGCGGATACACCTTTCGGGAGCGCGCCGGATCGACGCTGAAGAGGGCGGCAGGAAGCCTTCTGTGATTATAGGTCATCGAATCTGAGCGCCCCGTCCGGACGAGGCACGCGCAGATGCGCGTAAGCCTCCGGCGTGGCAACCCGTCCTCGCGGCGTGCGCCCGAGGAATCCGATCCGCACCAGGTACGGCTCGACGACCGATTCGATCGTCTCCGCCTCCTCGCCGACAGTCACCGCGAGCGTGCTGAGGCCGACCGGTCCCCCGCGGAACCGCCGCACGACGGCGTCCAGCACTGCACGGTCGAGGCGGTCGAGACCGATCGCGTCGACGTCATAGAGCTCCAAGGCGGCCGCGACGTGCGCATCGGTCGCCGACGACGCGCTCTTTCCGTGCACGATGACGTAGTCGCGTACCCGCCGCAGGAGACGGTTGGCGATGCGGGGTGTGCCGCGCGAACGTCGGGCGATCTCGGCGCGAGCGGTGCGGGGCAGATCGACGCCGAGGACCGCTGCCGAGCGCGAAATCACCTGTTCGAGCTCGCCGGGTTCGTAATACTCCAGGTGCGCGGTGAATCCGAACCGGTCGCGCAGCGGGTTGGGCAGCAGGCCCGACCGGGTGGTCGCGCCGACGAGGGTGAACGGCGCCAGGTCGAGTGGGATGCTGGTCGCCCCCGCTCCCTTGCCGACCATGATGTCGATGCGGAAATCCTCCATCGCCAGATAGAGCATCTCTTCGGCGGAGCGCGCCATCCGGTGGATCTCGTCGATGAAGAGCACCTCGCCGGGCACCAGGCTCGACAGCAGTGCAGCGAGATCGCCGGCGTGCTGGATGGCCGGTCCGCTGGACAGTCGCAGGGGGCGCTCGCTCTCGTGCGCCACGATCATCGCGAGAGTCGTCTTTCCGAGCCCGGGCGGCCCGGACAGCAGGATGTGGTCCGGCGGACGCTGTTGGATGCGCGCCGCATCGAGCAGCAGCTGGAGCTGTCCGCGCACCTTCTGCTGACCGACGAACTCGGCGAGGGATGCCGGTCGCAGCGCGCCCTCGACGGCGAGCTCGGTATCGTCTTGCGCCAGGGCGGGATCGTGCGGCTCAGACACCGGCGCGCTCCGGACGGGCGGGACCCAGCTGGGCCAGAGCGAGCTTGAGCAGCACCGGCACCGACCGCCTGTCGGCGTCGGTCGCGGCATCCAGCACCAGCGTCACCGCCTCGACGCTCGTGCGCTCGTTCCACCCGAGGGCCGTGAGCGCCGCGACGACCTGGCCGGCGATCTCGCCGGCGGCGGAGCCGGCAGCCTGCCGGCTTGTTGCGGAGGTCACGTGAAGTTTGCCGGCGAGCTGCACCACGATGAGCTTGGCCGTCTTGGGACCGATCCCGGAAACGCGCCGAAACGGGGCGTCATCCTCGTCGGCGACGGCGTGCGCGATCTGGTCGACGCTGAGCGACGACAGCACGCCGAGGGCGGATTTGGGACCGACCCCCGACACGCTGAGCAGGTGATGGAACACGGTGAGCTCGTCGCGATCGGCGAAGCCGAACAGCGACAGGGCGTCCTCCCGTACGATGAGCGCGGTGTGCAGCGTCGTCTCGTCGCCGACGTGGAGCGAGCGGGCCACGGAGGCGGGCACCGCGACGCTGAAGCCCACGCCGCCGACATCGACGATCGCCGACTCGGCGTCCAGATGCAGCACATGGCCGCGCAGCGAGGAGATCATGGCACCACCCTAGACAGTCGTTCGCAGTTTTGTTCGATCGACACGCGTGCGGGGTGCGCAGTCGTCAGCGTCGCGTCGCTCTCTTCTCGGCATCCGCCCACGCCCGTTGCGCCGGCGTGAGCGCCCCGGCGGCGGCGCTGCCCGACGGGGCACCTCTCCGCCACCCGTGGCACAGGGCGATGGCGAGGGCGTCCGCGGCGTCGGCAGGCTGCGGCAGGGCGTTCAGGCGCAATACCCGGGCGACCATCGTCTGCACCTGGAGCTTGTCGGCGGAGCCGTAGCCGGTGATCGCCGCCTTGACCTCGGAGGGAGTGTGCGTGGCGGCGGGCAGGCCGTGTTCGGCGGCGAGGAGCAGTGCGATGCCGCTGGCCTGCGCGGTGCCCATCACCGTGCTGCGGTTCTGCTGGGCGAACACCCGCTCGACGGCGACCACGTCCGGGCGGTGTGTCGCGAGCACCTCCCGCAGCCCCCGCGCGATGAGGGCAAGACGTTCGGCGACGGGAAGCTCGGCGCCCGAGCGGACCACGCCCACGTGGACGAGTGCCGCCGACCGGTCGGGGCGCACGTCGACGACGCCGACGCCGCACCGGGTCAGGCCCGGGTCGATGCCGAGGACGCGCACAGCGGATGCCACTCCCCCACGCTAAGCGCTCGACGCGGATGGGGGCGTTTCGACTCGCGGCTGCGCCCCTCGCTCAACGACCGGTGCCCCCGGTCGTTGCGCGAGAGGAGCGAGTCGAAACGCGGCTTACTCGTCGTCCTCGAGCTCGGCCTGAACCTCGGCGGTGAGGTCGAAGTTGCTGAAGACGTTCTGCACGTCGTCGCTGTCTTCGAGCGCGTCGATCAGGCGGAAGATCTTGCGTGCCGTCTCGGCGTCGATCTCGACCTTGAGGTTCGGCACGAACTCGACGTCGGCGGATTCGTACTCGATGCCCGCATCGGTCAGTGCCGAGCGGACCGCAACGAGATCGGATGCCTCGGTGATGACCTCGAAGCCCTGCGCGTGCGGCTCGATCTCCTCGGCGCCGGCCTCGAGGGCGGCCAGCATGACGTCGTCTTCGCTGGTGTTCTCTTCGGACACGACGATGACGCCCTTGCGGGAGAAGTTGTAGGCGACCGAGCCGGGGTCGGCGAGCGTTCCGCCGTTGCGGCTGAGGGCGGTGCGCACCTCGGCGGCGGCGCGGTTCTTGTTATCGGTCAGACACTCGATCATGAGGGCCACGCCGTTCGGTCCGTAGCCCTCGTACATGATCGACGAGTACTCAACCGACTCGCCGCCGATGCCGGCGCCGCGCTTGATGGCGCGGTCGATGTTGTCCTTGGGCACCGAGGTCTTCTTGGCCTTGAGGACCGCGTCGAACAGGGTCGGGTTCCCCTGCAGGTCCGGGCCGCCGAGCTTCGCGGCGACTTCGATGTTCTTGATGAGCTTCGCCCACGACTTCGCGCGGCGGGAGTCGATGACCGCCTTCTTGTGCTTGGTCGTGGCCCATTTGGAGTGTCCGGACATGGTCTCCAGTTTACTCAGGCGACACCGTTGCTTTTCAGCCGAGGATCTTGACGAGTGTGCGCAGATTGCGCGTGGTCGTCGTCGGCTTGTACGCCGCGCGCCCGAGGAGCTTTCCGAACGGGGTGTCGATCGTCCGGCCGACCTCGGGGCTCCAGTACACCACCCCGATTCCGGGGTGCGTGGGGTCCTCCGCCGGGTCGAGGGATGCCGCGGCATCCGCCAGCGCATCGCGCACGGCCACGTCGATGCAGAAGACGACGTACGGTTGCCGGCTCGGCTCTGCCGCATCGAAGGGGTAGGCGGTGACGGCCGCGGCGAGCTCGTCGAGCGTCACGAGGACGATCCACGCGTCGTAGTCGAAGCGGTCACGCAGGGCCGTTTCGATGCGAGTCTTCAGCTCCGCGCGCCGGGCGACGTCGACATCGACCGTGAAACGGGCGTTGCCGCTGGCGAGCACCGTCTTCACCTCTTCGAATCCGAGCCCGCGCAGCAACGCCGCCAGCTCCGCGCTGCGGATCGTGATGCCGTTGACGTTCACGCCGCGAAGCAACGCCACCCAGGTCGTCATGCCGCCACGTTAGCCCGCCGCGCCGCCACCGCGCGCGAGTCGAGGATCAGTGCGGCGGGCGCAGATCGCTGCGTGCGGTCGTTCCGCGGCAGCCGAGCTCGCCTGGCAGCAGGTACACGCGCGGCGCATACACCCGCTCGGTGACGCCGTCCACGCGGCGCACGAGCACGCACCTGCGCTCGGTGCCCATCGAGGCGCCGATCGCGCCGTCGGCGGTCCGCACGACCTCGAGGGGGGCGAGCTGCTCGTAGGGGCCGGTGGGCGCAGTGAGTCGGGCGAGGATCGCGCTCGCTCGGACCGTGCGGGGATCGCTCCACGGCCGATCGTTCGCGACCGGGCCGTATCTCGTGAAGTCGACGGCGTAGCACGACGTGCTCGACACGGTCTCGGCGGACCACATGCCGGTGCGGCGCGCGGTCATCTCAACGCGGAAGGACAGCGTGCCCAGCGGGTCGATCGGGTTCTGCGCGGTCTGCGGGGTGATGCCGATGAGCGTGATCGCGCTCCGGTCACCCGTGGCTTGCGCGCAGCCAGCCGCGCCCATCCGTCGATGTCGGGCGCCTGCCGATGCGAGATCTCGCCGATGAGGTCCGCGACCGCGTCGCGTGCGGCCGCGTCCGCCGCGTTCTCGTGGGCCGCGCACCCCGTGAGGACGATGACCGCGATCGCACCGGCCGCGGCGCTGCCGATCATCCGCGATGCACGTCGTGTCATGGCGCGATCCTACGCATCCGCAGATGCGGGTCGCGGCATCCGCTCAGCTCGCGCGTGCGGCGACGAGATCGAGCAACAGTTCGTGGAACCGCGTCTCCCCCGACACCTCGGGGTGGAACGCGGTGCCGAGCAGCGCTCCCTGCCGGACGGCGACGATCGCTCCGTCCGACAGGGAAGCCAGCACCTCGACGGCCGGTCCGGTCTCCACCACCCGCGGCGCGCGGATGAAGGTGGCGGACACCGGCTCATCGAACCCCGCGACCGTGAGCTCCGTCTCGAAGGAGTCGACCTGCGAGCCGAAGGCGTTGCGCTGCACGGTGATGTCGAGCCCCCCGAAGGTCTCTTGTCCGCGGATGCCGTCGGTGATGCGGTCCGCCAGGAGGATGAGCCCGGCGCACGTGCCGTACGCCGGCATCCCGCCTGCGAGGGCCTCACGGATCGGCTGCTGCATACCGAACGTCCGCGCCAGCTTGTCGATCACGCTGGACTCGCCGCCCGGGATCACGAGCCCCGAGACGGTTGCGAGCTCCTCAGGGCGGCGCACCGCGACGACCTCCGCGCCCAGCGTCTCCAGGCTCCGGACGTGCTCGCGGACGTCCCCCTGGAGGGCGAGGACGCCGACTCGCGGCATCCCGGACGTCACCATCCGCGCTCGGCGAGCCGGTGCGGAGCCGGCAGGTCGGCGACGTTGATGCCGACCATGGCCTCGCCGAGGCCGCGCGAGACATCCGCGATGACCTTCGGGTCGTCGAAGAACGTGGTCGCCTTCACGATCGCGGCGGCACGGGCCGCCGGGTCGCCGCTCTTGAAGATCCCCGAGCCGACGAAGACGCCGTCGGCGCCGAGCTGCATCATCATCGCTGCATCGGCGGGTGTGGCGACCCCGCCGGCGACGAACAGCACGACCGGGAGCGTGCCGGTCTCGGCGATCTCGGCGACGAGCTCGTACGGTGCCTGCAGCTCCTTGGCCGCGACATACAGCTCGTCGCGCGACAGCGCCCCGAGCGCGGCGATCTCGCCGCGGATCTTGCGGATGTGCTTCATGGCCTCCGACACGTCGCCGGTGCCCGCCTCGCCCTTGGAGCGGATCATCGCCGCCCCCTCGGTGATGCGCCGCAGCGCCTCCCCGAGGTTGGTCGCGCCGCAGACGAACGGGACGGTGAAGTTCCACTTGTCGATGTGGTTCACATAGTCGGCCGGTGAGAGCACCTCGGACTCGTCGATGTAGTCCACGCCGAGCTCCTGGAGCACCTGCGCCTCGACGAAGTGGCCGATGCGCGCCTTCGCCATGACGGGGATCGATACCGCCTC